>NZ_JBIAZS010000001.1:0-1265304 GCF_042899335.1 Streptosporangium sp. NPDC000095
CCCACCGCCGCCTCGAACAACCCCAACCCCTGCTCAGCCGACAACGCCACCATCCCCGAACGCGCCAACCGCCGCAGATCCACCTCACCCAACCCACCCGTCATCCCGGCCTCACGACCCCACGCCCCCCACACCAACGACAACCCCGCCAACCCCTCAGCCCGCCGCACCCCCACCAACGCGTCCAAGAACGCGTTCGCCGCCGCGTAGTTACCCTGCCCCGCCCCACCGAACGTCCCCGCCACCGACGAGAACACCACGAACTCGGCCAGACCCAACCCTCGGGTCAGCTCGTGCAGATGCCACGCCGCATCCACCTTCGGCCGCAACACCACATCCAGATCCTCGGCCGACAACGACGGGATCGTCCCATCGGCCAGCACGCCCGCAGTGTGAATCACCGCCGTCAACGGGTGTTCCTCCGGCACCCCGGCCAGCAGCGCCGCCACCTGATCGCGATCGGCCACATCACACGCCGCGACCGTGACCTCGACCCCATGCGCGATCAGCTCGGCCCGCAACTCCAGCGCACCCGGAGCGTCCAGCCCTCGCCGACTCACCAGCAGCAGGTGCCGTATCCCACGCTCGGCCACCACATGCCGCGCGAACAACGCCCCCAGACCACCGGTACCACCAGTGATCAACACCGTCCCCTCGGGATCCCACGAGCGGACGTCGCCACCGGCCTTCGAATCCGGCGTCACCCGCGCCAGCCTCGGCACCCACACCTCACCCCCGCGCACCGCGACCTGCGGCTCACCGGAGGCCAGCACTCCGGCTAGTACGGACGAGGACAGCTCGTCGTCGATGTCGACCAGGACGAACCGGCCAGGATTCTCCGACTGGGCACTGCGGACGAGCCCTCGTGCCGCCGCCACGACCGGGTCCGGCGCTTTTTCGCCGTCCTCACCAGCCACGACCCCGCCCCGGGTGACGAACACCAGGCGCGAATCGGCGCATCGGTCATCGGCCAGCCACCCCTGCAGCACGTCCAGAACATGCGAGGTCAGCTCGTGCACCGACTCCGCGACCCCGTCGACCCGGCCGGAGACCGCTTCCGCCAGCACCACACCCGGCACCGGCCCCGCCTCAACCAGCGACAGCAGATCCGCGTGAACCGGCACCGGATCCCCACCCGAATCCCCGCCCGCCCGCAGCGTGGCGGCGACACCCAACGTGTCCTGGCCGAGTATCGCCGTCGAGAGCGCGTCAGCCGCCGGAAGATCCACCGACGACGTCCACTCCACCTGGAACAAAGCATCCCTACCCGCACCCCCACCAGAGGCGGCCAACACCTCCGACGCCACCGGCCGCAACACCAACGACCGCGCCGACACCACCAAACCCCCACCCCCATCCACCGCCACCACAGAAACCGCATCACCCCGAGTCCTCACCAACCGCACCCGCAACTCCGACGCCCCACCCGCATGCAAACACACCCCACCCCACGAGAACGGCAACCGCCCACCCTCGGCCTCGTCCAACCCCACAAACGGCACCGCATGCAACACCGCATCCAACAACGCCGGATGCACCCCGAACGACCCCGCACCCGACACCACCTGCTCAGGCAGCACAACCTCCGCGAACACCTCACCGTCGGCGCCGCGCCAGGCCGCCCGCAGCCCCTGGAACACCGGGCCGTACTCCAACCCGCTCGCGGCGAGCCCTTCGTACACCCCGTCCAACTCGATCACCGACGCACCCCGCGGCGGCCACACCTCCGTCTCGAACGACACAGCGGCGCGGTCTCCGGCCGTCAGTACACCGGTCGCGTGCTCGACCCACGGCTCCTCATCGGCCGCCTCGGCCGACCGGGCATGAACGCTCACCTCACGCCGACCCGACTCGTCGGCCGATCCCACCCACACCTGCACCGCGACCGCGTCCCGCTCACCCAGCACCAGCGGCGTGGTCAGGGTCAGCCCCTCGATCACATCGCAGCCGGCCTGATCCCCCGCCCGCACGGCCAGTTCCACGAACACGCTGCCCGGCACCATCACCGAACCCATCACCACGTAGTCGGCCAGCCACGGATGCGACCCCAGCGACAGACGGCCGGTCAGCAGCACCCCGTCGGAGCCGGCCAGCCCGACCGCCGCACCCAGCAGCGGATGGCCGGTGGCCGCCAACCCGGCGGCCGCCAGGTTCCCCACCCGCGCACCCGCGCCGTCGGGCCAGAAACGCCGGCGCTGGAACGCGTACGTCGGCAGCGCCACCCGGCGCCCGCCCGCGAGCACCGCCTCCCAGTCCACCGTCACGCCACGCACGTGCAGTTCGGCGAGAGCCGTCATGATCGTCGACTGCTCGTCCCGGTCCCCGCGCAGCACCGGCACCGCCACCGCGTCCGCCCCGGCCACCACGTCCGCGACGGGCCGATCCTCGGCGGCGATGGTGTCGGACGCCATCGCGGCGAGCACCCCGTCGGGGCCCAGCTCCAGATACGCCCGAACCCCCTGGCCGTGCAGCGTACGGACGGCGTCGGAGAACCGCACCGCGCCACGCACCTGCTCCGCCCAGTACTCCGGCGAACACAACCACTCCGCCGTCGCCAACTCCCCGGTCAACGTCGACACGACCGGAATCCGCGGCGCACCGTAGGTCAGCGACCCCGCCACCGCCCGGAACTCCTCCAGCATCGGATCCATCAACGGCGAATGGAACGCGTGCGACACCCGCAACCGCTTCGTCCTGATCCCCCGCTCCTCCAGAGTGGCGGCCACCTCCAGCACCGCCTCCTCACCCCCGGAGACCACCACCGACGCGGGACCGTTCACCGCCGCGACCGACACCTCCTTCTCCCGCCCCACCAGCAGCTCGGCGACCTGCTCCTCGGAGGCCGCCACCGCCACCATCGCCCCACCGGCGGGAAGCGCCTGCATCAACCGCGCCCGGCCCGCCACCAACACACACGCGTCCTGCAGCGACAACACCCCCGCCACATGAGCGGCGGTGATCTCTCCGACCGAATGACCGGCCAGCACATCGGGCCGGATCCCCCACGAGGACACCAGCCGGAACAACGCCGTCTCCACCGCGAACAACGCAGGCTGCGCCCACCCGGTCCGATCCAGCAACCCCGCCTCCACCGACCCCGGCTCGGCGAACACCACCTCACGCAACGACCCGTCCAGCAGCGGCTCGAACTCGGCGAACACCTCGTCCAAGGCTTCGGCGAACACCGGGAAACGGTCATACAGCTCCCGCCCCATCCCGGCCCGCTGGCTGCCCTGACCGGTGAACAGGAACGCGACCTTGCCCTGCCGTCCGCTCTGTCCCAGCAGGACGCCCGCGCCCGGTCGGCCCTCGGCCACGGCTCGTAGCCCGGCCACGACATCCTCGCGCGCACCGGCCAGTACGGCGGCCCGGTGCTCGAAGACCGATCGCGTCGAGACGAGGGAGAAGGCGATGTCGGTCAGATCAAAATCAGGTTCGGCGTCCAGGTGTGACACCAGCCGTTCGGCCTGTGCCCGCAGCGCCTCCGCCGTACGACCGGAGATCAGCACCGGAGGCACATCCGGGGTCACCGCCGGGTACCAGTCCTCCGTGTTCACCTCGATTCGCTTGTCATGCGGCGCCTGCTCAATGATCACGTGAGCGTTGGTGCCGGTGAGACCGAACGAGGACACACCCGCCCGCCACGGCCGATCCACCTGCGGCCACCGCGTCGGCTCGGTCAGCAACCTCACCGCGCCCGAGGCCCAGTCCACGTGCGAGGACGGCGCGTCCACGTGCAGCGTCCGAGGCAGCACACCGTGCCGCATCGCGAGCACCATCTTCATCACACCCGCCACACCGGCCGCCGCCTGCGTGTGACCCAGGTTCGACTTCACCGAACCCAGCAGCAGCGGCCGATCCTCCGGCCGATCCTGACCATAGGTCGCCAGCAACGCCTGCGCCTCGATCGGGTCACCCAGCGTCGTCCCCGTACCGTGCGCCTCCACCACGTCCACGTCGGCGGGGTTCAGCCCGGCGCTGCCCAGCGCCTGGCGGATCACCCGCTGCTGCGAAGGACCGTTCGGCGCGGTGAAGCCGTTCGACGCGCCGTCCTGGTTCACCGCCGACCCGCGCAGGACCGCGAGGACCTGATGGCCGTTGCGCTGGGCGTCCGACAGCCGCTCCAGGACCAGCACGCCCACGCCCTCGGCCCACCCCGTGCCGTCCGCCGCGTCGGCGAACGCCTTGCACCGGCCGTCGGGCGCCAGCCCGCCCTGCCGGGTGAACTCCACGAACGCACCTGGGGTGGCCATCACGGTCACCCCGCCCGCCAGCGCCAGCGAGCACTCACCGCTGCGCAGCGCCTGCGTCGCCAGGTGCACCGCCACCAGCGACGACGAGCAGGCCGTGTCCACCGTCACCGCCGGCCCCTCCAGGCCCAGCGTGTACGAGAGCCGGCCGGAGGCCGCGGCCGCACCCATGCCGGTCCCGATGTTGCCCTCGAGGTCGGCCAGTGAGCCGACCATCAGGTAGGAGTAGTCCTGGCCGCTCATGCCGACGAAGACCCCGGTACGGCTACCGCGCAGCTTGGCCGCGTTGATCCCGGCCCGCTCGACGGCCTCCCACGACACCTCAAGAAGGAGTCGCTGCTGCGGATCCATCGCCAGCGCCTCGCGCGGCGAGATCCCGAAGAACCCGGGGTCGAAGTCCGCGACGTCGCTGATGAAGGCGCCCTTGTCGGTGTCGCTCCGAGGCCGGCCCTCCGAATCGCGGGCCGCCAGCAGATCGAGATCCCAGTCGCGGTCGGACGGGAAGCCCGAGGTGGCGTCACCACCTTCGGCGATCAGCCGCCACAGATCCTCGGGCGAGGACACCCCGCCGGGGAACCGGCAGCTCATCGCCACGATGGCGATCGGTTCCGTGGTGACCGCGACCAGCTTCTGGTACTGACGCCTTAGCCGTTCGGCCTCCTTCATGGAGGTCCGGAGCGCCTGTACGACCTGCTCACTGGGCGTATCCATCACAGCCTCCGTACGTCGGGCGGGGTCGGGAAACCTGCGTCCGGCGTCGCCGGTACCAGGACACCCACCACCGCCGCGTCGATCGCGTCAGTCACCACGGCCCTCTCCGCACGCACCGGCACGCGGTGTCCTCACCCGGCGAGGCGTCCCCACCGGAGAGGGGAGGCGGTAGCACGGGTCTCCACATGGTCGAAGAGGAGGACCGGCGGTATGCACGACGGGACTCCCGCTGAGAGAGAAGTCGTCGAGCATGCCATCCATTCGGCGAAGTTAGGCCGATGGCGACTCGGCAAACGCCTAGTCTTTGGGAAGCCCGGCGCGCCGGCCGCGCCCACAGCACCGCCTCCGGGCGCCCTCGACCGCGCGGACCAGCTCCGGGAGAGACCGGTCGCGCCCACGATCCCGCGCCCCGGGAAAACTAGTGATCCCCCTAATGTCGCCGCGATACCGTGCGGGCACGCCGGCGTCGGAGCAGGGAAGACGCGCACGGCGAGGACGGATCCGCACCGGAGCAGGCGCCCGCGCGTCACTGGCTGTTCGAACGGTCCGGCTCCCGCGATGGAGGTGTGTGTGATGGGCGAGGGCCGCAAACCAGTGCTGTTCGTCAGCAATCCGGGGGCCGGTGTCTTCAACCCCCTGCGCGTGATCGCCGCCGAGCTGGCCAGGCGTGGCACGGAGGATCTGTGGTTCGCGACGGATGAGTCCTGCAGGGCCGACATCGAGAGCATCAACGAGGGAAGCGGCGTACGGTTCGTCTCACTCGGCGAGACGGATCCCCTGCAATCCCCAGCCGACTGGGACGACGAGATGTACCGGCTGGCCACCCAGCGGTCCCGCTGGAAGGCACACCACGCGGTGGTACGGCGCGGGTTCGACCCCGACAGCGGGGAGCAGAAGTATCTGGCACTCGACGCCCTGGTCGAGGAGCTGAACCCGGCTCTCATGATCTTCGACAGCGTGAACCCCGTCGCGCTCATGATCGCGCTCAGGAGAAACATCCCGTACGTCCTCAGCTCGCCCTTCCTGCCGAGCAATCTGCTCATCACCAGGACACCGCGCGGATTCCCCATGCTGCACACCGGGCTGCCCCTGAACATGTCGTTCCCGCAGCGGGTCTACAGCAACGTGTTCAAGATCCGGGCCGCGCTGATGTTCCTGCACCCGAGGATGCTGAGGCTCGCGCTCAAGGGCATCTCGTACGCGAAACAGATCCAGCTGCCGAAGGAGGCGCTCCGTCCGTCGGCGAAGGTCGACCGCGCCGATCTCGTCCTGTGCTACACGGTCTTCGGGCTGGAGTACCCGTTTCCCCTTCCCGACAAGTTCCACCTGGTCGGCGCGATCATCCCGCCGTTGCCCGAGGCGCAGGACGACCGCGACCTGTCCGGCTGGCTCGACGCCAACCCCTCCGTGGTCTACGTCGGACTCGGCACCATCACCCGGCTGACCCGTCCCGAGGTGCACGCGCTGGTGGAGGTCGCCCGCCGGTTGGACGGCAGGCACGCCGTGCTGTGGAAGCTCCCGGCCGGGCAGCAACAGTTCCTCCCTCCCCGGGAGGAGCTGCCGCCGAACCTCAGGATCGAGAGCTGGATTCCCTCCCAGCTCGACGTGCTGGCCCATCCCAACGTCGCCCTCTTCTTCAACCACGGCGGCGCGAACGCCTTCCACGAGAGCCTGTACTTCGGCAAGCCACAGATCATCCGCCCGCTGTGGGTCGACTGCTACGACCAGGCGGTGCGCGGCGTGGACAGCGGGGTGAGCCTCACCCTCGACGACCCGCAGACCATCGACGTCGACGACGTGGTCGGCAAGATCACCCAGGTGCTGGACACCCCTTCCTTCCGTGAGCGCGCCGAGTTCTTCGCCAAGGCGCAGCAGGAGGCGGGAGGCACCCGGGTGGCCGCCGATCTGATCCTGGGCAACCCGGCGCTGAAACGATCCGACCAGGTACTGCCGAAGGACGTGGCGACATCATGAAAACGCACAGCGGCGACCCGACATCCATCGAGTTCCCGAGGCGGCGGCGCGGGCAGCTCTCTCCGCCGGACGAGTACGCCTCGCTCAGGGAACAGCCGGGACCGGTCAGGTCGGCGCTGCCGGGAGGCAGCACTGTGTGGCTGGTCGCCAGGCACGACGACGTGCGCGCCGTGCTCACCGATCCCCGGATCAGTGCCAGCCCCCTGCACGAGGGCTTTCCGACGATCGGGCGCAACGGGACGGTGCCTCCGCCCGACCAGATCCCCGGCTGGTTCGTCGCGTACGACCCGCCGGAGCACACCCGCTTCCGCAAGGCCCTCATCCCCGAGTTCACCGTACGGCGGGTCGCCGAGCTCCGTCCGGCCGTCCAGCGGGTCGTCGACACCTGTATCGACGACATGCTCAACGCCGGTACCACCGCCGACCTGGTGTCCGCGTTCGCGCTGCCGGTGCCTTCACTGATCATCTGTGAGCTGCTCGGCGTGCCGCGTACCGACCGTGAGCTCTTCGAGTCGAGGACGCGCGTCCTGGTGACCCTCACGTCGACCGACGACGAACGCGAGTCCGCGACCAAGGACCTGCTGCTGTACATCTCCAAGCTGATCACCATGAAGCAGCGGTTCCCCGGCAGGGACCTGACCAGCCGGCTGCTGTCGGCCGGGGTGCTCACCCCCAAGGAGATCTCCGGTGTCGCCCTGCTGCTGCTGATCGCCGGGCATGAGACGACGGCGAACAACATCGCGCTCGGCGTGGTCATGCTGCTGCTGAACCGGCAGTGGATCGGCGCGCCCGGAGTGGTGGAGGAGGTGCTGCGTTACCTGTCCGTCGCCGACCGGGTCGCGCTCCGCGTGGCCCTGGAGGACGTCGAGATCGGCGGGCACGTCATCAAGGCCGGCGAGGGCATCGTGCCGCTCGGTGCCGCGGCGAACCACGACCATGACGCGTTCGAGCGGGCCGACGAGTTCGATCCGAGCCGTTCGGCCCGCCATCACGTCGCGTTCGGGTACGGCGTGCACCAGTGTCTCGGGCAGAACCTCGTCAGGATCGAGATGGAGACCGTCTTCACGTCCCTGTTCCAGCGGATTCCGACCCTTCGGCTCGACGGCGCGGTCGAGGACCTGCCGTTCAAGTACGACGGTGTGCTGTTCGGGCTGCACGAGCTCCCGGTCCGCTGGTGACGGCGCCACAGGCTCCCGGCCGGTCGTCGTCGGTCCCGGTCTTTCAAGGATGAGGAATGTCATGCGTGTCAATGTGAACGCCGAGCACTGCGTCGGCGCCGGCCAGTGCGTGCTCATCGCGCCGGAGGTCTTCGACCAGAACGACGAGGGAACCGTCATGGTCCTGGTCGAGACCCTGGACGACTCCGCTCAGATCGGCGCCCGGGAGGCGGTCCTCGCCTGCCCGTCGAGGTCCATCTCGCTGTCCGAGAGCTGAGGACCGTACCGGGCGGGTGATCGCACCCCGCTCGCACGAACCCGACCCGGCCGGGTCGACGCACCCCCGGCCGGGTCGATTCGCGTTCCCGGCCGTTCCCTCTCGTCCCGCCACACCGGGTGGCCCCCACGCGGGCGGGACCTTGCGAAGACCGACGTTCCCCTGTCTCTCCGGATACGTGGGTCCCCCACACGGTCGGGACCACGACGCCGAGACGGCAGGACCGCGGAAATCCGGGACGACGGGGACGGCGGAGCTCGTCGAGCTCCGCCGTCGCGGGCCGCCCGCGCCCCCGAGGTGCCGGTCCTGATCGTCGTCCCGGCCCCGAGCTACTGCCCTCCCCCCTCAAGGGCCGCCCGCACCAGCTCGTCGAGTCCCATCGCGTCGAGCGCGTCGCCGGCGTCCTCATCGGCATCGTCGGCGACGGAGCTCTGCTGGTCACCGGCCAGGTGCAGCAGCGCGTCCAGCACGCCGATCTCCCGCAGCCTCGCCATGGACAGCGACGCGAACAGCGCCCGGACCCGCGCCTCCTCCTCGCCTCCACCGTTCACGCCGTTCATGCCCGAGGCCGCGCCCGTCTCCGGCAGGAGCTGGGCGATCACGTGTTCGGCGAGGGCCTGCGGGGTCGGATAGTCGAAGATCAGCGTGGAGGGCAGCTTCAGCCCCGTCGAGGCCGTGAGCCGGTTTCGCAGCTCGATCGCGCTGAGGGAGTCGAATCCGAGGTCCCTGAACGCCTGGTCGGCGCCGATCACCTCGCGACCCGAGTGCCCGAGGACCATCGCGATCTGATCGCGCAGCACGTCGAGCAGCACGCCGAGCCGTTCGGGTCCCGCGAGGACGGCCAGCCTGTCCCGCAGGGCGGACGCCGACCGTGAGGTCTCCTGCGCCGAGCCCTCCGACTCGACCAGCTCACGGTATCCCGGCAGCTCGCACAGCAGCCGGCTGGGCCGTCCCGCCGTGTAGGAGCGGACGAACCGCTCGTGCTCGATGTCGGCGACCACCGCGATCGGCTCACCGCCGGCGACGAGGCCGCTCAACGCGGCGACCGCGAGTTCGGGGTCCATCGGGCGTACGCCCATGCGCCGGGACGCCTCCTGCGCCGCGGCCACCTCCGCCATGCCGCCACCGGCCCAGGCACCCCACGCCACCGCCGTGGCCGCGGCCCCGCGTTCGCGGCGTCGCTCCGCCAGGCCGTCCAGCACCGCGTTGGCGGCGGCGTAGTTGCCCTGGCCGGGGGTGCCGAGCGTCCCCGCCGCGGAGGAGAACAGCACGAACACCGGCAGATCCATGTCCCGCGTCAGCTCGTCCAGCACGACCGCCGGTGCCACCTTGGCCCGGAACACCGTCTCGAACCGTTCCCTGGTCAGGCCGTCCACCACGCCGTCGTCGACCACACCGGCGGCGTGCACCACACCGGTGAGCGGGAACTCGGCCGGGATGTCGGCCAGCACGGCGGCGAGCGCGTCCGGATCGGCCGCGTCGCAGGCCGCGACGGTCACCCGGGCGCCCAGCTCCGACACCTCGTCGCGCAGTTCGGCGGCCCCGGGGGCCTCCATCCCTCGTCGGCTGACCAGCACCAGGTGCTCCGCGCCGTGCCGGGCCAGCCAGCGGGCCAGGTGTCCGCCGAGCGCGCCGGTGCCACCGGTGATGAGTACGGTTCCCGACGGCGTCCACTCGCCGGGCTCGCCGCTCTGGCCCGCCGGGTCCTGCACCAGCCGCCGGGCGTACGTGCCGGAGGCCCGGACGGCGATCTGGTCCTCGCCGTCCAGACCGGCCAGCACGCTCGCGAGTCGCCGCGCCGCTTCCCGGTCGAACCCCTCCGGCAGGTCGATCAGGCCGCCCCATCGCTGCGGGTGCTCCAGCGCGGCGACCCGGCCGAGACCCCAGATCGCGGCCTGCGCCGGATCGCGCAGGGCCTCGCCGGGCTCGGCCGCGACAGCGCCCCGGGTGAGGCACCACAGCGGCGCTTCGACACCGGCGTCGCCCAGCGCCTGGATCAGCGACGTCGTGAGGGCCAGGCCGTCGGGAAGCACGGTGTTCCCGACGTGCCCGACGTGCCCGACGTGCCCGACGTGCCCGGCGCCCGCGGGCTCCCGCAACGCCAGGAACGAGACCACTCCGGCGAGCGGCCTGTCGCCGGCGTGCGAGCCCAGCCGCTCCGCCAGCGCGGCCCGATCCGAAGGCACCGCGGCGAGGTCGGCCACCTCAACGCGGACCACGTCGGCACCGAGCGCGTCGATCACCGAGCCCGTCCAGGCGTCGGCGCGCAGTTCCTCGGGCAGCACCACCAGCCACGGGCCGGCCGGACCGGTCCGCGAGCTCCGGCCGGGTGCGGCCGCGCCGTCGCCGGTGAGAGGCTTCCAGGCGATCCGGTACCGCCAGGAGTCCATCGTGTACTTCCGGCGCCGCTCCCGGCGCCACGACGACAGCGCCGGCAGCACCTTGGTCAGCGCGTCGCCGTCCACGTCGAGCCGCGACGCCAGCGCCTTGGAGTCCTCCTCCTCGACGGCCGCCCAGAACTCGGCGTCCACCGGGTCCGCCGTCGAATCCGCCGTGCCGTTCCGGTCCGCCGCGCGGGCCGGGCCCGGGTGACCGGCGTCGGGCCAGAACCGCTCGTGCTGGAACGCGTACGTCGGCAGGTCCACCTGCCGGGCGCCCGTGTCGGCGAGGACCGAGGTCCAGTCGGGGCTCATCCCGTGCACGTGCAGCCGGGCGAGGGCGGTGAGGACGGTCCGGTGCTCGTCTCGGTCCCTGCGCAGCAGGGAGACCAGCTCGGCCTCGGCGGTGACGGTCTCCCGTGCCATCGCGGTGAGGGTTCCGTCCGGGCCGATCTCGATGTAGCGGGTCACCCCCGCCTCGTGCGCCGCCCGGATCCCGTCGGCGAACCGTACGGCGTTCCGCACGTGTGTCACCCAGTAGTCCGGGGAGCACAGCTCGGCCGTGACGGCGCCGCCGGTGACGTTCGAGATCACCGGGATGCGCGGCTCGGAGTAGGAGACGCCTTCGGCGACCGTGCGGAAGTCCGCCAGCATCGGCTCCATCAGCGGCGAGTGGAACGCGTGCGAGACCCGCAGCCGCCTCGTCCTGTGACCGCTGTCGGCCAGTGTGCCGGCCACGTCGAGCACCGCCCGCTCCGCCCCGGCTATCACCACGGATTCCGGGCCGTTGACCGCGGCGACGGAGACCTGCCCCTCGTACCCGGACAGCGCCCGCAGCACCTCCTCCTCGCCCGCCTGGACGGCGACCATCGCGCCGCCGGCCGGAAGCGCCGCCATGAGCGCGCCCCTCGCCGCCACCAGCGCGCAGGCGTCCCCGAGGGACAGCACGCCCGCGACGTGCGCCGCGGCCAGTTCGCCGACCGAGTGTCCGATCAGCACGTCAGGGGTGAGACCCCACGACTCCAGCAGGCGGAACAGGGCCACCTCGACCGCGAACAGCGCCGGCTGTGCCCACCCGGTCCCGTCGAGCAGCTCGGCCTCGGGGGTTCCCGCCGGGGCGAAGAGGATCTCCCTCAGCGGGCGGTCCAGCCTGGCGTCCAGCTGCGCCAGCACGGCGTCGAGCGCGTCGGCGAAGACCGGGAATCTGTCGTACAGCTCGCGGCCCATCTCCGGCCGCTGGCTGCCCTGGCCGGTGAACAGGAACGCCGTCCTGCCCGGTCGCCCGAGAGCGCCGTCGAGCACGTGCGGGGCCGGGGTTTCGTCCGCCGCCGCCCGCAGACCGTCCAGCAGCTCCGTACGGCTGCCGGCCAGGACGACGAGTCGCTGCCTGAAGCTCGACCGGGTGGTGGCGAGGGAGTACGCGAGGTCGGCCAGGCCGAGGTCCGGGTGTTCGGCGAGGTGGTCGAGCAGGCGCTGCGCCTGTGCCCGCACCGCGGCCGGGGTCTTCGCCGACAGCGGGACCGGCAGGAGGTGGGGAACCGCCTCGGCCTGGTCCGCGAGATGTCCGGCGGACGTCCCGTTGAGCGCCGGGGCCGCCCCCGGCGCTTCGCCGAGGTCGGCGGAGGGTGCCCGGTGGAACCCCGATGGCTCGACGGCCTCGGACACCCCGGCGACGTCGGCCGGAGGCGCCTCCTCGATGATCACATGGGAGTTCGTGCCGGTGGCTCCGAAGGACGAGATACCCGCCCGGCGCGGGCGCCCGGAGTCCGGCCACGGCCGCGCCTCGGTGAGCAGTTCCACCGCGCCCGCCGACCAGTCCACGTGCGACGACGGCGCCTGCACGTGCAGCGTCCTCGGCGCCACCCCGTGCCTGATGGCCATCACCATCTTGATCAGTCCGGCGACTCCGGCCGCGGCCTGCGTGTGGCCGATGTTGGATTTGATCGACCCGAGCAGTACCGGCCGCTCGCGGTTCTGCCCGTAGGTCTCCAGCAGGGCCTGCGCCTCGATCGGGTCGCCCAGCCTGGTGCCCGTGCCGTGCGCCTCCACCACGTCCACCTCGGACGGGGTCAGCCGGGCACCGGCGAGGGCGCGGTGGATCACCCTGCGCTGCGAAGGACCGCTCGGCGCGGTGAACCCGTTGGAGGCGCCGTCCTGGTTGACGGCGGAACCGCGCAGGACCGCGAGCACGCGGTGGCCGTTGCGCCTGGCGTCCGACAGCCGTTCGACGACGAGCATGCCGACGCCCTCCGCCCAGCCCGTGCCGTCGGCGGCGTCGGAGAACGCCTTGCACCGGCCGTCCGGGGAGAGCGCCCCCATCTCGCCGAACTCCACGAACCCCACCGGGGTGGACATCACGGTGACGCCGCCGGCGAGAGCGAGCGAGCACTCCCCCGACCGCAGTGCCTGCGCGGCGAGGTGCAACGCCACCAGCGACGAGGAGCACGCGGTGTCCGCGGTCACCGAGGGGCCCACCAGGCCGAAGGTGTAGGAGAGCCGGCCGGAGATCACGCTGGCCGCCTGTGCCGTCTGCGCGTGGCCGTGGTGGTCGCGGGGTGGCCGGTAGTCGCCGCCGGTGGCGCCGACGTAGACGCCCACATCGCCGCCCCGCAGGCCGGCGGGGTCGATGCCCGCCCGTTCGAACGCCTCCCAGGCGGCTTCGAGCACCAGCCGCTGCTGCGGGTCCATCACCATCGCCTCACGGGGCGAGATGCCGAAGAAGCCCGGGTCGAAGTCGGCGACGTCGTACAGGAAGCCGCCTCCGGCCGCCGTGCTGCGGCCGCGTCCTTCGGCGTCCCCGCCGGACAGCGTGGCCAGGTCCCAGCCCCGGTCGGCGGGGAACGCGCCGACCGCGTCCACCTCTTCCGTGACCAGCCGCCACAGGTCCTCCGGCGAGCGGACGCCGCCGGGAAGTCGGCAGCTCATGCCGACGATGACGATCGGGTCGTCCGTGAGCGCGGCCGGTACGGACGCCGGGCTCCCCTCGCCGAGGCCGCCCTCGTCGGGGCTCTCCTCGCCGAGTATCAGACCCACCAGGTGTCCCGCGAGGTCCACCGGGGTCGGGTGGTCGAAGACGAGGGTGGCCGGCAGGGTCAGTCCGGTCGCGGCGTTGAGCTGGTTGCGCAGGTCGACCGCGGTGAGGGAGTCGAACCCGAAGTCGCGGAAGGCCCGGTCGGCCTCGATCTCGGCGCTGTCCGCGTGCCCGAGGACCGAGGCCGCTCTGGCCACGACCAGTTCGAGGACGAGGGGCGTACGCTCGGCCGCGGGCAGCCCGAGAAGACGCTCACGGAGTTCGGCCGCCACGGTGGGCTCGCCGTCGCGGGCGCCGCCCGCCGCCTCGATCGCCTTCCTCGCCTGGGGCAGCTCGTCCAGCAGCGAGGTCGGCCGCAGTGCGAGGAAGGCCGGGGCGAACCGGTCCCACTCCACGTCGGCGACCGTCACCGCACCCTCGCCGTTCGCGACGGCCCGGCCCAGTGCGCCGAGCGCGAGGGCGGGCGCGAGGGCGGGCAGCCCGTTCGCCCGCAGGTGCAGGTCCATTCCCCTGTCCGCGGTCACGCCGCCGTCGGCCCAGGCCGCCCAGGACACGGCGGTCCCCACCGCGCCCCGGGCGCGGCGCGCCTCGATCAGCGCGTCCCGCACCGCCTCCGCGGCGGCGGCGGCCCCCCGGCCGGCGACCCCCCAGACTCCGGCGAGCGAGCAGAACAGCACGAACGCGTCCAGCTCCCGGCCTTCCAGCAGGGAGTCCAGGTGGAGCGCCCCCGCGACGTGGGCCGCGGCGGTCTCGGCGATGTGTGCGGGCTCGGTCCCTTCGAGGGTGGCGGCCCCGGCCGGTTCCTCGGCGTAGACGACCGCGTCCGGCGGGAACTCCGCCAGCAGGGCGGCCACGACCTCCCGGTCCGTGAGGTCGCAGTGCCTGATCGTCACCCGGGGATCGGCGTCTGCGGGTTCCGCCCGACCGGTGCTCTCCCGTGGTTCCCCAAGCTCCACCGGGGCGGCGGTCTCTCCCGCCTCCACCCGGTCGGCGGTCTCCAGCGGTTCCGGGGATTCCCCCCGGCCCGCGAACTCGCCGGCCTCCCCGGTCTCCCCGGTCTGAGCCGGGACCGGACGCCCGGCCAGTACGACCCGGTCGGCGCCCGCGTCGGCCAGCCAGCGGGCGACGCGCTCGCCGGAGACTCCCGTGTCCCCGGCGACCAGCACCGTGCCGCGAGGTCGCCAGGAGCGGTCGGCGTCCCCGGCGGGAGCCGGCACGAGCCTGCGGCCGAACACTCCCGAGGCGCGCACGGCGACCTCGCTCTCGCCGTCGGGACCGCCGGCCAGCACGCCGGCGAACCTGGCGACGGCCCGCCGGTCGAGCTGTCCCGGCAGGTCGATCATGCCGCCCCAGCGCCGGGGGTGCTCCAGCGCCGCCACCCGGCCGAGGCCCCAGACCGCGGCCTGCTCAGGGCTCGGCGGGGCGTCGGACCGGCCCACCGACACCGCGCCCCGGGTGACGCACCACAGCGGCGCGTCGAGACCGGCGATGCCCAGCGCCCGCACCAGCGCGGCCGTGAACGCCAGCCCGGGCAGGCCGCCCTCAGGCAGACCGTCCCCGGTCGGGCCGCCCTCGGACAGACCGTCCCCGGTTAGACCGGCCTCGGTTAGACCGACACCACCTCTCCCGGCGAGTGCGAGCAGGGAGATCACCCCCACCGGCGCCTGGCCGTCAGGAGCATCGAGCAGTTCGGCGAGCCGCACGGGGTCGGCATTCGTGACGTCCACACGTGTCAGCGCGCCGGGGTCACCCAGGGCGGCGCCCACGGCGTCGAGGACCTCCGCCCAGCTCCCCTCCTCGGGCAGGCCCGCCGGCACGGCCACCAGCCACCTCCCCGAAGGGACGGCGGACGGCACGGCGTCCAGGGGCTTCCACGCCACCCGGTAGCTCCAGGAGTCCACGAGGGTGCGCTCGCGGCGCGCGCGGCGCCAGGTCGACAGCGCGGGAAGCACCGTCGACAGCGACTCCGCCTCCAGATCCAGCGTGGCCGCCACGGACGTCAGGTCCGCACGCTCGATCGCGGCCCAGAACTCGGCGTCCACCGGGTCCCCCACCGGACCTCCGCCCCGCACGGCGGCCTCCGGCCAGTACCTGCGGCGCTGGAAGGGGTAGGTGGGCAGGTCGACGCGGCGCGCGCCGCATCCGGTGAAGAGGGACCGCCAGTCCACCACAATCCCGTGGACGTGCAGCCTGGCCAGCGCGTCCACGACCGACGACTCCTCGCCGCGGTCCTTGCGCAGCAGCGGCACGACCAGGGTGCCGGTCTCGGTGTCGTCGGCCGCGAGGCAGTGCTGGGTCATCGCGGACAGCACGCCGTCCGGGCCGAGTTCGACGAACGTGCTCACGCCGGAACCGCGCAGGGTGCGCACGCAGTCGGCGAAGCGGACCGCCTGCCGGGCGTGGTCGACCCAGTAGCCGGGTGAGCAGAGCCGTTCGACGGCGACCGGCTCGCCCGTCAGGCCGGAGACGAGCGGGATGGCCGGCGGTGAGAAGCCGATTCCTCGTACGGCCCGGCGGAACTCCTCCAGCATGGGGTCCATCAGCGGCGAGTGGAACGCGTGAGCGACGGCGAGCCGGGTGGTCTTGCGGCCCTCGGCCGCGAAGTGGGCGGCGATCTCGACGACCGGACCCTCCGCCCCGGCGATCACCACCGCGGACGGCCCGTTGACCGCGGCGATCGACACCTCGTGCTCGCGTCCGGCGAGCATCGCCACGACCTCGTCCTCGCCCGCCTGCACGGAGACCATCGCGCCCCCGGCCGGCAGCGCCTGCATCAGACGCCCTCTCGCGGCGACCAGGGTGCACGCGTCCGCCAGCGTCAGCACACCGGCGACGTGCGCCGCGGCGATCTCGCCGATCGAGTGGCCCGCCACCAGGTCCGGGCGCAGCCCCCACGACTCCGCCAGGCGGAACAGGGCCACCTCGACCGCGAACAGCGCGGGCTGCGTCCACTGGGTCCGGTCGAGCAGTTCGGCCTCGGCGGAGCCCGCCTCGGCGAACAGGATCGTCCGCAGCGGCTGGTCGAGCTCGACGTCGAACTGCGCGAGCACCACGTCCAGTGCCTGCGCGAACACGGGGAACCTGGCGTACAGCTCCCGGCCCATGCCGGGGCGCTGGGAGCCCTGCCCCGCGAACAGCATCGCCGACCTGCCCGCGACCGCGGTGGCCTCGCCACGCGCGATCTCCGACGTACCGTCCGGGGTGGCCAGCAGCACCGCGCGGTGCCGGAACATCGACCGGCTCGCCAGCGAGTAGCCGACGTCCACCGGGTCGAGGCCGGAGTCGGCGGCCGGCAGCCGATCGAGCTGGGCTCGCAGCGCCTGCCTGGTCCGGCCGGAGACGACCCACGGCACGACCGCGGGAACCCTCGGCCCGCCGAGCGGCTCGGGCAGCCGCCCTTCGCCCCGCCCGCCGAGGGACCGCTCATCGAGGAGCCCTTCGCCGGCAGACCGCTCATCGAGGGACCTCTCGCCGGAGGTCCGCCCGTCGAGAGACGGCTCGCCGAAAGAGCGCTCGTCGGAGAACCGCTCGTCCGGGGGCGCCTGCTCCAGGATGACGTGGGCGTTGGTGCCGCTGATCCCGAAGGCGGAGACACCGGCCCGCAGCGGCCGGTCCTGCCGCGTCCACGGTCTGGCCTCGGTGAGCAGCTCCACCGCCCCGGACGACCAGTCCACGTGCGACGCCGGCACCTCGACGTGCAACGTCCTGGGCAGCAGGCCGTGCCGCATCGCGAGCACCATCTTGATCACACCGGCGACGCCCGCCGCCGCCTGCGTGTGGCCGAGGTTGGACTTGATCGACCCCAGCAGCAGCGGGTGGTCCCGCTCCTGACCGTACGTCGCCAGCAGGGCCTGCGCCTCGATCGGGTCGCCCAGCGCCGTACCGGTACCGTGCGCCTCGGCCGCGTCGACCTCGGCCGGGGACAGCCCCGCCACGGCGAGGGCCTGCCGGATCACCCGCTGCTGCGAGGGGCCGTTCGGCGCGGTCAGCCCGTTGGAGGCGCCGTCCTGGTTCACCGCGGAACCGCGGACGACGGCGAGGACCGGATGCCCCTCGCGCCGCGCGTCCGACAGGCGTTCCAGCACGAGCACTCCGACGCCTTCCGACCAGCCGGTGCCGTCGGCCGAGTCGGAGAACGCCTTGCACCGCCCGTCCGGGGCGAGGCCGCCCTGGACGCTGAACTCGACGAACGAGTCCGGGCTCGACATCACCGAGACGCCGCCCACCAGCGCCAGTGAGCACTCCCCGCCGCGCAGGGCCTGCGCGGCCCAGTGGAGGGCGACCAGGGAGGACGAGCACGCGGTGTCGACGGTGACGGCGGGTCCTTCCAGCCCCAGCGTGTAGGAGAGCCGTCCCGACATGACGCTCGCCGTGGTGCCGGTGGCCACGTGCCCCTGCACGTCCGCGTCGGAGCCCTTGAGCAGGCCGACGTAGTCCTGGCCGTTGGTGCCCACGAAGACCCCGCCGTCGCGGCCCCGCAGGTCGAGGGGGTCGATGCCCGCCCGCTCCAGCGCCTCCCAGGACGCCTCCAGGACCAGGCGCTGCTGCGGGTCCATCGCGAGCGCCTCACGGGGCGAGATGCCGAAGAACTCGGCGTCGAACTCGGTCGCGTCCCGCAGGAAGCCGCCGACGTTCGTGGACGACAGCCCCGCCGCGAGCGCCTCCAGGTCCCATCCCCGGTCGTCGGGGAACGGGGAGAGGCCCTCTCTCCCGTCCACCAGCAGCCGCCACAGCTCCTCGGGGGAGCTCACCCCGCCGGGGAACCGGCAGCTCATACCGACGATCACGATGGGATCGCCCTCGTCGGCGCGGGCGACCACGGCCGGCGTGCGGGCGGCCGTACCCTCCTGCGACATCGAGCCGAGCAGCTCGGCCAGCAGGAAGTCCGCCAGCGCGCTCGGGGCGGGATAGTCGAACACCAGCGTCGCCGGCAGGGTGAGCCCCGTCGTCGCCGCCAGCACGTTGCGCAGCTCGACGGTGGTGAGCGAGTCGAAGCCCAGCTCCCTGAAGGGGCGGTCCGGTGCGATGCCGTCGGCATCGGCGTGGCCGAGCACGGCGGCCACGCAGCCGCGCAGCAGGTCCAGGACGGCCCGGCCCCGCTCGGCGGCGGGCAGCCCGGCCAGCCGCCGCCGGAACGCCGGCTCGGTCGTGGCGGCCCCGTCCCCTCCGGCGCCGATCGCCCCCGCGTCCGCCACCGCGGCGGCCGCGGCGACCTCGGGCAGGTCGCTCACCAGCGGGTTGTGCCGGATCGCGGCGAAGGCGCCGACGAATCGGGACCAGTCGACGTCGGCGACGGTCAGCGTCGTGTCGTCCTGCTCGATCGCCTGCCGCAGCGCGTGGATCGCCAGGTCGGGGGACATCATCTCCAGGCCGGCCCTGCGCATCCGGCTCTCCACGCCGGCGGCGTCCGCCGCCATGCCGGCCCCGGCCCACGGCCCCCAGGCGATCGACGTCGCCGCGAGACCCCGTCCGCGCCGATGCTCGGCCAGCGCGTCGAGCACGGCGTTCGCGGCCGCGTAGTTGGCCTGCCCCGGCGAGCCGAAGGTGGCGGAGGTGGAGGAGAACAGCACGAACGCCGGCAGGTCCAGGTGCTCGGTCAACTCGTGCAGGTTGAGCGCGGCGGCCGTCTTCGACCTCAGCACCGACGAGAGGCGTTCGGGCGTCAGTCCGTCGAGTACCCCGTCGTCGACCACGCCCGCCGCGTGGAAGACCGCGCTCAGCGGCCGGTCCCCCGGGATGCCGGCCAGTACGGCGGCCAGCGCGTCGCGGTCGGCGACGTCGCAGGCCACGAGGTCGACCTCGGCGCCGAGGCCGGTCAGCTCGTCCCGCAGTTCGGCCGCGCCCGGGGCGTCCGGCCCGCGTCGGCCGACCAGCAGGACGTGCGCGGCACCCGCGCGGACCGCCCAGCGGGCGACGCGTGCCCCGAGCGCGCCGGTGCCTCCGGTGACGAGTACGGTGCCCGGGCCGATCGGGGCCGTACCCGGCGGGGTGAGCTCCCGCGCGACGGGATTCTCGCCGATCGGGGCGTGCACCAGGCGGCGGCCGTAGACCCCCGGGGTGCGTACGGCGAGCTGGTCCTCGCCCTCGAGGCCGGAGCCCCGGATGCCGGACAGCACGCCGACCAGGCGGGAGATCGTGCCCGGGTCAAGACTCTCCGGCAGGTCGACCAGGCCGCCCCACAGATGCGGCTGCTCCAGCGCCACGGACCTGCCGAGACCCCACACGGCGGCCTGCAGCGGCCGGGACACCCGTTCCGAGCGCCCCACCGACACCGCGCCCCGGGTCACACACCACAGGGGTGCCTCGGCCCTGGCGTCGCCGAGGGCCTGCGCCAGCGTGACCGTGAGCGCCAGACCGGCGGGAACCCCGGGATGGCCGGTGAGGTCGCGCTCGTCCAGGGCGAGCAGGGACACGATCCCGACCGGCCGGGGTCCCGCGGAGCACAGCTCCCGTACCCGTACGGCCAGCGCCGCCCGGTCGTCTTCCCCGACCTCGATCCGGTCGGCCTCCGCGCCCAGCGCGCCCGCCAGCGAGGTCACCCACTCCTCGTCCGCGTACCCCTCGGGGATCACCACGAGCAACCGGGCTCCCGCGTCCGGGGAGGGCGAGGCGGGTGGCGACCAGGGCAGCGGCTTCCAGACGGACCGGTACCGCCAGCCGTCCACGGCCGAGTGCTCCCACCGGTGGCGGCGCCACGAGGACAGCGCGGGCAGCAGCGTCTCCAGCGTGCCGCCGTCGACGCCGAGCCCTTCCGCCAGCGTCGCCACGTCACCGCGTTCCACCGCGTCCCAGAAGTCGGTGTCCGCCGCGCCGGAGGACGCCGGTACGGCCGCGGCCCGCGCCTCCGGCCAGAACCGGCGGCGCTGGAAGGTGTAGGTCGGCAGGTCGACCGTCTCGGCGCCGGTACCGGCGAAGAACTCCCGCCAGTCCACGGTGACGCCCAGGGTGTGCAGGCGGGCCATCGCGGCCGTGAGGGGCTGCTCCTCGCCCCGGTCCCCGCGCGCCGTGGGGATCGTCCGGACGTCCGCGCGGTCGGCGAGGCAGTCGGCGGCGATCGCGGTGAGCACCGCGTCGGGGCCGAGTTCGAGGAAGGTGACGACGCCCTGCTCCGCGAGCCGGCGCACGCCGTCGCCGAAGCGGACCGGCCTGCGGACGTGCTCCACCCAGTAGTCGGGCGAGCAGAGCTGCTCCGCGGTCGCCGGCTCGCCGGTCACGTTCGACATGACCGGGATCCGCGGGGGCGCGTACGACAGGCCGCGAGCGACCCGGCCGAAGTCGTCGAGCATCGCCTCCATCCGAGGGGAGTGGAAGGCGTGGGAGACCTGGAGCCGCCTGGTCCTGCGTCCTCCGGCGGCGAGCCGCGCCGCGATCTGCTGGACGGCGTCCTCCTCGCCGGCGACGACGAGAGAGGTCGGGCCGTTGACCGCCGCGATCGACACCTCGTGCTCGCGGCCGGCCAGCAGCGGGAGCACCTCCTCCTCGCGGGCCTCCAGGGCGATCATCGCCCCGCCCGTGGGCAGCGCCTGCATCAGGCGTGCGCGGGCCGCCACCAGGGTGCAGGCGTCCGGCAGCGAGAGCACGCCGGCGACGTGCGCCGCGGCGATCTCCCCGACCGAGTGGCCGGTGAGGTGGTCGGGCAGCACCCCCCACGATTCGAGCAGCCGGAACAGGGCCACCTCGAAGGCGAACAGCGCCGGCTGGGTGTAGCCGGTCTCGTGCAGCAGGGCGGCCTGTGCCGTACCGGCCGGGGCGAACAGCACCTCGCGCAGCGGGCGGTCCAGGTCCGCGTCCAGGTGGGAGAGCACCTCGTCGAGCGCGTCCGCGAACGCGGGGAAGCGACCGTACAGCTCGCGGCCCATCTCCGCGCGCTGGCCGCCCTGGCCGGTGAACATGAAGGCGAGGGAGCCGTGGACCGCGCCGCCGTGGATGACGGTCCCCGCGACGCCCCCCGCGACGACGGCGCCGTCCTGCGGCTCCTCCGCCAGTGCCCGCAACCCGTCGACGATCTCCTCGCGGTCCCGTCCGACGAGCGCCGCGCGCCGGTCGAGGTGGGAGCGCGAGGTCGCCAGGGAGAGGGCGACGTCGGCGGGGTGGAGGTCCGGCGACTCCTGGAGCAGCGACAGCAGCCGTCCCGCCTGGTGGCGCAGGGCCTGGTCGTTCTTGCCCGACACCAGCACGGGGACGACGACGGGCGCGGCCTGCCCGGCCCGCGCGGCGACCGGCGGCGCCTCCTCCAGCACCGCGTGGGCGTTGGTGCCGCTGAGTCCGAACGACGACACCGCGGCCCGGCGCGGACGCCCCGCCCGCACCCACTCCCTCGGCTCGGTGAGCAGCTCGATCGCGCCGCTCGACCAGTCCACGTGCGAGGACGGGGCGTCCACGTGCAGCGTTCTGGGCAGCAGGCCGTGCCGCATCGCCATGACCATCTTGATCACGCCCGCGACACCGGAGGCCATCTGGGTGTGCCCGATGTTGGACTTGACCGATCCCAGCAGGAGCGGGCGGTCCCGGTCCTGGCCGTAGGTCGCGAGCAGCGCCTGCGCCTCGATCGGGTCGCCCAGCGCCGTACCGGTCCCGTGGCCCTCCACCGCGTCGACGTCCGCCGCCGCGATCCCCGCGTTGGCCAGCGCCTGCCTGATCACCCGCTGCTGCGAGGGGCCGTTCGGCGCGGTCAGCCCGTTGGAGGCGCCGTCCTGGTTGATCGCCGACCCTCGGACGACCGCGAGGATCGGGTGCCCGTTGCGCTCGGCGTCGGACAGCCGCTCCACCAGCAGCAGGCCGACCCCCTCGGCCAGGCTCATCCCGTCCGCCGAGTCGGAGTAGGCCTTGCAGCGGCCGTCGGGGGCCATCGCCCGCTGCCTGCTGAACCCGATGAAGGCGTCGGGGGTGGACATCACGGTCACCCCACCGGCGAGCGCGAGCGAGCTCTCACCGTCGCGCAGCGACTGGCAGGCCATGTGCAGCGCCACCAGCGACGACGAGCACGCGGTGTCCAGCGTGACGGCCGGGCCCTCAAGACCGAACAGGTACGACACCCGGCCGGACAGCACGCTGGAGATGGTGCCGGTGATCAGATGGCCTTCCAGGCCCTCTCTGCCGCCGGCCATCGCCAGGGCGTAGTCCTGGTAGCTGGCCCCGACGAAGGTGCCGGTCAGGCTGCCGCGCAGCGACGAGGGGGCGATCCCGGCCCGTTCGACGGCCTCCCAGGCCGTCTCCAGCAGCAGCCGCTGCTGCGGGTCCATCGCGAGCGCCTCGCGCGGCGAGATCCCGAAGAAGTCGGCGTCGAACTCCGCCGCGTCGTGCAGGAATCCGCCCCAGGTGGAGTACGTCTTTCCCGGCCGGCCCGGATCGGGGTCGTAGAGCCCGTCCGCGTCCCAGCCGCGGTCGCCGGGGAACCCGGAGATCGCGTCGACCCCGTCGAGGACGACCTGCCACAGCCGCTCGGGGGAGCGAACCCCGCCCGGGTAGCGGCAGGCCATCCCGATGATCGCGATCGGCTCGTCCGAGGCGGCCCGCGCGGGACCTGCCACGGCGACGGGAACGGCCCGCACCCCGGCGATCTCGGCGCGCAGGTATCCCGCGAGCGCCTCCAGGTTCGGGTGGTCGAACACCAGCGTGCTGGGCAGCGCGAGGCCCGTCGCAGCGGCGAGCCGGTTGCGCAGGTCGACCGCGGTGACCGAGTCGAAGCCCATGTCGCGGAACGCCTGCCGCTCGGCGACGGCGTCGGCCGAGGAGTGGCCCAGCACGGTCGCCGCCTGGCCGCGCACCAGCTCCAGCAGCAGCCGGTCCCGCTCGGACGCGGGCAGCCCGCGCAGCCGGGTGACGAACTCCCCGTCGCCCGCGGCGATCGCCGGACGCTCCGCGGCCTCGGTCAGCCGCCGTACGGCGGGCACCTCGCCGAACAGCCGGCTCGGCCGTGCGGAGGTGTAGACGGGGAAGTACCGCTCCCAGTCCACGTCGGCGATCGCGAGCACGGTCTCCTCGCCGTCCAGCGCCTGCCTGAACCCCTCGAGCGCCAGGTCCGGCTCCATGAACACGAGCCCGCTGCGCAGGATCTGCTCGGGATCGACCCGGCCGAGTTCGCGGTCGTCCGACCAGATGCCCCAGGAGATCGACGTGGCCGGCAGCCCTCTGGCGCGCCGGTTCTCCGCCAGCGCGCCGAGGTAGGCGTTGCCCGCCACGTACGCCGCATGCCGCCCGCTGCCCCACATCCCCGCCGTCGAGGAGAACAGGACGAACGCCTCGACCTCGTCGGCGTCCAGCAACTCGTCCAGGTGCCGGGCGCCGAGGACCTTGGCCCGCACCACCTCGGCGAACGCCTCGACGGTGGCGTCGTTCAGTGTGTGCAGCTCGATGGAGGCGGCGGCGTGCACCACCGTACGGACGACGTGGCCCTCCGCGCGCAGCCGCGCGAGCAGGCCGGCGACGGAGTCACGGTCGGACACGTCGCACGCCGTCATCGTCGCGGTCGTGCCGAGTGCGGCCAGCTCCGCCAGCAGTTCGGCCGCGCCGGGAGCGTCCATGCCGCGACGGCTGGTCAGCACCAGGTGCTCGGCCCCCTCGGCCGCGAGCCTGCGGGCCAGGTGGGGGGCGAGCGTTCCCGTGCCGCCGGTCACCAGGGTGGTCCCGCGTGGCGTCCACCCGCGCGCCGATTTCCGGTCGGCCGCCGGTGCCGGCACCACCCGTCTGGCGAACACGCCCGAGGTCCTGATCGCGAGCTGGTCCTCGCCGCCACCGCCCGCGAGGACGCTCGCCAGGCGCCGCGCCGCGCGCTGGTCGAGCGTCCTCGGCAGGTCGACCATCCCGCCCCAGCGTCGCGGGTGCTCCAGCGCGGCCGTCCAGCCCACGCCGTGGACCTGCGCCTGGAGGGGGTTGGTCACCTGGTCCGACCGGCCGGTGGAGACCGCGCCCGTGGTGAGGCACCACAGGGGCGCGTCGATCTCCGCGTCGCCCAGGGCCTGCACGAGCGCGACGGTGAGTGCCAGGCCGACGGCCAGCTCCGGGTAGCGGTCGGCGGGCCGCTCGGCGAGGGCGAGCAGGGACACGACGCCGGCGATGTGTTCTCCCTCGCCTGGCGAGGCGTCCGGCCCCCCGGCCGGTACGCCCGGTCCCCCGGCATCGCCAGGCGCCCCGGCCAGGGGGCCGGTCAGCACGCGTGCCAGCAGGACGCGGTCGGTGCACGACTCGTCGAGCGCGACCCTGCGGACCCGCGCGCCGTGCGCGGTGAGCGCGTCGGCGACGTCGTCACCCTCCAGGCCCTCCGGGGTGACGAGCAGCCACGTGCCCGACAGGGAGGCGGAGGCGAGGTCGGTCACCGGCCGCCAGGCGACGCGGTAGCGCCAGGAGTCTACGGTGGACCGGGCCCGCTGCCGGCGACGCCAGGACGACAGCGCGGGTACCACCTCGGCGAGTGCCCCGGCGCCCACGTCCAGTCCGGAAGCGAGCGAGTCGAGGTCCTCCCGCTCCACCGCCGCCCAGAACCGCTCGTCCGCCGGGTCCGCCGCGCCGGCCGCCGGCGCCTCGGCGCGCTGTATCCAGAACCGTTCCCGCTGGAACGCGTACGTCGGTAGTTCCACCCGGCGGGCGCCTGTGCCGTCGAAGACCGTTCTCCAGTCGACCGGCACGCCGCGTACGAACACCTCCGCCAGGGAGGTGAGGAAGCGTTCCGTGCCGCCCTGGTCGCGGCGCAAAGTCCCGGCGACCACCGCCGAGGTCCCGCCCGCCTCCTCGGCCGTCTCCTGGATCGCGCCCGTCAGCACCGGGTGCGGGCTGACCTCGATGAACGCCCGGTGTCCCTCGGCCAGCAGGGACCGCACCGCGGGTTCGAACCGGACGGCTCGGCGCAGGTTGCGGTACCAGTAGCCGGCGTCCAGCTCCGTGCCGTCCAGCCACTCCCCGGTCACCGTGGACAGGAAGGGAACCTCGGCCCGCTCCGGCCGGATCTCCGACAGGGCTCGCGGCAGCTCCTCCTGAAGCCGCTCGACATGAGCCGAGTGCGAGGCGTAGTCGACCGCGACCCGCCTGGCGCGCACCCCCTCCTCGGTCAACCGCTCCGACAGCTCGTCGAGCGCGCCGGGATCGCCGCACACCACGACCGAACGCGGCCCGTTGACCGCCGCGACCGAGATCCGCTCGGCCCAGGGACGCAGCCTCTCCTCGACGTCGGGCAGCGGAAGCGAGACCGACATCATCCCTCCGGCGCCGGCCAGCCGCCGCGCGATGGCCTGGCTGCGCACCGCCACCACCCTCGCGGCGTCGTCCAGGGAGAGCGCGCCCGCCACGCAGGCGGCGGCGATCTCCCCCTGGGAGTGCCCGATCACCGCGTCGGGCTCCACCCCGTGAGCGCGCCACATCGCCGCGAGCGAGACCATCACCGCGAACGACACCGGCTGCACGACGTCCACCCGGTCCAGCGACGGCGCCCCCTCCGTCTGGCGCAGCACGTCGATCAGCGACCAGTCGACGTACCGGCTCAGGGCGAGGGCGCACTCGGCGACGCGTTCGGCGAACACCGGGGACTGCTCAAGCAGCCGGGCGCCCATACCGGCCCACTGCGCGCCCTGGCCGGGGAAGACGAAGACCGTCTTGCCCTCGGCGTCCGCCACACCCTGGATCACACCCGGCGCGGGCTCGCCCGCGGCCACCGCGCTCATCGCGGCGGAGAGCGACTCGCGGTCACCGCCCACCACGACCGCGCGGTGCTCGAACGCCGACCTCGACGTCACCAGTGAGAAGCCCACCGCGGCCGGATCGAGCTCACCGCGGCCGGCCCCCTGGTCGACACCGTGGTCGGCGACGTGGTCGGCGAGCCGTCGCGCCTGCGCGCGCAGCGCCTCCGCCGTCCTGCCCGACACCACCCACGGCACCGTGCCGAGAACGGGAGCGGGAACGCGGCCGGATTCCGCGGCCGCGGAATCCGCACGGTCGTCGGGACCGGCGAGCGCGACCTCGCCGACCGGCTCCTCCGCGTCCGGCGCCTGTTCGAGGATCGTGTGGGCGTTCGTGCCGCTGATCCCGAAGGAGGACACGGCGGCCCGGCGCGGCCTTCCGGTCTCCGGCCACGGGGTGGCCTCGGTCAGCGGCTCGACCGCGCCCGCCGTCCAGTCCACGTGGGACGACGGCGTGCCCACGTGCAACGTCCTGGGCAGCGTCCCGTGCCGCATCGCCATGACCATCTTGATCACGCTGGCCACGCCCGCCGCGGACTGGGTGTGGCCGATGTTCGACTTGACCGACCCGAGCAGCAGCGGCCGCTCCCTGTCCTGCCCGTACGTGGCGAGGAGTGCCTGGGCCTCGATGGGGTCGCCCAGGCCGGTCCCCGTGCCGTGCGCGTCGATCGCGTCGACCTCGGCCGCCGACAGCCGCGCGCCCGCGAGCGCCCTGCGGATCACCCGCTGCTGTGAGGGACCGTTCGGCGCGGTCAGCCCGTTGGACGCGCCGTCCTGGTTGATCGCGGAACCGCGCACCACCGCGAGGACCGGGTGACCGTTGCGCCGCGCGTCCGACAGCCGCTCCACCAGGAGCAGGCCGACCCCCTCGGCCAGGCTCATCCCGTCCGCCGAGTCGGAGAACGCCTTGCACCGGCCGTCGGCGGCGAGCGCCCGCTGGCGGCTGAACGCCACGAAGGCCGCCGGGGTGGTCATCACCGTCACGCCGCCCGCCAGGGCGAGCGAGCTCTCACCCTCGCGCAGCGACTGGCAGGCCAGATGCAGCGCCACCAGCGACGACGAGCACGCCGTGTCGACCGTGACCGCGGGACCTTCCAGGCCCAGTACGTACGACAGCCGGCCCGACAGCACGCTCGGGATGGTGCCGGTGACCTGGTGCCCCTCGGCGTCGGCGGAGTCCGAGCCGTACTCCTGGTAGCTGGAGCCGATGAACGTGCCGGTGGAGTGGCCGCGCAGCGTGACGGGATCGATGCCGGCCCGCTCGATGGCCTCCCACGCGGTCTCCAGCAGCAGCCGCTGCTGCGGGTCCATGGTCAGCGCCTCGCGCGGTGAGATACCGAAGAACCCGGGGTCGAAGTCGCCGGCGTCGTGCAGGAACCCCCCTTCGACCGAGTAGGTCGTGCCGGAGTGATCGGGGTCGGGGTCGTAGAGCCCTTCCGCGTCCCAGCCCCGGCCCGCGGGGAACCCGGAGATCGCGTCGCCCCCCTCGGTCACCAGTTCCCACAGCTGTTCCGGAGAGGCGACGCCGCCGGGGAAGCGGCAGGCCATCCCGATGATCGCGATCGGCTCGTCGGCACGGACGGCGACGGAGCCTCCGGCTGTGTTCTCGCCGTCCTCGCCGTCCTCCGCGCCCGCGACCCGCGACCGCAGGAACTCCACCAGCGCGGCCGGATTCGGGTGATCGAACACCAGCGTGCTCGGCAACGCCAGACCGGTCACCGCGACGAGCTGCTTTCTCAGCTCCACCGCGGTGAGCGAGTCGAAGCCCAGCTCTCGGAAGGCGCGCCGCTCGGAGACCGTCTCGGCCGAGGCGTGTCCCAACACGGCCGCCACCTCGGCGCGTACCAGGTTCAGCAGCTCACGCCGACGCTCCTTGTCGGTCAGGCCACGTAGCCGCGCGACGAATTCCGGGTCGCCGGAGGCCCCCGGCCCGTCCTCGCTCTCGCGCTGCGTCCTCACCTCCGCGAGCTCGCCGAACAGATTGCTGGGCCGGGTCGAGGTGAAGATCGGATAGAACCGGTCCCAGTCGACGTCGGCGACCGTCACCACCGCGTCCCTGCCGCCGATCGCCCGGTTCAGCTCGCCGACCGCGATGTCGGGGGGCAGCAGGGCCAGGCCGCGCCTGCGCAGGTAACCGGCCATGCCCCCCTCCGTGGCCATGCCCCCGGCGCCCCCGGCGCCCCCGGCGTTCCCCTGCCCGGCCGTGTCACCCGCCGCAACCGTGTTTCCCGGCGCGGCAGCGTCTCCCGCGCTGTCCCCCGCGCTGTCCCCCGCGCTGTCTCCTGCGGTGTCCCTCGCGAGGTCCCCCGCGACGGCCATGCCCGCTTCCGCCCACGCGCCCCAGGCCACCGACGTCGCGGCGAGACCTCGGGCGTGCCGGTGCTCGGCCAGCGCGTCGAGGTAGGCGTTGGCCGCCGCGTAGGCGCCCTGCCCCGCGCTGCCCCACACCCCGGCGATCGAGGAGAACAGCACGAAGAAGTCGAGTTCGCGATCCCCGAGCAGGTCGTCCAGGTTGGCGGCACCGGCCACCTTCGCCGTCGTCACCTCGGCGAGGGTCGCGGCGTCCGCCCGCTCAAGGGGTGCGACGGCCTGCCCCACCCCGGCCGCGTGGACGACCCCGGTGAGCGGGTGCTCGGCCGGGATCGTGGCGAGCACGGCGGCGAGCGCGTCGCGGTCGGCCACGTCACAGGCGGCGACGCTCACCTCGGCACCCAGCGCGAGCAGCTCGTCGCGCAGCTCCGGCGCCCCGGGGGCGTCCATGCCGCGCCGGCCGGTCAGCACGAGACGCGTGACGCCGCCGCGTACCAGCCACCGCGCGGTGGCCGCGCCGAGGGCGCCGGTCCCGCCGGTGATCAGCACCGTGCCACCGGAGCCCAACCCGGCGGGTCCGGAACCCGACACCCCACCGCCGGAACCCGACACGACAGCACCGGAACCCGACGCCGTATCACCGGAACCCGGCACGAGGGCACCGGAACCCGACGCCGCACCGCCGGAACCCCGCACGGCGGCACCGGTCGAACCGGCCTGGCCGAACGCGGCGGGGTGACGCCGCAACCGCCGCCCGAACACGCCCGACGCCCGCACCGCCACCTGGTCCTCGCCGTCCAGGCCCGCCAGCACGCTCGCCAGCCCCTGGGCGCAACGCCCCTCGACGACCTCGGGCAGGTCGACCAGACCGCCCCAGCGCTCCGGATGCTCCAGGGCCGCGACCCGGCCCATGCCCCACACCTGCGCCTGCACAGGACGGGTCACCCGATCGCCAGGAGCCGCGGACACGGCGCCACGGGTGACACACCACAGCGGCGCGCCGATCTCCGCGTCGCCGAGTGCCCTCAGGAGCACGACCGTGAGCGCGAGACCGCTCGGCACCGCCCCGCCGTCCGCGACGGGCGCCTCCGCGGACGCGAGCATCGACACCACACCGGAGATCTCGCCCAGTTCCCCGAGCCGGGCCGCGAGCGACGCGGGGTCGGTGTCCGTCCCCTCCAGCACAAGCCGCTCCACCCGTGCCCCGTGACCCTCCAGCGCGGCGACCACGTCGCCGTCCTGAATCCCGTCGGCGGTCACGACCAGCCAGGTGCCCGCCAGCACGGCGAGAGGGGGCGTACGGCGGGGCTTCCACTCCACCCGGTAGCGCCAGGAGTCGAGCGTCACCACCTCGCTCCGGCTCCGCCGCCACGACGACAGGGCCGGGAGCAGGGCGTCCAGCGAGGCGGCGTGCTCGTCGCGCAGGCCGAGGATCGCGGCCACGTCCCCGGCGTCACCGCGCCCGACCGCGTCCCAGAGCCGCGCGTCGGCCGGATCGGCGACCGCCTCGTTCGCGACGGGCGGCGGCTCCGGCCAGAACGACTCGTGCTGGAACGCGTACGTCGGCAGGTCCACCCGGCGGGCCCCGCGCAGCAGGGCCCGCCAGTCGACACGCACGCCGTTCACGTGCAGCTCGGCCAGCGCGGTCATGAGCGCGGCGCTCTCGCCGCGGTCGCCGCGCAGCACGGGCAGCAACAGGGCTTCGGCCTCCTCGGGGAGGGCGTCCTGGGCCATCGCGGTCAGCACGCCGTCCGGCCCGATCTCCAGGAACGCGGTCACGCCCGTCCCGTGCAGTTCCCGCACGCCGTCGCGGAACCGGACGGTCTCCCGCACGTGCCGCACCCAGTAGTCGGGGGAGCACACCTCGTCCGTGACGAACCCGCCGGTCACGTTGGAGATCATCGGAATCCGAGGGGGTGCGTACGACACCGTCTCGGCGACCGCCCTGAACTCCGCGAGCATCGGCTCCATCAACGGGGAGTGGAACGCGTGCGACACCCGCAGCCGCTTGGTCCTGCGCCCCTGGGCGGCCAACCCGGCGGCGACCTCCAGCACCGCGGCCTCGACCCCGGAGATCACCACCGACGCGGGGCCGTTCACCGCCGCGACGGACACCTCGTCCTCGCGCCCGGCCAGCGCCTGACGGATCTCCTCCTCACTCGCCTGGATCGCCACCATCGCGCCACCGGCGGGGAGCGCCTGCATCAACCGGCCCCGCGCGGCGACCAGCGCGCAGGCGTCCTCCAGTGTCAGCACCCCGGCGACGTGCGCCGCGGCGAGTTCCCCGATCGAGTGCCCCGCCAGCGCGGCCGGGCGTACGCCCCACGACTCCACCAGCCGGTACAGCGCGACCTCAAGGGCGAAAAGCGCCGGTTGCGTGTACGCCGTGCGGTCGAGCAGTTCGGCGTCGAAGAAGAGCGCCTCCCGCAGCGGCCGGTCCAGGTGCGGACTCATCCGGGGAGCCAGCGCCGCGAGCACGCCTTCGAGCGCCTCGGCGAACACCGGGAACCGCTCGTAGGCCTCCAGGCCCATGCCCACTCGCTGGGCGCCCTGGCCGGTGAACAGGAACGCCGGCCTCAGATCGTCCTTGGCCTGGCCTCGTACGACTCCCGGCGCGGTCAGGCCGCCGGCCAGCGCACGCAACCCGGCCAGCGCTCCGGCGTGGTCCTCGGCCCGCACGACGGCCCGGTGCTCGAAGAGGGAACGAGTGGTCACCAGCGAGAACGCGATATCGGCGAGGGACACCTCGGGACGGCCTTCCAGGTGGGACAGCAGCCGCGCGGCCTGCGCCCGCACCGCCCCCTCCGTCCTGCCGGAGACCGGCAGCGGCAGCGGCAGGCCCGTCGTCGGCGACCCGGCGGCCGAGGGCGTCTCCCCCTCGGCCGCCGGGGTCACCTCGGCGCCGTCCTGTTCGATGCCCTGCTCGATGATGAGGTGGGCGTTGGTGCCGCTGAAGCCGAACGACGACACGGCGGCCCGGCGCGGGTGACCCGTCTCGGGCCACTCCCGCGCCTCGGCCAGCAGCTCCACCGCACCCGCGGCCCAGTCCACGTGCGAGGACGGCGCGTCGACGTGCAGGGTCCTGGGCGCGACGCCGTGCCGCATCCCCATGATCATCTTGATCACGCCCGCGACACCCGCGGCCGCCTGCGTGTGGCCGATGTTCGACTTGATCGACCCCAGCAGCAGCGGCCGGCCCTGCGGCCGGTCCTGGCCGTAGGTGGCGAGCAGCGCCTGCGCCTCGATCGGGTCACCCAGGGTGGTGCCGGTCCCGTGCCCCTCCACCACGTCCACCTCGGACGCCGACAGTCGAGCTCCGGCCAGGGCCTGACGGATCACCCGCCGCTGCGAGGGGCCGTTCGGCGCGGTCAGCCCGTTGGACGCGCCGTCCTGGTTCACCGCCGAGCCCCGTACCACAGCCAGCACGTCGTGGCCGTTGCGCCGGGCGTCCGACAGGCGCTCAAGCACCAGCACCCCGACGCCCTCGGCCCAGCTCACGCCGTCCGCGCCGTCCGCGAAAGACTTGCATCGCCCGTCGGCGGACAGCCCTCGCTGCCGGGAGAACTCCACGAAGGCCCCGGGCGTGGCCATCACGGTCACACCGCCGGCCAGGGCGAGCTCGCACTCCCCCGAGAGCAGTGCCTGTGCGGCCAGGTGCACCGCGACCAGCGAGGACGAGCAGGCCGTGTCGACCGTCACCGCCGGACCCTCCAGGCCCAGCGTGTAGGACACCCGGCCGGAGACGACGCTCGCGGCGGTCCCGGTACCCCGATAGCCCTCGAACTCGCCCGCGCCCAGGATCCCGCTGTAGTCGGTGTACATCACCCCGGCGAACACGCCCGTCCGGCTGCCCCGGAGCGTGGCCGGGTCGATTCCCGCCCGTTCGACGGCCTCCCAGGAGGTCTCCAGCAACAGGCGCTGCTGCGCGTCCGTCGCGAGCGCCTCCCGCGGGCTCATCCCGAAGAAGTCCGCGTCGAACTCTGCCGCGTCGTGCAGGAAGCCGCCCTTTCTGGTGTACGAGCTGCCCGCGTGGTCGGCGTCCGGGTGGTAGAGCGCCTCCAGGTCCCAGCCGCGGTTGACCGGGAATCCCGTGATCGCGTCTTGGCCCTCCGCCACCAACCGCCACAGGTCCTCCGGCGAGGTGACGCCACCCGGATAGCGGCAGCCCATCCCGACGATCACGACCGGGTCGTCGGCGACCGGCGTGATCGTGGCCGGGACGGCGACGTCCCGCTCGCCCAGTGCCTCCTCCAGCAGGAACTCGGCCAGCACGGCGGGCGTGGGATGGTCGAAGACGAGCGTGGCCGGCAGGCGCAGCCCGGTCACCGTGTTCAGCCGATTGCGCAGCTCCACCGCGGTCAGGCTGTCGAAGCCCAGCTCCCGAAACTCCCGCCGGACGTCCACCGCCTTCGGCGAGGTGTGCCCCAGCACCAGTGCCACCTCGGTACGCACCAGGTCCACCAGGAGCCTGACACGCTCGGCGGGCTCCACCCCGATCAGCCGTCCCACCAGCGCGCCGTCACCGGCCACGGCCGACGCCATCCCGGACACCGCCGATCTGCGGACCCCCCGCACCAGCCCGCGCAGCAGGTGCGGCACCTCACCACCCGCCCGCACCGCCGCCAGATCCAACCGCACCGGAACCACAGCCGGCCCACCGGAACCGATCGCCGCCTCGAACAACACCACACCCTGCTCCGGCGTGATCGCCGACATCCCCGCACGCGTCAACCGACGCGCCTGAACCTCGTCCAACCCGCCCGTCATCCCGGCGTCCTGCTCCCACGGACCCCACCCCAACGACAACCCCGCCAGCCCCAGCCCGCGCCGATACTCCGCCAACGCGTCCAAGAACGCGTTCGCCGCCGCGTAGTTGCCCTGCCCCGCCCCACCGAACGTCCCCGCCACCGACGAGAACACCACGAACTCCGCCAAACCCTGGTCTTGGGTCAGCTCGTGCAGATACCACGCCGCATCCACCTTCGGCCGCAACACCACATCCAACCGCTCCGCCGTCAACGACGGAATCGTCCCGTCATCCAGCACACCCGCAGTGTGAATCACCGCCGTCAACGGATGCGCGGCATCGATCCCGGCCAGCAGCGCCGCCACCTGATCCCGATCGGCCACATCACACGCGACGACCTCCACCTCGACCCCGTGCGCGATCAACTCCGCCTGCAACTCCACCGCGCCAGGGGCGTCCAGGCCCCGGCGGCTGGTCAGCAGCAGACGCCGCACCCCACGCTCGGCCACCACATGCCGCGCGAACAAACCCCCCAGACCACCCGTACCACCAGTGATCAACACCGTCCCCTCCGGATCCCAGACCCGGCCCTCACCCAGATCAGAACCACCGACCAGAACAGAACCACCCCCCTCGCCGAGGCCGGAGCCATCCGCGAGACCACCCCCACCCCCGAAACCAGAAGCGGAGCCGGACGTCACCCGCGCCAGGCGCGGCACCCGCACCTCACCCCCACGCACCGCCACCTGCGGCTCACCCGAGGCCAACACCCCCGCCAACACCGACGACGACAACTCCTCATCGATGTCCACCAGCACGAACCGGCCAGGATTCTCCACCTGCGCAGAACGCACCAACCCCCACACCGCCGCAGCCCCCAAATCCACGACCACCTCACCCTCCCCAACCGCCACCGCACCCCGCGACACCACCACCAACCGCGAACCCCCACACCGCTCATCAGCCAACCACCCCTGCACCAACCCCAGAACACGAACCGCCAAAGCACGCACCGCCCCCACCACCGCGCCCGCCTGATCCGAGACCGCCTCGGTCACCACCGCGTCCGGCACCGGCCCCGCCACCAGCGAGGACAGATCCTCATGAGCCGGAATCGCCTGCCCTGCCGCCCGCCATGCCTCGGCGACACCCAGCACGTCCGGGCCGAGCACCGCCACCGGTGACACCCCACCCGAAGAGGGCTCCGCCACCGGCGTCCACTCCACCCCGAACAGCGCCTCCCGCTCGACTCCCCCGCTCTGGAAGGCCGCGCCAAGCCGGTCGGACGGGATCGGGCGCAGCACCAGTGAGCGCACCGACAGCACCGGCTCCCCGACCACGTCCACCGCGCTCAACAACAGCTCACCATCACCCGTCCACGCCAACCGCACCCGCAGCACCGACGCCCCACCCGCGTGCAGACACACCCCACCCCACGAGAACGGCAACCGCACACCCTCCGGATCTCCCGCCCCCGCGAAAGCCACCACGTGCAACGCCGCGTCCAGCAACGCCGGATGCACCCCGAAACCACCCGCATCGACGACCCGATCAGGCAACACCACCTCGGCGAACAGCGCACCGTCCACCCCCCGCCACGCCGCCCGCACCCCCTGGAACACCGGCCCGTAACTCAACCCGCTGCCGGCCAGCCGCTCGTACAACCCACCCACCTCGACCACCGACGCACCCCTCGGCGGCCACACCCCACCCTCGAAAGCCTCGAACTCCTCCCCGGCCCGGCCACCGGCCGCCGCACCGTCACTTCCCGCGCCGATCCCCCCACCGGCCAGCACACCACTCGCGTGCCGTACCCAGGCGTCGTGTTCACCGGCCCCCGCAGGCCGAGCATGAACACTCACCTCACGCCGACCCACCCCATCCGCAGCCCCCACCCGCACCTGCACCGCCACCGCATCGTCCTCACCCAGCACCAACGGCGCGGTCAAGGTCAACTCCTCCACCACCCCACACCCAACCTCATCCCCCGCCCGCACCACCAACTCCAAAAACCCCGTACCCGGAAAAATCACCATCCCGCCCACCACATGATCCGCCAACCACGGATGCGACCCCAACGAGACACGACCCGTCAACAACGCCTCATCACTGTCGGCCAACCCCATGACCGCACCCAGCAGCGGATGCCGGGCAGCCGTCAGGCCGAGCCCTCGGGCATCCCCGGTCGAGGTCGGGTTCGGCCAGTACCGCTCGCGCTGGAAGGCGTACGTCGGCACCTCCACCCGGCGGGCGCCGGGGAAAACCGCCTGCCAGTCCACCGGCACCCCACGCACGTGCAGGGCCGTCAGCGCCGACATGACCGCCGTTCGCTCGTCGCGTCCCCCGCGCAGTACCGGCACCAGCACCGCGTCCGCCTCCCCTTCGGGGTCCGTGGCGCGCAGGGGTGAATCCGGCGTCGAGTCGGTGTCACGCGAGTCCGGACTCGCGGCGAGGGTGTCGGCGGCCATCGCGGTGAGCACCCCGTCGGGGCCCAGCTCCAGATACGCCCGCACCCCCTGGCCATGCAGGGCCCGCACGCCGTCGGCGAACCGCACCGCGCCACGCACCTGCTCCACCCAATACTCCGGCGAACACAACCGCTCCGCCGTCGCCGACTCCCCGGTCAACGTCGACACGATCGGGATCTCCGGCGGGCTGAAGGTGAGCGACCCGGCCACCACCCGGAACTCCTCCAGCATCGGATCCATCAACGGCGAATGGAACGCGTGCGACACCCGCAACCGCCTCGTCCGCACCCCCCGCTCCTCCAAGGCGGCGGCCACCTCCAGCACCGCCTCCTCAACCCCGGAGACCACCACCGACGCGGGACCGTTCACCGCCGCGACCGACACCTGCTCCTCACGCCCGGCCAGCAGCTCGGCGACCTCCCCCTCGGAGGCCCGCACCGACACCATCGCCCCACCCGCAGGCAACGCCTGCATCAACCGCGCCCGGCCCGCCACCAACACACACGCGTCCGCCAGCGACAACACCCCCGCCACATGCGCAGCCGCGATCTCCCCGACCGAGTGCCCGGCCAGCACGTTCGGACGGATCCCCCACGAGGACACCAGCCGGAACAGTGCCGTCTCCACCGCGAACAGCGCAGGCTGCGCCCACCCCGTCCGATCCAGCAACTCCGCTTCCGCCGACCCCGGCTCGGTGAACACCACCTCACGCAACGAGCCCTCAAGCAGCGGATCCAGCTCCGCGACCACCTCGTCCAACGCCGCCGCGAACACCGGGAAACGGTCGTACAGCTCACGACCCATCCCGGCCCGCTGGCTACCCTGACCGGTGAACAACACCGCCAGCTTGGCCTGCCTGCCATGGCCCTTGATCACACCGACGGCGCCGCCGTCCGCGAGCGACGTCAATCCCGCTCGCAGTTCGGCGTGATCGGCGGCGAGGACCCCCGCTCGATGCTCGAACGCCGACCGCGTCGTGGCCAGCGAGAACGCCAGGTCGTCCAGCGACGTCTCGGGCGCACCGTCCACATGGGCGAGCAGGCGCGCGGCCTGGGCCCGCAGCGCCTCGTCGGTCCGGCCCGACAGCAGCACGGGCACCACGCCCGCGGGTGTCCTGTCGGCCGCGGGGGCATCCGTTTCAGACTCCGGCGCCTCCTCCAGCACCACGTGGGCGTTGGTGCCGCTCACCCCGAAGGAGGACACCCCCGCCCGGTGCGGCTGCCCGGTCTCGGGCCAGGACCGCTGCTCGGTCAGCAGTTCCAGCGTGCCCGCGGACCAGTCCACCCGCGACGAGGGGGCGTCGACGTGCAGTGTCTTCGGCAGCACCCCGTGCCGCATCGCGAGCACCATCTTGATCACACCGGCCACACCGGCGGCGGCCTGCGTGTGACCGATGTTCGACTTCACCGACCCCAGCAGCAGGGGTCGTTCCCTGTCCTCGCCGAACGTGGAGATCAACGCCTCGGTCTCGATCGGGTCGCCCAGCGTCGTACCGGTCCCGTGTCCCTCCACCACGTCGATGTCCGCCGCCGACAGCCGCGCGTTCGCCAGGGCATCACGGATCACCCGCTGCTGCGAGGGGCCGTTCGGCGCGGTCAGGCCGTTGGAGGCGCCGTCCTGGTTCACCGCGGAACCACGGATGACCGCGAGCACCTCGTGCCCGTTGCGCCGGGCGTCCGACAGCAGTTCCAGCACCAGCACGCCCACGCCCTCGGACCAGCCCGTGCCGTCGGCGCTGTCGGCGTACGCCCTGCACCGCCCGCTGGGCGACAGGCCGCCCTGGCGGTTGAACTCGATGAAGGTGCTGGGCGTCGACATGACCGTCACACCGCCCGCGAGCGCGAGGGTGCACTCGCCCGTCCGCAGCGAGTGCGCGGCCCAGTGCAGCGCGACCAGCGAGGACGAGCAGGCCGTGTCCACCGTCACCGCCGGGCCGACCAGACCGAGCGTGTACGACAACCTGCCGGACATCACGCTGTTCGCCGTACCGGTGAGCCCGAAGGCGTCGATGTCGTGCGGCAGGGTGTCGCGGTAGTCGGGGGACATCGCGCCGATGAAGGCACCCGTCTGGCTGCCCCGCAGCGCGATCGGGTCGATGCCCGCTCTCTCGACGGCCTCCCAGGTGGCTTCGAGCAGCAGCCTCTGCTGCGGATCCATGCCCAGCGCCTCCCGGGGGGAGATGCCGAAGAAGCCGGCGTCGAACTCCGCCGCGTCGCGCAGGAAACCACCGGACAGCGACGGCGGTACGGCGCCGCCGTACTCGTCGCGGAGCCGGTCGAGGTCCCAGCCGCGGTCGGCGGGCGGCTCGGATATCGGGTCGCCGCCCTCGGCGAGCAGCCGCCACAGGTCCTCGGGCGAGGCCACACCGCCCGGGTAGCGGCAGGTCATCCCGATGATCGCGATCGGCTGCTGGTTCTGTTCCTCAAGATCGTGGACGCGTTGACGGGTGCGCCGGAGATCGGTGGTCGCCCGCTTGAGGTATTCCCGGAGTTTCGCTTCGTTGTCCACAGCTCAACCCTTTTCAACGACCAGCACGAACTCGTCAACTCGCCGGGACCCGGATGCCTCGCAACCGAGTTCGGCGATCACAGCACCACCGGACGGACCACACCGGCCGCGGTCGAGCCCACAGGCTCCGCCAACATCGGATCAGTCTCGGCTCCGCGCTCCCCGAAAATCATTAGTAACTCCGGCGCCGAGAGTGGGAAAAAGACCAGCGAGCCGGGCCGTACACTCGCGCAATGGCCGGTCAGCTGCACGTCACAGCAGAGTTGTCGGAGTACGTTCGGCGGATGTCGCTGCGGGAGGACGAGATCCTGCGTTCCCTGCGCGAGGAGACCGCCGCCCTGCCCGCGGGCAGGGCGATGCAGGTGATGGCCGAGGAGGGGCAGCTGTTGACGCTGCTCGCCCGGCTCGTCGGCGCGCGGACCGTGCTGGAGGTCGGCACCTTCACCGGTTACAGCACGTTGTGCCTGGCCCGCGCGGTCGCTCCCGAGGGGCGCGTCATCACCTGCGACATCACCGAGCGGTGGCCCCGTGTCGGAATGCCCCACTGGCGCCGGGCCGGTGTGCTCGACCGGATCGACCTGCGGATCGGCGACGCCTCGGACACCCTCGCCGCGCTCCTGCTCGACGAGGGGCCGGGCTCGGTGGACCTCGTGTTCATCGACGCGGACAAGCCCGGCTACCCGAAGTACTACGAGGCCGCCCTGCCACTGCTCAGGGAGAACGGGCTGATCGTGGTGGACAACACCCTGTTCTTCGGCAAGGTCGTCGACCCCGAGGCGCGGGACGCGGACACCGAGGCCATCCGCGGGTTCAACGCCCTCCTCGCGGAGGACCGCCGGGTGGACATCTCACTGCTGCCGATGGCGGACGGCATCACCCTGGTGCGCAAGCGGGGAGCGGCCGAACCGCCCTGCTAGACGACGGGTGAGGGGCTGCGCAGATCGAAGGGCCGGGTGCCTGACGAGGTCCCGAGGGTCCCGAGGTCGCACGCGACGAGGGTCATGGTGGTGGGCGCGCCCTGCGGTGCCGGGACGAGGTGGAGTCGCTCCAGGCCGCTCACCCCGGAGGCGGGCAGCCTCCCGACGCACGGGCACTTCCCTTCGGTGAATCCGCTGAACCGGTAGGCGATCTCCATCATCCGGTTGCGGTCGGTGCGGCGGAAGTCGGCCACCAGGTGCGCGTCCGCGCGAGCGGCCTGGTCGATCAGCCAGCGCAGGATCACCGTGCCCGCGCCGAAGGACACGACCCGGCAGGAGGTGGCGAGCAGCTTCAGATGCCAGGTCCTGCGGCCCAGCTCCAGCAGGATGACCCCGACCGCCCCGTGCGGCCCGAAACGGTCGCTCAACGAGGTGACCAGGACGCGGTGCCCGGGATCGTCGAGCAGCCGCTCCAGCGTCTCCCGCGAGTAGTGCACGCCGGTGGCGTTCATCTGGCTGGTGCGCAGGGTCAGCTCCTCGACGCGGGCGAGGTGTTCGGCCGTGGCGTGCTCGATGTGCATCACCAGGCCGAGCGAGCGGATGAACTCCTCGTCGGGACCGGTGAAGCCGGACTTCGCGGCCTGCCGGCGGAACCCCGCCTGGTACATCAGCCGTCGGCTTCTGGCGTCCTCGGTCACCGTCTCCGGGCTGAACTCCGGCAGCCCGGCCAGTTCGGCGACGTGTTCGGCGGAGTAGCACCGTACGTCGGGAAGGTGGAACGTCACCTCGGCCCGTTCGGCGGCCTGGTCGTCGATGAACGCGATCGTGTCGAGGGCGAACCGCAGTTCCTCCGCGATCTGCCGGATCGAGTCGGACTTGGGCGACCAGCCGATGTGGGGCAGCACGAAGTACTCGGCGACGCCGAGCGCCTCGAGCTTCGCCCAGGCGTGGTCGTGGTCGTTCTTGCTCGCGACGGACTGCAGGATGCCCCGGGAGTCGAGCACCCGGATGAGTTCACGGATGGAGTCGGGCAGGCGGATCTCGTCGTTCTCCAGCAGGGTTCCCTGCCACAGCGTGTTGTCCAGGTCCCATACCAGGCATTTCACCACCGAGGTCTTGTCGGGCACCTGTCCTCCTCGTCTTGGTCAGTGTGACTGTGCGACGGCGTGCTGGGCGAGAATGAGCTGGCAGATCTCGCTGCTGCCCTCGATGAGCTCCATGAGCTTCGCGTCCCGGTAGGCCCGCGCCACCACATGGCCGTCCTGCGCCCCCGCCGACGCCAGCACCTGCACGGCCGCCGCCGCACCGCGTGCGGCCTCGGTCGAGCCGATGTACTTGGCCAGGACCGTGGCGATCACCATCTCCGGCGATCTCTCGTCCCAGCAGCGGCTCGCGTGCTCGCAGACCCGGGTCGCCGCCTGCTCCGCCGCCATGAGCTCGGCGAGGTGGCGGGCGACGAGCTGGTGTTCGGCGAGGGGCCGACCGAACTGCCTGCGGGTTCCCGCGTGCGAGCCCGCCGCCAGGAGACAGGCCCGCAGGATCCCGACACAGCCCCAGGCCACCGATATCCGGCCGTAGGACAGGGCCGTGGTGACCAGCAGCTGGAGCTGCTGGCCGCCGCCCCCGAGCACCGCGCTCGCCGGAAGGCGTACGGCGTCGAGGTCGACGTCGGCGTGCCCGGCGGCCCGGCAGCCGCTGGGGTTGGGCACCGGGCGTACGGTGACCCCCGGGGTCTGGGCGGGGACGACGACGGCGGCGCCCTCGTCCCCGTACCGTCCGAAGACGACGATCAGGTCGGCGTAGCGTGCGACGGTGGTCCACGTCTTTCGCCCGTCGACCACCACCGTGTCACCGTCGGCACGTATCCGGGTGGTCAGCGCCGTCACATCGCTGCCGGCCTCACGCTCGCTGAAGGCGACGGCGGCCAGCTCGCCGCCGGTCAGCCTCGGGAGGTACTCCTGGCGCTGGCGGGCGTCACCGAGCCGCTGGATCGTCCACGCCGCCATGCCCTGCGACGTCATCACGCTGCGCAGGGAACTGCACAGGCTGCCCACGTGCGCGGTGAGGGCCCCGTTCTCCGAGCTGTTCGCGCCGACGCCGCCGTACGCGGGCGGCACCTCGGCGCAGAGCAGGCCCAGCTTGCCGAGGGTCCGCAGCGTCTCGGTGGGAAGGAGACCTGCGAGGTCCCATTCCGCCGCCTGGTCGCCGACCAGGTCGGTGACTCCTTGGCGCGCCTGGGCGAGCCATTCAGGCATGGTCCGCCACCGGTGTGTCCAGCAGCCGCAGGACGAGGGAGGCCATCCGCTCGACGGTGCGGAAGTTGTCCAGCTTCAGGTCCTCGCCGAGGATGGCGATGCCGTACCTCTGCTCCAGGTGGACGACCAACTCCATGGCGAACATCGAGTTGACGAGCCCGGAGGCGAACAGGTCTCTGTCGACGGCGACCTCCGTTTTGATCCGCTCCTGGAGGAAGTCGAGGATCTGCCTCCGGATGGTGTCGGGGGTCGGCTGAAGCGTCTCTTCTGGGTGCGTGTTCACGAAAGCACCTTCTCGTAGTCGTAGAAGCCCTTACCGGATTTACGCCCAAGGTGGCCCATCGCCACCTTCTCCAGCAGGAGTTCACAGGGCTGGAAGTTCGCGTCGCCGGTGCGCTCCCACAGGGCTCGCAGCGCGTCGACCAGGTTGTCCAGCCCGATCAGGTCGGCCGTGCGCAGGGGCCCCGTGGGGTGTCCGAGGCAGCCTCGCATCAGGTCGTCCACCGACTCGGCGCTGGTCACACCGGCCGCGACGATCCGTGCCGCCTCGTTGATCATCGGGTGGAGCAGCCTGCTCGTGACGAATCCCGGAGCGTCCCGCACGACGATCCCGCGGCGCCCCATCCGGGCCAGCAGTCCGGTGACCGCGGTCATCGTCTCGTCGCTCGTCAGGTCGCCTCTGATCACCTCCACCATCGTGATCAGGTAGGCGGGGTTCATGAAGTGGACGCCGACCAGTTCGTCCGGGCGGGCGGTGAACCTGCCCAGCTCCCCGATCGGGATGCCGGAGGTGTTGGAGATCAGCGGGGTGCCGGCCCCGAGCAGCTGTGACGTCTCGCCCAGCACCTTCGCCTTGATCTCGGCGTCCTCGACGACGGCCTCGACGACCGCGGTGGCGCCGGCGACGGCCGCGGGGTCCGTGGTCGTCGTCAGGTCGGCCACCTGACCCTTCGCCGGTACCGAGCCCATCAGCCGCGCGTGCCGGAGCTGAAGGTCGACGCGGTGCCGGGCGTCGGCGAGCTTGTCCTCCGACACGTCGACGAGCACGACCGGGATACCGTGGCCGATCGCCACGACCGCGATCCCCGTGCCCATCACCCCGGCCCCCAGGACCCCCAGCCGGGCATCTTCCACTTCGTTCATCCCTGAGCCTCACATAGCGGTTCGAGTTTGCCTTTCCCGTGCCTCACGGACCGCCTCTCTCCGATACGCCGGGCTTGAGAGGCGGCCGTGAACTCACCAGCTCGACGCGAGGATGAGGTCTCCGAAGTCCCGCTCGCGCGAGGCGTGCTGGAGGTCGGACTCCACCATCATGTGCATCAGCTGCTCGAAGCTCACGCTGGGCTCCCAGCCGAGCTCGATCCGGGCGCGGCTCGGGTCGGCGCAGAGGGTCTCCACCTCCGCGGGACGCACCAGCGCCGGGTCGACGACGACGTGGTCGCGCCAGTCCAGTCCCACGTACTCGAAGGCCATCTGCACGGCGTCGCGCACCGAGTGCATGTGCCCGGTGCCCACGACGTAGTCGGTGGGCTCGTCCTGCTGCAGCATGAGGTGCATCGCCCTGACGTAGTCGCCGGCGAATCCCCAGTCGCGGACCGCGTCGAGGTTTCCGAGATACAGCTTGTCCTGCAGGCCGAGTTTGATGTGGGCGACCGCCAGGGAGATCTTCCTGGTCACGAACTCCGTGCCCCGGCGCGGCGACTCGTGGTTGAAGAGGATCCCGGAGACGCCGTACATGTCGAACGACTCGCGATAGTTCCGGGTGATGAAATGGCCGTATGTCTTCGCGACCCCGTAGGGGCTGCGCGGATGAAAGATCGTCGTCTCGTGCTGCGGGCTCTCCGCGACCTTGCCGAACATCTCCGAGGACGACGCCTGGTAGAAGCGGATCTGACCGCTGCTGCCGTCACGTGACTTGTCCAGCCCGCATACCAGGCGGATCGCCTCCAGCATCCGGAGCACGCCCATGCCGTTGACCTCGGTGGTCAGCTCGGCCTGGTCCCAGGACATCGGGACGAAGGAGATTGCCGCGAGATTGTACACCTCGTCGGGCTGCACCTTGTCCACCGCGCTCACCAGGCTCCCCTCGTCCAGCAGATCGCCGTTGACGAACGACAGATCGCTGACAAGACGGCTGACACGGGATTTCCTGGGATTCGCCTGGCCTCTGATCAACCCCCAGACCTGGTAGCCCTGGGACAGTAGATGCTCAGCCAGATAAGAACCGTCTTGACCGGTGATACCGGTGATCAGCGCGCGCCTGGACATGCACTTTCCTTTCAGCACCGCGAACAGATTCCGACCGGACACCATCGCGACCGCGAAGACGCCGACGGCGTGCCCACAGCGGGAATCGAGTCCGTCGGGCCGATGGACCGCCGGCCCGTGACCGAGGGAGTTCTTCAGGGTGTCAGGTGATCGGCGGTGACAGTGGCCTGCCACCAGAGTCGAGAAGTCCGGGAAACGCCGCGGAATTACCGGACTCCAGGGATTTCTGGGACTTCTGGGACTTTAGAGACTGGAGGGCTCACCGCGAACTCCCACGGAACCGTCGGCGAGAGCGTGATCGGGCACCAGGGCCATCCGGTCGGCGAGATCGGCGGCCCGGTGCCGGAGGCGCTACTCCTCGACCCAGCCATGTGTCTGGGCGAGGCCGACGAGGCATCGGCGGACGCCCAGCAGCTGTTCCGCCGTCATCGTCGGCACGGCCACGAGCAGGGCTTCCGTGATCTCCTGCGTCATTTCCCCGACGGAGAGCACGTCACAGAAACCGGCGTCGTTGCCCTGACGGTCGGCGGCGGAGACGGCCGGTGCCGGTGCCGCCGACCCGATCGACGCGGGCGTCGGCGCGGGTCTCGGCACGGCGGGCGGAGCCGACGGAGACGGTGAGGACGACAGGGACGGCGAGGGCGGCGAGGACAGGGCGGCCTTCGGTGCGGCAGGCCTGTCGAGTACGCGGACCTGGGACGCCTTCAGTCCCTTTCCGCCGTTCTCGACCCTGAATTCGACCCTCGTGTCGATCGAGAGGAGACGTTTGTCGCTGTTCAGGTCGTTGACGTGCATGAAAACATCTTCGCCACCCGAGTCGGGGGCGATGAAACCGAATCCGCGAAATTCATCGAAGCTGACGAGCTTACCCGTTACCACCACACCGCACCTCACCAGAGCCACGTTTTCCCGAAATGGGTACCTCTTGCTCGGAGAATCATTTGCGGCAACCAAGGAAACCCATTCCCATTCGAGTGGGAGCGTGACCACGGCTGTCCCGCACACGATTTACCGCTCACTTCCGAATTTGCTGAGTATGTTTACTCGGCTATCTTGGTGCGCTCGGACCACTGGAAGACCGGAAGGTTCTCCCCGTCGACCGTAAGAAATTCACCGTTGTGCACGAAGTGCTCGTATCCCGCACCGGAGAGAATCTTCACCTTCTCCTCCGGGGCGACCATGGTTCGAACGGGGCTTTGACCGGAAAGTCGCTCCGGCCCACCGGATAGCACAATTTTCGCACTGGTCACGATGAAACCTCCCTTGCCGTTCCGGCGGCGCGATCGTCACGACGACCACGCGACCGCAGGCCGATTACATGGACTTACTTCACGAATTCGGGCAGGATCCGGGGCGGCCAGGAGCCGAGCCGGAAAATGCCCATGGAGTACGCCTTGGAGACCAGAGCCGGGCGGTTGGTGGCCTTCAGCTTCCGCAGCAGCGTCGTCACGTGATATTCCACGCCGCCGCGGCTGAGGTACAGCATCGACGCGAGCTGCACGGTCGACACCCCGGCGGCGACCCCTTCGAGTACCCGCGCCTCCATGCTGCTGAGCAGCCTCTTCTTCCCGGTCAGCAGGTCGTCACGCTGCTCTCGGTCGGGTCGCACCACCACCATGACGCTCTCGACGTGGCCGGCCTCGCCGTGCAGCGCGATCCCGGTGAGCTCACCGCCGAGCACGGTCTGGTCCGGCCGCACGGCGATCACCCGCTCCTCGAAGCGGGCGCGCCGATTGTCCGTCAGATGGGTGAACTGCTGTCCCAGCTTGTCGCGGACGCTCAGATGGAGCAACTCGCAGAACGCAAGTCCTCGAATGTCCGCCAGGGAACGCCCGAATTGCCGGGTGAATTCGAGATTCGCCTCGATAACCCTGGTCGCGTGGTCGAGATTCGCCACGCAGATTCCCGACTGGTCGAAAAAGGAACGATACTGGTCTACCCCGTCGGCGGGTGGGCCGACTAACCGGAGCCGCCGTTCCTCATCAACCGGAGCGATGCCGATATCAATACTCATCTGATTACCATTCCTCTCCTCCAGCAGACGAGACGATGACCCGATAACTATGGGGTAACGACCAAATCCACTTATTAACATGATATTAATCGGTGCGAAAGCAGGTCAACATAAGCCCACGACAAACAGTAAAAGACTGTGGTGCGTGAGGCGTCCGGTTCGGACCTTGCGGTGCGGTGGGGCGGTCTCGTTCGGTACCGAACTTCCCTGCGCCCACCCGGGGAAATAGTTCACGTCCCGCACTAAATATCGCGCGTGCGGCCGGGGCCCTCGAACCGGCGACGGCGGCACACCGCCCGCCGGAAATTACCCGTCACGACGCGGATCATGCCGGGCACGCGAACCGTGATGCGGATCATGCCGGACCGGCGAACCGTGATGCCCGTCGCCGGCCGGGGTCCTCGGTGCGGATTTCCGCCGACCGGCCCGAAGCGGCGACTTCGCGGGCTTCCCGCTCTTCAGCCCTCAGCCAGGTGATCGCTCAGGCATCCGGTCGGCGGGTCACCCGGCCGTCCGGCCGCGGAGACCGCGCCGGGCGGCGGCGGGAATCGGGGGCCACACCCCGGAGACCTGCGAGAAGGTGACAGGCGGCGATTCGCCTGACGGGATCCGGCGGAGCGGCCGTCACACCGTCTGTCACACCGCCTATTCGTCCGCGTTCCGCGCGCCCAGTTCCTCGACGAGCGCCGCCCTGCCGCTCACCCCGAGCTTGCGATAGGTGCTCGTCAGGCTTTTTTCGACGGCACGCCGGGTCACCCCGAGCGAGTCGGCGATCCGCTGGTTCGTCCATCCTCGCAGTACGAAGGCGACGACCGTCTCCTCGGTCTTGGTCAGCTCGCCGCGCTCGGGTGCGGACAGTCGCAGCGCCGGGCCGTTCAGCTCCGAGTCCCTGTCGCCCTCGGCCCAGGAGACGCCACGTTCCCTCGCGACCCGCGTGCCCTCGGAAACGAACTCCTCCGCGTCGTCGGCGCCCAGCTCCGCGAGCCTTCTGCCGAGAAGCGTGAGCGTCCTGGACAGCTCGATCCGATCCTCGGAACGGCGAAGCGTCTCGACGGCCCGCTTGAGGAGATCGACGCCCTCCTCACCCGGAGTGATCATTCCACGCAGCCGCAGCGCGCGGCCGTACGTCGCGGGAGCGCCCCACGCCCACGCGAAGGCGTACTCCTCGTCGGCCAGCTCGGTCGCCGCCTGCACTCTTCCGAGCCGGTGGTTCACCGCCGCGGCCCATACCCGCCAGGGGTACAGTGCCGCGTTCGTCCACCCGCAGCGCGACAGCTGCCTGCCGCTGTCGAGGAACCTGTGCAGCGCGGCCGGCAGATCGCCCCGCACCGCGTCCAGCATCCCCCGCACCATGCGATGCGCGACGACCACCCGCAGGTCACCGCTCTCCGGACTGGTACGGATCACCCGCTCGCCCAGTTCGACGTCCTGCGTCTCAAGCGCGATCATGGCGAGCGTCCAGATGGACAGCGTCCTCGCCTCCGGCCAGGACGAACCGGCGTTGTCGGCCACGCTCAGCGCGGTGCTCCTGGCCTGGACCACATGCCCCGACGCGCGAAGGACCATGCTCCGCTCCGCGTTGACCAGCGCGATGACCCCTTCGAGCTCCTGGCGCTGAGCCTGTTCTCGCATCGCCTCCAGCCACGGGGTCACCGAGGCCGCCGTGTCGGCGAGGACCAGCGCCTGGACCAGCAGCGGGAGAGCGGTGTAGGCGTGCCCCGCGCGCGGCGGCTCCCGCTCCAGGATCCGGCCGGCGAGGGCGGAGATCTCGGCGGCCGTGACCTCGCCGGTCATCGTCGCCGCGTAGGCGAGCACGGCCAGCAGTTCCCGCCCGGAACCCGTGGAGACCGGCACCTCCGCGCCGAACCCCCGCAGCCGGTCGGCCGCCGCGCCGAGATGCGCGGCGTCCTGCATCCCGAGACAGCGGGTGCGGGCCTCCAGCCGCAGGCCGAGGTCTCCCTGCGCGTACGAAGGACCCCGCTCATGGAGCTGCCGCGCCACATCCTGGACGAGCGCGCCCGATGACGGGTTGACCGTGCCGATCGCGGGCGGGATCCACAGCACCGCCTCCGCCCGCTCCGTCACCGAGGTGAGCATCGGCACGGCCTGCGAGATGTGGGTGACCGAGGACGCGAGGTCGAATCCCCGCTCGGCGGCGGCCAGGTCGACCAGGAGCCGGCCCCGGGCCTCGCTGTCCGGCGGCCTGTCCAGCAGCGCGTGCCGGATGTAACGGGCCGCCTTCCTTCCGGCGCCGCGTTCGAGCGCGGCGCCGGCGGCCGCGCGCAGGACGCCGATCTCCCATGCCTCGTACCCTGCGGTGACCTGCAGGAGCTGGTCGGCGACGTGCTCGGCCGGGTGGCCGACGGTGTGCAGCAGCGACGCCGCCCGGCGGTGCATCGAGGCGCGCGTGTCGGTGCTCATCCCCGATTCGATGCCGTACCGCACGCTCTGGTGGACGAATCGCGGCGACTCGCCGCCGGCGAGCAGGCCCAGGCGGTCGAGGGTCTGCATCGCGGACTTGTAGTCGATGCTGTCCAGACCGGCGAGCTCGCTGATCAGCTCCGGCTCCGCCAGGTCTCCGAGCACGACCATCGCCTGCGCGAGATCCCGGACGACCACGGGCTGGATGCCGAGGCAGAACATCCGGCGGTCGCGGAGGAACGGCTGGCTCGCGGCGTGAACCTCACCGGCCCGTGCCGCGACCGGCTGGAAGCCGGCCGTGCGCAACCTGTGCAGCATCGCGGCCAGCGAAGCGGGGATCCCACCGGACACCTCGTGACAGGCTCGGGCGAATTCGAGGTCGCAGGACTCCCCGAACTCCTCGCCGATCAACCGGCGCACCCCTCCGACGGAGAGCGGCCTCGGGTGCAGCGTACGGGCGCCCGAGGCGGCGATCTCCCTGAGCAGCATCGGGTCGGAGGCCGCGCACTCCTCGGAGAAGGCCGCGGCGACCAGAACCCGCGTGCCGTCCAGCCGCCTGGCGAGGTACGCCAGCCAGCGAAGGGACGGCGCGTCCGCCCACTGCAGGTCGTCGACCACCACCACCAGGGCCCTGCCCTCGCCGCCCTCGCCGCCCTCGCCGTCCTCGCTGAGGTTGGCGATCAGCGAGTTCAGCCCCTGCAGGACCGACTCCTGCCTGAGCGACCGGTTCGGTCCGATCGCGTGCGACTCACCGAAGAACATCCCCTGCACCAGGCTCGCCGTGCCCTGGAACCAGGTATCCCAGCGGTCCTTCTCCGCCCCGGCCAGGATCGGCTCGAACAACTGCTGGACGACGCCGAACGCGAAGTCCTGTTCGAGGAGCGTGCCGCCGGCGCGCAGGACCCGCGCGTGCGGGGCGGCCGCGTCGGCCAAAGTGCGCAACAGCGCCGACTTGCCGACGCCGGGCGGGCCGATGACCGCCATCATGGACCCGTTGCCCGCCACGGCCGCCTGAACCGCCTGCTCCGCCCGCGCCAGCTCCTTCTCCCGCTCCAGCAGCATGGATTCACTCACCCATGTTCCGCGGTGCCGGGATCGAGGCGAGAAGCGAGGCGAGCTCGTTGCGGTTGGTGACCGCGAGCTTGCGATAGATCGTGGTCAGCCGCAGCTCCACCGTCCGGAGGCTCACCGACAGGACGCTCGCGATGTAGGCGTTCGAGTGACCCGCGGCGACCAGCCCCGCGACCCGTTCCTCGTTGGCGGTCAGTGGGTACCTCGTTTCGTTCGGTGCCGACGGTCCTTCCGCGACAACCTCCACGGCGGGGCGCTCGGACCGTCCGGTGAGTCTAGCGTCAGGTGTGTCGATTCTCACCGTCGCCTTCTGCCGACTCTGAGTCGCGGCGTATCCCCTCGCCGCCGACGACGCCGCGGCGGGCTGGGCCGGCACCGTCGCGGGGCGGTCGTACGGCGCCGGCTTCCGCGGGATTCGCGCGTCGTGCCCGAGGTCGCTCGCCGCCTCGACACCGTCCAGCACCTGTGACGCGCACCGTCGCGCGACATCCAGCGCGCTGGGGGCACCCCACTCCCTCGCCCGCTCCAACCCCTCCAGCGCCAGCCGCCTGGCGGTCTCGACGTTGCCGCACGCGCTGTTCGCCACGGCGGCCACCGATCGCCATGACAGCACCGCGGGATTCGTCCAGCCCCTGGACAGAAGCACGCGCCCGCACTCGTTGATGTCGCGCAGCGCGGCCTCGGGGTCCGCCAGCTCCATGTGCACCCTGGCACGGGCGTACAGCAGTGCCGCCCAGGCCACGCCCTGGTCCGCCCCCGGAGGGAACTCGAAGGCCAGCGACTGCTCGGCCTTCTCCACGGACCGGCCGGCGAGATGCAGGTAGGCCTCCGTCGCGACGAGGAAGGGGACCATCCGCGGATGCCACGAGGTGAGCGGCAACTCCGCCAGTGCCGCCTCGAAGTCGTACACCGCCTGCCCGAGATTTCCCCGCCGCATCTCGCATCGGCCGCGGTGGATCAGCGCCAGTGCGGCCGGTGCCCGTGCACCGCAGCGCCGGGCGTCGGCCAGGACCTCGTCCAGCCCGATCACCGCCTCGGCGACCTCGTCGGCCAGGAGCAGCGCCCTCGCCGCGTGGATCCTGGGGCCGAACGGCTGCTCCTCACCCCTCACCTGGAAGGCCGTCCTGGCCAGTTCCCGCGCCTGCGGCAGACGTTCCCCCCTGGCGGCGAGCATCCAGGCCGCGACACCCGCCCGCACGGGGTCTCCGGGCTCGTCGGACGGTTCGGGGAACGAGTGCACGGGCAGCGCGGAATCACCGATCGCGCAGTCGTTCTCCGCGAGCCAGCCGATGGCCGCCAGCGATTCGAGGCCGGCTCCACCCACCTCTCTGCGCGTGTAGGCCGTCGCGACGGCACGGTACGTGGCGGACGCGTCGCCCCGCGAGCCGAGCAGATCGGCCGCCCGGACGAGTGTGCCGACCGACACCTCGGTACCGCTGTTCAGCAGCACCTGCTGCAGCCGCCTGTCGCTCGTCTCCGAGTTGCGGTCCGCCTCCATCATCGCGAGCTCGATGAGCAGCCGTTGCCGCTGTTCGTCCCCCACCGGTTCCCTGAGTGCCCGGCCGAGCAGTGCCGCGGCGCCCTCGTGGTCCCCGTCGAGACGACGCTGCGTGGCCACCCGGCTCAGCAGGCTCACCACCCATTCAGCACCGACCGGCCGCGTGTTGAGCAGCAACCGGGCGAGCCGTTCCTCCGGGATCGCCGCCCGGTACCCGAGCTCGACGGCGCGCATCGCGAGTGCCTGCCGCTCCCCGATCTCCATCCGGGCCAGCGCCCTGTCGGCGATGAGAGGGCTCGCCGGCGACGGGGTCCTCCCCTCGGTCACCAGCCCCAGGCGCACCAGGACGGACAGTGCCTGCTCGGAGGACATCGTCCTCGGTGGCGCCAGCGAGGCGAGCAGGTCGGCGTCGAGGCCGCCCTCGCAGACGGCTATCGCGAGCAGCAGCGCGAGCGCGTCCGCGGGCAGGCGGGAGATGCCCCTCGTCACCCGGTCGCCGCTCACCTCGGCGGCCCGCTCCAGCAGAGCCGGAACATACCGCGCGACGGGCGGCAGGGAGGCGCGCACGAAATGGTCGAGCACGGCGAGCAGGGCCGCCGGGCTGCCGCCCGTGGCCTCGGTGGCCGCGGTCACGAACGCCCCGTCGACGGGCCCCGCGTACCGGGAGACGATCACCTCCCGGACCCCGTGCTCGCGCAGCGGCGGCACGTGGATCACGCTGCCGGCGACCGGTCCGGACTCGGTGACCGGTTCGACGGCACAGTCTTCGCCGGGAGCTCCGGCCTGCACCAGGAGAATCGGCGCATACCGCAGCCGGTGGGTCATGGCCGCCAGCCATGCCTTCGATTCCTCGTCCGCCCACCGGGCGTCGTCCAGGGCGATCAGCAATGGACGGTTGCCCGCGAGGGCCACGAACTCCCCGCACAGCGCGGGAATCAAGGTCGTGGCCGGCTGCTCCTCCGCCCACAGGCGCCGCGCGAAGGCCGGATATCCGGCGCCGGCCAGTCCGGCGGCGATCTGCGAGACCACGCTGTAGCGGAGATCGGCCTCGATGGGCGAGCAGCCGGCGAGAACGGCGAGCAGTCCGGCCTTCCTGGCCTGGGCGACGACCGCCCTGAGCAGCGCGCTCCTTCCCGTGCCGGGCGCCCCGAGCACGGTCACCACTCCTGGACGGCCGCGCAGGAGCATCGCCACCTGCTCGCCCAGCAGGCGTGTCTGCCCTTCCCTCTCGGCCAGGAACTCCGGTGCGGCGTCCCTCCACCGAGCGCCCCGCTCGGTGACACCCACCGGCCACGTGCGTGCCGGCCCGTGCGTCGCGGCTTTCCCCTCCGCTAGCGCCATGCGTACGACACCGGCTCGTCGCTGACGGCCGGCGAGAGCCTCTCGGACTCCCCGCCGGGGCCTGCCGTGGCACGAGAGGGGGCCGAAACCCTCCGGAGCAGGCTCGGAGCCCCGACCACGGTCGCATCAGTGCCACGGACGGGCGCGGGAACCTCGCCGTTCAGCCCGAGCGATCCGTCCGTGACCTTGGCTTCGACTCTGTGTCGAGTATCGCTGCACATTTCGCACCTCGAATCGACGACGCATGCGCCTGATCTCAAGCACTCCGATCGCCTACTGAGGAGACCTTAATCACAGCAATGTTGGTTTACAAGCATTTGCCTTGGATTTACCTGTGATTGCCTTTATTTATCTGTGTTCGACGGCCTGACCACCTCTCCTTCGAATGGCCGGAGACACCGGGCCGGCGTCTCGGAGAAGCGGATCCCCTCCGCAGGAGGAGCGGGTGGGCCGGGGCACGACGGCGACGGACGACCGCACACCTCACCGGCATCTCACCGGCACCGCAGCGCGCCCGCCACCTGACGTCTACAGGGGGATGTTGGTGTGGCGACCCCGGCGCGCCGGGGCGGCGGCCAGGGCCTCGCCGAGCCGCAGCCGGGTGTACGCCGGGTCGATCACCTCGTCGACGACGCCGATGCTCACCGCCCTGGCCACGCCTCCCGCGATCCTCTCGTGCTCCGCGGCCAGGCCGGCCAGCAGCTCCTCACGCTCGTCCTGTGCCACCGCGGCGAGCTTCTTGCGGTGCAGGATCTCCACCGCCGCCTTCGCACCCATGATCGCCACCTCGGCCTCCGGCCACGCGAACACGGCGGTGGCACCGAGCGACCGGGAGTTCATCGCGATGTAGGCGCCGCCGTAGGACTTGCGCGTGACCAACGTGACCCGCGGAACGCTCGCCTCGGCGAACGCGTGCAGCAGCTTCGCTCCCCGGCGGACCACCCCCTCCCACTCCTGCCCGACGCCGGGCAGGTAGCCGGGGACGTCGACCAGCACGAGCAGGGGCACGCCGAACGAGTCACACATCCGGACGAACCTTGATGTCTTGTCCGAGGACAGCGAGTCGAGGCAACCGCCCTTGCGCAGCGGATTGTTCGCGATCACCCCTACCGTCCGCCCGGCGAGCCGGCCGAACCCGATCACCATGTTCGGCGCCCACCTGGGCTGCAGCTCGACGAAACCCGGCTCCCCGTTCTCTGCGTCCCCGCCGTCCAGGACCGCCCTGACCAGCGGGCGCACGTCGTACGCGCGCCGGGGTGAGTCGGGGAGCAGGTCGCGCAGCGGCCTCGCCTCGCGCACCGAGTCCACGTCGACGAAACCCGGCTTCGCCAGCAGCGCGACGAGCCGGCGGGCCTGGGCGAAGGCCTCCTCCTCCGACCCCGTGGCGATGTGGGCCACCCCTGACTTCCTGCTGTGCGCGTCCGGCCCGCCGAGGCTCTCCATGTCGATCTGCTCACCGGTGACCGACCTGACGACGTCCGGGCCTGTGACGAAGACGCGGGCGGCGTCAGACATGATCACGATGTCGGTCAGCGCAGGACCGTAGGCCGCGCCGCCCGCCGCGGGACCGAGCACGACGGACAGTTGCGGGACCTCGCCCGAGGCCCGGACCATCGCGGCGAACATCTCCCCGATCTCGTGCATCGCCGACACGCCTTCGTTGAGCTTCGCGCCGCCGGAGTGCCACACGCCGATCACCGGGCAGCGTTCGCGCACCGCGAGGTCGATGGCGTCGGCGATCAGCGGGCACTCGTCGATCCCGATCGCACCGCCCTTCACGGTGGCGTCGGTGCAGTAGATCACTACTCGCACGCCGTCGACCCGGCCGTAGGCGACCACCACTCCCACGCCTTCGCGCCGGTGGATGATCTCCAGCGAGCCCGGATCCGACAGCCGTGACATCCGAACCGCCGGGTCGCGGTGGTCAAGGGACGGCTCGTCTCGGTCCACCACAGCCACTGAGGGAAATGTCATCGCTCACCTCTGCGAATCGCCCGTCGTCCGAGCCGTAAGTGAACCAGCGGCGGCGCCGGGAAAACCCCTAGTCTTGCCTGCCCGGTCCACAGACGTCCCGCGTCAGGGCAGCCGGAGCAGCCCCTCGCGCACGCGCGTGATGATGTTGAGCGACGGCTGGTTGTCGACCTCGGCGAGCGGATGCACTCTGAGGAGGTTCCAACCGATCGCGTCACCGATCAGGACGATGGCCACCCCGATCGGCATCCTGAGGCGCCCCGCGATCTCGACCACCGCCATGGGCTCCCGGCACATGTCGCAGATCCAGCGATATTCCGGGGACAGCGCGGGATCGTCGGCGCTCATCGTGCCCTGCGGCGTCACCGAGATCAGCGAGTCCATCCGCAGCGGGGCGTCGCCGTGCGTACGCCCTCCGGAGATCACGTATGGTCGCGGTCCGACCGGCCGCGAGTTCTCGTGCTCGTACCTCGTCGAGGACGAAGGCGCCCAGTCCGGGTCCGTTGCCGGCGCGGGGGCGGGGGCGGCCCGAGGCACCGCGTCCGGGAAGCTTTCGACGTAGTGGTGCTCGTCGGCGTCCGCCCACGACCTCTCCGGGACGTCGTACCTCTCCGGAGCGTCGTACCTCTCCGGAGCGTCGTACCCTTCCGGGACGTCGTACCTCTCCGGACCGCTGTACCCCTCCGGAGCGTCGTGCGTCCCTTCCTCACCGGCGACGGCCACCTCGGCATCCCACACACCGTCGTCCGCTTCGACGTCCCGCGCGCCGTCGTGCGCCTCGATCTCCCGCGCGCCGTCCTCCACCTCGACGTCCCGCGCGTCCTCCGCCGCCTCTTCCACGGGTTTGGGCAGGAACTGGTGCTCGGCCCAGGTCCTGTAGTCGCCCCAGCCGCCGAAGGCGGAAGCATGGTAACTGGGTTTGTCAGCGAATCGCCGTCGTCGCCTCCTGCCGTTGGACATCGCCGGATCTCCCCTGCTCTCGAAAGATCATTTTCCTCAAGATCGCGATGATGGGATATGATCATCCCATCGAGATCATCGCGATCCGTCACCCCGCGATTTCGCCGCGTGTTCGCTGCTCCCCGCGGAGGTCTGCTGATTGTCCTCGGCGATACCTAGGTGTTTGCATAGTATTCCGCGAATCCGCTGGCGAATTCGGCGAGGGGGTGGGAAGCGTTTCCAGCGCCCATCCCAGATCCGCACGGCCACTCACGTCCAGCTTGCGAAAAACGCTGGTGAGATGGCTTTCAACGGTGCGCAACGTGATGCGCAGGGCCTGGGCGATCTCCTGATTGGTCGCACCGGTCGCCGCGAGTTCCGCCACGCGCCCCTCTCCCGTGGTCAGCACGTTCTTGACCCCACCGGCTCCCTGGTACATCCGGCCGCCCGCGGCGACGAGCCGGCCACGGGCCTGCTCGGCCAGCCTGCGAAATCCGCACCGCACCGACAGGTGCACGGCGCGACGGAAATGTCCGCGGGCGCCCTCGCGGTCGTCCATCCGCAGCAGCGCCTCGCCCAGCAGACTCTCGGCCCTGACCAGATACCAGCGCGCCTGGGTCCCGGTCAGTGTCTCCACCGCCTCGGTGAGCGTCTCCACCCCGTCGACTCCCTCCGCGACCGCCCCCCTCGCCAGCAGGGCGAGTCCTCGGGCAGGCGCGTTCCCCCAGGCCTCGGCGAGTTCCTCGCCGTGCTCGACGAACTCTCCCGCCTCGTTCCCACGCCCCAGTTCGGCGAGGAGACAGGCCGCCTCCAGCCACCACGGCACGAACATCGGATGCCTGACGACGGCCTCGGCGAGCAGCGCACCGCACTCGGTCAGGGACGACAGCGCGCTCGCGTGATCACCTCGCGACGCCGCCAGATACGACTTCGTCATCAGCACCCGTGGATAGTCGAGAAGGTAGTCCTCCACGTCCGGCGTGCCCAGCTGGCCGAGTACGGCAGCGGCCTGGCCGAGGTCCCCCCGCCAGGCGAGCACCGCGCCCAGGGCCGTCCGCGGTGCCGTCACACTTCTCGACCACGGCTGCTCGTCCGCCAGTTTCATGGCCCTGATCGCGTCCACCAGCGCCCCGTCGAGGTTGCCCGCCTCCCCCAGGATCCACGACCGCCTGGACAGGGCCATCACCTGCCCCCAGGTGTCCCCCTGCTCCGCGCCGTGCGAGATCACCCGGCCCATGGCTCGCACCGCCTCCTCGACCTCGTCGGCGAGTGAGAGCACGTACGCGGCGGCACCGACCGCCTGGCTCCAGGAGACCTCGTCCGGGCCGCTGAGCGCCTTACGGGCCAGCGGCAGGCAGGTCCGGGACGAGAAACCCGACATGGCGAAGACCAGGGACCGCCCGGCGAGCAGTTCGCGTCCCCCGCCGGCGGACACCCCGGGGGTCCGCGACATCACCGCCCATTCCGAGACGGTCTTCGCGGTGGACCTGCGGTTCCACCCGATCAGCAACAGCGCGGACTCCACCAGCATCCGCGACTCGTGATCCCCGGTGGCCGCTCCGTCGAGTTCCGCCAGGACGGCGTTCAGCGTCGAGACCACCTCCGGTTCCCTGCCCAGCGGCGGTGCGACCCGCGACATCTGGATCGCCAGACGTGCTCTTCCCCGCACGTCGCCCGTCTCCCGCAGCCCGTCGCAGAGCATCGCGTACGCTCTCGCCGGATCGTCGTGTCCGATCAGCCGCGCGAGGTCGGCCCGCGCGCCGACGTCGGCGGGATCGGCCATCACCATCCGGCCCAGGTAGTGCGCCGCCACCTCCGCGTCCCCGTTCGACTCGGCACGGCGTGCTCCCTCCCCGAGCACGCCCCGCATCCAGGTCTCGGGAAGTGCGGGCAGCAGCGCCAGTTGCGCGCTGACCTCCTCGGCCGGACGGCCTCCGTCGTTGAGCAGCCTGGCGGCCAGTTCCCGCCGTCGGTCGAGCGCGGCGGTCGGCATGTCGTTCAGCACCGCGGTCCGCACATGACGCTCGTTCAACTCGGCCAGGCCGACGTCGATGATCTCCTCGTCGCGCAGGATCTCGATCGCGGCGGTCACCAGCGGCTCGGGGACCCCGGCCAGCATGCCCACCAGTTCCGCGTCGGAGTGCCCCAGCACCGCGAAGGCCTCCACGACCCCACGCACGTATGCCGGCCGGCGGTCGAGCGTCGCGAGCAGATGTCCGGCGTGGAGTTCGGCGCCGAGTTCGGCGGCCCTGGACTCGCCTCGGGCGTCAGGTGGCACGCCCTCCTCGCTCAGGCGCTTGAACAGCCGCGCGAGCAGTGCCAGGTTGCCCCGGCAAACACTGGTGCACAGGCGGACGAACAACTCTTTTGGCACGGTCTCCCAGCACCGCCGGGCCAGCTTCCCCGCGTCCTCCTCGGAGAGCGGCCCGAGGTCGACGACGCGGTGCCCGCGCGCGGCGACACCGGGAACCGCCCGCCCGTTCGACGGGCCGGAGCGGTGCTGAGCGAGCAGGACGAACAGCGGCAGATGATGCCCACGGTTCACCAGGAAGTCCAGCCACGCCAACGACTCCTCGTCGCACCACTGCGTGTCGTCGAGCATGAGGGCCACCGGTCCCGACACGGCCGCCTCGCCGACGCGCCGGAACAACAGGTGTGACAGCGGCACGGTGCCACCTCGCGTCGGAAGCGGCGCCCCGCCGAACAGGCTTTCCGCACCGCTCCATGGCAGGCGGGCCCCCGCGGGCGAGCAGGAGCCGCGCAGGATCGTCACTCCGACACTGCGGGCATATCGCTCAAGTGCCTCCAGCAGGGAGGTCTTCCCCGATCCCGTGGGTCCTCGCAACAGCGTCAGAGACGCCTCGCCCTCCGCGGCCCCCTCCAGCCAGGACACCAGTGTGCGGAACTCCGCTTCCCGGCCCACCGGCCTGGCCTCGCCGTGGAAGATCCGTCCCGACATGGTCACCATCTCGCTCCATCAGGTCACCGAATCTCGCCAAGAGGGGGTCGTGAGAGCCATGCGCTCTTCTTGTGCGTGGCGTGCGGGCACCGGGCCGACACCGACGTCAACGTGGCCGGGAACATTCGAGACGCCGTTGCAGGGCGTGCGGGGGTCGCGCGCGCATCGACATGCCACCTCCGGACGGGCGCCCGGTCATCCACTGATCCGGTACAGCCGTGTTTCCGATGTTTTTCCGACGTTAGCTTCTAGAATCTCGCTCGGCAAAGACCTCTTTGCCGCGAGTTCATCCGAACCCCGCTTTCGCCGGGGGCGGCGCCCCTCCGGCGGGCCGCTCGTCAGGGGCCGGGCGTGCCTTCCGTACCCACCGTCGCCCGCGACGGCCGCACACCGTCTCACACCCGTCTTCTCGGGCCCGCCTCAGGCCCGCCTCAGGCCCGTCTCAGGCCTGGAGCCTGGCGTAGAACCGGCTGCACTCCTCGTAGGCGGGGAGCAGACCCTGTCGCCGAGCCTCGGAGAGGGTCGGGGCCGTCGCGTCCTTGTCCGACAGCAGCGGTGTCACTCCGGCGGGCCAGTCGATCCCCAGCTCGGGGTCGAGAGGATCGATCCCGTGCTCACGCCTCGGCGCGTACCCCTCCGAGCAGAGGTACACCACGGTCGCGTCGTCGGTCAGCGCCATGAAGGCGTGACCGAGCCCCTCGGAGACGTACACGGCCCGGTGGTCCCTGTCGTCCAGGATCACCGACTCCCACCGCCCGAAGGTGGGCGATCCGACGCGGATGTCGACGACTACATCGAAAACCGCACCCTTGACACACTTGAGGTATTTGGCCTGACTCGGCGGGACGTCGGCGAAGTGCACGCCGCGCAGCGTCCCCCGGCGCGAGACCGAGTAGTTCGCCTGCGAGAGGGCGAGGGGCCGGCCGGTGGCCTCACGGAAGCTCTCCGCGCGGAACCACTCGTGGAAGCTGCCCCGATCGTCGGGGAACACCTCCGGTTCGAACACCCACGCACCCTCGATGCCGAGTGAACGCATGCCCACCTCTCCTTCCGTGACCCCGCCTCATCCGGGGAGCGGGACCCCCGGACGGCACGCGCGACGGGTGCTCCCAGCGGAGTCTCCTCCGACCATCGCCCCCTTGTGAACCCGTCGTGGTACCCCGCGAAGGCGCGTACGGTCCTTCGCGGGACCGTTCCAGTGCCGGGCGGGCGGATCGTCCCAGGTGGGCGCCCATCAGGCCGGTGACCGGCCGATCTGGCCACTTCCGGCCATCACGAGCCTCGTCCACCCGCTCGGGGGAGCGGCCGGGAAGACCGCGTTCACGATCCGCGCGACGACCCGTTCCCGAGGGGATCCTCCCCTCCCCACGGGCGCGGCACCGGGTCCCGCCGACGCCCCGACGGCCACCCGGCCAGGGGCCGCGTAGCATCGACGTTCTGCGACATTCATTAGATTTCCGCTCACGACCACACACGGACACAGAGGATCATGAACGACTCCTTCATCCCCGCCGCCCGCGCGGCAGGCGGGACCGGCCCTGGCGGCACGCCCGCACGGCGTTCCTCCCGGCCGGAGAACGACGGCGGGCGACCCGGCGGCACCGCGTCCGCTCCGGTGGAGGCGTCATGATCGACCTCCTCCGCAACCCCGTGAAGAACTACGACTGGGGTTCGCGCACGGCGATCGCCACGCTCACCGGGCGCCCCTCCCCCACCGAGCTGCCCGAGGCGGAGATGTGGTTCGGCACCCACCCGTCCGGCTCCTCGTCGGTGCTTCGCCAGGGGACCTGGCACTCCCTCGCCGAGGTGGTGGCCGCCGCCCCCGAGACAGAGCTGGGCGGGAAGACCGTCGAGCGGTTCGGCTCGCGGTTGCCGTACCTGCTGAAGCTGATCGCCGTGGACCTGCCGCTCTCGCTCCAGGTTCACCCCTCCCAGGAGCAGGCCAGGGAAGGGCACGCCCGGGGCACCTACGTCGACCCCTTCCCCAAGCCCGAGCTGATCTGCGCGCTGACCCCGTTCACCGCGCTGGCCGGGTTCCGTCCTCCCGAGGAGGCCGCGGTCCTCATCGGCGGGCTGGGCGTACCGGAGCTGGAGCCCGTCGTCGCGCCGCTGGCGGCCGGAGACGCCTCCGCCGCGCTCCGCGTCCTGGTGGAGTGGCCGAAAGACGGCAGAGCCGATCTCGTGGCCGACATCGCGCGGGCCGCCTCCTTCGTCGGAGGCCCCGAGAACGAGCTGGTCGTACGCCTGACGGAGATCCACCCGGAAGACCCCGCCTGCCTGGCCCCGCTGTTCCTGCGGCGCCACGAGCTGCGGCCCGGTGAGGCGCTCTTCCTGGGCGCCGGGGTCCTGCACTGCTATCTGAGCGGGTTCGGCGTGGAGATCATGGGCGGCTCCGACAACGTGCTGCGCGCCGGGCTGACCGGCAAGCCGATGGACGTGGAGGAGCTGCTGCGGGTCACCGACCCCTCGCTTCCGGCCCTCCAGGTCGAGCCGGTCGGCGATCTCTACCGCACCCCCGCCCCCGAGTTCCGCCTCGGTACGGCCGTCCCCGGTTCCGGCCTCACCCTGCAGGGCGGCGTGCCGCGCATCCTGTTGTGCACCGAGGGCGAGGTCGAGACCGGCGGGCACCCCCTGCGGGCCGGCGAGTCGGTCTTCGTCTCCGCCGCCCAGGGACCCGTCGAGTTGCGCGGCCCGGGAACGGTCTTCTGGGCGGAGCCGGGGATCGACCAGGCGCCCTGACCAGCGGATCGCGCCCGCCCGCCCCTCCCTCGTGAGGCCGCGGGCGGGCGCGATCCACGGCGGGCGGGCGCCCTCGCGTCCATACCGGCCTGCTATGGCGGATAACCCCCGGGGTGGTCGGGGCGTCCCCACCAGCGAGGCTGGAGGTATCCGATGACACCGTCCGAAGACCTCACGGATCCAGACCTCCGTCTGGAGCTGATCCTGGTCGAGGTACTGCACCACGAAGCCGAGCACCTCGCGACCGGCTGAGCGTCCCGGTCCCGGCTCCAACGGGGGGAGCCGGGACCGGACGCGTCGAAGGACAGGGGCCAAGCCGCGGTAGGGGACGGAGATTTTTCGATCAAGGCCGGTGTGGAGCCGGGTGACCGGCGTGCGAGGAGTCCTACAAGGGCGTTGAGACCGTGACGGTCACGGCCCGTAGAACACAGGAGGAACCTCCGTGCGACGCTTCTTCACCGGGATCGGCTACCTCGCCGCCCTGGCCGTGATCGCCACCACGATGGCCGCACCCGCTCAGGCCACGGCCACCACCCGCGCCTGCTCGATGCCCTTCTCCGCCCAGACCGACGCGCCGTCGCGGGCCACCACGGTCGAGCCGGCCTACTTCACGATGACGACCGTCGGCTCGCGCCTGCCGTTCGTCATCAAGCTCACCGACGCCGAGAAGATAGAACACGCCCGGCGGATCATCAGCGGCAAGGAGACCGAGAGGACGCACGTCCTGGGCCGGATCATCAAGACGCGGGCCCCGTACAACCCCTCCTACGGCTTCCACCTCGATCCGAACACGATCGACTTCTTCCAGGTGGCCATCGAGGTCTGTGACGCGTCGCTCCCGTACGTCGAGGAGCATCTCGACGAGGCGTGCGGCGCCTTCCTGCCCGGCTGCTTCTTCTGCCCCTGGACCTCCAAGCTCGTCGCCGAGGTCTCCGCCCCCTGACCATCGCCACGGGTTCGCGGCCCGCCGTGGTCATCGTCTCCCCTCGGGGAGGCGATGACCACGATCGGAGCCGGTCCCTCCCAGCCTGCCGCGTACGGCCGTCAGAGCGCCGGGATCGTCCTCAGGTTTCCCGGTCGCGCGATGTCGTTGACTCCAGCACCCTTTTCGCCTTCGCCATCAGGGTGAGCGCCACCACCGCGAAGGCGAGCGCGAGCAGGGTGAAGAGGGTGAGCGACAGTTCGTCCGTCCGCTCCAGCAGCCGGGGCGACGCGGTCGAGACGGCGAACAGCGCGAAGAACAGCAGCGACCACGCGTACGGTCTCACCCGCAGGACCCCGCCCCGCCTGGAGACCATCAGCGGAACCCGGCCCTTCAGCAGCACGCGAACGCCGTGCGCGGCCATCACGCATCCGATCCCCAGCAGGGCCCAGCTGAACGCGACCGACAGTGTGTGCGCGCTCATCGGGATCGCACCTCCCTGGCCGTCGGCGGTGATCGGAGACGGCGTCTCCGATCACCGGCCGCCTGCCCCGCGAGGGGTGCGGCAAACCAGCCGTCCATACGGCGAAGCGCCCCGACGCGACCGTGGCGGCCCGGCCACCGCCGTCGTTACGCTGGGGACCCGCGCCGACGTGCATGGAGGAGCTCATGGCCGCTGGCCCGCTGGAACCGGATGACCCGCGCACGCTGGGAGCGTTCCAGGTCGTGGGGCGCCTCGGTGAGGGCGGTCAGGGCATCGTCTACGAGGGGTGGAGCGCCTCCGGCGACCGTGTCGCGATCAAGGTCCTCAAGGGCGGCACGAATCCCGACATCCGCCGCCGGCTCGCCAGGGAGCTGGAGTCGGCCCGCCGGGTGGCCCCCTTCTGCACGGCCCGGGTGCTCGCGGCGGAGCTCGACCGGCCGGACCCCTACGTGGTGAGCGAGTTCGTGGCGGGCCCCTCGCTGCAGGAACGGGTGCGTGACGACGGTCCGCTGCGCGACGGTGACCTCGAACGGCTCGCCGTCGGCACAGCCTCCGCGCTCGCGGCCATCCACGGCGCCGGGGTGGTTCACCGGGACTTCAAACCGGCCAACGTGCTCCTCGGCCCCGACGGGCCACGCGTGGTCGACTTCGGTATCGCCCGGCCCCTCGACGCCGACACGGCGTCCATGACGATGTCGGGCACCCCGCCCTACATGGCTCCCGAGCAGCTCATGGGGGTGCACGGCTCACCCGCGGCCGACGTCTTCGCCTGGGCCTCGACCATGCTCTACGCCGCGACCGGCAGGGCCCCGTTCGGCAGCGACACCGTCGCCGCGGTCTTCAACCGCATCATCAACCAGGAACCCGACCTGTCCGGCGTTCCCCAGGGCCTGCGCGAGACCCTGGCCGCCTGCCTGTCCAAGGACCCCGCGGCGCGTCCCTCGGCCCGGTCGCTTCTGGTGCGCCTGGTCGACCCCGGAGCCTCCACCGTCACGGTCCCCGACGTCGGCCCGGTGCCCAGCGCGTACGTCCCCTCCGGCTGGTCGGACCGCGCCACGAGCGGCCTGACCCATCCCGTCGAGGCCGAGCCGCCACCGGTCGTCCGGTCCGGAGTCCACCCCACGCCCACCGAACCGGCCGGTCCGGTAAGAGACACGGTAAGGGGCCCAGTAAAGGGCCCAATAAGGGACACGGCAGGGGACACGGCGCTGCTACCTCCCGGTGACGCCGGTACGGCGGGTCGTGGCACGAGGGTCCACGCGCCCCCGTACGGCGAGCGGGGCACGCGGCGGGCGAGGAACGTGGCCATCCCGGTGGCCGCCGTCGTCCTCGCGGGCTTGGCGACGGCCGGTGTGCTGTACGCGACGGGGACGATCGGAGGTTCCCCCGCGAACGGGGCGGCGCCCCGGAGCGGATCCGAGGGGACCTCCCGCCCGGCGCCGACCTCCGGATCCGGCGACACCGCCGACCGGGCACCGACCTCCGGACCTGAAGAAACCCCCGACCGGGCACCGGCCTCCGGATCGGCCTCGGCACCGCCCGCGGCTCCCGGAGGGGGCATCCCCTCGGCCTTCGCGGGAACCTGGACGGGCCAGGTCGTCTCGCAGGACGACCGCGAGCGCACCGCCGACGTCACGATCACCCTGAATCCGGGAGGATCCACCGGGACCTGGGTGTCCGGTGACTGCGAGCAGCAGGCCACGCTCACCCGCGTACGCGACACCGTGCTCAGCCTGAACGTGGCGCAGCGCGGCCAGTGCGTGAGCGGGGACATGACCCTCACGTTGCAGGACCCCCAGACGCTGGACTGCGTGAAGCAGGAGGGCGGGGGCTCGCTGGAGTACCGGGGGACCCTGCGCCGCTCCTGACCACTCGTATCCTGCGAGGTCGCCCGGCCCGCACCGCTCCCGGCCGCCCCGCCCTCCTTCGCTCGGTCGTCCCTGCCCCGCTTTTCTCCGCTCGCCCTGCCCCCGCTCCTCTTCGGAGCGTCCGCCCGCTCCTTTCCCGGTCATTCGGCCCGCCTCGCCTCTCGTCGTTCAGCCGGCGCGCACGATCTGGAAGGAGTACGACCCGGTCTTCGCCGCGGGTGACCTGACGACCAGCGCGTAGCGCCCGTCCCCGCCCGAGAGCGGCATGTCGAACTCGTTGCCGCACAGCGGGTAGGGCTGCCGGGGATCGGCGAGGCTCTTCTCCGCCGCGTCGTAGAGCTCGACGTCGATGGAGGTGCACGGCCCGCCTCCCGCGATGATCCTGATGGCCTTGGCACCGTCGGCGTCGAACTCGAAGCGGTCGATCCGTCCGGGGACATCCAGCGACCCCGCCCCCTCGGGGCTGCCCTCACCGATCTTCAGGCCGATCGTCGCGGGGAACGTGCGGACCTTCACGGTCGCGATCCTGAAGCTGTACGCCCCGATCACGTTGGTGTTCCCCCAGACCTCCAGCCGGTGGCCGCCCACCTTGGTCAGCTTGTTGCTGAGCGACGTACCCGCGCTGAAATCGACACTGGCCGGGGTCAGGGGCTCGTCGTCGACGTCGGAGAACACCTGGAACTGGATGCCGTCGCCCTCCATGTCGGCGACGTAGAACTCCCTGGCGTCGCCCAGGTCCAGCGTGAACTTGTGCCTCTCCCCCGCGCGGGTCAGCTCGGCCGAGACCGTGCTGCCGTCGACGAGGGTGCCGCCCGGTTCGACGGCCGAGGAAGGCCGGTCCTGCCCGCCGGTCTCCGCCTGCTCGGGAGTGCTTTCCGGCTGGGCCGGGGGGTCGCTCTCGGCGGGCGCGGTGGTCGCCTCGCTCGTCACCTGCGCGGGGGCGGCCGCGCCGTCCCCGGCCTGGCCGCCGGTGAGACCGCAACCGGTGAACGCCACCAGGGCGAGGACGAGGAGGACAAGGAAGGCACCGTGCCGGACGGGGGCGGCAAGGCGTGAGGGGAGGTTCTTCATGGAAGCCATTCTTGGAAGCCCGCTTACAACCTGGTTGCCCGTCACTTTCTCATTCCCCGAGCGGCCTTTCGCGGGTTTCGCGCTTCCGGCACCTCCGTCGGTTCCGGTCTTTCCCGGGTCGACACCCGTCAGGAGGCACTCGATCACGTGGACGACACCCGGTGGTCACCCTCGCGCCGGGCGGGCGTCGTGGGCGATGAGCAGGTACGGCCGGATCGGACAACGTTGTCAACGTGGCGGACGGCCTGTCGGTATGGTTCGGGTATGACCAGCGATGGCGGCCGTGCGAGGCGGCCCACCATGGTGGACGTGGCGGCCCTGGCCGGGGTGAGCCTGAAGACCGTCTCGCGGGTCGTGAACAACGCTCCGCACGTACAGCCCGAGTTGGTCGAGCGGGTGCTCACCGCCGTGGCCGAACTCGGCTTCCGCCGCAACCACCTGGCCAGCTCGCTGCGTTCCGGGCAGGCGACCGCCACGATCGGGTTGCTGATCGAGGAGATCGCGAACCCTTTCTACGCGACGATCGCGGGAGCCGCCGCCGAGGTCGCCGGGCACCACGGCACGATGCTCATCATCGCCAGTTCCGAGGAGGATCCGGCGCGCGAGCGGCAACTGCTGCGGGACATGTGCGCCCGCCGCGTCGACGGGCTGCTCGTGGTGCCGGCCGGTGAGGACCACTCGTTCCTGCGCGCCGAGGTCGAGCTCGGCACCCCCGTGGTCTTTCTCGACCGTCCGGCGGGCGGACTGCTCGCCGACACGGTGCTGCTCGACAACCGCGGGGGCGCGCGGGCCGGGGTGTGCCGGCTCGTCGAGGCGGGCCATCGGCGGATCGGGGTCCTGCTCGACTCGATCGGCGTCCACACGATGCGCGAGCGGCTCGACGGCGCGCGGGACGCGCTGACCTCGGCCGGCACGCCGTACGACACCGGGCTGGTCCGCGACGGCGTCCGCGACCCGGCCGCGGCGGCCCGGGCCGTCTCCGAACTGCTCGACCTGCCGGATCCGCCGACCGCCTTCTTCAGCCTGAACAACCGGATCACCCTCGGCGCGGTCGGGGAACTGCACCGGCGCGGCAGCGACGCCGCGCTGCTCGGGTTCGACGACTTCGACATGGCCGCTCTGGTGCCGTACCCGCTGACGGTGATCGCCTATGACACCCGTGAGCTGGCCAGGACCGCCGCCGAGTTGCTGTTCCGGCGGATCGGCGGGGATCGGTCGTGGCCGCGCACCGTGGTGCTTCCCACCGAGCTGGTCGAGCGGGGCATCCCGCCGCGCTGAGTTCCGGCGGCCGGTTCCCTACCGGGCTGCGGGCCGGCGTGACGGAGAGGGAGCCGATCCCGCGAGCCGCGGATCATGGGCACGCGCCCCCGATTCGATCTCTCGGAGCCGGGGGTGCGTGCGTCTCACGGGGTCACGCGTACAGGAAGTAGTAGCTGTACCGGCTCTCCCACTCGCATGAGTAGTCGTTCCACCAGTCCTCGGTGATGCCGTGGGTTCCGATCCGCTCGCACTCCGCGTGCTCCTTGAAGACACCCGCCAGCCTCTCGGCGTGCGCCGGGGCGGCACCGGTCGTCAGCGAAACTCCGAGGACCATGACGGCCGAGACGAGAACAGCGCGTACCTTTCGCATTCGTCCTCCTGTGACTGGGGAGATCATGAAGGTGAACATTATCACTCGGCCCGCACCAGAGAAGATCATCGCACTCGAATCATTCGCGGGACGGGGATGAAACTTTCATCGGTCTTGTCACCGGCCGCACATGTTTCGCGGATGTTTACCGACGGTAAATCCCATGCCACCCGCCCTCGAAGGTCCAGCCGCTGTCCAATTCTCGACATGGCGGCCTTGAAAGGCCTCGCGGGCGCGTATCCGACCGCCTGTGCATGCCATAGATGATCTGACCTGTCTTCGCACCACCTGATCCTCAAAGTACGATTTATGCCCCTCATCCTGTTCTATTGGAACGATGCATCGAAAACTTTGACCACCATCACTTACGTGTCATATCGTCGCCCCGCCCATATCGATGTGAGCCGCGACACTCGAACAGGACGCTGTTCTCGCAGGCGCTACGGTCGGCCTGCTGATCGAGGTCGCCACGGCGCGGCAGAAAACACGGACGGTCACCGGGGACGAGCGGCGAGCATCCGACAAACCGGAGTCGTACCATGCAAGCTCGAATCCGCACGGCCGTGATTGTCGGCATGGCGATGACCATGCTGGCCGCCGTCGGCGTGTCAGCAGTCTTCGCGCCACCGGCTCACGCCACGCAGGTGATCACCAACATCGCCTACGCGCCCGCGCAACCGGCCACCAGCAAGGGGCATCTGCTGGACCTCTATCTGCCCTCCACCGGAATCACGCCCCGGCCGCTGCTGATCTGGCACACCGGCTCGGCCTGGAGCAGTGACGACGGCAAGGCCGGCGCGGACGCGATCGCGAACATCTTCACCCCTCTGGGCTTCGCCGTGGCCGGCGTCAGCGTCCGCTCCAGCGCCCAAGCGATCTTCCCGGCCCAGGTGCACGACATCAAGGCGGCCATCCGCTGGCTGCGTGCGAACGCCGCCACGTACCAGATCGACCCCAACCGCTTCGCGATCATGGGCGACTCCTCGGGCGGCTGGCTGACGGAGATGGCCACCTTCTCCGGTGGCGTGGCCGCACTGGAGGGCACCGTCGGCACGACCGGCGTCTCCAGCGCCGTGCAGACAGGACTCGCCTTCTACAGCCCGACCGACTTCCTGCAGATGAACGCGCAGAACCTGCCGACCGGCGGACTCGACCACAACTCCCCCGCCTCCCCCGAGTCCCTCCTGGTCGGCTGCCCGATCCAGACCTGCCCGGCCACGGTGGCCCAGGCCAATCCGATGACCTACGTCGACAGCAACGACCCGCCACTGCTGTTCCTGCACGGCCAGGCCGACTTCCTGGTACCGCACGGGCAGAGCGTCCTGCTCTACAACAGGATCAAGGCCCAGTGCGGCAGGGCGACGTTCGTCTCGGTGCCCGGCGCGGACCACATGATGCCCCAGATCATGGACACCGCCCAGCACGGTCTGCAGACCGTCCGCACCACCGCCAACTGCTCCGAGACCGTCAGCACCGGCACGTTGAACCCCACCTGGGCCAACTTCACGACCTTCCTGCGCGGCGGACTCAAGATGGGCACCTCCTGCGAGGTCACCTACACCACCGGCGCCTGGAACGGCGCCTTCAACGGCAGCGCGACCATCAGGAACACCGGCACGACCCCCATCGAGGGCTGGACCCTGACGTGGACCTGGCCGGGCAACCAGCAGATCACGAGCGCCTGGAACGCCACGGTGACCCAGGTCGGCACCCAGGTGACCGCCCGTGACGCCGGCCATAACTCCTACATCGGCCCCGGCTCCAGTCAGAGCCTCGGTTTCTCGGCGACCGCCACCGGGACGAACGGCATTCCGGCCCAGTTCAAACTCAACAACCTCGTCTGCACGAGAGTGCCCGCCTGAGACGACGTGCCGGGCCCGAGCCGAACGGCGAGGGCCCGGCACCGTTCTCCTGTCGCCCGGATTCCCAAGAATTACATTCTGGGAAACCGTGACCTGGAGCGGAAAGGCGCATTTCCAGAGTTGAATACATTCCGTCGGAACCCGATCACGGAATGTCACCGACCGGCCGCTCACGTCCATATTGCTTTCCGCAACGGTCCGCCCCTATTGTTGCCCCCGACGGCCGCCGGCCCATTTCCCGCTTTTCATTGCCCGGCCGCAGGTCACTTGATATCCCGTGACCCGAAATAAATCGGATAAGCCGTCTTCCGCTACCAGAAGGCCGTTGTCCGGGATCGTCGATGAGTTAGGGGACGTGTGCGTACATCCAACATATTCGTCAGGAGCCTCGGCGTTTATGTGCCTGACAGTGTGAGCGTCGAGCAGGCGGTTCGTGAGGGCTGGTACCCGGCCGAGGAGGTCGAGAGGTTCCAGCAGATCGGCGCGGCGGTGGCCGGCGACATGCCCGCGCCCGAGATGGCACGGCTCGCGGTCCTGGACGCGTACGACCGCTGGGGCGAGTCCTCCCCTCGCGACCTCGACCTGCTGCTCTACCCGTCTGTCTGGCACCAGGGCCCGAACGGCTGGCAGCCCCAGCACTACCTGCAGATGCACCTCCTCGGTGGGAACGTTCCCGCGTTCGAGATCCGGAGCGGCTGCGTGGGGATGATCAGCTCGCTCGAACTGGCGGCGAGCTATCTGCAGGCCGACGCGGACCGGAAGACGGCGATGGTCGTCTCCTCGGACAACCACGGCACCCCGCTGGTGGACCGCTGGCGGATGACCCCCGGGGCGCTGATCGGCGACGCCGCGGCCGCGCTCCTCCTCGGCAAGGACTACGGCATGGCCGAGCTCCTCTCGGTGAACGCGACGGTGATCCCGGAGGCCGACGCGGTCAACGACGGCGCCTACCCCCTGTTCCCCCCGGACGCCACCATCGGCAGAGGGCTGAGCTTCGGCGACCGGCACGAGGAGTTCCGCCAGAGGCTGCTCAAGAAGCAGGGAACCGGGATCCACCTCACGATCCAGAAGACGATGATGCAGCAGGTCGAGAAGACCCTGGACGAGGCGGGGATCGAGCTCTCCGACATCACGCGGGTGGCGTTGCCGCACGGCCGCCGCGAGGACCTGGACGGGCAGATGTCCTGGCTGGGCATCGAAGAGGGCCAGACGACCTGGGACTACGGAAGGCGCGTGGGCCACTGCGGCGCGGTGGACCAGTTCATCGCCTTCGAGCATCTCGTCGCGACCGGCGGGCTCGTGGCCGGCGATCACCTGCTCACGGTCGGTTTCGGCTCGGGAACGTCCGTCGCCGCGGCGGTCTTCAGGGTCCTGGCCACCTCTCCCGTCACGACAGGGGCACGCGCATGACCGATCTCACGCGAAGGCTGGTCGACTTCATCCAGGAGAACCTCGTCCTGGACGGCGACGACATCAAGGTCGACGAGACGACCCCGCTCCTGCTGTCGGGGCTCCTGGACTCCCTGCGGACCGCGCGGCTGCTGAACTTCCTCCGCAAGGACGTCGGCGTCCCGATTCCCGCCGCGAGGCTCGACCCGGAGAACTTCAAGGACGTCGTGACCATCGTGGCGATGGTCGAAGAACTCGAATCCGTCTAGCCGGGCGAGGGCAGAGTCATGCAGTTGGCGGACACCTACATCAGCGGGGTGGGAGCCTTCCTCCCCCGGACCGTCGTCAGCGTCGAGAAAGCCGTCGCCAAAGGCTGGTACCCGGCGCAGGAGGCCGAGCTGCACAACCTGGCCGGGGCGGTGGTGGCCGGTGACGTACCGGCTCCGGAGATGGCCCTGCACGCGGCGCGGAGCGCGCTCAAGCGCAGCGGGCGCGCGCCGGACGACCTGGATCTCCTCCTGTACGCCTCGACGTGGCACCAGGGTCCCGACGGCTGGCCCCCGCACTCCTACCTGCAGCGCCACCTCGTCGGCGGGGACGTCCTGGCCACCGAGATCCGGCAGGGCTGCAACGGGATGTTCATCGCCCTGGAGCTCGCGGCCGGCCACCTGGACGCCGTACCCGGCAGGCAGGCCGCCCTGCTGGTCGCCGCCGACAACTACGGCACCCCGCTGATGGACCGGTGGCGGATGGGCCCCGGCTACATCGGCGGGGACGCCGCCGCCGCGCTCGTGCTCACCAAGGGGACGGGTTTCGCGCGCCTGACGTCGGTCTGCACGACGACGGTGACCGAGGCCGAGGAACTCCACCGGGGCAGCGAGCCTCTCTTCCCTCCGGGCGTCACGGTCGGGCGCAAGATGAGCTTCGCCGCCAGGAACGAGCAGTTCAGGCAGCAGGTCATGCCCAAGGGCGAGGCCACCACGGCGCTGTTCAAGATCCAGCGGGCGCTGATGGAGGTCGTCGAGCGCGCGTTGACCGAGAGCGGGATCGGGGCCGGCGACCTCACCAGGGTGGCGTTCATGAACTACTCGGAGGAGATCGTCGAACAGCGGTGCATGGCCATGCTCGACCTGCCCATGTCCCGCTCGACCTGGGACTACGGTCGCACCATCGGCCACTGCGGTGCCGCCGACCAGACCCTCTCCCTCGACCACCTGCTCCTGACCGGGCAGCTGGGCCCCGGCGACCACGTGCTGATGCTCGGCACCGGGCCGGGAGTGACCGTCTCCGGCGCCGTCATCAAGATCATCGACAATCCTCAGTGGGTCTGAAGTGGGTCCGACCGAAGGGAAACGAACGCAGATGGCCGACAGTACGCGCGGAGTCCAGGTGGAACCAGTGGCGGTGATCGGGATCGGATGCCGCCTTCCCGGCGACGCCCGCTCACCGGACGAGTTCTGGGACCTGCTGCGTGCCGGCCGGAACACGACCGGGCCGCTGCCCGCGGAACGCTGGCGCCCGTACGAGAACCGAAGCCCCGAGCACGCCGCCTCGCTGCGCGACGCCGTACGTCACGGCAGCTTCCTCGACGACATCGAGGGCTTCGACGCGGAGTTCTTCGGCCTGTCGCCCCGCGAGGCCGAACTGATGGACCCGCAGCAGCGGATCCTGATGGAGACCGCGTGGGAGGCCCTGGAGCACGCCGGCCTGCCGCCGCACGAACTGACCGGCACCGACGCCGGGGTGTTCATCGGAGTCTGCACCGCCGACTACGGAGGCCGCCTCCTCGAGGACCTGCCCCAGATCGAGGCGTGGACCGGGATCGGCGCCGCGACCTGCGCCGTCGCCAATCGCATCTCCTACTCCCTGGACCTGCGCGGCCCCAGCATGGCGATCGACACCGCCTGCTCGGCGTCGCTGGTCTCGCTGCACCTGGCCGCCCAGAGCCTGCGGCTCGGCGAGAGCGACGTCGCCCTCGCCGGCGGCGTGAACCTGCTGGTCACCCCGGGTCAGACCCTCACGCTCGGCACGGCGGGAGCCCTCGCCCCCGACGGGCGGTCCAAGTCGTTCGACGCCTCGGCCGACGGCTACGGACGCGGCGAGGGCTGCGGCGTGGTCGTGCTCAAGCGGCTGTCGGACGCCCGGCGCGACGGTGACCGGATCCTCGCGCTCGTCATCGGCAGCGCCGTGAACCAGGACGGGCACACCAACGGCATCATGGCGCCGTGCGGACAGGCCCAGGAACACGTGATGATCCGGGCCTGCCGGCAGGCGGGCATCGCACCGTCCACCGTCGACTACATCGAGGCGCACGGCACGGGCACCCGGCTCGGCGACCCGCTTGAGGCGGGAGCGCTCTCCTCCGTGTACGGCACGCCGCGGCCCCCCGGCGACCCGTGCCTCGTCGGCTCCGTGAAGTCCAACATCGGTCACCTCGAGGGCGCCGCCGGCATCGCCGGCGTCATCAAGGCGGTGCTCGCCCTCCACCGCGGTGAGATCCCGCCGAGCGTGCTGGACACCCTGAACCCGTCCATCCCGTGGGAGACCTCGGGCCTTCGCGTGGTGACCGAGCAATCGGCCTGGCCCGAGCGCGACCACCCCCGCCGGGCGGGCGTCTCCAGCTTCGGGTACGGCGGCACGGTCGCGCACATCGTGCTCGAACAGGCCCCCGCGGCCCAGGAGGCTCCCCGGGGCGAGGAAGGCGGGGAGCGGCTGTTCCCGCTGTCGGCCGCCTCGGAGCAGGCACTGCGGCAGTACGCGGGCAAGCTCGCCGACCGCCTCGACCAAGGGCTCGACCTGGCGTCGGCGGGGCACACGCTCGCGCTCCGGCGCACCCATCTGGCCCGTCGCGCCGTCGTGATCGGGACGGACGGGAACGAGCTCGCGGCCGGTCTGCGCAGGCTCGCCGATGACGTGCCCGCCGAGAGCGTCATCACCGGCGACGTGCTGCCCGAGCTCGGCCCCGGGCCGGTCTGGGTCTTCTCCGGCCAGGGCTGCCAGTGGCGCGGCATGGGACGGGAACTGCTCGCCGTGCCGGAGTTCGCGTCCCTCGTCGACGAGGTGGAGCCGATCTTCGTCGAGGAGATCGGCTTCTCGCCCCGGCAGGTCCTCGCCGACGGCGATCTCGACACCATCGACCGCGTGCAGACCATGATCTTCGTGATGCAGCTGGGCCTCGCCAGGCTCTGGAACGCGTACGGGGTCACTCCGAAGGCCGTCATCGGCCACTCCGTCGGCGAGATCGCGGCGGCGGTGACGGCCGGCGCGATGACCGTCGCCGACGGCGCCCGCCTGATCTGCCGCCGCTCCCGGCTGCTGCGCCAGGTCGAGGGCGAGGGGGCGATGGCGATGGTCGACCTGTCGTTCGAGGAGGCGGCGGAGCGGCTCGCCGGCCGTACCGACCTGGTGGCCGCGATCTCGTCGGCCCCCGGTTCCACCGTGCTGTCCGGCGACGTCGCCGCGGTCGAGGCGGTGGTGAACGAGTGGCCCGCCGAGGGCATCGTGGTGCGGCGGGTGGCCTCCGACGTCGCCTTCCACAGCCCGCACATGGACCCGCTCGCCGTCGAACTCGCCGCCGCCGTCGCCGATCTCTCGTTCGGCGCGCCTCGCGTCCCCATGTACACGACCGCGCTGGCCGACCCCCGGTCGACGCCCGTCCTGGACGGCGCGTACTGGGCGGCGAACCTGCGAGACCCCGTGCGGCTCACCGCGGCGACGACGGCCGCGGCGCAGGACGGCCACCGCGTGTTCCTGGAGATCTCCCCCCACCCCGTGGTCGCGCACTCGGTGACCGAGACGCTCTCGGAGAACGGGTTCGACGACGTGTTCGTCGGCACGTCACTGCGCAGGAACCAGCCCGAGTCCTCGACCTTCCTCGTCGCGCTGGGCACGGCGCACTGCCACGGCGTCGAGGTGGACTGGAGCCGGCTGCAGCCGTCCGGCGGCCTGGCCGACCTGCCGCCGTACGCCTGGCAGCACCGCCGCCACTGGCGGGAGGCGTACACCGGCGACGACAACCGGGGGCACGACGTGCACTCCCACACCCTGCTCGGGGCCGGGACCGGCCTCGCGGGCAGCCGGACCCGGGTGTGGCGGACCAGCCTGGAGGACGCCAACCGGCCCTACCCGGGCAGTCACGCCCTCAACGGGGTCGAGATCGTGCCCGCCGCCGTGCTCGTCAACACGTTCCTGCACGCGGTCGAGGACGAGGACGTCACGCTCACCGACGTGGAGATGATGCATCCGCTGATGACCGCGGAACGCAGGCAGATCCAGGTCGTGCACGAGCCTCCGGCGGTGCGGCTCGCGGCCCGTACCCCGGCCGGTCCCGACGAGCCGGAACCCGCCTGGCTGGTGCACGTCACCGCGGACGTGGCCGCCCCCGGCCAGGTGAAACCCGACGTGCTGCCGGACGCGGACGCTCTCACCCCGATCGATCCCGGGTTCGTGCACAAGCGGCTCGCAGGCGTCGGCGTGCCCTCGACGGGCTTCGACTGGACGATCGAGACGCTGCTGAGCGGGGACGGCGTGCTGCGGGCCACGGTCCGCACCGGGGAGGCGGAGGGCTGGACGCCGGCGCTGGACGCGGCGATGTCCGTGGCCCCCTGCGTGTTCCCCGGCGATCCGGTGCTGCGCATGGTCGTGCACATCGACGAGATGACGCTGACCGGCGCGCCTCCCTCGACGGTGATCATCGACGCGGCCGTCGACCCTGCCGCCGAGGACACCGTCCGGGTGCTCCTCGCCGACGTGGACGGCCGGGTGGTGGGACACCTCACCGGACTCCGCTATCCGGTGATCGACGCGCCCGCCCCGGCCGAGGAGGATCTCGGTGGGCCCGCGGAGTCGTTCTCCGGTCTGGCGCCCGAGGACCTGCGCGAGCGTGTCCTGCCCGAGATCCGCGCGGAGATCGCCGCCGTGATGAGGCTCGCCCCCGAGGACCTGGCGATCAGGCGTCCCCTGGTCGAGCAGGGGCTCGACTCGGTGATGACCATCATGGTCCGGCGACGTCTGGAGAAGCGCTTCGGCCGCCGTCTCCCGGCGACCCTGCTGTGGCAGCAGCCCACCATCACCGCGATCGCGAACCACCTGGTGGAGCTTCTCACGGCTCCGGGACCGGAGGTGGCGACGGAGACCGCCGCCGAGAGCGTGCTCGCGATCGGAGGCTGAGGCCGCCTGCCGGGTGTCCGAGAGGGATCCCTCTCGGACACCCGGCAGGCGCGTGCGGTGCGGGGGTGGACGGCTCAGTCGGTCATGCGGGCCGCGCACGGACAGCGAGGCGTCGAGAGACGGCGAGAACCTCGACCTGCGGACGTGAGGGGGAAGGCCCGGTCAGGACCGCTTTCCGCCTTCGGATCGCCCTCCGGAGCGGCCGCTCTCCGAACGTCCACTCTCCGGGCGCCCCTTGGAATGCCCGGCCTTGACCTGGATGCGTCGCCCCTGTCCCTGGGTGGCCTTGGGGATCCGCAGGGTCAGGATCCCCTCCTCCATCGACGCCTCCACGCCCTCCTGGTCCACGTCGGAGGGGAGCGAGGTGTGGAAGTGGAATCGTCCCGTCCGAACCCGCAGCGCGTTGGAACTTCCCTCTTCCTTGTGGACCTCGCCGTTGACGCACAGTTCGCGGCCGTTGATGGAGATCTCGACGTCCTCGGGTGAGATGCCGGGCATCTCCAGCCTGGCGAGGTAGGCGTCGTCGATCTCGTCGATCTCGGCGATCGGCATCCACGGGCGTTCCGCCTCGCCCTCGACCGTCGGCCGGGTCAGCAGTCCGAGCTGGCTGAACAGGTCCTGCATCTCCCCGAAGGGGTCCCTTCGCAGTATCGCGAACGGCTCGACCCCGTGCATGTGGCCGCCCCTGGTGCGCCTCATCGGCAATGTCATGACATCCCCCTGCTTACGCTTGAATCAGGCTCCTCGTCCCCCACGAGGGAACCTCGGCCGCAGCAGGGCAACGGCCCGCGCGGCCAGTAGCACAGCGCTACCGCGTAGTGACAGATACCCGACAAAGGTCGCGACTACACTCGCCGCCGACCCCACCCGCCCCGCCGGGCGGTATCCCCGGCGACCTCCAGCGGGTCACCTCTCGGGCTCCCCCTCCTCGGCCCGGTAGGACGTGGTCCAGGTGGCACCGCACCGGCAGTGGGACAGCACGAGCAGCTCGCCCCCCTCGGTCACGGTCATGTCGCGATTGAGGCGGACGTGAACATGCGTGCTCATGACGGGTGGACCTCCATTTGATCATTGGTTCCGGCCGGTCCTCGGCCGCGAAGCCCCGGCGCCGTCGGGGCCGCGGTCACGCCGCCCGGCCCGGGGAGGTGATGTCTTTCCTCACCACATCCCTAAAGTATGCGATTTTATGACAAAAGTGATGATTTTCCATATTTAGCCCATGGGCTCGCGTCCTCCAGGAAGGAGGCCGAACGCCGACGAGCGCGGCGATTCCCCCGCCCCGCGCTCGCGAAATTTTTTCCATATGGTAAAAGCATGTTCTTCGAGCCCCCATCGGCACAGGAAGAAGCACTCCGCCCGCCCAAACTCGGGCCGCCCGCCTGGTACGCCCCGCCCGCGGAGGAGATGGGCGCGGCAGTGACCAGCGATCTACTGCTCGCCCGCACCCCGAACGTCGCCGTCGCCCTGCCGACGATCCGGGCGTTCACCACCGGATGCCTGTTGGACGTGGAGATCGTCATGAGGCGGCGTTCCCTGCCTCCCGACGACTTCCAGGCCCTCCAGATGTCCGTGTTCCCCCACATGATCTCCAGCGTGAGCGCCCGCGGGTTACCGGACAACCTGCTGCGGTTCGGCGTCCGCTTCGCCGACGGCACCAAGGCCACCACCGTCGGACAGAGGTTCGACCTGGCAGGGCTCCCGCAGGATCCGCCCGCGAGCCCACAGCTCTCCTGGCTGCTCGGAGGCACGTCCCTGCGTAGCGGCGACAATGACGAAGGGAGTCTCTTCAACATAGGACTGTGGCTCTGGCCCTCACCGCCCCCGGAGACCTTCGAACTCGGCGTGGAGTGGCCCGATGGCGGGATCGAGCTGAGCATCACCCCCCTGGACGGCGCGGCCATCGTGTCCGCCGCCGAGCGATCGGTCCCGTACTGGCCCGATCCCCCACCGGGCGACTGACGCGCTCCCGGCGTGAAGGCCGGAGCACGGCGGACGATTTCAACGGACCCTGACCTGCGCGGACCTCCACGAGTCCCGCTCGCCGCCCTCCCGGCCACGGCACGCACTTGACCGAGAGGGCCTAACCGCCCCGAGAACCTCGGACCCGCCGCCCAGCCGGGGCGACGGAGCCCCGATGACCCGGCCGGCGAAAAATCGTTCGCATCCTCCTGACACCCTGCGTCACCATTGCCATGACCGAGGGTGTTCGGAGGGGCGGATGGCCGTGCTGGAATCACTCGATTCTCCAGAAGACAGACCGTCTCCCCGGAGGTCGGCCGTCCTGCTGGCGCTGCGGTACTACAACCGGGAGCTGCTGAGACAGTGGCGGGTCGCCGTGCCCGCGCTCACCCTGCCCGCGTTGGGCAACACCTGCCTGTTCTATCTCGCCCCGCTCGCGGTGGGCGCGATCGTGGGGCGCCTGTCCGATGGCGGGGACGACGACGTCGCCGCCCTCATGCCGTACGTGCTCGGCTTCGGCGCGACGCTGCTCGCCGGGGAGGTGCTGTGGCGGGTGGGCATTCACTTCCTGAACCGTACGGACGCCCGGGGGGTCGAGTGGCTCGGGGTGATGGCCATGGACAGGCTGCTGGCCAAGGACGCCGCGTTCTTCCACGACAACTTCGCCGGCTCGCTGACCAAGCGGGTACTGAGCTTCTCCGGCGGGTTCGAGAACTTCGTGGACACGCTCACCTTCTCGATCATCGCCAAGGTGGTGCCGCTGGCCTTCGCCTCGGTGGTGCTGTGGCGGTATCACCCGCTGCTGGTCTTCGTCCTCCTCGGCCTCATCGTCGTCACAGGCCTCGTCATCGCCCCGCTCATTCGCCGTCGCCAGAGACTGGTGGACCAGCGTGAGGCCGCGAAGGTGCGGGTGTCCGGGCACATCGCCGACGTGCTGGCCAACATGGAGACGGTCCGCGCGTTCGCCGCCGAGGAGCGCGAGGCCGCGAAGCACCGGGCGCGGGTCGCCGAGCAGCGCGGGCTGACGCTCCGCTCCTGGGACTACGCCAACCTCCGGGTGGACACCGTCATCGCCCCGCTCTCGATCCTCACCAGCACCCTCGGCCTGCTCCTCGCCATCACCCTCCGCGGCGGCCTGGGCGTGGAGGCGATCGTGGTGACGTTCAGCTACTACACGACCTCGATCAACATCATGTTCGAGTTCAACCAGATCTACCGTCGCATGGAGAGCGTGCTCACCGAGTCCGCCCAGTTCACCGAGCTCCTCCTCACCCCGCCGGCAGTCGTCGACCCCAAGGACCCGCAGCCGCTGCGCCCCGCCGACGCCGGCGTCCGGTTCGAGCGGGTGACGTTCGCGCACTCCGGCAATCCGCCGCTGTTCGACGGCCTGGACCTGCACATTCCCACCGGCACCAAGGTCGGCCTGGTGGGCCGGTCGGGCGGCGGCAAGACCACCCTCACCCGGCTGCTGCTACGCCTCATGGACATCGAGGGCGGCCGGATCCTCATCGGCGGCCAGGACGTCACCCGGCTCCGCCAGGCCGACCTGCGCAGCCTGATCTCCTACGTCCCGCAGGAGCCCGCCCTGTTCCACCGGTCGTTGCGCGACAACATCGCCTTCGCCCGGCCGGGCGCCACCGATGCCGAGATCCACCGGGTGGCGCGGGCGGCGCACGTCACGGAGTTCGCCGAGACCCTGCCGAACGGCTTCGACACGCTGGTCGGGGAACGCGGCGTCAAACTCTCCGGCGGCCAGCGGCAGCGCGTCGCCCTCGCCCGCGCCATCCTGCGCGACGCGCCGATCCTGCTGCTGGACGAGGCCACGAGCGCGCTGGACTCCGAGAGCGAGACTCTCATCCAGGAGGCCCTGTGGGGCCTGATGCGTGACCGCACCGCCCTCGTGGTCGCGCACCGGCTGAGCACCGTCGTGCGCATGGACCGCCTCGTCGTCCTCGACCAGGGCCGCATCGTGGAACAGGGCGACCACCACGAGCTCCTTCGTGCCCAGGGACCGTACTCCCGCCTGTGGCACCACCAGTCCGGCGGTTTCCTCCTCGAAGAGGACAGCTCGGACGCCGTCCCCCGCTGAGAGTCTCACCGTTCGCGTGAAATTTTCACCGGTGTGACGCCGTACTCCCAGAGTGTCAGGGTGGATCGATCACGGTGTTTGAGGTTCCGCGGCCCGCGTGCCTACGGTGCTGACATACGTAAAGTGATTCGGTCAAGGAGGCCATCATGCGCGCCCGCGTCATACCGGCCCTGATTCTGGCTCTGCTCGCGCTGGTCGTCACCGCCCCCGAGGCCCGCGCCCAGGTGGTGGGCGGCTTCGACTTCTCCCGGGCGCAGGTCTCCGTCACGGGCCTCCAGGTTCCCTGGGGTCTGGCGTTCCTGCCGGACGGCAGCGCGCTGGTGTCAGAACGCAACACCGGACGCATCCTGCGGGTGCGGCCGGACCAGACACCCACGGCGGTCGCCACCATCAGCGGGGTGAGCGCCTCGGGTGAGAGCGGCCTGCTCGGCATCGCCGTGTCGCCCACCTACGCCCAGGACGGCTGGGTGTACGCGTACTTCACCAGCACCGCCGGGGACAACCGCCTGGTCAGGCTGCAACTGACCGCGCCACAGACACAGACGGTGATCCTCTCGGGGGTACCGAGCGCCACCATCCACGACGGCGGCCGCATCGCCTTCGGGCCCGACGGCATGCTCTACGTGGCGACCGGCGACGCCGGCACCACCGCCAACGCGCAGAACGTCAACAGCCTCGCCGGGAAGATCCTGCGGATGACACCCACCGGAGGCGTGCCCTCGGGCAATCCGATCGCCGGCTCCCGCGTCTGGACCTACGGCCACCGCAACGTCCAGGGCCTGACCTGGGACTCCCAGGGCAGGATGTACGCCGCCGAACTCGGGCAGAACACCCGGGACGAGATCAACCAGATCGTCGCGGGCTCCAACTACGGCTGGCCGACGTGCGAGGGCACCTGCAACAACCCCTCCTTCCGCGACCCGATCGTCACGTGGACGACCGCCGAGGCGTCGCCGAGCGGGCTGGCCTGGGCCAACAACACGCTCTTCGTCGCCGCGCTGCGCGGCCAGCGCCTCTGGACGGTGCCACTGAGCGGCGCCGGCACCCCCGGCACGCCGCTGGCCGAGTTCCAGTCCACCTACGGGCGGCTCCGCACGGTCGCGGTCGGTCCGGACGGCTGGCTCTGGGTGGCGACCAGCAACCGGGACGGCCGCGGCACCCCGGCGGCGCAGGACGACCGCATCGTCCGCGTCCCACCGGCCACCACCGGGGGCGACACCACCGCGCCGACCGCGCCGACCGGCCTCACCGCGTCGGGGACGACCTCCACCGGCACCACCCTGGCCTGGACCGCCTCCACCGACAACGTGGGCGTGACCGGATACGACGTCCTGCGCGCGCCGGGCGCGTCCGGCGGCACCTTCACCCAAGTGGGGACCTCGGCCACCACCTCGTACGCCGAGACCGGGCTCACCGCGAACACCACCTACCGCTACCAGGTCCGGGCCCGCGACGCGGCGGGCAACCTCTCGCCGGTGTCGAACACGGTGACGGTCACCACCACCCCGGGTGGCGGCGGCCCCGGTGGGTGCTCGGCGACGGGGACCGTCCAGACGCAGTGGTCGAACGGATACGTGATCCAGCCGGTCACGGTCACCAACACCGGCACGTCCGCTACCAGTGGCTGGACGGTGACCTTCACGCTGCCGAGCGGCCACGCCGTCACCGGTTCGTGGAACGCCACGCTGACCGTGAGCGGGCAGACCGTCACGGCGAGGAGCGCCGGGCACAACGGCGCGCTCGGCCCGGGCCAGAGCACCACCTTCGGTTTCCAGGCGAGCCGCCCCAACGGCAACACCCAGACGCCGTCCGGCTACCAGTGCACGAGCCCCTGAGTCCTGCCCACGCCTGAGAGAAGCGGCACGCCACCGGGGAATCGGTCCCCCGATGGCGCGCCGATCCCGGTGGGCACGCGCACCCGCCTCGCATCGCCGTGCGAGGCGGGTGCGGTTCGGTTCGTGTTCGACCGGGGCCTCGGCCACCGACGGCCGAGCCCCGTCATCCGCCGCGCTTCGCGCGGATCGTCGGGCGGGGATGCGCAGGTCGACGCCGATTCTCGGCGTGAAGCGAACCGATTCGATGAATCAAGCAGGGTGAACATGGCCTGTCCACCCGGAACAGTCAAGGCATCCATCACGCTAAAAGCCGTGTTTTACGAAACATCGATGTCATCGAACCGTCACTTCATTGACACGCTTCGGTGACCGGTTCTACGATCCTTTCGAATCGGTTCGCAAGTGCAGCCCTCCGAAGAGCGTCCCCCCCCAACGCCCTGCAAGGAGCCGCCCGTGAAAGCCCCCTCCCGCGGCAGGCCGCGACGATCCCGTGCGCTCGTCGCCCGTCTCGTGGTCGGCCTGCTCGTCACCGGCGCCTCCGTGACCGTCACCGGCTCCCCGGCCCAGGCCGCCGACGAGTCGATCACCGTCGACTTCTCCACCACCGGCGGTGCGCCGACCTACCGCGCCTCCGGCTGGATCTACGGCATGCCGGAGAACGCCGTCGGACCGGCCGACCACTTCTTCCGCGACGTCAACTTCCGTTTCATGCGCGCCGGCGGCGCGCAGCTCCCCGGGAGTGGCTGGGTCGGCGGGACCTACGAGCGCCGGTGGAACTCCACCCTCGCCCAGGCGCGCAGGACCGTCGCCCTCGGCGGTCGGTTCATCCTCCTGCCGCACGACCTGTGGGGTGCGGACGGCGCCGGGATCTCCCGCTTCCCCGGCGACAACGGCGACTGGACCGACTACGACGACTTCCTGAACCGCCTCGTCAACGACGTCCGGGCCTCCGGGCTGAGCATGCAGTGGGACATCTGGAACGAGCCCAACATCACCCTGTTCTGGAACCGCCCGATCTCCCAGTACCTCGAACTGTGGCGCCGCACCTACCGGCGCATCCGGGCGGAGTTCCCCAGCCGGCTCATCGTCGGCCCGAGCTGTGCCTGCGTCCCGTCCACCACACACACCTTCTGGAACCAGTACCTGGACTTCGTCCGCTCGACCGACACGGTGCCGGACATCATCAGCTGGCACTCGCTGCCCGGCGACCCGGTCGCCAACGTCGCCGCCGCCAACGCCACCCTCGACCCGCGCGGCATCCCGCACCCCCGCCCGTACCAGATCAACGAGTACGGCGCGCCCGAGGAGCAGAACCCCGCCGACGGCGCCTGGTACATCGCGCGGCTGGAGCGGGCCCGCGCGGACGGCCTGCGGGCGAACTGGGCCGGTGGCGGCGACCTGCACAACGACCTCGCCAACCTGCTGGTCCGCGACTCGGCCGGCCGGCACCAGCCCAAGGGCGAGTGGTGGGTCTACCGCTACTACGCCTCGCAGACCGGACAGGTCGTCTCGGTGACCGCCGGGCCGTCGTACGACGCGCACGCCACCAAGACGAGCGGGGTCGCGAAGGTGCTGGTCGGCGGCGGTCGCACCACCGGAAACCTGACCGTGAACCTGCGGCGCCTGGACACCACCAGCGGCATCGTGCAGAACAACCAGGTGCGTGTCCTCACCCAGCGCATCCCGTACAACGGCGGCGGCGCGGTGCAGGGCCCGATCACGGTCTCGAACAACGTGGTGAACCTGTCGAACAACAACGTCACGGCGACCCTGCCGTACGGCAACCAGACCGACACCTACACCATCACCCTGCTGCCGCCCTCGGACGGCGGCCTCCAGTCGGTGGTGGTGGCCCAGCACTCCCGCCCGGACGCGACACCGCAGGCCCCACCCGCCCACCGCCGGTGACCCTGGCGGGCCAGAGTCGCCGTCAACACGGTGGAAGTGCTGTCGAATCGGTTCGACAGCACCGTCACCGTGGAACGTCCGCAGACCCTCGCTTTCTCACAACAGAACAGGAGTCACACCGTGCGAATCCCGTTACGCAGCAGGTCAGGGCAGGTCCGCGACCGCATGCCCCGACGCCGTCGCCTCCGGCTGCTGAGCGCCCTGGCCGGCGCGCTCGCCGGCGTCCTCATCGTCGGCGGCGTCACACCAGGCACCCAGGCTCCGGCCGAGGCGGCCGCCTCGGCGTCGGCGGCGGCCGCCATCGAGCCGGGGCAGAGCACCAGAATCGTGGGCACCGCGTCCGGCCGCTGTCTCGAAGTCCCCAACGCCGGCACCGCCAACGGCGCCCAGACACAACTGTGGGACTGCCACGGCGGCGCCGGCCAGATCTGGACCTGGACGTCGAGCAAGCAGCTCATGGTCTACGGCAACAAGTGCCTGGACGCCTACGGCCGGGGCACCTCGAACGGCACCGCGGCGGTGATCTGGGACTGCAACGGCCAGACCAACCAGCAGTGGAACGTCAACGCCAACGGCACCATCACCGGCGTGCAGTCCGGCCTGTGCCTCGACGCCAACGGCGCCGGCACCGCGAACGGCACCAAGATCCTCCTGTGGGCGTGCCACGGCGGCACCAACCAGCAGTGGACCTCGCCCACCACTCCGACCCCGACGCCGACTGTGACGCCGACGCCACCTCCGCCCGGCGCGCGTCCGTGTGACATCTACGCCTCCGGCGGCACCCCGTGCGTGGCGGCCCACAGCACGACGCGGGCGCTCTATGAAGCGTACGCCGGCAACCTGTACCAGGTCCGCCGCTCGTCGGACAACACGACCCGCAACATCGGCCTGCTGGCCGCGGGCGGCACCGCCAACGCCGCGACGCAGGACTCGTTCTGCGCCGGCACGACCTGCGTGGTGACGGTCGTCTTCGACCAGTCGGGACGGGGCAACGACCTGTGGTACCAGGGATCGAGCGTGGTTCCCGGCTCGCCGCAGAGCAGGCCGGCGATCGCCACCTCGGAGTCCCTCACCGTGGGCGGCGCGAAGGCGTACTCGCTCTACATCAACCCCGGCAACAGCTACTGGCGGGACGGGCACCTCACCGGGGTGCCGACCGGCGCCGCCCCCGAGGGCATGTACATGGTGACCAGCGGCACCCACGTCAACAACGGCTGCTGCTTCGACTACGGCAACAGCGAGACGACGCGGAAGGCCGACGCCGCCGGGGCGATGGACGCCATCAACTTCAGCACCCAGTGCTGGTTCGGCGGCTGTTCCGGCACGGGTCCCTGGGTGCAGGCCGACCTCGAATGGGGCCTCTTCCCCGGCGGCAGCCAGAGCTGGAACCCGAACCAGCGCGCCTTCAACAGCAAGTTCGTCACCGCGACCCTGAAGAACAACGGCACCACGCGCTTCGCGATCAAGGGCAGCAACGCCCAGTCCGGCAGCCTCTACACGCTGTGGGACGGCGCGCTCCCGCCCGGATACAGCCCGATGAAGAAGCAGGGCGCGATCATCCTGGGCAGCGGCGGAGACTGTTGCAAGCCCGACGGCGGTGCGAACCTGAGTGCGGGCACCTTCTACGAAGGGGCCATGGTCGCCGGCTACCCGTCCGACGCGACCGAGAACGCGGTACAGGCAAGCGTGGTGTCCGCCGGCTATCGCTGAGCGGGCACAGAGCGGTAAGGGTTCCCAGGTCTTTGTGGAGGTCTGATGAGCAACCGCACGGTCCATCCGGTACTCCGTAGGACGGCCGTCCTGATGGCCGCGACGCTCCTGCTCGTGGTGAATCTGGTCGGCAGCGGTTCGGCGGAAAGGATGCAGATGTGGGACAACGGCGTGGCCGACACCCCGCCGATGGGGTGGAACAGCTACGACTCGTTCAACTGGAGGGTCACCGAGGCCGATGTCCGGGCCAATGCCGACTACATGGGTGCGAACCTGCGGCAGCACGGCTGGCAGTACGTCGTCATCGACTGGGCGTGGTACTACCCCGGCCAGCACACCGGTAGCCCCAACCAGGACGCCAACCTGCAACCCCGGCTCCGGATGGACGCCAACGGGCGGTTGCTGCCCGACACCACCCGGTTCCCCTCGGCGGCCGGCACCAACGGATTCAAACCGCTCGCCGACTACGTGCACGCCCAGGGGCTGAAGTTCGGCGTGCACCTGATGCGAGGCATTCCCCGGCAGGCGGTCGCGGACAACGTGCCGATCCTCGGCACCGACTGCCGCGCCAACCAGATCGCCAACGGCACCACCGCGGCCTGGCTCAACCTCATGTGGGGGCTGGACATGACCAACCCCTGCGCGCAGGCGTACCTCGACTCGGTGTTCCAGCTGCTGGCCTCCTGGGGGGTCGACTTCGTGAAGGTGGACGACATCTCCGCGCCGACGTACCGGCAGGCGGAGGTCGAGGGGTACCGGGTGGCGATCCAGCGCAGCGGTCGCCCGATGGTGCTGAGCCTCTCCCCCGGCGCGACCCCGCTGGCCGGCGGATCGCACGTGCGGGCGAACGCGCACATGTGGCGGATCGTGAACGACCTGTGGGACAACTGGTCGGCTCTCGACGCGTTGTTCGACCAGTTGCACAACTGGACGCCGCACCGGACGAAGGGAGCGTGGCCCGATCCGGACATGATCCCGATCGGGCGGCTGTCGAAGTACGGCCCGGTCGGTTCGCCGCGATACTCCAACCTCACCGCCGACGAGCAACGCACGCTCATGACCCTGTGGGCGATCAACCGGGCGCCGCTGATGTGGGGCGGCAACCTCGTCGAGAACCGGCCGGCGGAGCTGGCGTTGATGACCAACTCCGCGGTGCTCGCGGTCGACCAGCACAGCACCGACAACCGCCGGCTCTACGGAGGGACCCGGCAGGTGTGGACCGCCAACGTGCCGGACAGCGACCACCGCTACGTCGCCCTGTTCAACCGAGAGAGCGCGACGGCCAACGTGTCGGTGAACCTCGCCGACCTCGGCATCGGCTCGGCCGTCGTGACCGACCTGTGGTCCGGCGCGAACCTCGGCACCTCGACCGGGACGTTCAGCCGTTCGCTGCCCCCGCACGGCTCCGGGCTCTACCGGCTGGCTCCCCAGACCACCGTCCCGCCACCGGCCACCTACACGATGACCGCGCGGCACAGCGGGAAGTCGCTGGACGTCAACAACGCCGCGACGACCGACGGCGCGAACATCGTGCAGTGGACGGCGAACGGGCAGGCGAACCAGCGCTGGCGCTTCCAGGACGCCGGTGGCGGCTACTACACGGTGACGAGCGTCAGCAGCGGCAAGTGCCTCGACGTGTACGGCGGCGCCACCGCGACCGCGAACGGTGCCCGGGTGGTCCAGTGGGCCTGCAACGGAGGCACCAACCAGCAGTGGCGTCTCCAGGACGCCGGCAACGGCTACGTGCGGCTCGTCGCCCGCCACAGCGACAAGTGCCTCGACGTGCTGAACGCCGGCACCGCCGACGGAGTCCAGGTCGTGCAGTGGACCTGCGGCACCGGCACCAACCAGCAGTGGCTCCGCACCCAGCTGTGACCGTGGGCGAGTGAGCCATCATGCCTCGGGGGCGGGACGACGGTCGTCGTCCCGCCCCCGAGGCCGCAGTGACCTCCGAGTAAGGGGAGAGGACGGACAGGTGCGGAGTTCAGCGGATGTTTCCGGTGTGTCCGCGCGGTCGCACCAGTCCCGCGTCGAACGCGGCGATGACGAGCTGCGCTCTGTCACGCGCGCCGGCTTTGGCGAGCAGGTGAGAGATATGCGTCTTGACGGTTTTGACGGATATCGTGAGCCGGGCGGCGATCTCGTCGTTCGACAGGCCCCGCCCGACGAGGGTGAGCACCTCGACCTCCCTGCCGGTCAGCCGCCCCACCGGCGGACGCGGGTGCGAGCGCGGCGTCATCACGTAATGCTCGACGAGCCGGGTGAGGATCGACGGGGCGAAGAGGGACTCCCCGCGATGGGTGCGCCAGATCGCGTCGATGAGCTGCTCGGGCACGGTGTCCTTGAGGAGAAACCCCGAAGCACCGGCGTGCAGGGCTTCGTAGACGTACTCGTCCAGCTCGAACATGCTCAGCACGAGAATTCTGCTCGTCGCCAGTGCCGGGTCGGCGCCGATCTCCCGGGTGGCCCTGAGCCCGTCGAGCCGGGGCATGCGCACATCCATCAGGATCACGTCGGGTCGGGTCGCTCGCGCCACGGCCAGCGCCTCCACGCCGTCGCCGGCCTCACCGACGACGGCCAGGCCGGCCGCGTTGTCGATGACCATCGCGAGACTCCTGCGGAGTAAGGGCTGGTCATCAGCGAGCACCACCCGGACGGGGCGGTCGCCGTCGTTCACGTGCCGACCTCGTCCGGGATCCGGGCGACGACCCGGAAGCCTCCTTCGACGGCCGCGGCGTGGAGGCTGCCGCCGAGACCCGAGACGCGTTCCCGAAGGCCCGCCAGCCCGTGGCCCGCGCCGGGCCTCGCCGACCAGGGGCCTTCGGGGCCACCGTCGGGACCGCTGTCGGCGACCGTGACCACCACCGTGCCCCCGTCCCGGTAGACGTGCACCGAGACGGTGGTGGGACCGGCGTGACGCGCCGAGTTGTTCAGGGCCTCCCGCACGATTTTGCAGATCGCGACCTGGACCCCCTGGGAGACCTCGCCCAGCGGTTCGAGGTCCAGCCGGGTACGAAGGCCGGTGATCTCGGTGCCGCGGACGATCGCGGGAAGCTGCTCGAGACTCTCCACGGGCAGCCGCGGAACCTCCTCGTCGCGGGAGTCTCCGGACGTGCGGAGCACGGTCAGCATGCGACGCAACTCGGCCGTCGCGTTCCTGCCCGCCGCCTCGATGTCCGCGAGGGCCTCCCGCAGCTCGGCGACGTCACGCCCGTCGGCGTTCGTGACCTGGCGGACCGCGGCGGCGCGAACGGTGATCAGCCCGAGGCCGTGGGAGACGATGTCGTGCAGGTCCCGCGCGATCCGCATCCGCTCCGCCAGCACCGCCTCCGTGGCGGCCCAGCTGGTGAGCCGCGCCTCGTAGTCGGCACGGGTGGCGCGCGTCCGCCGGACCGCCCAGACCGCGACGCCGATCGCGATCGCCGCGATCAGCGAGGGAACGACATCGGCGAGTGGTCCATCGGCTCCTGTCGCGAGAAGGACCGCGAGCAGCACGACGAACACCACGCCGCTGACCAGCCCGGCATGCGAGCGCCATACAGGCCGCTGAAGCGTGTTCATCACCGTCATCCTAGGCGCCGAGCCGAAGCCCTCGTCAGGTTCGGAACAAGGGCCAGGGCACATCACGCCGGTCTCCCCCGCTCGATCTCAGCCCTGGGTCCGACGGCCTCCGGTCCGAGACGCGCCGCCGGGTTTCGATCCGACGTCCGATGCGGGGGCGGCCGTCCCCCGGTTGACTGATCGCCTCACCACGACTCACACGAGGGTTGAATGATCACTGTCGAACACGTCAGCAAACGGCGGGGAAGCACCCAGATCCTGTCCGACGTCGGTTTCGAGGCCCGACCGGGCCGCGTGACGGGCTTCCTCGGCCCGAACGGGGCGGGAAAGTCCTCGACACTCCGGATCATCCTGGGCCTGGACCGGGCGCAGGAGGGTGTCGCGCTCGTGTGCGGCCGGCCTTTCGCCCGGCTGAACCGCCCCTTGACCACCGTGGGCGCGCTGCTCGACGGGAGCGGAGCACACCGCTCCCGGACAGGGCGGGCTCACCTGCGCTGGGTCGCCGCGAGTAACGGCCTGCCCCGTGAGCGGGTCGACGAGGTCCTCGCCGTCGTCGGCCTGACGGAGGCCGCGGGAAAGCGCGTGAGCGGATACTCGCTCGGCATGGGGCGACGTCTGGGCCTCGCGGCGGCTCTGCTGGGCGACCCGGAGGTGCTGGTACTGGACGAGCCGATCAACGGGCTCGACCCCGGGGGCATCCGATGGATGCGGCGGTTCCTGCGTGATCGCGCCGCCGCGGGCCGGACCGTCCTGCTGTCAAGCCATCTCATGGGCGAACTCGCCGAGACCGTCGACGACGTCGTCGTCATCGACAGGGGGCGAATCGTGAGCCGGGGCACCCTGGCCGAGGTCACCGGCGACCACCGAACCCTTGAGGACGCCTTCTTCGCGCTGACCTCGGCGGGATCCGGCGACGCGACGCCGGGAGGCCGGTAGTGCGAATCGTCCGCGCGGAGTCGCTCAAGCTCCTCGGGTTACCGTCGGCCTGGATCGCCGTCGTGATCGGCCTCGTCGTGTCACCGGCGATCGCCTTCCTCAACGCGTCCACGATCGTGCGGGCGATCGAGAACGGCACCCTGACCGTTCCCGGCGGCGACGCCGGATACCAGGAGCTCGCGTTCGGCGTCCTCGGCGCGATCGTCCTCGGCGTGGTCGCCATCAGCAGCGAATACCTGACCGAGGGAGAGGAGTCGGCCGGCGCACGCCAGGTCACCACGAGTCTGACCGCCGTACCCTCCCGCACCCGGTTCCTCGCCGCGAAGACCGCGGCGCTGGTCCTGACGGTGGCCGCGCTGGCGACGGTCACGACCGCGGTGACCCTCACCGTCACCCGGGTCGTCCTCGGCGACCACGCCGCATCGCTCACCGCCGACACCGCTCCGCGCGTGCTCGGGGTCGTCCTGTACTGGGTGCTCACCTCGCTGCTGGCCTACGGCATCACGCTGCTCACCCGCAACGGCGTCATACCGCTGACGGCGCTGATCCTGAACACCTCTCTCGTGTCGGTCACCTACCTCCTGTCCCGCGTGATCGACGCCGCGAACTATCTGCCGGACCTGGTCGGGGCACGGATGTTCCTCCGCGACGTCAGATCCTCCGTGCAGATCGCTCCGGTGACCGGCGGCCTGGTGATGACGTCCTGGGTGATCGCGGTACTCGCCCTCGGTGTCGCCGTGTTCCGGCGGAGAGACGCATGACCGTCACCTCGGGGCAGGCGCGGTCCCGTCGTGAGATCGTCAGGGACGCGTTCCGCGCCGAGTTCGTCAAACTGCTCACCCTGCCCGCCCTGTGGCTGACGACGTTCGGGACCTGGGGCGCGGCACTCGTCCTCGATGCCGCGTTCGTCGCCGCGGCGAAACAGGGGCGAGGCGACGCGACCTCCACACTCGACGTCGGCCTGGCCGCCGTCGGATACCTGCAGGCCGGCTTCATCGTCCTCGGCGTCCTGGCCGCCACCTCGGAGTACGGTGGCGGCCAGATTCGGACGAGCCTGACGAGCATGCCCCGAAGGATCGAGCTGCAGCTCGTCAAGGCACTCGCCCTCGCCCTCGCGGCCGTCCCGGTCGCCGCCGTGACCGTCGCCGTCGGCGTGGTGATCGCCCGGTTCGCTCCGGTGGACGTGGCGGCCCCCGTGGACGGTCACCGAGCGGCGCAGGCCGCGGCCGGGGCGATCGCCTACCTCGTCCTCACCACGTTGATCGCCTCCTCCCTCGCGACCGTCGTGAGGAGGAGTCTCCCGGCCGTCGCGGTCCTGCTCGGCCACTACTTCGTCGTCGGCCCGTACGTCCGGGATCACACGGATTACGCCGCCTACCTGCCCGACGCGGCGGGTCGCGGCATGTGGCTCTCGGCCGGCGCGGAGACCGGCACGTCGCTCGGTCAGTGGGAGGGCTCGCTCCTCGTCCTTGCCTGGACGCTCGTCGCGCTCGCCGCCGCGGCCCTCGTCTTCGAACGCCGAGACGCCTGACCCGGCCGGACGACACCCCCGTCCACGCCCAGGGTGACCGACACGCCAGACCACCGGCGCGCTCACCGCTCCGCTCTTGCCCGATCGGTCCGCCGTGGCGCTCACGTGTTCAGGTCAGGCGAAATCGCCTCGGCAAACGCACCATCAATCCGAAATATGGATAACCGGTATCTTCTCAGGCCCGACAGCGGATGCTCATCTGAAGGTGTTCTCCTTCCCGGACGTGAGGAGTCACCCACGATGAAGATCCGCCGACTGCGTTCCGCCGTCCTCGCCGTGGCGCTGGGCGCCGGCATCCTGGTCGGTACCGCCACCCAGACCGGCGCGGCCAGCGGGGACTGGCCGACACGAGACTGGTACAAGGTGGGTCCCTTCCCCACCCTGGCCGAATGCGATAGCTACTACGACATCGACGCGCAGAGCGGTCTGTACAGCGGGCTCGTCGGCTGTCGCTGGCTCCTCGGGGGTAGCGCTTATCCGTCGGGCTACTACTACGAGGTCTACATCCCTTGAGCTTCAGTCGAGCCCGAGCCCTTGAAATACCCGAGGCGCGGGTCTCGAAGGAGTGACTCCGCAGCAGGCCGAGGCGTTCGAGGCGGCCCTCCGGAGGATTGTGCGGTGACGGCATCTCGGGAGATGCCCCGTCGAGACACTCGGCGGGGCATTGTCGTGTGCAGAGCCGCTCTCCCGCATCCGCAGGGAAGGGGAGCGACTACCGATTCATCGTTCACGAAGCGGGTTTACGGCCATCCGGGCCGACAGCGGGAGACTCTCCACGATCACTGACACGAGGTGCGGTTCGCCGCCCGTGGCCTGAGGTTTCCAAAACCGGACGGCGGCCCCTCGCTTGACCCGGTCCGGAAAACAGGGGGCGCCGATTCGCGGCGCGTCGTCGCGCGCTCGCCGCCGAGGTCCTCTAGATCGTCGTGCTCCACCCCGGACACGTTCACCTGGGCGACTTGAGTCTGCCCCCAGGGCATGGTGTTCGCTCGTGAGCGCAACGACCGGTTCGAGCCCGAGAGGAACCCCCGATGGATGGACCAGGATCCGGCGATCCCCGAAACACGACGAATCACCCGAACCCCGCGGCCCCGAGTCCTTTGACGCAAGGGCGCTTCGGGCCGGCCGTCGACGACTCCCGGCCGTTCGGCGCGCATCTCCGCATGAGCCGGTGGAAGTCGCTCGTGGTCATCATCGTGCCGGCACTGGTGCTGGTGGTCCTGCAGATTCTGCTCTACCAGATCGTCGGCGTCATCGAGGGCAGCGACGACCCCATGTCAGCCACCTTCACGCCGTTGAAGTTCCTGGCCGTCAACCTGAGCGTGGGCGCGACGGGTGCGCTGGCGATCCTGCTCCTGGTGTGGACGGCGAAGGTACCGTGGCGCAGCCTGATCAGCTCACCACGAGCGTTCGACGCGCGCCGCCTGACGCAGTACCTTCTCGGCGCGGCGCTGCTGGTGGGCGCCGGGATCGGCATCGTGGCGCTGGTCGCTCCAGACGCTCCCGGCTGGACGGCCTTCGGCGTGAGCACCACGACGATCATCATGCTGGTGATCATCCTCCTGACCACTCCGATACAGGCCGCCGGAGAGGAGTTGATGTTCCGAAGCGTCGTGCTGCCCGCCGCCGCATCCTGGGTGCGTGCGGTTCGCCCGGCCCTGGTCCTGGGAATCGTGGTCTCCAGCCTGGCCTTCGCGGTGCTCCACGGGTCGACCGACCCCTGGTTGTTCGGCTACTACGTCGTGATCGGCATCTGCACCGGGCTGATGGCGATCATCAGCAGGGGGATCGAGGCACCGGTCGCGTTCCACATCGCCAACAACGTCCTGGCGACGACCGTCAATACACTGATGGCGGACGGCGAGGCGTTCCCCCTCGACCGCTCCACCGATACCGGCGACGCATCCCTGCTGATCCTTGTCGCCGTCAACATCGGCATGGTCGTCCTCGTCCGGCTGCGCGAGCGGCGAGCAGCGGACGAGCCCGATTGATCCTGCGTCGATGTCACATCCACGAAGAGAGATCGCCGGACGCGCGATATCGCATGAGGAGGCGAGCGATCCATGCCCTGGAGCACTCACGAGATAGCCGAGCTCGCGGGAACCACGGTGAAGACGGTGCGCTACTACCACGAGATCGGCCTGCTCGATGAGCCTGACCGCGAGCCCAACGGCTACAAGCGATACGAGATCCACCACCTCACCCGGCTTCTGCAGATCAGGCGACTGACCGGGCTGGGCGTGTCGCTCACACAGGTGGCCGCGATGGGAACGGACACCGACGGTCATGCCTCGGTCTTCCGGACCATCGACGCCGAACTCAAGGCGACGGTGGAACGGCTCCAGAACATCCGGCAGGAACTGGCCACACTGTCGGAGCCGGGCGCCTCGGCGGACGTGCCGACCGGGTTCAGCGGCGTCGCGGAGCAGCTGCGCGACAACGATCGAGCGCTCCTCATGATCTACGCCCAGCTCTTCTCCGACGAGTCGATGGAGTCCGTACGGCGAACCCTTGAGGCACGCCCCAACGTCGCACTCGACGAGGAGTTCCGTGACCTTCCCGAGGACGCCGACGAGGCCGCTCGACAGGCCCTGGCCGAGAAGATCGCACCGTTCGTCAACGGCGCGACCACCGATCACTCGGTCACGTTGGAGCCCAGGTCCTCCACCCCGCGGCAGGTGCGAGCGGCCCAAAGCGCCGTCGGCCATGCCCTCGAAGCCCTCTACAACCACGCTCAGCTCGACGTGCTGCGTCGGGCACACATGATCAGCACAGCCAACGGCGACGCACGCTCGGTGTCGCGCGACGAGTCGAAGGAATCTCCCGGAGACGGCAGCACGGCGTAGGTATCCGGCCCAGCCTTGAGGTGCTCCGGGCCTGACGGGGACTCGCGCCACCTGACTTCTTCGCGTCGGGCAGCACGACCGTCAAAGGAAGTACGGTCGGAAGCCGACCGGCGGCAACGGCCCTCACAAGGAGACGCATGACGACCTCATCCCGCGATCTGATCTCGGTGCCGCTCACAGCGGCGCTGTTCCGCGGCGCGGCCGAGATCGAGACGACCGGACACGGGGTAACCGTTCACCGGCTTCCGAGCCGGGCACGCGCGCAGAGCACCGATCCGCAGCTCGCGATGGTCGAGGCCCAGCCATCCGGCGTGCACCTCGCGCTCCGGACGGCGGCGTCCACGATCGAGCTTGAGGTGCTCCGGTCTCGGACGACGTACACCGGGATCCCACCCCGGCCGGACGGCATGATCGAAATCGTGGTCGGCGACGCTCCCGTTGCGAGCGCGACGACGTCGGGAGGGATCACCGTCACGATCGACATGTCGACGGGGGCCCGACTCGTCGAGGAAGGCCCCTCAAGCACCGCTCGCTTCACAGGGCTGCCCGATGCCCCCGAGGATGTCGAGATCTGGCTCCCTCACAACGAGGCGGTCGAGTTGATCGACTTGCGTGCGGACGCTCCCGTCGAACCGGCGCCCGATCGGGGCCGGAAGAGGTGGATCCATCACGGCAGTTCGATCAGCCAGGGCTCCAACGCCGTGCGGCCGACCGGGACGTGGCCCGTGGTCGCGGCGCGCCGCGCCTCCGTCGAGTTGATCAATCTCGGACTGGGCGGCAGCGCGCTGCTCGATCCCTTCGTCGCCCGGACGATCCGCGACGCCGCCGCGGACGTGATCAGCCTGAAGCTCGGGATCAACCTCGTGAACACCGATCTGATGCGGATGCGTGCCTTCGGACCGGCTGTGCACGGCTTCCTCGACACGATCCGCGACGGACACCCCACGACCCCGCTGCTGGTCGTCTCCCCCATCTACTGCGGGATCCATGAAGACACTCCCGGGCCGGGCGCCTTCGACCCGGACGCCCTCGCTCACGGCGCGGTGCGCTTCCAGGCCACCGGAGACCCCGCCGAGCGGTCGGTCGGCAAGCTCACCCTGACGGCGATCCGCGGGGAACTCGCACGTATCGTCCGCGATCGGCGGCGCACGGACTCGCACCTGCATTACCTGGACGGGCTCAGCCTCTACGACCAGGCCGACGCGGCGACCCACCCTCTCCCCGATGCGCTTCACCCCGATGCCGCGACACATCAGATGATCGGCGAGCGGTTCGCGCGGGTACTCTCGGACCTCCCCGCATGACCGCGGCACTCAAAGCCACGGTCACCGGGACAGTGACTTGGCTGCGCAGGGGGGCAGCGCTGCCCGTCCGCTCGTTGTGCCGGCACGGCGGGCCGGACGGTTGGCGCGCGGCCCGCGTCAGCGGAGGGGGTCGAGGTCGGCCAGGGCGGCGGGCTGCTTGCCGGTGGTGATCTGCTCGGCCAGCAGCCTGCCCGTGATCGGACCGTGGGCCAGGCCCCACATGCCGTGACCACCCGCCACGTAGACGGTGGGGGCCACCGTCGCGCCGACGAGCGGCCGTCCGTCCGGGGTGACGGGGCGGGGCCCCACCCAGACGTCGGTGCGCTCCTCCCAGCGCACACCCCGCAGCAGCGGCCGGACGGAGGCGACGAGGGCCTCCAGCCGGGCGGGCACCTGCGGGGCGTCCGGGTCGCGAAACTCCATGGTCCCCGCCACCCGCAGCCCGTCGCGGTACGGCGTGCACGCCACCCGCTCCTCGGGCAGGTAGATGGGGCCGGGGACAGGATGGTCGACCGGCACGGTGAAGGAGTAGCCGCGACCGGCCCGCACCGGGACACGCACGCCCCACTGCCGGGCCAGGCGGGGCAGCCAGGCGCCGGTGGCCAGCACCACCGCGTCGGCGGACAGCACGGTGCCCTTGGCCGAGCGGACGATCACCTTCCTGTCGTCGGTGCGCACCTCGTCGACCTCGACGGCGTACACGGTCGCGCCGCGTCGCATGACGGCCTTTCCCAGGGCGTGCACGAAGGCGCCCGGGTCGACGTAGCGCTGACCGTCGATCCGCACCCCCGTCTTCAGCGCCTCACCGGCGAGCGGGACCCGCTCGGCCAGCCCAGCGCCGTCCAGCACGGTGTGCTCGACCGTCTGCCCGGCCGCCCCCAGCCTGCGCAGCTCGCGCAGCAGGCTCTCGGCCTGACGTGGCGTACGGAACGCCGCGGTGATCGGCGCCGCGACGACGGGTGCGGACACACCGTTGGCGGCGAGCACCTCGTAGGCCTCGACGCATTCGTCGTTGAGCGGCAGGTTGGCGCGCGCGGCGCGGGTCCACGACCGCCAGTGGCTGTTGGCGGCGAAGCGGGCCAGGAAACTCCACAGGCCCGGATCGAGAGTCGCGGGCACATGCAGCGGCGCGGCCGGGTTGAGCAGCGAGCGCAGGCCGTAGCGCAGGACGGCGGGTTCGTTGAGCGGGATGGCCAGGCCAGGCGCGATCCAGCCGGCGTTGCCCCAGGACGCGCCGGCCGCCACGCCGCCGCGGTCGACCACGTCGACCTGGACGCCACGCTCCTGCAGGAACCACGCGGTCGACAGACCCACGATGCCCGCGCCAACCACGATCACCGATCGCGGCCAGTTGCCGACCATGCCAACCTCCAACAGGTACGAACGTCGATGTCCTGGCCAGGATGGCGCGGGCGGTGACCGGCGGCGTTGTGAGCGGGCGACAATCGCGGCGCCGCCGTTGTGGATCCCGCACAACGCCGGCACCGGGAACGGTGACGGGTCCTGATCAGGTCATCGGCGAGGTTCGTCCTCCAACGCGGCCAGCATGATGGTCATGGCCAGGCGCCGACGGGCGTCGTACAGGTCCAGCGGACTCAGCTCGTCCATTTTGCGGAGCCGGTTGCGGACGGTGTTGGGATGCACCCCGAGCCGCTCGGCGGCCAGGGTGAGGTCGCCCTGGCTCTCCAGCCAGGCCCGCAGCGTGGCGACGAAGCACGTGCCGTGCCGGGTGTCGTGCCGCAGCAGCGCGCCCAGTGGCCCGCGGGCCGGTGCCCGGCCGGTCCGCGCGGCCGCGCGCAGCCGCCGCAGCAGGATGTCGTCCCAGGACTCGTCGTAGGCGGGCGGCACGGTCCCGGGCTCGGCGCTCTCGTGCAGCGCCAGGCACTCGTCGGCCTCCTGGCGGCCCGCGGCCAGGTCCGCCGCCTCGGCGGGTGCGCCGATCCCGGCCATGACGCGCACCTGGGCGGGCAGTTCGGAGCGCAGGGCCGTGATCCACTGCCTGGCCGCCTCGGCCCGCTCGGCCGGCAGGATGGTGTAGAGGGTGTCGCCGAGCAGCGCGCTGCGCCCGGGCCTGGACCAGCCGAAGCCGGTGGTGGCCTGCTCAAGGGCGAGCAGCAGCGCGGCGTGACGATCGTCAGGGGTGTACGCGCGGACCGCGATGACGCGGATCGCCCGCGGGGCCAGGCCCAACCGGCTGATCACCGTCGCGGCGTCGGCGCTGCCCTCCAGCAGTCGGATGACCAGGTCGGACTCCACCTGCCGCTCCAGGTCGGCGCTGGCCCGGGAGCGCAGCAGATGCAGGGCGACGGTGCGCGCGCCGTCGACCAGAGCCCGGCGGCGGTCGCCCGTCAGCGGGTCGGCGCAGCTCACCCACACCGAACCGAGCAACTCGCGGCCGGCCCGCACCGCCACCGCCATCCGCCCGGTCAGGCCGTGCCCGGCGTCGGCGGGGACGAACACCGGCTCGTTCGTCGCCGCCAGGCGGGTGAACACCTCCTGTCGCCGGAACAGCTCGCGCAGCCGTTCCGGGACCCGCCGCCCGAGGATGGTCTCCAGCCGGGCCGGATCTCCCGCCTGCTGGGAGCGGGAGTAGGCCAGCACCTGCGAGTGCCGGTCCTCGATGGTCACCGCGCCACCGATGACGTCGGCCAGGTTGTCGGCCAGGGCGAACAGGTCGGTGGGACCGCGTCCCGAGGCGGTCTCGCGGCTCTCCAGCACCAACCCGTACACCACGCCGGCCAGCTGACTCCAGGAGACGGCGGGGTCGGCCAGCAGCACGGCCACTCCGTACTGGTCGGCGATCGCGGCGGCCTCCCGCTCGACGTCCGCGCCGCTTTCGCTCTCGTCGCCGGTTCGAGGGGGGCGTACCAGGACCGCCGTGGCCCTGTCCGCGGCCGCCCACCGCACCGCCTCGGCGAGTGAGGAGGCTCCGACGGCGAGGAGCAGGTCGCCCGCGACGTGGTGGTCGGTGGAGTCCGGTATCGCCACGCTGCGCAGCCACGCCGAGCGCGCCTCGGGACGGCCGTACAGCCGCACTCCGTACCCGCCGAGCACGTTCACCAGACGGTCCAATGTGATCATGTTCAGCTCCGGGTGATCGGAAAGAGGGCGGATCGCTCCACCCTCTTTCGTGATGTCAGGCGGCCTCGTGCCGCCGTTGGCAGTCGATGCAGGTGCGTGCCAGCGGCCGGACCTTGAGCCGTTCGAACGGGATGGGGGCCTGGCAGTGGGTGCAGCGCCCGTAGGCGTCGGCCGCCAGCCGCTCACAGGCAAGGGACAGCTCCGCGACGGCGCGCTCGGCAGCGGTGATCGAGACGACCAGTTCCTGCCAGGTGCCGTCGGCACCGCTGCTCTCCTGCTCCTGGACCCGCAGGCCGTGCAGGTGCCCTCTGCGCTGTTCCAGCTGCTCCAGCAGGTCCTGGCGCAGTGACTGGAGCTGCACGCTGCTGAGATGCGATGTCGTGTGGCTGTCGGTCATGATCATGTGATCCTTTCCATGATGGGTCGGGAAGGTGTTGGAGAAGGGAGCCTCGGCGAGATCTCTTTCGCGTCGCGGCACGTCAGCGGGCGGACAGGGCGAGGTCGGCCGCCAGGGGCGGCCGCGGGCGCAGCCGTATCAGGCCGCGAACGGCCGCGTGCTGAGCCTGCTCCGCGCCGACCGGAAGCCTCAGGAGCGCGTGGCCGGCGCGGAGGCTCCGTGAACCGACGCGACAACGACCATGGCGATGATCGGCTCCTGGCGGACGCCGACGGAGGCGGACGTCGGCAGAAAAGGCGGCACGGCGAAAACTCCCCGAATCCGAAGGGGTCGCTTCGGACGAAGATCGCCTACCGCTTCTCCTGCCAAGGAGACGTCACAAGATGTCTTCAGGACGCGCAGCGGCACGCCAGGACCCGCGACAGGGAAAGCCCGGTATGGGCCAGAGAGGGTGCACCGGATGCGCTGTTGTCGGACTCCGCAGCACGTGGCCGCGGAGCCCGACGGGAAGACATCGGCTAGATCAGCGGCGGGCTGCGCGATCCCGTGATGCGGTGAGCCAGTTGCTGAGGCTCGCGCAGCGTATCCGCGTCCGAGCTCGGCGACGGCAACAGCACCAGATGTGCGAGTTCGCCGCGCGTGAGCGGCCGCAGGGACAGCACGTGGTGCGCGCGGGCGTCACCCGCCTGCGGCGGCAGGCTGGACAGGTCGACGTCCCATCCGCCGGGCTCCCACACCGGGCCGGAGGCCGAACTCTGGGTAACCGTCGAGGCGCCGCAGCTCGCCTTGCACGAAGCGCCGGCCAGCACCAGGGACAACAGAACCAGGCCCATCACGCCGACGAGCGCGATGGACCCCTGTGGAGTTCTCCACGGTCCCGTCATATGGCCGACCATAGCCCACCCCACCGGAAAAGACATTTCACGGCATCAGCCACAAGATCCGCGAGCAGGCCGACAATGCCTGGTGAGCCGGGGCGGGGGTCATCCGCCGGGGGCCCGCGTCTCCCCGCCATCAAAGCGTGGCACGACGTCCGGCGATTCCCCGCATGCCTTGGGCGGCTGACCGCGATCGAACACGGCGGCGCCCCTGAAGGAAGGGCCCCCTTCACTACTCGTCTTACTCGCCGATCTTCTTCGCATACAAGGTGATCAACGTGTCGACCGTCACCTTCCGGCCGGCGGCGGGCGTCTGCCTGGTCACCACCCAGTTTCGGTCATACACCTGGAAGCGGTTTTGCCCGGTGGCGTCCTTGTCGTTCAGGATGTAGAAGCCTGCGGCCTGCATGGTGTCCTGCCCCTCCTGCAGGTTCATCCCGACAACATCCGGCAGGACCTTCTTCTCAGCCGCCTCTTCCTTCTCCTCGGTCGGGGCGGGAGGGGGCTCCTTGTCGTCCTGCTCGATCGGCTCAGGGCTCTTCTCCACGGGTGCCGGTGCGGTGACGGTTACGACAGGCGCCGGCGCGGTGACGGTCACGACAGGCGCCGCGGTGTCCGCACCCGCCCCGCATCCGGCGAGAGCGGCGACGACTGCGGCGATCACGATCGAGCCGGCGATTCTCATGCGGGCACTCCTGCGTTGTAGTGAACGGATAGGTGAGGACGGTTCGGGCGGCCTGCTGGTTGACCGGTGAACGCCGTTCTGTTGGGGTGCCAGGATGCGATGCTCCACTCACCGTGAAAGGGCAGGGGCACAGGCCACGTCCTGAGCGGTGACGTGCTGATGATCCCTGAGCACCACCAATTCGCCTTCAAGATCGGGCGTAGGGAATACACCTACCTGCACCTGACGAGGCTCGGCCTGACCCCGCTCGACCGCTTCCGTACCTGCCACCTGCTCGCGAACGCGGTCGAGGAGGTCTACGGCGTCTCCGGCCTGGAGTCGATGCAGCCGCTACCAAAATGCGGGCTAGGGCTCCGGCCTTACATCATCACGCACACCGGTCTGCCGCGGAGCTGAGGCTGCCGGATGGAGGTAACGCTGGCGTTACCTCCGATTGGGGCGACAGCATCATCGACTGGTCTCGGTTCACGGCGTGAGATGGATGTATGACTGCACGTCCTTCTCAGCCGCATGTCGGAGCCTCGATCGGACAAGCGCATATGAATACAGCGCCCACGATCCAGGCCAATCAGATCGTCAAACTTCCCAGTGGCGGCGGACAGCAGGTTCCGATCCTTCGAGGCTGCTCCCTCGAACTGCGCGGTGGCGGTCTCACCGCCGTCGTCGGCGCCAGCGGCGCCGGCAAGACGTCCTTGCTCTACTGCCTTGGTGGCCTCGATCGCCCCGATCAGGGACAGGTCTCGATCAACGGGACCGACCTCTACGCTCTCAGCGACGAGAAGCGCACCCTGTTCCTCCGACAGACCGCAAGCTTTGTCTTCCAGCAGTACAACCTCATCGGCTACCTCACCCTTGAAGAGAATGTCCGCCTTCCTCACGCCCTGGCCCGGCAGCCGGTCGATACCGCCGCTGTTAAGGACATACTCTCCCGGTTCGGCCTCTTCGAGAAGAGAGCGGCGAAGGTAAGCACCCTCTCCGGCGGCGAGCAGCAGCGGGCGGCCCTGTGTCGGGCGATCCTCATGAGGCCATCGGTGATCTTCGCCGACGAGCCCACCGGCGCACTCGACACCGCCAACACCGGCATCGTCCTGAAGGTTCTGCGAGACCTCGCCACCCAGGACTGCTCGGTCGTCATGGTCACCCATGATGTCGAGTCCGCGGCTCTGGCGGACCGGATCGTGTTCATGCGCGACGGGCTCATCGTTCATGTCGCCGGCAGGCTCAGTGCCGACGAAATCCTCCACACCATGGCCCGCCTCGGAGGCAGGTGAAATGCGCAAGTACGCCCGCCGTATCCTATTCGCCGACCTTGGCAGTTGGTGGCCGGCGATTACCACGATCGCTGCTGTGACTGCATTGGTCGGCCTATGCGCGACACAGTTCGCCTGGACCCACGACCAGCGTTTCGTTGCCGCTGCTGAATCGCAGGGTCATTCGATCACCGAGTTCACCATCGTCTCCGAGACGATCTACATACTCGTCGCCGCCCTCGCGCTGTTCTCGCTCACCGTTGTCGGCACCGCGACGGTCGAGTCCACACGGCGCACCTTCTCTCAGTGGCGGCTCGTCGGGGCGAGTCCCAGTGACGTCCGTCGCAGTATCTGGTCTCTGGTCGCCACGGCCGCGCTCATTGGTGCGGTGCCCGGTTCGCTCACCGCTATCGGCCTGAGCTACCTCGTCGTTCCGACCTTCAATCAGATGGCAGCACCGGGCTTTGACGCACCAGTCTTGCCCCCGCCGATCCTCGCCTGGGTCTTCTCCCTTGTTCTCGGCGTCATCACCTGCCTGCTCGGGGCCTTTGGGCCTGCCTACACGGCCTCGCGGACTCAGGCGATCGAGGTTTTCCGCGCCATCTCCCGCACCCGCCGCAAGGGCTGGTGGTGGCGGGCTCCGGTGGCAGGGCTCCTGCTACTGTCCTCCCTCGGCCTCCTTGCCGCCTCAGCAGCTCTCGGTGCCCATGAGGCCGGTGTGGCGGTGATGTTCAACCTTGCCCTGAATGGAGGCATGGCTGCGGTCATATTCGTCTACATCATCGGCCCACTGATCACCCCGGCAATCCTCGCCGTGGCTGGTCGCCTAGCTGGCGCATTTGGCAGCGTCACCGGGAGGTTGGCCGCCAATGCCGCCATCGAAAGGGCAGGCACGAGCGCGAACACCGTCGCTCCCCTGGCCGCGGGCATCGGCGGAGTCGGGGTCATGCTCACCTCCGTCGAGTCCACCGCAGTAGTCGTCCATACCCTCGACAACTCGGCCGAGACGAGTCTCGTCGACACTCTTGTCATGACCGCCCTGATCTCTTTCGTCCTCCTGGTCACCTCCGCAGCCGTGGTCTCACTGGCTGCTCGGGACGTTGAGCGTGAGCACTCGCTGCTGCGGGTGGCGGGCATGTCGAGTCGGCGCATCTCTATTTGGTATGTATGGCAGGCCTTCCTGCTCGCTCTGACTGGCACCGTCCTCGCGCTCATGCCAATCGTTATCACCGTGGCGACGACGGCCATCAGTTCCACGGCCTACGTGGGAGAGCCGATCGTCGTCATACCGTGGGCAACCCTGACCCTCGGCTTCGTCCTTAGCTGGCTCATGCTCTTCCTCGTCCAGTGGTGCCCGGCCAGACCTTCCCTGCGCGCCGACATCGCCGTGGGTCTACGGACGGCGTAAAGGCTTGGTATGCGCGCTGAGATGACACACGAACAAGCCCCAGGAGCGCCCGGAACAATGGGGCGTATGGGAGAAGAACAGCGGATGGCCGCCACCCCTGGCCTCGCGCTGCGCCAACACCGGCTCTCGCTGCTGTTCACATCCTGGCCCTGGCGGTCACTGGCTTATCTGCTGACCACGCCGTTGGTCGCTCTCGCCTGGCTGCTCACCTGCTGGCCGTTGCTTCCACTCGCCGGGTTACCGCTCGGGCGAGTGGAACGATGGCGGCTGCGCTGGACCGACCTCCATCCCATCCCCGACCCGCACACGTCCACACCTTCCAGCGGGTTCCGGCTCTGGGCCCGGCATCGGCTCGGCGAGCGGATCACCTGGACCGAGCTGCTATACGGGGTCGTCCTGATCCCACTGTCGCTAGTGGGCTTCGCCGTCATGACCATTGCCCTGCTGTTGCCTGCTGCGCTTGCCGGAGCCAGTGGGCTCCTGATCACCCTGCTCGTACTCGGGATCGACCCCGGGACTGTCGATCCGACCTCGGAAGCGATTCATGAGAACCCCATCGCCCAGGTCGGGTTCTTCCTGCTCGGTCTGCTCCTGCTCGCAGCCGGCATGTACCTCGTGACGCTCGCGGCCGAAGGACAGAGGTATCTCACTCGGACGCTCATCAGCGAGCATGGCACCGAGCTTGCCGAGCAAGTGCACGACCTGACCCGATCCCGTGCTCGGATCACCACAGCGTTCGATGACGAGCGGCGGCGCATCGAACGTGATCTGCACGACGGCGCCCAGCAACGCCTCACTGCACTCGTCATGACACTCGGTGCGATGCGATACCAGCACGACCGCGGAAGCGACATCACTCAGCTCATCGAGCAGGCGCGCGTCGACGCGCAGCAGGCCGTCACCGAGCTCCGCGACATCGTGCACGGCATCTATCCCGCCGCGCTCCGTGACCACGACCTCGCCGACGCCCTCGATGAGCTCGTCGCTCGCACCGACACCCATGGACTCGCCGCCTCTGCGTTCATCGACCTGCCGGCAGACCTGCTCACCGAAGTCGAGGTGGGTCTCTACTTCGCCGCCAGTGAACTGTTCACCAACGTCACCAAGCACGCCAACGCCACGATGGTCACGCTGCTCGCGCATCACACGCCGGACGGGACTGTTTTCCTGACCGTCGAGGACGATGGATCGGGCGGCGCGCTGCCGGATGGCACGGGCCTTCTCGGAGTCATCGACCGAATCGAAACCCTTGGCGGGCGCGTCAAGATCAGCAGCCCCGCCGGAGGCCCCACCCGCATCACCTTGGAGGTCCCATGCGCATCGTCATAGCCGAGGACGCCGCACTCCTGCGCGAAGGACTCGCACGTCTGCTCACCACTGCTGGTCACGAGGTCGTCGGTGCCGTTTCCGACGGTGACTCGCTCCTGGAAGCCGTGCGTGCGCATCACCCGGACCTCACGATCATCGACGTGCGGATGCCGCCCACCCATACCGACGAAGGCATCAAAGCCGCACAAGCACTCCGGCTGCTCAACCCCGCGGAACCCATCCTCGTGCTCTCGCAGATCGTCTCAGGACGTGCTGCCGCCGACCTCCTTACGACCGGCGATGGCGGCATCGGGTACCTGCTCAAAGATCGTGTCGGCGATCTGGACGAGCTCCTTCGAGCCCTCGACACCATCGCAGCCGGAGGCGAAGTGATCGACCCCGAAGTCATCCGCAAGCTGCTCCGCCGCCGATCCAATCTGGATGAGCTCACTCCACGCGAGTCGGAAGTGCTTGCGCTCATGGCAGAAGGCAAGACCAACACCGCCATCGCCAGCGAACTCGTCATAACCGATGCGGCCGTGGCCAAGCACATCAATCGCATCTTCGCCAAGCTCGACCTCGGCGACGGCAGCGCCCACAAGCGAGTACAGGCTGTCCTCACCTACCTCCGGCAGTAGCAGAGGCACCGACTCCCGAGGTCGGCGATGTCGTCCTGCTCAGCACCAACACCTTTGGCTTTCGCTTCATGTGGTGGAACGGCGAGCACTCCGCGCGGACGGGCCGCAGGAAGTACGCCGCTCACACGGCGGACAACCCGGCGGCAGCCGCTCGCCGGATCGCTGACCGTTACGCCGCTCTCCGCGCGACGCACCCCGCGCCCCCTCCCAGCGCGGGGGCGGCCACCGGGTGGACGAAAGTCACCGCTGGTCGATCGCTGAGGCTCGGGCAACCTGGACGGTGCTGCTGTCCGGGAAGGCCCGGTAGAGACGGGCGTGGCGGCGTGTGCTTCGGAGGGACGGCGTCGCCACGCCTGCCAGGATAGGCATGGAGCGTGCTTCCGGAAGCACGCCCGCTAGCCCCCTGAAACATGGCATGACCAGGGCTGTAGCAGATAGCACCCAGCCCGCCTGCCATCCGTAAATCAGTTCAGGAGGTGGTTTTGAACCTGGACACACTCGCTGCTGCCGCAGCACTCGCAGTCTCCCCCTGCTCATATTCAGCTACATCTACACCTGTTACGCGCCCGTTCCGTGAGCAGTTCACTGGACAGACCCCGGAGAACGGGGCCGGCGATCAGCTCCGGAGTGCTTTCCAGTTCCATGTGAGCCCGTAGGACGAGCTCAGAGCCAGCGAACCCGGGCCGATGGCGCCGAGATTGAGGAAGCGGGCCTGCGCGTCGTACTGGCCCACCACCGTCGGCTGCGATACGTGCCTGTCGGCGAGAGGGGTGCAGAACACGTAGCCGCCGTCATTGGCGCGGAATTCGTTCAGCGTGAGCCGGTTGCCATCGCCAACCGCGGGATCGGTGGCCGTTGAATTGACGTACAGTCCCTTGTGGACGAGGTAGTAGCAGTAGAAATCCTCGGTCTTGTCAGCGTATATGGGCAGAAATTCTTCTTCGGGATCGCCGCTGTCGGGTTCGAGCACCACCGGGGTGCCCGGCTCCGGATCGGAGTCCTGCACGGTCATGGCCGAGCCTGCGCCGGTGACGATCTCGTCGACGTCCAGCGCCTCGTTCTCGGCGTCCTGAAGGAACCAGCGTTGCTCGGGGTCGAATTCGTCGACGAGATCACGACCCACCAGTTCTTCGCCGTCCGCGCGATCCAGGACGGTCAACGCCTGACCGGTGGCCTTGTTCAGCAAGATCCATGTGCCGTCACCCATGTCCAGCAATTGCCAGAGCTGGGAGTCGCCCTCGTCAGAGCCTTGGAGAACCGCCGGCGCGTCGGCACGGGCGGAGTCCTGGCCCAGATAGGTACGCGTGACGCTGTGCAGCACGCGGTAGTGACCTGGGTGGTCAGCGGCGGCCAGGAAGCGGAAATTGTGCGCGCTCTGCTCGGAGCGGGCGAACATCCTGGTCTTGAGGCGACTACTGCCGGGCTGTGTCCCCGCACCCGAAGGGTAGGGAGAGCGGGTGCTGGATGCGCTTCTGAGATTCTGCGTTGTTCGCGGAACGGCCTTCGCCCGCTGTGCCGGCTTGGACGTCGTGCATCTCTGATCGTCGGTGGGATAGGAGAAGTCGTATTCGACGGGACGGTGGTCCGATAGTTCGAAGTCGGTTATCGGCGTCCCGAACCCGTAACCCCTGTAGAGCACCGGGGTGACGCTGTTCTGCGTGACGGCGTAGTCAATGGTGCGTCCCGTGACGGGGCGGGTCGGCCCGCTCGAGGACAGTATGTCGAACTGATGGGAGTCACTGCCGAGAGCGTTTATCAATCCTGCCTGTCCATAAACCTCCATGTTGAAGTCGCCGAGGACCACCCAGCGCAGCGGCTGCCCGTTCGGGCCGGCGTTCTCCATACGACTCTTGATGTTCCTCAGCATCGTGGCGTTGTCCGTTCCGCCTTGTGCCGCCCCATGCCAGGTGAAGTAGACGACACCGCAATAGTTGACGCCGAGCGCGGGACGGGACTTGCCCTCGTGCACGCCGTTCCTGGTCGCTCCGGGGACGACGAATATCTCGTTCCGCTGGACACTTCTCCGAGTCCAGACCGCCAGATTGATCTTTTCCGGGTTGCCGGAGCCGGTGTCGACGTTCGTGTTCAGCCAGTAGAGGTAACCTCCTCTGCGGCCTCCACTGGTTCGGCTGAGCCAGATCTCCTGGACGGGAGGCGCGTTCGTACTGCCGTCCCGCATCCTCTTGACGTAGTCGGTCTGCGCGATGGCATCTTCGGCCCAATAGTGCCGGTCGGCGGGATAGCCGGTTTCCTGTAGGGCCAGGATGTCGTTCTCCCTGGGAGGATTCTCCTGCGTATGCAGGGAGGGCAGTGCGGTCGCGTACCTGTCGCCATGGTGTTGCGAGGACGCGCCGGCCATGTTCCAGGTGGCCGCCTTGATCTCGACGAACTCTGGGTCCCGTGGGGGAATTTCGCCGCCGGTGTCGCGGAGGAACAGTGAGTGCCGATTCCCCACGTCGAGGGTGGCCACTCCATTGCCCTGGTAGTTCAGGGTCTCCCGTTCGGTCCAGTCCGTGATCGCCTGCCCGTTCTGGCGCAGGGGCAGAAACGTGCGCGGGTCGGAGTCGTCCGATCCGAACTGGAAGGCGGTACCGACCTGGGCGCCGTACGGCCTGTACGGTTCGAACGGCCCGCCCGCGGTGGTCTGCTTGCTCAGCGTGTTGTTGTAGAAGACGTTCTGTGGCCCGGAGGAGCCGGCCCACTTGCCCGCCTTGGGGCCGGCCGCCCACCAGATCGGATACCAGGTGCCCTCGTCGATCTCGCCGCCCTCACCACCACAGTTGGCCGAGCAGTTGGCCGAGCGGTGCTCGTAGGGGACTCGCACCGTGTTCTGCTCGAACAGGTTGTCGTGCTCCCAGCCGCCGTGCAGGTTCAGGTCGGAGTCGAGGTCGTTGCGGAAGGCGACGTTGCCGCCGGCCGACCACTGGAAGGTGAAGTGGCGCAAGTTGCGGCTGAGGTTGTGCGCCCACAGCGAGTCCCATACGCGACTGCCGCGCAGGTAGCCGTTGCCGCCCTTGCCCTTGTTCCAGGCGCCGTCGAAGCTGTTGCGCTCGATCTGCAGGTTACGCGCCACCTCGGTGACGATCGGGTGTGAGCCGGTCATCGTGGCTTTCAGCCCGCGCGCCCAACTGTTGGCCGCCCACTTGAACACGATGCCGTGCATGGCGTACTCGGGCGCCATGTTGCCGTAGTTGTGCACGGCCTGCTCGGGAGTCAGCGAGTACGTCTCCTGGCCACCGATCTTCGGCAGGCCGTTCATGTCCTGGGTGAAGGCGAAGTCCTCGAACCCGACACCCTCGACCACCTTCAGCGGCGTGACCTTGCTGGCGTACGGGGTGCCGTTGCCGTTCAGCGGTTCGGAGCCGTCCGATTCGGAGTTGACCGGCAGGTCCCACTCCAGCGGCCGGTCCAGCGTGATCGTCTTGGCCGTGGCGTCCATGCGGCTGAGCCGGAACATCTCCTGCCGCATGTGGAGCGCCTCGATCATGCTCTGGTCGGTGATGCCCTGCTGCGCGTAGAACTTCCGGCTGTTGGCCGCGCCCACCCAGACATAGCCGCCCGGCTTGAACTTCGTCATGTCGGCTTTCGCGTCCAGCCGCACGACCGTGTTTCCCGCCCGTGCCGAGAAGCCCGGGTCCCCGTCCGCCGCGGCCACCTTGAAGCCGGAGGCCCAGTGCTGGTTGATGCTGCCCTCATAGAGGTCCTTGCGCATGGGCAGGCTCGACGCCAGCTCCCAGTCATCCTTGTACCGGGCCGCCACCTCTCGGGTCTGGACCCGGAACATGCCTCGCCCAGGCCAGATCCAGCCACCGTTGCCGATGTCGGGGGCGGTGCCGGCAATCATGCTCTCCTGGTCCCACCGACCGTTGATCACCTGGTCGTAGCGGGTCCGGAGGCCGGGTCTGAACACCAGCCGGGTGCCGCCGTCGCCAGCCCCCTTGCCCCGTACGATCAGGAATCCGGCGTCAACGTAGATCTGCTGGGTGATGTCGAGCCGGCCGGAAGGCAGCTCGATGAGCGAGAGCCGGTTGAAGTTGGCGTTCGGCGAGCAGACGCTCTTGATGTGGTCGATCGCCTTCTGCAGTCCGGCGGTGTCGTCGGCCCCGTCGTCCGCCGTCACCCCGTAGGAGGAAGCAAGCTTTTCCGGCGAGATACGGCAGGAGGCGTCGTCGGTCAGATCCGTATCGCCCTCGGGCAGCTTCTGGCCGCCTCGGTATCCTGCGCGTGACCAGTCCGGTAGACCGGCCGTAGGGGCTGTGCGGTTGGTGACACTCAGGTCCGGGCCGGACGCTCCCGGTCCGGCCGACGGCGAGTCTTCCGCCGTTGCAGCCGCGGTCAAGGGCGTCGGGGAAGTGGACGCCGCCGGGGCGATGCCCGGCGACGACAACGAGAGCAGCAGGCCGGATAACCCGGATAACACGGCCGCCGCTGGTCGAACCAGTCTCACGTGATCTCTTTCTGAGTAGGACGCCGGGAGTCGGGCGTCGGGCGTCGGAGACGATGGCGCCGTCCGGCTAAGCGTTTACCGGCTTCACCACTGCGGGGCCGACGGCGTGGGCATCGCCGCGAAGTCGTAGACCTTCTTCCACAGCACGCCGCTCTTGCCACCGGCTGAACCGTTGATGACGTAATAGACATCGGTACCGGCTACCACGGCCAGCGGAGTTCTGCCCGGGGAGAGTGCGAAGCTGTTCTCCTCGTAATAGCCGCTCCACCCACCGTCGCGCGAGATCATGTAACTGCCGATGGTGTTGTCGCGGTCCTCGGTAATGGTGATGACGCCGTAACCGCTTCGGGAGAGCGCAACGGACGGGCCATTCCTCGTGTAACCGGGGGTGCCTGTCGCATAAACCCGGAACGGATTCGTCCAATTTCCGGTCCCGTACCGCTGCCGCGACATGTACACGTAATTATCGGTGCCCGTGAAGGCGAGAACGATCTGGTTCCAGGGAGCGGGGTCGTTGTTGCTGCCCACCTGGGCGGCCAGTCCCGGCGCGTCCTTGCTCTGCGCACCCGGCACGATGCTGGGCGCGCCGTAGGTCGCGGTTTCGCCGTTGTAGTACATCGTCCAGATGTCATCGGTGGACTGGCTGTTCCAGGCGAGCATGAAGGAGTTGTCGGGAAGCGCGGCAACCGCCACGGGCTCGGTGTTGGTGGTGCGCGTGTCGTTGGGGATCTTGGTCCAGCTGGGCAGAGTGCCGGGCAGTTGGTAGCTCGCGCTGAGCTGGACGCGGTGCTGGTAGACGTGGCCCTCGGTACCGGTGTGGAAGATCCGGAAGTTTCCGCGACCCCCGTCGTCGGTCCAGATCACCCTCGGAGGAGTCCACGTCTGCGCGTTGGGCAGTGAGTACGCCGGCCCGTTGTTCAACGAGATCCAGATGGAGTCGTTGTCCGCGCCGCGCCAGGCGTGCAGGATGTTGCCACGGTTGTCGCGTGCCTCTCCCGGAGTGGACCTGCTGGTGATCTGCCCACCGGCATAGGTCACCGGCTGCCAGTCGGATCCCTCACCGGGAAAACCCCAGGAACTGATCGAGGCGTCACCGTCGTCGGCCGAAGCCGGTGCAGGCGCCGTCATTCCACCAGGAGCGGCGGCACAGGCGACCAGCGTCACCAGCGCGATGAACAACCTTTTCTTGATGAGCATTTCTTCTCCCGCATCGTCTCTCGAATCGATGTCCGTCGCGCCCTTTGCGCGGAGGTAACTCATGGACTGTCACTACAGAGACAAAGTGCGGCAGGCGGCTTGTGACATGACGCTCGTCACATCACGTCAAGCCCGCGGCACAATCAGTCTGAATTGTTTTCCGAGGTCACCTCAATGCGTGCCTGCCTCGGTTTCACCATGGACGTCTCGATGCCAGACGCGCTATCCCGTGGCACCGCTCTCGTAGTTGTCGTCCTCCGGTGGCGCGCCGGGCGGTGCGGGCTGTTCCAGACGCAGGAACATCTCCACCGCCTCCGCACCGAACGGCACCGGCGACACCTCCAGATCACCGTGCGGCAACTTGCGCGGGTGCGGCGGCAGCATCCCCGGCATGTCCAGGCGCGGCGCGCCGCCGACCGCGTTGAGCAGGTTCGCCGCCAGCGCCAGATGCAGCATCTCCTCCACGAAGACGCCACTCACCACCTCCACAGCGGATCGGACCGCCGGCCGGTGGGCCGGCGGCCTGGTTCGCTCCTGGGGTCAGGCAGCGTGACGGCAGCCGGTGCCGTCACGCTGCGGATACTTCGACGGGGTTCAGGACGGGCGCGGGCCGCGGCGGTCCTGGCGCTGGGCCAGCTCGGCCTCTTCCACCAGCGTGAACATCGGCTTGCCCGGCTCGCACAGCATGGTGACCGTGAACCGTACCGGGACATCGTCGCGATTGTTGCCGTCCTGGTAGTGGATGACGTCGCCCCCCGGCTCCCAGAACGCCTCGCCGGCGCGGATCACCCGCTCCGGCTCTCCTTCCAGCTCCATCAGCATCTCGCCCTCGAGGACGACGCCGAAGGCGGGGCCCGGGTGGCGATGCGGCGGCGCGCCAGGGTCTCCAGGCGGGTACTCGATGACCACGGTCATCGCGTGCGCGCCCTCGGGGATGAACGGAGGCTGCGCCTCTTGCAGCACGGTCAGCGCCGTCTGCCACGCGGTCGATCGCGGTTTGTCCATCGCCCCGCCTACTTCGCGTTGGACTGGTCGAGCCAGTCCTTGTAGGTGATGGTGCCGAGCTGCGCGCCGTCAGCGGGCACCAGCGACCGCTCGCCGAGCAGGCTGCCGAAATAGCGTGCCTGCGGGTCGACGACGACCTCACGGGTGTCACCCCAGGCGGCCAACGCCTTGCGGAAGAACTCGTCCATCTTGTACCGGGTCGGTCCGGCGATCTCGATCCGGCCGTTCAGCGGCGTCCCCACCGCGGTCCTGCCGACCGCCTGGGCCACGTCGTCGCCCGCGATCGGCTGGAACAGCACCGGCGCGATGTGCACCTTGCCGTCGACCGTGCCCTCGTCGGCGATGCCGCGGGCGAACTCGAAGAACTGGGTGGAGTGCACCAGCGAGAACGGGATTCCCGACTTCTCGATCAGCTCCTCCTGAGCGATCTTCGCCGCGAAGTAGCCGTTCTCCGGCATCCGGTCGGTCCCCACGATCGACACCGCCACGTGATGGCCCACCCCCGCGGCCGCCTCGGCCGCCAGCAGGTTGCCGGTGGAGGTCTGGAAGAACTTCATGACGGCCTCGCGCTCGAACGAGGGCGAGTTCGACACGTCGATCACGACCTGGGCGCCCTTCAGCACCTCGGCCAGGCCCTCCCCGGTCAGCGTGTTGACGCCGGTGTTCGGCGACGCGGCCACGGCCTCGTGGCCGTGCTCGCCCAGCTTCTTCACCAGCTTCGACCCGATGAGCCCGGTCCCGCCGATCACCACGATCTTCATTGTTGGCACCCTTCTGCCTTTCCGGGCGCTGTAGTGCGCCCGCATCGTCAGCTAAGACAAGGCAGCCCTCTCACTTGTGACAGGCGGCCTCGTGTTCGAGGAGGAGCTCGGTGAGCTCGACGCGCGAGCCGATCCCGAGCTTGGTGAAGGCATGCCGGAGGTGCGTGCTGACCGTGTACGGCGACAGGTAGAGCCGATCGGCGACCTGCTTGTTGGTGGCGCCGTCGGCGACGAGCCTGATGATCTGCATCTCGGAGGCGGTCAGGCTGTCCCAGCCCGCGGTCGGCCTACCGGACACCGCGCGAGCGGCGCCCGCCCAGGCCCTTGAGGTCGTGCGCCGGTATGCCCTTCAGTGCCAACGCTGGAGTTTGTCGGGGTTCAGGATGATCCACACCGCCGTGACCTCGGCTCCGGCCACGCTCACGCTGACCACCGCCACGGCCTTGCCCGCCCGCCGCAGCACGAGCCCCGTCCCGCCGTTCACCGATCCGATGGCCGGCTCGGTTCCTGGCTGGTCGATCAGCAACGCCGTGACGACCCGCGCGACCGCGTCCGCACCGTAAGTCGGCCGCACGGCGACGCGCACCTTGCCGCCGCCATCGCTGACGACGATCGCGTCGGCGGCCAGGACTTCCCGCAACGCCTCGGTGTCGCCCGCCTGGCAGGCCGCGGCGAACCGGCGGGCCACCCGCTCGTGCCTGGCGAGCATCTCCGGGCCGTACCCGGCCCGGAGCGAGGCCGGGTACGGCACGGGCTGGGCCCGGGGCACCCGGCCGCCGGGCACGTGGTCGGGGTCGGGGTCGGCGAGGAGCTCCAGGCAGATGCTTCCCGCTGTCTGCGTCAGCCAGGCGCGCGGCACCGCGATGGCGGCGCGCTCCTCCTCGTCGAGGGCGTACCAGCGGCGATAGGTCTCCTGGACGACGTGGTCGGCCGTGGTGTCCGAGCCGAACATGCACAGAGCGATCTCGAGCAGGTGCTGCCGTTCGTCGAGCATCTCCGCCAGCGACTCGGCGCCCGCCTCGGTCATGATCTGCCGCCCCCTTCATTGTTGGCAGATAAGACCGGACAGCCCGTTACGTTGTGACAAAGCGGCTGCGAGACCGCTCGAAGGCCTCGATCTTGGCCGGGTTGAGGATCCACAACAGGTGGTGGATCCCCTCCCTGGAGGCCTCGATGGCGAGCAGGGCGACACCGCTGCCGTCCCGGGTGACGAGCACGCCTGGCAGCCCGTTCATCTCGACCCACGTGACGGCGGCGCCCGGCCAGAACCGTGGTGAGAACGCGGCCACGAACCTGGCCACCCGCTCATTGCCCAGCACGGGGAACTTGGCCGATCCCCTGATGCCGTCGCCGTCGGAGGAGCTGACGACGTCGGAGGCGAAGAGCTTCTCCAAGGCGCCGACGTTTCCTGTCTGGGCGGCGTCGAGGAACGTCTCCAGAAGGCGCCGGTGCTGGAGCCTGTCGATGGGCTCGTGGCGTACGGCGGTCAGGCGCCTGCGGGCGCGGCTCACGATCTGCCTGACATTGACCGGGGTGAGCCGCAGGATCTCCGCTATCTGCGGATAGGGGTAGTCGAAGGCTTCGCGCAGGACGTAAGCGGCGCGCTCGGTGGGATTGAGCTTCTCCAGCAGGAGCAGAAAGGCCAGCTCCAGCGCTTCGCCGCGTTCGGCGCCGACAGTGGGGTCCAGACTGGTGTCCACGGGTTCCGGCAGCCAGGGGCCGATGTAGGACTCCCGCCGCATGCGCGCCGACTGCGCCAGGTTGATGGCCAGCCGGGTGGTGACCAGCGCCAGGAAGGCCGGCGGGTTCTCGATGGTCTCGCGGTCGGTGTCCTGCCAGCGCAGCCACACCTCCTGGACGATGTCCTCGGCCTCGGCCGCGCTGCCCAGCATCCGGTAGGCGATGCCGAACAGCCGCGGACGCAGCTCGATGAAAGCGGACGCCGCCCGATCGAGAGCGCCCGCCTGTTTCAGGGATTCCGTGTTCATGTGCCCCACATCGATTCACCCGTTGGCCTGGGCAGGGGTTCGTCAGCCTCGCGCGCGGTCCACAGCGTCGAGGATAGTCGCTGTCACGGCGTCGGGCTGGGAGGCCGCGAGCGCGTGAGAGGCGCCGGCGACCGTGGTGAGCTGATTGCCACGCAGGCGCTGAATGACGCGGTTCCAGCCGGCCGACTCGGCGAAGGCGCCGTGGACGAGGAGAACGACCGGTTGGTCCATGGGATTGCCTCTCTGGTTGTTCACTCGTGGAAGCCGATCTCGCGATGGGTACCGTCGCAGAGCGGTTTGTTGCCGGAGTGGCCGCAACGGCACAGCGTCATCCGGTTCCTGGTCTCCAGCGGTAGGCCGTCCGATCGGGTGACGGGGATTCCACCGGTCACCCACAGCGCGCCGGCCAGCCCGTCCTCCTCCTCCAGCACCGAGACGGCGCGCGGGAGGTCGGCCTCGATCGTCTCGCCGCCGCGTTCGAGGGCATAGCTGTAGGAGCCGGAGGGGCAGTGATCGATGCGGCCCATGACGGCGGAGCGCACGTCGCTGTCGGCGGTGTCGTCGAGCATCTTGGCGATGGGTCTGGTCCGGCCGATGCAGAAGGCGGCGTGCACGCACAGCTCGCCCACCCGCTGCGCGGAGATGCCGACGCCGTCGTGCACGTGCTGCAATTCCTGGTAGGGCCGCATCGGCGCGGCCTCCGTGCCGTCGAAATCGATCACGGCGTGAGTTCCGTCGCAGAACGGCTTGGCGCCCGAACGGCCGCAGCGGCACAGCGCATAGGTTTCCTCGGTCTCCAGCGGCTCGCCGGTCTTCCAGGTGAGCGCGTTCTTCTGCTCGGCGGAGACGATCTTCCGCTTGCGTCGCAGGGGGACGCGACCGTACACGACGTACGGCCCGTCCCGGAGCACGACGATCCGCTGGTGGTCGCCCGCGCTCCAGCGGCGCAGCTCAGGCGGGACGTAGTCGAAGGTGAGGCCGCCCCGCCGCATCAGCTCCTGCGCCTGGGCCTTGAGCGCGTACATCTCCCCGGTGGCGACGGCGAGCATCCTCGGGCTGCCGTTGAAGGCCAGCTCCAGCAGATGGAGGATCGCGCAGTAGGTGTGGTTGAACTCCTCCTGCGCGGCGCGGTCCGCGGGGTTGGGCGTCATGGAGAACACCTCGGTGAGATCCACCGAGAGCTTTTCACCGGTGGGCCCTGACTCAGGGGTGTCCCCGCGCCGGTAGCGGCGGCCGAGCTTCAGCTCCATGAAGCGGTAGTAATGGGCGACCTCGTCCTGGTCACCGTCCCAGACCTCGCCGCGAGCGTTGCCTTCCCCCTGCTCGACGATCTCCTTCAGCGCGTCCAGCGCGGAGGCGAGGTCGGTGACGGCGACGAGCCTGCCGCCGGTGTGGCGGAAGTGGCCGCCGCTCACCTGCCGGGCCGGGTCGCCGCAGAACACCTCCTTCTCGCCGAGCGTGTCGCACAGGTGGCGCAACCCCTGCTCGATCGCCGCGTAGAACTGCCCGATCGTCTCGTAGTTGTCGTCCTCCGGTGGCGCGCCGGGCGGTGCGGGCTGTTCCAGACGCAGGAACATCTCCACCGCCTCCGCACCGAACGGCACCAGCGACACCTCCAGATCACCGTGCGGCAGCTTGCGCGGGTGCGGCGGCAGCATCCCCGGCATGTCCAGGCGCGGCGCGCCGCCGACCGCGTTGAGCAGGTTCGCCGCCAGCGCCAGATGCAGCATCTCCTCCACGAAGACGCCACTCACCACCTCCACAGCCGCCGGGTTACGCTCCGGATCCAACGAGTACAGCGCCGTCAAGTACGGCGGCAGCGTCGCGTGCTCCAACTCGATCGCCCACTGCAGGTGCTCACGGAGGCTGCCGAGCGTGCCGATCCGCGGCTCAGGCAACGTCGTCACCCGGCCGCGAGCCGTCCTCCAGCACCTTGACCGCGTCGCGCAGCCCCCGCAGAGCGATCTTCTCGCGCTCGACGTCCGTCGGGTCGTACAGCCACTCGGTGACCGGCTGCCACACCTCCTCTTCCGGATGGCTCGCCTCGGCGATGATCAGCTCCTCCTCGATCTCGACGTGGAGCTCGTACAGGAACTCGTTCTCACCGTTCGGGGTGATCATGTCTCCTCCAAGGGATGTACAGCCGGCCTGCTGACCGCGTGGATCAGCCGGTCGGCGGCCGGCATCGGCTCGATCAGGATTGGCCGGACCCCGAACCCTTCGGCGGCCCAGGCCACCGGCCCGCCGACTCCCGCGCCCACATCGAGCAGCCGCATCCCGGGCGCCGGCGGTCCAGCCCGCGACATCGCCGAACTCGGCGACCATCGGCAACGCGGTCACAACAACCTCCCCCGTTCAGCGGTGTGGCCCGATCGCCAGCTAAGACAGGACAGCCCCGGCATTTGTGACAAGATCCGGCTATTCGACGAGCTTTCCCACGGTTGAGACCTCGCGCATGAACGCCGCGATCTCGGCGGGAATCGGCGGGATGCTCTCCCGCTCCACCGATCCGGGGCCGAACCACCCGGTTGACCTGCAGTGCGGGGTCGAGTTCCGGGTCGTCGGAGCGGTTGTGGCAGCCACGGGTCTCGCGGCGCTCGATCGCGGCGTCGACGGTCGCGCGCAGATCGGCCCCTCCGGTCCCGATGACCAGGACGGACGTGGCGATTCTGTTTCCTGATGCGTACATGACGCTCCTTCAGCTACGGGCCGCCCAGATGGCGACGGCGACCAGCGCGACGCAGGCGGCCGCGATCAGCCCGACCACGGCGGCCACCCCGATCCAGGGCGCCGCGAGCGGCGACAACACGACGGCGCCGACGCACCCTGCCACGGCAGGGCGGGGGATGACGGAGTCCGCGTCGACCAGCGCATGCACCACCCGGAGCAGGATGAGATACACCCCGACCGGGATGGCGACCGCGTAGCCGATCGCCATCGGCGATGCCGCCACCTGGCGCCCGCTCTGCTCCACCGCCACCTCGAGCCCGGCGCCAAGAGCCGCCAGCGCGGCGAAGATGCCGAAGTGGCCGTACCCCCACCAGTACGACCGATGACGCCGGTCGCTGAGCCCCTCCCCTGCCTTGACCAGGAAGTACAGCCACCACATGGCGAACAGCAGGACGAGACCGGATCCGGCGATGGCGACGAGGGGAGCCGCTTCGAGCGCCGCTTCAACTCCTCTGCTCGCGGCCAGGACACTCTCGCCCAGCAGGATGATCGTGAACAGGCCGTAGCGCTCGGCGATATGGTGCGGGTGCCAGGTGGTTGCCCTGACTCGCTCCGCCCACCACGGCACCGCCAGCTCCAGGACGACCAGGCAGGCGAAGAACGGCAGCTGGAGTGACGCCGGCAGGAATCCCGTCCCCAGGAGAGCGAGTCGGAACAACCAGCCCAACTCGACCAGACCTATGCCCGCGGCGTAGCGGAGCCCCGTACGACGGCTCGCCGGGTCTTCGAACGCGGCCCTCAGCCATTGGGCGACAAGCCCGATCCTCATGATGAGGTAACCCAGGGTGATGATCCCGTAGTCGGAGTGGCCGACCGCGGCGGGCACGCCGACGGCGAGGACCAGCACCCCCGCCATCTGCACCATGGTCAGCAACCGGTAGGGAACGTCGTCGGTGTCGTAGGACGAGGCGAACCAGGTGAAGTTCATCCACGCCCACCAGATGGCGAAGAACACCTGGAGGAACGGGACCAGCCCGGTCAGGCCGTGATCTTCAGCGATGGCGTGCGCGAACTGCGCCGTGATGGCCGCGACCGCGATCACGAAGGTGAGATCGAAGAGGAGCTCGAGCTGGCTCGACGCGCGATGCGGCTCGTCGACGGGCCGGGAGCTCATCTGGACCCGGATCCGGACGGTGGTCCTGGTCGAGGGCACGCTCACGCTCCTGTCGCTCTTACGGCATCCGGTTCGCCAAGGAAGACCGGACGGCGTCGCGATCTGTGACAGCTCGTCGCGGTGGTTGTCACACGTCGAGAGGCCACTCCTCGGCCAGGGACATGGCCGCCTCCAGGCGCACCCTCCTCATCCGCCCGACCGACCAGGCCCAATAGAGCGGCGACACCGGCCTCCACTTACGGTGCGCTCGCGAGGGTGTTCCGCCGCTGATCGGATTCGGCGGGCGACGTCGGCGGCGAGCAGTTCCTCCAGTCCGGCAAGATCGCCGGACTGCGCGGCGGCGACGAACGTCTGTGCGAGGCGCCGATGGGCGGTGCTGCTCACCTGGTGGCGCCGCTCGGTGGCAAGGTGGTCGCGGGCGCGTCGCAGGAGTTGCCGCGCGTGGTCTTCGCCCAGGTGGAGGATCTCGGAGATTCGGCGGTAGGGGTGGTAGGGGTAGTCGAAGGCAATGCGGGGAGATAGACCGCTCGTTCGACGGGGGTCGGTCTCTCCCCGCGAAGGCACCGCCCCCGTTGAACGGTCGGAGGCCGATGCGTAAGTCCACAACGATCTTCGCCCGGTAGTCACCCACCAATGCGAAAGGGTGCCACCCTTCCGAGTGACACCCTTGCCGACCAGCTGAAACCTGGTCGGGACGACAGGATTTGAACCTGCGACCCCTTGACCCCCAGTCAAGTGCGCTACCAAGCTGCGCTACGTCCCGGTTGTCCTGCGTCCTGCGCCCTCTCGGGCGGGACGTCATAACCTTAGCGCAGATCGAGGGGGCTTCGCACACGGCGACGCCCACGAGGGCAGGCGATCGCGCGAAGGGCGAGGGGCACCGTGGGGCGTAAGGCGTTGATCGACCAGGAGGAGTTGCGGCGGCTGGCCGGGCAGGGGTTGTCGAACGCGGAGCTGGCCGCGCGGTTCGGGGTGAGCGAGTCGGGGATCTTGCAGGCGAAGCGGGCGGCAGGTCTGTCGAAGCCGATGCTCGATCACTCGCGGGCCATCCCGTGGAAGCTGGACCGCGCGCACAACCAGTCCGGACCCGCGACGAACCTGCGCAATCTCTCCTCCGTGGCGCAGGGGCGGGTGATCCCGGCCGAGAAGCTGAACACGGCGCTGCGCTGGGCCGGGCGGCTGGTCGCCTCCGGGATGGACATCTCATACGAGCCGAGTCGCGGGTTCCTGGAGGTTCCCGCCTCTCCTGAGGACTGGCTCGTCGAGAGGATGCTGAACGAGGCCAGGAAGGCTCTTGAGGCCGCCGTGCCCTCTGAGGGTCTCGAGGATCACTAGATCATGACGTCCCGCCCGAGAGGGCGATGGGCGACCGGGACGTAGCGCAGCTTGGTGGCGCACTTGGCCGGGGGCACGGGGGCGCAGGTTCAAAGCCCGTCGTCCCGACCGGGTTTCGGCTCGACGGAGGGGTGAGCACCGGAAACCAGCCGAAGCCAGAGAAGGAGGCCACGATCAGAAACTCCGCAAAGGAACGGTCAATACCCGAAAAATCGCGGTAAAACGTCAAATCAAGTCTAAATAGTGGCACGCCAGAGATGTTGGCAACCGGTTTCGAGCCTTGACCCCAGGGCAGCGCACGGGTACAAGCGCCTACACGACCGGAGGCAGACATGTCCACCGTGATCTGGGTGGCCGTCATCGTGGTCGCGGTGGTGGCGATCGCTGCAGTCGGCTATTTCGTGATGCAGCAGCAACGCCGACACCGGCTTCGCGACCGTTTCGGCCCCGAATACGAACGTACCGTGCAGGAGCGTGAGAACCGGCGCGATGCCGAGCAGGAGCTCATCGCCCGCGAGCAGCGCTTCAGCTCCCTCGACATCCGCGCCCTGGACGCCGGGACGCGCGAGGTCTACGCGAAGAAGTGGATGGAGGTCCAGGAGCGTTTCGTGGACGCTCCCGGCTTCGCGGTGACGGAGGCCGACCACCTGGTCACGTCCGTGATGGCGGAGCGGGGCTACCCGACCGAGGACTTCGAGCAGCGGCTCTCCGACCTTTCGGTCGCGCACGGCCGCACCCTCGACCACTACCGGCAGGCTCACGAGATCAGCACCCGGGCCGCCCGCAAGGAGGCCTCCACCGAGGAGCTCCGGCAGGCCATGGTCCACTACCGCGCCCTGTTCGAGGAGTTGCTCGAGGCCCCCGGCACCTCGACCCCGGACCCCTCGGTCAACGGCGACCGGAACTCCCGGCGGACCGAGACCGCCGACCGGGACGCCACGATTCCCGCCGACCGAGACGCCCGGCACCCGGACTCCACCCAGCCCGAGACCATCGACGACGCCGAGCGAGCCCCGCGACGCGACCCCCAAGGACGGTGACCCGAATGAACGACCGATTCAGCACGGACAAGGACCGGCTGGTCCACAAGGCGGACGAGGACGACCTGAACACCCCGCGCCACGGCGAGGAGGTCGCCCCCGAGTTCCGGGAGCCGCACCACGGTGACGCCGACCGCACGAACGCCTCGTCCCTCGACCCGGACACCGGGACGCGCGACCCGCTGATCAGTGACCGCGACGACGTCCTCGTCGTCGAATCGAGCGACGACCGGCACACCACCGTCGGATCGGACACCTCTCTCGACGACGACCGGCGCGACGTGGCGAACGACGGCGTACGGGGTGACCTCGACGGCGACGGCAGGAACGACAGCCCGTTCGCCCACGCGCAGCCCTCCGCCACCACCCCGGGTACGCCGGTGACCGGCACCGGCGCGTACGACTCCCCGGTCGCCTCCGATCTCCCCGGAAGCACCGCGGACCGGCCGGACGACGTGCTCGACGAGAGCACCGGCTTCACCGACGCCGAGCGGACCGGCCAGACGCCCGCCACCACCGCGCCCACCACGGCCGGGGCCCTGTTCGACCAGGACGCCGACGACGTACGGCGGCGCTGGCAGGAGGTCCAGGCCGGTTTCGTGGACGATCCGCGTGACGCGGTGGAACGGGCCGACTCCCTCCTCGACGAGGTCACGGGTTCCCTCAGGAACGCGCTGGAGACCCGGGCGACCGAGCTCCAGGGGCGTTGGAAGAACACCGAGAAGAACGACACCGAAGATCTCCGGACCGCTCTGCGTGACTACCGCGCGACCTTGGAGCAGCTCCTGAACATCTCCGCCGGGACGAGGTGACCCATGCTCGCAATCGCCGCCGCCGTCGTTTTCGGCCTTGGATTCCTGCTCGACCTGATCAACACCAGACTCGGCCCGATCAGCGGGACAGGCTTCCTGCTTCTCGGACTCCTGCTCCTGGCGCTGCACCAGGCCGGGATCGGCTCGGCCGGTCCGCGGACCGGCGGGGGTGGAGGCGGCTGGCGCCGTAGGCGCTAGACCCTCCGCCCACCGGCTGCCCCGCACCGGGGAAAGCCTGCTCCGAGAGTCGGGAACACGGTCGCCGAAGGAGCCGAAGGAAAGGGCTCCGTCCACATGGACGGGGCCCTTTCGACTGTCCTGATCTCCGTCGGCTGCGGGGGAAGCCCTTCCCCGACGGCCTCAAGGGCATGAGGAAACCGGCGTCGAGGGCGCTGGGACGCGCCTCGCGCCGGCGAAGGAGGGGCGGTGCGGGAAAAGCCGGTGGGCGGCGTACGTGGCCACGTACGCCGCCCACCGGCTTTCCAGGGCCTCCGAGCACCTCCTCGGAGAAAATCAGACCTTGAAGGACATCGTGATGAACGTGCCCGAGGCCCCGGTCTCGAACTTGATGTCGGAGCTGACCATCCGGGCCACCCACAACCCCATGCCGCTGGTCGCCTGCGGGCCGGGAGGCGTCTCGCCCGGAGCGGGTCCCGGGTCCCACTGGCCCTCGTCGTGGATCTCCACGAGGAGGGTCCGGCCGACCGTCCACATCCGCAACACCGCCTTGGCGGTGGTGTGACCGTGGATGACCGCGTTGGTGGCGACCTCGTTCAGCGCCACCAGGAAGTCGGCGAGGTTCTCCTGGGACATGCCACTCCGCACGGCCTGGGCGGCGGCGAAGTCGCGGACGTCGGGGAGATCGGGAAGGCAGAAGGCGAGTTCGGCGACGGCGGCGCCTGCGGGGATCATCCGGGAACGGCCGCCACTCGCCGTGAAACGAGCGGGACGAACACCGTCCTCGTTCACCCGAGATCCGCCTCCCCTGTTCCCGTTCGCCGTTGTCCTCAGCATCCGGGATCCATTCAAACGCACCTTACGCCACGTCCGTTGTCGCCGACTGGGGTGCCCTGCAACGGGCGGTCTATTCAGCATTCGGCGACAAGTTCCTCACGGAGCTGGTCAAGCACCTTCCGCAGGATACGGGACACGTGCATCTGGGAGATCCCGAATTCCGCCGCTATCTCGGCCTGGGTCATGTTGCCGAAGAAACGCAGCAGGAGGATGTTCTTCTCGCGCTCCGGCAACTTGTCGATCAGCGGCTTGACCGCCTCGCGGTCCACGAGCGTGCCCAGAGCGTCGTCCTCGTCGGGGATCACGTCGCCCAGTGCGCCCGCGTCGTCGTCGGCGCCGAGGGGGGCGTCCAGTGAGAGCGCGCTGTAGGCGGCGGAGGCGTCGAGGGTGAGCAGGACGTCCTCTTCCGAGATCTTCATCTTCGTGGCCAGCTCGGCGACCGTGGGGGCTCGGCCGAGGTCCTGGCTGAGGTCCGCGACCAGGCGGTTCAGCTCGGCCCTGCGCTCCTGGTAGACGCGGGGAACGCGGATGGCCCAGGTGCGGTCGCGGAAGTGGCGCTTGACCTCACCGGTCATGGTGACCACGGCGTAGCCGCGGAAGGGGTGCCCGAGGGTCGGGTCGAAGCCGTTGATGGCCTTCATGAGCCCCACGTACGCGGCCTGCAGGAGGTCCTCCATCGGCTCGCCGCGGTAGCGGTAACGGCGGGCGATCTCCATGGCGAGGTGGCGGTGCATCTCGACGATGCGCTCACGCAGGCGCTCGGCGCGGTATTCGGAGATCTCAGGCAGGGACATCTCGGCGAGGAGGTCCTCAGCGGTCATGTCGGTGATTTCGAGTGCCTGAACAGACATTGCTGCTCCCTGGTATTACTGTCGGGCGAGCCGACCACGGAAGCAACATCCGGGCAGACGGCATCGCCTCGACCAATTTTCGAGGCGAGGCCCTCTGCTGGACCTCAGGGTTCCAGTATTCCCCCGAATCCAGGAGTATTACTCGCTCCCAGGTAACAGTAAGGTTGCTAATCGAATGGCACGAGGAGGCCCTGAGTGACGGTGTCGGAGAACGGCGAGAGATCGGCAGCCCTGACTCTCACGTCGGCGCTGGTCAGTGGGATCAACGTGATCCGGGTGACGGGTCTGCTTGACGCGACGACGAGGGATCAGTTCGCCGACTACCTGGCGGCGGAGACCGGCGAGCACGGTCTCGACATGGCGCTGGATCTGAGCGGTGTGACCTTCATGGACTCGCGCGCGCTGGGACTCATCGTCCACCACTGGCAGGTCAGCACCACCGCGGGCGCCAAGTTCGCCCTCATCGGGGTGGAGTACGCCAAGACCAAGGTGATGTGGATCACAGGGCTGGCCCAGCGGCTGCCCCTGTACGACACGATCGACGAGGCGATCGCAGCCTTTGGATAGCCCCGTTTTCCGCACGTGCCGCCTTGTCGCGGGTCGGCCATGTCCGATCCGGCGCGACGGGTTACCGCCCGGGTTCAGGCAGGGGCACGTGCGGAAGGCGGAGCCGACCGGTGACGGCCCCCCGGTGCTCTCCCGACGATCCCGGGCCGGCCGCCGGCCGCCGGAAACCACCCCCCACCGGGACCTCAGCCCTCTTTCTTCTTCGTCTCACGGTTGCGCTGGTGCTCCTCGACCAGCAGCTTGGCCAGGTCCGCGACCTTCACCTGGTGGTGCTGCGAGATTCGGCGCAACTCGTCGAAGGCGGCCTCGGCCGAGCAGCCGCTGGACTTCATGATGATGCCCTTGGCCTGGTCGATGATCGCCCGGCCCGCGAGAGCCTCCTGCATCTGGGCCGCGTCGGTGCGTACCTCGTCGTAGTCCCACATGTTGGCGAGGGCCACACCCACCTGCTCGGCGAGCATGTCGGCGAGCGGAGGGACGTTCCTCGCCGCGAAGACGCCGGGACGCACCCCGTACATGCCGAGGACCAGGACGGCGTGCTCGATGACGATGGGCATCGCCAGGACCGAGCGGACGCCGCAGCGCACGGCCATGCCGGCGTAGGCGGGCCAGCGGGGCTCGTGCAGGACGTCCTGGACGATCACGTGGCGCCCGGTGGCGCGGGCCTCGGACGAGGGCCCCTCGCCGATCTCCCCCTCGCTGTCGAGCAGGACGATGAGCTCGCTGTGGGAAGCTGAGACGACCATCCGTTCCTGTCGCCAGAGCTCGGCGGAGCCGCCCGCGCAACCGGGCACGCCGCCTGCGAGAGTGGCTGTGAGACCGCGCAGCACGCTCTCACTCGACGTTTCCTCGCTCACCCTGCCGAGGGCCGCGAGGTCCCGGGCGAGAACGGGGGTGACCATGTCCATCTCGCGACTCCCCTCCCCTGTGTCGCTAACTTAACCACTATCCGACCGCGCATCGATTCGGCCCACCGGGTGGCGTACCGTCTACGACGGGACCAGTCCACTCCGGCCCCTGACGAGGACGAGCATTGACCGACGCCATTGGCCTTCAGACCCTGGAGCAGGCGCTGAACGCGCTGACCACCAGGATCTCCTCCCTGCGCGAGGCGAAGTCCGCCTACCCCGCCGACCCCCGGTCCACACTCGACGCGGCGCTGGCGGAGCTCGACACCGCCCGTGAGCTGCTGGACGCCTCGGTGCGCGAGCTGCGCAAGGCGCCCAAACGGTCGGGGGAGCGGGAGAGCGGGTCACAGCGGGAGCTCAAGCTGTTGCGGCAGGTGTTCCGCACCTTCCCCATCCCCGTGGTGGTGCTGGACGCCTCCGGGGTGGTGCGGCGGATCAGCGCCGAGACCTCCCGGATGCTCGGCAGCCCGGCGGGATACCTGATCGGCCGCTCGTTCCCGCTGTTCGTCGACGTCTCCCGGCGGGCGGCGTTCCGCTCGCACCTGACGGCGGTCCAGCAGGGCGGCCAGACCGCGACATTCCAGACGCGGCTCGCCCACCAGGGCCGCGCGCACACGGTTCAGCTCGCCGTCACCCGGCTGACGATGCCGGGAGAGCCGCAGGAGATGGTCGCGGTCATGATCCTGCCGCTGGAGGCGCAGGTGGCGGGCCCGCCGCACGGCCCGGCCGACCGCTCGGACGCCACCCTGGTGATGGCCGCGGCGCGCCGGCAGGAGCTGCTGTCCAGGATGACCCGCCTGCTGCTCGACGAGGAGAGCCTGCGCCAGCCGGTGACCGTCACCAGGGCCGCCCGGCTGCTCGCCGCCGAGTGGGCCGACTGGGTGATCGCCGACGTGGTCCGCGACGGCATGCCCAAACGTGCCTGCGTGCTGGGCCCGAGCGACAAGCCGGTGACCCAGCTGCTCCGCCTCGCCGAGGGGATGAACCCGCTGACCGCTCCGGCCGTCGCGCACGTGCTGACCGGCGGCTCCGGCGTGGTGCACGAGATGCTGGAGGACGACAGGCTGCTCGGCGACGTTCCCGGTGGCCCGCCGCTGCTGCGGGTGATGGGCGCCGCCTCGGTACTGATCGTGCCGATCGGCGGCGAGAACGGCGTGCTGGGAGCCCTCACCCTGGTGCGGCTGCGCGACCGCGAACCGTTCTCGCTCGCCGATCTGGGGCTGATGGAGGAGATCGGCGCCCACCTGGGGCTCGCGCTGCGCGCGCGGCGCAGCTTCCAGACCCGTTCCCGGGCGGCCGACGCGCTGCGGACCAGCGTGGTGCCCAGGAGCCTGCCGGACATCCCGGGATTCGAGGCCGCGGCCATCTACAACGCGGGTTCCAGCCCGGTCGGCGCCGAGTTCTACGACGTCTTCCGCGTCGGCGACGGATGGGGTTTCGCCCTTGGAGGGGCCGCGGGCAAGGGTGAGGAGGCCGCGTCGGTCAGCGCCATGGTCCGCAACGGCCTGCGCGTGCTCAGCGTCTGGGAGACCGACCCCGGCGAGGTGATGCGCAAGCTGAACCAGGCCCTGAACGCCCAGCACAACGGCATGTTCGTGATGGCGGTGACCGGGTTCATCAAGGCGCGCAAGATCAGGCTGGCCAGCGCGGGGCACCACCCGGCCGCGCTGCTGCTGCCCGACGGCGGGGTCCGGTTCACCGCGGGGGGTGGCGTTCCGCTGGGCATCGCTCCCGAGGCGGAGATGTTCACCGAGGAGCTCACCCTGGCCTCGGGCCAGACCCTGGTCTTCTACTCCGACGGCCTGGTCGCCTCGCAGAACGAGCTGGGTGAGTCCTACGGCGAGATCAGGCTGGCGGACGTGCTGGCGCGCTGCGTCGCGCAGTCCCCCGCCGAGATCGTCAAGACGGTGGAGGAGGACCGGCACGCGTTCTCCGGCGGAAGAGTCTGGGATGAGATCGTGATCCTCGCTCTTCGCGTCGTATGAGCCGGATAACCGGTCGAATTCGGTACGGACAGCCGGGCGAACGCCTCGACATCCCCCTGACCAGGGAGAACACGAGAGCCGATCACACGTCCTGAGCTCCGGGGCCGAGGAGTCGCGGCAGCGCGGGACGCGTCGGGAGGCCCGGCTTCGCCTCAGGGGTTTGGCTTCTGCGCGGATCGGGGTATGGTTGACCTCATACAGACGTGTGCCTAAGACGCAGGCACCCCTGAAGGAATCACAGGCTCTTTATGCCTATCTCCTCCCAGAGGTGTGCCGTGAACATTGCATTCGTCTCCTCCGAGGCTCTCTCCTCCACCCAGGACGAGTCCGACCTCGCCGCCCAGCGCGCTCACCTGATGGCAGTGGCCCGTGAGCTCGGCCGCGAGCACAAAGTCACGATCTACACCCGCAGGAACTCCGACTCGGAGAAGGCCAGGGTTCGCGTGTCGCAGGGCGTCACGCTGGAGAACCTGACCGCCGGCCCCGCGCAGGACCTTCCGGAAGACAGCGTCCTGCCCTACCTGTCCGACCTCGGTGACCAGCTGATGCACCGCTGGGGACAGGACCGCCCGGACGTCATCCACGCGCACTCCTGGACCGGCGGGCTCGCCGCGATCGCCGGAGCGAACGGCCTCAACGTCCCGTTCACCCAGACCTTCAGCAGCGAGAACTCCCACGACGCCAAGAAGGTCCGGCTGCAGCGGGCCATCGGGCGCCGGGCCAGCGCGGTGATCGCCGGGTGCGGTGACGAGGAGAGCTCGCTGATCCGGCTGGGCGTGCCGCGCCGCAACATCTCGGTCATCCCGTGCGGCGTCGACGTCGAGCGGTTCCGTCGTCAGGGTCCGGCCGCCACGCGCGGCACCCGCCCCCGCCTGCTGCACGTGGGTCCGCTCACGGCCGACAAGGGCGTGCACACCGCGCTCCGCGCGCTGGAGGGCATTCCCGACGCCGAGCTGATCATCGCCGGTGGTCCCGCGTCCGTGGACCTGGAGCACGACGCCGAGGCGCACCGCATGATGCTGCTGGCCAAGGAGATCGGCGTCGACGACCGGATCACCGTTCTCGGGCACGTCCCACACTCCTCGATCGCCAAGCTGATGCGCAGCGCCGACGTGGTTCTCTCCCTTCCCAGGGAGGCTCCGGCGGGCGTCGTGGCGCTGGAGGCCATGGCCTGCGGCGTCCCCGTCATCGCCTCGGCCGTGGGCGCCCACCTCGACTCCGTGGTGGACGGGGTGACCGGCCTGCTGGTGCCCGCCGACCGCCCGGCGCAGACCTCCCGTCTGACCCGCGAGCTGCTCGCCGACCCGACCCGCCGCACCGCGCTCGGCTTCGCCGGTGCCGACCGCGCCCGGTCCCGCTACTCGTGGGAGCGGATCAGCCAGGAGCTCGTCCACGTCTACGAGACCGCGCTCTCCGGCTCCGCCCGCTGACCGCGTCCGCCGCGCCGGCCGGGCACCGCGGGCCACGCGGAACACGCTCCGAGACCGGGGATCCCACAGAAGGGGTCCCCGGTCTTCGCGTGTCGGGCCCATGTGCACGGGCGTGACCCACAGGATGCCCTCGGTTGCGTTCGACGTGTCATGTCGCGCTCGCGTGCACGGGCATGACGGCTCATGGCGAGTACGTGCGACGTCTACGACCGGGCCACGCGACGGTGCAGGACGACACCGAGGCCGCTGGCGGCCAGCAGAACGACACCGGCCAGGACCAGGATCACCGCACCGCCCACGGCGCCGTCCGTCCAGTCCCAGACCGCCTCGGGAACCGCGAGCGTCAGCCCGGCCACGCCACTGACGATCAGCACCCAGGTGCGCCACCGCCGGTACAGGGCCAGGCAGGCGAGCGCGATCGCCGCGGTCAGCCAGTATCCCCAGGCGCCGCCGTCCCACAGGACGGGCCACTGACCGCCGAAGAGCGCGATCGCCGCCCCCATGCCCAGGCCGAGGTCGCGCGGGACGAGCACCCCGGCCAGGGCGGCCGTCAGGATGAGCAGGCCCAGCGCGACATAGGCCAGGCCCCAGCCCGCGCCCTCCCGCCCGGCGAGGACGTCCAGCAGGCCGGTCACCGTGACCAGCGCGAAACCGCCGCAGGCCAGCAGGCCGATCGCGGTGGGCAGCAGCGCGTAGGCCGTCGCCGCGACCACCAGCCCGGCCACCCCGGCGACGAGACCCTCGTGGCGGTCGACCACCACCCCCGCGCACAGGGCCGCCGTGGCCGAGCCCAGCGCGGCGAGCGTGGCCGCGACCCTGCCCTGCACGGCGGCCGTCCTGCCGGTCGCCGACCGCGCCGCCGCGCCGAGCCCCACGGCCACCGCGAGCAGGAGGACCGTGACCACGGCGAGGACCGCGATCCTCGCCGGCTGGGTCATCCGGTCCCAGCCCAGGCCGACGAAGGCCGCGGCACCGGCCAGGACGAGTGCACCGCCGACGTACGCGAGGATCTCGCTCCACCTGACCCGGTCGCCGGCCCCCGGCTCACGCAACGCCTCGCCGACGGCGCGGGCGACCGGCTCCACCTGCTCGGGGCGGAGCTCGCCGGACTCCACCAGGCCGGCCAGTGCTCGCCGTACGGCGTCAACGTCGTTCATGTGCGGAATCGTGGCACAGCCTGACCCGGACGGCACCCCCCGAACCAGTGGGACGTATGCGAAAACGAAATACCTCTGTTACTGGAGTGCGATTGTTGCTTTGATGTCCCCATGTCGATTCGTGGCACGTTCCTGGGCGTCCTGGCCGCCGCCCTCGCCCTCTCCTCGCTGCCCGCGACGGGGGCGGCCGCGCGGACGGACCCGTCCACCCCGCGCGGGTGGGGCAGCCCGATCCTGGTGGAGAACTTCAACGGCACCCGTGTGGACGACCGCAAGTGGGTCGTCTACCACTCCCCCGGCGCCGAGACCAACCCGCGCACCGGGCGGGCCTCGACCGTGGGCGGCGGCGTCCTGCGGCTCAAGGGCGGCTTCTACGGCGGCAGGGACCTGTCGGGGGGCATCGCGACCCGCGGCGCCCAGCGGTACGGGCGCTGGGAGGTGCGGCTGCGCGCCGAACGCGGCGCGGGCTACACCCCCGTGGCGCTGCTCTGGCCGTCCGACCAGGGGGGCGGAGAGTACGCGGAGGTCGACTTCGCGGAGATCATCGATCCGAGCCGCAGGTCGGGCGGGATCTTCGTGCATCGCGGCGACCGGCCGCAGGCCCAACGGCAGATGAGGGCCGACTTCACCCGGTGGCACACGGTCGCGGTCGACTGGCTGCCCGGACGGCTGACGTTCTGGCTGGACGGCAGGAAGGTGTGGGACTACCGGGGGCCGAACGTGCCGAGGAGCCGCTCCATGCACCTGACGCTCCAGAACGACGTGACGTGCAACCAGTGGTCGCCGTGCCGTAACGGCTCCACTCCTCCGACGGTCAGCATGTACGTGGACTGGGTGAAGATCTACCGGGCCCCCGTCTGAGGGGACCCGGGGCTCAGAGCAGGTGGGCCGCCTTGAGGGCGAGGTGGACCAGCAGGCGGTCCTCACCGTCGGCGAGGTTCCTGCCGGTGAGCCGCTCCGCCTTGGCGAGCCGGTAGTAGAGCGTCTGGCGGTGCACGCCGAGCGCGCCGGCGGTCTCCTGGACGTGACCGGCGCGGTCGAGGTAGCTTTCCACGGTCCTGGCCAGCTCCGGGTCGTCGGCCAGCCCGGCGACCTCCTCCGCGAGCTCCCGCAGCCCCGCCGGTGACATGCGGGCGAGCAGCCGGTAGACGCCCAGCTTGGGCCAGGTGGCGACGGGCGCGAGCGCGGGCACCCGTCCGGCGACGCCCAGCGCGTGCACGGCCTCCCGCCAGCTTCGCCAGGCCTGAGCGGGCTCGTCCCTGGGTGCGCCGACGCCCACCACCGTTCCGTACATGCCCTGGATCCGGTCGGCCAGTTCCCCCGCCTGGCCCGCCGGGGCCAGGAGGGCGACCAGTGGCTCGCCCCGTACGGGAAACGCGGGGTCGGCGAGCACGGCGCGCGGGAGCGTCCAGAGGGCGGCGACCCGGTCCGGAGAGACGCGGGCGGCGATCGCCGCCACCGGGCCGCGCACGTCGTCCAGCCGTGTCAGTGCCCGGGAGCGTTCTTCGGCGTCGGAGGAGAACAGCTCCCGTAGGTTCGCACCCAGGTCCTGACGGCTGCGGGCCTCCTGGGCGAGGACGGTGGCGGCCCTGGAGACCAGGTCGCCGACCGAGGCGAGGACCTCGTCACCGAGTGTGCCGTCGTCGAGGAGCCACAGGTAGCCGTAGGTCACCTCGTGGTGCCGCAACGGCACGCACACCCGGGCGAGGACTCCCAGGTCGGCGTCGGCGGGGATGCGTACGGGGCCGCGTGCCCCGGCGATGCCGTACCCCTCGAAGTAGGCGCGTACCTGGTCCGTCGCACGGCGTCGCAGAATGGACTCCTGGCGCACCACGTCGATGTCGCCGCTCTGCGCGGCGTAGGCCAGGAGCTGGAAGGCCCGGTCCTCCAGGGTGGCCGAGGCGCCGAGCCTGGTGGCGATCTCGTCTACCGTCTCCTGCAACACCCCACCATTGTCATACATGTGTATGAAAGCCCCGCCCGTCGATCGTGGCAGATGCACATGATGGCCGGGCGAGCGGAGGTTTTAGGCTGGAAACATGTTCGGTTCTCTCCTTCTCGGCGCGTCCCGGTCGCCGCTGGTACGGCGCGCGGTCTCCGGCGTGCCGCTGACCCGCAAGGTCGTCGATCGTTTCGTCGCGGGCGAGACGCCTCGGGAGGCGGTCGAGGCGATCCGCGGGCTCGCCGCCTCCGGACTCGCCGTCACCGTCGACCACCTTGGCGAGGAGACGAGAGACTCCGCCGCCGCCGCCCAGACGGCCGGCGCGTACGTCACGCTGCTCGGCGCGCTGGGCGGGCTGGGGCTCGGTGACCGGGCCGAGGTGTCGGTGAAGCTCTCCGCGGTCGGCCAGGCGCTCGGCGCCGACGGCGACAAGATCGCCCTGGAGAACGCGCGGCGGATCTGCGAGGCGGCCGGCGACTGCGGGGCGAACGTCACCCTCGACATGGAGGACCACACCACGGTCGACTCCACGCTGGAGACCCTGCGGGCCCTGCGCCTGGACTTTCCCTCCACCGGTGTCGCCGTGCAGTCCTACCTTTTCCGCACCGAGGCCGACTGCCGCGACCTCGCGCACGAGGGATCGCGGGTGCGCCTGGTCAAGGGCGCCTACGCCGAGCCCGCCTCGGTGGCGCATCAGAGCAAGAACGAGGTCGACAAGGCCTACGTGCGCTGCCTGCGGATCCTCATGTCGGGGGCGGGCTACCCGATGGTGGCGACGCACGACGACCGGCTGATCTCGATCACCGAGACGCTCGCCGACCGGTTCTCCAGGTCCCGCGGCGACTACGAGTACCAGATGCTCTACGGGATCAGGGCCGACAAGCAGCTCGCCCTCGCCGGAGCGGGTCACACCGTGCGTGTCTACATCCCGTACGGAGACGACTGGTACGGCTACTTCATGCGCCGCCTGGCCGAGCGTCCGGCGAACATCGCCTTCTTCCTTCGTGCCCTTGGAGGCAACTAATGGATGCCATCTCCACCGTTCCCGCCCCGGTCAACGAGCCGGTGCTCGGCTACGCGCCCGGCAGCGCCGAGCGTACGGCGCTGGAGAACCGCGTCAAGGAGCTCGCCGGCGCCCAGCTGGACCTGACGATGACGATCGGCGGCGAGCAGCGGATGGGCGGCGGCGCCCCCATCGACGTGGTCCAGCCGCACAACCACGCCTCCGTGCTGGGCCGCATGGCGGACGCGAACGCCGACGACGTGCGCGCGGCGATCGACGCCTCGCTCGCGGCCGCGCCCGCGTGGCGCGCCCTGCCGTTCGACGAGCGGGCCGCGATCTTCCTGCGGGCCGCCGACCTGCTGGCCGGCCCCTACCGGCAGACGCTGAACGGCGCGACGATCCTGGGCCAGTCCAAGTCCGCGCAGCAGGCGGAGATCGACGCGGCCTGCGAGCTGATCGACTTCCTGCGCTTCAACGTGGACTTCGCGCGGCGGCTCCTCGCCGACCAGCCGGTCTCCTCGCCCGGCGTGTGGAACCGGATGGAGTACCGGCCGCTGGAGGGCTTCGTCCTGGCGATCACGCCGTTCAACTTCACCGCCATCGCGGCGAACCTGCCGTCGGCTCCCGCCCTGATGGGCAACGTCGTCGTCTGGAAGCCCTCCCCCACCCAGCAGTTCTCCGCGCACTTCACCATGCGCCTGCTTGAGGAGGCGGGGCTCCCGCCGGGTGTCATCAACATGGTGACCGGCAACGGCGCGGCCGTCTCCGAGGTCGCGACGACCCACCCCGAGCTGGCGGCCATCCACTTCACCGGCTCCACGCCCACCTTCCAGCACCTGTGGTCCACGGTCGGCGCGAACATCGCCTCCTACCGGTCCTATCCGCGCCTGGTCGGCGAGACCGGCGGCAAGGACTTCGTGCTCGCCCACCCCTCGGCCGACCCCGCGGCGCTCACCACGGCGCTGATCCGCGGCGCGTTCGAGTACCAGGGGCAGAAGTGCTCGGCCGCCTCCCGCGCGTACGTGCCGCGCTCGGTCTGGTCGGTGATCCGCGACGAGCTCGTGGGCACCGCCGAGTCGCTCACCGTCGGCGACGTGGCCGCGGACCTGTCGACCTTCATGGGCGCGGTCATCGACGAGCGGGCGTTCGCCAAGCACAGGGCCGCGATCGACCGGGCCCGCTCGCTCGACTCGATCAACGTGCTGACCGGGTCGTACGACGACTCGACCGGCTACTTCGTGAGGCCGACCATCCTGGAGTCGGCCGACCCCACCGACGAGATCTTCGTCAAGGAGTACTTCGGGCCGATCCTCGGCGTGCACGTCTACAACGACGCGGACTTCGACACGGTCCTGGACCAGATGGAGGGCGTCTCCCCGTACGCGCTGACCGGTTCGATCATGGCCCAGGACCGCTACGCGATCGCCTCGGCGTCGGAGCGGCTGCGCTTCGCGGCGGGCAACCTCTACATCAACGACAAGCCGACCGGCGCGGTCGTCGGCCAGCAGCCCTTCGGCGGGGGCCGGGCGTCCGGCACGAACGACAAGGCCGGGTCGATCCTCAACCTGACCCGCTGGGTGAGCGCCAGGACCGTCAAGGAGACCTTCGCCCCGCCGACCGACCACCGCTACCCGCACCAGGGCTGACCTTCTCCGGACGGTCGGCAGGAGCCCGACCTGACGACGGCGGAAGAGGGCGGCGCCGGGACTCGGATTCACGAGTTCCGGCACCGCCGTCCTCTGTCGGTCGGCTTCGACGTGAGGCCGACGGGTAGGAAAGTTCCAGGAGGCGAGGGGCGAAGGTGCCTTCGGACACGGCCGATCCTGCGATCCTTCGGTAAAGCGGATGATCGTGTCGCAGGGATGTGAGAGATGGAAGGGGCCGCCAAGGTGAGTGAGCGCGTGTCGGCGGTGGCGTGGCGGTGAAGCCCTCTCCCGGCCCCGAGCGGATGCTGGTGGAGTTGCTACGGGCCAGTCACCTGGCGGCTCTGGAGCAGATTCCGGGCCTGGTCGCGGAGCACGCCGTGTCCGCGGGCCTGGCCGAGGTGCTGATCTACCTGGCGGATCTGCAGTGCAACGTGCTGCGTCTGTTGACCGGTGAGGGCCACGGCGGCAGGGAGGTCGCGAGCACGGCGGCCTGCGAGTTGCGCATCGACGCGACCCTGGCCGGGCGGGCCTTCCAGGAGATGCGGATCCTGGTCGGCGTCGGCGAGGGCACCGAAAGGGACACTGACGAGGACACCGACGGGCCGCAACGGTGGTGGGTGCCGCTGTTGAACGGCGTCGAACGCATGGGGGTGCTGCGCATCGGCGTCGAGGCCGCCGCCGACGCGCAGATCCAGGACAACATGCGGGACCTGGCGTCGCTGGTGGCACTGTTGCTGGTCGACAAGCGTCCCTACAGTGACTCCTACGCCCGGCTGGTGCGTACCCGGCCGATGCACGTGGCCGCGGAGATGCAGTGGACGTTGATGCCGCCGCTGACCTTCGCCGATCAGCGGGTGACCATCGCCGCGGCGCTGGAGCCGGCCTACGAGGTCGGCGGGGACGCCTTCGACTACGCGCTGGCCGGCGAGGTGGCGCATCTGGGGATCTTCGACGCGATGGGGCACGATGTCTCTGCGGGGCTGAGTGCCAATCTGGCGGTGGCCGCCTGCCGTAACAGCCGCCGTCAGGGCGCCGGCCTGGCGGCGACCAGCGAGGCAGTCGAGCAGGTCCTGATCACCGAGTTCGGTCAGGCCACCCGTTTCGTCACCGCGATCCTGGGTGATCTGAACACCCGCACCGGGGTGTTGTCCTGGGTCAACCGGGGTCACCATCCGCCGGTGGTGATCCGCGGCGGCCGCTGGGTCGCCACGTTGGAATGCCCTCCGGCCACCCCGATGGGCCTGAACCTGGGCACGGAGATCGTGATGTGCCGTGAACAGTTGGAGCCCGGAGACCGGGTGGTGTTCTACAGCGACGGCATCACCGAGGCCCGCAACGCCGACGGCGAGGAGTTCGGCCTCGACCGGTTCGTCGACTTCATCATCCGCCACACCGCCGACGGCCTGCCTGTGCCCGAGACGCTGCGCCGCATGATCCGCGGCGTGCTGAAATACCACACCGATCGCCTGCAGGACGACGTCACGGTATTGCTGGTGGAATGGCACGGCGACGCCCACGAGCGGCTGCACCTGTGAAAAGGAGAGCTCTTCCCTCGCCGTCGGACCACCGCTACCCGCACATGGGTCGATGTCGCGCGGCCCGGTCGGCATCGACCAGATCTCAAGAAGCGCGTCTGTCTTCGAACAGGCCGCGAAAAACGGTGACGCCTGGGTTTCGCATCCGAAACCCAGGCGTCACTCGTTTCCCGCTACGGCGGGGGCATCGCCCCCACCGCGGTGAGCCGTCCGTGTCCGGTCCGTACTCGACCGCAGGACGTGACTACACCGGGCAGGAGAGCGTGCTGGTGGCGCAGCAGCCGATGCTGATGAAGTGCTCCGTCCGCGGCTCGCGACCGCCGACCAGCTCGTCCAGGTTGATCTCCCCGGCGGGGTGGACCAGGTCGGCGGAGCGGGCCTGCGGGTTCTTCCACTGACGGATCAGCTCGTTCTCGGACATCACTTGTCTCCTTCGTCGAGATTCGTTGTGCGTGGGACACGGGGACCGGCCCGGCACGAGGACCGGGCCGGACGCCCTTGGTGACCGTTGGTGGCCGTGTCCGATGGTCCGTCGCGAACCACGTGGCAGAGGTCCGCGGTGCGGCGTTCGGTCACGACCTCGGGTCGGTTCCCGGCCTCCTAGCAGAGGTCCACGGTGCAGCACTTGTGCGAGATCACCGGAGGCCAGGTCTCCTGTGGCATGCCACCGACGACGCGCGCGAGGTGCTCGTCAAGGTCGATCTCGCCCGCGGGGTGGACCAGGCCGGCGGTGCGGGCCTGCGGGTTCTTCCACTGACGGATCAGCTCGTCGCCGGACATCTCGCGCCTCCTTCGCGCACGCGGCCGCGGGTCAGCAGTAGTAGCCGGTGGGGCAGCAGCCCCAGGAGGCGATCCCCTCGGTGGCGGGCTCGCGGCCGCCGACCAGCTCGTCCAGGCTGATCTCCCCGGCGGGGTGGACCAGGTCGGCGGTGCGGGCCTGCGGGTTCTTCCACTGACGGATCAGCTCGTTGTCGGACATCTCATGACTCCTTGGTGTGGGCCGCAGGGATCAGCAGAAGATGCCGGTGGGGCAGCAGCCGTAGGAGATGGCGTACTCGGTCCGCGGCTCGCGGCCGCCGACCACCCGGGCGTCGTCCAGGGCGATCTCCCCGGCCGGGTGAGCCAGGTCGGCGGAGCGGGCCTGCGGGTTCTTCCACTGACGGATCAGCTCGTTCTCGGACATGACGTACTCTCCTTCATGGGATTCGATGTTGTGGAAAGCTCCGGCCGAACCGGCGCGGAGACGGGCCGAGGCCCCTTCGTGGTGAAGCGGGTCAGAAGTCGCCGCCGCACCAGATGCCGGTGGGGCAGCAGCCGTAGGAGATGATGTACTCGGTCCGCGGCTCGCGGCCGCCGACCACCCGGGCGTCGTCCAGGGCGATCTCCCCGGCCGGGTGAGCCAGGTCGGCGGAGCGGACCTGCGGGTTCTTCCACTGACGGATCAGCTCGTTCTCGGACATGACGTACTCTCCTTCTGGATTGAGATTTCGTGGTTCGGAATCGGTCCATGGGGCGCGTCGGCGGAACCCGGCGCGCCTCACGCGTTCAGTGCCCCCGCTCGCTGCCGGGGCGCCGCGTCGTGCGCGAACAGCTCTCGGTAGGTCCCCTCTCGTGCGACGAGGTCCTCGTGCGTGCCCCGCTCGACGATGCGACCGCGGTCGAGCACGAGGATCTTGTGGGCGTCGCGGATCGCGCTCAGGCGGTGCGAGATGACGATCCGCGTGACCTCGAGCCGGGACAGCGCCGCGTCGACGCGGCGTTCTGTCTCGGGGTCGAGGTGGCTGGTGGCCTCGTCCAGGATGAGCAGGCGAGGCTTGTGGACGAGGGCGCGGGCCAGGGCGACCCGTTGGCGCTGCCCGGCCGACAGCGCGGCGCCGGCCTCTCCGACGAGGGTGCCGTACCCCATGGGCATGGCCTCCACGTCGTCGTGCAGTCCGGCGATGCGGGCGGCGCGCACCACCTCCTCCTCGGTGGCGTCCTCCCGTCCGAGGGTGAGGTTGTCCATGATCGTGCCGTTGAACAGGTTGAGGTCCTGCAGCACGGCCCCGCAGCGGGAGCGCAGGTCGTGGACGTCGAGCTCGTCGAGTTCGTGTCCGTCGTGGCGCACCGTACCGGCGCTGGGACGCAGCAGGCCGAGGACCAGCAGGGCGATGGTGCTCTTGCCGGAGCCGGTGCGGCCGACGATGCCGAGCTTGGCGCCGGGCGGGACGGTGAAGGTGAGGTCCTTGAGCACCGGCGGGGCGTCCGCCTGATAGTGGAAGACCAGTTCCTCGACCTCGATGCCGCCGGCTGTGTTCTCGGGAAGACGCACGGGGCCGGTGGCCTCCTCGTCCGCGTCGACGATGTCGTAGACCCGCTCGATCTGGCTGCGCAGCATCGGGTAGCTCTGGCCCGCGCTGGCCAGCCCCTGAAGGGGGGCGAGCACGGCGAGGGCGACGGTGCTGGCAGCGAGCGCGGTGCCGATCGTCATGCCACCGTTCAGTACGAGCGCGAGCCCGGTCAGCAGCAGGAGCAGCGGGGCGGCGACGGTGAGGGCCTGATGGAAGGCCTCCAGGCCGGCGGTGATCCGGCCGCGGACGACCAGGGCGCCGCGATACGTCTCGAACAGCCGCACCCAGTGCTGCTCCGCCCGTCCCTCGACGCCGTTCGCCTTGACCGGGACCACGGCCTCCAGGGTCTCGGTGAGGTAGCTCTGCTCCTCGGCCTTCGCCGACAGCTCCCGCTGGTAGACGGCCGCGACCCGCGGGGAGACCCGTAGCACCAGCAGCACGTGGGCGGCGCCCAGGGTGAGGACGACGGGCACGTAGCCGGGGGCGAGGACGGCCAGGCCGATCAGGTAGCCCACCAGGAGCGCGGCGTCCAGCACGAGTATCAGCAGCCGTTGCGTGACGGTCTCTCGGGTGGTGGAGACGCTGCCGAGCCGGGCGAGCAGGTCTCCCCTGCGGCGCTGGATGAAGAACGACAGCGGCAGCCGCAGCATGTGGCGGATGAGCTGCCGTCCCAGCGTCGCCTCGGCGCGGACGCGCAGGGTGAGCACCGCCATCTCCCTCAGCAGGGTCGTCAGCCCGGCCAGGACGGTGGTGCCGAGCACCACCCCGGCGAAGAGCGGCAGGATGTCCGTCCGCTGGTCGGGGGCGAAGGTGTCGACGACCTGCTGGGTGGCGAGCGGCAGCACCAGGGCCAGCAGCTTCAGCACGGTCGCGCAGGCCAGCACGGCGGCGAGCAGGCTCCGGCTGCCCGGCATCGCCACGAAGTCCCGCAGGTAGCGGAGCATCAGCCACTCCCGCATGGGAGTGCGCCGCCGGACGAACTCGGGGCCGGGCGAGAGGTGGATCAGCACGCCGCCGAAGCGCCGGTCGAAGTCCTTCCTGCTCTGCCACTGGCGTCCGCCGCCCGGGTCGGCCAGGCGGACGCGCCGCGCGCCGACCTGTTCCACGACGACGAAGTGGTGGTCGGCGAGGTAGGCGATGGCCGGCCGGTCGATGGGACCGAGGCTCTTCATCCGCTCGGTCCGCGCGGTCAGGCCCATGCGGGGGGCGGCGGCGATCAGGTGGGCGGCGGACACGCCGTCGCGTCCGATACCGAGCATTTCCCGGCATTCGGCGACCCGGGTGTCCCTGCCGTGGAAGCTGGCGATCATGGCCAGGCAGGCCGCGGCGCATTCGGTGGAGGTGAGCTGGTGTCGCAGCGGGACCCTGCTCATCGGCGCTCAGCTCCGATGGGCGCGTCGAGCAGAAGCACGGACGGGACGTGCTCGGGCCGGGCGAGCCTGAGCAGGCCGTACCCGATGCCGGCCAGCCCGTTCATCAGGCCGGGGGTGGGGGCGGCGCCGGGCGCGCCCCAGCGGGGGCCGCGGCGGGCCAGGTCGTCGAGGAGGTGGGCGGTGCGGGCCGTCAGCAGCTCGGCCGCCTCCGGCCGGTGGCGCAGCTGGATGAGCAGTTCGAGGTTGCCCAGCTCGCCGTGGCAGAGGCTGTGGTTGGCCATCGGCCCGCGCTCCAGTTCGGCGGCGAGCGCGCGGTCGAGGTCACCGTCAAGGTCACCGTCGAGGTGCTCGGACACCGGGCCGCCGACGCGCGACAGGCCGATGCCGGGTGCTCCGTGGCACCAGGCGTGGAGCATGTCGTCGCCGCCCTGTCCCTGCCGGTAGTCGGGCCAGCCTCGCAGGTCCGGCCGGTAGTGCTCGCTCTCGTAGGCGAAGGCGGCCAGGGCGGTGTCACGGGCGCGCGGGTCGCCGCCCGCCTCGGCGTAGCGGCGCAGCGCCCAGCCGATGCCGCCGGCCCCGTGGGAGAAGCCGGTCAGCGGCCGGTCGTCGCTCATGGGCGTGTGCCAGGCCACTCCGGCTCCGACGGGGGCCGCGGTGTCCAGCAGGCGTTCGGCGCACGCCTCCGCGGTGCGCCAGGCCGCGGGTGACCCGGTGGCCCGGTGGATCGCGAGCATCGTGGCCAGGGTGCCCGCGGAGCCGACGATGACGTCCAGCGCCTCGTCCTGGGCGGCCGTCTTCGCGCACAGCTCCACCAGGTCCTCGACCGGCCGCGCCAGCCTCGTGTCGTCCAGCAGGGCGGCCAGGTGGACCAGGGTGTACGCGACTCCGCCGAGGCCGGTGAAGGCGCCCATGACGCCTTCCTCCGGTGGGTCCTCGGCCAGCCCCGCGAGAGGGAGGGCCGCGCGTCGCGCCAGGTCGGCGTACCGTTCCTCACCGGTGACGGCGGCGCACTGCGCCAAGAACAGAGCCACGCCGGTGTAGCCGCCGTACAGGTCCCAGCTCAGCGGCCGCGGCATCCAGTACTTCTCCTCGACCAGCTCCAGCCCGAGCCAGTTGACGCGACCGCCGGGTTCCGAGGCACAGGTGTGGCGGTCGACGAGGTCGGCGACGTCCCGGGCGGCGGCGATCAGCCGGGCCTCGTCCGGCCTGTCGGCGGAGAGGGGGGCGAAGGCGGAGACGGAGGACGTCGTGCCGACGGCGAGGGCGGCGAGCCCGGAGCGGTCCCGGGTGACCATGGCGGCCCGGATGACCCACTCCTGGCGGGCGCGATCGACAGGCCCCATGCCGAGAACCTTGCGGACGGCGCGGCTCAGGCTGGCCTCGGGCAGGATGTCCGGGATGCGGACACCGCCCGAGGTCCACAGGTCGCGACTGCCCGGCCGGGTGGTGAAGATCGGGATGTCGCCTGCCCAGAGGTCCTCCGCCTCATAGGCGATCAGCCGCTCGCGGGTGCGGTCGCCGCGGGTGATCGCCCACAGGTGGTCGAGCACGCGGTCACGGTCGAGGCCGTGGCGGAGCACGTCCGGGTGGGTGGACTCCATCATCAGCTTGGCGTACGTGCGGGTCGCCCGCGGGACGACGCGAACCTCGTCGTCGGAGAACGTGGTCATCAGCCGGACCAGTGCGGGGGCGTCGGCCACGATGGCCTCGTAGCCGCGGCCGAACCCGGCCAGCAGGTCGTCGAGGTGGTCGGCGGGGTCGGCCGCGTCCTCGCCCAGGCGCGGGCGGTTGCGCACGCCGGGAAAGACCAGGTGTTCGCGGACCAGCCGCATCTCGTCGGTGCCCTGTCCGGTCCAGGTCGGCGTCTTCATCGGCAGCATGACGTCCTTGTCGCCGCCCATGCCGGACAGGTCGATCACGCCGTTCTCGCCCACCATCAGCTCGGGCAGCAGACCGCTGCGGCTCACCGACGACTCCAGGGCGAGCGCCGCGGGGTCCCCCATGAGGCGCTCGATCCCCGCCCCGGGCACCAGCGGGTGCAGCAGGGCCTCCAGGTCGACCAGCACGGGCTGGTCGCCGCAGGCGATCAGGTTCTCGCAGTGGAAATCGGCGCCGTCGAGAGCGTGCAGCATCGCGAGCAGCGCCCCGAGCCGGTGGTAGTAACGGGCGACCTCCTGGCGGTCCTGGCACGGCAGGTGGGGCGCGAACTCCACCCAGCCGTACGGGCCGCGGTCCAGCACGGCCAGGCGGATGAGGTCCAAGCCCGCGACGCGCTCGTTGAGCCAGGCCAGGGCGTCGTTGAAGTGCCGGTGAACGGCCTGCGGGCGCGGCTTGTAGATCACCTGCGCACCCGTTTCGAAGGTCAGGACACTCACCGCGCGGCCGCCCTGGTGGGTGTCGCCGCCGCCCTCGACCGCCGTCAGCGGGCCGGGATCGACGCCGCCCAGCAGCGTCCGCACGATGTCGGGACGGTCCTCGGCGTAGCGGGCGAGCATCTCGCCCCGGCCGGCCGCGAACCGGTCGGCCGTCTGGGCGAGCAGCCTGGCCAGCACCGGGTACTCCTCGCACAGCGCGGCGAGCGCCTCGGGATGACGCCCGAACCATCGGACGAAGTCCGCGAACCGTTCCTCGGGCGTCGCCCCCTCAAGCCGCCGCGAGACGCGCATGACGTTGAGCTCCAGAACCAGCGTCCGCGACGCGAGCGCCGCGAGCCGCTGCCGGAGCTCGACGCCCCAGGCCGCGAGCAGGGCGTCCGCCCGAACGGCGGGGCCGCACGCGTTCAGCGCGTCACCCAGGCGCCGCAGCGCGCCTTCGGCGAACGGCGTCATGATCGCCGCGAATCCCTCGTCGACGGGTATCCCGTCCGCGCGGGCGCCGGACCCGGCAGGCGCCGCGGCGATCGCCTCCTCGGCCTGTACGGCCCAGTCCGGGCGGGCGACACGGCCGGCCAGCACGGCGGGCTCCTCGTCCAGCAGCGAGGTCAGCTCGTCGACGGTGAGCCCGGCCGCGGCCAGCCGCCGGTCGAACTGTCCGCTCTCCAGCAGCCCGTGAGCGTTCCGCCACTCCCGTAGCCGCCAGCGCGCGGTCTCGCCGGCCGACTCCGGCGACCGGCCGGCGGGGATGTCACCGCCGGTCCGGTCCAGCCGCTCGGCCAGCGTCAGTCCGCCGGCCCACCATGCCGCGCCGAGCTCGGGCGCCGCCCCCAGGGTGATTCCGTCTCCGCTCATGGCTGGCACTCTGCCGACGCGCGGCGTCGGCCACATGCGGGAGCCGCCCCCATATTCGCGCGGGCCCGCCGGGGGTGATGGGGGCATCGGTCACATCAGGTGGGGCGCATCGGCGTTCGCGCGGGCTCGGACCGGGCGCTTGAGAGGACGTCAGGTGGAGCGGCGGCGGCGTTCGCGCGCGCTCGTACCGGGGCCACCTGAGGAGACGTCAGGTGGGGCGCAGCAACTCGGCCGCGTGCTCGTACACGGCGGCCCGGTCGGGCAGGCCCGTTTTCTGCAGCAGGCTCGCGACGTGCTTCTCCACGGTGCGCGGCGAGATGAACAGCCGCTTGCCGATGTCGACGTTGCCACGCCGTTCGGCGAGCAGGGTGAGCACCTGATACTCCCGCACGCTGACGCCCTGGGCGCGCAGCCCGCTCGGCACCTGTTCCCGTCCGGTGCGGCGCTGCGCCACAGCCGCGCCGGCTCCGCGCAGCATCGCCCGGCAGGCCCCGGTGACCGCGGGGACGCCCGCCTGGTGGAAGTACTCCTCGGCGGTACGCAGCCAGACCAGCGGCTCGCCCCAGCCGTCCGCCAGGGCGGCCTCGGCGACCAGCCGGAGCCCCAGGTGGTGGGCGAGGGGAAAGGGCCGGGCGGCCTCGGCGGCCCTGCCGAACGCGGCGAGCGCCCCCTCGGGGTCGCCCTGGCGGCCCGACAGCACGGACCTGGCCAGGTGGAGGAAGGTGCGGTTCCAGGCCAGTTCGGCGGCCGAGGTGCTCTCCGCGGCGTCGCATTCGGTGGCGCCCGCCCGGTCGGCGAGTACATCCATGAGCACGCGGAGTCCGTACCTGCCGGTGAGGTAGTAGATGGTGGGGTTGTCGTCCTCCCACTCCCGGGCCCTGATCAGCATCTCGCCGCAGAGGTCGCGGTCCTCCTCAAGGAGCGCGCACATCGCCTGGCACAGGCCGTAGACCACCGGCATGTGCAGGCTGCTCTCACCGCCCCACTCGCGGAACCGCTCCAGCACGCCCTCCATTTCCGCGCGTTTGGCCTGGTGGGCCGCGAGCGTGGCCTGGGCGAGCAGGAGGTACTGGGTGTAGGCGGTGTGGCCGAGCCGGATGGTGGACTCGACGCACGGGGCGGCGAGCCCGTGGGCCTCACCGTACTCACCGCGCAGCACGCCCGTCATGACCAGGGACGCCTGGGTGGAGTGGACCAGACTGATCGCGCCCGCCTGTGCCGCCGCCCTGCCGACCTCCTCCAGTGGCTCCCGCTCGCCGGTGCGCAGGGCGTGGTTCACGGCCAGGCGCAACATCGCCCGCAGCTTCCACAGCTTCAGGCCGTGGGCGTCGGCGATGGACACCACCCGCGTCAGGCACCGGTCGGGCTCGTCGAACCCACGGACCCTGGAGAACATCGCCATCCGCTCCCACGCCTGGCAGGCCACCTCGGGGAGCGGGACGCGTTCGGCGACCTCCACGGCTCGCCGTACGAGGGCCTCGGCCGCGGCCATCCGCTGCGGGCTCTGCTGGAGGACCCCGTGGTCGGGGACGATGAGCTGGGCCTCGATCACGTCGACGGCCGCCGTACGGGCCTCGTCCGGGTTGATCTGGAGGAGCCTGCGGAGCGCCGCGACGTGCGCCAGTCCGTCGGCGGTCCCGCCGATCTCGGCGGCGACCCAGGCCAGCTTGGTGCGCAGGTCCATCTCGTGCGGGATGGTCATCGCCAGGTCGCCGCTGATCGGGAGGTCCTTGGCGAGGGCGAAGGCGCGGTCGGCCTGCCCGCTCTCGGTCAGCGCGTGCAACAACCCCTGCAGGACGCGCGCCCGCAGGTCGGCGGGGGCGGATCCGAGCAGGGCGTAGGCGCGTTCGAGCAGCGTGACGGCGAGGTCGGCGGCACCGTCGTCCAGCAGGCGGCGGCCGGCGCCGGCGAGCAGGTCGGCCGCGCCCAGGGTGTCCCTGGCGGTCAGGCGCAGGGTGGCCGCTATCTGGCACCACTCGCCGGGCAGCCCGGGGTACAGCCGCTCCAGCGCGTCGGCGGCGCGGCGCGCGATCGACACCCGCTCGGCGGGGATGAGCGAGGAGCGCAGGGCTTCGGCCATCAGCGCGTGACGGAAGGCGTACCAGTCGCCGGCGGAGTCGTCCGGCGTGATGAGCCGCGCCCCCGTACCCGCGCGCAGGAACTCCATCACCTCGCGGTCGGCCAGGCCGGTGGCCTCCTGGATCATCGGAATCGGGAAGCGGGAGCCGAAGACCGCCGCCATGTGCAGCGACTCCCGGGCGGAGGAGCTCAGCTGGGCGGCGCGCAGCATGATGCTGCGCACCAGCGTGGTCGGCACGTCGATCGCGGGGTCGCCGTTCAGCCGCCACCGCCGCCCGTCGCGCTCCAGGGCGCCGACGTTCACCATGGCGGCGAGCAGTTCCTCGACGACGAACGGGACGCCCGCCGTATCACGTTCCAGCCGGGTGAGAAGCTGCCGGGGCAGGTCGTCGGGCGAGGCCTCCAGGCAGGCGGCGGTGAGCCGGGCGAGTTGCTCCGGCGGCAGGGGCGCGAGCTCGACGAGGGTCGCGGTCCGCCGCTGGGCGCAGGCCTCGGCGACGGACCGTGCCGGTCCCGCGTGGCTGCGCAGGTTGGCCAGCAGGAAGGCGGGCACCCCGGCGAGGTTGTCGGCCAGGTACTCGACGACGGCGAGTGTGTCGACGTCCGCGTCGTGCAGGTCCTCCAGGACGAGCAGGCAGCCACCGTCTCGCCCGATGACGGCGAGCAGCCGCAGGACCGCCTCCGCCAGCACCATCACCGACTCCAGATGGTCGGTGCCCCCCGCCCGGCGCCACTCCGGGACCAGCTTGGTGAGCGCCGGTAGATAGGGCACCAGGGCCGGATCGTCCGGCGGCTCCTTGGTCCTGGTGTAGGAGAGCAGCGCCTCGCACAGCGGTTTGAACGGGATGTCCGCGCTGATGCCCCCGCCCCGTCCCCGCAACGCGATCATCCCTGTGTCGAACGCCTGGTACGCGCATTCTGCAGAAAGGCGGGACTTTCCTATTCCGGGATCGCCGAGCAGGAAAACCGCGCCACCCCGGCCGTCTCGCGCGGCGGCGAGGCGCCGGTCGAGTTGCTCGACTTCCCTTTCGCGTCCGACCAAAATGGGGGAGGTATATGACATGACGACAGGTTAACTGCCGCCATGTCACCAAAAATGCCTTTTAGCGAGCACTCAGGGAAACGGGAATGACGGTGTCGTCTCCGCTCGCGGCCATCACCGCGTGCGCCGCGGTGTCCGGCGAGCCGAACGCGATCGTCGTCCCCGCTGTCAGGCCGGCCAGCACGAGCGCACGGGTCACCGGGGACACGCCGGCCAGTCTGATCATGATCGATCCGGCCGGCGCGCCCAGCCGCTCCTGCCACGACGCGGCCGGCTCCTCGGTGGTCGAACGGTTCTCAGCGTCCTTCTCAGGGTCCATGGATCTCTCCTTCATCAGTGGGCCGCAACAGCAGCACCGACGGTGTCATCTCGGGAAGGGCCAGCCTGAGCAGACCGTGGCCGATGCCGGCCAGGCCGTCCAGCAGACCGGGGGTCGGCGCGTGGCGGGGAGTACCGCACCGCGCTCCGTAGGTGTCCAGCGAGGCCAGCAGCCTGCCGGCGTGGCGGTGCAGTGACCGCTGTGCCACGGGGTCGCCTCGCCGGGCGAGGGCGCTCAGCGTCTCCAGACGTCCCGCCTCGCCGTGACACAGACCGTGTCCCCCCAGCGGGACGTCGGAGATCGAGAACGCCGCCGGATCGCCGGGGAGGGCTGCGTCGGACAGGGCCAGGCGCACTCCCGCCCGGCCGTGGCACCAGGTGTCCTCCGCTGCCGCCGCCCGCGCGGCGGCATGGATGAGCAGACGAGCGCCGTCCACACTCTGCCCCTGCCTGGCGAGCGCCCACCCCACGCCCGCGGCGCCGAAGGCGAAACCCGGCGGCAGATCCGCCGCAGAGGGCGCCGCGGCCGCCAGGCGTTCCGCGCACCTGGCCGCCACGCGGTCGGCCCCGGCCGTTCCCGTGCTGTGCCGGACGGCGAGCATCGCGGCCAGGCACCCGGCCAGGCCGTCGTGGACGTCCAGCGGCGACTCGTCGACGACCGCCGCGCCGGCCGCCTCCACCGCGGGCTCCACCCAGCTCGCCACCTCGGCGTCGCCGAGCAGGACCCCGAGCTGTGACAGGCCGTACGCGATGCCGCCGAGACCGCCGAATCCCCCGCAGCCCACGGCTCGCAGCAGAGCCTCGTTCCCGGCGATCCGCTCCAGCAGCCGCGGCAGCGGCCGAACCGCCATCCAGGCGAAGTCCATATAACGGGAGATTCCGGTGACGCGACTCGCCTGTGCCAGGAACAGCGCGACGCCGAGGTACCCGCTGGACAACCCGGCGCCCAACGGCATGATCGTCCACCGGCCGTCCTCCACCGGCTCCAGGCCCAGCCAGTTGACGGTACGGCCTTCGCGGTGCGCGGTCGCGCACAGGCGATCCGCGATGCCCCGCGCGGCGGCCACGAGCGCCGCGCGATGGGGCACCGTGGCCGGCAGCGGCGTCTCGGACGGCTCGCCGGGATCATGCCGCCCGCCCGCGACCCGGGTCGCCATCGACGCCTCGATGATCCATTCCTGGTTCTCCCGGTCGGCGGCGCCCAGCCGGGCCAGCTTGGCGGCCACGACGTCCAGCCCGCTCTCCCGCGAACACCACGGCAGCGCCCTGCCCCCGCCATCGCGAATCTCCCGCTCGCCGGGGGACGTGCTGAAGTACGGGATGTCCCCCGCCCACAGGTCGGCCCGCTCGAACGGCACCGCCGCCGACCGCGCGGGGTCGCCGACCGACACGGCGTCCAGCAGGTCGAACACCTCGTCCCTGTCGGCGTCGGACCGCATCACGTCCGGATGCGTCGACTCGATCAGCAGCTCGCCGTAGAAGCGGGTGGGCCGGAGCAGCACGCGGACCTCGGCCTGGCCGAACCTCGCCAGCGGCCCGCGCAGCAGTTCGTCGCGTCCCACCGCGATGGCGTCGTAGGCACGCCGGAAACCGGCCAGCAGGTTCGGCAGGTGGTCGGCGGGGTCGGCGTCCACCCCGTTCAGGGTGGGACGATTGACCGCTCCGGCGAAACGGGTGACACCGCGCACCAGCCGCATCGTGTCCGTCCCCTCCTCCTCCCACCGGGGGGACAGGAACGGGTACACCCCGCCCTTGTCCCCGCCCAGGCCGGAGACGTCCAGCGCGCCCTGCTCGCCGACCATCATCTTCGGCAGCAGCGCGGTGCGCTGGACGGAGTCCCGCAGGGCGTGCAGCGCCGGGTCGGCGGACGCCTCCGCGGGCAGCGCCGCGTGGAACAGTGTCTCGACGTCGACCAGCACCGGCCGGTCCGCGCAGGCGACGAGGTTCTCGTAGTGCACGTCGATGGCGTTCAACGCGTACAGCAGGGCGAGCAGCGCACCGGCGCGCGTGTAGAACCGCTCCACCTCGGCCGCGTCCGCGCACGGCTCGGCCGGCACGAACTCGACCCAGCCGTAGCCCTCCCGCCGCACCACGCGCGGAACGCGCAGGCCGAGACCGAGGACTCGTTCGTTGAGCCAGTCGAGCACCTCGGCGAAGTGCGGGTACGCCTGGACCGATCGCGGCCGGTAGACGACCTTCGCGCCGCCGGCCAGGGTCACCACGGTGACGGCGCGTCCCCCGAGATGGCTGTCGCCGACGGCGGAGAACTCCACCGGGCTCCCGGGGTCACTTCCCAGCAGTTCCCTCAGGTGCTCACGATCCGCTGCGAAGCGCGTCAGAAGTTCCAGCCCCGTCTCCACCGCCTGGTCGGCGGCCTGGCGCAGCAGGCGGGCGAGGACGGGATACTCCCCGAGTAGTTCGGCGAGCCCTTTTTCGCCGCTCACCCGGCCCACGAAATCGGCGAACCGCTCGGTAGGCGTGTCTCCTGACAGCTCTCCCCTCGTCCTCCGCGCGTTCAGCTCGAACACCAGGACCCGGGAGGCGACCCGCGTGAGCCGGGCCGTCAGATCCTTCGCGAACCGTTTCCCGACCGAGGCGCCCCAGACCCCGCCCTCCAGTCGTGCCGTGCCGGCGGCCAGCCGCTCCACCGCCCGCCGGACGAACGGGAGTACCGCGTCCGACAGAGTCACCTCCCGGCCCGCCGGAACGCCGGACATGTCCACAACGACCTCCGGCGCGCCTGCTCCGGCGACGGGACGCTCCACGCCGGGAGCGGCGAGGCGAGCCGCGTCGGAGGCGGTGGCCCGATCGGAGGGACGTGCCGCCGTCCGGGCTCGGGGCGGCACGGCGACGAACGGGCTCGCGGAGTTCACAGCCGTCAAGTATGACGACCACCCTGAACCACGATATGGGGGCAATGCCCCCATATTTCCGCAAAACCTCCACCCGCCGTCTCCCCACCGGAAACTCCCCCGGTCGACCACCGCTACCGCACATGGGCTGACGTCCCGCGGCCCGGCTGTCAGCGGCCCGATCTCAAGAAGGTCATCCAGGCTCGGAACGGCACGGCGACGAACGGGCTCGCAGGGTTCCGGGCTCATGGGCATCTCACCGGCCGAAGTTGTGGAATTTCCATAGCCGACTATAAGATAGCCGACTATGGAAATAGTCGACGTGCTGGCGATCTGCGGGAGCAGCCGGGAGGGATCACGCAACCGGGCTCTCCTCCACGCCGCACAACAACTGGCGGAGGCCCCGCTGCGGGTGGAGGTGTGGGACGACCATGCCCGGATTCCCCGTCTGGACGCCACTCGCGGGCGCCCGTTCCCTCAGGCCGTCAGCGCTCTACGTGAGCGCGTGGCGGCGGCCGATGCGCTGCTGCTGGTGACGCCGGAGCTGAGCCGCGGCATCCCCGGACAGATGAAGGATCTCGTCGACTGGCTTTCGATCCTCGCACCCCCACGCCCGCTGGCGGGCAAACCGGTGGTGCTGATGAGCGCGTCACCCAACCGGTTCGGCGGGGTCTTCGCCCAGTTGCAGCTCGGCGACATGCTGCGGCGGGTCGGTGCAGAAGTGCTCTCCGACTTCGATGTGGCGGTCGGCTTCGCCCACCGTCACATCGACACCGACGGATTCTTGACCGAAGAAGAGGCGCGAAACGACATCACCCGGCTGTGGCGGCGCGTCCTGGCCCGCGTCGCGGATGACCGGCCGACGGTGCCGGCGTGACCGCCGGGCGGCAGGTCGCGGCCGCACAGGGGCCGATCGGTTACGCCCTCGCCGAGGTCACCAGGGCACACCGCACCGAGATGCAGCGCCGGATGGCCGAGCTCGGCCTGCACCTGGGCCAGGAGCTTCTCATCGTCGACCTTCACCACAACCCCGAGACCACCCAGGCGGAACTGGTCCAGCGCATCGGCATGGAACAGCCCACCATCGCCAAGGCGATCACCCGAATGGAGCGGGCCGGGTTCGTCGAGCGTGCCCCGGATCCCGGCGATCGCCGGGTGACCCGGCTGCGGCTGACCGAACGCGGCGAGGCCGTGGTCGACGCCGTCGTGGCCGCGTGGGCGCAGGTGGAAAGCCGTGCCGTCGCCGGGCTCGACGAGGCCGACGCCGCGCGTCTCATCCGGCTGCTGCACGCCGTCCGCGACAACCTCACCTGATCCCCCATAGGAGAAACCCATGGAACTCGGACTCGCAGGAAAAGTCGTTCTGGTGACCGGTGCGAGCACCGCCATCGGCAGGGCCACCGCGCTGGCCTTCGCAGAGGAGAAGGCGCACATCGCCGTCGGCTACCACACCAACCGGCAGGCCGCGGAGGAGACCGTCGCCATGGCCGAACAGCGTGGAGCCCAGGCGATCGCCTGGCGACTCGACCTCGGCCGCCCCGACTCGCTGGAGGCGGCGGTCGAGGACGCCCGCGCCCGGCTCGGGCCGGTCGACGTCCTGGTCAACAACGCCGTCCGCTGGCCGGACTGGCCCGCGCCCGGCGAGCTGTTCGAGACCGCGCCGCCCGAGCGGTTCGCCACGTCGATGACCGCGAACCTGGTCGGCCCTTACCTGCTCGCCCGCGCCGTGCTGGCCGACATGCGGGCGAACGGATGGGGCCGCATCGTCAACGTCTCCACAGGACTGGTCGAGGACGGCTTCCCCGGCAACGTCTCCTATGTGGCCGCCAAGGCGGGGCTGCACGGCCTGACCCGGGTGATGTCCAGGGAACTCGCCTCCGCCGGCATCCTCACCAACGTCGTCATGCCAGGCTTCACCCCCGCGGACAAACCCATGCCGCAACAGCTGCTCGACAAGGCGGCCGAGGCCGCCGCGACCAAGCGCGTCAGCCACCCCGACGACGCCGCACGCATGATCGTCTACCTGTGCTCGACCGCCAACACCAACACCACCGGCGAGGCCATCAGGACCGACGGCCATTTCCTCACCCCAGGCTGACCCTTCGGCACCCGGCGTTGCAACTACACGAAAGTTGGCCCGGATTTTGGCCAGTATTCCAGCCAAAGAGATACCATGGGCTCCATGGAGATCATCCCGATCAGCGAAGCGAAGGACCGGTTGACCGAGTTGGCCGACCGGGCCGCTCGTGAGCACGATCACTTCACGCTCACCCGGAACGGGCGACCCCATGCCGTCATCGTGTCCGTGGCCGAGTGGGAGTCCCTGCAGGAGACGCTGGAAATCCTCGCTGACCCTGAAATGCGGGCCGACCTGGTCGAGGCCGCTGCCGCCGAAGCACGCGGCGACGTGACCACCGAGGAGGAGATGGCCGCCGTCATGGCCGCCCGCCTTGGCAAGGCGAGCGCGTGAGCGACCGATACACCGTCCTGCTGGATCCGCCTGCCCGCCGCGCACTCGCCTCGGGCCTGCCCGAGACCGTGGCGTCCGCAGCCTGGGAATTGATCACCGGCGCCATCGCACGCGAGCCCTGGCGTGTCGGCAAACCCCTCCAAGAGCCGTACGAAGGGCTGCATGTCGCCCGACGCGGAACGTATCGCCTGGTCTATCGCATCGACGAGGACAAGCGCACTGTGACGATCCAGACGATCAAACATCGCCGAGACGCCTACCGCCCATAAAGGCGGGCCGACCGCCGCCGGTACCGGTTGACCACCGGACGGCGGGTCGCGGCCACACATGAGCCGACATCAGATCCATCAGTGAAAACGGGAACAACACGTTGGTGTCAACGAAGACCCGCGCCATCGGCGCACTCCCAGGGCGGTCAATAAGGCAGATCAGCCTCTTCGGCGACATCCATGATCCTGCGACGGCCTTCCGCGCGCCGCTCGCGACGAGCCTGGAACTCCAGGACATCCGCGAGGCGCACCAGACGATGACGGCTGTCCGGCAGACGTTGCGAGGGGATCTCGCCCTCGTCGAGCAGCCGTACGACGAAGGGACGTGACAGCCCCAACAGCTCTGCGGCCTCGTTCGGAGTCAGCCGGGTCTCCACCGGCAGCGCCAGAACGGCATTCCCCTTCGCGAGGTCGTGCGCCGCCGCCACCAGCAGGTTCACCAATGATCTGGGCAACTCGATGTCGGTACCGTCGGGTCCTCGCAGCACCAGTGACGCCTTCGCCGCGGCCGCGGTCGTCTCCAGACGGGCAAGGAGTTCGCGGTCACCGCCACCTGCCTCAACGCGTGTCGCGCCAGCCAGAACACCGGTGCGAGGCATGCCCACCTCCAACTCAAGGAATATCTGCAATAAGTGTAACCCGGAGGATCGGAACACGCCAGCATCGGAAGCATGTGCACGACTTCGCCGCCCAGCGGTGATGCCCGGGTCTCCGGTCGGAGACCCGGGCATCACCGTTCTGAGCCGCCTGTCACCGGAACCGGGGCCGTCACGTCGTGACGGACGGCCCCGGTTCCACGGCGCGGCCACGCGGGTCAGGGCCGCGTGGCGGCCGCGCCCGTTTCCTGCTCGCTCAGGGAGTGGGGGTCGGGGTCGGGGTCGGGGTTCCCTCCGTCACGGTGGGGGTCGGCTCTGGAGTGGGGGCGGGCGGCGGCTCCTCCGTGGGCGGCGGGGTCTCGGTGGGAGGCAGCGGGGACTCCGTCGGCGGGAACGGGGTATCCGTGGGAGGCGGGGTGGGAGGCAGCGGGGTTTCCACGGGCGGCGTGGGGGTCGCGACCGGCGGCGTGGGGCAGATGGCGGGCTTGTGCCACCTGCTGCCCGGCCGCCACTCGTTGATGGACCACCAGCCGCCACCGCGCCAGAACTTCTTGTGAGGCCGCGTCAGGCCGAAGACGTAGGCGGCCGTCGCCGTCTCGCCGGAGGTCGTCGCGGTCACCGAGACCCAGTCGCCCTGCCTGAGCACGTTGTCCCGTCGCCCCGAGAGGGACTTGGTGGTGTCGGCGATCGTGTACACCCGCTCGAAGCCGTCCTGGCTCTTGACGGTGATCGAGTCTTCCGCCAGAGCGGTCGCCTCGCCGGTCTGGGCGAACACGGTGAAGCCGCAGCCGTCCTTCGCCGGTAGGACGAACTCGCCGTGCAGCGTGCCGGGGAACGCCACCGGGGGTACCCGGGGCGGCGTCGTGGTGGTGGGAGTCGGTGTCGGCGTCGGTGTCTCGGTCGAGGGCGGGGGAATCGGTGTCGGGCTCAGCGGGGGTGTCTCGCTCACCGTCACACTGGGGGTCGGCGTCGGTGATTCCGTCGGTGCGGGCGGCGGCGATGCCGCTGACGCCGGGGAGGCCCCGACGCCGCCCGACGCCACCAGCACGACGGCGGTGGCGATGACCATCGGGCGGGGGATGCGCCGTGGTGGTCCGCCCGGTCCGCTCGACGACACCGCGTTGGGCCTGTCGGGATTTGTTAGCGTCACCTTGTCCTCCATCTGGTTTGATCCGGAACCAGCGGGGGCGTCGAAGTCGAAGGGGTGCTCTCACGCCCGCCGCCGAGACCGAGGACCACCGCCCGGCCGTGGTCCTCCATCGAGGGGCGCGGGGAAGACTTCCCGCTTCCGGAGCAGCCATGCAGACGCAACAGATGACGGGCCGTCGAAACCGAAACTTTCGCCAGCTCACCGCCACATTTCGCGAATTACAACAAATTTCCCTCAGGGCCTGCAAACGTGCCTCGGGCCGTCTCGCGTGCCCTTCTCTGATCATCGCGAAGTGCGTGAACCGGGACGCGTCTCGGCGAGGACGGTTCAGGAGTAGGCGGCGACCATGCCGACGACGAGACCGGCGAGTGAGACGAGCGTGAGGACGCAGCCGAGGACCACCGCGGCGCGCCTGCCGCGACGCACCTTGAGAACGTAGAGGAACACGTACGGCAGGAAGCCCAGCACACCGACGCCGAGAAACGGCATGGTCAGCGCGGCGAGGACGCCCGAGGTGCCGGTCCGGACGGCACGGTCGCCCTCGGGGGTGAGCTGGGCGCGCCTGACGTCTCCCGCGGTGGAGTCGGGTGAGGCGTCGACCGGGACGGCGTCTCCGCCGCCGTCGGGCGCGAAGCTGCCCTTGCAGTCGTAACGGCCCCGGCCCAGTTCCTCGCACGAGACGACCGTGAGCGTGCCGGGAACGCCGACGGAACCCGTCGCGAGCTTGAGGCCGGGCACCGCGAACACGAAGGGCAGCACACCCAGACCCGTCCAGAGGATCAGCAGGATGGTCATGCCGATCTTCCCCGGCGTTCTTCCCGGACCGGGGGTCGGCACCGGCTGGAAGACGTTCGCCACGTCCTCGAAGGCGTTACTCATGGGGACAGGATGCGACACGCCACTTGCGAACCACCTGTTGGTGACTTGAGGTCAACGCTCACGATGCCGCCCCTGATCGAGGGCCTCAGGAGATGCCCCCGGTCGCCTTGGCCTCGGCCTCGGCGGCGTCCAGCTTCGCGGCCTCCTCAGGAGTGGGCGCGGTGCCGCCGAGGTGGCGTGGCTGCCACCAGACGCCCCGCGGGATCTCCGGGTAGCTCCGCTGCGCCGCATCGAGCATCTCGGACATACGCTCGCGCAGGTCGGCGGTGACCTTGTCGTAGTCGTCACCGCGCTGGGGATGCATGGGCTCGCCGACCCGGATCGTGATCGGCACGTGCCGCTGGAGCAGTTTCCTGGGGTGGCCCTTGGTCCACAGCCGCTGGGTGCCCCACAGGGAGACGGGGATCATCGGCACCTTGGCGGCGACGGCCATCCGGACCGCGCCGTTCTTGATCTCCTTGACCGTGAAGGACCTGCTGATCGTGGCCTCGGCGAACACGCCGACGACCTCGCCGCCCCTGAGCGCCTTCAGCGCCGCGCCGAACGCGGCGGCCCCGGCCGCGCGGTCGACCGGGATGTGGTGCATGCCGCGCATCAGCGGCCCCGAGATCCGGTGGTCGAACACCTCCTTCTTCGCCATGAAACGCACCAGGCGCCCGGCGGGCCGCGCGGCCCAGCCGGCGAAGATGAAGTCGAGATAGCTGATGTGATTGCTGACCAGCACGGCTCCGCCGGTCTTCGGGATGCGGTCGGCGCCCTCAACGCTGATCTTGAGGTCCAGCGCGCGGAACAAGGTCAACGCCGCCCCGATGACCGGGGGGTACACGATCTCAGCCATGGCTGAACCGTACCTCAGCCACCCCCTCCCTCCGACCTCCCCGTCCTCCCCGGGCGCGCTCGTGCGGGGAGGGACCTCAGTGCCCCCGGAACGCCTCCTCCAGCCACCACGCCCCCCGTGCCCGGCTGACCCGGGCGTGGATCATCAGGGGCCGGTCGCGGGCCCCCTCCAGCCACCGGGCCACCGCGGTGAGATCGGCCCGGTCCCGTACGGTCACCGCCTCGCAGCCGAAGCCCCTGGCGACGGCGGCGATGTCGGCGGGCGGGAAGGTCACGGTGTCCAGGGGGTGCCCGTCCGGGCCGAAGTGGTGCACCTCCGCGCCGTAACCGTCGTCGTCGTACACGACGATCACCATCGGAAGGCCGAGCCGTACGACCGTCTCCAGTTCGGCGACGCCCATCAGGGCGCCCCCGTCGCCCAGCGCGGCCACCGGGAGCCGGTCGGGCTGGGCGAGGGCCGCGCCGATCGCGGTGGCGAGGCCGAGTCCGATCGACTGGAACGCCTGCGTGAAGCAGAACCCTCGCTCGTCAGGGACATCGAGGAACATCGACGGATATCCCATGAAATTTCCGGAGTCGATGGAGACAACACGTTCCTCGGGAAGGAGGTCGTCCAGCTCGATGGTGAGCGTTCGTGGGTCGATCCTGCCGTCGCCGCTCTCGTCGACGTAGGGCACGTCCCGCCAGCGGTTCTCCCCCGCGATCCGCGCTGCCAGCTCCGTCGATCGGTAACCGGCTCCGTCACCGTCCGGGACGCTCTCACCGAGCAGGCGGACGGCGGCGCGCGCGGTGCGGGCGACGTCGCCGACCACCCCGAGATGGATGGGCCGGTGGGCGCCGAGCGCGGCGTCGTCCAGGTCGACCTGGACGACGGTGGTGTCGCGGCCGATCAGCGTGCCGTGGCGCATGGTCCACATGTTGAGCGCGCATCCCCAGCCCACGAGCACGTCGGCGTCGCGGATGAGCTCGGCCGTGAGCGGCGAGGCGAAGCCGCCGCTCACGTCCAGGTCCCACGGACTGCCCCTGAAAAGTCCCCTCGCCACTGCGGAGGTGGCGAGCAGCGCCCCGGTCCGCCCGGCGAGCTCCTCGATCTCGCGCCGGGCCCCGCGTGCGCCCCGCCCCGCGACGAAGACGGGACGGCGCGCCGCCGCGAGGATCTCCACCAGCCGGGCGACCTCCTCGGCTCCCGGCTCCGGTGCCGGGGTGCCCTCCCCGGCCTCCGGTGATCGAACGACCTCCCCGACCTCCGGCGGCCGACCCCTCTCTTCTGCCCCCGTCGGGACGATCCGCCCGGCTCCCCCTGCCTCGATGTCCGTGCCGTCCGCGAGGGCCGCCGCGACCTGCGCGCCCGCGGCGGGGACGGTCAGCCCCTGGACCTGCAGCGGAAGGTTGAGCAGGACCGTACGACGCCCGTCGCGAGCGGTGCGGAACGCCTCGGCCGTGTCGGCGGCGGCGGTCTCCGCCGACCCGATCCGCAGCGGTACGGCGCCCACGGCCTCCGCCAGCGCGGTCTGGTCGACGAAGAAGTTCGAGCGGGGCTCGCTCACCTCTCCGGCCAGCACGACGAGCGGGGTGCGGCTCTTGGCGGCCTCGGCGATGCCGGTCATCGCGTTGGTGAGTCCCGGCCCCTGGTGGACGCTGAGCACGGCGACCCCGCCGCTGAGGCGGGCGTAGGCGTCGGCCATGGTCGCCGCACCGCCCTCGTGGCGCGCGGCGACGTAGCGCACGCCGTGCGCGACCAGCGCGTTGGTCACGTGGAAGTTGCCGCTGCCCACCACCCCGAAGGCGGTGTCCACTCCGAGTGAGGCGAGGGTCCGTCCCACGACCTCGGCGACGTTCACCTCTCGACCAGGGCCAGCACGCGCAGCGGGCTGCCCGAGCCTCCGACGATGGGCAGCGGTGGCGCGACGACCACGGCGCCGGTCACCGGGAGCCGGTCGAGGTTGCGCAGCTGGGTCAGCCCGTACTTCCCCGCGCCCAGCAGAAACGAGTGACACGGGAAGGCGGGGTCGAAGCCGTGCGCGGCGCCCGCGTCGGTGCCCACGGTCTCCACGCCCAGCCCGGCGATCGAGGTCTCCTCGGCCAGCCACCGGGCGCACTCGACCGAGACACCCGGCGTGTGCGGGCCCGTCTCGTTCGCGTTCAGGAAACGCTCCTGGTCGTGGGAGTAGGCGTCCCAGCCGGTGCGGTAGAGCAGCCATCCCCCCTCGGGCAGCGGCCCGTTGACCTGCTCCCACGCCTTGACGTGCGCGATCTCCAGCAGGAAGTCGGGATCCTCGGCCGCCTCCGCGGCGAAGTCGAGCACCACGGCCGGGGCGATCAGCCGCTCGACCGGCACCCGCGAGACGTCCTCGCCGTCCTTGCCGGTGACCCAGTGAACGGGCGCGTCGAAATGGGTGCCGGTGTGCTCGCCGGTCACGATGTCGTTCCAGTACCACGCGGGGCCACGATCGTCGTAGTGGCTGATCTCCTTGAGCGTGAACGGGACGGTGTTGCCGAACGGCTCCGGCAGCCTCAGGATCGGCGTCTCCGACGACAGCGGCGCCGTCAGGTCGATCACCTCGATCCCGCCGCTCCGGATGCTCTCCACCAGGTTCCGCAACACCGACATGACGCCTCCAACAGGGATGAGATCTGGGCAGATCCTCCTACACCGCCACCTCGGACCGCCAGCTTCGCGTACGCGCGCCGGACCTCCGGGATGCGTACCGGTCTGCTCGCCGCTTCGGGATTCGAGCCCGCGCGGGAGCGGGCCTCCACGGCCGGTGCTTGCCATCGCCTGCGAACAGGGCGAGGTTGGGAGTTGTGAAAAAGCTCATCAACGATGTCGAGTCAGTCGTTCCCGATGCGCTGCGCGGCCTCGCGGCGGCCCATCCCGGGCTCCGGGTGGACGTGGACAACCAGATCGTGTTCCGGGCCTCGGGGCCCCGCCCCGGCAAGGTGGGCCTGGTGTCCGGCGGTGGTTCGGGGCACGAACCACTGCACGCCGGATTCGTGGGGTACGGCATGCTCGACGCGGCCTGCGCCGGTGAGATCTTCACCTCTCCCGTACCCGACCAGATGATCGAGGCCACCACGGCGGTGGACGGCGGGGCGGGAGTCCTGCACATCGTGAAGAACTACACGGGCGACGTGCTGAACTTCCAGATGGCGGCCGAGCTGAGCGGCGAGGAGGGGGTGCGGGTGGAGAGCGTGCTGGTCGACGACGACGTGGCCGTACGCGACTCCCTCTACACGGCGGGGCGCAGGGGCACCGGCGCCACCCTGTTCGTCGAGAAGATCGCCGGGGCGCTCGCCGAGGCCGGCGCGCCGCTGCCCGAGGTCGCGCGGGTGGCCAGGGAGGTCAACGCCCGCAGCCGTTCCTTCGGGGTCGCGCTGAGCCCCTGCACCACGCCCGCGGCGGGCAGGCCCACCTTCGACCTCTCCGACACCGAGATCGAGCTGGGCATCGGTATCCACGGCGAGCCCGGCAGGACGCGCTCGGCCATGCGCCCGGCCCGCGAACTGGTCCACCTCGCGATGGACGCGATCCACGAGGACCTGCCGATCTCCGGCGACACCCTCGTCATGGTGAACGGCATGGGCGGCACGCCGCTGATCGAGCTGTACATCGCCTACGCGGCCGTCGTGGAACACCTGGCGGAGAAGGGCGCGCGGGCGGCGCGCAACCTCGTCGGCAACTACGTGACGAGCCTCGACATGCAGGGGTTCTCGATCACGGTCTGCCGGTTGAACGAGGAGCTCACCCGGCTCTGGGACGCCCCCGTCGAGACCTCCGCCCTGCGCTGGGGCCGCTGATGACCGCTGACTCGGGGCCTGACTCGGACGCCGACACGGGCCCCGACACGCCCGCCGGAACACAGGCCGACACGGATAGGGGGACGGACACCGGGGCACACACCTGCACGAACACTGACACGACCACCAACACGAACCGAGCCGAGATGAGCACCGCGATGGACACCGCCTTTTTCGCCGCCTGGATCGAGGAGATCGCCAGGGTCGTCGCCGCGGAGAAGGAGTGGCTGACCGGTCTGGACGCCGCGATCGGCGACGCCGACCACGGGGCCAATCTCGACCGGGGGTTCACCGCTGTCACCGGGGCGCTCGCGGCCAAGGGACCCGATACCCCGGGATCGCTGCTGGTGCTGGTGGGCAACACCTTGATCCGCAAGGTCGGCGGGGCGTCCGGCCCCCTGTACGGCACGGCGTTCCGCGAGGCGGGCAGGACGCTGGGCGACACCCCCGAGGTGTCCCTCGCGCAACTCCACACCGCCCTGGAGGCCGGGCTCGCCGGGGTGCGGAAGCTGGGCTCGGCCGCCGAGGGCGACAAGACCATGGTGGACGCCCTCGCCCCGGCCGTACGGGCACTGGAGCAGGCCGTACGGGACGGCAAGGACCCGGCGGAGGCGATCGGCGCCGCGTCGGAGGCGGCACGCACCGGAGCCGAGGCGACGATCCCGATGCAGGCCCGCAAGGGGCGGGCGAGCTATCTCGGGCCGCGCAGCGTGGGCCACCAGGACCCCGGCGCCGCCTCCACCGCACTCGTCGTCTCCGCCCTGCACACGGTGGCGACGTCGTGGTAGGCATCGTCCTCATCTCGCACAGCGGCCCGCTGGCGGCCGAGGTGGCACTGCTCGCCTCACAGATCGGCGGCGCGAACGTGCCGCTCGCCGCCGCGGGCGGCAGCGAGGACGGCGGTCTCGGGACCAGTCCCGACCTGGTGGCGGCGGCGATCGAGGAGGTGGACCGGGGGGACGGGGTGATCCTCATCCCCGACCTGGGAAGCTCGGTGCTCACCGCCCGGCTCTTCGCCGACGAGCGCGTGGTGATCGCCGACGTGCCGTTCGTCGAGGGGACCATCTCGGCCGTCGTGTCGGCGGGCATCGGCTCCTCGCTGGACGTCGTGCTCGCGGCGGCCGAGGAGGCGCGGACCATCCGCAAGCTCTGACGCGGAAAACCCCGCCCTCCGCGGGGGAGAGCGGGGTCCGGCGTACCCGCGAGGCCGGACGGTGCGGGCCGAGGCTCCGGCGCATGACACGGAGGTGCCGCGCGAGCCGAGGCCCGGCGTACGCGCGAAGGTGCTGTGCCGAGACTCCGGCGTACGCGCGGAGGTACGGCGCCGAAGCTCCGGCGCATGGCGCGCGGAGGCGAGGTCAGCGCGTGGCGAGCAGGCCCTCCAGCAGGCCGAGGACGGCCTGGATCGGAGGGGGCGTGGTCCCGAACTCCACGTCGGTCCCGCTGACGGAGTCCATCACGCTGACCGAGCTCTGCGGCAGACCCCAGCGCTCACCGCCGTCGTGACCCACGCCGACCTCGATACCGGCGAAGGTGACGTACTCCCAGTTCTTGAGGTCCCTCCTGAGCGCCTCGTGACCGCGTGCCGTGGCCCACTCGGCGACGGCCACGAGGATGCCGCCGAGCGTGTTCTCGCGCTCCTTCAGGTCTCCGGACTGGAGTTCCTCGATCTGACGGTCCAGCTCGGCGCGCTGGGCGAGGAGTGCGTTGAGGTCGCTCATGGGGGGCCTTTCGGGGAGGTGAGAGGTATGCGGGCGGGAGCGCCGGACTCTTTTGGGAAGGTCGTGCACGAGAGAACCGGGCCCGCACCCGGGCAGAACCCCGCCGCGATCCACGAGCTGCTGGAGGCTGCGCCGATCATCGGAGAGGACATTGCCGTCATGCGTCACATAATGGTGCCGTATGAGCCCACTCGGCGTCGATCTATCCCGGTGGAATCCTCATGCTCAGAAACCTCGGGCATCGAGGTATGCCCCTGGCGGCGGCGTCGCGCCGGTCAGGGTACGGCGTCCCGGGCGCGGGCGGTGAGGTCGAGATACTCCTCACGGCCCAGCGTACGGGCCTCGAAGCCGAGTCCGTACCGCGTGGCGAAGCGGTGCGCCTCCTCCGCCGGCCACGGCCCCGGCAGGTGGCGTACGGGCCTTCCCACACCGTCCATCACGAAGAGCCCGGACAGCCTCTCGTGGCGGTAGGTCATCAGGCCGCCGACACAGCGGGATTCAGGCCCGATCTCCATGTCGTCGGGGACCATCCGCGGACCGAGCCGGACGCGCAGCGTCGTCCCGCCCCGGACCGAGAGGTACGGTCCGCCGGGTGGCCCGAGCGCGGCGCCGCGCCGGGTGCGCCAGGTGTGCCACGCCTGGCGCGCGGGTTTGAAGACGACGACCAGGGGGGCGAAGAAGACCGCCAGCCACTTGGCGTCCAGCAGGTCCAGCATCATCCCGCCCAGCGCGGACACCCCCCGCCACGCGAGCCAGCCACCCGCCGTGACGACGTAGGCCATCACGAACAACCCGGCCACTCCCGCGCCGGCCGCGACGGCCTTCTTGGCCCTGGACATCCGTGGAACCTCCAGGCCGGCGAGACGCGTCCATCCGGGAGCCCGCCTGCTCAGCGCGGCGCGCACCCCTTTCGACGATGTCTTCAGGGCGTCGTGCACGGGGAGTTTCCGCCCGGCCGCGAAGACGGCCACCTCGTGGACCGGCCAGTCGCCGGGAAGGTCGGCGAGCACCAGCCCGTCGGCGTCGAGCACGGCGAGCCCGGTGAGAGAGCGCCGCTCCTCCTTGCCGGAGACGATCACCCGGCGCTCGTACCGGTAGTGGTACAGGGAGGCGGGCGCGAGCCGCAGCGAGCGTCCGGCCGCCGGATCCTTCGCGACCAGCGTCGGGCCGTCCCAGCTGAGCGCGGTCGCCGGACAGGGGGTGCCCTCCAGCGCACCCTCGCGCGGCCTGATCTCGCCGGACACCTCGTCGTACGGCCGGAGCCTGAGCGCCACCTTCCCGGGAGAGTGGTCGCCACGCACCGGAAGCCCCGCGTGCTCCGTGGTGTGCCACCGCGGCGCCCGGTTCTCAAGGTCGGCGCGCCCCTCGAACTCCGTGGCGTAGCCCCGGTACTCGAAGGTCAACCCGGTGTCCTCGGCGAACTCCTCCACCAGGTGGCGATGTCTGGCCCCCGGGGAGTCGAGCACGACCCTCCCGGCGGTGTCGCGGACCGTGATCCCGTAGACGACCCCGCTCTCGCGGGGAAGGCGGTACAGGACCAGGCCGGCCGCGCGTTCCTCGCCGGTGAGCGGCAACCGGATCGGATGGCGGCCCGGCACGTCGACGACGAGACAGCCGTCGTCCACCCTCATCTCACACCCGCCTCCGGCGAGCACCCGCGTCGCGCCTATCGCTACCCCCGTCTCCCCCGCCCCGAAAATTCTCCTTTTTCCAGAAGCGACGGATAAAGCGAACATAAAGTTCCCGAACGGAGAGACGTCACCGGGCCGGAAAGCGCCTACTTGTAGCGGAAGTAGACGAAGAGGCGACCGTGGTTCTTGGCGTCCTTGTCGATGCGGTGGTAGAGGGCCTTGATCTCCTTCTGCTCCAGGAAGCGCAGGACCTTCTTCTTCAGCTGGCCCGAGCCCTTGCCGGGGATGATCTCGACCTCGGTGGCCTTCTTCCTGATGGCCTCGTCGATGATGCCCCGCAGCGCCTTGTCGATCTCTCCACCCTTGTTGTAGAGGGGATGTAGATCAAGCTTGAGCTTCAACCGAGCCTCCCGTGTGTCAGGTGCGGCCAGTTTACGCGCGACGGAACATCCTCCTCGGGGTGGTCGTGTCCTCCCCCGGCCACGGGACACGCGGGCTCGGGGACACGAGGCACACGGGCACGGAGGCGCCCGAACTGCGGAGGTATGCGAACACCGCCGAGTCTGCAAGCAAATTTGACCAATTCCGGGGATTATTGTGTCAATTTAACGATCTAGGCAAACAAATGACCTCTAGTTAGGCTCCCTGTCATGATCGGCCGCCCCTGCCGGGTGGCCGAGCACGTGTCACCCGACGGGGAGGGTCGGCGCCCTCCCCGGCATGCCGTGCCCCAGGCATGCCAGGTGGCCTCCCCTCCCTGCCGCGTGATCTGTTCATGCGTGCCTACAGGGAGGTCTCGTTGACCAGAAGGCCCTACTCACCGAGGATCAGACGCGTGGCGGTGCTCGCCGCCGGCGTCGGGCTCGTCGCGGCGATGGCGCCGCCGGCGAGCGCGGATCCCACCCCCACCCCCACGCCGTCCGCCAAATGGACGGCGACTCCCCTGACCGGGGGTGAGCCGATCCAGGGCGCGAAGTCCCCCACCGGCAAACTCGCCCAAAGTGATGAGGGGCTACTGAAGTCGACCTCGGCCGCCACGGTCAGCGTGATGGTCAAGCTCGACTACGACTCTTTCGCCGCCTATCAGGGTGGCCTCGCGGGACTTCCCGCGACGAGTCCGGCGAAGACCGGAAAGGCTCTTGACATCAAGAGCAACGACGCGAAGAAATACCAGCGACACATCGAGGACGTCGAGAACACCTTCCTCGCCGAACTCGCCAGGAACGTGCCAGGCGCCAAGGCGGGCCAGAAGCTGCGGACCGTCTACGGCGGTATCGCGCTGCGCATTCCCGCCAACAAGGCGGCCTCGCTGCTGAAGCTGCCCGGCGTGGCGGCCGTCCAGGAGGACAAGCCCGAGCAGCTGCTCACCGACTCCAGCCCCGCGTTCATCGGAGCGCCCACGATCTACAACAAGCTGGGCGGCAGCTCCTCCTCGGGCAAGGGCGTCATTGTCGGCATCCTGGACTCCGGCGCCTGGCCCGAGCACCCCCAGTTCGCCGACCCCGGCACGTTGCCCGCCGCACCGGCGACCAAGGACGGCACACCGCGCACCTGTAACTTCGGCGACAACCCGCTCACCCCGGCGGCCGACCCGTTCGTCTGCAACCGGAAGCTCATCGGTGGCGCCCCGTTCCTGGAGACCTACAACGCGAACGTCGGCGGTGAGACCTTCCCCGACAGCGCCCGCGACTCCAACGGCCACGGCACCCACACCGCGACGACCTCGGCGGGCGGGCCGGTGGCCGACGCGAACCCGCTCGGCATCAGCCGGGGCCCGATCCACGGCATCGCCCCGGCGGCGCACGTGTCGGTCTACAAGGTCTGTGGTGAGGCCGGCTGCTATCCCTCCGACTCCGCCCAGGCGGTCGGCCGGGCCATCCTCGACGGCGTCCGCGTGATCAACTTCTCGATCTCCGGCGGCACCTCCCCCTACAGCGACCCGGTGGAGCTGGCCTTCCTCGACGCGTACTCGGCGGGCGTCCTCGTCTCGGCCTCGGCGGGCAACGCCGGCCCCGGCGCGGCGACCGTCAACCACGTCAGCCCGTGGGTGACCACGGTGGCGGCCTCCACGCAGACCAGGACCTTCCAGTCGACGATCACGCTGTCGGGTTCCGGCGGCGCGACGGCCACGGTGAAGGGCGCCTCCATCACCCCGGGCATCGCCTCCGCGCTGCCGGTGGTGCGGGCCTCGGCCCCGCCGTACTCCAACGCGCTCTGCACCACGCCCGCACCTCCGGGTCTGTTCACCGGGAAGATCGTCCTTTGTGAGCGCGGCCCCGACCGTGTCCTGAAGGGCTTCAGCGTCCGGCAGGGCGGCGCGGCCGGCATGATCCTGTACAACTCCTCCCCGCTCGACGTGATGACGGACAACCACTGGCTCCCCACCGTCCACATCGACAAGCCCGAGGGGGACGCACTGCTGGCGTTCCTGTCGGCCAACCCCGGCGCGACGGCCTCGTTCACCCAGGGCACCAAGACCACCTGGCAGGGCGACGCGATCACCACCTTCTCCTCGCGCGGCCCCGGTGGCGACTTCCTCAAGCCGGACGTCACCGCTCCCGGCCTGCACATCCTGGCCGGGCAGACACCGGTGCTGGAGAGTCCGGCCGGTGGCCCGCAGGGCAACCTCTACCAGGCCATCTCGGGCACCTCGATGTCGTCGCCGCACGTCGCGGGCTCCGCGGCCCTGCTCTTCGCGCTGCATCCGACCTGGACTCCCGGCCAGGTGAAGTCCGCGCTGGAGACGACGGCGAAGACCTCGGTCACCAAGCAGGACCGCGTCACCCCGGCCGACCCGTTCGACACCGGCGGCGGGCGCGTCGACCTGACCAAGGCCGGCGACCCCGGCCTGACCCTGGACGAGACGGGCGAGAACTTCGCCGCCTCGGCCGACGACCCGCTGAACCGCATCGACCTGAACCTGCCGTCGGTGAACGCCCCGATCATGCCGGGTCTCATCACCGCCAAGCGGACGTTCACCAACGTCACGAACTCGACGCTCACCTTCACCGCGACGGGCACGACGGTGAACGGCGCGAACATCACCGTGCTGCCGCCGCTGTTCAGCGTGAAGGCGGGCAAGAGCGTCAAGCTCAGCGTGGTGATCACCGCGCCGGACCTGCCGGAGGGCCAGTACTTCGGCCAGGTGAACCTCAAGCAGGTGGGCGGCTCGCGCAACCTGCACCTGCCGGTCGCGTTCGTCCGCAAGCAGGGCGCGGTCCCGGTGGAGCAGACCTGCGCACCGGCCACCATCCCGCGCAACACCGGCGAGTCCACCTGCACGGTGACCGTGCGGAACGACACCCTTGAGAACGCCGAGGTCACAGCGCTCAGCACGCTGGACGGAAAGCTGCGGCTGAACTCGGTGACCGGCGCCACCAAGATCGGTACCCAGATCGCGACGACGAAGACCACCCTCGCGGGCAGGCAGCCGGACAGGCCGGGCATCGCCCCGGGCACCGGTCCCGCCCCGTACCTGCCGCTCGACGCCTTCGGCATCGCGCCGGTACCGATCGGCGACGAGCAGGCGATCAACTTCACCGTGCCCTCGTTCCAGTACGCGGGCCAGACCTACAACAGGATCGGCATCGTCTCCAACGGCTACACGATCGCCGGGGGAAGCTCGGGCTCGGCCGACGTCTCGTTCGAACCGCAGACCCTGCCCGACCCCACGACCCCGAACAACGTGCTCGCCACCTACTGGACCGACCTGGACGGCACCGGCGCGCCCGGCATCTACGCCGGCACGCTGACCGACGGCGTCAACGACTGGCTCGTCATCGAATGGCGGGTCAACCTCTACGGCACGAGCAACCTCAAGGTCTTCCAGCAGTGGATCGGCCTGAACGGGACCGAGGACATCACCTACACCTACGACCCGGGCAACCTGCCCGGTGATCCTCCCGCCGGCTACGGCCTGACCGTGGGCGCCGAGAACGCCGACGGCACCGCAGGTGGCCAGATCACCGGCCCGCCGGCCACGGACCTCCGGGTGTCCAGCACACCCGGCGCCCCCGGCGGCAGCCTGAGCTACACGATGAAGATCAAGGGCGTCAGTGCCGGGACCGGGACGGTGACGACGGGCACGTCGACACCGCAGGTCAAGGGACTGACGATCGAGGTGGACAAGATAACCGTGCAGTAGCGAGAACGTGATGGGCCCGGCGCGACGCGCCGGGCCCATCCGGGCTTCCTGGGAGGGTCGCGGCGGGCCGGGCTCACGGATCCAGGCTCGGGAAAGGGCGGGTCGAGCTCACGAACCCAGGCTCGGGAAAACGGTCCCTCCGGGCGACACGGGCTCAGCGGGCCTCGCCTCGGGAACCCGGTCCCGAGGGCTCGAACTCAGGGGTCGAACCCTCGAAACCCGGGTTCGGAGACCTCCGGCTCAGCGGTGGAGGTAGTCGACCAGGTGGGCCTTCTCGGTCTCCAGCGCCTCGATGGCGCTCTTGACCACGTCACCGATGCTCACGATCCCCGCCAGCCGGCCCGCGCTCACGACCGGCACGTGCCGGATACGGTGCGTGGTCATGGTCTGGCGGAGTCCGTCGACGTTGTCGTCCGGCGAGCAGGTGCGGACCTCGGCCGTCATGATGGAGGACACCGGGTCCTCCAGCACGGCGGCGCCCCGGTCGTGCAGTCGCCGCACCACGTCGCGCTCGGAGACGATGCCCGCGATGGACGAGCCGTCCTCGGACACCACCACGGCGCCGATGTTCTTCTCGGCCAGAACGGCCAGGAACGCGGCGACCGTCGAATCCGGGCGGACGGTCGCCACCTCCGTGCCCTTGCCTTGAAGAATCGTACCGATCAGCATTGGCATCACCTCGGTTCAGCCTGGCGCGAGTATTCCTACCTTTGCCCTCTTGTGCCACACGCTAAGCACGCAGGAGAGCAAAGTATCGACCGTCAGGTGACGGGCAGCAACCGCACCGCGTCGAGGGCGAGGGTGAGCTCCACGATGTCGAGCGGGCGGGCGAGCGAGCGGCCGGTGAGCTGCTCGATTCGGCGGATGCGGTTGAAAACCGTGTTGCGGTGGCAGTACAGCCGCCCGGCGGCGCGCATGGCCGAGCCCTCGCATCGCAGCCACGCCTCCAGGGTCCCGAGGAGCACCTCCCTGTCGGCCGGGTCGAGAGCGAGGATGGGCCGTAATACGGCACCGCTGAGGTGACCCGCGAGTTCGGGCTGGCTGACCACCAGCGCGGCGGGCAGTCTGTCCTCCAGTCTGGCGATCTCCGGGCCTTCGCCCACGCAGGTCCGCAGGGCCAGTTCGGCGAGCCGCCTGGCGCGGCCCAGCTCGGCCAGTCCCTCGACGACCGGGCTGATCCCGGCGCATCCGGTGACGTACGGGCGAAGCTCTCCGGCGAGGTCGTCCATGTCCGCGTCGCGCAGCAACACGACCGACACCTCGTAGTCGGGGCGCATCCGCCACAGCAGCCGCATCACGCCCAAGGTGGTCGGCCGCGGGGTGTCGTTGCCGTGGTCGTGGCGGCCGGGCAGCCGGGTGATGACGACGGCGTACCGGCCCAGTTCGGGCAGGTCGAGCGCGGCGGCGGCGCTGCGGACGAGGCCGGCGTCGGCCCGGTCCTCAAGGAGCGCATCGAGCAGGGCCTGGACCCTCTCGGCTGTGCGGCCGAACAACTCGGACTCCCGCCTTCGGTATGCCTCGGCGGCGGCGATCGCCTGCCGGTCGGTGGCGTGCCACACCTTCGTGGCGCTGCGGATCAGGACAGGCAGGCTGTCCGACTCCTCCTCGGTGACCACGTCGATGAGACCGTCCCACATCACCTGCGCGGAGAGCCGGTAGCTGCGCAGCAGGGAGTCCATGGGCAGTCCCTGCTCAGCCCTGCGCCGGGCGGTCCTCTCCGCCTGCGGCACGTCGCACCGTTCGGAGCGGGGCAGCAGGATGGCGCCGATACCGTCCCGCATCGCCTCGTAGACGCTCTGCCAGTGGTCGTCGGTGGGAACCATCCGCCGGTACGCCTCGTCGGTGTCACGGATCCTGGCGACGAGCTCGTCGGTGAGCTCGGGAAGTCTCAGCAACAGCCTGCGGGCGGCCAGGCGCATGACCCTGCGTACTTCGTCGTCCGTAACCGGCCGGGTCCCCATCTGGGGATCGTGACAGCAAAACACCTTGCCGAACAAGGTTCTGTTCTGTTTCGTGACCCGGAGTTGTGCACACGCACAACCGGGCCCCGTCCCGCATGGGCGTCCGCCCCGACTTCACCCCGCCCTCTGGACGCCGGTGAAGCGTCTCGGTTGGGTGCGTTCATCGGCTGTCAGGAGGCACACATGGACGTGCACGCCCCTCGCCCTCCCGGGGACTCCGGGCTGGCCGTCAGGGATCTGGCGGTGGACTACGGCCCGGTCCCGGCCCTGCGGGGTGTCTCGCTGAGCGTCCCGCGCGGTTCGGTCGTCGCGGTGCTCGGCGGCAACGGCGCGGGGAAGTCGACCCTGCTGCGCGCCGTTTCCGGCACCCTCGGCTTCCACCGGGGCGGCATCACCGCGGGCGAGGTCGGGTTCGGCGGCACACGGCTGTCCGGCGCCGCCACCTCGGCCATCGTGGCGGGGGGCGTCGTCCAGGTACCCGAAGGGCGCAAGGTCTTCGCGCGGATGACGGTCGAGGAGAACCTGCGGGCCGGCGCCCTCGGCACACCCGACCGGCGGTCGGCGGCCGAGGCGAGGGAGAGGGTGCTCACGCTCTTCCCCGTGCTGGCCAGGCGCGCCGGACAACGCGCGGGTCTGCTGTCCGGCGGGGAGCAGCAGATGCTCGCCATCGGCCGCGCGCTGATGGCCAGGCCCAGGATGCTGCTGCTCGACGAGCCCACCCTCGGTCTCGCGCCGCTGATGGCCGCCAGGATCGCCGAGACCGTCCGCGAGATCAACGCCGACGGCACCACCGTGCTCCTGGTGGAGCAGAACGCCGCGATGGCCCTGTCCCTGGCCTCGTACGCCTACGTGCTGGAGGTCGGCGAGGTGGTGCTGTCGGGGCCGGCCGCGGAACTCGCCGCGAGCGACGAGGTGCGCCGTCGCTACCTTGGCATCGAGGACACCTCCCCGGTCACGGCACGTGGGACGCGGAAGGCGGCTCGGCCCGCGCTGGCGAGGTGGTCGGCGTGAGCGACACATACCAACCGGATGGTACGGCCCCTTCCATTCCCCGGCTCGACGTGCGTGACGTGACCGTGCGGTTCGCCGGGCTCACCGCGCTGGACGCGGTCGGCTTCACCGTCGAGCCCGGCAGCCTCCACGCGGTGATCGGGCCCAACGGGGCGGGAAAGTCGACCTTCTTCAACGTCCTGTCGGGCGTCTACCGGGCCGCCTCGGGCAGCGTGCGGTTCGGCGACGCTGAACTGACCTCCCTGGCCCCGCACCGTGTCGCCGCCCTGGGCGTGGCGCGCACCTTCCAGAACATCGCCCTGTCGCCGCGCCTGTCGGTAAGGGACAACCTCATGCTCGGCCGCCACCGGCTGACCCGCGCCGGGTTCCTCTCGGCCGGGTTGCGACTGCCGGCGGCCCGGCGCGAGGCGGCCGAGCACGGCGAGCGGGTGGCCGAGATCGCCTCGTTCGTCGGGCTCTCCGAACGACTGGCCACGCCCGCCGGACTGCTGCCGTACGGCGTGCAGAAGCGCGTGGAGCTGGCACGGGCCCTGTGCATGGAACCCCGGCTGCTGCTGCTGGACGAGCCGGTCGCCGGCATGAACGGCGGCGAGCGCCGCGACATGGCCGAGTTGATCATCGCGGTACGGGAGAGCCTCGGCATCTCGATCCTGCTGGTCGAGCACGACATGGGGATCGTCATGCGGCTCGCCGACGCGGTGACGGTCCTGGACTTCGGCAGGCGCATCGCGGACGGGTCTCCCCGCGAGGTGCAGAACGATCCGGAGGTGGTCCGCGCCTACCTGGGCGCGGCGGTGGAAAGCACCGTGGTCGAGAGCGCGACCGCGGTGCTTCCCACCGCCGAGGACACCCCCGAGAGAAACACGACCGTCGAGAACGCGAGCGCGGAGAACACGACGGGCAAGGACACGAACGCCGGAAGCGCGGCGGGCGGGGACGGGGAGGTCGCTCCGTGATCACTTTTCTCGAACTCCTGGTGAACGGGATCTCCGTCGGAGCCGTGTACGCGTTGATCGCCCTGGGCTTCGTCATCATCTTCAAGGCGACCGAGGTGGTGAACTTCGCGCACGCCTCGCTACTGCTGGTCGGCGGCTTCATCGTGGCCGGAACGCACCCGTCGGTGGGCTTCTGGACCGCCCTGCTGCTGGGCGTCGCCGGTGCGGCCGTCGTGGGCGCCCTCATCGAGTTCCTGGTCATCCGCAGGGCGAACACCGCCTCGCACAGCGTGCTGGCGATCGTGACGATCGGTGTCGACATCGTGCTGACGACCGAGCTGACCAGGCGGATCGGCACCGACGTGCTCGCCATGGGCGACCCTTGGCGCGACCGGGTGCTGCACCTGGGTGACGTCAGCGTCGCCCAGACCCGGGTGGTCGCGCTGGCCGTCGCGGCGGCCCTGATCACCGCGTTCCTGCTGGCGTTCAAGCACACGAACTGGGGCATCGCCATGCGCGCCACCGCGGAGGACGCGGAGACCGCCGCGCTGATGGGCGTGCGGCGCGGGCGGGTCTCGATGGGAGCCTGGGCGGTCGCCGGGGCCCTCGCCGCCGTCGCGGCGCTCTTCCTGTGCGTCTTCCCGACCCCGGGGCTGGACCGCGGCACCGCCTTCGCGGCGATGAAGGCGTTCCCCGCGGCGATCCTGGGCGGCCTCGACTCCACCACGGGAGCGCTGGCCGGAGGACTGATCATCGGTGTCACCGAGGCCATGATGAGCGGCTACCAGAACGACCTCGCCTTCCTCGGCCGGGGCATCGGCGACGTCGCGCCGTTCCTCGTGATGATCGTGGTCCTGCTCATCCGCCCCGCGGGACTGTTCGGGACGAGGGAGCCGGCACGTGTCTAGGAAGATCATCCTCTCCTGCGCCGCACTGGCCGTGGTGGCGGTCGCCGTACCGTTCTACCTGGAGGGCTTCTGGCTGCAGACCGGACTTTTCGCGATGTCGGCGGCGATCGGGGCGATCGGTGTCAACCTGCTGACCGGTGCCACCGGCCAGCTGTCCATGGGACACGCCTTCTTCCTCGCGGTCGGCGCGTACGCCTACGTCTACCTCGCCTCCGAGCCGGAGGGCGGCGCACACGCCCTCGGCGGCCTGGGCCTGCCCACACCCGTGGCGGCGTTGCTCGCGGTGCTCGCGGCGGGCGTCGCGGGCGGCGTGTTCAGCCCCATCGCGGGACGCCTGAAAGGCGCCTACCTCGGCATCGCCACCCTCGCGCTGATCTTCGTCGGCCAGCACGTGCTGTTCAACGCCGAACCCGTGACGGGCGGGTACAACGGGCGCCCGGTACCACCGATGGAGCTGTTCGGGTTCGTGTTCGCCGACACCCCCGAACTGGTAGTCGCGCGAGTGCCCTTCGGTTCGCTGGAGCGGCTGTGGTTCCTGGGCCTGGTCCTGCTGACCGGCGCGGCGCTGTTCGCCCGAGGGGTGCTGCGCGGCCGTCCCGGGAGGGCCATGAACACCATCCGCGACCATGAGATCGCGGCCGGGGTGATGGGCGTGCCCGTGGCCCGCTACCGCGCCGGGGTGTTCGTGCTCTCGTCGATGTACGGGGGGCTGGCCGGGGTCCTGCTCGCGCTGATCTTCCAGCGCACCGTACCCGACTACTTCGGCCTGCTGCTCTCCCTCGACTACCTTGCGATGATCGTCATCGGTGGACTCGGCTCCGTCGCGGGCGCGGTGATCGGCGCGTTCTTCGTCTCGATGCTCCCCCAGCTGCTCAGCCGCTACAGCGACGCCCTGCCGCTGGTGGCCGAGCCGGGCTCCGGCGGAGTCTCGCCCGCGGAGGCGGCCCGCGTCCTGTACGGCGCCGCCGTCGTCGTCATCGTCCTCTTCCTGCCCGGCGGCCTGCTCGGCCTCGCCGGACGCCTGCGCCCGGCCGCCGGTCGGCGGCTCGCCCCCGCCCCCGCTTCCCCCGCTCCCACTTCCCCGGCTCCCGCGGCGACGAAGGCCCCGCCATCGCCGCCGCCATCCCCCGACTCCCCCGACACAAGGAACTGATGACATGGGAATCCCAAGAACCCCGGTCCGAGGCGTCGCGGCGCTCGCCGCCCTGGCCGCCCTGTCCCTGACCGTCACCGCGTGCGCCAGTGAGAAGGCCACCGGGGGCGGCGGGGATGCCTCCGTCCCCTCCGCCGTCGGAGGGGACGGTGTGAAGACGGGACCCGGCGTCACGGCCGACAAGATCACGATCGGTCTGATGACCGACCTCACCGGCCCGTACGCCTCGTTCGGCAAGAGCCTGACCCAGGCGCAGCAGCTGTACTTCGAGCAGGCGAACGCGGCCGGGGGCGTGTGCGGACGGCAGTTGGAGGCCCTGGTGCGCGACCACGGCTACGACGCGCAGAAGGCGGTCGCGGCCTACACCGAGATCGCCCCGAAGGTGGTGGCGCTCGCCCACGTCGTCGGCTCGCCCATGGTCAACGCGCTCAAGCAGCGCATCGAGACCGACCAGATGCTCACCCTCCCGCAGGCCTGGGCGACCGGGCTGCTCGGCAGCAGGGCCATCCAGGTCACCGGGACGACCTACGACATCGACATGATCAACGGGGTTGACTTCCTGACCAGGGAGAAGGGCCTCAGGTCCGGGGACAGAATCGGGCACCTGTACTTCGAGGGCGACTACGGTGAGAGCGCCCTCAACGGCTCCAAGTACGCCTCGGAGAAGCTCGGCCTCACGCTCGTGGAACAGAAGATCAAGGCCACCGACCAGGACATGAGCGCCCAGGTCGCCGCGTTCAAGGCGGAGGGCGTCAAGGCCGTCCTCGTCTCCGTCGGTCCGAGGCAGACCGCCTCGCTCGTCGGTGTCTCGCTCGCCAAGGGCATGGACGTGCCGTTCGTCGGCAGCAACTCGGCCTACTCCCCGCAACTGCTGCCCACTCCGGCCGGGCCCGCCCTGCTGAAGGACTTCTACTACATGACCGCCGGCACGCCGATCAGCTCAGAACTGCCCGCCCTGAAGAAGCTGGCCGCCGACTATACGGCGAAATATCCGGACACGGCCATCGACAGCGGCGTTCCTGCGGGTTACTCGGCGGCGGCGATCGTCGTCGACGCGCTCAAGAAGGCCTGCGAGGGCAAGGACCTGACCCGGGCGGCCGTGGTCGCCGCGCACCGCGGCCAGTCGGCCTGGGGCGAGGAGTTCGGCACGATCATGGACTTCACCACCTTCGACAGGCCCGCCTCGCTGCTGTCGTACGTGGCCAAGCCGGACAAGGCGGCCCTGGGCGGCGCGGTCGTCTTCGAGGAGGCCGCGACGTCCGACCTGGCCAGGGAGTACCGGGTCCCGGTGGGCTGACCCACGGTCCTCTGTGCTCCCCCGTGTCCTCCGTGCGGCCCGGTACGCGCCGGGTGTGCGGGCCGCACCGCTCCGGGCTAGCGTGGGGGCGACCAGAGACCTCCGCTCCCGGGAACACGATGACCCAGAAGCTCAACACCGGCAGCCACGACCTGCCGGTCTCCGAGGCCCTCGCCGCGTTCATGAACACCGGCTGGGCCGACACGCACCGCGACGACCTGGCCCCGCTGCCGCAGGCCGCCTACACCGCCAAGCGGCGCGCCGCGCTCGCCGCCCGCTTTCCCGGCGAGCGGCTGGTCGTCCCGTCCGGCACGCTCAAGGTCCGCAGCAACGACAGCGACTACCGGTTCCGGGCGCACAGCGCCTTCGCCTACCTCACCGGCGACCAGGAGCCCGACGACGTGCTGGTCGTCGAGCCCTCAGGGGAGGCCACGCTGTTCCTGCGCCCCCGCTCACCGAGATCGGCGCCGGGCGAGGCCGGGCAGGAGTTCTACCGCGACCGCCGCTACGGCGAGTTCTGGGTGGGCCGCCGCCCCGACCTGGCCGAGGCCGAAGCCCTGCACCAGATCGCCTGCGCGCCGATCGACAGGCTGGACGACGTACTCGGCGGACCGGCGCGGGTGCTGCGCGGGGTGGACGCGTCCGTCGACGCGCGGGTCTCCCCCGGCGACGGCGACGAGGAGCTGGAGACGTTCCTGTCCGAGATGCGACTGATCAAGGACGAGTGGGAGGTCGCCGAGCTGCAGTTCTCGATCGACGCCACCGTGCGCGGGTTCGAGGACGTGGTGCGGGCCCTGCCGGCCGCGCTGGGACACCGGCGCGGCGAACGCTATCTGGAGGGGGTCTTCGGCCTCCGCGCCCGCCTGGAGGGCAACGCGGTCGGCTACGACAGCATCGTGGCCTCCGGCGCCAACGCGTGCGTCCTGCACTGGATCCGCAACGACGGGCGGCTGGACGCGAACGAACTGCTGCTCCTCGACGCGGGTGTGGAGACCGACCACCTCTACACCGCCGACATCACCAGGACCCTCCCGCTTTCCGGGCGCTTCAGCCCGGTCCAGCGTCAGGTCTACGAGCTGGTGTACGAGGCCCAGGAGGCGGCGATCGCCACCCTGCGCCCCGGTGTGAGCTTTCGTGACTTCCACCGCGCGGCCATGAGGGTCATCGCGGAGGGACTGCACGACTGGGGTGTGCTGAAGATCGGCGCGGACGAGGCGATGGAGCCCGGTAGCGGCCTGTACCGCCGCTACACGCTGTGCAGCAGCGGTCACATGCTCGGCATGGACGTGCACGACTGTGCCAGGGCCCGCTCGGAGGTCTACCTGGACGGTGTGCTGGAGGAGGGACAGGTGCTGACCGTCGAGCCGGGCCTCTACCTGCAACCGGACGACCTCACGCTTCCGCCGGAGCTTCGCGGTATCGGCGTGCGCATCGAGGACGACCTGATCATCACCTCCGACGGCGCCCGCCTCATGTCGGCCGGGCTGCCCCGCCACCCCGACGAGGTGGAGAGATGGATGGACCTCGCCGCACAGCCACCACGAGCGAACGACGCCTTCTGAGGTAGATTCTGATCTATGACCGCGAAGCAAGCCCCGCCCGGCGAGCGGAGTGGTCGACTGGGGGGTGAACCCGTCGGAGTCGTGGTCACACGCGCGGTGAACGAAAGTGGTGAGCGGCCGGTGAAAGATCAGGAGCCTCGCTGGCTGTCCTCCGTCGAGCAGCGGGCATGGCGTGCCCACCTCGCCGCGCACAAGCTCCTGGAGCATCGCCTCGACCGTGAGTTCCAGCCCTTCGGGCTCTCGTTCAACGACTACGAGATTCTGGTGAACCTGTCGGAGACCCCCGGTCACCGCATGCGGATGAGCGATCTGGCGGAGGCCACGATCCAGTCCCGCAGCCGCCTGTCACACCAGATCTCCCGGATGGAGGCCGCCGGTCTGGTCACCAGGGAGACCTGCGCCGACGACAGGCGCGGCACCTTCGCCGTCCTCACCGAGCACGGCTGGGCCACCATCCAGAAGGTCGCGCCCCACCACGTGGCCGGCGTGCGCCGTCACTTCATCGACCTGCTCACCGACGACCAGCTGGTCGAGCTGGAAGCGGCGTACGCCCCGGTGGTCAAGCACCTCAAAAGCATCCGCTGACGCGAAACCGATACCGGTCGTTCCTCGTTAGTAGACCGGAAGGTCGTTACGATCCGCCCATGTCTGCTCGCCGGATCCTCATCACCGCGGTGATCGCCGCGTTATCCCTGGTCACCGCATGCAGTGGCGGCGGTGCCTCCGACGGCACGACAGCCCTTCCCAGCGGGGCGGATCTGGTCAAGAAGTCCGCGGAGGCGACGCGCTCCGTGAAGTCCGCCACCTTCTCCCTGGAGACCGAGGGCACCCCGCCTGTACCGGTCAAGAAGGCCTCCGGTCGTCTCAGCGGGACCGGCGACGCGGACGGCACCCTCCAGATCGACGTACTGGGCAGTCTCCAGGAGATCAACTTCGTGCTGATCGGGGAGACCGTCCACTTCAAGGGCGTGACCGGCGGCTTCCAGCAGATGTCGCGGAGCCAGCTGGCGGCGATCTACGACCCGTCCGCCATCCTCAACCCGGAGAAGGGCGTCGTACAGCTACTGACCAACGCGCTCGACGCGAAGACCCAGGCGGCGGAGAAGCTGGACGGCGTCGACACCTACCGGGTCTCGGCGACGCTCTCCCAGCAGGTGCTCGCCACGATGGTGCCCGGTCTCACGCAGAATGTCGACGCGGTGCTCTGGATCGACAAGGCCACCAACCGGCTGCTCAAGGCGGACCTGCCGCTGACCGACGGCAAGGTGATCGTGACCTTCGGCGACTACGACGTGCCGGTCCAGGTCACCGCTCCGGCGGAGTGACGGTGACCCACGCAGGGGCCCGCACCTCCTCGGGCGACGCCCTCCCCGCCCGGCGGCGGACCGCCCTCGGCGTCGGCGGCACCGCGGTGCTGCTCGCGGCCCTGGACGCCTACGTGGTGGTGACCGTCCTCGTCGACATCGCGAGGGACGTCGATGTCCCCCTCAACCACCTGGAGCGGGCCACCCCGATCGTCACCGGTTTCCTGCTCGGCTACATCGCGGCCATGCCGCTGCTCGGCCAGCTCTCCGACCGGTACGGCAGGCGCCCGCTCATCCATCTGTGCCTGGCGGGCTTCGCAGCGGGTTCGGTGATCACCGCACTGGGCGAGACCGTGCCCTGGCTCGTCGCGGGGCGGACCCTGCAGGGAGTGGCGGGCGGCGCGCTGCTGCCTATCACCATGGCCCTGATCGGGGACCTGTGGGAGGAGGACGAGCGCCCGGTGGCGCTCGGCGCGGTGGGGTCGGCCCAGGAACTCGGCAGCGTGCTGGGTCCCCTGTACGGCGCCGCCCTCGCCGCCCTCGTCCCCGCCGGGCTCCAGATCGGCGGCGTGCAACTCGGCGGCTGGCGGTCGATCTTCTGGTTGAACGTCCCGCTGGTGGCCCTGGCGGCGGTGGCCGTGCAGCGGTCGGTGCCGCCGCCCTCCCGCGACAGGGAACCCGGGGCGGGAAAGCGCGTCGACGTGGTGGGTGGGCTGCTGCTCGCGCTCTCGCTCGGCCTGCTCGTGGCCGGTCTCTACAACCCCGACCCCGGCCGGTCGGTCCTCCCCCCGTGGGGCATGCCCATGATCGTCGCCGGGGTCGTGTCCGGCGCGGCGTTCGTCGCCTGGGAGTGGCGCTCCGCGACCCGGCTGATCGACATGACGGGGGTGCGGCGCGGCCCGTTCTTCGCCACGCTCGGGGTGAGCTTCCTGACCGGCGCCGCGCTGCTGGTCACCCTGGTCGACGTGCAGCTGTCGGCGCAGACGCTGCTGGGGCTCGACAGCCTGGACGGCGCCCTGGTGCTGTCGCGCTTCCTCGTCGCGCTCTCGGTCGCCGCGCTGGTGGGCGGCGTGATGTCCCGCCGCTACGGCGAGCGCGCGGTGACGGTGCTCGGGCTCGCGGTGGCCACGGCCGGGTACGCGCGCATCGGTCAGTGGCCCCTGGACCTGGCCTCGGCCGGATACCGCATGGACGTCGACCTCGTCGTCGCCGGCCTGGGTCTCGGCCTGGTGATCGCCCCGGTCTCCTCCGCGGTGCTGCGGGCCGTGCCCGCCGTCCAGCACGGGGTGGCCTCGGCGGCGGTGGTCGTGGCCCGGATGATGGGCATGCTGCTCGGCGTCGCGGCGCTGTCCGCGTGGGGCTTCCACCGCTTCCAGTCACTCACCGCCGACCTGGACACGCCGCTGCCCTTCGGGGTGGACCCCGTCGTGTACGCCGGGCGGCTCGCCGAGTACCAGGAAAAGGTGAAGGAGGCGCTGCACATCGAGTACAGCGAGATCTTCCTGATCACGGCCGTCCTGTGCGGGGTGGGCGCGCTGGTCGCGCTGCTCCTGCCCCGCGGGTCCCGGCGGGCCGACCGGACCTGACCTCGACACCCGCGCCGACCGGGCACGAGCCGGAACCGGGCGCGGACCCGGCCGCGCGGGTCGAGATCGGAAGCGGACACGATCCCGAACCGGGCACGACCTCGACACGGACCGGCCCGGTTCCGGCCCCCGACGCGGACCGGAACCAGCCCCGCGAGGCGGTCAGGTGAAGTAACGCAGCCAGACGTACACCCACGCCATGAGCGTGCTCAGCACCGTCACCACGATCCCGTACTTGGTGAACTGCCAGAAGCTGATCGGGTGTCCCGTCCGCGCCGCGATGCCGATCGCGACCACGTTCGCGCTGGCCGCGACCGCCGTACCGTTGCCGCCGAAGTCGGCACCCAGCGCGAACGCCCACCACAGCGCCTGCCCGGTCGCCGGGTCGGGGGCCTGCGCCACCATCCCCTCCACGACCGGCGCCATCGTCGCGACGTAGGGGATGTTGTCGAAGAACGCCCCCAGCACGCTGGAGCCGAACAGCAGCGACGTCGCCGCGAGGAAGTAGTCGTCGCCGACCACGTTGATGGCCCACGTCCCGATCGTCGCGATCACACCGGTCTGCACCAGACCCGCGACCATCACGAACAGTCCCATGAAGAACACCAGCGTCGGCCACTCGACCTCCGCCAGCACCTCCGAGACCGACAGGCGCGACAGCAGGAGCATCACCCCCGCTCCCACGAGGGCGACGATGGACGGCTCGATGTGCACCACCGCGTGCATCCCGAACCCCACCACCACCACGGCGAGCACCGCCAGGCATCGCACGAGCAGACGTGGATCGGTGATCGCCCGCTTCTCCTGCAGGGCCATCACCGCCGAGACGTGCTCGGGGTTGTACTGGAAGGAGCTTCTGAACAACACCTTGGTCAGCAGGACGAACACCACGAAGATGACGACCACGATGGGTGCCATGTGCACCAGGAAGTCGTTGAACGTGAGCCCCGCCCGGCTGCCGATGATGATGTTGGGCGGGTCCCCGATGAGGGTGGCCGCACCACCGATGTTGGAGGCGAGCACCTCCGCGATCAGGTAGGGCTGCGCCGGGATCCGCAGCCGGTCGCACACGACCACCGTGACCGGCGCCACCAGCATGATCGTGGTGACGTTGTCGAGGAAGGGCGAGGCGATGGCTGTGATCACCATCAGCATGACCATCAGCCGGTACGGATCGCCCTTGGACCGCTTGGCGGCCCAGATCGCCAGGTAGTCGAAGATCCCCGTCTGCTTGATGATCCCTACGATGATCATCATTCCGAGCAGCAGGAAGATGACGTTCCAGTCGATGCCCTCGTGCTCGGAGAAGAAGACCTCCGAGCCCGGTATCAACCCCAGGACCGCCATCACACCGGCGGCGATGAGGACCACCTTGACCTTGTTGGCCTTCTCGGTGGCGATGAAGAAGAACGCGACTAGAAAGATCGACAGGGCGAGCAGGGCGCTCAAGACTCACCGAGACCGAAGACCGCCAGGCTGGTGAGGAGCCGCTCCAGCGTGATCGCCCCGATGAGTGAGGCGTCTCGATCGACCACGGCCACGATCGGGCTGCGCGTCCTGGCCATCAGCGCGGCCACCTCGAGCAGGTTCGCGCTCGCGGAGACGGTCACCGGCCTGGCGGCATCGCGCGGCAGGCAGTCGCCGACCGTGCGGTTGCCCAGATCCTGCCAGAACTGGTCCGCGTAGTCCTCGTCGATGGTCCTGGCGAGGGCGGGATCCTCCTGGTAGGAACCGGGCACGGCGAGCCGCAGCACCTGGGTGCCGGGGAGCACCACCCGGGGCCGCGAGAGGTCGTCCACGATGATGAGCCCCGGCAGGCGGCCGATCACCATGATCCTGACCGCCTTCGCGACGGAGTCACCCCTGATGACCGTCGGAATGGTCACCGCGATGTCGCGCGCTTGCATGGCACCTTCCCGTCGGAGGAGGTGGCGTACCGCGGGCGGTGTGCTCACGAGGCCCCTCCTGTGCTCCCTGTGACCCCTGTGGCCTTCGTGGCCCTGGCGATGTCGGCCATCCGTCGTTCGAGGGCGGCGAGCCTGTCGTCCACCGACCGGCTGTGCAGGACCTGCGCGATCTGGTCGGCCTCGTCCTGCTCCAGCGCGATGGCCTGCGCAGGCTCGTCGCCCGCGCCGTACACCAGAAGCCGCCGCGGTCCGTCGCCCTCCACCATGACCGCGAGTCGCTGGCCGTCTCGGGTGGCGAAGTGAAACAGGGTTCCCGTACCGGGTACGGTCGTGCGGGTGATGTCCATATCGGCGATCACTTCCTTCCACTCGTGGTCGCCGTCACGACGCGAGTCGTTCCGCCCAGCGGATCAGGTCCTCTCGGCGCCGCACCTCGACGCGGGTGATCGCCACCAGTGCCACCTCGACGCCCCAGTGGCGGGCCTCGTCGCCGGCCGCGCAGACGAGGTCGACCCGCTTGGACAGCCGGGACAGGTCGCGCCGCCCGACGTAGTCGCGGACCTCCGCCTCGACGGCGGCGAGTTTGGCGGCGTCCGGTGAGCCCGGGTAGGAGGCGCACGCCACGGGATCGGCGATGAAGGCTCGGGCGGCCGCGTTCACCGTGATCGTGACACCGTCGCGGGTGACGGCGTCCAGCCAGAGAATGCCGACATCGCTCGTACCCATAGCCCTCTCCCGTCTGCCGGTGCTCGCCGCCCTTTCATCCCATCGGTCCCACCTCTTCTCCGCCATTGGGGTCGGCACCCATCTGAGCAGGGGTGAAACATGTAGGGACGGCACAGGGGTATGGGAGACACCCCGAATGGACAGGCCCGTGCCGCAACGAGGAAGCTGGTCAGATGAGCGAACGCACCCACCGTCAAGCAGGGGCGCGCAGTCCGGGGCGCATCCTGTTCAGGCGGCTGTTCGCGATCAACGGGCTGGTCTTCACCGTCGGTACGCTGGTGCTCGCCCTCTCACCGGCCACCGTCTCCTCCCCGGTGCTCCTGACCGAGATCCCGGTGCTGACGGTCGGCCTGGCGGTGATCCTGACGGCGAACGCCCTGCTTCTGCGCACCAGTCTGGCACCGCTCGACGCGCTCACCGCCCTCATGCAGCGGGTGGACCTGCTGCATCCCCATGATCGGCTGCCCAGCGGCGGCAATCGTGATCTCGCCCACCTGATCGACACCTTCAACGCGATGCTGGACCGGCTGGAGGCCGAACGCAGCGCCAGCAGCGCCCACGCCCTCGCGGCTCAGGAGGGCGAGCGACGCCGCATCGCCCGCGAGCTGCACGACGAGATCGGCCAGAGCCTGACCGTGGTCCTGCTGAGCCTCAAACACGCCGCCAACCGAGCGCCTGAAGATCTGCGAGAGGACCTGCACGCGGTGCAGGAGAGCGTCCGCGCGAGCCTGGACGAGGTGGGGCAGGTCGCCCGCCGCCTGCGTCCCGGCGTCCTGGAAGACCTCGGCCTGCAGAGCGCCCTCAGCGCGCTGAGCAGCGATTTCTCCCAGAGCACCGGCGTTCCCGTGACACGCAGGGTCGAGGCGGACCTGCCCTCGCTGAGCGAGGACGTCGAGCTGGTCCTCTACCGCATCGCCCAGGAGGGCCTGACCAACGCGGCCAGGCACGCCAAGGCGTCCAGCGTCGAGCTGTCGCTCACCGTCCGGCCCGGCCTCCTGGAACTGCGCATCACCGACGACGGCCGCGGCGGCGTACGCCAGGACGGGGCGGGGATCCGCGGAATGCGGGAGCGCGCCCTGCTCATCGGCGCCCAGCTGACCGTGACCTCTCCGCAGGACGGCGGCACCGACGTCCGCCTCACCGTACCGGTCGCCGACACCGAACGGAGACCCTCATGAGCACTGTGACCCCCGGGACCCCCGTGACCCCTGTAAGCGTCTCGAGCCCCACCAGGATCCTGCTCGCCGACGACCACGCCCTGGTCCGCCGCGGACTGCGGCTCATCCTGGACGCCGAGCCCGACCTCACGGTGGTGGCCGAGGCCGCCAACGGCGCCGAAGCGGTGGAGGCGGCCACCCCCGAGGGGGTAGACCTCGCCATCCTCGACATCGCGATGCCTCGCATGACCGGCCTGCAGGCGGCCCGCGAGATCTCACGGCGCGCCCCCGGCATCCGGCTGCTGATCCTGTCGATGTACGACAACGAGCAGTACTTCTTCGAGGCGCTCAAGGCGGGAGCCTCGGGCTACGTGCTGAAGTCGGTGGCCGACCGCGACCTGCTGGAGGCGTGCAGGGCGGCGATGCGCGGCGAGCCGTTCCTCTACCCGGGCGCCGTCACCGCCCTGATCAGGCACTACCTGCAGCGCGACAGGATGGGGCAGAGCATGCCCGACAGCATCCTCACCCCGCGCGAGGAGGAGATCGTCAAGCTGATCGCCGAGGGCAACTCCGCCAAGCAGGTCGCCGAGACCCTCTTCATCAGCGTGAAGACCGTCGACCGGCATCGCGCCAACATCCTGCAGAAACTCGGCATGCGCGACCGCCTCGACCTCACCCGCTACGCCATCCGCGCCGGCCTGATCGAACCCTGACCCTCGGGAAACGACGAACGGCCCGGCGTGGGCCGGGCCGTTCGCGGTGAGGCTCTTACTTCTTCTGCCCCTGGCGCTTCTCGCGGATCTTCATGGTGACCTCGATGGGCGACCCGGCGAAGCCGAACTCCTCGCGGATCCGGCGCTCGATGAAGCGGCGGTAGGTCTCCTCCAGGAAGCCCGAGGTGAACAGCACGAACTTCGGCGGCTCCGTCGACGCCTGCGTGGCGAAGAGGATCTTGGGCTGCTTGCCGCTGCGGACCGGGGGCGGGGTCGCCGCGACCAGGTCGGTCAGGAAGGCGTTGAGCCTGGCGGTGGGCACCCGGGTCGACCAGGAGTCGAGCGCCTTCTCGATCGCGGGGACGATCCGGTCGACGTGCCAGCCGTTCTTCGCGGAGATGTTGATCCGCAGCGCCCACGGCACGCGGACGAGCTGGCGGTCGATCTCCTTCTCCAGGTAGTAGCGGCGGTCCTCGTCCAGCAGGTCCCACTTGTTGAACGCCACGACCATGCACCGGCCGGACTCGATCACCAGGGAGATGATCCGCAGGTCCTGCTCGGTCAGCACCTCGCTCGCGTCGATGAGCACGACCGCGATCTCCGAGCGCTCCAGGGCCCCCCGGGTGCGCATGCTCGCGTAGAAGTCGGCGCCCTTGAGCTCACGGTCGCGCCGCCTGATTCCGGCGGTGTCGACGAAGCGCCAGGTCTTGCCGCCGAGCTCGATCAGCTCGTCCACCGGGTCGCGGGTGGTGCCCGCCATCGGGTCGACGAGCACCCGCTCGGCGCCCGCCAGCTTGTTCAGCAGCGAGGACTTGCCCACGTTAGGCTTGCCGACCAGGGCGACCCTGCGCGGACCGCGCTCGGGACCGAAGCGCTGCTCGGGCGTCTCGGGCAGCTTGTCGAGGATCACGTCCAGCAGGTCACCGCTGGAGCGGCCGTGCAGGGCCGAGACCGGCTGCGGCTCGCCGAGGCCGAGGGACCACAGCCCGGCGGCCTCCAGCTCCATCTGCTGGTTGTCGACCTTGTTGGCGGCGAGGATGACCGGCTTGCCCGATCCGCGCAGCACGTGGCCGACGATCTCGTCCGCGTCGGTCACACCCACGACGGCGTCGACCACGAACAGGATCACGTCGGCCAGCTCGGCCGCGATCTGGGCCTGCTCCGCGATCTTCAGCGCCATGCCGGTCGCGTCGGGGTCCCAGCCTCCGGTGTCGACCACCGTGAACCGGCGCCCCCGCCAGGTGGCGTCGTAGGTGACCCGGTCGCGGGTCACCCCCGGCACGTCCTCCACGACCGCCTCCCGGCGGCCGATGATCCGGTTGACCAGGGTGGACTTGCCCACGTTGGGGCGGCCCACCACGGCCACGACCGGCTGCGGGGAGGTGTCGGGCCCCGCCTCCCGCTGCGAGCTGTCATCGGTCCCTGAATCGGCGAGCTCCGCGTCGATCCAGCCGTTGTCGTCGTCGTATTCCCCGGTCACGCTTTTTCCTTAATCACACGCAGTATTTCGGCGATGACCTCTTCGAGGTTCAGCGCCGTGGTGTCGAGCTCGACGGCGTCGGCCGCCTTCGCCAGCGGGTCTGCCTTCCTGGTCGAGTCGAGGGTGTCGCGGCGGGCCATCGCGGCCCGCTGGGCGTCCACCGTGGTGCCGCTCAGCTCCGCCGTACGGCGCAGGGCCCTGGCGTCCGCGCTCGCGGTCAGGTAGATCTTGACCGCGGCGTCGGGCGCCACCACCGTGCCGATGTCACGGCCCTCGACGACGATGCCGCCCTCGCCGATGATCTCACGCTGCTCGGCCACCAGACGGCGCCGCACCTCGGGCACCGCGCTCACCGCCGAGACGGCCGCGGTCACCTCCGCGGTGCGGATCGGCGCGAGGGCGTCGACGCCGTCGACCGCGATCACCGGCGCGTCCGGGTCGGTGCCCAGCGTGAGAACCGGGTCGAGCGCCCTGGCGGCGATCGCCTCGGGATCGGCGAGGTCGACGCCCCGCTGGAGCATCCACCAGGTGATCGCCCTGTACATCGCGCCGGTATCGAGATAACGCAGCCCCAGGGCTCGCGCCACTCCTCGCGACGCGCTCGACTTGCCGGATCCCGAAGGACCATCCATGGCGACGACCAGTCCGGTCACGACGCGCCTCTCCCTTACAGCCCGCTTCAATTGTCCGTACGAGGCTACCGGGAGGCGGGAAGGAACCGCGCATCGAACAGGGGCGCCCGCTCCGGAGATGAGCGGGCCTTACGGGACAGGCTCGCTCGGGACGCGGGATGCGTGAGGCCCACCCGGACATGAGCGGGCCTCACGAGAGATCACCCCGGAGTTCGGCGGCGGGCTCCGCCGAACCCTTGACGGATCGTCGTGCGAACACCGCGTGATCACGCAGGGGCGAGGATCACGGCAGGTGCCAGCCGTTCGCGCGCAGGGCCTCGGCCAGCGCCGTCACCGCCTCAGGCTGCACCCACAGATCGGCGGCGCCCAGCGGCAGGCCGGGGGCGTGCTCAAGCCTGACGTCCTCGATGTTGACGCCTGCCTCCTTGGCCACCTGGAACAGCCGGGCGAGCTCGCCGGGACGGTCGCCGATGATGACCTGGACGACCGCGTAGGTGCGCGCGGGACCACCGTGCTTGCCGGGAATCCTGCCCGTACCCGTGACGCCCCGGTGCAGCAGATCGGTGACCCGGGTCATCGCGCCGGAGTCGGCGGAGACCGCCGAGGCACGCAGAGAGGCCGCAGCGGCGGCGAGGTCGGCCGCGACAGCCTCCAGCACCTCGGCCACCGGCAGCGCGTTACCCGACAGGATCCCGGTCCAGAGCCTCGGGTCGCTCGCCGCGACGCGGGTGACGTCGCGCACCCCGGGGCCGGCGAGGCCGAGCGCGGTGACCGGCGCCTCCGCGAGGCGGGCGGCCACTGCCGAGGCGGCCACGTGAGGGGCGTGCGAGACGACCGCGACGGCCCTGTCGTGCTCCGCGGCGGCGATCCTGACCGCCTCGCCCCCGCAGAGCTTGACGAGCCCGTGCAGGGCCTCCACGGCGTCCGGCGAGGTCTCCTCGGTCGGGCACAGCGCCCACGGGCGCCCGAGGAACAGGTCCGCCCGCGCCGCGGCCGGGCCGGAACGCTCACGTCCGGCGAGCGGGTGCCCGGCGACATAGGTCGTCAGGTCGCAGCCGAGGCTCGCGGCCTCCCTGATCGGGAGCGCCTTGACGCTCGCCACGTCGGTGTAGAAACGGGCCGCTCCGGCGCCCTGCAGGGCGGCGAGCTGCCCGGCGACCGCCTGTGGCGGGACCGCGATGATCGCGATGTCCACGGTCACGCCCTCGGCCCACTCGACACCGGCGCCCAGCTCCCGCGCCAGCCGCAGGGATCCCGCGTCACGATCGGCCAGATGGACGGCCACGCCCTGCTCGCGCAGGGCGAGGGCGATCGAGGTGCCGATCAGGCCCGTACCGACGACCAGGACGCTTTCGAGGCCGCTCACGCGCGTTCCTCCGAAATGGTGACGCACGTGGGATTCACTGGGCGATGTCCACGCGAAGAGCGACCGCGCCACGAAGGTAGACGTGCTGGATGTCCTGGCGGGGCCGATCGACGTCGACGTGTGCCATCAGCCGCACCACGCGGGGCAGCGCGCCGGGAACGTCGATCTCGGAGGCGCAGATCAGCGGAACGTCGTGAAAGCCGAGCTTGCGGGCGGCCAGAGCGGGAAACTCCGCGGTGAGATCGGGCGTGGCCGTGAAGATCACGCTGATCACGTCATCGGTGGTGAGCCTGTTGCGCCCCATCACCTCCGTCACCAACTCGGTGACGCCGGAGAGGATCTCGTCCCGGTCGTTGGCACCGACCTGGATCGCTCCTCGGATCGCCCGCATCATCGCCGCACCTCCACTTCACCGCGCCGGATCACCCTCAGGGTGATCCGGCGCGTCTCAATACATGTTTCAGGAAGGCTACAACCCGACGGCGGCGTAGAGCTCTCCGACTTCCGTGAGGGTCAGTGCCCGGACGGTGCCCGGCTTGAGGCGGCCGAGCTTGACCGGGCCGAACTCGATGCGTGCCAGGTCGATGACCGGGTGCCCGACCTCCTCCAGCATGCGGCGGACGATGTGCTTGCGACCCTCGTGCAGCACGATCTCGACCAGAGCCTGCTGGCCGTGCTCCTGGACCAGGGCGAAGGAGTCGGCCTTGGCCAGGCCGTCCTCCAGCTCGATGCCCTTCTTCAGGCGGCGGCCGAGGTCGCGCTCGATCCGGCCGGGAACCTTCGCCCAGTACTTCTTCTGGACACCGTAGCTCGGATGGGTGAGCCTGTTGGCCAGTTCTCCGTCGTTGGTGAGCAGGATGAGGCCCTCGGTCTCGGTGTCGAGGCGGCCCACGTGGAACAACCGCTCGGTGCGGTCGGCCACGAAGTCGGCCAGCGAGGGGCGGCCGTCCGGGTCGGACATGGTGCTGACGACGCCGATCGGCTTGTTGATCGCGAGGTAGACCAGGTCGGGCATGGTCGGCAGGCGCTTGCCGTCGACGTGGATGACCTGCCTGGTGGGATCGACCCGGGCGCCGAAGCGGCGGACCACCTGACCGTCGACCGTCACCCGGCCCTCGCCGATCATGTCCTCGCAGGCCCGGCGGCTGGCGACGCCCGCCTGGGCGAGCACCTTCTGCAGCCGGATGCCGTCGGGGACCTCGGTGGTGTCGCGCTCGTCGGTGTAGTCGCGGTCGTAGAAGTCGGAGTCGCGCTTGGGCTGACGGGAGGTCTTGAACCGGTCGTTCGCGATCGTCCCCGGCCTGAGCGGCGCCTTCGCCTTGGGCGCGCGGCTGGCGGCCCGGTCGGAGGGTGCACGGCGCTCGCCGTACGCCTCGGCGCGGTTGCCGCCGATGGTCTGGATCTCGTCCCGGCGCCCGGTCCTGCCGAAGCGGCCACGGGAACCACCGGCGGGAGCGCCGCCGCGACCACGGTCGGAGCCGGGCCTGCCACGCGAGCCGTCGCGCTCCGCGCGGAAGCCACCGCGGTCGTCCCGACGCGGGCCGTCGGAACGGTAACCGCCCTGCGAACCACCGGAGGACGAGCCGCCACGATCGTCGCGGCGCGGAGCGTCGGAGCGGTAGCCACCCTGTGAACCGCCGCGGTCGTCGCGGCGGGGACCGTCGGAGCGGTAACCGTCCTGCGAGCCGCCGGAGGGCCGCTCGTACCGGCTCGGCGAACCGTCACGGTCGGCACGGAAACCACCGCGATCATCGCGGCGCGGAGCGTCGGAACGGTAGCCACCCTGTGAACCGCCGCGGTCGTCACGGCGCGGAGCGTCGGAGCGGTAACCGCCCCGCGAACCCCCCTGGGAGCCACCGGAGGGCCGCTCGTACCGGCTCCGCGAACCGTCACGGTCGGCACGGAAACCACCGCGATCGTCACGGCGCGGAGCGTCGGAGCGGTAACCGCCCTGCGAACCACCGAAGGACGAACCACCACGGTCATCACGGCGCGGGCCGTCCGAACGGTAGCCACCGGAGGACGAGCCGCCACGATCGTCGCGACGCGGGCCGTCGGAACGGTAGCCACCGGAGGGGGAGCCACCGCGGTCGTCACGGCGCGGAGCGTCGGAGCGGTAACCGCCCCGCGAACCCCCCTGGGAGCCGCCGGAGGGCCGCTCGTACCGGCTCCGCGAACCGTCACGCTCCGCGCGGAAACCACCGCGGTCGTCACGACGCGGACCGTCGGAACGGTAACCGCCCTGGGAGCCTCCACGGGAGGAGCCGGAGGAGGATCCGCCTCGGGAGGGGCCGCCCCGGAATCCACCGGACTGCGAGCCCCCACGGGGATTGCCACCGCGCGGGGCTCCGCCACGGCCTTGACCGCGTCCATCACCGGACGGGGTACTGCGCCTGTCGTTCACTACTTCTGCTCCTCTAGGGATTCCATGTCGTCGGGCAGGAAGGGCGCCAGTTCGGGAAGCTCACCGAGCTCCCGCAGGCCCATCCGCTCGAGAAAATACGAACTTGTCCGGTAGAGCACGGCTTGGCTCTCCGGTTCGGTGCCGGCCTCCTCGACCAGCCCTCTCGTCATCAGCGTGCGCATGACGCCATCGCTGTTGACACCGCGGATGGCCGCCACCCGGGCCCGGCTCACCGGCTGCCGGTAGGCGACCACGGCCAGGGTCTCCAGAGCGGCCTGGGTGAGGCGCGTCTGCTGGCCGTCGCGGACGAACCGCTCCACGAGCGGCGCGCACTCGGCCCGCGTGTAGAACCGCCAGCCGCCCGCTACCTCTCTCAGGTCGAAACCCCGCCCGGAAGCGGTATATTCCGCCGAAAGCTCACGAATCGCCCGGCTGATCTCGTGGACGGGCCGCTCCAGAACCTGGGCGAGAGTCACCTCCGCGACGGGCTCGTCGACCACCAGCAGGATGGCCTCCAGCCCGGCGCGCAGGTCCGGCTCGGCACTCGGGCCGACCTCGGCACGCGAACCGGCCTCTGCGCTCGGCCCCGCCCCGGCATTCGAACCGGGCTCGCCGAACGGTCCGGCCTCAGCGCGCGAACCGGGCTCGGCTCGCGCCTCGGGGTCGGCGTACGGTCCGGCCCCGGCACGCGGACCGGCCTCGGGTGCCAGGTCAGTCATCGGCGGGCTCTTCCTTCTGGCTGTTCAGGGTCTCGTCGTAGTCGTCGGCCACGGCGACGTCGCCGTCGTCGCTGCCGGTCCAGGTCACGTGCAACTCCCCGAGAGGCTCCACCTGCTCGAAGGAGACGGCGGCCTCCCGGTAGAGCTCCAGGACGGCCAGGAAACGCGCGACGACCTCGAAGGTGCCGGCGCAGTCGGAGGTGAGGGCCCGGAAAGTCGCCCGGCGCAACCGCCGCAGCCGCTCGACAAGGATAACCGCCTGCTCGCGGACATTGGCGAGCGGTTGGTAGATGTGGGCCACCGAGACCGACGGGGGCGCCTTGGGGGCGAAGGCCCGCCGGGCGATCTCCGCGAGGCGGTCGGGGCCGATGCCGAGGATCAACTCCGGCAGCAGGCTCGCGAACTCGGCCTCCATCGGCACCGTACGGGGGAAGCGCAGCGCCTCCTCGGCCATCCGGCCGGAGAAGACCTTCACGACCTCCTTGTAGGCCCGGTACTGCAGAAGGCGGGCGAACAGCAGGTCACGGGCCTCCAGGAGGGCGAGGTCCTCCTCGTCGTCGACCTCACCCGAGGGCAGCAGCCTCGCGGCCTTGAGATCGAGCAGGGTCGCCGCGACGAGCAGGAAGTGACTCGTCTGGTCCAGATCCCACTCCGGGCCCCTCGCCCGGATGTAGGAGATGAACTCGTCGGTGACCTGGCTGAGCGAGACCTCGGTGATGTCCAGCTTGTGCTTGGAGATCAGGCCGAGCAGGAGGTCGAAGGGGCCCTCGAAGACCTCCAGATGCACCTTGAAGGTGCCATCGTCGGTCTTCGGCGGCTCGGTCATCCCTCCATTGTCCCGCACCCGGAGGCGAGATCACTGCTCCAGCGCGGCCCACCTGGCCAGGACTTCCCTCGCCAGTTCGCGGTACGCGCTGGCGCCGAGCGAGGAGGAGTCGAAACTGGTGATGGGCTCACCGGCCACGGTGGCGTCGGGGAAGCGAACCGTCCGGTTGATCACCGTGTGGTAGACCTTGTCGTCGAACGCCTCGACGACCCGGGCCAGCACCTCGCGGCCGTGCAGGGTGCGCGCGTCGTACATGGTGGCGAGCAGGCCCTCGATGACCAGCTCGTCGTTGATGCGCTCCTGCACCTTGATGATGGTGTCCATGAGCAGCGCGACACCGCGCAACGCGAAGAACTCGCACTCCAGCGGCACCATGACGCCGTGCGCGCAGGCGAGCGCGTTGATCGTGAGCAGGCCCAGCGAGGGCTGGCAGTCGATCAGGCACACGTCGTACTCGGGCAGGAGGGGTTTGATCACCCGGCCGAGCACCTGCTCACGGGCGACCTCCGTGACGAGCTGGACCTCGGCGGCCGACAGGTCGATGTTGCTGGGCAGCAGGTCCATGCCCTCGACGCCGGTCTCCAGCAGCACGTCCCTTGCGGTGATCTGCCGCTCCATGAGGAGGTTGTAGACCGTCAGGTCGAGCTGGAGGGGGTTGATCCCGAGGCCGACCGAGAGGGCGCCCTGCGGGTCGAAGTCGACCAGCAGGACCTTGAGCCCGGCCTCCGCCAGCGCGGCGCCCAGGTTGATGGTGGTGGTCGTCTTGCCGACGCCGCCCTTCTGGTTGACCATGGCGACGACCCTCGCCGGCCCGTGCACCGTGCGCGGGGGCGGGTCGGGGAAGACCGGTCGGGGACGTCCGGTCGGGCCGAGGACTCCCCCACTGCGAGGGGTCCCGGCGGTCTTGGTGTCGCCCCAGGGATTCTCGGGGTTTGCCGGGGTCGCTCCCCGGATAGAACCGTCGGCGGTCACAGTCACCAGTCGAACCTCCCTGACGGCCTCTAACCGGACCGTCCGGACGGACACTATGGCGTCAACACGTATGCGGCAAGGCGGCACGCCCGGACATAAGCAAGGTCAATCCCGCGTGCGCGAATGCGCCGCGGCATAGACCTCGCGGAGCTTGTCGACCGTGACCTGCGTGTAGACCTGGGTGGTGGTCACCGAGGCGTGGCCGAGTAGTTCCTGAACCACCCTAACGTCCACACCCCCGTCAAGGAGGTGAGTTGCGAACGAATGTCGCAACATATGTGGCGACACTCCTTCGAGCCCGCCACGCTCGGCGGCGCCCTGAAGGACCTCCCAGGCGCCCTGGCGGGTGAGCCGCCCGCCCCTGGCGTTGAGGAAGAGCCCCGAGGTGCCCCGGCCGTGTGAGGCGATACGGGGCCGCGCGCGGGTGAGGTAGGCGCGCAGCGCCTCCTCCGCGAAGCCTCCCAGCGGCACCAGGCGGGTGCGTCCGCCCTTGCCTCGCAGGCACACCCGCCGGGCCTCGGCACCCAGCTCGACGTCGTCGACGGCGAGCCCCACGGCCTCGGAGATGCGCGCGCCGGTGCCGTACAGCAGTTCGAGCAGCGCCCGGTTACGCAGTGTGAGCGGGGCTCCGTCCGGTCCCGAGGCGGCGATCAGGCGCTCGACGTCGCGGACGCTGATCGCCTTGGGAAGCCGTCTGAGCTGGCGCGGCGAGCGCACCTCGTAGGCCGGGTCGTGCCGGCAGACGCCCTGGCTCAGCGCGAAGCGGTGCAGGCCGCGCACCGCGGAGACGGCCCGCGCCGCCGAGGCGGCGACGAGGGCCTGGTGCTCGCCGTCGCCTTCCCTGAGCGCCGCCACGAAGGCGGCGACGTCACCCTCGGCGATCTGGCCGAAGGTGACGTGGCCGCGCTGCTTGAGATGTTCCACATATCGCAGGAGGTCACGGCGATAGGAGGCCAGGGTGTTGGCGGCCAGGCCCCGCTCCACGGCCAGGTGGGCGAGGTAACTGGAGAGGACGGCCTCCGTCTCGCTCAGGGTGTCCTCCTGTCATGCCTCCGGTGCGTCGGCGGGCCGCAGTGAGGCGAATCCATCCGCCGAAGCGGCGTATGCGGCGAGAATACCGGTCACGGCTTGGGAATTGTGGATCATTCCCGCCATGGCACGCCGAACCGCGTCGGACAGGGGAATCCACACCACCGGCATGTCGGCCTCCTCATGCCGGTGGACGAAGTCGAGCTCCCCTTCGGGGATGGGGCTGACGTCCCTGGCGAGGAAGATCCGGGTGCGCTCGTCGCTCATTCCCGGCGAGACGAAGGTGTCGACCAGCGTGTGCCAGGTGTCCGCCCGGTAGCCCGCCTCCTCGGCGAGTTCGCGGGCCGCCCCGACCCGCAGGGGCTCACCCTCGACGTCGCGCAGCCCCGCGGGCAGCTCCCACAGCAACCGCCGTACGGGGTGGCGGTACTGGCGGATCAGCAGGACCCGGTCCCTGTCGTCGAGGGCCACGACGGCCACGGAGCCCGGGTGCAGGACGTAGTCGCGGTTGACGACCTCTCCGTCCGGCATCACGACCGCGTCGGTGACCCCGGTGATGACACGGGCACGGAAGTGCTCGGTGGAGGAGACGACCTTCCATTCCTCGCAGGCGTCCACGACCTCCAGATCGTCCCTCACCTCCTGAGCCACCGGGATGTCCTGTCTCCTGTCGACCTCGTGGGCCTTCCGGTCCTCCCCGGCACCCGCTCGCGAACTGCTCACTTTCCCCGCCCCGCCTTGGCGACGGTGCCGCGGATGTCGGCGTACGTGAGGGCGGCACCGATCAGGCCCTTGAACAGCGGGTGCGCCCGGGTCGGCCGGGAACGGAACTCCGGGTGCGCCTGGGTGCCGATGAAGAAGGGATGGATGTCGGCGGGCAGCTCGGCGTACTCCACCAGGCGTCCGTCGGGCGAGAGGCCGGAGAAGACCATGCCGGCCTTCTCCAACTGCTCGCGGTAGGAGTTGTTGACCTCGTAGCGGTGGCGGTGGCGCTCGTCCACCTTCGCCATGCCGTACAGCCGGCGGGCGAGCGTGTCCTCCCCGAGCCTGGCCGGGTAGAGGCCCAGCCTCATGGTGCCGCCCATGTCGCGCTCGCCGGAGACGACGTCCTCCTGGTCGGCCATGGTGGAGATGACCGGGTGGGTGGTCTCCGTGTCGAACTCGGTGCTTCCCGCGTCCTCGATGCCCGCCAGGTTGCGGGCGGCCTCGATGACCATGCACTGCATGCCGAGGCAGATGCCGAGCAGCGGGATCTTGTTCTCCCTGACGTGCCGGATCGCGCCGACCTTGCCCTCGATCCCGCGTACGCCGAAGCCGCCGGGGACCAGGACTCCGTCGACGCCGTCGAGCTCGCGGGCCGCGCCCTCGGGGGTCTCGCAGTCGTCGCTCTTCACCCAGCGGATGTTGACGCGGGCGTCGTTGGCGAAGCCGCCCGCGCGCAGCGCCTCGGTGACCGACAGGTAGGCGTCGGGCAGGTCGATGTACTTGCCGACGAGCGCGATCGTGACCTCGTTGGCCGGGCGGTGCACCCGGCGCAGGAGCTGCTCCCACTCCTTCCAGTCGACGTCCCTGAAGGGCAGGCCCAGGCGGCGCACCACGTAGGCGTCCAGGCCCTCGGAGTGCAGGACCTTGGGGATGTCGTAGATGCTGGCGGCGTCGATGGCGGAGACGACCGCGTCCTCGTCCACGTCGCACATCAGGCTGATCTTGCGCTTGAGCGAGTTGGTGATCGGCCGGTCGGAGCGGCACACGATCGCGTCGGGCTGGATGCCGATGCTGCGCAGCGCGGCGACCGAGTGCTGGGTCGGCTTGGTCTTCAGCTCGCCGCTCGGCCCGATGTACGGCAGCAGCGAGACGTGGAGAAAGAACACGTTGTCACGGCCGACCTCGTGGCGGACCTGACGGACGGCCTCCAGGAAGGGCAGCGACTCGATGTCGCCCACGGTGCCGCCGACCTCGGTGATGACCACGTCCACGTCGGGCCCGGCCATCGACCGGATGCGGTCCTTGATCTCGTTGGTGATGTGCGGGATGACCTGCACGGTGTCGCCGAGATACTCGCCGCGGCGCTCCTTGGCGATGACGTTGGAGTAGACCTGGCCGGTGGTCACGTTGGCCGAGCCGTGCAGCTCGGTGTCGAGGAAGCGCTCGTAGTGGCCGACGTCGAGGTCGGTCTCCGCGCCGTCGTCGGTGACGAACACCTCACCGTGCTGGAACGGGTTCATGGTGCCGGGGTCGACGTTGAGGTAGGGGTCGAGTTTCTGCATGGTGACCCGCAGGCCGCGCAGCTTGAGAAGGCGCCCGAGGCTGGAGGCCGTCAGTCCCTTCCCGAGACTGGAGGCGACGCCGCCGGTGACGAACAGATGCTTGGTGTGTGCGGCGCTGCGCAAGAAGGCTCCCGTGGTCGTTACAGATCGTCGGCTCACCCTTGTGAATGGCCTACAGGTCCACGGGCTCTCAGAATATCAAACGGTGCAGGCGAACTGCCCGAACAACCCCCCACCCGCATTTTTCTCAAACCCAACCAAGCGGTAATTTGATCCGTTATGTCACTTCATGGTGTGGTAAGGCGGGCCATGGGCAGCCTCGTGCACCGGCTCTGGGCAGCTGTTCGCGCGGCCGGCACCATCACCCCCGTCAGCCCCGCCGGATACCGCTTCAGGCGCCTCGGCGAGGGCGCCTGCCTGTCGTTCCCGCCTGGAGCCATCTTCGGCGAGGCCTGGATCGAGATCGGCGACCACACCCTGATCGGCGAGCGGGTCTCCATCTCCGCGGGGATGGGTCCCGGGGTGGACCTGGGCCCGGACTCGATCGTACGGATCGGCGGAAGCTGCTCCATCGGCAGGGGCACCCACATCGTGGGCCACCAGTCGATCGACATCGGCGACGACGTCTTCACCGGCCCGTACGTCTACATCACCGACCAGAACCACGTCTACGACGACCCCGAGGCACCGATCGGCCGCCAGTGGCCGCGCAACAACCCGGTGTCCATCGGGTCGGGATCGTGGCTGGGCACCGGCGCGATCATCCTGCCCGGCACCCGGATCGGCAGGCAGAGCGTGGTGGCGGGCGGGGCGGTGGTGCGCGGGGAGTTCCCCGACCACAGCGTGATCGCGGGCATCCCCGCCAAGGTGGTGCGCCACTACGTGCCCGGCCAGGGCTGGCTGCCACCCCACCTGGACACCGTGGAGACTGCGGAAACAGTGGACGCCGTGGAAACGGCGAGGACCGTGGAGGTCACGAGGGTCGCGGAGGTCGCGGAGGTCGTGGAGGGCACAGAGGGCACAGAGGGCATGGAGGTCATGGACCTCGGGGCCTCGGGGGCGGCGGAGGGCATCGACACCGAGACCGGAGTGATACCCCGCGAGGGGACGGATCGGGATCGATCGACGGCCGGTAACCGTTGAAGGGGGAGAGAGACACTACGGAGGTGCGATGCTCGCGGCACTGACGGGCCTTGGACTCTCCACGGCGGCCGGGCTCAACGCCTACATCCCGCTGCTGGTGGTCGGCCTGCTCGCCAACTTCACCGACCAGGTACGGCTGCCGCAGGAGTTCGCCTGGCTGTCCAACGGCTGGGTGCTGGGGATCATCGGCGTGCTGCTCCTGGCGGAGTTCGTGCTCGACAAGGTCCCGGTGGTCGACAGCGTCAACGACATGATCCAGACCGTCGTCCGCCCCGCCTCCGGCGGCGTGGTCTTCAGCGCCACCGAGGCCGCGGCCCGGCTGGACGGCTCGACCTGGATGAGCCACAACCCCTGGCTCAGCTGGGTCCTGGGGATCGCGATCGCCCTGGCCGTGCACACCATGAAGGCGGTCACCAGGCCCGTGGTGAACACCACCACGGCCGGGGTGGGCGCCCCCGTGGCCAGCACGGTCGAGGACGCCGGATCACTGGGCATCGCCCTGGTGGCGATCTTCCTACCGGTCCTGGTCATCGTGATGGTGGCGGGACTGGCGCTGTTCGCCTGGTGGGCGACCCGCAGGATACGACGACGGCGGCGAGTGGCCGTCCCGAGCCCACGATGAGACCGCGTCCGCGCGCCCGCGCGAGGATCGCGGCGCGGGCTATGCTCGAAACATCCCGTCCAGTCCCCGCAGGGAGGTGGCTCCGATCGGCGATTTCCTCATCGTCCTGATGGTGATCCTGCTGTTCTTCCTTCTCCTGGGAGCGGCCGGGATCTACCTGCTGGTCAAGATCGGCAAGAAGGCCACGAAGAAGGCCAGGACCGTCTCCACCAGGGTCGCCAGTCACGTGGCGGCGATGGGCACCGGCGACGCCGCGGAGACCGAGCGGATGCGCCTCGACCTGCGACGCGAGGTCTCTCTCACCCGCCAGGCCGTCGACCACGCGCTGCGCGACGGCTGGGGCCTGGGCGACCTGCCCCACCTCGTGGCCGAGATCGCGGTGCACGCCGAGCAGCTCGACGCCCAGCTCGCCCACTACGCCCAGGAGCGCCGGGTCTCGCCCTACATCGACCACACGGCGCTGGACCGCCTGCGCGAGCACCACGCCAAGCTCACCACCTCCTGCGCCAGGATCAGGGCCGACCTGCGCAACGACCAGATGGCGCACTCGGCCGGGAGCATCGACGCGATCCAGGGCCGCACCGACCTGGAGATCGAGGCGCGCCGCCGCGCCCCCGACCCCCTGGAACAGATCGACGAGCTCTACAACCGCACGATGGTCAACCGCGCCCACCCCGACGACTCCCGCTGAGCAGTCCCCTCACTGTGGTCCCTTCGCGAAGGGACCACAGCCGGGCAGACCATCGGCGAAAACCGTCGGCGGCCCCTGGAGGTCGCCGCGTCTCGAACACCCCACACACCAGACACGGTGAGTGTCAGGATGACTCCGTCAGGTAATGTTTCCGGATGTCACCGAAGGAGGTTCTCTGATGGCAGCCGTTTTCCCCGAGTGGTTCTACCCGGGGCCGGCAGGCGGGTGGACCGCCGACATGCTCGATCATCTCCCCCCCGGTGCGCCCCGGCATGTCGAACTGATCGACGGGTCGCTCATCATGATGTCTCCGCAGACCACTTTTCACATGCTCATGCTCAGACTTCTCGAAAGAGAGCTCACGCCTCCTAGCGATCTCGCCGTCGTCCGTGAGATGACCGTGACCCTGGGGATGAGGCAGCGACCCGAGCCCGACATCATGGTGGTGGCGAGTTCCGCCCTGACCAGCCTGAGAACGACCTCGTTCAAGCCCGAGGACGTGCACCTGGTGGTCGAGGTGGTCTCCCCCGAGTCGCTGGAGCGAGACCGCACCACCAAGCCGATCAAATACTCCGGCGCCGGGATCAGGCACCTCTGGCGCGTGGAGCAGGAGGACGACAAACCCGTCGTCTACACCTTCGAGCTGGAACCCTCCGTCAAGGCCTACGTCCCGACGGGCATTCACCGGGGGCGGTTGAAGACGGACATCGGCTTCGACGTCGACATCGATCTCGACCTCGGAAAGTTCATCGGTGCCTGACACGCTCTCGGCGGTCAAAGCCGAGAGCCTCCGCGCCGGGCATGTGTGACGAGGTCAGCTCCCCACGAGGTCGTCGTAGGTGGCTCCGGCGTTGATGCGGGCCCGCATGGCCTGGGCCTGGGCGGTGGTGGGCAGGAAGCCTTCGAGCAGGGCGGGGAGACCGACGCGCCAACCGAGCAGGGCCGCGGGCGACTGCCGGTGCCCGGCGCGGATCACCGAGACGCCGACCCTGATCGCGTGCTCGTTGCCGGGCGGGACGTTCGGGCGGTCGGTCTCGACTGCCGAGTAGCGGAAACCGTCGGCGAGGTCACAGGGCGGGCAGCCCAGCGGCCCCCTGCCCAGCCGGGCCCCGCAGTCGGGGCAGACCAGCCGGTCGAGGGCGGCGTCGACGACCCGCCAGTCGTGCCGGTCGGGCTCTTCGGCGACCATCTCGGCGATCGCCGACTCCTCCTCGGCGGACAGCCCGACCTCACCGGGCACTCCCGCCGCATCGGATCCGGTGGGCCGGCCTGATCGGCCATGTCTCGCGGACGGCCTGGCCTCGCCAGGCTCGGCGGACGGCTCGGCCGCACCGAACCGCTCTCGCAGGAACCTCCGCCAGCCGTCCTCGACGATCCGGTCGACCAACGCCGCGCATCGGGCACAGTCGGGCGCCCCGCCGTACTCCCAGCAGCCGCAGTCGTCGCATCGTCGCATCAGGCGACCGTATCCGGCCGCGCCCGTGACGGGCGAGCCGTTTTCACTCCGGCCCCGCCCCTCCCTGAACGCTTCGCTTTTCGCTCCTCCGCCTGGCCTCCCGGCCCGGCCGCACCGTCCACCGAACGCTTCTCGCTCCCCGGGTGATCCCCGGAGTCCTCACATGGTTTCCGGAATCTCCGCGTGGTCCCCGGTCCCCCGTCGCCCTCGGCCGCCGGTCGCCCCCACGGCATATCGGATCACCCCGAAAGCGACCGGGTCAGGAGACTCCCGCCTCGCGCATGTCGCGCACCTCGCGCTTGAGCTCCTTGATCTCGTCGCGGAGCCGGGCGGCGACCTCGAACTGCAGGTCGGTGGCGGCCTGGTGCATCTGCTCGGTGAGCGACTCCATCAGCGCCTCCAGCTGAGCCCTGGGCATCTCTCCGGCGATCGCCCTGGCGTGCTGGCCGGCCTGCTTGACCGCGAAGCCCGGGACGGGGGCCTTGCCGCGCGACTGCTGACGGCCGCTGCCGCCGAGGAGCTGGGCGGTGTCGGCGTCCTCGCGGTTGAGCGAGTCGAGGATGTCGGCGATCTTCTTGCGGAGCGGCTGCGGGTCGATGCCGTTGGCCTCGTTGTAGGCGATCTGCTTGGCCCGGCGGCGGTTGGTCTCGTCGATCGCCCGCTCCATGGAGGGGGTGACCCGGTCGGCGTACATGTGCACCTGGCCGGAGACGTTTCTGGCCGCGCGGCCGATGGTCTGGATCAGGGAGGTCTCCGAGCGCAGGAAGCCCTCCTTGTCGGCGTCGAGGATGGCCACCAGCGAGACCTCGGGCAGGTCGAGGCCCTCGCGGAGCAGGTTGATGCCGACCAGCACGTCGAACTCGCCCATCCGCAGCTCGCGCAGCAGCTCGATGCGGCGCAGGGTGTCGACCTCGCTGTGCAGGTAGCGGACCCGGATGCCGAGCTCCAGCAGGTAGTCGGTGAGGTCTTCCGACATCTTCTTGGTCAGCGTGGTGACCAGGACCCGCTCGTCCTTCTCCGTGCGGGTGCGGATCTCGTGGACCAAGTCGTCGATCTGCGACTTGGTCGGCTTCACGATCACCTCGGGGTCGATCAGCCCGGTCGGCCGGATGACCTGCTCGACCACGTCGCCCTTGGAACGGCCCAGCTCATAGGAGCCCGGCGTGGCCGACAGGTAGACCGTCTGGCCGATCCGCTCCAGGAACTCCTCCCACTTCAGCGGGCGGTTGTCCATCGCGGAGGGCAGGCGGAAGCCGTGGTCGACGAGCGTGCGCTTACGGGAGGCGTCTCCCTCGTACATCGCGCCGATCTGCGGGACGGTCTGGTGGGACTCGTCCAGGACCAGCATGAAGTCTTCGGGGAAGTAGTCGAGCAGGGTGTTGGGTGCGCTGCCCGGGGTGCGCCCGTCCATGTGGCGCGAGTAGTTCTCGATGCCGGAGCAGGTGCCGATCTGGCGCATCATCTCCAGGTCGTAGGTGGTGCGCATGCGCAGCCGCTGGGCCTCCAGGAGCTTGCCCTGGCGCTCCATCGTCTCCAGGGTCTCGGCGAGCTCGGCCTCGATGCCCCGGATCGCGCTCTCCATCCGCTCGGCGCCCGCGACGTAGTGGGAGGCGGGGAAGATGTAGAGCTCGGTGTCCTCGGTGATCACCTCGCCGGTGAGCGGGTGCATGGTCGCGAGCTTCTCGATCTCGTCGCCGAACATCTCGATCCGGACGGCGAGCTCCTCGTACTTGGGGATGATCTCGACGGTGTCGCCGCGCACCCGGAAGGTGCCCCGGGTGAAGGCCATGTCGTTGCGGGTGTACTGCATGTCGACCAGGCGGCGCAGCAGGGTGTCGCGGTCGATCTCCTGGCCGACCTTGAGCCTCACCATGCGGTCGACGTACTCCTGCGGGGTGCCCAGGCCGTAGATGCAGGAGACGGAGGCCACCACGACCGTGTCGCGGCGGGTCAGCAGCGAGTTGGTCGCCGAGTGGCGCAGCCGCTCGACCTCCTCGTTGATCGAGGAGTCCTTCTCGATGTAGGTGTCGCTCTGCGGGACGTACGCCTCGGGCTGGTAGTAGTCGTAGTAGGAGACGAAGTATTCGACCGCGTTGTTGGGCATCATCTCGCGCAGCTCGTTGGCGAACTGGGCGGCGAGCGTCTTGTTGGGCTGGATGACCAGGGTGGGCCGCTGGAGGCGCTCGATCAGCCAGGCGACGGTGGCGGTCTTGCCCGTGCCCGTGGCACCCAGCAGGACGTTGTCCCTGTCACCGGCCTTGACGCGCCGTTCGAGCTCGGCGATCGCGGCGGGCTGATCGCCCGAGGGGGTCATGTCGGTGACGACCTCGAAGGGTGCCACCTTGCGCTGCAAATCTGTTACCGGCCTCACCTGTCCCACTGTAGGCGGCGTGACCGACAATTCTTCCTCACAGGTCCACGTACGAGTGGGCAGGTGTCAACCGCGTGGCAAGCGATCCGCAAGTCGGATCCCCTTTACTGTCCCGCGTGCCAACGATCACAAAGCGTGATATATCGAGCTCTCGACGTATCCCGAACCTGGAGGTGTGATGTCCCGCCCAAGAGAAGCCATGCAGTACGCGAGAGCCGCGGCGCAAGCCATAGGACAGGGGGGCGACGTACGCCAGATGGTCGGGCAGGCCGTGGGGCAGTACGCCGGGCAGGTGGCCGAGCAGGTCACCGGACAGGGGCAGGCCAGGGGCACCAGGTCCGCCGGTGACGGGAGCTTCTCCCTCGACCCCTCCGACTTCATGGCCGCCCGTGATCAGGGTTCCTCCATGGGCACGATCATCGAGGCCCGCAGCGCCGCCCTCAACGAGGCCGGGGAGATCGTCAACCAGAGCTTCAGCGGCAGGGGCCCCGCCGGGGAGCCGGTCCACGTCATCTCCCCCGTGGTCATCCCCAAGAGCACCACCGCCAGGGTGGTCGTCCCGCTCGTCGTGCTGGCCGGGCTCGGACTGGTCGGGCTCGTCGCCACCGGGCTGCCCGACGCCTTCCGCGTGCTGTTCGGCCCGCACTACTGGGCCGTGCTGGTGCTCGCCGCGGCGTTCCTGTGGTGGCGCAGGAGCGTGGTCATGGTGCCCGAGGGGTGCAAGGCTCTGATCACGAAGTTCGGCAAGCTCGTGACCATCGCCGAGCCCGGCCGGGTGACGCTGTTCAACCCGTGGAAGCGGGTCAGCTACATCGTCAACACCACCCGCGAGTATCCCTTCAACGCCCCCATCCGCGAGGCTCCCACCCAGCAGGGCGTCAAGGCGAGCGTCGACCTGTTCCTGCAGTTCCGGATCGAGAACCCCGCCGAGTTCATCTTCGTGCTCGGCTCGGTGAGCGGTTTCCAGGCCAAGCTGCAGAACGCCGTCAGCGAGGTCACCCGCTCCCTCATCTACGCCCAGCGCGCCGAGGAGATCTACGACCTGGTGGGCGAGAGCACCATGGGCATGCTGGACAACCTCAACCAGCAGTTCATGCCCGCCGTGCGGCTCACCGACGTCAACATCACGCACGCCGAGCCCTCCAGCCAGGAGTACCGGATGGACCTCGCCGCCCCCGAGATGATCAGGGTGGCGAAGGAGGCGTACACCTACGAGTACGAGCTGCAGCTGCGCAAGGAGCAGAACGAGGGCGACCTGATCAGGGAGCTCGCCGGGCTGCAGGAGCAGCTGTCGGCCATCCACGCCGAGATCGCCGGGCACCAGGCCAGGATCGACACCGCGTTGGAGCGTGCCTCCCACCAGGCCAAGGCCCAGGGCGGCCAGCGGCTGGTGGAGGCGGAGTCCATCGCGAAGGCGAACGCGGCGCTGCTGGAGGCCCAGGCGCTGGACATCCGCTCGCTCAGCGCCGCCGAGGCGCCGGAGATCCTCGACTACCGCTTCCAGCAGGACCTGCTCGACAAGCTGGAGTCCGTCGCCTCGCACCTGCCCCGCCTGGTGCAGGTCGGCGACACCGTCGACATCGACCTGCTCACCCTCGCCAGGCAGCTGGTCGGCAACCCCGAGGCCCAGCTGTTCTCCCAGGCGGACATGGCCGCGATCAGGGCACGGATGATCGAGATCGGCGACCGTGTCGAGAGGCGCGGGGCGGAGATCAGCTCCCTTCTCAACCCGCCCGCCGACACCACCGTCCCCATTCCCGTCCCCGTCGCGGGACGCGTCGCGCAGGAAGATGAGGTCTGATGAGCGGCAGAGAGTTCTCCAAGATCAAGGAATCCCTCGCCTCCTGGTCGGAGATCCGCCAGCTGCTGCGCGGCGGCGAGTCCGGCCAGCTGGTCCCCGTGGTGATCCCCAAGGACCGCCGCGGCTTCGCCTGGGTGACGCTCCTTTTCTTCTCCCTGTACCTCGCCGGTACGGCGGCGTTCGCCGGAGGGGCACTCTCCTTCCTGGCCGCGATCGGAGCGGTGTTCTCGCTGATCGCGGCGCTGGTGTGGCTGTGGCGCCGGGCGATCATCGAGATCGAGGAGGGCACCACGGGCGTGCGCAGCCGGTGGGGCGCCATCGTCGGCACGCTGCCCCCCGGGCGCCACTACCTGTGGCTGCCGTGGGACCGGGTGGACGCGGTGGTCGACACCTCCACCGAGATCCCCTACTCCGCGCCGATCGTGGCCTGCCCGACGGCGGAGAACGTCCCGCTCAAGTCGATCGAGTTCTTCCTGAAGTTCCGCATCGTCGACCCGGTGGCCTTCGTCCGTACGATCGGCGCCGGCAACTTCGACCTGGTGCTCAGCAGCGCCGTACAGGACGCCATCCGCCAGCGCAGCCGCCGGGTGAACACCGAGCGCGCCTACGACCTGCGCGGCTCCGACGTCGGCGACATGCAGGAGCTCCTCACCCGCCAGCTCGGCCGGTACGGCGTGCGCATCACCGGCGCCAACATCCCCGACGTGCAGCTGCCCGACCAGTACCAGCAGCACCTCGCCACCCGCGAGAAGGTCGCCAAGGAGCTGTCGGCGTTCGAGCGCGAGTGGGAGCTCACCCGCAAGCGCAGGATCGACACCCTGCTGATGGAGATCGAACGTTCCAAAAAGACGCGGGACGCGCGTATCGTCGAGGTCAGAGCAGCCGCCAACACCGCGCGTAAGGACGTCGCCCGCATGCTGGAGGAGCACGAGACCGAGGCGCAGCGGGTGCGCTGGGAGATCGAGGCGAAGGGCCGGGCCGAGCTCACCTCCGCCGAGAACGAGGCGAAGGGGCTGCGCAGGCTCGCCGACTCCTACCGCGACAACCGCGCGGTGCTCCAGTACGAGCTGGCCCGCCGCAGGCTCGACGTGGGCGCCAAACTCGCCGACAGCGCCCCGCGTCCCGTCGTCGTCCGCACCTCCGGCGCCTCCGGCGACCCCTCCATCCTGTCCACCATGCTTCTGGCCCAGATCCTGCCCGAGTTGAGCAGCGGCAACGGCCAGACCAAGCCACAGAGTCAAACCCCCTGATGAGAAATTCTCCAGACCCCAGGAGTCCAGATGGTGTTCCGTAAGCTGATGGCCGCGTTCGGCGCCGGTGTCGAGGTCGACACCGTGCTGCAGAACTCGCACGTGCGGCCCGGCGAGGTCCTGCGCGGGCAGGTCAACTTCCGCGGAGGCGGCTCCGACTACAAGGTGGAGGGCATATTCATCGACTTCACCGCCGTGGTCGAGGTCGAGAGCGGCGACAACGAGTACAAGTCGACGTACAGCTTCCTGCGCCAGCAGATCACCGGGCCGTTCCACCTCGCCGCGGGCGCCCCGCAGTCGGCCCCCTTCCAGATCCAGGTCCCCTGGGAGACCCCGATCAGCGCCGTCGGCGGCCACCCGCTGCACGGTATGAAGCTCGGCGTCTCCACCGAGCTCGCCCTCGCCGGCGCGCTCGACAAGGGTGACCTCGACCCGCTGTTCGTCAACCCGCTGCCCGCCCAGGACCACCTGCTCGGCGCGCTGGACCGGATGGGCTTCCGCTTCAAGAAGGCCGACCTGGAGCGGGGCACCCTGCACGGCTCGCGGATGCCGTTCTTCCAGGAGATCGAGTACTACGCGGGCGGCGAGTACCACCGCCACTTCAACGAGCTTGAGCTCACCTTCATCTCCGGCCCCCAGTCGATGGACGTCATCCTGGAGGCCGACAAGCGCGGCGGCTTCCTGTCCTCCAGCCACGACACCTACAGCCGCTTCACCGTCCACTACAACGACCACCCCGGCCAGGTCGAGCAGTCGCTGCGCGCCGGCCTGCAGGCCATGGCCCAGCGGCGCGGCTGGTTCTAGCCTCCCTCGCGCACGTGCGGGTGTGCCCCGGTCCGCCGGGGCACACCCGTTTCGCGTGTTCGTACGGAACGCGTGGGGGCGCTTCGTACGCAGCGCGGGAAGCGCCGAGCCGCGACGTCGTCCCACCTGGCGTAGGGTTCCCGCCAAAGACCGGCCGACGGCCGGAACGGGAACGAAGGGCGGTCGGGTGGGCGCGGGTGACGGCGACGAGACGGTGGCCGCCGCACGGGCGGGCGACGAGTCCGCGTTCACCGCGCTCGTCGAGCGTCACCGGGGTGAGCTGCGCGTGCACTGCTACCGGATGCTGGGCTCGTTCGACGAGGCGGAGGACCTGGTGCAGGAGACATTCCTGCGCGCCTGGAAGAGCCTCGGCGGTTTCGAGGGGCGCTCGACGCTCCGGACCTGGCTGTACCGGATCGCGACGAACGCGTGCCTCGACGCCCTCGACGGCCGGGCCCACCGGGTGCTCCCCCGCCACCTGGCCGGGCCCTCGGATCCGAGCGCCGCACTCTCGCCCCCGGCCGACATCGCGTGGCTGCAACCGTACCCCGACCGGCTCTGGGAGCCGGTCGCGCCCAGCGAGGCCGAGCCTGACTCCGTGGCCGTCACCCGGGAGACGATCGAGCTGGCGTTCCTCGCCGCGCTCCAGCACCTGCCGCCCCGGCAGCGGGCGGCGCTGATCCTGCGCGACGTGCTCGGCTGGCCCGCCAAGCGGGTCGCGGCGCTGCTGGAGGGCAGCGTGGCCTCGGTGAACAGCGCGCTGCAGCGGGCCAGGGCGACGCTCAAGGAGCATCTGCCGGAACGCCGCCTGGACTGGGCGCCGTCGGCCGAGCCGACCGAGCGGGAGCGGGCGGTGCTGCGGCGCTACATGGACGCGATGGAACGCGCCGACCTCGTCGCGATCGCCGACCTGCTCGCCGAGGACGTACGGACGGAGATGCCGCCGTGGCCCACGTGGTTCAGGGGTCGTGACGCGGTCGTGGCGGCACTGGCGGCGAGCTGGGACGCAGGCTCGCCCGAATACGTGGGCCGGTTCCGGATGCTCCCCGTCCGGGCCAACCGGCAACCGGCCGTGGCGGCCTACGTACGAGGGCTCGGCGAGCCCGCCCACCGCGCTTTCGGGATCTCCGTGCTGCGGATCGAGGACGACCGGATCGCGGAGATCGTCGCCTTCCACGACCCCGGCCTGTTCGCGACGTTCGCCCTGCCCACGACGCTCTCTCCAGAACACCGATGAGTTTTCGCGCGATCCCCCGTCTCAGGACAGGTCACCCAAAACCGATCCTGACGGAGGCACCTCATGGGCAAGACGCTGTATTCGGTCACCATGTCGCTGGACGGCTTCATCGCCGGTCCTGGCGGTGACATGTCCTGGCTGACCGAGCACCTCGGCCCCAACCCAACGGTCGACAGGCTCATCGGTGAGATCGGCGCGCTTCTCGTCGGCAACCGCACCTTCGGCGGCGACGACCCTCACAAGGGTACGGACAGCGAGGGCAAGGCGTTCGGCGGAGGGTGGAGCGGACCGCAGTTCGTGCTCACCCATCACATCCCGGACATGCCGGTACCGGGGATCACCTTCGTCGACGACCTCGGCGGTGGCGTCACCGCGGCCAAGGCCGCCGCGGGTGAGAAGTACGTCAACATCCTCGGCGCCGACATCGCCCGGCAGTGCCTTGAAGCGGGGCTGCTCGACGAGATCCTCGTGTTCGTGGCGCCCGTCCTGCTGGGCGACGGTGTCCGGCTGTTCGACCACCCGGGCGGGACCAACATCAGGCTGGAACGTATCGAGCTGACCCACGTGCCGCACGCGACGAGCATCCGGTTCCGCGTCGTCGGCTGAGCCGTTTCCGGCTCACAAGCTCGAAGAGCGCGTCGGGCGCCTACTTCGCGGGCAGCACGCCACGGGGATCGAGCTTGGCGCTGTCGGCCATGACATTGGTTTCTCATCGCATGTTTGTCAGTTTGGTTTGACATCCTGGATATGTCAAACCAAACTGACAAACATGCCTGTGAATCATCCGTCACCCGCATTGACGTCCGATGACCCAGCGAAGGGCCTTCGGGCAGTGCTGGCACTGCGACGGCTCGCCGAGCGGTTAGAGGCCAATCAGGTGGCCGCCGCCCGTCGCGCGGGCTGGTCCTGGCAGCAGATCGGGGACGCTTTGGGCGTCACCCGCCAATCCATCCACACCAAGTACGGAAAGTGAGGCAGCGGTGGTGAGACTGAAGCCGCCGTTCGGCATGGGCCAGGTATACCTGGACGCCAACACCGAGGCCCTGCGCAGAGGTGACCGCAAGGTCAGCACCGAGCACGTGCTCCTGGCGCTGCTGATCGACTCTGATTCGAACACCGCCCATGCGCTGGGAGTGAGCCTGGACGCCGCCCGCGAAGCACTGGAGCGCCTGGACCAGGACGCGTTGGAGTCGATGGGAATCGAGGCGACGTCTCCAGGGCCGGTCTTCCCCGGCCGCGAACGTGATCGCCTCCCGCTGACTCCGGCGGCCAAGGCGGTCTTCACCGGCCTGGGAAAACAGGCGGGCCGGGAGCGGATCGGCATCCATCACGTGCTGCTCGGCCTGCTGTCCCACAAACACCCTGACCCGGCGGCCGTGCTGCTGGACACACTCAGCGTGGATCGCACCGTGGTCCGCACCCGGCTGGGAAAGGGCTGAGACCTGATGAGTGATGCCAAGACAGTTTCCTACGATACCGGCAAGGTCATCTCCGGGGACGGCACCATCATCGGCTACCGCCGGTTCGGGGCAGGGCCAGGAGTCGTGCTGATGCACGGTTCGATGATGGCCTGCCACAACTTCATGCGGCTGGGCGCGACGCTCAGCGGCGACTTCACCGTCTACCTGCCCGATCGCCGTGGCCGGGGAATGAGCGGCCCGTACGGCCCCGACTTCACGCTGCGGCACGCCGCAGAGGATGTGCAGGCCCTGATGGAGCAGACCGGGGCGCGCAATGTCTTCGGACTCAGCGCCGGCGCGATCCCGGTCCTGCGGTGGGCGCTGACCTGTCCCGAGGAATACAAGATCGCTCTGTACGAGCCGCCGCTGCCGGTCGGCGACCACTCGCCGGTGGCGTGGCTGCCCCGCTACGAGCGGGAAATGGCACGGGGACGGACCGCGGCCGCGCTGGTGACCGTCGCCAAGGGCACCAACGACGACTCGCGCGTGATCAGGATGCTGCCCCGAGCCGTCCTGGTGCCGCTCATGGGCCTGGGGATGCGCGCTCAAGCCCGGCAGGCCGACGGCGACGTCCCCCTCAAGGACCTCGTCCCCACCATGCAGCAGGAGGCCCGCCTCGTTCTCGACGCGGCCGATCTGATCTCGTCGTCCACCACCGTACGAGCCGAGGTCCTTCTACTCGGTGGTAGCAGAAGCGCACGCCCTTTCAAGGATGCGCTCACCGCGCTGCACACCGTGATCCCGCATGCCCTCCGGGTGGAATTGCCCCATCTGGGCCACCTGGCCGCGGACAACGGTGGGCACCCCGACCGCGTCGCCCACGCCTTGGCCGACTTTTTCACCAACGACCACATGCCGCCACGGAGCCGATGACGCGCCGGCGCAGTAGCGATTTCCCAGGTCTCTTCCAAAAGAATTCACACGCTCCACAGTGACGAACACGACCTCGTCCTGGCCGAACCTTCCGGAAAGGACCTGCGGCATGGACAGTTCCCCCTTCTTCGAGGGCCCTTTCGACAGCGACGAGGGCTCTGACGCCATCGCGGAGCTGGAGGGCAGAGAGGACGCCGCCGCGACGATGGCCGAGGCACTCGACGCGTTCGTGCGCGAAAACGAGGAGTACGCCGAAGAGGGAGCCGCGGATGAGGCGCTGGCGTTCGCATGCCTGGTCGCCGCCCGGATCTCCGGCATCGCCCCCGACGAGGCCGCCCATCACTGGCTGGACCGCATCCCCTTCACCGTCTCCGAGGACCTGCGTCTGCTGGCCCGCGCTGCGTTCACCCTGACCACCCGTTCGCGGGACAACTGGCTCCACGAGGTCCGGGCCGGAGACTGGCAGGTGTTCTTGGAGCACCTGGAACCCTACGGCAAGGCCCTCCACGGTGAGCCGCAGAACCTGCCGATCCCGTTCGTCCCGGACCTCTCCCGTCAGGAAAACCAGTGGCTGCAGGCGTACTGGGATATCGGTGCCCAAGGACTGCCGGACGACACCGCCTACGCGGACGCGGCGAAACGCCTCGTCCTGGCCGTCAACGAGGCACCGGCCTGGCTCGCATGGTGGCGTCCCGCCAACCTGCAGGAACTCACTGTTTTCGGTCATCTCACGCCAGGGGCGTACACGGAGCGGATCTCTCGTGGCCGCACCACGGCCGAAGCCTGGATCGACTTCGGCCACTCCCACGAGGACTTCGGGGAATCCGTCACCCAGCAGGTCTTCGGCGATGTCCGCAAGGCTCTGGCCGCCGTGAGCCGCTATCTCCGCCTCGATCCCGTCCCCCCGCTTCCCACCCTGCCGGGGTGACGCCAGGTTTTCGTCCGCCAGTCGGGGCCGACCGGCGTAGGGAAGCCAGGCGCGAGGCATTGTCCCGCTTGCCCAGATAAGCCGTAAATTAGCTAATCAAGTGCTGCTATATGCCCTAATGTCGGTGACTATGAAAATTCGCACGATCATGGCGATGGCCGTCGCCTTCGTTCTGCTTTTCCCCGGTACGGCCACCGCCTTCGCATATCCGGTCGAGGACGCCCCGCTCCTGACCGGCAACCCCCTTTACTCCGCCGGCAAGCTCCCCGCCGCGAGCTGCGCGAGGAAACCCGCCAAGGGCAAGAGCCTCGCCTCGGTGAAGAGGCACGTCAAAGCGCTCGTCACCTGCATGAACGACACCTGGGATCCCTACTTGAAGCAGGCCGACCTGTCGTTCGTAGCGCCCAAGGTGGAGATGTACGGAACCACCCTGGAGAAGAAGTACGAGCGCTACTGCTTCGGGGCCAAAATGAATCCCGCCAAGTCGGAGGTGGTCCACTGCTTCGGGACCTTCCTCTCCGTGCATATCCGTCCCGACTGGATCAAATCTTCCGACGACGTCCCGATCTTCGCGGAGTTGAGTTCCGCCTACGCCGAGCACGTGCTGAGCCTGGTCGACATCACCGAGGGCTACAACGCCCTGCACGCCGACAACGGCGACGAGATCCTGGAGCAGCTCCGCCGCTTCAACCTGCAGGCGAAGTGTCTGGGCGGAGTGACCGCGAGGAGCATGTGGTCCGCCCTCGGCTACCCCGCCAAGGACGCCCGCCGCCTGCTGGACCTCGCCAAGGCCGAGGCCGACCCCAAGGGCAAGCCCCGTTACTTCGGCAAGGGCGCCAATCTCGTCCACTGGACCAAGCGGGGCTATTCCACCGCCAACCCCGGATCCTGCAAGACCTGGACGGCCCCTTCCGCCAAGGTCTCGTAACCGACTTCCTGGACTCTCTGAGGTTCCGAGGTCTCCGCCATCACGGCGGCGTCTCACGCCACCCCGCGCGACCGGCCCGGCTTCCGTTCTCCGGAATCCAGGCCGGCCTCTCGGGGATCTCGCCTTTTCTGAGAGCGGATTAAATCCGGCAGGCGAGGATCGGCGTTCTCGGAATCCTCCTCGGACATTCGAACGATCGTTGCTCACAATTCGCCTCATCCGCATGCGAAGAACCGCGACCGGAGCCGGAGAAGAGCCCGCCCGCGCCGGTTTCCCTGCCGGTTCTCGGGTCATTGCGCCGACAGCCGATTCTCACGCTCGTTCTCGGCCGCCAGGCGGCGCGCCATTTCACCGAGGGTGGCCGCGCACAGTACGTTGGACAGGCCGCTCTCCTCGGACAGGCTGTGTCGGCGTACCGCGTGATATCCGCCTTCAGCCGCCTCTGAGATGAGCCAGTGCCTGCCGTACCTGGCGACGAGGATGGCGATCTCCCCCGGTCCCCCGGTCACCGCCGCGCCAGTCGGAACCAGACGATCCGGCCCGCCGCCCCCTCGTGCCAGCCCCAGGACAGGGCCACCTCGCTCACCAGCCGGAGCCCACGGCCTCCCTCGGCCTCCTCGTCCGGCTCGGCCGGGATCTCGGGTGCGCAGGTGGCGGAGCCCTTGTCTGCCACCGCTATCTGGATGGTCTCACCGCAGTTCGCGACCACGACCGTCACCAGCCCGCCGACGCGTCCCGACTCGGAGTGCCTCACCGCGTTCGACACCAGCTCGCTGACCAGAAGCTCGGCGTCATAGGTATCCCGTCGCCCCGAGTTCTCCAGCACGCCTCTGACATATCGCCGGGCCGCACCGACCGACTCGGCCACCCCTGGCAGCTCGACACTGCCCAGCAGACCGAGCACGGGAACCGCTTCGGCATCCATTCGACCACCGCCATTCCTGCGAGGTGCCAGGCGCCATAAATTCACCTGTCACAATCTCTCCGCTAACCGGGCGAATTGTCCATTTAGTTCTTTGACATCGTCCGGATAAAAGCTTGGCACCATAGAGTGCACAGAGTTAGGCTGCCGTTACAGAAAGAATCGACCGACAAATAAACGACTAACTCCTACACCCGGTGTAGTAATTTGTCGTTTATTCGACGGCCGATGTCATCGAAATGCTGGAGTGATGACATGGGAAACGGCTTCGACCCACATCTGACCCCGACCCAACGCTTCGGCCGCGAGCTCGGCCGAGCCCGCAGGGAGGCGGGCCTGTCACAGGAGCGGCTCGGCATCCACCTGGGCGTCTCGACATCGCTCATCGGACACATCGAGACCGGCAACCGGAAGCCCGGCCTCGACATGGCGGCCCGCTGCGACGAGCTCTTCAAGACGGACGACCACTTCACCCATCTCTGCCGAAACATCACCGCCCCCACCGGGCCACGCTGGTACGTCAGATGGTCCGAGGAGATCGAGCCCCGCGCCCGCGTGCTGCGCTGCTGGGACCCGCTCCTGGTCCCCGGCCTGCTCCAGACGGAGAACTACGCGCGAGCCGTCTTCCGTGGCGACTTGGCCACTTCGGAACAGGAGGTCGAAGACCAGGTCAGCGCCCGTATGCGACGGCAAATCATCCTCACAAAGGACGGTCCGCCCATGCTATGGGCGCTTCTCGACGAGTGGATCCTCCGTCGCCCGATCGGAGGCCGGGAGGTCATGTACGAACAGCTCGACCATCTCGCTACCGTCGCCGGTCGGCAGAACGTGAAAGTGCAACTCGTCCCTCACGACACCTTCTGCACTGCGGGTCTGATGTCCGGATTCGTACTCGCCCAAATGCCGGACGCACCGACCACCGTCTCCATAGAGTCTGCCGGGGAAGGCGAAGTGTCAGCGGAGCACAATCTGGTAACCACCGTATGGGACAGATATGACCGGCTCCGGGCAGAGGCACTTCGTTCCAGCCTGTCGCTAGAAATGATCAAAGAAGCGAGGGACCAATGGAAGCAACAGACCTGAACGGCCCCGACCTCTCCAACGCCACCTGGAAGAAGAGCTCCCTCAGCGGCGGAAGCGGCGGAAACTGCGTCGAAGTCGCCAACCTCCCCCGAACCATCGCCATCCGCGACAGCAAAAACCCCACTGCCCCGGCCCTCATCCTCTCTCCGGGCGAATGGGGTGCTTTCCTGTCCGCCGTGAAGTCGGGCCGGTTCGACTGACCGGCAGAGCCATCCCCGGCTCTCGCCTCCGAACACGCCAACGGCAGAAAGCGTCCAGAACGACGGTCAGTAGATGGCGGCGTGGGTCGATGGGCGGGCGGTCGTGCGAGGTGACCGCCCGCGAGGTCTTACGGTTTTACGGCCAGGCCACCGTAGGCCCACGCGTGGCCGCCGCCGGGAATCGGTTCTTGGTATTCGTCCTCGTCCGGTCGCCAGGTGACCACTTCGACGAGTCCGGGAGCCGCCATCGTCCAGCCTTGGAAGAATTCCGTCACCTGCGCGTGGCTTCGCGGGACCATGGGCGCCGCCCCCTTGTCGAAGGGCTTGGTGAACTGCTCTTCTGGCCCTTTCGGTGCGAAGTCGAGCGTGACGTGCGACAGCAGCAGTTGGCTGCCCGAGGGGACGGCGGACTTGTATCGCTCGACCAGCTCGTGGGGCTTTTCTTCCTCGGTGATGAAGTGCAGGACACCGGCCAAGATGAGCGCCACCGGCCGGGTGAAGTCGATGACTTCGGTGATCTCGGGATGCGACAGGATCCGGTCCGGATCCCGCAGATCGGCCTCGATCACCGTGGTCATACCTTCTTCGCTGCTCGCCAGCAGAGCGCGCCCATGCACCAGGACGATGGGATCGTTGTCCACATACGCCACGCGAGCTGCTGGGTTGACCTGCTGAGCGATCTCGTGGGTGTTCCCCTGCGTGGGGATGCCGGTGCCGATGTCCAGAAACTGGGTGATTTTGGCGTCGGCGGCCAGATAGCGTACGCCTCGGCCGAGAAACGCCCGATGGGCGCGTACCCCTTCCCGCGTGCCGGGTGAGAGTTTGACGAGTTGCTCCCCCACCTCGCGGTCGGCGGCGAAGTGGTCTTTACCGCCCAGAAGATAGTCATATACGCGTGCCGGATGAGGGATCGTCGGGTCGATTCGTGCGCCGGGCGCATTGGCATCGGCCGCCTGCGCACTTAATCGGTTGATGGAATCGGCCATTGATGCTCCTCGAAGATGTGACTGTACCGATACGTCCGTCGATACAGAACGCGACATCGCACACTGTAGCCCGTTACCAACCAGTTCGCCGCTTATGCGTATCGACTGATGGCCTGCGTCGATGCTCATGACTAATGTGCGGGGCGACCCGATGAACCTATCTCCGGCGCATACAGCTCATATCCACATCAAGCTCTCAAAAAATGCCATCCTTCGCGATTCGATGAACCATTTCATTGTTCGCGGGGTACGGCGCGTGACCATTGAAACGGTTTCGTCTCCGGTGAAGGCGTGCTCTCGCCGCCGGGCCGGGGTTCATCCCGTCAGGCTGTCGCAGGTGATCGACGGGGTGGCCGCCGTGCCGTGAGCGATGAAGCCGAAGGTGGTCGGGGCTCCCGCCGCGACGGAACCGTTGTAGTCGACGTTGCGGACGGTCACGTTGGAGCCGGATACGGTGTGCTCGCCGCTCCACAGGCTGCTGATGCTCTGCCCGCCCGGCCAGGTCCACCGCACGGTCCACCCGTTGATCGGCGCGCTGCCCGCGCTCACCGTCACCGTCGACTGGAAGCCACCCGGCCAGACGTTGTTCGTCCGCATCGTCGCCGAGCACTCGCCGGTCCGGGGGGTCGGTGTGGATTTCGGGGTCGGGGTGGGGTTCGGGCTCGCGGCGTTGAGCGCGTTCAGCACGGCGTTGTAGGCCGGCTTCTTGTCGCTGCCGCTGAACAGCAGTGGGGTGTCGCTCGAACGCCAGGAGTCCTGGTCGCGCACACCCCACACGGTGATGCCGGTGCAGCGCGCCACGGCCAGACAGTCGTTGACCACGTTGGCGTAGGTCTGCGCGGGGGCGCCCTGGATGTCGAGCTCGGTGATCTGCACGTCCACACCCAGGGCGGCGAAGCTGGAGATGGTGGTGCGGAAGTTGCTGTCGTACGGGTTGCCGCTGTTGAAGTGGGCCTGCAGGCCGACGCAGTCGATCGGCACACCGCGCGCCTTGAAGTCGCGGACCATGTTGTAGACGGCTTGGGTCTTGGCCCAGGTCCAGTTGTCGATGTTGTAGTCGTTGTAGCAGAGCTTGGCGGCCGGGTCGGCGGCCCGCGCGGTGCGGAAGGCGACCTCGATCCAGTCGTTGCCGGTGCGCTGGAAGTTGGAGTCGCGCCGGCCGCCGGAGTTGCCGTCGGCGAAGGCCTCGTTCACCACGTCCCAGGCGTAGATCTTGCCCTTGTAGTGGGCCATCACACCGTTGATGTGGTCGATCATCGCCTGACGAAGGCTGCTGCCCGAGAGCGACTGCATCCAGGCCGGCTGGCCGGGGTGCCAGAGCAGGGTGTGTCCGCGCACCCGCTTGCCGTTCTGCACCGCCCAGTCGTGGATGCGATCGCCACCGGTGAAGGTGAACTGGCCCCGCCTCGGCTCGGTGGCGTCGATCTTCATCTCGTTCTCGGCGGTGATCATGTCGAACTCACGGTTCGCGATCGTGGTGTACGCCGAGTCACCGAGCTTGCCGGCACTGATCGCGGTGCCGAAGTATCGCCCGCTCTGCTGGGCCGCCGCGGCCAGCGTGGACGCGGCCGCGTCGGCCGGGAGTGGCATCGTCTGCGCGGAGACGATGCCGAGGATTCCGACAGCTGTGGCCAGCAGCGCACGTCGAAGGCCACGGGAACGTCCGCGGGTTCGGAAAGGGGGTGACGCGTGCGAACTCATGCCTGAGCCTCCATGGCTGGACCGACGATGCGGGAGGTCACGGGAGCGTTCGCGTGTACGGCCTCTCGGCCCCGGTCGCCGGATCCATCGGCGGCCGGGGCCGAATTCTCACTCTCGTTCCCTTGAGGATCGGTGGTCGACGGTGCGGGTACGCGGGTCAGAAGTTCTTGGTGCGGACCGTCCAGGGGGCCCTCGCCGCCAGCCCCGAGGGGCTGAGGATGTAGGCGCGTGCCGTGGCGTTGCCGTTGAGGGTCATGTCCAGGAACTGGACCACCGCGGTCATGCCCTCGTTCATCTGCGCGCCGGTGATGAACCCGACGTGACCGGCCTGCGGATGCTCGGCCAGCACGGACGGTACGCGCGCGAGGTCGTAGTTGGCCCGGCTGTTGTCGTAGGCGATGTCGGAGGGTCCGCCGTGCATGAACATCGCCGGGGTGTGCAGCTTGGACAGTTCCGAACGCGGATACCCGAACGAGCCGTCCGCGAAGAGTCCGCTGTCCAGTGAGACGACACCCTTGACCCGCTGGTCCTGGGCGGCGATCAGCGCTTCCAGCCCTCCGCAGGAGTGGCCGGCCGTGGCGACCCTGGACAGGTCGAGGCGCTGGTAGAGCGGTGAGCCGGCGCGGGCGTTCTCCCGTTCGGCCCAGCCGATCCCGTCGGTCAGCAGCGACGGGATCGGAGACCCGCTCGCCACCCCGTTCGGCGAGTTGTCGACCGACGCGGTGTTCACCACGACGATTCCGCGGGCCGCGACGAACGTCAGCGCTCGGACGACCTCGCTCCCGTTGGTGTGGGCGCACGCCCCGTTACCGAAGAGCAGCACGGGCATGGCGCGCCCGAGGGCCGCCGGATTCGTCGGCCTGTACACCGTGTAGCGGTTGGTGCCGTACGCCCCCTCCCGCGTGACCGGGAAGTTGTTCTCGATGAGCGGCCGGTTGGAAGGATCGGGAGTCGGCGTGGGGGTCGGCGTCGGAGAGGGAGAAGGAGTGGGCGTCGGGGTGGGTGAGGCGATGACGCCGGTGCAGGTCACGCCGTTCAAGGCAAAACTGGACGGCACCGGGTTGGAGCCGTTCCAACTTCCGTTGAACCCGAAGCTCGTGCTGCCTCCACTGGGGATGCCGCCGTTGTAGGGGGCGTTCGTCACCGTGACCTGCGCCCCGGACTGGGCAACGGTGCCGTTCCACAGCTGGGTGATGGTCTGTCCCGCGGGGAACGACCAGGTCAGCTTCCAGCCATTGATCGGGTCCCCGAGGTTGTCGACGTTCACACTCGCGCCGAAGCCGCCCTGCCACTGGTTGGTGACCGTGTAATTGACCCGGCATCCGGCCGCCGACGCCGACGCCGACGCGATGTGTGTACCGGCCACACCGGCACCGACCATCAACAGCGCGGCTGCGACGGCTGCCGACGGCTTTAACCGCAGGCGGAGGGAAGTGAGGTGTCGCATCGATCATTCCAATCTCGAGACATGGCGTTCCGCAGGAAGAAAGCGTCATCGCGGAACCCCGGCCGAGGACTCGCTACGGCGGTGGCCGAGGTTCCGCTGCTCGCCTGCGGGCCGCCCGGCGACCGGGAGGGCGGGCTGTTCCACGTGGTACGGGGTTCCCTCGCCCGGCCGGAAGGCGAGGCCATGCGTCGTCGCGATGAACGGTCACCCCGGCCTGCCGCGGTGTCCCGGCGAGGGGATGGGAGCGTTGGCTCCCATCCCCTCGCCGCTGGTGACCGGGTCAGGCGGTGGTGCAGGTATTGCCGTTGAGGGTGAAGGAACTGGGTTTGGAAGTGTTGCCGGTATGAGTGGCCTGGAAGCCGATCTCAAGGCTGGCCCCGGGGGCCAGGGCGGCGTTGTAGCCGACGTTGGTGGCGTTCACGGTGCCGGTGGTGGGACTGTAGGTGGCGTTCCAGCCGCTGGTGATGGCCTGGCCCGAAGGCAGGGTGAAGCTCAGGGACCAGCCGTTCAACGCCGTCGAGCCGGTGTTGGTGATGCTGATGGCGGTGGTGAAACCGTTGTTCCAGCTGTTCATCGTGTACGCCACCCGGCACGCCCCCGTCCCGGGTGTGGGGCTCGGTGACGGGCTTGGGGTGGCGCTCGGCGACGGACTTGGTGAGGGAGTGGTGGTGGAGGAGAACTGCGTGAAGAACTTCCACACCTCTGCCGGCACCCATGTCCTGGAGCCGCTGTCACCGGGGGCGCCGTCCTGCGGGGCGGCGATGTGACCTTCGTCGAAGGCGGCCCAGGCGACCGGATAACCCGCCCGGCACCCGGAGTAGGTGGTGACGCGGTGCGTCAGACTGCCCTGGCTGGGCTCGGGAGGGTTCTGCGCGGTGCATCCGTTGTTACGGACGAACGTGTCCCGCAGAGACCGGCCGCTGCCGACACCGAGGACCGAATCCCTGATCCCGTGAATTCCCAGGTAGGCGATGGGCTGGGTGCCGCCGCTACAGCCGCTGAGCAGCCCGCCGGACTGCACCGCGACGGCGCGGAAGACGGTGGGACGGGAACACGCCAGCGAGTAGGACATCGCCCCGCCGTAGCTGAACCCCAGCGCGAAACGCTGGGAGGTGTCGACGCACAGATCGGCTTCGATTTGCCGAAGGATGTTGTCGACCAGGGCGACATCCTCACCACCGGAGTTGGCCCATCCGTTGTTGAGCCCCTGGGGAGCGACGAAGATGGCGCTGTTGTTGGCCAGCCTCTGCAACCCGTAGTAGGCCCATACGTCGCGCTGGACGGTCTGCCCGGTCGCCACGTCGGTGGCGGTGCCACCCAGCCAGTGGAACCCGAAGATCAGCCGGTAGGGACGGTTGTTGTCGTAGCCGTCGGGAATCCGCAGGATGTAGGAGCGGTTCTTGCCGTTGTTCTGGATCGAGTAGGTGCCGCTGCGCAGGGTCGGCGCCTTGCCGCACCCGGCGGTCGGGGCCATCGCGGCCAGGCTTCCGGACGAGGTGGTGCCGGCGCTGTGGCTCAGCGCCGCATGAACTTGAGTCAGGACGAGGAGCGCCGCGATGCCGGCCGCGGCGAAAATGGACTGAGTTCGTGAGATCACGTTGCCTTCTCTGAAGTTGGTCTCGACGACGTGGCTGGGAACCCTCACTCCTTCCTCTCGGACCAGGCACGGGAGTGCCGATGGGGGGGCACACCAGGGTCTGCGCGCAGGCCGTCGCCGGCCTGTGGTGGGGGGGTTCAGCCCGGCGGACCGAATCGGCCGTCGAACCTTTGCCGCATGTTTCTCGCACACGGCGGCAATCGTCGGAGAAAGCAGCACCGACATCATGATTCGGCATGCGCCATCGGCAAATCGACGCACCAGCCGATCACAGTCCTGGCTATATCTCCAAAGTAAGGTCGGCGATTGTTAACGCTAGCATTTCAGCGCGTCGGATTGCGCGTTACGGTAGGCGCGCGAAAGCCGGGCTGTCAAGTAAGGGGGTGGGGCTCATGCGTGGATCCAGTCGACAGGGTGAAACTTTCATCGCGAAGGCGCCGACGGGCGACTCGGATCAGCAGCGAGAACGCAGGTCACGGCGTTGGAGCGCCACGAGTCGTTATCCCGATGGATGCGCTTATGTCGATAGGCCCGACATCATTGGATGCACTTCGCGAAACCGTCTTTTATAGGAGCGGTCGCGAGAGCGGATTGACCAACAAAGCGCCAGCAATGACAATCGAGATTATTCTCCCACCTCCCGCCGACCCCGCATCCCGCCTGCTCCGCGGCCTGTACCTGCAGGCCCCGGCTCTACACCTTCGCAGGTCGAGGTTCGACTGCCTCGGGGGCAGGCGCATCACTCTCTTCGAGCGGAGAAACCCAATACTAAGACAGCTGTTTCAACCTTGAGTCGAGGATTACAGAATCTGATCAGAAACCACAGCTATTCACGGAGAAGCTCGCATTCACCCGGCCCCCGTTTCGAGAAATTCAACCCCCACGCGACATATATCCAAGTGGGTTCGGGAGGCGCGCAGGCCCGCGCATCGTAGTCACCTCGGAAACGCCAGTCTCCGTACCCCCCACGGGTCCAGAAGTGCAGCCTACTCAGCGCCGCGATCACGTAGCACGTATCGGCCGCCTCGCTTTCGCCGTAGACCACGCCGCAGTATTCATGAGCCCATGTGATGGATGCGGGATCCGGCGTTTACCCCGACATCAGAGGATGAGCGGATAAATTACATGAACAGCGCGAACCATCGTTAACGCCGGATTCCGTTTCAGATCTCTCCGCCCCTTGACTCCTGTGAGTTCCCCGCGACGCTCGACGCTATTGAACTCCCTCACACGTTGGCCAATCAGCCTCGCTCCGAGCTGACCGCCCATCCCCAGAGGGACCGGCCCTGCAAAGTCATGGCCGATCAGCCTTCTTCGACTGGCTGTCAATCGCGGACGTGATCATAAGGGTCGACCAGATAATCATGGCGCCAATGCATGCTATACCCAGCACGAACACGATCAGCGTCTTACTTGACAACGCCAGAATGGCTGCCAAAAAGAGCAATGCGGCGGCTCCGAGAAGAATAAGCACGCCACAACCGACAAGTGAACGTTGCTCAGACATCTTCTGTCCTCGATCCTAGTTCGCGTGACGGACAAGGGCCGCACCCCGCATCGAATCGGAGATGCGGCCCTTTACCCTACTCATACCTTACAGCTATGGCTTAGGCTCCGGGCCAGGCATCGGAGATGGGTTTCTTTCGAGCGGGAGCAACCATCGGGTTTCGCAGCCGATGGGCACCCTTCCGGGCCGGATCTTCTTGTCCGCGTAAGGAAGGAAAAGTTCCGCAGTGAAGGCGAACTTGAACCTCCGGATATCACACGTGCCGGCACAGGTAATACGCGCACTGTCGTTGCCGCCCGTTGGATAATGCAGCAACTGAACACCTTCAGGATTATCGCTCACTACCTTCTCCCTGCAGTCCTCCGCAGTTGAAGGCGTGAACTCCGGAGGATACGTGACGCCGATACTGCCATTTAGGACCACACCACACCAGCGCGCCTTGGCGGATATCTTCATCTTCCTGACGAAATCCTCCATCCCATACTTCTTAATGAAGGCCTTGGTCATGTACGCCTGCACCCAGATGCGGCTTTTCGCTATGTTCAGCACGGAGACGATCTCGTATTCATGATCCCGCCATGCCACAACACCCGACCCTCGGAACGTCAAACCCTTCATGGGCTTGACGGTCTTCTTGTCGAACGGATCCGTCTCGAACCCGGGCTGCGCCTCCAACGTCACGCAGTTGTTCCCCTTCGCGCGAATGCTCGCACAGAGGTGCTCGTTGGACGGGGCTGAAACGCATGCACTGGTGGGCGGGTCATCTGCTGCCACTCTGAGGGTTCCGCCAGAATCTCCTGGGATGAGGTTACCGCCGCAGGCATCGAAATAATCCGTCTGGTCCTCATACTGCGGCAGCGGGACGTTGATGATCGTGATGTCTCCGCAGCGGTCGAACACGAACACATCGATACTCGGCTCACTCGGCTCCACCTGCCCTCCTGCGGCCGCTGCCGTCGACGTCACCGAGCGTCTGCTCTGTCCAGTGCCATCCGTGGAGCCATCGATTTCCGTCCAGGTGCGCTTCACCTTGGTGAAGACCATGACGCTACCGTCCGGCCGGGCCAGCACCACGCTGTCGGACAACTCCACCGTGGAATTACTCCGGGTGATGCCACCATCCTGCATCGCCTCCCGGAGGCGAACCAGATTGGTGTTCAGAAGGGAAAGTTTAGCGGTGCTCGATGCTTCGGGCGTTATCCCGGGGGCGTCCCACACCGTTTCCGCGCGACCTTCCAGGACGGCGTCCTGCGCCTGATAATAGGCTGTGATGCGCTGGAGGTACTCTTGCGCACCGGACGCCACAGAAGTGGTCTTCATCTGCGGTGACTGGCCGCTTTCAAGCACGCACGTCTCGCCCGCGCCCTTGACCGGTGGCGGCGGCACCGCCTTAGGAGTGACCGAAGCGGCTTCCCACTCGCCGACGCCGAAAGCCGTCTTGGCGCGTACCTTCACCGAGTAGGCCGAACCGTTCGTCAACCCGGTGATCGCGACATACGGGTCTTTGACGTCGAGGGTTTTGACGACCGTACCGCTGCTTTCGGTTACCTCGACGTCGTAGCCGTCGAGCATCGCGAGACTGCCATTGGATTCAGGTAGACCCCAACTTGCGCTGGCTCCGCCATCCCCGGCCTGTACAGCGAGGTTGAGCACCTTACTCGGTGGCCCGGCCGGGACATAGGTGAGCGCCAAAGACGGCTGCTCGGCTGATGCTGCCTCGCCGAAAGTGATGACCTCGTTCTTGTTGGAGGTGAGCAGCAGCCACTGGTACGCGTTGCCTGCGATGTCAGCCTGAAGAGCCGTCAGCGGCAGCGAGTACGGCGTATCCGTCGTGTCGGCGTCACCTGCCAGATCCGCCCCCTTGCTCGCATCGGTCACCGGGTTCTTCAGAGTCGTCATGGTGATCACGGTGTCGGTTGGACACGTACCCGTCGAACAGGTGGGAGTGCCGAGTTTGAGAACGCCCTCGGACACCCTGGCGCCGTCAGGGAGTTCGTCGAGCCTGAACCCGATCACCGCTACCGTCTTGTCGGCGCCACTGCCGCCGATCTGCATGGTGGTCGAGTCGGTCACTGTACAGGGCGAACCATCGCAGGCGGTGGGATCGACCTTGGCGGTCTTGATGACGAAGTTGTCCTTGCCCAAGGTGAGGTGGTGGACGTCTTCGACCGGGTCCGCCGGGGGCGTGCCGGGGGTAGTGAAGGAGACCGGGGCAGTCTTGGAAGTGCAGATCTCCTCCAGGCCACCACTAGCGGCCGGGGGGGTGGTGCTTGTCGGGGTCGGTGTGGGGGTAGGGGTTGCTATCGGGGCCGGGGCGTTGAGCGGGGTGTTCATGTCCGCCTGGATCTCGGCCCTGGTCTGCGCGCGGTTGTAGAGGCGCAGTTCGTCGATGACGCCGCTGAAGTGTTCGCCCCAGTAGGTGTTGGCGCCGATGGTGAAGGCGGTGCCGCTGTCTTCCAAGGTGCCGATGTTGGCGCTGGCGACCTGGGTGCCGTTGATGTACAGCCGGGCGGTGGTGCCGTTGTGGGTGACGGCCACATGCGTCCAGGAACCGGTGGGTAGCGGGCTGGTGCCGTCCACGTTCAGGTGGCTGGCACCGGAGCGCATCCAACTGGACGGGACGCCGCTGCCGTTGGCAGCGTACAGGCCGTAGCTGACGCCGCTGGTGTGGCCCTTGAAGGCGATGCTGCTCCAGGAGGAGAGATCGTCGGGCTTGACCCAGGCCGACAGCGTGTGGCCCGAAGGCAGGGCAAGCGCCGCCCGGTGCGGGATGGTCACCTTGCTTGAGGTGCCGTTGAACGACAGCGCCTTGCCGTACTTGCCGTCCACCCAGGTGGTGTTCTGCGCGGTGCCGTTGAGCGTGGTGGCCGCAGGGTCGGCGACAGTGGTGCCGGTGCCCTCGTTCATCCCGTAGCCGGCGATCAGCCCCGCGGGGCGTGTCGGCGTGGGGGTCGGTGTGGGTGTGGGGGTGGGTTGCGGGTTGGGGGTCGTGGTCTCGCCTTGGCCGACGGCGCAGGCGGTCATCTGCCAGGTGTAGGTGGTGCCGGGTTGCACGGTGTTTGCGGGGATCTGCAGGGAAGCACGCTCGCCGCCGTTGACGGTGCGGGTGCCTAGCGGCACGGTGCCGACCGGTGTGCCGTCCTGCTTGTAGAGATAGTACTTGCCCGTGACCGACCCGCCAGAGGGGCGGTTGACCATGCCGCTCAGGATGGGTTGGGTCGGGTCGGCCATGCCGGTTTCGGTGTCGGTGGGCAGCGTCGCCGCGTCGGAGGTGATGCGGTAGGCCGGGCTCTCGTTGCAGGAGGGCGGCACGACACCGGTGCGGCAGGCCTTGACCACGAACTTGAAGCTGGCCGGGTTGTCGAGGGAGAAGATCCTCTCCGGGGTCCGGTTGGCGGGCACGTTGTTGTTGGTGGTGGTACCTGGGGCAGTGACCATCGTGCGCAGGTCGGCGGGCGACAGCACGCGCTGGTAGACGTGGACGTCGTCGATCGCGCCGGTGAAAGGGGTGGTGATGCCGGCGATCTGGCCGCGGCCGAACTGGAAGGAGCCACGGGCGTTCCAGTCCACGGTGTGGTCGCGTTCGTCGGCCAGTTCACCATCGACGAACAGGCGGATCTTGTGAGCCGACTGGTCGTACTGGACGGCCAGATGGGTCCACAAGCCGACTCGGGCGACGTTCTTGGAGACCGCCCATCGCTCGTAGATAGTGTTGGGGATGTCCTGGGTGACCTGGTCGAAGACCCACCGCTGGTCCACTCCCGAATAGCCGGAGGCGGCGAAGGCGAGGGTGAAGGCGGGCTGGTTGACGCCCCGCTGGGAGAAGATCACCTGGTCTTTGGTGCTGTCGTCGAGACGGACCCAGGAGGTCACCGTGTAGCTCTGATTGGTGTTGAGCACGGGACCGGAGGTCGAACCGGACCCTCCGTTGAGGTCCAGGGCTTGGCCGACTTGTCCCGCGATGCGGCTGTAGCCGCCCGAGAGAGTGACGGGTCGGTTGTTTCCAGAGGCGTCGGCCGCGGTGGCACCGGCGGTCTCGTCCAGCTTCCAGTATGCGGCCTCACCGGTGGGCAGCTGCGTGGGCGGGGGCGCCATCGTGGAGTCGTTGACGCTGACGGTGTAGTCCAGCGGAGTGGCCTCCGGCACGCTGGACTTGTAGGTGACCTTGACCGCGGTGGAGCGGGCGATCGCGTCGTTACCGTTCAGCGAGTCGATCGACTCCGCTGTCACGGTCGGGATCTGCGGCGGCAGCACCCAGTCCACACTCAGCCTCGGTACGTTCTGGCCCCACAGCTGCCCCCAGAAGGCGAAGATTTCCGTGGTGTTCTGGGATGCTGCGGATTCGTTGGTCAACTGGAGCATCAGGCCGTGGTTGGCAGTTCCCCCGGCCCACGCCTGGGTCATCGCGGTCAGATCCCAGCTCCACACCGAACCGCTGGTACGGGGCAGGGAACAGGCGCTGATGGAGGTGCGTCCCTCCGCGGTCGTGGAAGGCTGGTTGCTCCAGAATGTGTCGTCGGCCACCCACGCGCGGGTGATGCGGTTGGCGAAAATCGACTGGTAGTCGACCTGACAGGCGTCGGCGTCCGCGCGAAGCGTCAGCTGCATGGTGGCCTTGACCACCTGACGTCCGGTGATCGGAGCGGTGTCGAAAGCCATCAGCGCGCGCCAGGCCTCCGGCTGGTAGGCGCACGTCTGGTTCGGCCAGGTTCCCGTGCATCGTTGGTAGTTCTTCCGGGCGACGGTGCCGGGAGCGGTCTGGCCGTTCGGGGAGAGGATCCCCACTTCCTGGGTGACACCCAGCGTGGTGGTGGGATCCACGGTCACCGGATACCGGGTGGCCGGGTCGGCCAGCCATGCCGCGTCCGGCCTGAGCACCAGGACGGTCTGGCCGTCCTTGGTCTCCACGCTCGTCTTGACCTTGGCCTCACGGCCCGGCTGGTTGTCGGCGGCGTTGGCCGCGACGGCATCCCACATCCGAGGCGCCGGTGCCGACAAAGTGGTCTTACCCTTCGTGTCCTTGAGTGCCAGTCCGCCCCCCTTCGTCGTTGAGAGCGTCAACCCCTCGGTCTGCACGGGCAGGCGGAACTCCACCGGCTTGGCAGGCCGCTCCCGCAACACCACGTCATGCTGGAACCCCGAGGGCAGGGCCGTCACGACAAGATCGGCACCGGGGCCGGCCGCGTCGATGTACCGGGCGACGTTGCCGGTGATCTCGGGGCGCGGCAGCGGCGCATCCCAGGACAGGGCGAGACTCTGCTTGTCACCCCGTGTCAGCGAGGCGAAGGGTCCGTCGCCGCCCAGAGAGAAGCTCACATCCGCCTTGGCCAGTTTTGGCTTCAGCACGCCGTTCTGCTCCACGAGGCTGGTATCGACCCAGCCCCACGTGCCATCGGCCTGTTTGAGCTGCACCGGCCCGCCGTAGGCATGCGTGGTGAGACGCCCGTCAGGGAGTGCCCACACCCGCGAGGTCTCCGTGAAGGCGTCTTCCACCGGCACCGGTCGGCCAGCCTGACGCGCCTGCTCCACCGCCGCCCGCAGCGGAGCGTCCGGGTCTTCCGGTTTAGGAAAAGTCGTCATCGATGGTGGAGCGGATTTCACGGTAGGAGTAGGTTCGGGATCGGCTGACGCCACTGTGGCCGCGGACACCAACAGCGATGCCGCCATTGTGAGTACGGTCGCAATCGCCAGTCGTCCGGATGGCCTGCCAATCCGGAAGATGGGCCGAATTTTTAATTCGTTCACAAACCCTCTCATTCACCGGATGTTCGGATGATCAGTCAGAAAAGTTTTATCCGCACCAGCAAAATCTAGCAAGAGGGGCAAATGTTACAGATTTATATCTATGACGAGTTGATTCCCTGTTAATTGATTTGCAACATCACTGAATGATTCTGTCGGGTTACGCAGATAGCTAACCCGAGTTAGGCCAATTTAGTGCGCAGCGGCTCAGGCCTTGATCGCCTCGATGGCCGACCGGATGTCGGTCGGTAGCGGGTCGGCTGCCGTGATGATGTGATCGCCGGCTTGGATCTCGATCTTGCGATAGCACGGACCTGCTCGTCGATGCCCCTGTCGGCCGGTACGCGTAACGAATTCAACTTGCTGATCGGCTCGATGATCCGGGCCAGGACCAGGTGCCGGAAGACCTCATTACCGCCGCTTGCGTTATCGAACCCGAGGGTCTCATAAGCGGCGCTCAGGGCATCCCCTGGGTGCCCCTACGGGAAGCGATGATCGATAATGGGCCGTCAGTCTAGAGCGGGGTGTCCAGACCTAGGTCGAGTTCTCCCTGCCCGGCGGCGAGTCATTGCCGAGCCACGGTCTTGAGCAGTTCGAGTTGGACCTCGTTATGGACCGAGCCGATATGCTCGATATTCCGGGAAATCTGGCGGGAGGAGTGAACGATCTGCACCGTACGCGCTCCGGAGGCGATCTTCACCGTACGGATGTAGACCATCCGACCACTTTAGGGCCATGATTTAGTGCGCAATTTCCACTCGCCTCGATGACGAACGACTCGTTCAGCGCGCCGCACGGCCTGGGCGCCGCGCCGGCAGAGGCCGACCGCCGAGAGCGCGCAGGCGGTGTCGGCAAGCCGTACGCCGTTCAGGCGGTGAGCAGCAGGGCCGCCACGGTGGCCGGGACGGCCACCACGACCAGTGCGGTCCCGGCCAGCAGGAAGGTGCGTATCGGCACCCGTACTCCCCTGCGGCGGCACCACTCGAACCAGAGCAGGGTGGCGAGGGAGGCCCACGGGGTGATCACCGCGCCGACGTTGGTGCCGATGAGCAGGGCGAACAGCGCCTCCCGGTCGCCGACGGGGATGACCTGCTCCACCGCGGTGTAGGCGGGCAGGTTGTTGATCAGGTTGGACAGCACCGCGCCGACGGCCGCCACTCCGTAGGCCCCGTCACCCGTGTGGGTTCCGATCAGGGTGCCCATCACCGAGGCCAGGCCGTGCCGGCTCAGCGTGGGCACCACCAGGAACAGGCCCACCACGAAGACGAGCAGTTGCCAGGGGAACAGGGCGAAGGTGAGCTTGGCGCGGTCCCGCCAGGCGAAGGCGGCGACCATCAGGGCCGCCCCGGCCAGGGCGGCGAACTGGATCGGCAGTTCCAGGAGGATCGCGGCGACGAAAAGCGCACAGACCCCGGCCGCGATTGCGAACAGCGCCCGATCCGCGACCGGCTCGGGAATCGGCGGGGTGTAGCGGTCGGCGCCGCGCCGGCCTCGGCGCCAGAAGAACACCCACAGGAAGAGCATGGTGATCGCGATCGCGACGAGCTGGGGGATCCAGAGCCTTCCCGCGAACTCGCGGGTGGACATCTCCACCCGTCCCAGGACCAGCAGGTTCGTCAGGTTCGAGACCGGCAGTAGCAGGCTGGCGGTGTTGGCCAGCCAGAGGGTCGTCATGGCCAGCGGCAGTGCGGCGATCCCGGTCCTGGCCGCGAGGGCGAGCATCACGGGCGTCAGTAGTACCGCGGTGGTGTCCAGGTTCAGGAAGATCGTGACCAGCGACGCGAAGGCCGTGCAGAGCAGGAAGAGCACGGCGTACCCACCGCCGCCCAGCATCGCCAGCCGGGTCGCGATCACGTCGAAGAGCCCGGCCTCCTTGACGAGGTCGGCGAGGACGACCACCGCGGCGAGGAAGAGCAGGATGGGGGCGATCCGCTCCATCTGGCTCTCGGCCTCCCGCAGGGGAAGCAGGCCGGTCGCGACGAACAGGAGTCCGAGGCCCAGCAGCGCGAGCCGGATCCAGTCCAGGAGGGTCAGTCGTCGCAGCACATCGGAAATGATCGCACGCCTCACCTGGGCGGATCGCTCCAGGAGGGGTGAGGGGGCTCAGTCGGTGGCGCGGGCCTTCAGGTCGGACCAGAGGCCGTCCATCCGGGCCTCCAGCTCCTCCAGGGTGCCCTCGTTCGGCACCACGATGTCGGCGATCTCCAGCCGCTCCTCGCGGGTCGCCTGGGCCGCGAGCCTCGCCCTCGCGTCCTGCTCGCTCATGCCGCGCAGCTCGACCAGCCGGGCGAGGCGCACCTCGTCGGAGGCGTCGACGACGATCACCACCTCGTACATGGGGGCGAGCTTGTTCTCCGCCAGCAGCGGCACGTCGTAGATCACGATGCTGCCGGGGGCCGTCTGCTCCTGCAGCTCGGCGACCCGCGCGCCGACGAGGGGGTGGACGATGGCGTTGAGCGAGGCGAGCTTCTCGGAGTCGGAGAAGACGATCGAGCCGAGCTTCTCCCGGTCGAGCGAGCCGTCCTCGCGCAGGATGCCCGTGCCGAAGACCCCGGTCACGCGTGCCAGTCCGGGGGTTCCCGGCTCGACCACCTCTCTGGCGATCTTGTCGGCGTCGATGATCACGGCGCCGCGGGCGCCCAGCCTCCGGGAGACCTCGCTCTTGCCCGACCCGATGCCACCGGTAAGCCCCACCATCAACATGATCCGCAGCATACGCCGTACCGGCCGTGCTGCGGCATGGTCGGCTCGGAAGCCGGAGTCGCCCCTCTCGGCGCCGGAGGTCACGCCTGCCGCCCTTCAGGCGCAGAACGCTCCAACGGGATCGATTCGCGCACGAAGACGCTCCTGGGTGCCCTCAGAGCTCCCTGCGCATGTGCACCAGGGTGAGATGGTCGGTCATCCGCTCCCTGCGCGTCTCGCGGTAGCCGTGGCGGCGGTAGAGACGCAGGTTGCCCTCCGACAGGTGGCCGGTGAACAGGTCGAAGGCGAGTGCCGTGGCGGCCTCCTCGTGCAGGGCTACCAGCAGGGCTCCGCCGATGCCCTCGCCCTGCCGGTCGGGGGCGACCACCAGGCGACCGACCAGGCAGGTCGTTCCGGACATCCGGCCGCGGACCGCGCCCACGATCCGCGCTCCGTCGCGGGCGACGAGCACGGTGGCCGTCTCGACGGCCTGACGGACCTGGGCGATCGACTCCACGAGCGGCGCGATGAACGGGTCGCCGTAGAGCTGGGCCTCGCTCACGTAGGCGGCGCGCTGCACGGTCAGGATCTCGCCCGCGTCCTCGGGCTCCGCCCACTCGATCATGGTCACGGCGCCACCCTAGCGGCCGGGCGAGAGCCCCCGGCAGGGGAAGCACTCCGGGAACGCGGAAAGGGCCCCGCCGGAGCGGGGCCCTTCCTTCGATCTTCTACCGCGTTGTCAGCGCCGTCGGCACCGGGTCAGCTCTGGCCGCCCGCGAGCTTCTCGCGCAGGGCCGCGAGAGCCTCGTCGGAGGCGAGGGCACCCGCCGCCGGAGCGGAGGAGCCGCTGCTGCCGCTGGTGGAGGCACCGGTGGAACCCGAGGACGGGGTCTCGCCGGAGTAGGACGTGGGGGCCGCCTCGCCCGCCTCGGCCTCGGCCTTGCGGGCCTCCTCGACCTGCTTCTTGTGAGCCTCGAAGCGGGTCTGAGCCTCGGCGTACTGCCGCTCCCACTCCTCGCGCTGCTTGTCGAAGCCTTCGAGCCACTCGCCGGTCTCGGAGTCGAAACCCTCGGGGTAGATGTAGTTGCCCGAGTCGTCGTAGGTCGCCGCCATGCCGTACAGCGTGGGGTCGAACTCGACGTCGGCGCCGATCGCACCCTCGTTCGCCTGCTTGAGCGAGAGCGAGATCCGGCGGCGCTCAAGGTCGATGTCGATGATCTTCACGAAGATCTCGTCGCCGACCTGGACGACCTGCTCGGGGATCTCGACGTGGCGCTCGGCCAGCTCGGAGATGTGGACCAGGCCCTCGATGCCCTCCTCGACGCGGACGAACGCACCGAACGGCACCAGCTTGGTGACGCGGCCCGGAACGACCTGACCGATCTGGTGGGTGCGGGCGAACTGCTGCCAGGGGTCTTCCTGCGTCGCCTTGAGCGACAGGGAGACGCGCTCGCGCTCCATGTCGACGTCGAGCACCTCGACGGTGACCTCCTGGCCGACCTCGACGACCTCGGAGGGGTGGTCGATGTGCTTCCAGGAGAGCTCGGAGACGTGGACCAGACCGTCGACGCCGCCGAGATCGACGAACGCACCGAAGTTGACGATCGAGGAGACGACGCCCTTGCGGACCTGACCCTTCTGCAGGGTGTTGAGGAACGTCTGGCGAACCTCGGACTGGGTCTGCTCAAGCCAGGCTCGGCGGGAGAGAACCACGTTGTTGCGGTTCTTGTCGAGCTCGATGATCTTCGCTTCGAGCTCGCGGCCCACGTACGGCTGGAGGTCGCGGACGCGCCGCATCTCGACCAGGGACGCCGGCAGGAAGCCGCGCAGGCCGATGTCGAGGATGAGACCACCCTTGACGACCTCGATGACCGTGCCGGTGACGATGCCGTCCTCGTCCTTGATCTTCTCGATCGTGCCCCAGGCCCGCTCGTACTGAGCGCGCTTCTTGGACAGGATCAGGCGGCCTTCCTTGTCTTCCTTCTGGAGAACAAGGGCCTCGACGTGCTCGCCAACCTCGACGACATCCGCCGGGTCGACATCGTGCTTGATCGAGAGCTCTCGCGAGGGGATGACACCCTCGGTCTTGTAGCCGATGTCGAGCAAAACTTCGTCTCGATCGACCTTGACGACGGTGCCCTCGACGATGTCGCCGTCGTTGAAGTACTTGATGGTCAGGTCGATCGCTGCGAGGAACTCTTCCTCGGAGCCGATGTCGTTGACCGCTACCTGCGGGGTGCTCGAGGTGGCCTCAGTGCTGCTCGTCATGTGTGGAGTTGCTCCGAACGCGGACAGATGTCGATGTGGCGAACGCGCGGCAGGCTTCTTACCGTCAGCCGAAGAAAAAAGTATCGGCGTGATCGAGCGCGAGCCCACTCCGTCCGAGACACGCGCGAGCCCACAACGCAGCGATCAGCATATGAGACCAGACGGGTATGGTCAATCCAACGACTCTACGCGCCCACGTGCCAGAAGGATAACGATCTCGCTCAATAAGCGTTGATCTTCTTCCTCTGGTCCGCCCTGATACTACCCCGAAGCCTGTCCGGGATGGAGATGCGTTCGGGGTCGCCGTCGGCCGTGTAACGCTCGCCGGGATGCTTGTCCAACCACCCGAGCCAGTAGTCCGAACACCACTTGCGGCACTCCCCCTTTTTGCCGTTGCTCTGGATCCGCTGGATCGCGCGCCAGTCGTGGCCCTTGACGAACGGCGAGACCGACGGTTCGGCGCCGGCCAGGAAGACGCCCTTGAACCGATAGGAAACGTCACGCCATTTTCCCGACTGCACGGTAGATCTTTTGCGGGGCATCGCACCGAACGGCAGCGCCATCGTCTCCGAGGGGGGCACGCCGAGCCTCTTCAGCAGCCGCTCGACCCTGGCGAGCTGCTCGGCGATCTTCTTCTTGGGCAGGCTCGGCAGGTGGGGGTGGCTCCAGGTGTGGTTGGCCACCTCGAAGCCCCGCGAGACCAGCCACTGCACGGCCCGCTCCTGGTCCTTCTCCTCCCGCAGGCCGAACGGGTGCTGGTTGACCCAGAAGGTGGCGACGGGCCGGAAGCCGGGATACTTCACGGCGACCTGGTAGATGATGCCGACCGCGGTGTCCTTGACCGGGGTGCCGTCCGCCTCGAGGGCGAAGTGGCTGGGATGGCCGTCGTCGAAGGTGAGCACGACCGGATACTTGCCCGCCGGGATGTCCATCCTGCCGGTGGCGAACTCCCGGGCGGTGACCGGCACATAGCCGTCCCTGGCGAGCCTCTCCAACTCCTTGCGTACCTGGGCGGGGGTGCGGTCGATCGACGCCAGCCGCTTGCGGGTGATCCGGTGGTACATCAGGATCGGGACCGCTCCGGCCTCGTTCGCCTTCACCTGCCGCGCGAACTCCGCCGAGGCGGTGATCGGCGGCGGCAGCTCGGCCGAGGGCAGGTCGGGTGTCGGCGAGGGGGACGCGGAGGAGGTCGGGGACGGGCCACTCACCGCCACTCCCTGCCGGGGAGCGCCGGGCGGCGCCGAGGCGGACGGGAGGACCAGGAGCCCTATCAGCGCCACCGCGACGACCAGCACGTTGGCCATCATGATGATCTTCGTCAGGGGGGTCGTACTCCGCACTGAACTCCCGTGCCCGTCGAGCTTTTCGGCTTGGATCACCACCTTAGAACAGGCTTCGGACAGGCCTGGCCGATCGATGGGCCCGACGGGGCGGAAACGGTCTCTCCCCACCCGGAAGGTGATCGCCAGGACCCGGCGTCCTCCCAGGTGGGACCGGTGAGGCTCTCGACGGTCGGCGTCCTCACAAGTTCGTGAGAGAGCCTGTGGGACGGTGGCCGCCGAACGGGCCGGGGCCGTCGGCGCCCGGAGTCCCCGCAGGGGCGGCCGAGAGCCGATCCGGACGGCGCCCACCGGATGGGGGTCCCGGGACCGTCGGCGTCCGGAGTCCTCCCAGGTGCGATCGAGAGCGGTCGGCGGGCACGCGGCGGGCACGCGGCGGGCACCGGGCGACTCCGGAGGCCGTCAGTGCCCGCCGGCCATCCCAGGAGCCGCCCAGGGCCCCGTCAGTGGCCCGTCAGTGGCCGGCGTCCTCCCAGGTGCGGCCGACGCCCACCGAGACGGCGAGCGGGACGCGCAGGGAGTATGCGGCGTTCATCCGGTCGGTGACCAGCTCCCGCAGGGTCTCCAGCTCGCCGGGGGCCACCTCGAACACGAGTTCGTCGTGGACCTGCAGCAGCATCCGGGAGCCGAGGGCCGCCTCCTTCAGCGCACTCTGCACGTTGAGCATCGCGACCTTGATGATGTCGGCGGCCGACCCCTGGATGGGCGCGTTGAGCGCCATCCGCTCGGCGATCTCGCGGCGCTGGCGGTTGTCGCTGTTGAGGTCGGGCAGGTAGCGGCGGCGGCCGAGGATGGTCTCGGTGTAGCCGTCGTTCCTGGCCTGCGCGACGATCGCGTTGAGGAAGTCGCGGACGCCGCCGAACTCCTCGAAGTATTCCTCCTTGAGCGCCCGTGCCTCGGAGACCGGGATGTTGAGCTGCTCGGAGAGCCCGAAGTCGGACAGGCCGTAGGCGAGGCCGTAGTTCATCGCCTTGATCTTGGCCCGCATCTCCCCGGTGACCTTCTCCGGCTCGACGTCGAAGACCCTCGCCGCGGTGGCCATGTGGAAGTCGTGCCCGGACTCGAAGGAGGCGATGAGCGCCTCGTCACCGGACAGGTGGGCCATGACGCGCAGCTCGATCTGGCTGTAGTCGGCGGTGAGCAGGGTCTCGAAGCCCTTGCCGACCACGAAGCCCTGCCGGATGCGGCGGCCCTCCGCGGTGCGGATCGGGATGTTCTGCAGGTTGGGCTTCTCCGAGCTGAGCCGGCCGGTGACGGCGACGATCTGGTTGAACGTGGTGTGGATGCGTCCGTCGTCGGCGATCTCCTTGATCAGGCCCTCGACCGTGACCTTCAGCTTGGCCTGGTCGCGGTGGCGCAGCATGATCGTCGGCAGCTCGTGCTCGGTCTGGGCGGCGAGCCAGGCCAGCGCGGAGGCGTCGGTGGTGTAACCCGTCTTGGTCTTCTTCGTCTTGGGCAGGTTGAGCTTGACGAACAGGATCTCCTGGAGCTGCTTGGGCGAGCCCAGGTTGAACTGCTCGCCGCCCACGGACGCGTGCGCCGCCTCGATCGCCTGCTTGACCGCGGCGCCGAACTCGGCCTCCAGCCCGCTGAGATACTCCCTGTCGGCGGCGATGCCGGCCCGCTCCAGCTCGGCCAGCACGGTGACGAGCGGCAGCTCCACGTCGCGCATGAGGTGGGTGCCGCCCAACGGCTCCAGGAACGTCTCCAGCGCGTCGGCGAGCTCGCCGACCGCGAGCGCCCGCAGGGCGAGGTCGTGGGAGCCGTCGTCGTCCTGGTCGTCGAAGAGGCTCGCCTGGCCGCCGTTGTCGGTCTCACCGCGCAGCTCGCGGCGTAGGTAGACCCGCACGAGGTCTTCCAGCGGGAACGAGCGCTGCCCCGGCATCGCGAGGTAGGCCGCGAGCGCGGTGTCGCAGGTGAGGCCGCGCAGCTCCATGCCCTGTGCCCACAGCGCGAGCATCGGGCCCTTGGCGTCGTGCACGGCCTTGGGCTTCGACGGGTCGGCGAGCCACTCGCGCAGGGCCGCCTCGTCGGCCTCGGTCAGCGTGGTCGGGTCGATGAACGCGGCGCCGGGACCGCCCGGGGCCGCCTTCCCCTCCCCCGCGCCGGCTCCCGCTCCGGCCGCCGCGACGGCGATGCTGTCGACGCGACCGGTGCCGCTGCCGTACGTGCCCTTGAAGGCGAGGCCGGCGCGGCCCTCGGGCAGCGCGCGCAGCCACGGGGCCACCTCGTCGGGGCCCAGGGTGACGACCTCGACCTCGAAGCCCTCCTCGGCCTCGGCCTCGGGCGAGCCGATCGTCTTGAACACCCGGTCGCGGATCTCGCCGCGGAACTCCAGCGTGTCGAGGATCTTGTTGATCTCGTCGCGGTCGGCCGTGCCGATCTCCAGGCTGGTGACCTCGCGCTCCAGCGGCACGTCGCGGATCAGCTGGGTGAGGCGCCGGTTCATCAGCACCTGGTCGAGGTGGTCGCGGAGCTTGTCGCCGACCTTGCCCTTGACCTCGTCGACGCGGTTGACCAGCTCCTCCAGCGAGCCGAACTCGCGGATCCACTTCGCCGCGGTCTTCTCGCCCACGCCGGGGATGTTCTTCAGGTTGTCGCTGGAGTCGCCGCGGATGGCCGCGAAGTCCGGATATTGGGCCGGGGTGAGCTCGTACTTCTCCAGCACCGCCTCGGGGGTGAAGCGGGTCATGTTGCTGATGCCGACGCGGGTCATCAGCACGGTGATCCGCTCGTCGACGAGCTGCAGCGCGTCGCGGTCGCCGGTGACGACGAGCACGTTCATGCCCTGCTCGGCGGCGCGGGTGGCGAGGGTGGCGATCAGGTCGTCGGCCTCGTATCCGGCGAGCGACAGGTGCGGCACGCCCATCGCGTCGAGCACCTCGTGGATCAGGCTCATCTGGCTGCGGAAACTGTCGGGGCTCGCGCTCCGGTTCGCCTTGTAGTCGGCGTATTCCTCGTGGCGGAACGTCGGCTCGGAGCGGTCGAAGCAGACCGCCACGTGGGTCGGCCGCTCGTCGCGGAGCACGTTGACCAGCATCGAGGTGAAACCGTAGACCGCGTTGGTCGTCTGGCCCGTGCTGGTGGAGAAGTTCTCCTCCGGCAGGGCATAGAACGCCCGATAGGCCAGTGAATGCCCATCCAGCAGCAGGAGACACGGTCGAGTGGGGGTCGCTTCGCTCTTCGGCACAAAGAAAGCCTAGTCTCCTGGTGCGACAGAAAACCTGGCCTCGCACGACAGGAGACTTCCCTTTGACCGTGACAGACCCCGAGGAAGCCGCTCGGCGGATCGAGGAGGCGCTCGGCGCCTCGTACAAGAACACGCTGGTGGAGCTGATGGGCATCGTCATCACCGAGGCCGATGCCGAGCGGGTGGTGGGCACGATGCCGGTCAAGGGCAACATCCAGCCCTTCGGTCTGCTGCACGGCGGTGCCTCGTGCGTGCTGGCGGAGACCCTGGGGTCGACGGGAGCGACCCTCCACGCGGGTCCCGGGCGGGTCGCGATGGGTATCGAGATCAACGCCACCCACCACCGCGCGGCCACGTCGGGGCTGGTCACCGGGGTCGCCACCCGGATCCACGGCGGCCGTACGCTCGCCACCTACGACGTCGAGATCCTTGACGAGCAGGGCCGCAGGGTGTGCACCTCGCGCCTCACGTGCATGCTCCGCGACGCCTGAGGCGTCCGAATCGGACCCGATCACGTCCGCCGATCACCTGATCACATCTCGTCCTCGATCATATTCCGACCGCCTTTTTGCCTTCCTCGCGCAACCGGTCCGCTACGGTGGGTGACGGTGATGTCCGTGGGGATGCCGAGTAGAAAACGTACGGGGTCGGGGAAGCTCCGTATGGCGCCAAAGGTCTCCCCCGGGCTCACCGGGTCCACACGCCCTGGGGTTCGCGGGCCTGCCGTGCGGCCCGCGCCGGGCGGGCGCGGGCCGTACGGGGGCGGTGCCGGCCGCCGACGCGCGTCAGATGTCGGTGTGCGTCGGGTCGAGCACGCGGCGCAGGAAGGTCTTCGTACGCTCGTGCTGGGGGGCGCCGATCACCTGCTCGGGGCTGCCGTCCTCCACGATCACGCCGCCGTCCATGAACACGACCCGGTCGGCCACGTCGCGCGCGAACGCCATCTCGTGGGTGACCACGAGCATGGTCATCCCCTCCTCGGCGAGTTTGCGCATGACCGTGAGCACGTCTCCGACGAGCTCGGGGTCGAGCGCCGAGGTGGGCTCGTCGAAGAGCATCAGCGCCGGGCTCATCGCGAGTGCCCTCGCGATGGCCACGCGCTGCTGCTGCCCGCCGGAGAGCTGGGCGGGGAAGGCGTCGCACTTCTCGCCGATGCCGACCTTCTCCAGGTTCTCCCTCGCGATCCGCTCGGCCTCCGCCTTGCCCCGCTTCAGCACCCGGCGCTGCGAGATCATCACGTTCTGCAGGACGGTCATGTGCGGGAACAGGTTGAACTGCTGGAAGACCATGCCGACGCCCCGGCGGGCGGCGTCGATGTCGACGTCGCGGTCGGTCAGCTCCACGCCGTGAACGACGACCTTGCCCGACGTGGGTTGTTCCAGGAGGTTCACGCAGCGCAGCAGCGTGGACTTGCCCGACCCCGAGGGGCCGATCACGCAGACCACCTGGCCGGGTTCGACGGCGAAGTCGATGCCCCGCAGGACTTCGTTCTTGCCGAAGTACTTGTGCAGGTCACGGATCTCGACCGCGTGGTTCGCCGGGGCCTCCGAGGTTTCCGGATTCGCTGAGCTCACTGTCACCGTCCCCTCGCCTGTCGCCTCTCCAGCCGGGACGCGAGGTAGCCCAGCGGGATGGTGACCAGTAGATACGTCACGCCTACGACCAGGATGGGCGTGGCGTTGGCATAGGTCGAGGCCGTGTCGTTGCCGAACTTGGTGAGCTCGACGTAGTCGCCGGAGACGCCGAGGAACAACACCAGCGAGGAGTCCTTGAGCAGGGACACGAACTGGTTGGTCGTCGGCGGGATGACGATGCGAACGGCCTGCGGGATGACGATGGAGACCATGGCCCGCGTGTACGACATGCCCAGCGAGCGCGCCGCCTCCATCTGCCCCTTGGGCACCGCCTGGAGTCCGGCGCGGAGCGTCTCGGCCATGTAGGCCGAGCCGACGATCGTCAGGCCCAGGATGCCCTGGCCGTACGTGCCGCCGGGCACCTCGAAGCCGGTGATGGCGAGCGGCAGGAACAGGATGAGCAGGAAGATCAGCAGCGCGGGCAGGCCGCGGAAGATCTCGATGTAGGCGACCGCGATCCACCGGTAGGGACGCACCGACGACAGCCGCATCAGCGCGAGCACCAAGCCGAGGAGGAAGGCGAAGACGAAACCGCCGACCGAGTAGATGATCGTGTTCTTCAGCGCGACCGTGAACAGGTCGGGAAGCGTCTGCTCGGCGACGTCGAGCTTGGTGAAGTTCTCACCGAGCTTGCCCCACTCGATGCGCAGGGCGAGGAAGACCGCCACGGCCGCCAGTACGACGTACTGGACGGCCCTGCTGATCTGCTGCCTCTTGCGGGGGCTGAGCCCGCTCCTGCCGGGGGCGCCCCCGGCAGGAGCGGGCTCTGTCGTCTTTGGCTGGTCGGTCATCGATTAACCGAGCTCGCCGGGCTTCTTACCGAACCACTTGACGAAGATCTGCTCGTAGGTGCCGTCGGCCTTGGCCTCGGTGATCGAGTCGTTGATCGCCTTGAGCAGGATCGGGTCGGCGTTCTTCTTCAGGCCGACGCCGTACTGCTCGCCGGTGTCGAGGCTGGCGACCAGCTCGAACTTGTCGGCGATCTCGGGCTTCTTCAGCCAGGTCAGGACGACCGGGAGGTCCTGGACGATCACGTCGACCTGGCCGGACTGCAGGCCGAGCAGCTCCTTGGGAGAGTCGGCGAACTCCTTGGGGTCGAAGCCCTTCCCCTTGACGTAGTCGAGGCCCGTGGTCGAGGCCTGGGCGCCGAGCTTGAGGTTCTTCGCCTTCACGTCGTCGAGGGTGGTGACGCCGGTCCCCTTCTTGGCCAGCAGAGCCTGCGTGGCGTCGAAGTAGGGCACGGAGAAGTCGATGTTGGCCTTGCGCTCCTCGGTGATCGTCATACCGGCGGCGGCGACGTCACACTTGTTGGTGGCCATCGCCGCACCGCTCTTGATGACGGCGAAGTCGATGTCGACGATCTCCTGCGTCAGGCCGAGCTTCTTGGCGGCGAGGTCGACGATGTCGACGTCGAAGCCGACGACCTTGTCGCCCTCCTTGAACTGGAAGGGCTCGTACGGAAGGTTGGTGCAGGTGGTCAGCTTGCCGGGGGTGACGAGCTTGGGGCCCTCCGCGGCCGCGGGAGCACTTGCCGAGGCACCATCGCTTGGGCTGGCGGTGGTGGACGTGCCACCGCCGCAGGCCGAAAGGCCGAGCGCACCGGCGACGACCATGGCACCCACCGCCATCGCACGACGGGAAACAAAACTCAGGCCCACGAAGGCCTCCTTACGGTCAATGTCGCTTCTTGTATGGATACCTCAGTGCAGGTCATGCTTCATCACCTGCATAATCATGCAGATCACCACTACGACACAATTCGGACAACAACCGCGGTCAAGGGTTCCTGGTCGATACCCTGCCCCCGCGCGGATCCGGGCGCCGGTACTTGCCCGATCGGCAACCGTGATCCGGGGAGCCGTTGAACCAGAGGATCTACCTCGACTACCTTGCCGGATGTGCGTGATCCCCTGAAACCGATCGCCGGTGCCGCCCTCGCCGCCCTCCTCCTGTCCGGCCTGTCCGGCTGCTCGGGAGCACCCCAGGCGAACCCCGCCTCCCCCCAGGCCACGCCCACCCCGACATACGAGCTCCCGCCGCGCCCGGTGCGGCCGGGTGAGAGTGCCGTCAAGGCCGCGCCGGTCACCGACGGTGACACCCGGTTCCAGGTGATCGGCCTGCAGAAGGGCCTGAGCGGCTTCTTCGGCAGCCACGCCGAGTGGCAGGCGAAGGGGCAGTACGTGGTCGTGCGGATCCTCGTGGAGAACCCCGGCCGCACCAACTCCCGCTTCGACGCCAAGCGGCAGAAGCTCGTCGCCGCCGACGGCGCCACCTACACGGTCGACAAGTTCGCGCAGGCCATCAAGCGGCAGCCCGACGAGCTCCCGCTCGGCGCCCAGGTCAGGATCGAGCTGGACCTCTGGTACGACATCCCCAAGGAGGCGAAGGTCTCCGCGATCCGGTTGTTCGGCGACCCGCCTCTCGGCGTGGGCGGCAGCACCGACGGTGTGCAGGTGCCGCTGCCCTGAGCCGGCCCCGCCCCCACCCCGGCGCCGCGCGGAGCGGCCCAGGGGCCTGTGTGGCCCAGGGGCCCGTGCGAAGGGGCCTTCAAGCCCGAGACGCCCTGACGTTCTCCCCGCGGCTCCCCGACGGGCTTCCCGCGGGGAGCCGTGGACTTCCCGCGGGCTTCCCGCAGGCAGGGGAGGCTCCCCGGCTGCTCCTCGCCGTGCTCACACGAACGGGCCCGCCGCGCGGAGTGCGCGACGGGCCCGTCAGGTGCCCTCAGGCCCGGGTGGGCCGTGGAATCACGGCCTCAGGTCAGCTCTTCCTTGCTCTCCTTGGGAGCGGGGCTCCCCTTCGGAGCGGGAGCCGGAGCCGAGGCCGCCGGAGCGGCCTGTGCCTGCGCCTCCGCCTCCAGGTCGATCTCCGCGCCGCCGCCCAGGTAGGCGGCCTGCACGGCGGGGTCGTTGAGCAGCTCGTCCGCGGGCGCGCTCTTGACCACCTTCCCGGTCTCCAGGACGTAGGCGCGGTGGGCCAGCTTCAGCGCCTGCTGGGCGTTCTGCTCCACCAGCAGCACCGTGGTGCCCCGGCGGTTGATCTCCTCGATGATCTCGAAGATCTGCTGCACCAGCAGTGGCGCCAGGCCCATCGACGGCTCGTCGAGCAGCAGCACCTTGGGCTTGGCCATCAGCGCGCGGCCGATGGCGAGCATCTGCTGCTCGCCGCCGGACATCGTGCCGCCCATCTGGTTTCTGCGCTCGGCCAGGCGGGGGAACAGCTCGTAGACCTCGGCCAGGTCGGCGCTGAAGTCTCCGGAGCGGGTGTAGGCGCCCATGAGCAGGTTGTCGTGCACCGTCATGCCGGGGAACACTCCCCGGCCCTCGGGCGACTGCCCCAGACCCGCGATGACCCGCTGATGGCCGGGCATCTTGCTGATGTCCTTGCCGTCGAAGACGATGCTCCCCGACGTCAGGCCGCGCAGGCCCGAGATCGTCTTCAGGGTCGTGGTCTTGCCCGCCCCGTTCGCCCCGATGAGCGTGACGATCTCGCCCTCGTTCACCTCGACCGAGATGCCCTTGAGCGCCTCGATCTTGCCGTAGTGGACACGGATGTCCTTGACCTCAAGAAGCATCGGCGGGAGCTCCCAAATACGCCTCGACGACCCGGGGGTCGGTCCGCACCTCGTCCGGCAGGCCATCGGCGATCTTCTGGCCGAAGTCCAGCACCGCGATGCGGTCGCTGATGCCCATGATGAGGCTCATGTCGTGCTCGATGATCAGAATCGTCCGGCCCGCGTCGCGGATGTCCCGGATCAGCTGCTGCAGCGCCACCTTCTCCGCCGGGTTCATACCGGCGGCGGGCTCGTCGAGCAGCAGCAGCTTCGGGTTGGTCGCGAGCGCGCGGGCGATCTCCAGGCGGCGCTGGTCACCGTAGGGCAGGTTCTTGGCGTGCTCGTTGGCGCGGTGCGAGATGCCGACGAAGTCGAGCAGCTCCATCGCGAGCCTGCGCCCGTCCTTCTCGGCCCTGCGGTGCCAGGGAAGCCCCAGCGCCACGCTGACCATGCCCGACTTGTGGTGCGCGTCCGCGCCCACCATCACGTTCTCGATCGCCGTCATGTTGTGGAACAGCCGGATGTTCTGGAACGTGCGGGCGATGCCCCGCTTGGTGATCTTGAACCGCTTGATGCCGCTGATCTTCTCGTCCAGGAAGCGAACCTCGCCCTCGGTCGGCTGGTAGACGCCGGTCACCACGTTGAAGACCGTGGTCTTTCCCGCGCCGTTCGGGCCGATGAGGGCGAAGATCTCTCCCTCGTTGACGGTGAGGTTCACCTCGCGCAGTGCCGTGACACCGCCGAACCGCATGACGAGGCCCCTCAACTCCAGCATGGCGCGACCAGCGCGTTCCGCCTGGACCGCCTCGGGGTTCTTACCTTCCGGATTCACCTCGGCCGGATTCACCTCGGTGCTCACTTGGAAGCCACCTCCTCACCGTGCGACTCGGGCCCGGGAACCTCGGCTCCGAGCGTACCCATCCCGCCTGACCCCTCTTTCAGCTCCGCCTTGCGTTGGCGCGATGGCAGCAGACCCTCCGGACGGAAGATCATCAGCGCCACGAGCACCGCACCGAAGATCAGCATGCGGTATTCCTGCAGGCCGCGGAACCGCTCGGGCAGCCACGCCACCACGAAGGCTCCCAGCATGACACCCGGCAGGTTGCCCGCGCCGCCCATGACCACCGCGGCCAGGATCGTCGCCGACAGCAGGAACTGGAAGTCGTTCGGGTTGATCGAGATGGCCTTCGCCGCCCACAGCACGCCCATCAGGCCACCGATGGAGGCACCGATGGCGAAGGCGAGCATCTTGAAGCGGAACGTCGGCACGCCCATGACCTCGGCCGCGTCCTCGTCCTCACGGATCGCCGCCCAGGCACGCCCGACCCGGCTCTTCTCCCAGCGCTTCACCAGGATGATCACAACGACGGCGAGCGCGACCAGCAGGTAGTAGTAGGGCCGCGGGTCCAGCACGCCGTATTTGAATGGATCGACCCCGAACACCTCGGAGAAGTTGAAGCCCAGGAAGTGGAAGTCCTCGACGCTCGGCGGGTGCGGGATGCCGCGGATGCCGTTCGGGCCGCCGATCTCGTCGGTGTTGCGGGCGGTGATGCGAATGATCTCACCGAAGCCCAGCGTGACGATCGCCAGATAGTCACCGCGCAACCGCAGTGTCGGAGCGCCCAGGGTGAGGCCCGACAGGGCGCAGATCCCGATGCCGACCAGCATGATGAGCCAGAAGTTCCAGCCCAGTCTGGTGCCGAGCAGCGCCATCGCGTAGCCGCCGACCGCGTAGAACGCGACGAAGCCCAGGTCGAGCAGGCCCGCCTGGCCGACCACCACGTTCAGGCCGATCGCCAGGACCACGTACGTCCCGATCGGGAAGAACAGGATGCTCGCCCAGTCGGTGTAGGGCGACATGAAGGGGGCGAGGCTCTCCGAGGGCAGCAGCAGCGCCGCGACGATCAGGAGCACATAGAGGATCCAGCGCTGCCAGCCAGGTGTGGTCTGCCAGCGATCGTGCATGACGTCACCGAAGCGGCCGAGACCCGTACGGAAACTTGCCAGGGGATTCTTCTGGTTCATGCGCGCGCCTGCTGGAGTGATTCACCGAGGATGCCGGTGGGGCGGAACATCAGGACCAAGATGAGGATGGTGAAGGAGATCACGTGTTTCCAGTCGGAGCCGAAGAAGATGGCTCCGTAGTTCTCCACCAGCCCGAGCGTGATTCCGCCGACCAGAGCGCCTCGCAGGTTACCGATACCGCCCAGGACCGCCGCGGTGAACGCCTTGATACCGAAGAGGAATCCGACGTAGTAGTGCGTGTTCTCATATGAGATCAGGTAGAGCGCTCCCGCCACGCCGGCCATGCTGCCACCGACGAGGAAGGTCATCCGCACGACCCTGTTGATGTCGACACCCATCAGGACGGCCGCCTCGGGGTTCTGCGCGGTGGCGCGGATACCCCGGCCGATCTTCGTCCGGTTCACCAGGGCGTCCAGCGCGATCATCATGCCGATGGCGGCGACGATGACGAAGACCTGGTCGACCCGGACCGTGTGGCCGAAGATCGAGAAAAGCTCGGTCCGCTCCATGATGCGGGGCAGGGCCATCTGGATCCTGCCCTGCTCGGGACGGTTGAAGACGTTCGGGATCACCAGGAGCGCGAACAGCTCCTGCAGGAAGATCGAGGCGCCGATCGCCGAGATCAGCGCCGCCAGCCGGGAGGCGCCGCGCTTGCGCAGCGGCCGGTAGGCGATGCGCTCCAGCCCCACCGCGACGGTCGCCGAGGCGATCATGCCGGCCAGGATCATCGCGACGACGAGGCCGACCAGCGCGATGCCCGTGAGGGGGGAGTTGATGCCGAACACGAACGGTACGAGCATCGCACCGAAGGTCCCGATCATGAAGACTTCGGAATGCGCAAAGTTGATCAGCCGCAGCACGCCGTACACCATCGTGTAGCCGAGCGCGATCAGGGCATAGATCGATCCGAAGGAGAGGCCGTCGATCGTCGCCGGCCAGAACAGATTGATGAAGTCATTGAGCACTAGGGTTTACCACTTCTAGCGGGGGTCGCCTGCACGTCCGGGTAGCACACCGCCTCCAGCGGAATCTCGTGGATTCGGCGGAATCCCGTGGACTCTGCGGAATCTCGTGGATTCAGCGGAATCCCGCGGATTCTCTGGAGGCGCGAGAGGAGCGGGAACGCATTCGCGGCGTTCCCGCTCCCCGCGCGTCGGCTACCTAAATCTCCTTCAGCGCTCGACTAGCCCAGCTTGGCCTCGTTGGCCTTGCCCAGCAGGCCGATGGCACCGTCCTTGACCTGGTAGATGTAGATGTCCTTCGCCGAGACCTCACCGTTGGCCTCGAACTTGACCTGCTTCGAGACACCCGCGAAGTCCACCGTGGCGATGAACTCGTTGATCTTGTCGGAAGTGACGTTGCCCGCCTTGATCGCCTCGACGAAGACCGTCGCGGCGTCGTAGCCCTCGGCCGCGTAGATGGCCGGGTCGGCGCTGTAGGCGGCCTTGTAGGCGTCGGCGAAGCCCTTCACCTTCTCGTCGGTGACGTCCGGGGTGGCGATGTAGCAGGGGCAGCCCACCAGGGCGCCCTCGGCGTTGTCGGCACCGGCGCCGTCGATCAGGCCCTTGTCCAGCGAACCGTCGCCGGAGAGGAACTTCGCGGTCACGCCCTTGTCGCGGAGCTGCTTGAGCAGGTTGCCGCCCGCGGCGTAGTAACCACCGAAGAAGATCGCTTCGGGCTTGGACGCCGCGACCTTGTTCACCACGGAGGAGAAGTCGCTCTCGGCCGGGTCGAGCGAGTCGGTCTCGGGCTTCACGCCCTTGGCCTCGAGCTCCGCCTTGACGGCGTCGGCGAGCGGCTTGCCGTACTCGGACTTGTCGTCGATCACGAAGACCTTCTTCGCGGCGACGCCTTCCGCGATGAAGGCGCCGATGCCGGGGCCCTGGACGCTGTCGCTCGGCAGCACGCGGTGCCAGAACTTCCAGCCGTTCGTCGACAGCGCGGCGTTGGTGGCGGAGGCCGAGACGCTCGGCAGCTTCGCCTCCTCCAGCACCGGAGCCACCTGGGCGGACTCACCGGAGAACGCGGGGCCGATCATCGCGACGATCTTGTCGGTCTTGATGGCCTGCTGAGCCAGGGCGACGGCCTTCGACGGGTCCGCCTGGCTGTCATATTCAACCAGCTCGATCTTCACAGCCGGGTTGGTCTTGTTGTACTCGTCAATGGCGAGCTTCGCACCGTTCCTGGGGGGAATGACGATGCCGGCGTTTGCGCCGGTCAGGTCTCCCATGAAGCCAATCTTGACGGTACCGGGGGCGGCAGCACTGGAGCCACCCTCAGCCGGCGTGGCCTCCGTACCACCGCTGCCACAGGCAGCGAGACCGAGGGTGAGCGCCACACCGGCGGCAAGCACTCCACCGAGGCGTGCAGTCTTAAGCCGCAAGGTTGCCTTCCTTTCGCCCGGTCCCTCGTCAGGACCGAGTTCACAGATACCCTTCCCTGGCGGGTGGCCAGGGGTTGTGTCGGTTAGTACAACTAGCGGATGTCACGGGTCGATACAGGACGGCCCACCGTTACCGCTTCGTTATTACACCGATCCTTTTCGGCTATCAGACACAAAAGCCGTGGTCACTGGCGACCTCACGGCTTCCGCGGGGGGTCACCCCGGCCGTCCGGAGGCCCTCCGGCGCCCCTGAGGCGCGTCCTGCGGCCACCCGACGACCCTCTACCCCAAAAAGGGTCAAAACGCCCGATCAGGCCTCAGGGGCCTGCGTCTCGGGCTCCGTTCCGTCGGTCACCACGATCTGCGCCACCTGTCGCATGCTCAGCCTGCGATCCATCGACGCCTTCTGGATCCATCGGAACGCCTGCGGCTCGCTCCACCCGTGGCGCTCCATCAGCAGCCCCTTGGCCCGCTCCACCAGCTTGCGCGTCTCCAGCCGCTCCGAGAGCGTCCCGACCTCCCGCTCCAGCGCGGCGATCTCCTGATGCCTGCTCACCGCCATCTCGATCGCCGGAACCAGGTCCGACTTGGTGAACGGCTTCACGAGGTACGCCATCGCTCCGGCGTCCCTCGCCCGCTCGACCAGGTCCCGCTGGGAGAAGGCGGTGAGGATGAGACACGGCGCGATCCGCTGCGACACGATCTGCTCGGCCGCCGAGATCCCGTCCAGGATGGGCATCTTCACATCCAGGATCACCAGATCCGGCCGCTGCTCCATCGCCAGCTTGACCGCGGACTCCCCGTCTCCGGCCTCCGCGACGACCGCATACCCCTCCTCCTCCAGCATCTCCTTGAGGTCGAGGCGGATCAACGCCTCGTCTTCCGCGATCACCACTCGCCGCTGCGTACTCACGAGCAAGAGAGTACCGACGTCCGCTAGATTGAGACCACGCCGGTGCCCGAGAGTGATCTACTTCTAGGTAAGCTCTTCACTGGTACGTAAGATCCGGACAAAAACGGAAAAATGCCCCGATAGACCAATCGGCAGAGTCGATGGACTCAAAATCCATTCAGTGTGGGTTCGAATCCCACTCGGGGCACCATGTTCGACTCGGCCGTCCGAGGTCGGCCGATGCGGACTTCTCCCGCGCGGCGTCGAGACGCCGGAAAACCACCTGGGGCGGTGACCCCGCCCGTCTCCTGTGAAAACCCCGGAGCCCTCCTCCGGGCGAGTGGGCGAGCCGGCGCTCCCGCCCGCCCCCGCGAAAACCGTCGGCCCCGCCCTCCGTCCACCTTCGCGGACCGGCACTCCGAGGCCCGAGGCGTCCTGGAGGGACCGGCGGGAGACGGCGTACCACCGACTTCGGCTTCCCAGGCACGAATGCGGGCTCCGCGGGCGGAGTAGGTTGCTCGCAAGTCGTGTCAGACGGCGTAACGGGAGGTGGCGGCATGGAAGCTGCGGGGAACGGCCAGGCCGGGCGGGGTGAACTCGGCGTCGGGTTCGGTGCCGGGCGGGTGCGTCTTCCGGAGCGGGTGAGGCTCAGCGGGCACGGGGTGGTGCTGCGGGAGTGGGAGGACGGCGACCTGACGGCGATGGTGAAGCTGTTCGACGACCCGCAGGTGGCGTACTGGACGCCGCTCGTCTCTCCGTTCGACTTCGAGGCGGCGCGCGCCTATCTGGAGCGTGCCAGGCAGCGGCGGGCGTCCGGGGAGCGGATACAACTGGCGATCACCGTGGACGGAGGCGAGCCGGCCGGCGAGGTGCTGCTGATGATGAGCGGGCTCGGTCTGGACGTCGCGGAGATCGGCTACAGCCTGGGAGCCGCCTACCGAGGGCGAGGGCTCGCCTCGGAGGCGGTACGGGTGATGACGGAGTTCGCCAGGAGGACGGTGCGTGTCTCACGGCTGCTGCTGGAGATCGAGGACGCCAACGCGGCGAGCGTGGCGGTGGCCCGTGCGGCGGGGTACCACCTCACCGACGCGCCACCGGTCCCCACGGAGGAAAAGGGACGATCAATCATGTTGCGGACATGGGAGTACGAGGAGCCCCAGACTCGCGGATAAGTCGTGTGTGTTGTTGATCTCGACTCGGTCCGACAGATATGTATGAATGTCATTAATCACGAGGAAAGGTAAGCGGTCTGGAGAGATCCGACGCGCTCCCCGGCCGCGGAGCCCGTCTCAGCCCCACCCCCCCGAAAGTGAGCCACGTTGACGTCCTCGCCTGGCCAATCCCTGAGCAGCACCCAGCTTTCCGACGCCAAGCGAGCACTACTGGAGAAACGGCTGCGCCGCCGCGCGCCGGACCCGGTGTTCACGATCCCCCGTCGCCCCCCGGGGCGGGGGGCGCCGCTGTCCTTCGGGCAGGAGCGGCTGTGGTTCATGGACCAGTTCGCTCCCGGCACCGCCGCGTACACGATCCCGATGACGTTGCGGTTGACGGGGCCGCTGGACGTCGCGGCGCTGGAGCGGGCGATCGCGGCGGTGGTCGCCAGGCACGAGAGCCTGCGGACGCGTTTCCCCCCCGACGAGGACGGGCGCCCGACCGCGGTGGTGGAGGAGCGGGTCGAGGTACCGCTGGAGAGGGCCGAGGCGGACGGCGAACGGTCCGCGATACGGCTGGTGAGCGACGCGGCCGCGCTGCCGTTCGACCTGGCGCGGGGGCCGCTGCTGCGGACGCTGCTGGTACGGGTGGGCGGCGGGAACGCCGACCCCCCTGGCGCTCCGGACGCGGCGAAAGCCGGGAAGCCGAGAGAAGGCGGGACCGCGGAGGACACCGCGGGCGCCGAGGATCACGTGCTGCTGGTGGCGCTGCACCACATCTGTGGTGACGGCTGGTCCACCGACATCCTCGCCGACGAGCTGGGGGCCTGCTACGCGGGGACGGAGCTTCCCGGGCCGCCGTTGCAGTACGGCGACTACGCGCTGTGGCAGCGGGAACGGCCGGTCTCCGAGGCCGCCCTGGCCTACTGGCGGTCGCGGCTCGCCGGGGTGGTGCCGCTGGAGCTTCCGCTGGACGGGCGACGGCGGGGCGAGCAGACGTTCGCGGGAGCCTCGCACGGTTTCACGCTGGGACCGGAACTGGTGGAAGGGCTGACGCGGCTGGCACGGGAGTCCGGCGCGACCCTGTACATGGTTCTGCTCGCGGCCTACCAGGTGCTGCTCGGCCGGTACGCGCGCCAGGACGACTTCGCGATCGGCTCCCCGGTGGGCGGGCGCCCCCGGCGGGAGCTGGAGAGCGTGATCGGCATGTTCGTGAACGTGCTCGCGATGCGCGCGGACCTGTCGGGCGACCCGGGGTTCCTGGAGCTGCTGGAGAGGGTCAGGCGGACCACGACGGAGGCGTACGAGCACCAGGAGCTGCCGTTCGAGCAGCTGGTCGGGGAGCTGGGCATCGAGCGGGACGTGAGCAGGTCTCCGGTGTTCCAGGCGGTGTTCGCGCTGCAGAGCTACGGGCGCAGGGAGGGGACGCGCTGGCCGGGGTTGTCGGTGGAGCCCTTCGACTTCGAGGCGAGGGCGACGCGTTTCGACCTGGAGCTGTTCCTGAGCGAGCAGCCGGACGGGATGGGCGGGCTCTTCGTCTACAACCGCGACCTGTTCGACGCGGCCACGATCGAGGGGATGGCCGCGCAGCTGGAGACGCTGCTGGGAGCGGTGACGGCCACTCCGGCGGCGCGGATCTCGGAGCTGGACGTCCTTCCCGCCGAGGAGCGGGACCGGGTGCTGGCGTGCGCGGCGGGTCCCGGGGAGCCGTACCCGGACGGGGCGACGCTGGGCGGGATGTTCGAGGCGCAGGTGGCCAGGACGCCGGGGGCGGTGGCGCTGGAGTTCGAGGACGAACACCTGACGTACGCGCAGCTGGAGGCGCGGGCCAACCGGCTCGCGCACCGGCTGCGCGGGCTGGGGGTGGGGCCGGGCTCGCTGGTGGCGGTGTGCGCGGAGCGGTCGGTCGAGCTGGTGGTGGCGCTGCTGGGGGTGGTGAAGGCCGGGGGTGCGTACGTGCCGCTGGATCCGGAGTATCCGCCCGAGCGGCTGGCGTTCATGCTGGCCGACGCGGCGGTGCCGGTGCTGCTCGCGCAGCGGGCGGTGCTCGACGTAATCCCCGAGGATCCGGGGGGCGCGCCTCCCGCCGGCTCGGTGGACACCCTCGCGGATGCGGAGGCCGCGAGGATGCCCCGGGACGGCGGGATGACGACGGTCGTCCTGGACGATCCGCTGGACGGGCCGGACACGCCCGTGGAGCCGTCGGCGACCTCGGCCGACGCGGCGTACATGATCTACACCTCGGGGTCGACGGGACGGCCCAAGGGGGTGCCCAACACGCACGGGGGCATCCGCAACCGGCTGGGCTGGATGCAGGACGTCTACGGGCTGACCGGCGACGACGCGGTGGTGCAGAAGACCCCGGCGGGTTTCGACGTGTCGGTGTGGGAGTTCTTCTGGCCGCTGGTGACGGGCGCGCGGCTGGTGCTGGCCCGTCCCGGCGGGCACAGGGACGCGGCGTACCTGCGGGACCTGATCGTGGACCGCGGGGTGACGACGGCGCATTTCGTCCCCTCGATGCTCGCGGCGTTCCTGGAGGAGGAGGGCGTCGAGGCGTGCGGGTCGCTGCGCCGGGTGGTGTGCAGCGGCGAGGAGCTCACGGCGCACGTGGCCGAACGCTTCTTCGCGCGGCTGCCGGGGACGGGGCTGTACAACCTGTACGGGCCGACGGAGGCGGCGATCGACGTGAGCCTGTGGCGGTGCCGCCCGGGTGACGCGACGGTGCCGATCGGGCACCCGGTGCGGAACACCTCGCTGTACGTGCTGGACCGCCACCTGCGGCCGGTGCCCTTCGGGGTTCCCGGTGAGCTGCACATCGGCGGGACGCAGGTGGCGGTGGGCTATCACGCCCGGCCCGGCCTGACGGCGGAGCGGTTCGTACCCGACCCGTTCGGGACGGCGGGGGCACGCCTGTACCGGACGGGCGACCTCGTGCGGCTCCGCCGCGACGGCGCGATCGAGTTCCTGGGGCGGATCGACCACCAGGTGAAGATCCGCGGGCAGCGGATCGAGCTGGGCGAGATCGAGACGGTGCTGCGCGGGCTCGCAGGGGTGCGCGAGGCGGTGGTGACGGTGCGGGAGGACGGCGCGCCGGGCGACAGGCGGCTGGTCGCGTACGTGGTGCCCACCGTCGCGACGGCCGGCACGACAGGGGACGATCCGGCGAGGGCGGAACCGAGCGGGACCGCAGCCAACAGGAGGGCGCCGGACGGGACGGCGCCGGGCGAGACAGGAGCGAGCGGGACGGCGCCAGGCGGGACGGTGCTGGACGGGGCGGAGTTGCGGCGGGCGTTGAAGGTGACGCTGCCCGAGCACATGGTGCCCTCGGCCTTCGTGGTGCTGGACGCGCTGCCGCTGAGCCCGAACGGCAAGCTGGATCGCGGAGCGCTGCCCGCGCCGGAGCGGCGGGTTGCCGAGGCGGCGGGAGCAGGTGCCGAGCCGCGGACGCCGGTGGAACGGGCGATCGCCGACATCTGGCGTGAACTGCTCGACGTGGAGTCGGTCGGCGCCGACGGTGACTTCTTCGAGTTGGGCGGTCACTCGCTCGTCGCGATCCAGGCGGTGGCGCGGATGCGCAAGGCGCTGCCGGTGGTCGGCGGGCGCGCGGTCGGGGTGATGGACCTGTTCAAGCATCCGACGGTGCGCGAACTGGCGGCCCTGGTGGAGCGGCCCGCGGGTCCCGCGGGGCCGCGCAGCCTGCTGTACGAGCTGACCAGGCCGGGACCCGCGCTGATGACGTACGTGTGCATACCGTACGGCGGCGGCAGTCCGCTGATCTTCCAGCCGCTCGCCGACGCGCTTCCCGACGGGTGCTCGCTGCACGCGCTCGCCTTCCCCGGGCACGACCCCGGGTTGCCCGACGAGGAGACCAGGCCGATCGACGAGGTCGCGGACCTGTGCGTGACCGAGATCCTGCAGAACGTCGAGGGCCCCCTCGCCCTGTACGGGCACTGCGGCATCGGCGGCGCGCTCGTGGTGGAGGTGGCGCGGCGGCTGGAGGAGCGGGGCCGCGCGCTGGAGGCGGTGTACATCGGGGCGATCTTCCCGTTCGCCAAGCCCAGGGGCAGGATCGCCGGGCCGCTGGCGCGGCTGACGCGCTACGACCGGTTGCGCGGCGACCGGGTGTACGAGAACCGGATGAGGTCGATGGGCACCGACATCTCCGGGCTCGACGACGAGCAGATCCGGTTCATGGTGCGCAACCAGCGGCGTGACACCCTCATCGCGGAGGAGATCTTCACGCGGGTGCTGGCCGAACGGGTGGAGCGGCTGCGGGCACCGGTGATCTCGGTGGTGGGCGAGCAGGACCCGACGACCGACTACTACCAGGAGCGTTACCGGGAGTGGCACTTCCTGAGTGACACCACGGCGCTGGTGATCCTGGACGAGGCGGGCCACTATTTCCTGAAATATCGTGCTGCGGAGCTGTCGGAGATCCTGACCAACACCCACATCGCGATGGGGTACGGCGCGGCCGGCACGCTCGACCGGCCCTCGCGGGGTCCCGGGGCCGGCTGGTGGGTCGAGGAGGTCTCCGTCCTGCCCCCCGCCCCGGATGCGGAGAAGGACGCCGCCGCGCCCGGGGAACCGTCCGCCACGAAGGAGGAGACCACCGCTCCCAGGGAGGCATCCGCTCCCGAGCGACCCATCGCACGGGAGAGACCGGCCGCTCGGGAGAAACCGGCCGGAGCCACGGCGCGGACCGGGACACCGGGCGGGACACAGGGCGGGACACGGATGAAGGCGCCGCCGCCGAGCCTGCGGCGGTTCCTGGTGGTGGCGGGGTTCCAGCTGGTGTCGATGGTGGGCACCGCGGTCACCGACTTCGCGATCCCGGTGTGGATCTACCTGACCACCGGGTCACTGGTGGACTTCGCCCTGTTCGTCGCGTTGTCGATCATGCCGGGAGTGGTGATCGCGCCGCTCGCGGGGGCGATCGTCGACCGGTCGAGCCGTCGCTCGATGATGATCCTCGGCAACTGCATGGCCGGGGGCACCCAGCTCGTCCTGGGCGCCCTGTTCTGGACGGGCACGCTGGAGATCTGGCACATCTATCCGCTCACCGCGTGCCTGTCGATCGCGCTGATCTTCCAGCGGCTCGGCTTCACCACCGCGCTCCCCCAGCTCGTCCCCAAGGAGTACATGGGGCACGCGGCCGGGGTGGTGCAGATGGTGATCGGCACCGCGCAGTTCGCCGCACCGCTGCTGGCCGTCGCGCTGCTGTCCGGCATCGGCCTGGGCGGCATCCTCGTCGTCGACGTGGCGAGTTTCCTCCTGGTGCTGGGCGCCCTGCTGCTCATCCGCTTCCCCGACACGATGGCGCACTCGCCCAGGGAACCGCTCTCGAAGGAGATCGCGCAGGGATTGCGGATGTCGATCGGCAACCGCCACCTGCGGGCGGCGATGATCTACTTCGCCTCGCTCAACGTGATGCTCGCGGCGCTGCTGCTCTCGATAACCCCGCTGGTGCTGTCGTTCTCCACGCTGACCGTCGCCGGGCAGATCTCCTTCGTCGGCGGCCTGGGTGGGGCGCTGGGCGGCATGGTGATCGCGCTGTGGGGCGGGCCGAAGCGGCGGCGGATGCGCGGGGTGATGCTGGCGACGCTGGGACTCTCGGTCTTCGCGGTGATCACCGGGTTGCGGCCCTCGGCGTGGGTGGTGGGCATCGGGGCGTTCGGCCTGTGGGGCTGCCTGTCGATCGTGAACGGCACCTTCCTGACGATCATCCACACGAAGGTGCCCCAGCGTTTCCACGGCCGCGTGCAGTCCCTCAACCAGATGGTGTCGTGGTCGACGCTGCCGATCGGCATGGCGGTGGTCGCGCCACTGGGCGAGCGACTGCTCAACCCGCTGCTGGTGCCCGGCGGCGCGCTCGCACCGACGGTCGGCTCGGTGATCGGCGTCGGGCCCGGCCGTGGCGTGGCGCTCATGTACATCGTGCTGGGCCTGGGCATCGCGGTGCACGTGCTGATCTCGATGCGCACGCGGGTGCTGTCGACGTTCGACGACGAGATGCCGGACGCCCCGGCGGACGACCTGGTCGGCGCCCAGATCCTGCGGGAGCGGGCGGGCAACCGGGTGAGCGTGGCCTGGACCGCCCCCGCGTTCGCCAAGGCGATCACCATGCCGCTGTCGCCGGAACGCGCACAGGTGCTGCTGCGCACCCCGTACCCGGACGCGGAGGTGCGGGAGGTCGTGCTGCGCACCGGCGGGGAGATCAGCGCGGTGTACGAGGTGAGGTGCGCCGACCGCGACCTCATCGTGAAGATCTACCCCGATGTGCTGACGGCGCGGCTGCACAAGGAGGTGCGCGTCTACGAGCTGCTGCGCGGCAGCGGCGCCTCCTGTCCCGAGATGGTGCACTGGGACGTCTCGCGACGCGACCTGCCGCACGCGTACGCGGTGATGACGAAGGTGCCCGGCCGCCCGCTGTCGGAGGTCTCCGGCGGGCTCTCGGCTGTGGAGATCGCGGGTCTGTACCGGGAGATGGGCCGCACGCTGCGGGCGATACACGGGGTTCGGGTGGAGAGGTTCGGGCCGATCGACGGGCCGCAGGAGAGCTCCAACGAGGCGTACGTGGGCGGGCAGCTGGACCTGAGGCTCGCGCAGTTCGTCGAGTTCGGCGGGGATCCCGAGCTGCACGCGGAGCTGAGCGCCCACGTGCGGCGCGACCGCCACCTCCTGACGCGCTGCGACGCGCCCGTGCTGTGCCACAACGACTTCCACGAGCGCAACGTCATGGTCGCCGGGAGCGAAGGCCCCGGTAGCCCGCTGCGGATGACGGGGGTCATCGACATGGAGAACGCGCTGGGCGGCGACCCGCTGATGGACCTGGCGCGGACCGACTACTTCGCGGTCAGGGGTGACGCGGAACGTCGACGGTACCTGCTTGAGGGGTACGGCGACCTGCCCGGCGACTGGCCGGAGCGCCTCGCGTTCTACCGGCTCTGCCACGCCCTGGAGCAGTGGCACTGGCTGGCCACCCTGGGCGAGACCGCCGCCCTGCCCGTGATCGCGGAACAGCTTCGTGAGTGTCTCAAGGAGAAGGTGTGACAGACGTCTTTCCCGCCTCGTTCGCCCAGGAGCGGATCTGGTTCCTGCACGAGCTCCTGCCGGACCTGGCCGTGTACAACATCCCCGTCCGCCTGGAGGCGACCGACCTGCGGCCGGTGGACCCCGATCTCCTGGAGCGGGCTCTGGCGGTGCTCGCGAACAGGCACGAGTCGATGCGGACGTCGTTCGAGCTGCGTGACGAGCAGGTCGTGCAGACGATCGCGGACCGGGTGCCGGTCTCGGTGGCCAGGACCGACCTTTCCGGGCTGCCCCCACGGGAGGCGGCCGAGGAGTTCGAGCGGGTCGCGGCGCGGGAGGCGCGCGCGCCGTTCCGGCTGGACGAGGCCCCGCTCTGGCGGGTGCGGCTGGTGACGATGGGCGGCGAGGAGTGCCGGCTGCTGCTCGTCCTGCACCACACGATCTTCGACGCCTGGTCGTCGACCATCCTGTGGCGGGAGCTGGTGGAGGTCTACCAGGCGCTGCGCGAGGACCGCGACCCCAAGCTGCCCGAGCCGGCGATCCAGTACGCCGACTACGCGGTCTGGCAGCGCGACCGGCTGGGCGGCGGCGAACTGGACGGCGACCTGGCCTACTGGCGGGAGCGGTTGCGCGGCAGCGTACCGCTGGAGCTGCCGTCCGACCGGCCGCGCCCCGCGGAGATGAGATACACCGGCTCGGTGCTGGACTTCGCGGTGCCGGAGGAGCTCACCGAGCGGGTGGGCGCGCTGGCGAGAGGGCGGAACACCACGCCGTTCACGGTGCTGCTCACCGCGTTCTCGGTGCTGCTGGCGCGCTGGAGCGGGCGCGATGACGTCGTGGTGGGCTCCCCCGTCGCCGGGCGGGAGCTGCCGGAGCTGGACGCGCTGATCGGCATGTTCGTCAACACGCTGCCGCTCCGCACCGACCTGGGCGGCGACCCCGCGTTCGACGAGGCGCTGGACCGGGTCCGCACGACCGTGCTCGAGGCGTTCGACCACCAGAACGTGCCGTTCGCGAAGCTCGTGGAGGCGGTGAGCCCGCCCCGCGACCCCGGCAGGACGCCGCTGTTCCAGGTGGGGTTCAACCAGATCGCGGTGGACGCGCGCGGCCGGTACGGCAACGGCACCTCCAAGGCCGATCTCACCATGGAGCTCCACAATCCGGACGGCAGGCTGGAGGGCTGGGTCGAGTACAGCACGGACCTGTTCGACGAGGACACGATCCGCCGCCTGGTGTCGGCGTACCTGACGCTGCTCGGCGCGGCCGTCGACGACCCGGGGCTGCCGATCTCCCGGCTGCCGCTGCTGGACGGGGCCGAGCGTGCCCGTCTGCTGTCCTCCTGGCACGGCCCCGAGGCCGCCTACCCGCAGCGCTGCCTGCACGAGCTGATCGCCGAGCGTGCGCGGCGGACGCCGGACGCCCCCGCGGTCGTCTCCTCGGAGGGGACGCTCACCTACGGGCGGCTTGAGGAGCGGGCGAACGCGCTGGCCCGGCGGCTGCGCGAGCGCGGGGTGGGGGCGGAGAGCCCGGTCGCCGTGTGCCTGCCGAGGAGCGCCGAGCTGATCGTGGCGCTGCTCGCGGTGCTGAAGACCGGTGGCTGCTACGTGCCGCTCGACCCGGAGTATCCGAAGGAGCGGCTGGGGCTCATGCTGGCCGACTCGGGGACCCGTCTGCTGCTGACCCGCGCGACGCTGGTGGAGCGGCTGCCGTCCAACCATCCCCCGGCGATCCTGCTCGACGCGATGCCCTCGGGCGGAACGTCCGAGTTCGTCCCCGACCCCGTCTCCCCGGACTCGCCCGCCTACGTGATCTACACCTCGGGGTCGACGGGGGTGCCCAAGGGGGTGGTGGTGCCGCACCGCGGGGTGGTGAACCTGGTCACCGCCCTGGGGTTCACCGAGCGGGAGCGGATGCTGCTGCTCACCTCGCTGTCGTTCGACATCGCGGCGCTGGAGATCTTCGGCCCGCTCACGGCGGGCGGCGCGGTGGTGCTCGCTCCCCCGTACGGCACGGGCCGGCTGGGCGAGCTGGTGGCGGAGGCGGGGGTGACGACGGTGCAGGCGCCGCCGTCGGTGCTGGAGGAGATCCTGGAACGGCTGCCCGCGGGGCTGCCGCGCGTGTTCAGCGGCGGGGAGCCCCTCCCGGTGTCGCTCGCCGGGCGGATCCACCGGGTCACCGACGAGCTGTGGAACCTCTACGGGCCGACGGAGACGACGATCTGGTCGTTCGCGCACCGGGTGCCGAAGGGCACGGAGTCGATGTCGATCGGCATGCCGGTCGCGGGCACCACCGCGTACGTGCTGGACGAGGCGATGGAGCCGGTGCCCTCCGGTGTGGTGGGGGAGCTGTTCCTGGGCGGCGACGGGGTCGCCCGCGGCTACCGGGGGCGGCCGGGGCTGACCGCCGAGCGGTTCGTCCCCGACCCGTTCGGCCGGGGTGGGCGTCTCTACCGGACGGGTGACCTCGTGCGGCGGCTGCCCGACGGCACCCTGGAGTTCCTCGGACGCGCGGACGACCAGGTGAAGGTACGGGGGGTGCGGATCGAGCTGGGCGAGGTGGAGGCGGCGCTGGCGGCCTACCCGGGGGTGCGCCGGGCGGTCGCCGCGGTCAGGGACGACGCCCCCGGCGGCCGGGCGCTGGTCGCGTACCTGGACATGGACACGGACGCCGAGACGGGCGCGGGCACCGGGGTGAGCCCGGCCGCGGGCGCCGGGAGGGGCGCGGAGGCGACGGCCGGGGAGCTCAGGGCGTTCCTGGCGACGCGGCTGCCCGCCACGATGGTGCCGAGCCTCTTCGTGCCGGTACGGGATTTCCCGAAGCTGCCCAACGGCAAGCTCGACCGCGCCTCGCTGCCCTCCCCCGTCTCCGAGGAGGTCCCGGCGGCACCCACGAGACCGGGCACGGCGAGCGAGGAGCTGGTGCACGAGATCTGGTGCGAGGTGCTGGGCAGGAGCGGCATCGGGATCGACGACGACTTCTTCGACGTCGGCGGGCACTCGCTGCTCGGTACCAAGGTCGTCGCCAGGATCTGCTCGACGGTGGGCGTCGACCTGCCGCTCAACGCCCTGTTCACCACGCGCTCGGTCCGCGGGCTCGCGCTGGTGGTCGAGGAGTGCCTGGCCGCCGAGATCGACCGGCTCACGGACGAGGAGGCCGAGCGGATCGCCGAGGAGTACGACCACAATGACGGCGGGGTGAACTAGGACCGAAATAGGTATTTAGGACACTTGCTCTTGGTAGCCTCCGGCCACGGCCGGTGTCCACGGAGTGAGACGCTTCACGACGCACGGAAGCGGTAGGTCACCTTCCGTTCACCGGATCGCCACCAACTGCGGCGATCCCGGAGCGTCACGACGCTCGAAGATCTTCCCCTACGGCCGAAACCGGCATTACGCCACACGTTTAACTTTCAATCCTTGACTGTCCGATGACGCAAATAATAGGAATGACCTGGCTTATAGCTTGTGAATACTTGGCAGGGCAAAAACCCTGTTTGGGGCTATGGGGGGTGGATGCTCGAAGCGATGCGGGGGGACTCGTCGTCCGCCTCTTTGCCCGGTCCGTCATTCACCTCACCGGCTCCCGCGCCCGTCGCCTGGACGACCGGGCCACCCCACATCGCCCCGGACGCGCTGCTGTGCGACCTGATCGTCGCCCAGGCGGCGCGTACGCCCTCCGCGCCGGCGATCCGCCAGTGGAACGCCGGCCTCACCTACCGCGAACTGGTCGACGCCGCCACCACGCTCGCGCTGCGATTACGTGCCCTCGGGGTGGGCCCTGAGGATCGGGTCGGGCTCTGCGCCAGGCGCACACCGCTGATGACCGTCGCCGCCCTCGGCATCATGATGGCGGGCGGCGCGTACGTCCCACTCGACCCCGCGCATCCACGCCGGCGACTCGACGAGGTCCTCGACGACGCGGGCATCGCGGTCGTCGTGGCCGACGGCCACGGCCGCGCGATGCTGGACGGATGCGGGCGCCCCCTGGTCGAGCCGGAGACGGGCGTCGCGGCCGTGTCCGAAATTACTTCCGGAACCGCCTCCGGGCCCTCTGCCGTAACGGGGACGGGAAGCGGCGAGAACGTCGGCGGCGGTCCTGCGCTGCCGGGGAACGCCGCCTATGTTCTGTACACGTCCGGATCGACCGGGCGGCCCAAGGGCGTGGTGGTGAGCCACGCCTCCGCGGTCGCGTTCGCCTCCGCCGCGACGGCCCACTTCGGCCTGGACGGCACATGCCGGTCGATCGCGTTCTCCGCGCTCGGCTTCGACGTCTCGGTGCTCGACATGCTCGCGCCGCTCACCGTGGGCGGCTGCGTGCAGCTGGTGCCGGACGAGGACAGGACCGACCCGGCGCGGCTGCAGCGGTTCCTGGAGGCGCACGACGTCACCTGGGGGTTCATCCCGCCCGCGCTGCTGCCGCTGGTCGACCCGGCACGGCTGCCGCACCTGCGTGACCTGATCACGGCCGGGGAGCCGCCGGGTCCCGAGCAGGTGGCCCGCTGGTCGGCGCACACCCGTTTCCACAACTGGTACGGCCCCACGGAGACGACCGTCTGCGTGGTCGGCACCGAGCTGTCGGGGACCTGGGAGCGTTCGCTGCCGATCGGGCACCCCCTGCGCGGCTGCCGGGCGCACGTCCTGGACGAGGACATGCGCGAGTGTCCCGTCGGCGTCCCCGGCGAGCTGTACATCGGCGGGCCTCAGGTGAGCCGCGGCTACCTGGGCCTGCCCGGCATGACGGCCGAGAGGTTCGTACCCGACCCCTTCGAGTCCGCGCCCGGCGCGCGGCTCTACCGCACCGGCGACCACGTCGCCTGGCAGGCGGACGGCCGGATCGCCTTCATGGGGCGGCTGGACCGGCAGGTGAAGATCCAGGGACAGCGGGTCGAGATCGGCGAGGTCGAGTCGGTGGTGCGGGCGCACCCAGAGGTGACGCAGGCGGTGGTCGACGCCCCAGGCGAGCTGGTCGCCTACGTCGCGCCGCTGGACGCTCCCGGGCTCGCGGCCCTGCGGGTGCACTGCGCGGGACGGCTGCCGATCTACATGTTGCCCACCCGCGTGGTGCACGTGCCCGCCCTGCCGCTGAACTCCTCGGGCAAGGTCGACCTCGCCGCCCTGCGCGACCTCGCCGGGCAATCCTCAGGCACCTCCCGGAACACGACCGGCGGCCGGGACGGGGACACGGCCGGGAACACGGCCGGGGGTACGACCGGCGGCGCGACCGGGCTCTCGGGGCTGGCGGGGATCTGGGCACGGGTGCTCGACGCGCCTCCCCCCGGCCCCGACGACGACTTCTTCGAGCGCGGCGGGCACTCGTTGCGGGCGATGCGCCTGGTGTCGGCCATCAGGGCGGAACTCGGCAGGGACGTCTCGGTCGAGGACGTCTACACGGCCCGCACCTACGGCGCCCTCTCGTCCGGTGTCGAGAACGCCCCCTTCTCCGACGTCGAGAACATCCTCTCGTCCGGCGTCGAGAACGCCGGCGCGCGGGACGCCGCGCCGGCGGGAGAGACCCCGTCGGCGAGGACTTCGGCGAGCTCGGCGGGCTCGGCGCCCCCCACGCTGTCGCCCGCGCAACGACGCATGTGGTTCGTGGAGCGGCTCGCCCCCGACACCCCCGCCCACAACATCGCGATGGCCGAGCGCCTACGCGGCCCGCTGGACCACGGCGCGCTGCGCAGCGCCCTGGAGTCGGTGGTGGCGAGGCACGAGACGCTGCGCTGGCGGATCACCTCCCGCGACGGCGTGCCCCACGTGTCGGTCGTCCCGCCGGGCGAGGTGCCGCTCCCGCTCGACGACCTCTCGGCGCTCGCCCATCCCGAGGCCGCTCCGGAGACGACTCCGGGGAGCACGTCGAAACCGGCTTCGGAGCGCGAGCCGGAAGCGGTTCCTGAGACCACGCTGAAGACCGCTCCGGAGAGCACACCGGAGGCGGCTCTGGAGACCGCACTGCAGAAAGCTCTTGAAACGATTCTGGAGACGGAGGCGCGGACCCGGTTCGACCTGGCGCGCGATCCGCTGCTGCGGGCCAGGCTGATCCGGCTGGCCGACGACGACCACGTGCTCGCGGTGACCGCGCATCACATCGTCTTCGACGGCTGGTCCCAGGACGTCTTCTACCGGGACCTGAGTGCCGCCTACCGCGGCGACCTCCAGGGGCCGACGGGTGCGTCCTTCGCCGACTACGCGCGCTGGGCGAGGGAGCGGTCGGACGGCGACGGGGTCGACTGGTGGCGTGAGCACCTGAGGGACGCCCCGATGGTGCTCGACCTGCCCAGAGACACCCCGCGCCCTCCCGTCCAGACTTTTTTTGGAGCGCTCCGAACAGCGGAGATTGACACCGAGACCGCAGATCGTGTCAGGAGGCTCGCGGTCCGGCTGGGGGTCACCCCGTACCCGGTGCTGCTCGCCGCCTTCGCGCAGCTGCTCTCCAGGCTGTCCGGGCAGCGGGACCTGCTCGTCGGCACCCCGTACGCCGACCGGGGGCACGTCGCGTTCGAGTCGCTGATCGGCATGTGCGTGCGAATGCTGCCGCTACGGCTGCGTCAGGACCCCGGGGTCTCGTTCGAGGAGCACGTGAGGCGCTGCCGCGACGAGCTCGCCGAGGTCGTCTCCCACGGCGACGTACCGCTGGAGCGCGTCGTGGAGGCGCTGCGCGTCCCGCGCGACCTGGGACGCAACCCGGTGACGCAGGTGCTGTTCAACATGTACAACTTCGCCGAAGCCAAGCTGGACCTGCCCGGGTGCGTGACCGAACCGCTGCCCGCCGGGCTGCCTGGCGCGCTGTTCGACCTGACGATGTACGTCAGCGAGCGCGGCGACGGATACGCCCTGCAGCTCGTCTACAATCCCGACCTGTTCTCCGCCGCCAGGATGGACGCCCTGCTGGCCGGTTACGCGCACCTGCTGGGCGACCTGCTCGCCGACCCGGGACAGGCGGCGCGCGAGGCCCGGCTCACCCCGGGGGAACCGGCCGCCGCGCTGCCCGTCTGGGACGGTCCCGGGCCGCTGGACACCCTGCACGGCGACGTCGTGGTGGAGGGAGCGGGGCGGACCCTGGGACACGCGGAGCTCACCATGCTGCGCCACCGTACGACCTCGGCACTGCGCGCGGCCGGGGTGCAACCCGGCCAGGCGGTCGCGGTGCTCGCCGCGCGGGTCCCCGAGCTTCCCGGGCTGCTGCTGGGAGTGCTGGCCGCCGGGGCCCGCTGGGTGATCCTCGACCCGGCGCACCCGGCTCCGGTGCTGGCCCGCCAGGCCGCCGCCGCCGGCGCCGTGGCGGCACTGCGCTGTCCGGGCGCGCCCCCTCTGTCGGGTCTTCCGGAGATCGCGCTCCCGGAGACCTCGCCCCCGGGAACCACGCCGCACCCCGAGCGGGGCTACCTCTCGCTCACCTCGGGGACCACCGGCGACCCCAAGCCGGTGGTGACCGGTGAGGGGCCGCTCGCCCACTTCGTCGCCTGGTACGCGGCGACCTTCGCGGTGACCCCCGCCGATCGCTTCGCCCTGCTGTCGGGCCTGGCGCACGACCCCGCGCTGCGCGACGTGTTCGTACCGCTCGCCACCGGCGCCCGGCTGTGCGTGCCGGAGGGCGAACTGCTCCGCGACCCCGTCCGACTGGTCGCGTGGCTGCGCGAGCACCGCGTCACCGTGGCGCACCTCACCCCGCAGCTGGCCAGGATGCTCTGCGGGACCGGCGCGGTGCTGCCCGAGGTGCGGCTGGTGGCGACCGGCGGCGACCGGCTCACCCACGCCGACGCCGCGCGGCTGCGCCGCCTCGTCCCCGCCGCCCGGCTGGTGGCCTTCTACGGCACCACCGAGACCCCGCAGGCCCACGCCTGGTACGAGATCCCCACCGGGGTGCGTGAGAGCGCCGAACCCGTCCCCGCCGGACGCGGCATCGAGGGCAGCGAGCTGGTCGTGACCGCCGAGCACGGTGGCCGGGCCGGGGTGGGTGAGCTGGGCGAGGTGGTCGTCCGCAGCGCCAACCTGGCGAACGGCTATCTCGACGCCGAACTCACCCGGCTCCGCTTCACCGGTGACGCCTTCGCCACCGGCGACCTCGGCCGCCTCAACCCCGACGGGACCGTGACGATCGCCGGACGGCGCGACGACCAGGTGAAGATCCGCGGCTTCCGGGTGGAGCTGGGCGAGGTGGAGGCGGCCCTGTCGGCCCACCCCGAGGTCCGCGCCGCCGTCGCGGTGGCCGACCGGGACGAGCGGCGCGAGACGGTGCTGCACGCCTACGCGGTGCCGCGCAGGCCGGGTCCGGCCCCGCCGGGGCTGCTCGACCACCTGCGCGCGGTACTGCCCGAGCACGCGGTGCCCGCCGAGGTGTTCGTGGTTCCCGCGCTCCCGCTCACCCCCAACGGCAAGGTCGACCGCGCCGCGCTGCGCCGGCCCGTGTCCCGGCCGGGAGGCGAGGCGGGCGGGGAGGTGTCCGGCCCGACCGAGCGGGCCGTGGCCGAGGTGTGGCGGGCCGTGCTCGGCGTGCCTCGGGTGGGGGCGGCCGACAACTTCTTCGAGATCGGCGGCCACTCGCTCGCGATCGCCGCCGTCCAGGCCCGCCTGGGCAAGGCCCTCGGCAGGGAGATCCCGATCGTGGACCTGTTCCGCCACCCGACCATCCGCGCCCTCGCCGCGCACCTCGACGGCGCAGGCCCCACCGCCGGCCTCGACCGCGCCGCACGGCGGCTCGCCGTGCGGCGAGACCGCCTCAAGGACCGCTCAAGGAAGCCGAGCTGACAACCGCACGATCCCCCGTATCCGACCTCGAACCGACGTCCGCCCCCTCCGGCCCTCGCGGCCGGACCGGACCCCGTCCCCCCCGCCCTCTCCCGCGACCGGGGCGGCGCCCCGACCGGCGACCGCACGACGTCCCGCACCGCGACCCGAGCCACGAACCGACCCGCTGACCCGACCGGCGCCCCGGCAGACCGTCGAGCCGGTGACCGAACCGGCGACCCCGCCGGAGACCGAGTTGATGCCCGTCCAACCCCCCGCGCCGGAGCCGACCGCGACCGGCAAGGAAGAAAGGGACCCCCGCATGGCCGAGGAGCCCACCGTCGAACCGATCGCGATCATCGGCCTTTCGTGCCGGGTGCCCGGAGCCGGGGACGCCAGGCAGTTCTGGCGCAACCTCGCCGACGGCGTCGAGTCGCTGACGCACTTCACCCGTGAGGAACAGCGCGCGCTCGGCGTGCCCGACCACGTTCTCGACGACCCCGACTTCGTACCGGCCGCGATGATGCTCGACGACCACCAGGGGTTCGACGCCGCGTTCTTCGGCATGTCGATCAGGGAGGCGGAGATCCGGGACCCGCAGCACCGGCTCTTCCTCGAACTGTCGCACACCGCCCTGGAGGACGCGGGCTACGACCCGTTCAGGTATCCGGGCGAGATCGGCGTCTACGCCGGTTCCGGCTCGGACTTCTACCAGTGGATCAACATCAGGAGCAACGCGCAGGCCCACGCGAACGCGGGCTGGCTCGCCGTCATGGTCGGCAACCACGTCGACTACTGCGCCACGCTGTCGTCGTACAAACTGGACCTGCGCGGCCCGAGCTACACCCTGCACACCGCGTGCTCGACCTCGCTGGTCGCGATCCACGTCGCCGCCGAGGCCCTGCGCAACGGCGAGTGCGACATGGCCCTGGCGGGCAGCGCGATGCTCGACCTGCCGCAGGGCCAGGGATATGTGTACGACGAGGACGGCATCGTCTCCCCCGACGGCCACTGCAGGGCCTTCGACGCCAAGGCGGCCGGGACGATCTGGGGCAGCGGCGGCGGTGTGATCGTGCTGAAGCGGCTGTCGGAGGCGATCGAGGACGGCGACAACGTCCGGGCCGTCATCCTGGGCAACGCGATCAACAACGACGGCGCGGGCAAGGTCGGGTTCTCCGCGCCCAGCATGGACGGCCAGGCCGCGGTGATCGCCCAGGCGCTCGGGGTGGGCGGGGTCGACCCGCGCACGGTCACCTACGTCGAGGCGCACGGCACGGGCACCGCGCTGGGCGACCCGATCGAGGTCGCGGCGCTGAGCAGCGTGTTCGGCCAGGACACCGACGACACCCAGTGGTGCGGCATCGGCTCGGTCAAGAGCAACATCGGACACCTGGGCCAGTCGGCGGGCATCGCGAGCATCATCAAGGCGGTGCTCGCCCTGGAGAACGGTCTGATCCCGCCCACGCTGCACTACGAGAGCCCCAACCCGAAGATCGACTTCCCCAGGAGCCCGTTCTACGTGACGGGGACGCCCACCAAGTGGGAGCGCAACGGCTTCCCCCGGCGCGCGGGCGTCAGCTCGTTCGGCATCGGCGGCACCAACGCGCACATCGTGCTGGAGGAGGCTCCGGCACCGGTCCGCGAGGAGCGTGACCCCCGCCCGGCGCACCTGCTGCGGCTGTCGGGCAGGACCGACACCGCGCTCGCCGCCGCCTCCGAGCGCCTCGCCGCGCACCTGGAGGCCCACCCCGGCGTCGACCTGGCCGATGTCGCCCACACCCTGCGGGTGGGGCGCAGGGAACTGTCGCGCAGGAGCGCGGTGGTCGCCTCCGACGTCGCCGACGCGATCGCCGCGCTCCGCGACCCCAAGCGGACGATCTCCGGTGCCGCCTCCCGGCGCACCCCGAGCATCGCGTTCCTGTTCTCGGGGCAGGGGTCGCAGTACGCGGGCATGGGCGCCGAGCTGTACCGCGCCGAGGAGGTCTTCAGGGACGCGGTCGACGAGTGCGCCGAGATCCTGCGATCCGTGCTGGGCGAGGACCTGCGTGAGCTGATCTTCGCCACCGGCGAGGAGGCCGGCGAGCGGCTGCGGCAGACGGCGCTGACCCAGCCCGCCCTGTTCACCGTGGAGTACGCCCTGGCCGCGCTCTGGCGCTCGCTGGGCGTCGAGCCCGCCGGGATGATCGGCCACAGCATCGGCGAGTACGTCGCGGCGACCGTGGCCGGGGTCTTCAGCCTGCCGGACGCGTTGCGGCTGGTGGCCGCGAGGGGACGCCTGGTGCAGAGCATGCCCGCCGGAGCGATGCTCGCCGTGCAGCTCGCACCGGACGAGATCGGGCCGCTGCTGCCCGACGACGTGTCGGTGGCGACCGTCAACGGCCCCGGGACGTGTGTGGTGGCCGGTCCTGGTGCCTCGATCGCCGAGCTGGCGGACATGCTGGAGGAGGAGGGGATCGGCCGGATGGAGCTGCGTACCTCGCACGCCTTCCACTCCTCGATGATGGACCCGATCCTGGGTGAGTTCCGCGCGCTGGTCGCCGGTGTCGAGCGGTCGGCACCGAGCCTGCCGTTCCTGTCGAACGTGACCGGCACCTGGATCACCGCGGCCGAGGCGACGGACCCGTCGTACTGGGCGCGGCACATGCGCGAGCCGGTGCTGTTCGGCGACTGCGTGACGGCCCTGCTCGCCGAGGGCGACTGGATCATGATCGAGTGCGGCCCCGGCAAGCAGCTGGCGGGGCTCGCCAGGGCGCAGACCCCGCCGGGCGCGGTCGCGCCGCTGCCCTCCCTGCCCGGCCCCAAGGACGCCGCCGGCGACGTGGGCGTGCTGTCGGCCGCGTACGGCACCCTGTGGGTGAACGGTGTCGCGCTGGAGGCGTTCAGCGAGGAGGGGCACCGGGTCTCGCTGCCGACCTACCCGTGGGAGCGCCGGCGCGCCTGGATCGACCCCGACCCGCACGGGGCGTTCGTCGGCGGCGTGGCCAACCACGCGCCGGTCGAGGAGGACCTGCCGCTGGACCGCTGGTTCAGCGTGCCGGTGTGGCGGCAGGTCCCGCCGGGGCCGGCGCCCCTGTCGCCGGTCACCCGCGCCCTGGTCTTCGCCGACGACGGCTCGGCCGCCCTGGTGGACGCGCTGCGCGCGACGGGGGCCGAGGTGGTCGAGGTGAGGCCGGGCGACGGGTTCTCCGCGGAGCGCTCCGACGGCGTCTACACCGTCCGTCCCGCCGAGCGCGCCGACTACGACGCGCTGCTGGCGGCCGTGGGCGAGGTGCCGGGGCGGGTGGTCCACGCGTGGACCGTCGGCGATGAGCCGGCCGCCGGTGCCGAGGGGACCTGGCGGGCGCAGGACCGCGGCTTCTTCAGCGTGCTCGCGCTGGTGCAGGCGCTGACCTCGGCGCAGCCCGCCGACTCCACCGGCGGGGTGGAGCTGACCCTGCTCACCTCGGGGGCACAGGACGTCACCGGCGGCGACCTGCTCCGCCCCGAGCACGCGACCCTCGCCGGGTTCCCCCGGGTGGTGCCGCTGGAGACGCCGTGGCTGCGGGTGCGCCACGTCGACGTCGAGGGACGCGACTGGGTCAGGCACGCCGCCGCGGAGCTGGGCAGGAGGCCGGAACCGGACGAGGCGGGACTGCTGCCCACCGTGAGCATCAGGGGTGGCCGCCGCTGGCTGCAGCACTACGAGCAGCTGGAGGTGTCCGCGGCCGGGACATCCTCACCGGAGGTCGGCGGGCAGGCGGGCCCCCGGGACGGACAGGTCTACCTGATCACCGGCGGCCTGGGTGGCATCGGTGTCTCGCTCGCCGAGGACCTCGCCGCGCGGGCCCGGGTACGGCTGGTCCTGCTGTCCAGGACCGGGCTGCCCGACCGGGCGGAGTGGGACGCGCACGAGACCGGCCGCGCGGGCCGGGCGATCGCCGCGATCCGCAGGATGGAGGAGGCCGGGGCCGAGGTCCTGGTGCTCGCCGCCGACGTCACCTCCCCCGCCGACATGCGCAGGGTGCGGGAGGAGACGATCGCCGGGTTCGGCCGGGTGGACGTGATCGTGCACGCCGCGGGACTGCCCGGCGGCGGCATGGCCGAGATCAAGGAGCGGGCCGCCGCCGAAGAGGTGCTCGCACCCAAGGTGGTCGGCACGCTCGCGCTGCACGAGGCCTTCGGCGACCTCGACCTGGAGGCCGTCGTGCTCTGCTCGTCGATCACCGCGGTCGCGGGCGGATTCGGCCAGGTCGACTACTGCGCGGCCAACAACTTCCTCGACGCGCACGCCAGGGGCGAGCACGGCTGGGGCGCGGCCACGGTCGTCTCCGCCAACTGGGGCAAGTGGCTCGAGGTCGGCATGGCGGCCGAGGTCGCCGCGCCCGCCGGGTTCGTGGCGCTGCAGCGCGGCGACCGGATCAGGGCCGTGGACCACCCCGTGCTGTCCGCCTGGCACGAGGCCGACGGCGAAGGGCTCGGCTGGGCCGGGGGCAACCTCTCCCCCGACACCCACTGGGCGCTCGACGGGCACCGCATCTCCGGGGTGCCGGTGCTGCCCGGCACCGGTCACCTGGAGCTGGCCCGCTGTGCCGGAGAGGTGGTGCTGCCCGGCACCGGCGCCATCGAGCTGCGCGACGTGGTGTTCGTCGAACCGCTCTCGGTGGCCGACGGCGCCTCCGCCGAGATACGCGTGACGTTCAGCACCGAGACGGACGGCGCCGACTTCCAGGTGCGCAGCGTCATCGGCGGCGAGCAGCGCACCCACGCGCGCGGCACCGCGGCCAAGGTCGACGCCGGATCCGCCGGGCACGCCGACGTGGCGGCGATCATCGACCGCTGCACCCTCGCGTCCGACGAGCAGGGCGGGGTGCCGCTGTCCGGGCTGCTCACGCTCGGCCCCCACTGGGGTCACATGCAGAAGTGGTACATCGGCCAGAACGAGGCCCTGGGACTGTTCGATCTGCCCGAGGAGCTGTCCGAGGACCTGGACGGCTGGGGCCTGCACCCGGCACTGCTCGACAGCGCCACCTCCTTCACCTGGGTCGACGTCGTCGGCCACTACCTGCCGCTCGGCTACGGCCGCATCACCGTCAGGGACCGGCTGCCCGGCAGGTTCTGGAGCCACATGCGCTTCCGCGACAGCGGCACCGACGAGGTGCTCGCGGTCGACGTGACGCTCATCGACTCCGAAGGCACGATCGTCACCGAGATCTCCGACTACGTGCTGCGCCGCATCAACACCGACGCCGTGGTGGCCGGGGTGACGGCCGACGCCGGAGCCCAGCGGGCCGGCACCGGCACCGTCGCCGCCCCCGACTCCGGCGGCCAGGTCACGACGGCCGCCGGAGGACCCGACGCGGTCGGCATCCGCCCCGCCGAGGGCGCCGAGGCGTTCCACCGGCTGCTCGCCACCCCGCTCGGCGCGCAGGTGGTGATCGCCGCGACCCCGATCGCCGCCTACCTGGCCGGTGTCGGGTCGGTCACCCAGGAGACGGTCGAGACGGAGCTGGACCCGGCCGCCGTGTCGGACCGTCCCCGTACCGGCCCGGCGACCGACGACTACGTGGCGCCGCGCGGTGAGGTCGAGGCCGCCATCGCCCGGCTGTGGAGCGAGGTGCTCGGCGGCGAGCGCATCGGCGTCGACGACGACTTCTTCGAGCTCGGCGGCAACTCGCTCATCGCCGTGCAGCTCATCGCCCTCATCCGCAAGGAGCTCGGCGTGCGGCTGCCGATGCGCAGCCTCTTCGAGGAGCCCACGGTGGCCGGGGTCACCTCGCTGATCGAGCAGGCCCGTGCCACCACGCCGGCGGCGGAGACCGCCCCGGCCGCGAACCAGTCCACCCAGTCCACGATCCCCCGTCTCCCCCGCAGGAGTGAGCAGCAGTGACCGAATCCCTTCCCGACACCAAGGTCGTCCTCAACGACGAGGAGCAGTACTCCATCTGGCCCTCGGGCCGCGACAATCCGGACGGCTGGCACGACGCGGGCTTCACCGGCACCAAGGACGAGTGCCTGGCCCACATCGAGCAGGTCTGGACCGACATGCGTCCGCGCAGCCTGCGCGAGGCGATGAACGCGGGAGGGGCGGGATGACCGAATAGGGGGCGGACGTCTTCCCGTTCTCCTCCGGGTTCCGGGCGGGAACGAACGTGGTTCCCGCCCGCTTCGAACCCGAGTCCGCCGTCCACGACATCGGCGTGCTCATACCGACGAGCGCGCCGACCGGTCGATCCGCACCGGTCGGCGCATCTCGGATGTCCCGCTTCCCCCGGTGGTCCGGGCATCGGCCCTCGCGAAAACGAGGGCGGCGAGGGCGGCGAGGGCGGCGAGGGCGGCGAGGGCGGCGAGGGCTCAGTACACGTCGCGCACGTAGCGTCTGCTCGCGGCGAGCTGTTTGACGTAGAGGGTGGCCTCGTCGTCGCCGAGGCCGCCGTGGGTGACGGCGATCTCGCGCAGGGTCCGGTCGACGTCCTTGGCCATCCGGCTGGCGTCGCCGCAGACGTACAGGTGGGCGCCGTCCTGAAGCCAGGACCAGAGCCGGCCGCCGTGCTCGCGCATGCGGTCCTGGACGTAGACCTTGGCGCGCTGGTCGCGGGAGAAGGCGAGGTCCAGCCGGGTGAGCAGCCCGGCGCGGTACGACGCGTCGAGTTCGTCGCGGTAGTAGAAGTCGGTGGAACGGCGCTGCTCTCCGAAGAAGAGCCAGTTGCGGCCGGAGTGCCCCAGTGCCCGGCGCTCGTCCAGGAAACCGAGAAAGGGCGCGACGCCCGTACCCGGGCCGATCATTATCATCGACGCGGCCGGATCCGCGGGAGGACGGAAGTGCCTGTTGCGCTGGACGAAGACGGGCACCGGGGTGTGCTCAGGGCTGTCCGCGAGGAAGGACGAGCACACCCCTCTGCGCTCCGTACCCCGTGGGTTCTCGAACCGGACGACCGAGACCGTCAGGCTCACCCGGTCTGGGTCGACGAGCGGGCTGGAGGAGATGGAGTACAGGCGCGGCTTCAGGCGTTTGAGTACGTCCGCCCACTCCTGGGCGGTGGCCTGGACGGGAAGCTCACCGACCACGTCGACGGCCTGGCGGCCCCACGTCCACTTCGCCAGCTCGCCCCCGTTGCCCGGACGCAGGAACCGGGTGAGATCGCGGTCGCGGGTACGGTCGGCGACGAACCTGAGCAGGCCGGGGGTGATCCTGGTGATCTCCAGTCGGCTCCGCAGGGCCTCACCGAACGGGAGGGGGCCGACGTCGGGGATCTCGACGATGTCCGTGGGATCGAGGCCGGTCACGGCGAGCCATTCCGCGACCAGGTCGGCGCCGTTGACCGGCAGCACCCCGAGCGCGTCGCCGGCCTGGTAGGTCAGCTCGCCCCCGGTGTCGAAGGTGAACCGCCGCACCTCCTTGGCCGACCCCGGCAGGCTGAGCAGCCGGTTACCGGCCAGGGGCGCGCCGAACGGCGCGGCCCTGCCGGACCCCGTCGACGACTCGGTGCCCGAGGGCACCGCCCCTGGCTCCGCTGGCGTCACCCCGAGACCCGGGGACGTCGGCTCAGGCCCGGACGACGTCGAGCCGGCGGCTGACATCGGACCCGGACCTGACGTGCGTCCGGGACCTGACATCGGACCGGAGCCCGGCATCGGACCGGAATCCGAGGGAGACGGATCGAGTCCCGGAAGTGTCGATCCGTGGCCCGAGAGGGCCGGATCGGAAGGTGAGAGCGTCGTTCCCGGCCCCGCGCGCGTGGGCTCGGGCGCCGAACTCGCCGGGGAGGAGGCGGAAGGTGTCGTCGGGGAGGGGACTGAAGGTTCGGCGAGGGCGGTGAGCAACCGCTCAAGCCAGCCGAGGGCCCGCGAGTGGTCGTCGGGCTCGCAGTCCACCCGGGGTGCCAGGCGCTGGGCGCCCAGCTCCTCAAGGCGCTGGTCGAGCCGCCGGCCGTGACCGCAGAAGTCGTCGTAGCTGGAGTCGCCGAAGGCGAGTACGGCGTAGCGCACGCCGTCGAGCCGGGGCGCGCCGGACCCGATGAGGGCCTCCCAGAACCCGACGCCGTTGTCGGGGGCCTCGCCGTCACCGAAGGTGCTGGAGATGACGAGCAGGTCCGCGCCACGGGGGATGCTGTCCGGAGCGCAGTCGGCCATGCTGATCAGCCGGGGGGCGCGCCCCGCGCCGGTCAGCCTGTCGGCGCTGGCGACGGCGAACTCCTCGGCGTTTCCGGTCTGGGAGGCCCACAGGACGACGATGTCGCGCGTCGGCGGCACCGGATCGCCGCTCGCTCGCCCGGGTGGCGGCGCGAGGGTCCGGGAGAACATCCCGGCCAGCACCCCGTTGATCCACAGGGCGTGGGCGGGATCGACGGGGGCGTGGTCCGGCAGGACCGGCACGAGCGTACCCGCGGACGCCGAACCGTCGTGAGCGGACCCCGCTCCCTCCATGGCGAACGCCGCGCCGTCGAGCGCCGACAGGAAACCGGCCATGTAGCGGCGCTCGTGGTCGGCGAGCACCGGCGGCGTCAGGTCGGCCACCCCGAGCAGACCGGCCAGCGCGGCGATCCGGGCGGGCCGGGAACTCTCCGGCGCGGTTCCGGGGTGTCCCTGGACCGCTGAGAACGCTGACGCCCCCGCGTACCCCGGAACCGCAGGGAACCCAGGGAATGCGGCAGTCCCGGCGTGCTCGGGGACGGCGGGGGATCCCACCCTCCCCGCGTGCCCGGAAACCGAGGAGGCCCCGTGCTCGGGAGCCACGGGGGACGCCTCGGAGGCGATCCTGGTGAGGGAGACCGCGCACACCTTGAGCTCGGGCTGGAACGAGATGGGATCGACGGCGTCGCTGGTGACCGCGTTGACGCTGAGATACTCGCCGAACAGGTCGTTCCAGTGGAACGGCGCGAAGCAGTTGCCCGGCATGACCCGGTCGGTCAGGCGGGCGGGCAGCACGGCCCTGCCGCGCCGGGAGGCGATCTCCACCAGGTCGCCCTCGCCGATGCCCTGCTCGGCGGCGTCGCGCGGGTTGATCTCGACGAAGGGCCCGGGGTTGAGCTTGTTGAGCTTGGCGACCCTTCCCGTCTTGGTCAGGGTGTGCCACTGGTGCTGCAGCCTGCCGGTGTTGAGGAGGAACGGGTAGGCGTCGTCGGGCAGCTCGGCGGCGGGCAGGTGCGGTCGGGGCAGGAAGGCGGCCCTGCCGCTCGGGGTGGCGAAGGCGAGACGCGGACGGCTGCCGTCGGGCCGGGTCAGCGTCGCCTGGCTGGTGCCGTCGTTGAGGTAGCGGACGGGGTTGCGTTCACCGCCGTCGGGCGCGCTCGGCCACTGGACTGGGGTCCCGCGCAGCCGCTCGTAGGTGACGCCTCGCAGGTCGTAGCCGGTCTTGGGATTCCACGCCCGCTTGATCTCCTCGAACACCTCCTCCGCGCAGGTGTAGGAGAAGGCGTCCTCGAAGCCCATCTCGCAGGCGACGCGGGCGATGATCTGCCAGTCGGGCAGCGCCTGTCCCGGAGGTTCCACGGCCTGCCGCAGCAGGGTGAGGTTCCGCTCGGAGTTGACCATCACGCCTTCTGTCTCGGCCCACATGGCCGCGGGCAGGACCACGTCGGCGTAGGCGTTGGTCTCGGTGGCGGCGAAGACGTCCTGGGTGACGACGAACTCGGCGGCCTCCAGGCCCGCGATGACGGTCCTGCGGTTGGCGACGCTGGCGACCGGGTTGGTGCAGATGATCCAGCACGCCTTGATCTCGCCCTCGGCCATACGGGAGAACATCTCCACGGTCCCCTGGCCGACCTCGGTGCGCAGGGTGCCGGACGGCAGATTCCACAGCTCCTCGGTGAAACGGCGGTCCTCCTCCACCAGCACCGAGCGCTGGCCCGGCAGGCCCGGCCCCATGTAGCCCATCTCGCGTCCGCCCATCGCGTTGGGCTGACCGGTCAGGGAGAACGGGCCGCTGCCGGGGCGGCAGATCGCGCCGGTGGCGAGGTGCAGGTTGCACAGCGCGTTGGTGTTCCAGGTGCCGTGCGTGCTCTGGTTGAGCCCCATCGTCCAGCAGCTCATCCACTCCCCCGCCGCGCCGATCCACTCGGCCGCCCGGCGCAGGTCGTCCTCGGGGATACCGGTGAGGTCGGCGACCGTCTCGGGGGGATAGTCCCGCAGGAAGTCCGGCATCGCCTCCCATCCCTCGGTGTGCCGCTCGACGAACTCGTGGTCGACGTGGCCGCCCTCGACCAGCAGATGGAGCAGCCCGTTGAGCAGGGCGAGGTCGGTGCCCGGCCTGATCCGCAGGAACAGGTCGGCCTTGTCGGCGGTGGCGGTACGGCGGGGATCGACCACGATGAGCTTGGCACCGGCCTTGACCCGCTCCATCATCCGCAGGAACAGGATCGGATGGCAGTCGGCCATGTTCGCGCCGATCACGAAGAACAGGTCGGCGCGGTCGAAGTCCTCATAGGAGCCCGGCGGGCCGTCCGACCCCAGCGACAGCTTGTAGCCGCTGCCCGCGCTGGCCATGCACAGCCGGGAGTTCGACTCGATCTGGTTGGTGCCGACGAAGCCCTTGGCGAGCTTGTTGACCAGATACTGCGCCTCCAGCGTCATCTGACCGGACACGTAGAACGACAGGGCGTCCGGCCCGTGCTCGTCCAGGATCCGCCGCAGCCCGCGAGCGGTCTCGCCGATCGCCGCGTCCACACTCGTCGGCCTGGGCTCGGCGCCCCGATCCGGCCTGATCAGCCCGCTTTCCAGGCGGCCGGGGGCGGCCAGCATGTCCGCGGTGGTCGCCCCCTTGGTGCACAGCCGACCGGCGTTGGCCGGGTGGCTCTTGTCACCGGAGGCCTTGACGACCCGGCGCCGCCCGTCCACCTCCAGGACGATCCCGCAGCCGACACCGCAGTACGAGCAGACCGTCTTCACTTTCTCTGACGCCGCCATAGGTCCCTTCTCCCTGAGCAGGGGCCCGTGACGCCCTCCGCCGAACAGCGGGGACACCAAAGTCGCATCGGGCGGATCCAACGACGGAAACATAAGAAACAGGCGTTACGTAGATGTCACATCTGTCCGCGTCCGCCTGTTACATCCACATCACCGCCGATCTCCCCCGGCCACGCGCGGCCCTCCTCGACGTGCATTCGGGCGTCAGGGAGCCCGTCGACCGACAAGGAAACCGGGCGGAGCATCCACGGTTCGGCATCGCCTCTTCGCGAATGTGGGGCGGACCGAGAGATCCGGTAAGCGTCGGCACGGAGCCGACGCAGCCGATCACCATCAGGGACGGGCCCATGTTTTTGAATGTCACTCGTTCCACCGGGATCCCCGCCGTCATCCAGACCTCGGTGACCGCACCGATTCGACGAGCAGGAAGCCTCCGGTCAGGCAGCGACCTGCGAAGTGACCGACGCGCGGGCCGCGAAGTCCGCAGCCTGAGCGCGGAGTTCAACGATCTCGGCCGCGTGGTGCCCGTCCGCAGCGGACAACAGGGTGTTGAGCCTGGCCGCTACAAGGGCCGACTGCAGGCCGGCGCTCTCCAGGGCCTGGCGGCCGGCGGCTGCGGCCCGGTCAAGGTCACTCTCGTCGAGGAGTGCGGCTGCCAAGCCGATCAGGTCCATCGTCTGTACCCGGTCGAACCCTGGTTTGCGGAGCCGCAGCGCGGCTTCGAAGTGAGGGCTGGCCGGGTGCCCACGGTGGCCGAGATGAGTGAGATCGCGGGCGCTGACGGCTCGGGCACCTGCATGCTCGGCGTCATCGAAGTAGGCGACCCATTCGGGACTGTCCGTGATCTGAGTGAGAAGTTCGTCAGCGTAACCGAGATGACGGGCGGCTTCGCCGGGCCGGCCGAGGCCCGCGTGGACGCGACCGGTCTGGGATTGCACGAGCGCCTGCACCGCCACCTGGCCGTCGCGTCGCGCGCGGACCGCTGCGAGGTCAAGCAGCGCGAGCGCGTCATGCAACCGCCCCAGATAGATCATCTGGTGTGACATGCGGGTGACGATCTCCGCTCCGCGACCGGGTACCCCGGCCTCGCCGGCGGCGTAGAGGGCATATGACCAGTACCGCTGCGCGGCGCCATAGCGGCCGGCGTCGTGGCTGGTCCATCCGGCAAGCGCGGCCAGGTCGGCTGTGGTGGCGAAGACACGGATGCGAAGACTGTCCGGGACGCCGTCTTGGATACGGCGCATGACCTCCGCGAGCTGGCCGACGATCGCAGAGCGACACAGGGCGCCGCCGTGCGCCGATTCCAGCCGCGCGAAGGCAGCGGTGACTTCCTCCAGAGCGGCGACGGTGTCGGTGCTGAAACCAGCCTGGCGGCGGCTGAGCGGACGGCCGACCGTCTCAAGCAGGTGCGCGGTGCCGGCGACCAGCGGGGTACCGACGATGAGGTTGAGGACTTCGCGGCGATCGGGCATCAGCAGGTCCATCCGAGTCCATCCGACCAAGGTCTCCGCAGCGGATTCTCGCAGCAGCGGCAATTCGATGGTATCCAGTGGCAAAGCGGTGGCCCTAAGACCCAGGTCACTGGGTGTCAAGGACCTGCGCAGTTCCTCGGAGAGCACCTGCGCCAGTAACTCGGGCACAGGCGGGCGGGGCTGCTCCCCGTTCAGCCACCGCCGCACCCGCGTGGTGTCCGGGGCGATCTGGCGGTGTCCGCGGTCCCTGGCCAGGGCACCAACCCTGCGGCTGATCTCTCCGAGGGACAAGCCGCTGGCGTCGACCCACGCCTGCAGTTGAGAGTTCACGGTGTTTCCGGCCATCGCTTCCCCACAGTCTTCGTGACTCAGGATGAGGTTTTCGCTACCTTCCGCGACCCCCAAAGTACTGGCCTGGGACCTGGTCCGCAGCGGATTCTTTAGCCGCACCGAAGTTGTGGGACGCCCAAAACAAACCGGCGTCCTTCATCTGCGCGGTGCTCAATCCCTCGTCCGAAGGGTTCCATGCCGTGGATACTCCCCTGCCTGATCAAGACGTGTTCGCTGACCTTCACCCTTACCTGGACTACCTCAACGGTGCTCGTGTGCTCGTCACCGGCGGCGCGGGGCTCGTCGGCAGCCGCATCGTGCGACTGCTCGCCGCCGTCGGCGCCGACCCGGTGGTGCTGGACAACATGGATGCCTATCCCCATCCGGTCCGTGACCTTTTCGGCCTGAATGAGGGGACGAAAATCGTCCTGGGTGACGTCCGCGAAGCCGCCACCGTCCGAGCGCTGGTCAGCAGCGCCGATTACGTGATCCACGCCGCCGCCTACGCCGATGTGGCCGCCTGCACAAGAGAGCCGGCCACCGCTTTCGCCGCGAACGTTCACGGCACGCAGACCGTCCTGCAAGAGGTCCTGAACGCCCCCTCGGTGAGGAGGCTGGTGTTCATCTCTTCGGCCTCGGTTTACGGCGACGGCTCCGCCGGAACCGAGAGCGCCACCGAGTTCACCGAGGAGCGGCCCGCATGGCCGATCTCGGTGTACGCCAACTCCAAGCTGTGGGCTGAGCATCAGGTTCAGCTGATGCTCAGCGGCAGCTACACCGAGTACACCGTGCTGCGCTACTTCAGTGTCTACGGCGACCCGCAGGTGCCCAAGCCCGGCTCGCACTCCTGGATGGTCGCCTGGCTGGCCATGTCCGCCCACCTGGGCCTGCCGCTGCGGTTGAACGGTGGCGGGCACCAGGTGCGGGACATGGTGCATGTGGAGGACATCGCCCGCGCCACCGTGTTGGCACTGCTCACCGACGGGGCCGCCGGCCAAACCATCAACGTCGGCACTGGCATCGCGACATCGGTACGTCAGATCGCCGAACGCATCGCCGCCCACTACCCGTCGGCGCGACTGGTCGACGCGCCCCGCCCGTTGGGCGACCCGCTGGGCGCCTACGCCTCGACCGCCCGTAGCCGGGCCCTCCTCGGCTGGCAGCCGCGCATCACCGTCAACGACGGCATCGACCGGTACGTGCAGTGGCTGCGGGCCACCCCGGAAGCGATCCCGCCATGGCTGAAGACCAGTGCGGTCACGGCCGCCGCTTGACGGCACTTCGCCACCATCGGGCCCCGCCGAGCAGCAGTCCGCGCGGGCCCACTGGCCTCGACCACGCATCAGGTCTGAGCGTCCTCGGCCGCCACGGCGTCGCCGAATACCACCAGCTGCAGCACCTGCTGCTTGACCATCACCGATTTTCGGGAGAGGACCATGACCTCGCAAGCGCCGAACAGCGCATCGCTCAGGGAACTCGCCGAACAGCGCCTCTTGCCAGCCCACCAGATCATGGACCAGGACACCCTCAACTGGATCATCCGCAACCGGCCCACCGTAGGAGCTGCCCCCGCCCTGCCGCACCAGCCGCTTCTGCTGATGCCGGAGGCCGTCTGGTTCGCGAACCCGCTGCTCACCGACTCCATCCACGGCATCCGACATGGCGCCCGCGTCTGCGTCCTCGCGTCACTGCTCGCCCATGAGCACGGCCTGAACCGCGACGACACCGCAGCGTTGTGCACAGCCGCCGCAGTGCACGACTGCCGACGCCGCGACGACCGCGACGACCCCGAGCACGGCAAGCGGGCCGCCGACTGGTTCACCCGCAACAGCAGTACCGTAACGACCGTATTCGGCCTCCCTGTGCCCGCCCACACCGCAGCGCGGGCGGGCACAGCTATCGGTCTGCACAACATCCCCTACAGCGCGTTCACTCCAGTGGAGGTCCGCGCCTACCAGCAGGCGCGGCTGCTCGTCGACCTGCTGAAGGTCGCCGACTGCCTGGACCGCTACCGGCTGCCGCTCCAACGCTGGTGGCCCGACCCCTCGCACCTGCGGATCGTCATCCCTAGCTGGCTGCCTCCAATCGCCTGCGACCTGATGGCCCGAAGTGAACAGGCCCGGCTCGACGGCGCCACCCACCACGAAGCACTCACCCACGCCCTGCACACCCTCAGCAACGGACGGTAGAACCGCCATGCACAACGCTGAATGGGATAACGCCCATACCGACTACACCAACCCAGCCACGCGGCCCAGCCCGACTGGGCTCACCGACAGCGAAGCCGACTGGCGTCGTCTCCACCTCGACACCCCCAATGGCTGGCTGCTGCGCAGAAACGCGATGCTGCAGACGCTGACCAGTGGGCAGCCGATCCACCTGATGCACATCACCACGGCGCTGGACGCGATCCGCTCCAGCGGGCAGCTGCACGCGTCGGCCGGCTGCCTAGTGGGGGCGTTGTACTGCGCCCCACTCACCCAAGAACCCAACGGCTTCCGCCCCCACAATCTGGGCTCCTACCTGCTGGAAACGAAACACAACACCCGATCCATGATCATCGAGGTCACCCCCGATGGGCCGGTGCCCGCCAAAGGGCTCGACTATCTGCGGCTGGGCGGTATCCACCTGCGCACCTACCTCAACCGCCGTGCTTTCCTCACCGACGCCGAAAACGCCCAGCTTCGCCGGACAGTGGTGGAACGGGTCCACGCGGTGGCCGGGTTCCTCGACGTGCTGTTGGCCAACGCCTGCGGCAGTCGCACCCTGCACGTCGAGTTCATCGACCGTCTCGCCGCCGCCGTGCAGGACCTGCCGTTTCTGGGCTATCTGTACTTCGAGGTGCTGTCGGAGTATCTGATGCTCCATTCGACGACCTCCCAGACCAAGGAGTACGCCGAGGCGTCCGGGGAGATGAACAACCGCCTGGGTAAACGGCTGGCGTTCTCCGCTGTCGCCAGCATGGGCCGTCTGTTCGACTTGGCGCTCTTCGCTCCGGACCACCACCAGCTGATGCGTCTCGTCGGGCAGGTCGAACCCGGCTTAGCGCCGGGCTCGGCCGACTACGTCCGGCGTCGCCTGCCGCACCTGTTCGCCTGCCTGGCCCTCGCCCCCTCCCAGGACGCGGCGTCGGTCACCTTTCGAGACTGCGACTTCGACAGGCTCGTCGCGATCGCACCTGGCCTGCTCGGCCAGCTCGTCTTCCGTGAGACGAGACGCCTCCCGCGCTACCCGCAGCTGTTTCCCGTCTTCGAGCAGGCCAAAGCCCTGGAGGTGTACGACTACTGGAACACCCACAAGATCCCCACCCCGTTCAACGGAACGCTGCCGAAAGGAGAGATCGGTGTCAATCCGGCGTCGCCGGCGGTGGCCGGCTGCACGGTGTGGGAAGCCGAAACGTGCGAGCGGGGCCTGCTCCACCCGGTGGAACAACTCGACGTGATCTTCGTGCCTCGTCTCACCGACCTGCGCATCACCGCCCTCGGCAGAGCTGCTTTCCCTCGCGGCCACTGACCAGCATCGCCGCCTCTCTGCGCCGGGCCGCCGCCACACCGGCAGCCGCCCGTACCTGCACACCTTCACCCACCCCTTATCGGGAAGGATTCTCCTTTGCGTATCGTCCTGCTCGGTGGCGCCGGCTACCTCGGTACCGTCGCCACCCCCTATCTGACAGGACTCGGCCACCACGTCACCGCGGTCGACGGCCTGATCTACCACCGCGACGACGACCCGCAGCGACTGATGCCCACCGTCACATCCTTCGTTCACGCCGACCTGCGCGACCCTTCGGCGTTGCGCCACGCGATGACCGACGCCGATGCGGTCGTGCATCTCGGTGGCCTGGTCGGCGAACCGGCCTGCGCCGTCGACGAACGGCTGGCCGTCGAACTCAACTACGCCTCCCCCGTCATCGCCGCGAAGATCGCTGTTGCTGTCGGTGTCCCCCATTACGTGTTCTTCTCCTCCTGCAGCGCCTACGGCAGCCGTGAGGGCACCGTCGACGAAGACACTGCCCCGAACCCGTTGGGGATCTACGCCCGCACCAAAGTCCTGGCCGAACAGCGGCTGGCCTCCCTGCTGGAGGGCCGCGCCGACCTGACGGTGCTGCGGCTGGCGACCGCGTTTGGACGCTCCCCGCGTCAGCGCCTGGACTCGGTCGTCAATCGCATGACCGCCCAAGCTGTCGCAACCGGCCGTATCCCGCTCAACGGCGGCTCGCAGCGGCGCCCCCTGGTGCATGTCGCCGACGTCGCCCAGGTGCTCGCCGCCACGCTCGACACCCCCGCCGGGCAGCGAACCTTCAACGTCGGCTCCGACCGCGAGAACTTCACCATTGCCGAGATCGCCGAAACCGTCGAAGAGGCGATGCCCGGCTCACGGATCGACCGCGGCCCCGAGCGGGACGAGGCAGACGCCCGCGACTACCGGACGTCCTTCGCCCGGCTCGCGGCCGCGTTTCCCGGCGTGTGCGGTATCCGGCTGCGTGAGGGCGTGAACGAAGTCGCCGCAGCGGTGGCTACCAAGGAGGTGGGCGACCCTGACCTGCCCGAGTACGACAACTTCAAGGGCCTGGTGGCCTCCCGCGAGGCCGGGCACATCGGCGTGCTGCGGTCGGCCGAATGTGAACGCCTGTATGGCGAGTACGCGACCGCCGGTTGGAGCTCACGATGATCCACCCCGTTGAAGCGCCGTTGCTGCTGCCGTGGAACCGTCCATCGATCGGCGAGGAGGAGATCGCCGAAGTCATCGACACCCTCCGTTCGGGGTGGCTGACCCACGGCCCCAAAGCGACCAGGTTCGAGCGGGAGGTACGGGACGCGCTCGGCGTTGAGGACGCCTTTGCGGTGTCGTCATGCACCGCAGCCCTCCACCTCGCCTTCCTCGCCGCCGGCATCGGCGACGGCGACGAAGTGATCACCCCGAGCCTCACCTTCTGCTCCGCTCCGAACGCACTCCGGCAGGTCAGGGCTCGCCCCGTGTTCGTCGATGTTGAACGGGCCACGTTCAACATCGACCCGCAGGCCGCCGAAGCCGCCATCACCGACCGCACGAAAGCGATCGTGGTCATGCACTACGGCGGGCATCCCTGCGATCTGCGCGCGTTCCGCAAGCTGGCCGACGATCACGGACTCCTGCTGATCGAAGACGCCGCCCACGCCCTGCACGCCAGCCGCGACGGGCAGCGCGCTGGCAGTGTCGGTGACCTGGCAGTCTTCAGCTTCTACGCCAACAAGGTGATGACCACCGGGGAGGGCGGCATGCTGGTCGGCTTGGGCGAACTCGTCCAGAAGGCCCGTCTGCTGGGTCGGCACGGCATCGACTCGTCGGTGTGGCAGCGACACGGCACCCGCAGCACAGCCGACTACGAGGTGGTCGCCCCCGGCCTGAAGTACGTGATGTCCGACGTCACCGCAGCCATCGGCGTTCAGCAGTTCCGTAAGCTGCCCGCCTTCACTGCTCGCCGCGCCGACATCGCCGACGCCTACACCCGGGCCCTGACCGGCCTGCCGGGTCTGGCGACGCCGACTGTCCTACCCGGGGTACAGCCCGGCTGGTTCCTCTACTCGATCTTCATTGACACGAGCAACTCGCCGCTCACCCGCGACGAAGCCGCCCAGCGCCTGCTGGCCGACCACAGGATCGCGACCAGCAAGCACTTCACACCTGTCCACTCCCTGCAGTTCTACCGCGGCACCGCCACACACCCGCTGATCGTCACCGAAATCGTCGCAGCGCGGCAGCTCTCCCTGCCCTGTTACCCCAGCATGACGTCCCAGGACGTAAACCGGGTCATCGCCGCCCTTCACGCTCTCTGGCATCGCTAGCCCGGCAGGCGTCCGCCTGCGCAGTTCGCGGGCGGGCGCCACACCCGATGTTCATGTGACTGACGTTAAAACACGGCGACGCTAGGGTGAACCGCAGAAGAACCGCTACCTCGCCCATCCCTCAACAGGTCGCGCAGAGCGCTCACCGGCCGGGAGACGTGATGACCAGCCTGCAGACCACCGTCGATGTGGTGGTCCTCACGATGAACGATCGTCCCGCCGAGTGCCGACGGGCGCTGGCGTCCCTCCTCACCCAGCAGGACGTCGAACTGCGGGTGGTCATCGTGGGCAACGGCGTCGAACCCGACCACGTGCCCGCCGACGCTCACTCCGTCACCCTGCCCGTCAACGTGGGCATCCCCGAGGGCCGCAACGTCGGCGCCGACGCCCTGGCCGATCCGGGCGGCGAGTTCGTGTTCTTCCTCGACAACGACGCCGTCCTTCCCACCCCCGACATCCTGGCTCGGCTCGTCGCCGAAGCCCGATCCCACCCCGACGCCGCCTACATCCAGCCGCGCATCGCCGACCCCGACACCGGCGTCACCCTGCGCCGCTGGGTGCCCCGACTACGCGCCGGCGACGCCACCCGGCCCGGCGTCATCACTGTCATGGCCGAAGGTGTCGTCCTCGTACGCCGCGCCGACTACGAACAGGCCGGCGGCTGGCCCGGCCATTTCTTCCTCTTCCACGAAGGCATCGACCTGTCGTGGCGACTGTGGGACCTGGGCCGCACCGGCTGGTACGCGCCCGACATCGTCATCCACCACCCCGCCACCAACCCCGCCCGCCACGCCGGCTACTACCGCCTCGTCGCCCGCAACCGCGTCTGGCTCGCTTACCGGCGCCTGCCCGCCCTCCTCATCCCCGTCTACCTGACGGTCTGGACATTGCTCAGCCTCGTCCGGATCCGGTCGTGTACAAACCTCGCCATCTGGGGCACCGGCCTGTGGGAAGGACTCAAGGGCGGGCACGGGCGGCGCCAGCCGATGTCCTGGACCACCGTGCTGCGCCTGGCCCGCGCCGGCCGCCCCCCGATCGTCTGAACATCCGCCCCCGGCCGTGATGAGTCACCTGAGGCCTGCGGCGGGTATCACCACCGTCAGGGCCTGAATGACCCCAAGACGCCAGGAGACCCATGAGCAGCACATCCGACTTCGCGCGCCTGTATGCGGCTCGGGACGAGGACCTGATCGCGATCCTGGCGGCGGCCGACGCAGCGGACATCGCCCTGCACCACCCCGCGAGCGCCAGACCACAGCCACCGGCCCAGTCGACGACGTCCGGCACCTGCGAGGTGCTGTTGCTGGGAGCGCTGGGGTGCCGGTATGGGATGCTCGCCGGTGGCGCCGGCGGCCACCTGATCCGTACCGCGACCACCACTGTGCTCGTCGACCCCGGCCCGGCCGCGCTGAGCATGCTACTGCAGCTGATCGAACAAGGGCTGTTTCGCTGGTCGGAGCTGGACGCCGTCGCCGTCACTCACCTGCATCCCGACCATTACGCTGACGTGATCCCCTGTTTGGAAGGGATGGTCAGCTACTCCACCGGCGGCCGCAAACTGCTGCTGGCCAACCCGACAGCCGCAGCAAGGTTCGCCGCGTTCTCCCCGTATCACGCGGGTGATGGTGGACTGGCCGAGTTGGTCACGCTCGCGCACCCCGAGACAGACGGCCCCGGCCAGAGGTCGATCACGGTCGGGGATGTGACGCTCCACGCGGTACCGGCGGTGCACACCGAGGAGGCCGGACGCAGCCGCAGCGCGATCGGCCTGATCTACGAGAGCATCGTCGGGCACATCTGGTACACCTCCGACACCAACCTCACCGAGGCGTTACTAGGGCACGTGGCCGCGATCTGCCCAGCGCCGATCATGGTGATCGCCCACGCGGACGCCTCCAACATCGACCAGGTGCCGGGCCGAGCCGAAGCATGCCATCTGGAAACGCGGGATGTGCCCGTCATCGCCGCGACCCTGCGCCCTCGTCACGTGCTCATTCAGCACTACGACATCGCCTACTCCGCCACCGACTACCGCATCGCCCAAGCGGTGTTACTGCAAAGGCAACTCGACCGAAGTAACCTCCCCACGCGCGTGCTGCCCTCAGCCAACGGCCTGCGCCTGGTCCTGGCCGACGAGGAGATCGTCGACTACGGAGTCGTTCTGAGCAGCGACGCGGCATTTGGCGTCGCCGACTACCTCCGGAACCAGGCGTGCCTCTGAGCGGGTTGTCGCGCAGCCGCCATCATTATGGAATTGCGAGAGGATCTTCTCCTGCTCACGTCCGGACAGGTCAAGCGCGAGCTTACCCGGCTACGGTCTGCCGAGTTTCCCGCGAGAGCGATCCACTCGTCAACGAAGCCCACCGGCTTATCGCGTACTCGTTCGATCGCCACTCGCCTGCCCCAGAGAATGCCGCAGACGTCCGGCGGTATGCCTCGGTATTCAACTATCTCAGAGCAGCGGTTGTCTACAGGCGTTTCATGAGCCTCTCCGCGCAAGCACCTACGGCTTCGGTGTCATCGAAGGAATGAACCTGGGCAGACAAGCTGGCGAAAATTTCCTGAGCTTCCTCAAAGACATGTTCCTGCGCCGATGTCTCAGGGGGAGCGATGACCACCTGCAGGTCCACGTTCCTGTCGATTGTGCCGACTCGCTGATTGTTCGAGTCGATCATCCGGGCCTCATCACCCTGACGGAGTCTGTTTATGGCGTATCCCCACGCCTTGACCTGCATGGACACCCCATCCAAGCTCGATCGCCTGAACGACCATGCCTGCGTCAACTGCACCGCGCGACCGTTCCCGATCGCAAAGTCCACCATGTAGTTGACATGAGCGCCGACGAACACATGGGGACGGTGGTGTATCAACGACTCGTCGATGTCCGCACGATGGTAGACATCACGCAACCGACGAGTGAGGACGTCCTTTGTCACTCCCAGGCGGGGTTGGGTGACAGGATCAATGATCACGTGTTGGAACACGCGTTCCAGCGCCTCGCGGGCGTTGTCAGCCAGGATCGGCGTCGGCGGGCTGAGCTGAACAACGTTGCGATGGTCGTGGTGCAGCCTTTGCAACCACTCCTCGCCCAGAGGCTCGCCCCCCTCTTCCATGAGCGCACGATGCGCGTCGATGTCCGCACCAAGTTGCAGCATGAAGCTACCGGCGATCTCCAGCACGGCGACGGGCGCGAACTTGCGTATCCGGTCAGTCTTGCTGAGTTGACGGATCTCCCAGTCACCTGTGACGGGATCTCCGGCTATCGCCCCGTAGTTGACAAACTCGCCTGTGCGTGGATCGGGAAGACATCTGATGATCGAATATAGGTAACGGCTCATCTTGACTCGCCCCCACCTTCCCATAAGACAGCAGCGGTGGGCCGCCACCCGATTTTGCCATACCAAAACCTATGACCTCGACTTTTTGAATTCACCCCAGAAAAGAGCGAGTCACATCACGGCAAATCAGCATTTTTAACGGCTTCGACAAGTCAGGTCGAGAATTTCACCGATTCGGGCAAGCAACACAAACAGCAAAACAGCCGATTACATCGATGACGGCATCCCGCTGGGAAAGCAGGCCGAGGCAGGCGCATCCTTTGCCATAGGTCACAAGATCCCAACGGATCCGACGGGACCGTCAGGTGACCAGGTCGGCGACGAGTTCCAGTTGTTCCAGGCGGAGGCGGAGGGTCGGGGTGACCAGGCCGACGACGAGGGAGGTGGCGCCCGCCTCGCGGTAGGCGGCGACCCGTTCGCGGAGCTTGCCGGGCGGCCCGCACATCGTCATCGCGTCGACCAGGCCGTCGGGGAGCAGCGACATCGCCTCGCCCTGACGCCCGCCCAGGAAAGCCTCCTGGACCGCCTCAGCCTCCTTCTCGAAGCCGAGGGAGCGGGCCAGACGGTTGTAGAAGTTGGTACGGCGCGAGCCCATGCCGCCCAGATAGAGGGCGAGCATCGGCCGCATCATGTCGAAGGCGAGTTCCTCGTCGTCGTCGACGAGGGTGAGGATCATCGGGGCGACGTCGAAGCCGTCCAGGGTGCGGCCCGCCCGTGCCGCGCCGGCGCGCAGCTGGGCCGTGCGCTCGGCGAGGTGCTCGGGCGGGAAGTGGATCGCGAGCCAGCCGTCGGCCAGTTCCCCGGCGAGCGCGGTCGTCTGCGGGCCCATCGCGCCGAGATAGACGGGAAGGTGTTTCTGGACCGGGGAGACGCCCAGGGACAGCTCCTTGCCCTGCCCGCCGGGGAGCGGCAGCGTCACGGTCTCGCCCGAGTAGCTCACCGGGCGTCCGGCCAGGGCGAGACGCAGCACCGACAGGTAGTCGCGGGCGCGGGCCACCGGCCGGTCGAAACGCTCACCGTGCCAGCCCTCCACGACCTGCGGTCCCGACACGCCCACGCCCAGCCGGGCCCGGCCGCCGGAGATCTGGTCGATGGTCGCGGCCGTCATCGCCGCCACCGTGGGCTTGCGGCCCGACATCTGCAGCACGCCCGTGCCCAGCGCGATCCGTTCGGTCCGGCCCGCGATCCACGCCATCAGGCTCGCGGGGTCGGTGCCGTAGGTCTCGGCGGCCCACACCGACTCGTAGCCCAGCCTCTCGGCCTCGCGGACCAGGGTGAGGTGGTCGGCGGGGCCGAGCCCGGCACCGCCCCAGTAGCTCATGCTGTAACCGAGACGCATCCGATCTCCTCTGCGATGACGGTGGCGAGCAGGTCGGGGGTCTCCTCCGCCAGCCAGTGTGAGGCGTCGAGCTCGCGCATCGACGGCCGAAAGACGCTCTGCCTGCGCCAGCCGAGCAGCCCGCCGCGCGACATGGAGCCGTCGCGGCTGCCGTACAGGACGGTGACGGGTACGGGCAGCGGCGGCCCCTGCCGGTGCCGGTATCGGGCGAGCATCCCGAAGTCGGCGCGGAGTGCGGGTTCGAGGATCGGCCTGAGCACCTCGCGCTCGGCCACCTCCGCCGGAACCCCGCCCAGCTCGATCAGTTGGTCCCAGAACAGCCACGACGGCAGGGCAGGCAGCCTGCGCAGCAGGAGCGTGACGTCCGGCGCGGCGAAGGACCCCACGAGCAGCCGCTGGGGCCACCGCCCTCCCGGCTCGGCCGCTGGATCCGGTCCGGCGGACTCCGGTGGCGGGCCTTCTGCGCGTACGGCGGGCCCGGACGACTCCGGAGGTACGGGTCCGGACGACTTCGGGCTCACGGTCTCGGATGACCCTGGGGGTACGGTTCCGGACGGCTCGGAGGCCGGGGTGAGTTCGGTGAGGCGACGGCAGACCAGGTAGGCCAGCAGCGCGCCGCTGCAGTAGCCGAACAGCGCGTACGGCTCGCGGGCGTTCGTCAGCAGGTCGCGGGCCAGGACGTCGACCAGCGCGTCCAGGTCCTCGACGGGCGGTTCCGCCAGTCTGGCCTGGCGGCCGGGGAGGTTCACCGACCACACGTCGACCTCGTCGGGGAAACGTCCGGCCAGGTCGGTGAGCGAGGCGGGACCGCTGCCCGCGTTGGGGAAGGTGTACAGGCGGATCCGGCCCCCCTGCCGCTCCCCCACCGGTACGAACCACGGCGCGGTCATCGCGTTCCTTCCGGTGCCGAGACGCCGGACTCCGGGGAGCCCGGCCCCGCGCAGGAGGCCGGGAGCCGTACGACGGGGATGGAGGTCACGAACCCGCCCCTTCCTGGATGAACGCGGCCAGCTCGGCCGGGGTGGGATGGTCGAAGACCGCGCGGACGTTGATCGCCCGGCCCGCGAGCTCCTCCAGTGGGGCGATCAGCCGTACGGCGAGCACCGAGTGCCCCCCGTTGAGGAAGAAGTTGTCGTGCTCACCGAGTCCCGGGCGGCGCAGTGCCTCCCGCCAGAGCCGCAGCACCCCCTCGGCGAGTTCCGAGCTCGCCGGGGCACGGGGGGCGGACGGGGAGGCGTCCTCGGGGACGGTGAGCCCCCGATAGTCGATCTTGCCGTTCGCGGTCGTCGGGAACTCGCCGGCCAGGACGATCCCCGAGGGGACCGCGTAGTCCGGCAGCCGCGTCCCCGCGTACCTCCACAGCTCCTCCCGCAGCGCGGCCTCGGTCTCCCCGTCGGGCGGGTCCGTGGGCTGCACGAACGCCACCAGCCGCTCGTCGTGGACGATGACGGCCGCGACCTTGACGGCGTCGTGGTGGTGCAGCACCGCCTCGATCTCGCCCAGCTCGATGCGGTGTCCGCGCAGCTTGATCTGGCGGTCGTCGCGGCCGAGGAGTTCCAGGGTCGCGTCGTGCCTGAGCCTGGCCATGTCCCCTGTCCGGTAGAAGCGCCCGTGGCGGGGATGTTCGCCGAACCGCTCCGCGGTCAGCTCAGGACGGTTGACGTACCCTGCGCTCACCCCGTCGCCCGCCACGCACAGTTCGCCGGGCACGCCCGGCGGGGCCTCGCGTCCGTCGGCGTCCCTGACGAAGATCCGGGTGTTGGCGAGCGGCACCCCGATCGGCACCGGATCGGCCGGGGGGCCGAGGATCTCGGCGGCGGTGGACCAGATGGTCGTCTCGGTCGGCCCGTAGACGTTGAACAACCGGCAGCCCAGGCCCAGCAGGTCCGTGGCGAGCGCGGCCGGCATGGGCTCTCCGCCACAGAGCACGACGCGCCCGGCCAGCTCGTCGCGCGCCTCGGGGGCGATGAGCCGCCACGCCGTCGGGGTGGCCTGCACGACGCGTACGTCCCGTGCCGCGATGAGTTCCAGGAACCTGCGCGGCTGCAGCTGGTCGTCGTCGGAGGCGACGACCAGGGTGCCGCCGACGGTGAGCGGGAGCATCAGCTCCAGGGCCGAGATGTCGAAGGAGGTCGTGGTGGACCACAGCACCGCGTCGGCCGCGCCCGCTCCCAGCCGGTCGGCGAAGTCGAGGACGAGGTTGGCCAGGTTGCCGTGGGTGACGGCCACTCCCTTGGGCCTGCCGGTGGACCCCGAGGTGTAGATCACGTAGGCGATCGACTCCCCGGAGATCGTCGCGGAGACCTCGGCCGCGTCCAGCGGTCTTCGCGACCCCTGATCCGCCTCGGCGCCGGACGCGAGGGCCTGCGGCATGGGGAGCACGGGCGTCTCCCCCGCCCAGGGAGCCTCGGAGTCGGCGACGACCAGGCGGGCACCGCAGTCCTCCACCTGGTAGGCCAGGCGCAGCTCGGGCTGGTGCGGGTCCAGCGGCAGGTAGGCGGCTCCGGCCGCCCAGACGCCGAGCACGGCGGCGACCATCTCCGCCGAACGGCTCAGGCCGAGCGCCACGATGTCGCCGGGGCCCGCGCCGTGCGCGACGAGGGTGTCCCGCACGGAGGCCGCCCAGTCGAGCAGCTCGCCGTAGGTGACCTCTCGGTCGCCGTCACGGATCGCCGTCACGGTGCGAGGCTCGCGGGTGGCCTCCGGATCGCCGTCACCGATGACCGCCTGGGCATCGCTCCCGCGCACGACCTCCGGGAGACCGTCACGGGTCACCGCCCCGGCACCGCTCTCGCGAACGACCCCGGGCAGACCGTCACGGATCACCGCCCCGGCACCGCGCTCGCGGCCGACCTGCCCGTCGCCGATTTCGAGGCTCCCGGTGCGGGTGACGATCCGCTCCAGCAGCGTGGCCGGTCCTTCCCAGGTCCGCGCGGTGTCGTTGAGCCGGTCGAGCAGTCGCCGGTCGTCCGCCGAGAGGGAGTCCAGCTCCCGCTGGGGCCGGTGCGCGTCCTTCGCGGCCCGCCGCAGCAGCGCGGTCATCCGCGCGACGAACGCGGCGATCTCTGCCTCGTCGTGGACCTCCGTGCTGTGCCAGACCCTGAGCGTGAGCCTGCCGGGCTCCTGCACCGCGATGCACTGCAGGTCCAGGCGGCTGCGGTCGAACAGGTCCTCGACGTACTCGGGGACGGAGCCCAGGATGCTCACCTGGTCGTCGGTCCACGGCCGGTAGTTGAACATGTGCCGGAACAGCGGCACCCTCCAGTCGCCGGTGCCGTGCCCGCGCTCGACCAGCACCGCCTCCACCGAGGCGTCCGCGTGCTCTACGCCCTCGAAGAAGACGTCCTCGACCCGTCTGACCAGGGCCGCGAACCCCTCCTCCGGATCGGCGCGCACCCGGATCGGCAGGGTGCTGACGCCGTAGCCGACATGTCCGCGCATCGCGGCCGTCCTGGTGGTGACCGGCATCGCGGCCACCAGCTCGGGACCGGCGCCGTGCGCGCGCAGGGTGAGCATGAACGCGGCGGCGAGCACGATGTTGTCGGTGGTGCGCAGGCCGGTTCGCAGCGTGTCGAGCGCCCGGCGCGTGTCCGCGTCCACCTCCCAGGAGCAGGTGTGCCCGGCGAAGGTGGGCCGGGCGGGCGACGGCCTGCTGCCGGGGAGCACCATCGCGGCCGGGTCGACGTCCCCGAGCCTGTCGAGCCAGTAGTCCAGCGACTCCCGGGAGGCCGCTTTGGGCTCCAGCATGGGCGCGGTGCCCGCGAGCGCGGCGGGGAGCGGCTCCTGGCTCGTCTGCGCGTCGTAGAAACCGCCCAGTTCCTCGACGAGGAACTGCATCGAGGTGGCGTCGATCACGATGTGGTGCGCGACCAGGCAGACCACGCTCCCGCCGCCGTCGGGCAGCGCGAAGTGCCCGGCCCGAAAGAGCAGGTCACGGCCCAGGTCGAAGGGTTCGTCCAGGAACCTCTGCAGGTCGGCGACGAGCGTCTCCGGCGTGGTCTCGCCGTTCACCAGCTTGATCTGCGCGTCCTTCGGGGCGGTGAGGTGCCGTACGGGCGCGCCGTCCACCTCGGGAAACCGCAGGCGCAGCGCCGGGTGCCGCTTGAGCAGGCGGTTCACCGCGATCTGCAGCGGGAGCCTGCGCAGCGGCTGCCGGGTCCTGAACGCCACCGCCAGGTTGGACACCCCGCTCGACCCGGCGAGCTGCTCCAGCACCCAGAACGAGTACGGGACCGCCTCGGGCCTGCGCAGTGGCTCCGCGGGCTCCGGCAGGCCCTCGGGGAGCCGTGACGCGCTCTCGCGTTCCCGCGCCTCGGGAGCCGGCGACGCATTCCCGCGTTCCCGCACTTCGGGAGCCGGTACGGGAACGGGCGTCACCTCGGCGGGGCGGTGCCCGCCGGGGACGGGCAGTCGCTGCAGAGGGTGGTCGGGGTCGAGCGCGACCCAGTCCACCGGACAGCCGAGCGTCCACAGCCGCGCGAGCGCCGTGAGCAGACCCCGGCGGTCGTCCCCGCAACGGATCGTCTCCTCGCCCGGCGATATTCCCGCCGTCCCTGCCGTCCCCGTCCCCGCCGCACCGAGCAGGAGGGACGGCGCGCCTCGTGCGCCACCGGCCTTCGGTCCCGCTCCCGCCTCGGACGAGGGGTCCTGCCCCGCGACCGTCCCGCGACGGGCCTCCACCTCGTGGAAGGCGTGTCCCGGCACCCGCTCCGGCGCCGCGTCGGCGGCGGCCACCCGGGCGATCGCCTCGTCCAGTTCGAGCGTTCCCGAGAAGGCGGCGGCGGTGAGTTCTCCGACCCCCTCCCCCGTGCACCCTCCGGGGGTGACACCCCAGCCGGTCAGGGTGGCCGCCAGGGAGTAGGTGACCGCGAACGTCACCGGGTCGTCGTCGCGCTCCCCGGCGAGCCAGGCGTCGCAGAAGTCGACGCCGTGCCGCTCGAAAGCCTCCAGGCAGATGTCCATCGTCTCGCTGAACAGCCGCTCGACCCCGTACAGCGAGGCCCCCAGCCGACCGGCGCCGCCGGCGGGGAAGACGAACCGCACACCCGTCCAGGCCGCGTCGCGGGAAGGCGGCTCATGCCCGGCCGTTTCCTCGGCAGAGGCCGTCCGCGCGGCGGCGAGGGCGGCGGACGCCTCGGCGGGGGTGGTCGCGACGATCGCGCCCCGTACGGGATGCGGGGTGCGGCCCCGCTGGAGGACGGCCACGGCGTCGGCGAACCGGTCGGGGGCGAGGGTGGCGAAGAATCCCGCCAGGCCTTCCCGTACGGCGTCGGCCTCCTGTCGGTGCCGTCCCGACCAGGCGACGACGCGGGGCCGGTGGTCCGCGGGGAGGTGGACCGGCGGGAAGCCGTCCTTCACCGTCAACGGATCACGCGGACGCGCGGTCGGTCCGCCTGTCGGCGATCGGCCGCCGGGCCCGCTGCGGGCGGGACCGGTGCCGGGCCGGGAAGCGGTCATCGGGCCGGTCGCTGTGCCAACGCCCCGGTCGGTCACCGAGACGGTCGCTGTGTCGGCGACCCGGTCGGTCACCGGGGTGGTCGCCATGTCGGCGACCACGTCGAGAGCCGGATCGGCACCCGGGTCGGTCGTCGTCTCGATCACGGCGCGTACGAGGTCGCCGTCGAGGAGGGCGTCGTCCAGGCGCCTGAGCGCGATCGCGGTTCCCCGTTCCGCGACGGCGCCGAGGCTCGGCCCCGAGACGGTGATCGCGAGGTCGCAGATCCCCAGGGCGAGGGCGAGGCAGGCGGCCTCGGCCGTGTCGTGGACGGCGAGCACGCCCGGTGGGCGCGCGGGGTCGTGTCCGGCGTTCTCCATCGTGGCCTCGACGACCTCGATCGGGACGGGACCGGGAGAGAGCGGGGCACGCGGGCCCATACCGATCACCGCGATCGGCGCGGTCCTCGTCACCGAGACGACCCGCCGTCCCTGCGGATACGGGCGCGCACATCCCTGCGGCTGCCTCCCGTGGGGCGCGGGCGCGCGGGTTCGCTCCTGACGGGTTCCTGCGCGCCCGCGACGAGGCGGCTGAGCGCCCGTACGTTCGGCCGGGCGAACATCGCGGTGACCGGGATGTCGATACCGAGCGCCCCGGTGATGTCCGCGTGCAGCTCGACCAGCGCCATCGAGTTGAGCCCGGCTTCGAAGAAGTTCTCGTCGGGGTCGACCGTCCGGCCCAGGCGGGCCTCGATCATTCCCGCGACCGTGTCGGCGGCCGACACCCGCTGCCCCGGGCGACCCGGTTGGCCTGGAGGCCGCCCCTCGTCCTCCTCGTGTTGCCGCTCCGCTCCCACCGGCCGACTGCCCTGGATCATCCGGCGCCTTTCGTGAAATTTGTCTGGTTCACCGGGCAGCCCCTTTTCGGGCATGCCGTGCACCGATCTTCTGACACCTATTCGGACACGACAAGAGCGTATTTTTCGGCTTTTTTGGATCGCCGAACGCGTGGAAGACCCCGGAAACGCGTACGGCCACCGCCGAAGCGGTGGCCGTACGCGTTTTCGCGGATCGGGTGAGGATCAGGCGGGGTTGGAGACCGCCGCCCCGATGGTGTGCACGCGCAGGGCGTTGGTGGAGCCGGCGGTGCCGGGAGGCGAACCGGCGACGATGACGACCTTGTCACCCTTCTCCAGGCGGGAGTTGGCGAGCAGCGAGGCCTCCACCTGACGGACCATGTCGTCGGTGTGGTGGACGAACGGCACCTCGAAGGTCTCCACACCCCAGGTCAGCGCGAGCTGGTTGCGGACGTGGCGGGCGGAGGTGAACGCGAGCAGCGGGATCGGCGAGCGGTAGCGGGCCAGACGGCGGGCCGTCTCACCGGACATGGTGAACGCCACCAGCGCCTTGGCGCCGACGATCGCCCCGACCTCCGCCGCGGCACGGGCGATCGCGCCACCGGTGGTCTCGGGCAGCCGGTCGAGGCTGTGCGTGGCCTGCAGGGAGCTCTTCTCCGCGGTCGTGGCGATGCGGCTCATCGTCTCGACGACCTCGATGGGGTAGTTGCCGACCGAGGTCTCCCCGGAGAGCATGACCGCGTCGGCGCCGTCCATGACGGCGTAGGCGACGTCGGAGGCCTCGGCGCGGGTGGGACGCGGAGAGGTGATCATCGAGTCCAGCATCTGGGTGGCGACGATGACCGGGCGGGCCTTCTCGCGGCAGAGCTCGATGGCACGCCTCTGGACGATGGGCACCTCCTCCAGCGGCAGCTCGACACCGAGGTCACCGCGGGCGACCATGATGCCGTCGAAGGCCTCGATGATCTCCGGGAGCCGCTCCACGGCCTGCGGCTTCTCGATCTTGGCGAGCAGCGGGAGGCGGATGCCCTCCTGCTCCATGATGTTTCGCACCACGTCGGCGTCGGAGGGACGCCTGACGAAGGAGAGGGCGACCAGGTCGAAGCCGGCGCGCAGCGCCCAGCGCAGGTCGGTCTCGTCCTTGTCGGTCAGGACGGGGGCGCTGACGTTCACGCCGGGGAGGTTGAGGCCCTTGTTGTCGGAGATCATGCCACCGACGACCACGCGGGTCGTGACGCGCTGGCCGTCGACCCGGGTCACCTCCAGCCGGACGCGGCCGTCGTCGACCAGGATGCTGTCGCCGGGGCTGACGTCCTTGGGAAGCCCCAGATAGGACGTGGAGACCTGGTCACGGTCGCCGGGGACCTCCTCGGTGGTGATCGTGAAGACGTCACCGAAGCCGAGACGGACGGGACCTTCCTCGAACTTACCGACCCGGATCTTGGGGCCTTGGAGGTCGGCCAGCAGACCTACGCCACGCCCGAGCTCGGCGGCCGCCTCCCTCAACCTGTCGTAAACCTCCCTGTGCAGCTCGTGGCTGCCGTGGCTGAGGTTGAAACGGGCCACGTCCATCCCGGCCGCGATGAGTTCGCGGAGGCGTTCGGGAGATGAGGTGGCGGGGCCGAGAGTGCAGACGATTTTCGCGCGACGAGTCACGGATCCCACCCTAATTGGTACAGACCACTTGGTCGCGACGTTAGCCGTAGCGCCGATGAAAAATTCGGTGACACAAAGCCACCTAGCATGAACGGCAGGTTACGAATCGTCCCTCGCGCTCACTCCTGAGGTCAGCCGTCCCAGGAGTACGGGGCACCCGCGAGCGTGCCCCGAGCCTGGTCGGTCATCGGGGCACCGGACCGATCACGACTTCCGAGCGGTCACCGCGCCTCCGCGTCGGCCGCCCGGAGTTTCGAGACGGTCACCGCGCCTCCGCCTCGGCAACGGCGGCTTCGGGCCGAGCGCCGGAACCCCGGACCGGCCGGTGGATTCCCGGGTCAGTCGCGGACGATCTCCTCCGCGACCAGCCCGGCGCCGATGCCCAGCAGCCAGACGTCCTTGGCGACGGCGATGCCCTGCTGTGAGGGACGCAGGCTGCCCTCCTCCCGCAGTCCCGGCGTCTTGAGGTAGAGGCCGAGCAGCCCTCCGGCGAAGGCGGTCAGCGCGGCGCCCGCCAGCAGCGGCGGCACCACGGGGACCAGCAGGGCGGTACCGAGGGTGATCTCCGCCGTGGAGAGCAGCCTCGTGAACTTCACCGAGTCCATGTCCTTGAGGAACGGGTAGGTCCCGGAGGCCATCCCGTGTAATCCCTTCGCGCTCTCCTCCCCCGCGGTTCTCTTGGTCAGTCCCGAATTCAGAATGATCAAACCGGCGGCGATCCGGGGCGGAAGCTGGTGCGGACGCGACAGGAACCTCATATGAGTCCTTTCTGCGTGGAGAACCCGCCTTCAGGCGCGAGGAGGAAGCCGATGATCCTCACGGTGACAAGAGCGACGGGATGGAACCGGAGTCGTTCTTCTTCCCCCTTTCGTCCCCTTCACCCGTCTGTTGATCGTCTCTTGGGGAGATCCGGCCTGTGCCCGGGATGACGCTTCCGCCGAGGCCGAACCGCGAGGCGACCGCCCTCACCCCGTCTCGGCCCCTCACCCAGGGGCCGAGACGAGGTGAGGGCGCCTTGGGCGCCCCCGCGCCGTCAGGGAGGCCGTCAGGGAGCGAGCGGCTCGGCCTTGGCGGCGTTCTCGGCGCTGATGAGGCCGCGGCCGTAGAAGCCGTTGCGCTTCTTGGGACCCTCGCACTTGTGGACCTCGTCCACGAACGCGAGGTCGATCTTGTAGGCGTACCCGCGCGGTGAGGGGCAGGCCTTCTTGGTGGCCGTGGAGTACAGCTGGCGCTGGACGTCCGCGGGGGGCATCGTGAGGCCGCCCTTGCCGGGTTTGCCGAACCGGCTGATCAGGATGGCGGCGACACCGGTGGCGTGCGGTGCGGCCATGGAGGTGCCGACGAGGTACTGGTAGTAGGCGCAGGTGCCGCCCTCGCACTCCCGGATGATCGAGTCGGACTTCGGCGTGCCGTCGGCGGTGAGTTGTCCCTTGGCCTTGAGCGCGTTCTCCGGCGCGGCGGCCAGAATGCCCTTGGTGGGGTCGTACGTGCTGCTGCCGTCGAACTCGTCCCCGCCGGGGGCCGCGAGGTCGGCCTGCTCGACGCCGTAGTCGGAGTAGTACGCCTTGCGCCCGGTCGGCCCCACCGAGGTGACCGAGATCACACCCTTGGACTCGGCGGGAACGTTGAGGCAGGAGTTGTCGACCTTGCGGGTGTGCTCGCTGCCCTTGGGATAGTTGGGGCTGCTCTCGTCCTTGCTCGGCTTGCCGAGGTCGGTGGCGCCGTTGCCGATGGCGCTGATGAGGGTGACCCCGCGCTTGCGCGCGTAGTCGAGGGCGCGCTGCATGCCGGTGATGATGCCGCGCTGCTCCAGCTGCTCCGCCTTGGAGTCGGCCGGGTTGGCCTTGCAGTTGAACAGCCACGGGTCGACGTAGAAGCTCATGTTGACCACGTCGATCCCGGCGTCGGCGGCGTAGGTGAGCGCCTCGACGCTGGGCTTGAGGAAGAACAGGCCCGAGTCGCGACCGGCGCGCAGGTTCACCAGGGACACCTGGGGTGCCACCCCGGCGATGCCCAGGCCGTTGATCGGTGAGGCGATGGTGCTGGCCACGTGGGTGCCGTGGCCGTCGTCGTCCCAGTCCACCGGGTCCTTGCAGTCCTTGAACTCGCAGGGGCCGTCGAGGACGTTGCCGTTGGGGTCCTTGGGCCGGTCGGTCACGAAGTTGCGGCTCAGGGCGCGGTTGAAGTTGGGGGCGATGTCGGGGTGCTTGCCGTCGATGCCGGTGTCGATGACGCCGACCAGCACCCGCTTGTCACCGGGTTCGGTGGCGTAGGAGCCCTCCACGGTGGCGCCGATCATCTTCATGTCCCACTGCCGCCCGGCGAGCGGCTCCGGTGTGTCGGCGGAGCGGCGGGTGCCCGCCTGCCCGAGGGCTTCTGCGGAGGGGAATGCGAGCGGGGTTCCCACGCCGGAGACCGTCCCGGGAGCGGTCCCGGCGCTGGAGGTCCCGGAGGTGGCCCCGGTGCCGGAGATCCCGGCTTCTGAGGCGGACCCGCCCGCGGAGGCCCCGGCCGCGGGTGCGGCGGCGCGGATCGCACTGGCGAAGCCGATCCTGCGGTCGGAGGAGACTCCCTCGACGGCGTCACTGCCGGCCAGGCTTTCCACGAAGCCCGTGCCGGGACCGTCCACGAGGACGTAGCCGATCCTGGTGTCGGTCGACAGGACGGTGCCGCCGCTCGCGTCGATCGCGTCGATCGCCCGGTCGCGGGCGCCGTCCGCGTAGAAGGCCAGGTACTCGCGGGTCTGGCCCGCGCCGGTCGTGGCCTCGCCGCCCAGGGCTCCCGCCGTGAGGGTCGCCGCCAGGGCGAGCGCCGTCGCCGCGCCCGTCAGGCTTCTGGTCCCGCGATTCATCGATCCTCCGCACCTGACCCGATCAAGAAATTTATCTTTCAGGCATATGTACGCCAAAGCAATTCGAAACCCCGCTCTGCGCATTTTTCCCTGAAGCAGTCGGTAAGACATCCGGAATGCCGAACTGTCGGGGGGTGCCGAAGACCAACCGTGGCCTGACCAAACCAGCGATGGAGCACATGAACCGGCCCTGACATGCATGAACCGGCCCGGGTACGCATGGATCAACCATGACATACCCAGACCGGTCATGACATGTCAGGCCAGCTTCCACTCAGACCAGCGGCCGCGCCGTCGGCGGGATCGCCACCGGAAGGGCCGTCTGGCCCGTGAGGTAGCGGTCGGCGGCCGAGGCCGCGGAGCGGCCCTCGGCGATCGCCCACACGATCAGCGACTGTCCGCGGCCCATGTCCCCGGCGACGAAGACGCCGTCGACCGAGGACATGTAGCCCTTGTCCCTCGCGACGTTGCCCCTGGCGTCGTAGAACTCGCCGCCTGCGACCTCGGCGAGCTCGGTGAGCAGGCCCTTCTTCTCCGGGCCGACGAAGCCCATCGACAGCGTGACCAGCTCGGCCGGGATCTCCCGCTCGGAGCCGGGCACCGGCTTGAACCCGGCCGCGGGCCCCTCCACCTCGACCAGGCGCAGCGCCCTGACGTTGCCCTCGGCGTCGCCGACGAACTCGGTGGTGGAGACCGCGTAGACCCGGGCGCCGTCACCGTCGGCCAGCTCCTCGTGGGCGCTCTCCATCTTGAACAGGATGGGGAACGTGGGCCACGGCTGGCTGCCCGGACGGCTCGCCGGAGGCTGGGGCATGATCTCCAGCTGGGTGACCGAGGCGGCCCCCTGCCGGATCGCGGTGCCGATGCAGTCGGCACCGGTGTCGCCGCCGCCGATCACGACGACGTGCTTGCCCTCGGCGCTGATCGGCGAGACCGGGAAGTCGCCCTCCTGGACCTTGTTGGAGGGCGGCAGGTACTCCATCGCCTGGTAGACGCCCTTCAGGTCGCGCCCGGCGACGGGCAGGTCCCGCCACTGGGTCGCGCCACCGGCCAGGACGATCGCGTCGAACTCCTCGCGCAGCTGTGCCGCCGTGATGTCCACGCCGACGTTGACGCCGGTACGGAACTCGGTCCCCTCGGCCCGCATCTGGGCGAGACGGCGGTCGATGTGCCGCTTCTCCATCTTGAACTCGGGGATGCCGTAGCGGAGCAGGCCCCCGATCCGGTCGGCCCGCTCGAACACGACCACGTCGTGCCCGGCCCTGGTGAGCTGCTGGGCTGCGGCCAGGCCCGCGGGGCCCGAGCCGACGACCGCGACGCGCTTGCCGGTCTTGGTGGCGGCGGGCTGGGGGGTGACCCAGCCCTCGTCGAAGGCACGGTCGATGATCTCGACCTCGACCCGCTTGATCGCGACCGGGTCGGAGTTGATGCCGAGCACGCACGCCGCCTCACACGGAGCCGGGCACAGGCGTCCGGTGAACTCGGGGAAGTTGTTCGTGGCGTGCAGGCGCTCGATCGCCTCCTGCCAGTCGTCCCGGTAGACCAGGTCGTTCCACTCGGGGATCAGGTTGCCCAGCGGGCAGCCGTTGTGGCAGAACGGGATGCCGCAGTCCATGCAGCGCGCGGCCTGCCTGGTCAGCGCGGGCTTGGGGAAGTCCTCGTAGACCTCGCGCCAGTCGCGGATGCGCACGTCCACCGGGCGGCGCGCCGGCAGCTCGCGTCCGTGAGCGAGGAAACCCTTGGGGTCAGCCATCGGTCGTACCTCCCTTATCCCTGAAAAGCCTGAAATGACTGGAAAAACCGGACGGAATGAGTGATCGCGAACATCGGCGTCACCCCTGGACCGCGGCGGTCATGACGGCCTCGTCGATGTCGCGGCCCTCCAGCCGGGCGGACTCGGCGGCCAGCAGGACCCGCTTGTAGTCCGTCGGCATGATCTTGCTGAAGCGGGACGGGTCCCAGTCGGCGAGGAGTGCCTTCGCCACCGTGGAGCCCGTCTCGGCGAGGTGCGCCTCGACGATCTCGCGCAGCGCCTCAGACTCGGCCTCCTCCAGCTCCTCGATCTCGACCATCTCCCGGTTGACCCGTTCGGCGTCGAGGTCGAGCAGGTAGGCGACGCCGCCCGACATGCCCGCCGCGAAGTTGCGGCCGGTCGGGCCGAGGACGACCACCTTGCCGCCGGTCATGTACTCGCAGCCGTGGTCGCCGACACCCTCGACCACCGCGGTGGCACCGGAGTTGCGGACACAGAACCGCTCCCCCACGACGCCGCGGATGAAGGCCTCGCCGGAGGTCGCGCCGTACAGGCCGACGTTTCCGGCGATGATGTGCCCGTCGAGCGGGGCCGCGTCGTACGGCTGGACCGAGATCCGGCCGCCGGACAGGCCCTTGCCCACGTAGTCGTTGGCGTCGCCGGTCAGCCTCAGCGTGATGCCCCTGGGCAGGAAGGCGCCGAAGGAGTTGCCCGCGGAGCCGGTGAAACGCACGTCGATGGTGTTGTCGGGCAGGCCCGCTCCGCCGTACCGCTTGGTCACCTCGTGGCCGAGCATGGTGCCGACCGTACGGTTGACGTTGCGGATGGGCAGGTCGAGCGTGACCCTGGAACCACCCTTGAGCGCGCCCTCGGCTAGCTGGATCAGCGTGTTGTCCAGCGCCTTGGCGAGCCCGTGGTCCTGCTCCACGGTACGGCGCAGCGAGGCGCCCTCGGGCAGCTCCGGCTGGTGCAGGATCGGCGCCAGGTCCAGTCCCGAGGCCTTCCAGTGGTTCTCGGCCGGGGTGGTGTCCAGCAGCTCGGCGTGGCCGACGGCCTCGTCGATGCTGCGGAAACCCAGCGCGGCGAGATACTCGCGGATCTCCTCGGCGACGAACTCGAAGAAGTTGACCACGAACTCGGGCTTGCCGGTGAACCGCTTGCGCAGCTCGGGGTTCTGGGTGGCCACGCCGACCGGGCAGGTGTCCAGGTGGCAGACGCGCATCATCACGCAGCCGGAGACGACCAGCGGCGCGGTCGCGAAGCCGAACTCCTCGGCGCCGAGCAGCATGGCGATGATCACGTCGCGGCCGGTCTTGAGCTGGCCGTCCACCTGCACGACGATGCGGTCGCGCAGGCCGTTGAGCAGCAGCGTCTGCTGGGTCTCGGCCAGGCCCAGCTCCCAGGGGGAGCCCGCGTGCTTGAGCGAGGTGAGCGGGGAGGCGCCGGTGCCGCCGTCGTGACCGGAGATGAGCACGACGTCCGCGTGGGCCTTGGACACGCCCGCAGCGACCGTTCCGACCCCGACCTCGGCCACGAGCTTGACGTGCACGCGGGCGGCCGGGTTCGCGTTCTTCAGGTCGTGGATGAGCTGGGCGAGGTCCTCGATCGAGTAGATGTCGTGGTGCGGAGGCGGCGAGATGAGACCGACGCCCGGGGTGGAGTGCCGGGTCTTGGCGACCCACGGGTAGACCTTGTGGCCGGGCAGCTGACCGCCCTCACCGGGCTTGGCGCCCTGGGCCATCTTGATCTGCACGTCGTCGGCGTTGACCAGATACTCGGAGGTCACACCGAACCGGCCGGAGGCCACCTGCTTGATGGCCGAACGGCGCACCGGGTCGTGCAGCCGCTCGGGGTCCTCGCCGCCCTCACCGGTGTTGGACTTGCCGCCCAGCCGGTTCATCGCGATGGCGAGCGTCTCGTGCGCCTCCATCGAGATGGAGCCGTACGACATCGCGCCGGTGGAGAACCGCTTGACGATCTCGCTGACCGGCTCGACCTCGTCGATCGGCACCGGCTCGCGGACGCCCTCCCGCAGCTTGAACATGCCGCGCAGCGTCATCAGCTTCTCCGCCTGGGAGTCCACCAGGCCGGTGTACTCCTTGAAGATCTCGTAGCGGCGCGAGCGGGTGGCGTGCTGCAGCTTGAAGACGGTCTCGGGGTTGAACAGGTGCGGCTCGCCCTCGCGACGCCACTGGTACTCACCGCCGACCTCGAGGCGGCGGTGGGCGTTCTCGGCCCTGGGGTAGGCGCGCAGGTGACGCTGCGCGGCCTCCTCGGCCAGGACGTCGAAGCCGACGCCGCCCAGCCGGGACGTGGTCCCGGTGAAGCAGACGTCCACGACCTCCTGGCTCAGCCCGAGCGCCTCGAAGATCTGCGCCCCGGTGTAGGAGGCGACCGTGGAGACCCCCATCTTGGACATGACCTTCAGCACGCCCTTGCCGTACGCCTTGATGAGGTTGCGCACGGCCTTGTGCTTGTCGATCTTCAGGACGCCGGAGTCGACCATGTCCTCGACGGTCTCGATGGCGAGGTACGGGTTGACCGCGCCCGCCCCGTAGCCGACGAGCAGCGCCATGTGGTGCGCCTCGCGCGCCTCGCCGGTCTCGATGACCAGACCGATCTTGGTGCGGGTCTTCTCGGCGATCAGGTGGTGGTGGACGGCACCGGTGAGCAGCAGCGAGGGGATCGGCGCCAGGACGTCGGAGGAGCCGCGGTCGGACAGCACGATGATCCGCGCCCCGCCCTCGATTACCGAGGAGACCTCGGCGCGGATCTCCTCGATGCGGTGCAGCAGCGCCTCGCCGCCACCCGCGACCTCGTACAGGCCCGAGACCACGTGCGGGTGGAAGCCCGGCAGCGCGCCCTCGTCGTTGATGTGGATGATCTTCGCGAGCTCGTCGTTGTCGAGCACCGGGTACGGCAGCACGAGCTGGCGACAGGAGGCGGGACCCGGGGCGAGCAGGTTGCCCTCGGGGCCGATGGTGCTGGCCAGGGAGGTGACGAGCTCCTCGCGGATCGCGTCCAGCGGCGGGTTGGTGACCTGCGCGAACAGCTGGCTGAAGTAGTCGAACAGCAGCCGGGGCTTCTCGCTGAGCACGGCGACCGGGGTGTCGGTGCCCATCGAGCCGATCGGCTCGATGCCCGTCCTCGCCATCGGCCCCAGGATGATCCGCAGCTCCTCCTCGGTGTAGCCGAAGGTCTGCTGCCGCTTGATCAGCGTCTCGTGCGACAGACCCTCGGGCGAGCGGGCGGGCAGCTCCTCGAAGCGGACCAGACCGGCGTGCAGCCAGTCGGCGTAAGGCAGCTCCGCCGCCAGCTCGGCCTTGATCTCGTCGTCTTCGATGATCTTGCCGAGCGCGGTGTCGACCAGGAACATCTTGCCGGGCTGCAGGCGGCCCTTGCGGACCACGTCCTCGGGGGCGATGTCCAGCACGCCCGCCTCGGAGGCGAGCACGACCAGGCCGTCCGCGGTGACCCAGAACCGTCCGGGGCGCAGGCCGTTGCGGTCGAGTACCGCGCCGACCAGGGTTCCGTCGGAGAAGGTGATCGAGGCCGGGCCGTCCCAGGCCTCCATCATCGTGGAGTGGAACTCGTAGAACGCCCGCCGCGCGGGGTCCATCTCGGTGTGGCTCTCCCACGCCTCGGGGATCATCATCAGCACCGCGTGCGGCAGGCTGCGTCCCGCGAGGTGGATGAGCTCCAGCGTCTCGTCGAAGGAGGCGGTGTCGGAACCGGCCGGGTCGCAGATCGGGAAGAGCCGCGACAGGTCGCCCGGCAGGTTCGCCGTCTCCAGCATGGCCTCGCGGGCGCGCATCCAGTTGCGGTTGCCCTTGACCGTGTTGATCTCACCGTTGTGGGCGACGTAGCGGTACGGGTGCGCGAGCGGCCAGGAGGGGAAGGTGTTGGTGGAGAAACGCGAGTGGACCAGCGCGATCGCGGTCTCGTAGCGCTCGTCGCTCAGGTCGGGGAAGAACTGCTCGACCTGCAGCGGGGTGAGCATGCCCTTGTAGACGATCGTCCGGGAGCTCAGCGAGGGGAAGTAGACCTTCGCCTCGTGCTCGGCCCGCTTGCGCAGGCAGAAGGCGAGCCGGTCCAGCTCAAGACCGCTCTCACCATTGGGGGACGCCACGAACAGCTGGCCGAAGAACGGCATCACCGCGCGGGCGCTCGGCCCGGGAAGGTCGGGGGTGGTGGGAACGTCGCGCCAGCCGAGGACCGTGAGGCCCTCCTCCGCGGCGATCTCCTCGATCAGTCGCACGGCGGCCTCACGGGCCCGCTCCTCGGCGGGCAGGAAGGCCATACCGGCGGCGTAGGAGCCGGCCGTGGGCAGGGGGAAGTCCGCCACCACGCGGAAGAAGACGTCGGGGATCTGCGTCAGGATCCCGGCCCCGTCGCCGGTGTCCGGTTCGCTACCCTGGGCCCCCCGGTGATCAAGGTTGCACAGCGCGGTCAAGGCCTTCGCGACGATGCCGTGGCTACGGCGACCGGCAACGTCCGCGACCATGGCGACACCACAGGCGTCGTGCTCGTGCGAGGGGTGGTACAGGCCCTGAGGCTCGGGAAAGCCGAGGTGGGCAGCAGGCATTGAATCCCTCCCGTCGTCTTGCTTCTCTCGAACAAGCAAGGGACGACGTTGGCCCTGCTGCGTGGTGGGTAGAGATTACCGTACCCTGCCGGATACCTGCCTACCCGGTGAGATCCCGCCGAATTAGTGCAGGTTCGCCCGGTTCATTAAACACACCGCGATGGCACAACATTCCAGGTCCTGGCCCTAGGGTGGCCCAATGGAACCGACCGATCCCACCGGCCTGGGCGCCTCCACCGGTCTGACAGGCAGCGGCACTTCAGATGTCTCCGGCGTTTCCGGCCCCCCCGGCGCCTCCGCCGGGACCGGCGACCGAACGGTGGCCGGGACGGGAGCCGGAACCGAGAGCGGGGCCGGGCGTGGGTCCCGGACGGGAGCCGGGGCCGGAACCGGGGCCGGGGCCGGGCGTGGAGCCGGCACCGAAGGAGAGGCCGAGGACGAGAACGGCGGTGGAGTCGAGGCTTTCGTCGCACGGGCGGGTGTCGACGGCAGGCGGCTGAGGAACGCGCTGACCGCCCTGGGCGGCGGTCGCTGGTGGACACTCGCCGATCTGGTCAGGGAGACCGCGACGTCGCGGCGGACCATCGAGGCGCTGCTGCGCGAGGTGGACGGCGAACTGGAGCGATCGGGCGACCGCTTCAGGCTCCCGGCCCCTCCCGCCTGGTCGGCCCCGGCACGGGAGGAGGGCGCCCCCTCACCGGACGGACCGCGGGCGAGCGGCCCCACCCGGGCCGGATCAGGAGCGGACGGCCCCGCACCGACCGGATCGCGCGTAAGCAACGTCACACCGGCCGCACCACGAGCGGTCGGTACCGCACCGGCCGGGCCGCGAGCGAGCACCCTCGCACCGGCGGACCCGGTCGCCCACCTGCTCCCCGACCGCGCCGACCTGGTCGCGCGCATGGACGAGTTGATCGCCAAGGCTCCCCGGGGCCGCCACACGCTGGACCACGTCGCCGCGACCGGCGAGACCGTGGTCAGGCGGGCGCTGCTGCTGGACGCCCGCTTCTGGCTGGACGGCGCCCGGCTGCTGTGCGTGGGCGACCACGATCTGACCTCGCTGGCCACGGCGATGCTGCACCCGGGCGTCGAGGTGACCGTCGTCGACGTCGACGAGCGCATCCTCGCCTACATCGCCGGTGAGGCCGACCGGCTTGGTCTGGCCGTACGGACCCGCTGGGCCGACCTGCGCCTGGGGCTGCCCGCCTCCGCGCGGTCCTGGGCCGACCTGGCGATCACCGACCCTCCCTACACCCCCGAGGGCGTCGGGCTGTTCGTCGCCCGTTGCGCGGAAGGGCTGCGCGACCGCGAGCAGGGCCGGATCATGCTGGCGTACGGCGCCAGCGAGCGCACCCCCGCGCTCGCCCTCAAGGTTCAGCAGGCCCTGTCGCAGCTCAACCTCGTCAACGAAGCGATCTACCCCGACTTCAACCGCTACTTCGGCGCCGAGGCCATCGGTTCGGCCGCCGACCTGTACGTCCTGCGCCCCACCACGAAGACCTGGCCCGCCGCGGCCGCCCGCACCGAGACGTCCGGCACCGCCATCTACACGCAGGGGCCCCAGTCGGTGGAGTCGGCGAGCTCCCCCGCCGCCTCGGCCGCCGGTTTCGGTGAGGGGTTCGTCCCGGAGGTGCTGGTGGGCGAGTGGCCCCGCGACGTGCTGCCCAAGGCCCCCAGGGCGCGCCTGACGACCTGGCTGGCCAAGCCCTACGCCAGCGACCCGGCCAGGGTGGCGATCTCCGTACCCGCCGGTCTGGAGGCCGCGCTGCCCCGGCTGCTGCTGGCCACCCGCGCCAGGGAGGTCCGGGTCACCCTGGCGACGGCCCCGAAGGATCTCCCCCACGACCTTCTCGCCCCCGTCTACGACCTCACCGCCGAGGGAGCGTCCGTGCGCGCCGTACGGGTGGCACCGCCCGCCGGAGACAGCAAGAGCGCCACAAACGCGAACGACGCGCACGCGAACGACACGGCCCGGATCCTGCGCCGCGTCCTGGACAACGCGCACGGCAGGCTCGCCAACACCTGGCGCGAGGCCCTGATCAAGGTCAGGGGCGACCTGACGAAGAGGCAGGCGAGGGCGATCGTCGCCGCCGTGGCCCCGTGGGCGGGCGACGTCACCGTCCTCGAACTGCCCGCCCACCGGCTGCTGGAGCTCAGGGCCGCGGTGGAGAGCTCCCTCAGCGCACCAGCCGACGCTGGATGACCAGGCCGAGGCCGTCCATCGCGACCTGCGGATAGGTGAGATCCACCCTGCCCTCGCCGCCCTCGCCGCCCTCGCCGCTCTCCCCCGTGCCTGCCCGGGCGGTGCTCCCGCCGGCGACGGGGGCGACCCAGCTCACCGTGACGTAGTGCCCGAGGCCGCGGACCTGGGCCCAGCTGCGCGAGCCGTCGAAACCGTCGGGCGTGTCGGGAGCGGGCCTGACGAAGCCGTCGCCGCCGTCGCCCTTGAGCGCCGCCACGAGCCTGTCGGCGGCGGCGGAGTCGGCGAGGTTGAAAATCAGGAACTGGCCGGAGACCGCGCCGTCCTCGGTCTCGTAGCGGGCGCGCAGCACCTGCGTGCACCCGCCGAGCGCGTCCTGCGCGCTCCCCCAGACCGCCTCCGCGCAGTCGGCGAGGGTCTCGGTGGCCTTGAGGGCGAGCTTGGTCGTGCCCGCCGACACCGAGGGGGCGGGGAACATCTCGGCGACGGTGAGCGGCTGGGGGTCGAGGTCGCGGGTCGCGATGGGCGCGTAGTGGGCCGTACCCGGCTCCGCGCGCAGGACGGCGGCGCGCGGGGCGGGCTCGTCGCCCAGCCACAGGAAGGCCCCCACCCCGGCGACCCCGGCCAGCACGACGATGATGATCCACTTGCGCATGAGGAAAAAGCTTACTTCGACATCCTCCCCGCCCTCGAAGAACCCGGATTCCCGCCCGAAAAACGAACCCGGAAACTACTTGCTCGGGGCGGGCGCCGGGGAGACGGCGACGATGCGGCGGAAGATCGCCTTTTCCGTGGCGCGGACCGCGAGGGAGAGCGAGACGAAGTCGTCCCTCGCGCCGGGCTCCGCTCCGTCGGCCCTGCCGATCCAGACCAGGCCCGCGTAGTGCCCCATCGCGTGGCCGCTCGCCTCGGTGTGGCCGTCGGCGGGAAAGGCGGCCCTGGGCGCCTGGACCGGCCGGACCCAGCCGCCCCGGTGCAGGGTGGTCAGCGTGTTCACCAAGGTGTCGGAGGAGGCGGTGTCGCGGAGGTTGAACAGGGTGTACTGGGCGACGTAGCGGTTGTCGGCGCTGGTGTACAGGCCCCTGGCCACCTGGGTGCATCCGCCCTGGGCGAGCAGGTCGGTGAGCTCCTGGCCCCAGACCGCCGCCGCGCAGGCGCTCTCCAGCCGAGGGCTGCCCGCCAGCCTCAGCGTGGTCCTGCCCTCGCTGAGGGTCTTGGGGAAGAGGTCCTTGGCCGTGAGCGGTTTGGGGTCCGCCTTGCTCTCCGCGATCGGCGCGAACACTTTGGAGGAGGGCCATCCCCTGTAGACGTCGGGGCGGGGTTCGGTCCCGATGACCGAGGCGGTGGCCCGTTCGGGCTCGAAGTCGTTGCCGATCGCGGAGATCGCGAGGGTGAGGACGACCGCGGCGACCAGCACGCCCGCGATGGATCCGAACACCACCAGCAACCGCTGCTGGGTCGGGGTCAGCCCCCACTCCTCCAGCTGGGGGATGCTCCAGGTCTGCGCCTTGCTGGGAGTGCGGCGGCGCTTGCGCCCTCCCGGGGCGGGGGGCGGGGGCGAGGTCGGGGCGGTCACAGTCCGGTTCCTCCCAGGAGGGTGCCCAGGGCGAAGGTCAGGCCGGCGGCGACCGCGCCGACGAAGAGCTGGCGCAGCCCGCTGTACCACCAGCTGCGCGCGGTGACCCGGGAGACCAGCGCGCCCGCGCCGAACAGTGCCAGGCAGGAGACCACCGCCGACGTCACCAGGCTGGTGACGCCGAGCAGGTACGGCAGAAGGGGCAGGAGCGCCCCCACCGCGAACGACAGGAACGAGGAGAGCGCGGCGATCCTGGGCGAGGGAAGGTCGTGGACGGTGACGCCCAGTTCGGCCTCGGTGTGCACCTCGAGCGCCCTTTCCGGGTCCGCCGAGATCTGCCGCGCCACCTCTGCGGCCACGGCGGGATCGACGCCCCGCTCCTCGTAGAGCTTGGCGAGCTCCTCCAGCTCGGCCTCGGGGTTGCGTTCGAGCTCTCGGCGCTCGACGGCGATCTCGGCCAGGGCGAGCTCCCGCTGGCTCGCCACCGAGACGTACTCGCCACCGGCCATGGAGAACGCGCCGGCGGCCAGCCCCGCGATGCCCGCCAGCAGGATGACCTTGGTTCCCGCGGCGCCACCGGCGACACCGGCGATCAGCGCGAAGTTGGAGACAAGGCCGTCCATCGCGCCGAACACCGACGGCCTCAGCCAGCCGCCGTTGACGTCGCGATGCCGGTGGTGCATCTCGGCACGCCTCCCCGAGGCGTCCGGACTCATCGCGATCCCCAGGGCCCGGCACCGAAGGGAGGGCGCGGGCCACCGGTCTCGGTCCCGGAATCAGAACGCGCCGGTGCGCCGGACGATCCGGCGGCGCGTCCGAGATCCCGGGACCTCGACCGTGGGAGAGGCGTCAACGTCGTTCTTTCTCGCCCTCGGGAGCGGCCTTCGTCACGGCCTCCTCCTGGAGCTCGCCTTTCTTCGCACCGGAAACGAGCTCCTCGGGAACGCTCGCGCCCGAGGCCGTGCCGACGGCGCTCTCCGAGTCCGCGCTCTCCGAAGCGGTGCCGTCAGAGGCGGGCACGCCCTCGGCGGCGTCCGAGGCCTCAGAGGAAACCTCAGAAACCGCCGAAGCCGGCTCTGCCTCGACCTCGGCGTCTCCGCCCCGGCCGCTCTCCTCGGGATCGGCCTGGTCCGACGGATGAGCCGGATCGACCGCCCCCCCGTCCTCGCTCAAGCCCTCGGCCACCAACGTCGCCGAGGACGGACGCGCCTCGTCGTCCCGCCGGGCCGCACGGTCGTTCTCGGCCTCGTCGGCCTGGTCGGAGGGGTGAGCCGGATCGACGGGATCCGCCGCGCCGCCCCCCGCGTCCGACGCGACCAGGGTGACGGCCTCGGCCTTCGCCGAGTCCGTGCCGTCGGTGCTCTCGCCCTCACCAGGCGTGGCGACGCCGCCCTCAAGGTCGGTGTCGGGGTCGGTCGCCGACCTCACCCGCTCCTCGTCGGTCTTGTTCCTGGTGTACCAGAAGTAGGCCATCGCCCCGATGAACAGGATGATCGAGGTCCACTGGTTGAGCCGCAGGCCGAGGATGTGGTGGGCGGCGTCGACCCGCAGGCCCTCGATCCAGAAGCGGCCCACGGTGTAGCCGGCGACGTAGAGAGCGAACAGGCGGCCGTGGCGGATCACGTACTTGCGGCCGATCCAGATGAGGACCAGCGCGAGACCCAGGTCCCAGATCGACTCGTACAGGAACGCGGGGTGGTAGGTGTCCACGCCCGGCACCGTGCCCGGCCGGTCGGGGTCGATCTCCAGACCCCACGGCAGGTCGGTGGGGCCGCCGAACAGCTCCTGGTTGAAGTAGTTGCCCCAGCGGCCGATGGCCTGGGCCACCGCGATGCCGGGGGCGACGGTGTCGGCCACCGCGGTCAGGGAGATGCCCCTGCCGCGGCAGCCCAGCCAGACGCCCACGCCACCGAGCGCGACGGCGCCCCAGATGCCCAGGCCGCCGTTCCAGATGTACAGCGCCTCGATCGGCTCATTGGGCGCGTCCGGCCCGAAATAGAGCTGCCAGTCGGTGATGACGTGGTAGAGGCGTCCACCGACCAGGCCGAACGGCACGGCCCAGACGGCGAGATCCACGATGGTTCCAGGGACACCGCCGCGGGCGCGCCAGCGGCGCTCGCCGATGACGACCGCGACGATGACGCCGAGCACGATGCACAGTGCGTAGGCCCGGATGGGGACCACGCCGAAGAGATGCCAGACCCCCTGGGAGGGGCTGGGAATCGAGGCGAGGGGCATGTCAGGTGACGTTACCGTGTCCCGGCCTACTTGGCGGCATCAAGAACGGCCTGACGTAGCTCGGCCGGTTTGAAAGCCACGCCGGTGTCCATCTCGGTGCCGTTGAGTTTCAGCGTCGGGGTGCCCGTGAGCTTCTGGGTCTCCAGGACCTTGGTGCTGTAGGCGAGGTGCTCGGGAGCCTTCTCCTGGCTGGTCACGCACTTGTCGAAGCCGGGATCGGTCACCCCGGCGTCCTTGCCCCAGTCGATCAGATCAGGGATCTTGAAGCCTTCCACGGTCTCCGAGGGCTGCGCGTCGAACAGCTTGTCGTGGAACCTGCTCCAGGCGACGCCTCCGGGAATGCAGCGGGAGGCCGCCCCGGCCCGCACGGAGTTACCCCGGGTGATGCCCTTGTTGGTCTGCTCCTGGAAGATCGTGATCGGGTGGTAGACCACCTTCGCCTTGCCCTCGGCCGCCAGGTTCTTGATCGTGGGACCGCTGGTCTCCTCCAGCGCCCTGCAGGCGGGGCACTGGAAGTCCTCGAAGACGTCCAGGACCGGCGACTCCACCCCCGCCTTGGCCATGACCACCGAGCCGTCGGAGGCGACGGTGATCGGCGCGAGCTCGGCGCCGACCTGCTCGGACCTGCTGCTCTGCGCGGCGAACCACCAGCCCGCCCCGACGGCGGCGACCGCGAGCACGGCGGCCGTCGTGATGGTCGTTATGCGCTTGCGCCTCTCCTTCAGCATCTGCTCCTGGCGCTGTGCCTTGATCCGATCACGCGCCGACTGGTCCCGCGCGGCCTTGCCCATCAGTCAGTCTCCTTTTCCTGGTGCTCCTCCTCGTCGTCGCTTTCAAGGTCGTCGTACGGCTCCCGCCCGGGGGTGAGCCCCAGGGCGGAGTCCAGCGCGAAGCGGCCCGGAGGGAACCAGGCGACGATCACACCGAGTCCGAAGAGACCGAAGTCGCGCAGGATGTCGATGAGGTAGTCGGGCTCCACCCCGGCCGCCAGCTGACCGCCGCCGCCGAAGCAGCCGCAGTCGATGCGCAGCCCGCGCGCCCACGCCGAGGCGATCCCGATGACGAACGCCAACATGAGCAGTGCCGAGATGACACCCGCCGCCCGGGTGAGCAGCCCGACGACCAGCAACACCCCCACGACGATCTCCAGGATCGGCAAGCCGTAGCCGACCACCGTGGCGAGCGATTTTGGGAGCAGTTCGTATGCCTCGACCGCCTGAACCGAGAGCACCGGGGTGCCGATCTTGCCCCAACCCGCGACGATCAGCACACCCGCGAGCACCAGCCGCGAGACGGTCGTTACCCAGGGTAGCGCCGAAATCACGATACGCGACCTATTGGGCGCGGGCTTCTCAGAGGTCACGAGCATCATTCTCCTACTCCCACGCCCTAGGCACGGATGTCTCCGGCGAACGCAAGGTATCCGAAGGAAAGCTCACCACGAGCTGGATAAGTGTCGAATAAGCGTGTTCGAAAGGCATGCTTCAGGGCGCGGTCCCGGTGGAAGGGGGACCGCACCCTGCGGGAGAGACCTCAGCCCCGGACGCCCGCCGCCAGCTCGGCGCCCAGCTCGCGGACGGACGCGAGCGCCGAGTTCTCGTCGGGGGCGTCCAGGACGCGGCGGATGAACGCCGAGCCCACGATGACGCCGTCGGCGTAGCCCGCGACCTCCGCGGCCTGCCGTCCGGTGCCGACGCCCAGGCCGACGCAGACCGGCAGGGAGGTGTGCGGGCGGGTGCGCTCGACCAGGCCCTGCGCGGCCTCACCGACCGAGTCACGGGCGCCGGTGACGCCCATCAGCGACGCCGCGTAGACGAAACCGGTGCAGCTGTCGACGACGGCCTTGATGCGGGCCTCGGTGGAGCTGGGCGCGACCAGGAAGACCGTGTCGATCCCGGCCCCCGCGCTGGCCTCGCGCCAGGGGCCGGCCTCCTCGGGGGTGAGGTCGGGCGTGATGGTGCCCACCCCGCCCGCGTTCGCCAGGTCCCTGGCGAAGCGGTCGGCACCGTAGCGGTCGATCGGGTTCCAGTACGTCATGACCAGGGTGGCGGCACCGGTGGCGGCCACACCCTCGACCGTGCGGAGCACGTCGGCGATACGGGTGCCGTTGGTCAGCGCCCGGTGGACGGCGTCCTGGATCGTCGGACCGTCCATCAGGGGGTCCGAGTAGGGCAGGCCGATCTCGATCACGTCGCAGCCCGCCTCCACCATGGCGGTGGCGACGGCGATCGCACCGTCCTTGCTGGGGAACCCGGCGGGCAGGTATCCGATGAGGGCGGCGCGGTCGTCCGCCTTAGCCTTGGCGAACACCGTCTGAAGAGTCGTCATCGTTGCTTCCGTTGCGGTTCGTCCCCTTCGGCCCGCCAGAGGGGAGGCAAGTCGGCCGTGAGAGGGGTGTCAGAGGTTGAAGTACTTCATCGCGGTGCTCATGTCCTTGTCGCCCCTGCCGGAGAGGTTGACCAGGATCGTCGCCCCGGGTCCCATCTCGCGCCCCAGCTTGAGCGCTCCGGCGAGCGCGTGCGAGGACTCGATGGCGGGGATGATGCCCTCGGTGCGGGCGAGCAGGGAGAAGGCGTCCATCGCCTCGGCGTCGGTGATGCCGTGGTAGGTGGCGCGACCGCTGTCCTTGAGCCAGGCGTGCTCGGGGCCGACGCCCGGATAGTCGAGCCCGGCCGAGATCGAGTGCGACTCGACCGTCTGGCCCTCCTCGTCCTGCAGCACGTAGGTGCGCGAGCCGTGCAGCACGCCGACCGAGCCCGCGGTGAGGGTGAGGGCGTGCTCGCCGCTCTCCAGGCCCCGGCCGCCCGCCTCGTAACCGTGCAGCCGGACGTCCTGGTCGTCGAGGAAGGCGTGGAAGATGCCGATGGCGTTCGATCCCCCGCCGACGGCCGCGGCGACCGCGTCGGGCAGCCTGCCGGTGAGCTCCAGCATCTGGCGGCGGGCCTCGACGCCGATGATGCGCGCGAAGTCGCGGACGATCTCCGGGAACGGGTGCGGGCCCGCGATGGTGCCGAAGAGGTAGTGGGTGCGGTCGACGTTGGCGACCCAGTCGCGGAACGCCTCGTTGATGGCGTCCTTGAGGGTCTGGCTGCCGTTGGTGACCGGGACGACGGTGGCGCCGAGCAGCTTCATGCGGGCGACGTTGAGCGCCTGGCGCTCGCAGTCGACGGCCCCCATGTAGATCACGCACTCCAGGCCCATCAGGGCGGCGGCGGTCGCGGTGGCGACGCCGTGCTGTCCGGCACCGGTCTCGGCGATCACCCGCGTCTTGCCCAGGCGCTTGGTCAGCAGGGCCTGGCCGAGCACATTGTTGATCTTGTGGGCGCCGGTGTGGGTCAGGTCCTCGCGCTTGAGGATGATCCGGGCGCCACCCGCCTGCTCCGCGAAGCGGGGGACCTCGGTCAGCGTGGTCGGCCGCCCGGCGTAGGTGCGCAGCAGGTGGTCGAACTCCCGCAGGAACGCCACGTCGTTCTTCGCCTTGTCGTACTCCGCCGCGACCTCGTCCAGCGCGGGGATGAGCGCCTCGGGCACGTAGCGCCCGCCGAAGATCCCGAACTTGCCGTGGATGTCCGGGTCGTTCCCGTGGGCGGCGTTACCGGCGAGGTCGGCGGTGGTGATGACGGTTCCCTCGTGCGTTGTCACTGGCTTACTGCCCCTCGGGTCGGGATGCGGGATGGGCACCGGCGGTGACCAGGTCGACCACGGCGGCGCGCGGGTCCTTGCCGGTCACCAGGCTCTCGCCGACCAGGACGGCGTCGGCGCCCGCCCTGGCGTAGGCGAGCAGGTCGTGGGGGCCGCGCACACCCGACTCGGCGATCTTGATGACGCCCTCGGGGATCTTGGGAGCCAGCTTGGTGAACACCTCTCGGTCGACCTCAAGGGTCTTGAGGTTCCGCGCGTTGATACCGATGATCTTGGCTCCGGCGACGAGCGCCCGGTCGAGCTCCTCCTCGGTGTGCACCTCGACCAGCGGGGCGAGCCCGATCGACTCGGCCCGCTCGATGAGCGAGACCAGCGCGTTCTGGTCGAGCGCCGCGACGATCAGCAGCGCCAGGTCGGCGCCGTAGGCGCGGGCCTCCCAGAGCTGGTACGAGGTGACGATGAAGTCCTTGCGCAGCACCGGGATGTCGACGACGGCGCGCACGGCGGCCAGGTCGTCGAGGCTGCCGCCGAAGCGGTGCCGCTCGGTGAGCACGCTGATGACGTGGGCGCCACCCGACTCGTAGTCACCGGCCAGCGCGGCGGGGTCGGCGATCGCGGCCAGCGCGCCCTTGGAAGGGCTGGAACGCTTGACCTCGGCGATCACCGCCACCTGGTCGCCGCCCAGTGCCGCGTACGCGTCACGGGGGGCCGGTGCCCGCCCGGCCCGCTCCTTGAGCTCGGCCAGCGTCACCCTTTCCTGGCGCTCGGCCAGATCGGCGCGGACTCCTTCGAGGATTTCCTCAAGCACGCTCACTTGCCCTCCTCGCGAAGCTCAGGGGCCGGGTTCGCGAACGCCGCCGTATCCGTGGTTCGTTCGCTCCGCTCGCTCACGAGTAAGGCCCCTCCCGGTCGACTGCCCTTGTTCCGCCGATGCTATCGGCCCGGCCGGGGTCGCCCCGCCACGGGGTGAGACCTATCGGTGACTATGGGGCCAGGAATTCCCCAAAAGGAAGATTTCGCACTATCCAAAACACGACCATCAAAGCGAGCAATAACCACACGTAGACCGGTCGTATGGATTTCCATCCGGGCCCGCCACCCGATTTTCCGGCCGATCCGCCCACCGACCAGGCACGCAGCGCCCACCGACCCCAGAGCAGGACCAGCACCGGGACCATGAGCACGACGAGCGGGTTGAGCCCCAGGGCCGCCACGGGGTCCCCGTGGGCGAGCGCGTACACCGTTCGCAGGCCTCCGCAACCGGGGCAGTAGAGGCCGGTGAGCAGCAGGAACGGGCAGGGCGGGTAGTGGCCCGGCTCGTTGGGGTCCACCGCGCCCACGAACGCGACCGCCGCGCCGGCGGCCAGCGCGGTGCCGAGCGGCGCCAGCACGGCCACGGCACGCGAACCCGCGATCCTCCCCGTCACCACGGTCCTTCAGCACCCTTCACCGCTGGTCACCCCCACCGGCCACCCTACTTACCCACTCACGCGCCCCTCACCGGCGGCGCGAGCGTCGGCGTCAGTAGCCCGTGGCGCCACCGAGGATCAGGGCACCGGCTCCGATCACCCAGATGAACACCAGCGCCGCCAGCCAGGACAGGATGCCGAAATAGGACAGGACCAGGCCCGCGACGGCCATGCCCCGCCCTTCCTCGCCCGTCCGCCTGATCTGCCCCAGCGAGATGTGCCCCAGCACCGCGCCCACGATCGAGGGGAGTCCGCAGATGAACAGCCCGGCGATGCCCATGATCAGCGCGGCGATGGCCATGCCGTTGTTGCCCCGCGGCGGCGGCGCGCCGTACCCCCCGTAACCGCCACCGGGCGCACCGTACCCTCCGGAACCGTAACCGCCCGAAGAGCCATAACCACCCGAGGAGCCGTAGCCGCCGCTCTTCGGGGGCGGGCCATAGCCACCCTGATCGCCGTAGCTCATGAATGACTCCCCATTATCCGAGTTACAGGCGAAATCCTAGCGAAAACACTCCCAGGAGGAGACGATCCGTTCACGCTCGCGAGCGCGTTGTGAGCAAGTCGTGGCCGGGGGCACACCCGCCCCGGACGGTGGGAGGGCACCGAAACGACATGAGAAGATCCCCGCGCCGGGAACACCGGGAACACGGCGGGAACCGCGGACGTCGTGCGAACGCGCGGAACCCGCCGTCCGCCCAAGGGCTCGCGAAGGTCAGTGTTCGCGGGGGTCGGGACCGGTCGTCGGATCGACGCCCTCGTCGAGGGCGTCCCACAACTCCCGCTCGCTGGGGGCACCACCGCGTGCGGCGGCAGTACCGCCCGCGGGACCGGCCCCCTGCCGGTCGTACCGGCCGGACATGCCCGGCCAGCGCCCGCCGCGCACGATCGCCGCCACTCCCCCGGCGACCAGCAGAAACCCTCCCACGGAGGCGAGGATCGGCCAGACGACGGCCGAGGCGACCTGCGGGGTGGAGCCGACGGAGAGCGGCGCCTGCTCGGCGGAGATCCGCAGCGCGGCGCTCGCGCCGCCTCCCCACCAGGAACCGGCGATCATCCCGGCCCCGCCGAGCGCCATCACCGCTCCGACGAGCCCGCGCCACACGCCTTTCGTCGCGAGGACGGCGACCACCGCGGCGAGCGCCGCCCAGGCGCCGGGGCCGAGGGCGGGGACCAGTTCGGAGGCGGAGACCGCGACCTCGCGGGTGCCGTACGTCACGGTGAACCAGTCGCGTCCCGCGGCGAGGAGCACGAGCGCGGCACCGGCCACGCACACCGCGAGCCAGGTCCACAGCTCCCGCCTCGCCGTCACGCCCGGGTCACCGTCAGCTCGTCGGCGTCGAAGCAGGTCCGGTCGCCGGTGTGGCAGGCGGCGCCCACCTGGTCGACCTTGAGCAGGACGGTGTCGCCGTCGCAGTCGAGCGCGGCGGACTTGACGTGCTGGACGTGGCCGGAGGTGTCGCCCTTCACCCAGTAGGCTCCCCGGCTGCGCGACCAGTAGGTGGCCCTGCCCGTGGTGAGCGTGCGATGCAGCGCCTCGTCGTCCATCCAGGCGAGCATGAGCACCTCGCCGGTGTCGTACTGCTGGACGACGGCGGGAACCAGCCCGTCGGCGGTGCGCTTCAGCCGGGCCGCGATGGCGGGGTCAAGGGACATGCGGCAATTGTGCCGCAACAGGGGAGAGGGGTGGCCTCCGGCCTGGCCGCGTGAGCGGGCAGGCCGAGCAGGGCACCGCCGGCGCCGGAGGGCCGAGCCGTGGGCGAAGACGTCCGGGCGGCTCGGCCGGCACCGACATGGGAACGGGGGCGGTCCTCGTCTCAGTGGCCGCGGTCGTCGTCGAGGACGTCGGCGGCATGGACGACGATCTTGGGGTCGGGGACGCCGACGACCTCGTGGTCCTTGTTCTCGTACTCGAACAGGCTCAGCAGGTGGCGCATCGCCTCGACCCTGGCCCGCTTCTTGTCATTGCTCTTGATCACCGTCCACGGGGCCTCCTCCGTGTCGGTGTTGACGAACATGTCCTCCTTGGCGGCGGTGTAGTCCTCCCACTTGTCGAGCGACTCCAGGTCCATCGGCGACAGCTTCCACTGCCGTACCGGGTCGACCTGGCGGATCACGAACCGGGTGCGCTGCTCGGAGCGCGAGACCGAGAACCAGAACTTCACCAGGTGGATGCCGTCACGGACGAGCATCCGCTCGAACTCCGGGGCCTGTTCCAGGAACTCCAGATACTCCTCGGGGGTGCAGAAGCGCATCACCCGCTCGACCCCGGCGCGGTTGTACCAGGAACGGTCGAAGAAGACCATCTCTCCGGCGGCGGGCAGGTGGGAGATGTAGCGCTGGAAGTACCACTGGGTGCTCTCGCGCTCACTCGGCTTCTCCAGCGCCACCACGTTCGCGCCCCGCGGGTTGAGGTGCTCCATGAACCGCTTGATCGTGCCGCCCTTGCCCGCGGCGTCACGCCCCTCGAAGAGGACGACCAGACGCCCTCCGGTGTCCTTGATCCAGTACTGGAGCTTGAGCAGCTCGATCTGGAGCAGCCGCTTGATCCGGTCGTACTCCGCCCGCTCCATCCGCCTGTCGTAGGGATACTTCTCCCGCCAGGTGTCGACCGGACTGCCGTCCTGGCGGACCAGGACGGGGTCGTCGTCGTCATCGTCGTCGACCCGCAGGTCCGCCAGCTCGTCGAGCAGGTCGCTGCGCTCCAGGGCCGCGTGAATGTTCACCACGGGGAACCGGCCGTCCGGCAGCTCCCCGCCAACCAACTCCGCCATCGGTCCCTTCCCTCGGGCGGACGTGGGGCCCGCCTCCGCCCTGCTTCTACCGCGCCCTGAGCTGGATAGTCCTTCCCGAACGCCCCTTTTTCTCCTAGGAGATCCACTTCGACAAAAAACCCACTAAACAAGTAGGTCTTGACGGGATTGTGAACGTGTGTTGAAGTGATGCCGTGAGCCCATGGCTCCGGTCGGCGACAGGCGAGCGCGTCGCCTCCGCCGCACCCGCCCATGCCCACATCACCGCCCGCCTCGCGCGGAGCACGCCCCCGCCCCACCCGGTACGACCAGCCAGAAAGGCCTCAGCCATGCCCGTCGAACTTCCAGACGCCGACGGCGGTGAGACGCACGACTCCCCCGCGGCCGTCGCGAAGGCCCCACCGTCGGCGGGCGGCCGGGGGCGCATGCATCTCGGGTACGCGTGGAGCCGGGCGCGTCTCGTCCCCGCGTCCGCCCCCGGCGGGTCCGTCGCGATCCGATCCGCCGCTCCCCCTGCCGACGAATCCCCGGGCGGCCGGGCGGACGCCGAGGCCGGCGAGCCCTCCCTGAAGGTGGTCACCACCCGCCACCCCGGGCGATGGGTGGCGGCCCTGGGCGTCGCGGTGCTGCTCGCCATGGCCGTCAGCGCGCTGCTCACCAATCCCGCCTGGGAGTGGGAGGTGGTCGGGGAGTACCTGTTCGCGCCCTCCGTGCTGCGCGCGGTCGTGTTCACGCTGGAGCTGACCGCGCTGGGAATCGTCTTCGGTTTCCTGCTCGGCACGGTCCTGGCGCTCATGCGGCTGTCGGGAAACCCGCTGCTCAACTCGGTCGCCTGGGGCTACATCGCCCTGTTCCGATCGGTGCCGCTGATCCTGCAGTTGCTGTTCTGGTACAACCTCGCCCTGTTGTACCCGAGGATCTCCTTCGGCGTGCCGTTCGGCCCGGCCTTCTTCGACATCGGGACGATGGACCTGATCGGCCCGGTCACCGCCGCCGCACTCGGCCTCGCCCTGCACCAGGCCGCCTACGCCGCCGAGATCGTCCGGGCGGGGCTGCTCTCGGTGGACCACGGCCAACGGGAGGCCGCCTCCGCGCTGGGCATCCCCAGAAGCAGGCAGCTGTTCCGGATCATCCTGCCGCAGGCCATGCGGTCGATCGTGCCGACCGCGGGCAACGAGGTCATCGGCCTGGTCAAGGGCACCTCGGTCGTCTACATCATGGCCCTGCCCGAGCTCTTCTACCAGGTCCAGGTGATCTACAACCGCAACGGCAGGGTGATCGCCCTGCTGCTGGTGGCGACCGTCTGGTATCTCGCCATGACCTCCGTGATGTCCCTCGCGCAGCACTACATCGAGCGGTACTACGGCAGGGGCCGCGCATGAGCGCCGCGATGGTCGAACTGCGGGGGGTGCGCAAGAGCTTCGGGTCGCTGGAGGTGCTGCGCGGCGTCGACCTGCGGGTCGCGCCGGGCGAGGTCACGGTGATCCTGGGGCCCTCGGGGTCGGGGAAGTCCACGCTTCTGCGTACCGTCAACCACCTGGAGAAGGTGGACAGCGGTTCGGTGAGCGTCGACGGCGAGCTGGTCGGCTACCGCAGGTCCGGGGACAGGCTGTACGAGCTGCCCGAGCGCGAGATCTTCCGGCAACGGACCCGGATTGGCTTCGTCTTCCAGAACTTCAACCTCTTCCCGCACCTGACCGTGCACCAGAACGTCACCGAGGCGCCCCTGTCGGCCCAGCGCAGGCCGAAGGCGGAGGTGGACGCGCTGGCGACCCGGCTGCTCGAGCGGGTCGGGCTCTCCGACAAGGCGCACTCCTACCCCCGCAAACTCTCCGGCGGCCAGCAGCAGCGGGTGGCCATCGCCCGCGCCCTCGCCCTGGAGCCCAAGGTCATCCTCTTCGACGAGCCGACGTCCGCGCTCGACCCCGAGCTCGTCGGCGAGGTGCTCGACGTGGTGAAGGGCCTCGCCGGGAGCGGCACCACCATGATCGTCGTCACCCACGAGGTCGGCTTCGCCCGCGAGATCGCCGACACCGTCGTCTTCATGGACGAGGGCCGGATCGTCGAGCGGGGCACCCCCGCCGAGGTGCTGGAGGCCCCCCGGCACGAGCGCACCCGCCTCTTCCTCAGCAAGGTCCTCTGACCCCCTCATGCAGCCCCGTCCCCACCACCCGATCCCAGCAAGGACCGACATGTCGCTCATATCGAGACTCGCCCCAGTCGTCGCCGCCCTGCCTCTCCTGCTCGCCACCGCCTGCGGTGGTGCCGAGACCTCGGCCGGCACGACGGACAGGGCCGTGTCCTCGGCGTCCTCGGCGTCCTCGGCGTCCTCGGCGTCCTCGGCGTCCTCGGCGTCCTCGGCGTCCTCGGCAGCTCCGGCCGCCGCCCCCTCGGAGACCGGTGGCGCGAAGATCAACACCTCTCCCGAGCAGGACCGCGTCCGCGCCGACAAGGTCGAGGAGATCGCCGCCAAGGTCCCCGAGGCGATCCGCGCCAAGGGCTCACTCACCGCCGGGTTCAACGGCGAGGGCTCGCCGCCCCTGGTGTTCCTGGCCGACGACGACACCACCCTGATCGGCGTGGAGACCGACCTCGCCCACCTGATCTCCGATGTGCTGGGCCTGCCGCTGAAGGAGGAGAACACCTCATGGGAGAACCTGTTCCTCGCGGTCAAGTCGGGCAAGTACGACCTGGTGCTCAACAACGTCACGGTGACGGAGGAGCGCAAGGACATCTACGACTTCGCCACCTACCGGGTCGACCAGCTCGCCTGGCAGGTGGGCAAGGACAGCCCGATCACCAAGATCGAGAAGGCCGCCGACATCGCCGGACTGAACGTCTCCGTCGGATCCGGCACCAACCAGGAGAAGATCCTGCTGGAGTGGGACGCGCAGAACCAGAAGGCCGGGCTCAAGGCCGCGAACATCCAGTACTACCAGAAGTACGGCGACGTCCTGCTCGCGCTGAAGTCCGGCCGCGTCCAGGCCTACCTCGGCCCGAACCCCTCCATCGCCTACCAGGTCGCGGTGGGCGGTGACAGCAGGATCGTCGGGACGCTCTCCGGCGGCGGATCGGTCGAGGGCCTGATCGCGGTGATGACCCTGAAGGGCAACGGCCTGGTCGAGCCGGTCAGCGAGGCGATCGACACGCTCATCGAGAACGGCAAGTACGCCGAGGTGCTCAAGCGGTGGGGCCTGGACAACGAGGCGCTCACCGCCTCGAAGATCAACCCGCCCGGCCTGCCGAGGCAGCCGAAGTGACGATCGACTCCGCGAGGCCCTCCGCCCCGTACACGAAACACGCCCCACCGGCACCGAGCGGGCACGCCACCGACGGGCACCTCAGGATCGCCCCCTTCGAAGTACGGCACGTCGCCGTCCGCGACCCGGCGGTCAGACCGCTCCTGGAGGACCTGCACGCCGAGTACACCGGCCGATACGGTCCCAACGACGAGATCAACCGCTATCCCGACGAGCGGTTCACCCCGGAACACGGCGGCGCGTTCCTCATCCTCGTCGAGCGCGGGCGGACCGTCGCCGGAGGCGCGTTCTTCCGTCACGACGAGGAGACCGCCGAGTTCAAACGGATCTGGACCCACCCCGGCCACCGCAGACGCGGCCTGGGGGTCGCCGTCGTACGGGAACTGGAGCGGGAGGCCGCACGGCAGGGCTACCGCCGGATCTACCTGACCACGGGGCCCCGGCAGCCCGAGGCGGCCGGGCTGTATCTCTCGACCGGATACAGCCCGCTCTACGACCTGGCCGCCGACCCCGAGACGGTCGGCCCCCACCCCTTCGAGAAGATCATCGGAGGATCGGGGTGAGACGTCGGCCGCCGGAGCGACCACGCCCGCCCCGGCGCGGGCCGATCGGCGTCACGTGCGGAAACGGCTAGGAGCGGGCCGAGGAGACCCAGGAGGCGTGCAGGTCGGCGTAGACACCGGGCTCGCGGACCAGCTCGGCGTGCGGGCCGCGTTGCACGATCCGCCCCTTGTCGAAGACGAACACCTCGTCCGCCGCCTCGGCGGTGGAGAGCCGGTGGGCGATGGAGACGGCGGTGCGGCCCCGCGTGGCGCCCTCCAGGGCGCGGGCCAGCCGCACCTCCGTCGCCGGGTCCACCGCGGAGGTGGCCTCGTCGAGCAGCAGCAGGTCGGGGTCGGCCAGGTAGGCGCGGGCGAGCGCGACGAGCTGGCGTTCGCCCGCCGACAGCGACTCGCCGCGCTGGCCGACCCTGGTCGACATGCCTGCGGGCAACCCCTCCAGCCAATCGGCGAGCCCCAGCTCGGTCATGGCGAGCCGGATCTCCTCCTCGGTCGCCGAAGGGCGGCCGAAACCGATGTTCTCCCCCAGGGTGCCGTCGAACAGGAACCCGTCCTGCGGCACCATCACGATGCGGCTGCGCAGCGAGGAGAAGCGCACGTCGCGCAGGTCGTGGCCGTCGATCGTGATCCGCCCCGAGACCGGGTCCATCAGGCGGGTGAGCAGCTTGGCGAAGGTCGTCTTGCCGGAGCCGGTCTCCCCCACCACCGCGATCCGCGAGCGCGGCGGGATCCGCGCCGAGACCCCGTGCAGCACCGGCGCCCCTCCGGGATAGGAGAACCCCACGTCCTCGAAGGAGACCGAGATGGGACCACGCGGCAGCTCGACACCGTCCGGGCCCGGGTCCGCGACGTCGGCGGGGGTGTCGAGCACGCCGAGGACGCGCCGCCATCCGGCCACGGCGTTCTGCGCCTCGTTGAGCACCTCGGTGGCGACCTGCATCGGCGAGACGAACAGCGTGATGAGGAACAGGAAGGCGACCAGGCGCCCCTCGGTGATGTCGCCCGCCAGCCCGAGCCGCACCCCGACCAGCACCACCGCGGCCAGCGCGACGGCGGCGACGATCTCGGTCAGCGGGAACACGGTCGCGACGATCCGCTGGGTGCGCGCCTGCGCCGCCTTGTTGGCGTCGATCGCGACGTCGAGCCGCTCCGCCGTACGGGCCTCCGAGCCGTGTGCCCTGATCACGGCCGCGCCCACGACCGACTCGCTCACGGCCGAGAGCATGTCGCCGGTGCGCTCGCGGACCCGCGTGTAGGCGCCGGAGAGCCAGCGCTGGAAGCGCGGCAGGACGACCATGAGCGGCAGGAAGCACGCCCACACCACCAGGGCGAGCTGCCAGGAGTAGACGAACATCAGCCCGGTGGCGACCAGGAGCTGCCCCAGGGCGATGATGATCATCAGCCCGCCCCACTGCATGAACACGCTGATCTGGTCGACGTCGCCGGTGACCCGCGAGACGAGGGCGCCGCGGCGCTCGGTGTTCTGGGTGAGCACCGACAGGTCGTGCACGTGCCGGAAACCGCGCACCCTGAGCGTGGCGAGAGAGGACTCGGTGGCCTTGTAGAGGCGGACGTTCATCAGGTACGCGCACAGCGCGGTGAACGCCACGGCCGCGGCGCACAGCAGCACGGCGGTGCGGATGTAGGCCACGTCCGGGGCCCCTCCCCCGAGGCCCCTGTCGATGGTCTGCTGGACGGCGATCGGCACGATGATCTTGCCGGCCGTGGCGACCACGGCGAGCGCGAGCGTCCCGGCCAGCCCCTTGCGGAACTCCGGCGTGAGCGACAGGCCGTGCCTGACGGTGGCCAGCCCCGAGCGCTCGACCCCCTGGAACGAGCTCACCGGCACCGTCCTTTCAGCAGGCCCCGCGTCGGCTCGGCAGGACGCCCCCTGAGCCGGTAGTGCTTCCTCACGCGCTGACCTCTTCCTCTCGCTCGGCGTCGAGCGCCTCCCGCTCGGCGCCCTGGCGTTCGTAGGCGGTGACCAGGTTGCGGTAGCCCTCGCAGCGGGCGAGCAGCTCCGCGTGGCCGCCCCGGTCGACGACCCGGCCGTGGTCGAGATAGACGACCTCGTCGGCCAGGGCGATGGTCGCCATCCGGTAGGCGATGACGACCACGGTGGAGACCTGGGCCGCGTCCCGCAGCCCGTACAGGATCCTCGCCTCGACCTGCGGGTCGACGCTGGAGGTGGCGTCGTCGAGCACGAGCAGCCGCGGGCGGCGCACCAGGGCGCGGGCCAGGGCGATCCGCTGGCGCTGGCCGCCCGACAGGCTGGTGCCGCGCTCGCCGACCCGGGTGTCCAGCCCCGAGGGCAGCGCGCTGACGAACCCCTCGGCCTGCGCCAGGCGCAGCGCCGCCCAGACCTCCTCGTCGCCGACCTCCAGGCCGAGGGTGACGTTGCCGCGTACGGTGTCGTCGAACAGGAACGTCTGCTGCGGCACCAGCGCCACCGCGTCGCTCACCCCGTTCCTGGCGACGTCGCGCAGATCCGTGCCGTCCACGAGCACCACGCCCTCCGCCGGGTCGACCAGGCGGACGAGGGTCTGGGCGAGTGTCGACTTGCCGGACCCGGTGGGGCCGACCAGAGCGACGGTGCGGCCGGAGGCGACCTCCAGGCTCACGTCGCGCAGGACGGGGAACTCCCCGTCGCCGTAGGCGTAGCCGAGGCCGCGGACCTCCAGCCTGGCCGGTTCCTTGCCGGGCAGCTCGACGGCGCCGTGCTCCATGGAACCGGTGGCCTCGAGCACGGCCTGGATCCGCTCGTAGCCGACGACGGCGCGGGGCAGCTCGGCGAGCACCCAGCCCAGCGCGCGGATCGGGAAGGCCAGCAGGGTGAACAGGTAGGCGACCTGGACGAGCACCCCGGAGCCGATCGCGCCGCTCTCCAGCCGCATCGCGCCGATCAGCAGCACGGCGAGCACGCCGAGGGTGGGCAGCGCCTCAAGCAGCGGGTCGAACAGGCCGCGGACCCGGCCCACGGCGATGTTGGCGTCGCGCAGCTCCTCGGCCTTGGCCAGGAACCTCGCGGTCTCCTCGTCCTCGCGGCCGAGGGTCTTGACGACCAGGGCGCCGTCGAAGCTCTCGTGGGCGATCTCGCTGACCTCGGCGCGCAACTGCTGCGCGCGGGTGGCGAGCGGGTTCAGTCTGCGCTGGTAGACCAGGTTGAGCACGGCGATCGCGGGAAAGACCAGGAAACCGACGAGGGCGAGGATCGGATCGGTGATCACCATGGCGACGGCGGCGGTGACCAGCATCACGACCACGCCGACCGCCATCGGCAGCGGGGCGAGCGGCGCCCAGGCGGCCTCCACATCGGACCCGGCGTTGGACAGCAGCTGCCCGGTCGGGTGCCTGTGGTGCCAGGCCAGGGGAAGCCTCAGATACTGGCGGGTGACGTCCCGGCGGGAGCGTGCCTGCATCCGATACTGCATGACCCCGGCAAAATACCGCCGTCCCGCCACACCCAGCGCCTTGATCAGGGACGCCCCCATGATGAGGAGCGCGCCGACGGCGAGGGTGCCCGTCGTGATCTGCCCGTCCCTGAAGGCGGGGAGCACGACGTGGTCGGTGGCCCAGCCCAGCGCCCACGCCGAGGCGACGGTCATCACGCCGTACAGGGCACTGGACAGCACCGCGGCGGAGAAGATCGGCTTCTCCGCCCGAACCGCCACCCCCAGGACCCCGAGTCCCTTACGCATGACTGCGCCGGTCATCTTGCTCGCCACGCGGGGGATGTCCTTTCGACGGGGGAACGTTGCTACCTAAGTCCCTATCACTGTGGATCAAGCGGTTATTCCCGAACCACCTTCGGCAATGTCACGCCCACCCCTCTGATCGCCCGCCCAACGACGTTGTCAGGACCACACATGCACTACGCCCGCACCGAACGAGCCGCGCTCAGCGACCTGTTCACCCGGCTCGGCCCGGACGCTCCCACCCTCTGTGAGGGCTGGACCACCTTCGACCTCGCCGCCCACCTCGTCGTCCGCGAACGCCGCCCCGACGCCGCCGCAGGCATCCTCCTCAAGCCGCTGGCCAGCCACACCGCCAGGGTGCAGGAGTCCATGAAGACCAGGAAGGGGTACGCGGGCCTCGTCGAGCTCGTACGCTCCGGCCCCGGGGGGCCCTACCGCCTGCCCGGCCTGGACGAGGCGGCCAACACCACGGAGTTCTTCGTCCACCACGAGGACGTACGGCGGGCACAGCGGGTCTGGGAGCCGCGGGAGCTGCCCGCCGAGCTGGAGGAGCGGTTCTGGAAGCAGATCCACCGGGGCGCCCGGCTGTTCCTGCGCCGCGCCCCCGTCCAGGTCGTCCTGCACCGCGTCGGCGGCGGCACGGCCGTCGGCGGCGCCAAGGAGGGTCCCCAGGTCGAGGTGACGGGCACGGCCGGGGAGCTGCTGCTGTTCTGCTTCGGGCGCCAGTCCCACGCCAAGGTGACCGTGAACGGTGACGACGAGGCCGTGGCCCGGCTGATGGACGCCTCCCTGGGCGTCTGAGGGAAACGTGGAGCCGATCACCGGGCGGGCAAAGACGCTCCCCGGGATCGGCGTACGAGCGGCGCCGATCTAGCCCTACCGGTATACCTGGCAGTGAAGATTGGACAGGAGCGCCTCGCGACCCCACGATGGCGAGTGTGACCTATGCCAAACTCCCGACCAGACCACGGTTTGCTTCCGCGGGACGGGTATGATCATCGAAAATCCGGGAGCCACCCGGGCCGCAGATGCCAATGATCGATAAAATTCGGGTATATACGGCTGGGATTGGAACTGCCAGGAGGCCCCCATGCAGGTAAAGAAGATCCTCACCTACCTCGCGGTAGCTTTCGTGGTCTTCTATCTGTTCACCAAGCCCGCCGAGGCGGCGAGCGCGGTCAACGGAGTCTTCGACGGGATCATCAGGGGAGCAGACCAATTGGCTCTGTTCTTCACCCGCGTGCTCACCTAACCACCCGGCGGGTCCCCTCCCGCCCCTAACCGCGCCACCCGCGTTCCCGTCTGATCCACAGGGGAGCGCACACCCCCCGCCTCGAAAGTCATGCCGTCGGCCCCGCCGATCCCGGAAACGTATCGCGACGGTCGCCGGAAACCGCCCGCCCCCACGAGGTCCCCCTCGCACCCCGCCGCCCGAAGCCGCGCGGCCCCACCGTACAGAGTGGTACGGAACCAGGGTGGTGCCCGTACGACGAACGTCCTGACCCGATCATGGGTGACCACGGAAGACATCACGGCACTCCCTTGATGATCTTTCCTGCACCCTGGGTGGGAAATCCGTTTCTCGTACGGGGGATCGTTTCATGCACGGCAGGCAGAGGTTCCCCGGGCTCGGGGCGATCATCGCGGGAGCCGTCACGTGCGGCGTGCTGGCGACCCCGGGAGTCGCCTTCGCGACCCCGACACCGGACCCCATGCCGGCACCCCCCTCCCCCCAGATCACCGTCCGGGCCCCCGCCACCGAAGCTCCGAGCGGCACACAAGCCCCGGAAATCCTGAGAGGCACGGAAGCGCAGGGAAGCCCGGCAGGCATAGAGGCGTCGGAGAGTTCAGGGGGCACGAAAAACCCTTCCTCCCTCGCGGCCCACCCCCTCCTCGGCCACTTCGGCACCGCCGTCGACCGGCCGCTGACGGGAAGGATCACGCTGGCCAACCCGACCGGCGAGAGGCTCTCCTTCAAGGTGACCAGCCCCACCCTGCTTCCCGCCGGGATCACGCTCGACGCCGACGGCCTGCTCGGCGGCACCTCCCGGGTACCGGGCACCTGGACGGTCCCGGTCGAGGCCTGCGTCCCCTCCAGCGGGTGCACCACCGGCACGGTGACGATCACCATCACCTGCCGCTGCGCCGACTCACCCCCCGCACCCCTCCCCCCGTCGAGCTCCCCCTGCTCCGACAACGGCACCGCCGACGTACTCACCACATAACCGCGGACCGTAACCCCACGACCTCCCCGGAGCATCCCGGAGGCTCTCCCTCCCCAGAGGACGTATCGCGCAGGAGGCATAGGAGATCACCAGGCGATGACCGCTCCTCACACACTCGACGCCGCGGCCCTTCGCGCCATCGAACGCGCCGACACCGAGGGCGTCGAACTCATCCGCTTCCTGTACGCCGACCACGGCGGCGTGATCAGGGGCAAGGCCACCTCCCACCCCCGGCTCGCCGAGCGACTCCACACCGGCATCGGGCACACCGTGGGGATGATGGCGATGAACATGCTCGACGAACTCCAGGACGTCGAGGGCCTCGGCCCCGTCGGGGAGGTCCGCCTCGTCCCCGACCCGGCCACGTTCGTCCATCTGCCCTACGCTCCCGGCGCCGCGGCCATGCTGGCCGACCTGCGCGAGGTCGACGGCTCCCCCTGGCCCGCCTGCCCGCGCACCTTCCTGCGCGAGGCCGTCGCCACCCTCGCCGCCGAAGGCCACACCCTCGTCGCCGCCTACGAACCCGAGTTCACCCTCGGCCGCCGCGTACCCGACCCCGAGGGCGGCCCGGACCGCCTCATCCCCGCCGACGACAGCCTGTGTTACTCCACCGTCGGCTTCAACCAGCTCCACGACTACACGATGGCCCTGCTCCACGCCCTGGAAAGACAAGGGCTGCGGCCCGAGCACTACCATCCCGAACTCGGCCACGGCCAGCACGAACTGTCGATCCGTCACGCCCCCGCCCTCCAGACCGCCGACAACCACGTCATCTACCGCGAGACGGTGAGAGGCGTCGCCACCCGCATGTCGATGTGGGCCTCCCTCGCCCCCAAACCCCTCGCCGGCCAGCCCGGCAACGGCGCCCACCTCCACCTCTCCCTCTGGGACACCGCACTGCGCGCCAACACCTTCGCCGACCCCTCCGACCGCTACGGCATGTCGGCCACCGCCTATCACTTCATCGGCGGCCTGATCACCCACCTCCCCGCACTCACCGCCCTCACCTGCGGCTCGGTGAACAGCTTCCGGCGCCTGACACCGAGATCGTGGTCGAGCGCGTACGCCTGCTACGGCATGGACAACCGCGAGGCGGCGGTACGGATCTGCTCCCCCACGGGCCGCGACACCTCAGCGTCCGCCAACCTGGAGCTCAAACCCTCCGACTCCTCGGCCAACCCCTACCTGTCGCTGGGCGCCGTCATCCACGCCGGCCTGGACGGCATCCGCCGCGGCCTCGACCCCGGCGACCCCGTCAACGTCGACCCCGCGACCCTCCCCTCCGGACGCGTCCCCCGCCTCCCCGCCTCCCTGGACGAGGCCCTGGACGCCCTGGAGTCCGACGACGTCCTCATGAACGCCCTCGGCCCCCTGCGCGCCTCCGCCTACCTCGCCGTCAAACGCTCCGAGGCGAGGTCCTTCGCCGCCCAGGACGCCGCCTACGAGATGTTCCACCACTTCCGGGTCTTCTAGGTCCTAATATCCCCATACATGTGGGAGGGCGCGATAAAAACCAGAACCGGAACGGCCCTGGCACTCGTCCTCCTGCTCGGCGGATGCAGCCTCGGAGACGGGCGGGACGCGTCTCCGGCCCCGTACGTGACACCGTCGGCGCTGCTCCCCGAACCGCCACCGCCGCCGCCACCGCCGCCACCGTCGCCGTCCCCCCGGCCCGCGTCGCCACGGTCGCAGGCATCACCGCCCCCCGCGGGAAAGGGCGGCCGAGAGCCCGGCGACGTCAACGGCGACGGCTTCGCGGACCTGACCCTCGTCATGTCCCACGACTCCTGGTCACCCGACCTCGTGATCGTGTACGGCTCGAAGGGCGGCCTGAACCCCCGGACCAGAACGGTGGTGCCCGGCATCCATCTTGAGTTCGGCGGGTCCACGAGCACGGCCGACCTCGACGGCGACGGCTTCGCCGACGTCCTCGTCCACGGCCACGTGGCGAGGGCGGGCAGCCCCCCGGACATCCCGCACATCCTGTGGGGCGGCCCGGAGGGGGTGGATCCGGAGGCGCCACCGACCGCCGTCCGAACCCCGGCACCCCCCGACAACTTCCGCGCGGAAACGGTGCCGGGCGACTTCGACGGCGACGGCGCGGCCGATCTGGCGCTGTGGACACCGACAACGGAGGGAGCGAGCGGGAACGACTCGACCATGAAGAGCCTGGCCGTGCTGTACGGGCCGTTCACCCGGGAGGGCGTCCCCCACCGTCGCGTCGTCCATCCGTCGGAGGTCACCCTGGACTCCGGCGGCCTGGTCGCGGGCAGGATCGGCGGAAGGCGCGCCACCGACCTGCTCGTGCGCGAGTCGAACGACGGCGGGCAGTCGGCGTCGTGGCTCCTCAGGGGCGGCCCCGGCGGGCTGCCCCACCGAAGCCGGCGGCTGAACGAGGGCAACGCCGTCGCGTTGGGGGACTTCGACGGGGACGGCAGGGGCGACGTCGTGGTCGCCGACAGCGGCGGCCGCAACAACGAGCCGGGGTACGAGACCGAGCCGCCCCACGTCGACGGCGTGATGACCGTCTACTTCGGCGGGGCCCGGCGCGTGCCACAGGTGTTCAGGAACGTCAAAGCCGCGCGGACGATGGTGGCAGGAGATTACGACGGCGACGGGACCGACGACCTCGCGATCGCCCGCCGCCCCGACGGCGTCGAACTCCTCCACGGCAGGGGAAACGGGCTGCGACGCGGCGGGAGGACGATCCACCGGCTCGGACCGGCCACGGACCCGACGGGCCGGAAGCTGCGCCCCGACGAACGCCCGGCGTTTCCCCGAACGTCGGCCGACTACGACGGCGACGGCCGGGACGAACTGCTGCTGACCTGGCCCCCCGTCAATCACCTACCGGAATGGGGCTCGGCGCCGTCCCTGTGGTGGGTGACGGACGGCGACCGCGACGAGAACACCTTCGGCACCGGTGACTGGTAGGGAAGGTCACCGGGCCCGCCGCACCACCGCCGCTACAGGGCGGCCGGATAACCCTCCGTGCCGATCGTCAGCAGCACCGGCTCCGGCAGCGTGAACGGCTTGCCGAAGGAGCTCACGTTCTCGCGGGTGTAGCGGTTGACATCGGGCTCGCTGAACACCCTGATGGTCTCGCACTTCCGGTCGATGATCACGTAGACGGGAATCCCCATCGAGGCGTACGCCTCCGGCTTGTCGCCGTAGTCCTCGGAACGGGTGTTCTTCGACACCACCTCGATGACCGCCGCCACGATCTCCTTACGAACCGGGTTCTCGTCGTCGCTGAGACTTCCGGCAGGAATGATCACAATGTCGGGCTGCGGCCCCCGATGATCACCCGGAGTCCCGACCCCCATGTCGGGCAGAGCCCACCACGCATCAGAAGGAATCTGACGGATCGTCTCGCTGACGATCAGATTATGGAAGGCGGATGCGGACGCCTGCATCACGATCTTCCCGGCATACCACTCGACCTTGTAACCGTCACGCTCCGCCGCCAGTGCGAGGAGCTCGCTGAACGTCCTCGAATCATCCGACATCTCGGCTCCTCCTCGCTTCGCCCGCATCCAATGATGCCAGCGAACGAGATGCGGCGCCGCATCGCGCGGATCATCTTCGGCAGGGGACACGGGTGCGAAAGACATCACCGCGAAGGCTCTTAAACCTGAAGCCATCAGACCGTAATGATCTCTGCCCAGACCGCGTGGCCCTTCGTCTGGGTGCCACGGAAGCCGACCCTGGAGGCCAGGGCGGCGACCACGGCCAGACCCCGGCCGCCCTCGGCGAGCGGATCGGCGTCACGTCGCGGGCCGAACCGGGGGGTGGCGCCCCGGCCGCAGTCATAGACGGTGATCCGAACGCCTGTCGTCCTGCGGGTCAACTCGACGATGAACGTCCCCTCGGGGCTCCCGCTGCTCGTGTGCGCGATGGCGTTCGCCGCGCTACCAGCTCGACGGCGACCTCTACAGGCAGGTGGCCGCCCTCGCCCCCGGCGCCGCCGCCACCCTGCCCGGCCCCGTCCCCCTGACGATCGACCCCGGAACCCTCGCACCCATGCCGCCCCGGCCCGGCTCAGGCATGAGCACATAGCCACCGATCACCCTCACCGGGATCACGTACCGCCAGACCCGTGCGCACCCACCCCCCGTACGCCAAGGAGCCCAGCCCTGCGCTCCTTTCCGCAGCGGCGCTTCAGCTACGGCGGCCACCCAAGAAACCTCCCCGCACGAAGGCTTCAGCGCGGGAAAGCACTCTGGGCGGCCGGAAACGGAGCGACTACGGCCCGCACCCTCATGCGACGGAGCCGCCGTGCGCGGAGGCGGGCCGGTGTTCCGGGCGGCTTATAAAAAAGCGCAACCCCGCGCGCCCGAGCAGGCCGGAGGCCTGAAGAACCAGACCCTCACCACGACGGCCGCCCGGAGCACCGGCCCGCCGCAGCGCGAACCCCGCTCCGGAACACCGACACAGGTCGGACGTAAACGGTCCTTCCCCAGCCGCACCGGCGCTGGCGATCACGGAGTCGAACTCCAGCACAGCGGCGAACACAGGAAGCCCCGACGTGCGGAAACCACACCGTAGGACACGCTCAACCAGGAAGCACACTCAACCCCGCAACAGGCAACACACGCCCAACCGCGAAGCACCGCAGAAGCCCTCCGAGCTTCACTCCCTGGCGGTGAACACGATCTCCACTCTCCGGTTCTTCGCCCGGTTCTCCTCCAGTGCCCGCCCCTGGACGACGTTGGGCACCCGGGGCCGCCTCTCGCCGAAGCCCTCGACCTGGAAGGTCACGCCCGTGAGCGTCCCCTGAAGCGCCTGCCGTACGGCCTGCGCCCGCCGAAGCGAGAGCGCGGCGTTGTAGGCGTCGTCGCCCTGGTCGTCGGTGTGCCCCTCGATCCCGACCGTCCCGCCCGCGGAGTCGGCCCGGACCTTCGCGGCGACCTGTCCCAGCCGCTGCCGAGCCTTCGAAGTCAGCACGGCCTTGTCGAGCGCGAACAGCACGTCGCTGGTGAGCGCCACGGTGACCTTCTCGCCCTGTCGCGACTCGCTCTCGGCGCCGTCGAGGGACTCCACCTCGGCCACGATGTCCTCGACGACCGCGATGACATCCTCCACCTCGGCCACGGCGTCGCCACCCGGATCCGCCCACGCGGCCGGCACGAACCCCGTGACGACCAGGGCGAGTCCGAGGAACAGGATCGTGAGGCGCTCAGGAGATCGGGACATCGGTGAACACACCCAGCACCTTGAGGTCCACATTGATCTTCGTGACGTCCGGCGGCGGGGCGGCGAACGTGGCGTGCAGGGGCAGCACCTCGCCGGCCTCGGTGAACACGTCGTAATCGGAGCACAGGCACTTGGCCCGGGGATACTTCCCGGTGCGCGCGACGACGTACCGCTTGCCGTTGACCGGGTCGACGAGGCTGATCCCGGCCACGGTCAGGCCGAGGCCGCCCGGGGTGTCGCCCATGTCGCTGTTCATCTGCCACCGGTCGTCGCTGTTGTTGGTGACCTTCCAGGTCAGCGTGGAAAGCCGGCCCTGGCGCTTGAGACCGGTGATCTCCACGGTCAGGTCCGCGCCGCTCGCCTTGACCTCCCTGCGGGCGATCACCCTCTCCTGCTCCGCAGGTGCGGGCTCACCGGGATCGCCGGTCGCCGTGGCCTCCGTGACATCCGCCGTACTCGTCGCCCGCTCCTCCGGTGAGCCCTGCGATTCCTGCGATTTCTGCGAGACCGGCTGCCTCTCCTCGCCGCCGCCCCCCTGCTGCCCAGGAAGCATCCCGCAGCCGCTCAGCATCGCGGCCACCACCGCCACGACCGCCACCGGCGTGGTCCCTCTTCGCATCCCGTACCGCCTCCGCCCGTTGTGGATCACATCGAGCCCGACCGTAGGAGATCCGCCTTCAGAAACCGTATAGCGCGCTATACGCGCAGGCCACGGCGCCGCGACACCTCACGGGCGAGCTCTTCGGCCTCGGCGAGGCCGTCCTTGTCGCCGAGAGCGTCAAACTCTCCCACAGCATCCGATACAGCACCAACCGCCCCATCCACCTCATCAAGATCCAAAAGGGCCGCTGCCAGAGTGAGCAGCGCCTGCCCGGCACCCCGGCGGTCCCCGTACTCGCGGAACGTCCCCAGCGCCTCCTCCACACCCCCGCGGGCGATGTCGGGCCGCCCCTCCGCCAGGGCCACCCTCGCCAGGAGCACCAGCCCCGCGGCCTCGGGGAGCCGGTCCCCCAGACGCCTGACCAGGCCGAGGCCGCGTTCGGCCCGCTCGCGCGCCTCAGCCAGGCGCCGCCGCTCCAGGTGAAGCCCCGCGAGGTCGAGCGAGACGGCCGCCTCGCCGCGTGGATCGCCCAGTTCCCGGTAGACGGCGAGACTCTCGCGCAGCAGGTCCTCGGCCTGCCGCGCCCCACCGAGGACCTGCCGCGCCCTGCCGCCTGCCTGCCGCGCCCCACCGAGGGCACGCAGCGCATCGGCCCTGCCGCGCCGATCCCCCGCCGCCGAGAACGCGGCCAGGCAGGCGACGAAGCAGGCCTCCGCCTCCGGACGCCGCCCCTGGGCGAGGCGCACCAGGCCGAGCCGGTGGCGGGTGCGGGCCACCTCGTGCGCCTCGGTGAGCGGAAGCGCCCGTCCGAGGGCGTCGGCCGCCTCCTCCAGACGGCCCTCCGTACGGCGAAGGTCGGCCAGGGATCGCAGCAGCAGTGCCTCACCGTGGCGGTGGCCCGCGCGCCGGGCGGCCCGCAGGCCGAGTTCCACGACCGTGTTCCAGTCCTCGCGGTACGCGCCCAGCTCGAAGAACGGGGTCAGGTAGAAGGCGAGCCGCCAGGTCGCCTCGTCCAGGCCGGCTCGCTGGAGGTCGGCGACGGCCGCGACCAGGAACCCGCGCTCGGCGGCCAGCCAGCGGGCCGACTCCCGCAGCCGCGCGGTGTCCAGGTCCGCGGCCTGCTCCGCCGTACGGGCGACGGTCTGGCCGGACCCCGGCTCGGCGGGCAGCAGCAGCGTCCTCGCCCGCCGGGCGCGGTCGAGTATCTCCCCGGTGGCGGCGGCGAGGACCCGGGCGGGCGCTCCCTCCTCTGCCTCCAGGCGCTCGGCGGCATAAAGCCTGGTCAGGTCGTGGCAGTCGTACCTCTCCTGACCGCTCGCGTCGAGCCCGCGCGAGCGCAGCAGGCCCGCCTCGGCCAGTGCCTCCAGCAACCGCTCGGCGGGCGCCCCGAGAACGGCGGTGGCCGCCCACGGGGCGACGTGGGGCGCGGACAGTGCGCCGAGGCGGCGCAGCAGCAGGCGTTCGCGATCCGAGAGCGCGCGGTAGCCGAACGCCAGACTGCCGCGTACGGCCAGATCTCCCGCGCTGAGTTCGTCGAGGCGGCCACGCTCGTCCTCAAGGCGTCCGGCCAGGTGCTCCAGCGTCCAGCTGGGCCGCCGTGCGAGCCTGGCCCCGGCGATCCTGAGCGCCAGCGGCAGTCCGCCGCACAACACCGCGATCCGCGCGGCCGCCCGTGGCTCGGCCCGCACCCGCCGCTCCCCCACCACCCGCGCGAGCATCTCCACGGACTCGTCGGTGTCGAACACGCCGAGTTCGAAGGCGCGCGCCGCCTCCAGGCCGGACAGCGGCGAGCGGCTGGTCACCAGCGTCAGGCAACCGGGCCCCGAGGGCAGCAGCGGGCGCACCTGAGCGGCGTCGGCCGCGTCGTCCAGCACCACCAGCAGCCGCCGCCCGCTCACCAGGCTGCGGTACAGGCGCGTCCGCTCGGCCAGGTGAGCGGGAACCGCACCCTCGGGGCAGCCGAGTGAGCGCAGCAGGTCCTCCAGCACCGCGCCCGGCGTCCTGGCCCCGAGCGAGACGTACAACCGTCCGCCGGGGAAGTCGAGCCCGCCGGCCGCGCGGACCGCCACCGCGGACTTGCCCGCCCCCGCGGGCCCGTGCAGCACCAGGTGGACGGGCGCGCTCCCCGCGGCGGGCACGGACCGGCGGATCCGGTCCAGGACGCGCTGGCGCCCGGTGAAGTCGGCGATGTCCGGCGGCGTCTCGTTGGGCACGACCCGCGCAGGGACACCCCCCGCCGCCTTGTCAGGCACGATCTCGTTCGGCACGACCCGCACAGGAACACCCCCCGCCGTCTCATCAGGCACGATCTCGTTCGGCACGACCCGCACAGGAACACCCCCCGCCGACTCACCAGGCACGATCCGTGCGAGGGCGTCCCCCCTCAGCACGCGCTCGTGTGCCCGGTTCAGCTCGGGACCCGGCTCAAGGCCGAGCTCTTCGACGAGCAGCCGCCGCGCCTCCCGGTAGGCGCTCAGCGCCTCCGACCGGCGCCCCGCCTGGCCGAGCGCGAGGACGAGCTGTGCCCAGGCCCGCTCCCGCAGGGGGTGCGAGGTCACGAGCGCGCGCAGTTCCCCCGTCACCTCCGCGCCACGGCCGAGCGCCACGTCCAGCTCGACGCGCTCTTCGAGCGCGGTGAGCCGCAGTTCCTCCAGCGGTAGGGCGTACGCCCGCCGCAGTTCGGCCGAGTCGACGTCGGCCAGCGCGGGTCCCCGCCACAGGGCCAGGGCGGCACGCAGCTCGCGGGCCGCCTCCGCGCTCATGCCCGCGTCCCTGGCCCGCCGGCCCGCGGCCACCAGGCGCTCGAACCTGTGCGCGTCCACCTGCTCGGGGGCGACGTCGAGGAGGTAGCCACCGGGCACGGTGCGGATCCCGTCGACGAGCTTGCGCAGCGCGCTCACGTACACCCGCAGCACCGGTTCCGCCGAGGCGGGCGGCTCCTCTCCCCACACCTCGGCGACCAGCCGCCCGACGGTCAGCGTCCGTCCCGGCCTCAGCAGCAGGGCGGCCAGAAGCGCGCGGTGCTTGGCGGGGCCGGGCGTCAGGTCACGCTCGCCCTCGACGACCCGCAGTGCTCCCAGCACCCCGAACCGCACGCTCACCCCTCCGCCGGGCGTACCTCGAACGACTGGAACCCGACCAGGACGGGTGTGGCCGTGTCCGGTGCCGCGTGGACGCCGACGGCTCCGGGTCCGTAGGGGTCCTGGGCGTCCTCGGTCTCCCCGACCGGCTCCTCGTTGAGCCACATGCCGAGGACGACCCGCTCGCCCTGCTGCGCGCATCGGGCGACGACCCGATTGTCAGCGGATTTCCTCATCCGTACGGGTCCGTGCAGGACGACGCCCCGCCCGTCGTGCCGCTTGGTGATCGATGCCTCGCCCGAGGCGGTGACCGTGAACTCGTAGCGGTCTCCGGTATCGGCGTCGCCGCGACACCACACGCCGAACTCCCCCGAGCCTTCCCGTAGCCGCATCCTGGAGCTGACCACGACACCCCCGGCGGAACCCTCGGAGAAGGGGGCGGACTTCCACAGCCGCCATCCGGGATTGGCGGTCAGCAGGTAGACCCCGCCGTCCAGCTCGGTGCTGCCTCCGTCGGACGCGCCGACGGCCCACGACTCGGCGAAACCGGCACGGTACGGCGACGTGGGCGCGCCTGAACCGGCGTACAGCGTCACCCCGCTCACCAGGACCGCCACGAGCACGGCGACACCCGCCGCCCAGGGCCACCGCCGTCTTCTCGCGACCGTGACACCGGACCGTACGGGCGCCCCGGCCACAGCCGCTTCCCCGGACAGCGCCGATCCCCCCGGCGCACCCGGCCCCCCGACCACGGCCGGTTCCCCGGGCGCACCCGGCCCTCCAACCGCAGGCGGTTCCCCTGACGCACCCGGCCTCCTGACCACGCCCGGTTCCCCGGGCGCGCCCGATCCTCCCGTTGCACCCGGCTTCCCGGCCACGCCCGGTCCTGCGGCCACCGCCGAGCCCTCCCGCAGACCCGCTCCCCCGGGCGCGACCGGCCCCCCGCCCGCCCAGGCGCGCTCGACGACCTGACTCGCCGTCGCCGGGGTCGGCCGGCCGCCGACCAGCTCGTCCAGCAGCCGCTGGGCGCTCGGCCGCCGCGCGGGGTCCTTCGCCATCGCCCTCTCGACGACGGCGCGCACGCTCTCGTCGAGACCTTCGAGGTTCGGCCCGTCGCTGACGATCCGGTAGAGGACCTCGGACGGCGAGCCGCCGCCGAACGGCAACCGTCCCGTACCGGCGAACGCGATCACCCCGCCCCACGCGTACACGTCGGCCGCCGGCGTGAGCGGCTCGCCGCGCACCTGCTCGGGCGCCATGAACGCGGGGGTGCCCAGGATCGCCTGGCTGGCCAGGCTCTCGGTGTCGACGAGCTGCGCGATACCGAAGTCGATCACGCGCGGGCCGAGGGGCGAGAGCAGCACGTTCGACGGTTTCAGGTCGCGATGGATCACCCCGGCCCCGTGGATCGCGTGGAGGGCGGTGGCGATCCCGACCGCGAGCGCCTCCAGGTTGGCGCCGGTGAGCGGCCCCTGCTCGCGTACGGCCTGCGCCAGGTCGGGTCCCCTGACGTACTCGGTGACGAGGTAGGCGACGCCGTCCTCGACCCCGGCGTCGAGCACCGGGGCGGTGCAGAACCTCGCCACCCTGCGCGCCGCCGCCACCTCCCGATCGAAGCGTCGCCGGAAGGCGGGGTCGCGGGCCAGGTGCGGATGGATCACCTTCACCGCGGCCAGGCTCCCCGCCGGGGTCGCGGCGAGGTGCACCACGCCCATGCCGCCCCTGCCCAGCTCACGTCTGAGCGCGTAGCCGCCGATCATGTTCACCGGAGTCACCCTATGCCGTCAAATTCACGCACACCGGCATTTTGTACACCAAAGAACTCGGCTACCGGCTCCCTTCCGCGAGCCACGGCGAATCGGAACGACGTCAGCGGACCGGATGCCCCGCCACCCTCAGCGTCTCCTTGACATCGCCGATCTTGAGCTGCCCGAAGTGGAACACCGACGCCGCCAGCACCGCGTCCGCCCCCGCCTCGACCGCGGGCGGGAAGTCCTCGACGGCACCGGCCCCGCCGCTCGCGATGATCGGAACCGACACCTCGGCCCGTACGGCCCGGATCAGCTCCAGGTCGTAGCCGTGACGCGTGCCGTCACCGTCCATGGAGTTGAGCAGGATCTCCCCCACCCCGAGCTCCTCGCCCCGCCGGGCCCACTCCACCGCGTCGATGCCGGTGCCCCGGCGTCCGCCGTGCGTGGTCACCTCGAAACCGGACGGCGTCGGCGGGCCGTCGACGATCCTGCGGGCGTCCACCGACAGCACGATGCACTGCGCCCCGTAGCGCCGCGACGCCTCGGTCAGCAGCTCGGGCCTCGCGAGGGCCGCCGTGTTCAGGCTCACCTTGTCGGCGCCGGCCCGCAGCAGCCTGTCGACGTCCTCGACCGCGCGCACCCCTCCGCCCACGGTGAGCGGGATGAACACCTGCTCGGCCGTCCGGCTGACCACGTCGTACATCGTCGACCGGTCGGAACTGGAGGCCGTGATGTCCAGGAACGTCAGCTCGTCGGCCCCCTCCGCGTCGTAGCGGCGGGCCAGCTCCACCGGGTCGCCCGCGTCGCGGAGGTTCTCGAAGTTGACGCCCTTGACCACCCGCCCGGCGTCCACGTCCAGGCAGGGGATCACTCGTACCGCGACAGTCATCGCGTTCCTTTCAGCGTGGAAACCCCCGCTTTTGGGTCTGGAGAGAAAATCATCTTCGGACCTCTCACGAACTCGCGGCGGCGACGGCGGCGAGGGCGTCTTCGAGGGTGAACTGCTGCGCGTACAGCGCCTTGCCCACGATGACCCCCTCGACGCCGATCGGGACGAGCGAGGCCAGCGCGCGCAGGTCGTCCAGGGACGAGACGCCGCCGCTCGCGACCACCGGCGCGTCGGTGCGGGAGCAGACCTCACGGAGCAGGTCGAGGTTGGGGCCGCGCAGCGTGCCGTCCTTGGTGACGTCGGTGACGACGTAGCGGGAGCAGCCGTCCTTCTCCAGCCGGGCCAGCACCTCCCACAGGTCGCCGCCCTCCTGGGTCCAGCCCCGGGCGGCCAGCGTGGTCCCCCGCACGTCAAGACCGATCGCGACCCGGTCACCGTACTCAGAAATGATCTTGGAACACCAGGCGGGGTTCTCCAGCGCCGCGGTGCCGATGTTCACCCGGCGGCAGCCGGTGGCCAGCGCGAGCTCCAGCGAGGCGTCGTCGCGGATACCGCCGGACATCTCCACCTTCACGTCGAGCGCGCCGACCACGGTGGCGAGCAACTCGCGGTTGCTGCCCCGGCCGAACGCCGCGTCCAGGTCGACCAGATGGATCCACTCGGCACCGGCCTCCTGCCAGGCGAGCGCCGCGGACAGGGGATCGCCGTACGACGTCTCGGTGCCGGCCGCGCCCTGGACCAGGCGGACCGCCTGACCGTCGGCGACGTCCACGGCGGGGAGCAGCTCAAGCGTCATCTGTTCAAGACCTCCGGTCGAAGACAAGGGTGATGAGAAGCGGTAGCAACAACAAAGAGAGGACAAGCGCCCCGAACCGGGCCGCCCACGAGGACCACAACAACCAGACGATCACCTGGACGATCAGGAACAGCACCGCCGCGACACCGTTCTGCGTCCGGCGGCGGCGGGCCATGATGCCGCCCTGGGACACGATGCGCACCGGCCTGCCCGGCAGCAGCGCGACCACCCTGCCGACCCGCTCGCGCCGCCGCGCCAGGCGGGCCTCCCGCTCGGCGCGCAGAGCCGCCTGGCGTGCCTGCTCGGCCTCCCGCTCGGCTCTGCGCCTGGCCCGCTCCTTGCTCATCGAGAACTCACCGGACGCTCACGCGAGGGTCCCGAGCCAGTTCGTGAGCAGCTGAGCACCGGCGTCGCCCGACTTCTCCGGGTGGAACTGGGTGGCCGCGAGCGGGCCGTTCTCCACCGCCGCGACGAACGGCACACCGTGCTCGGCCCAGGTGACCAGCGGATCGGGGAAACCCGGTCCCGCCTCCAGCTCCCAGGAGCGCACGCCGTAGGAGTGCACGAAGTAGAAGCGCGTCTGGGCGTCGAGCCCGGCGAACAGCGCGGTCTCGGCGGGGGCCTTGACCGTGTTCCAGCCCATGTGCGGCAGGACCGGAGCGTCCAGACGCTCCACCGTGCCCGGCCACTCCCCGCACCCCTCGGAGGTGACGCCGTGCTCGACGCCCGTCTCGAAGAGGATCTGCATGCCGACGCAGATGCCGAGGACCGGCCGCCCCGCCGACAGGCGCCGGCCGATGATCCGCTCACCCCGTACGGCGCGCAGCCCCGTCATGCACGCGGCGAACGCCCCCACCCCCGGCACGACGAGGCCGTCGGCCTCCAGCGCCGCCTCGTAGTCGGCCGTCACCGTGACCTCCGCCCCGACCCTGGCCAGCGCGCGCTCCGCGGAACGGAGGTTGCCCGAGCCGTAGTCGAGAACGGTCACCTTCTTCTTCACCACCAGAGCACCGCCGCCGTGGTCGCCAGGGCCGCGAGGGCGGCGAGCAGCACCGCGCCCTTCTTCAGACCCTGTTTGAGGAATGAGACGATCCCGCCGACGAGGAAGAGGGCCACGAAGGCCATCGCGACGGCCGTCCAGTTGCCGGTCACCGGCGCCTCCCCCTCCCCTCGCGAGAAACCCCGCGAGAACTTCCGCGAGAGAAGGTCACAGCACACCCTTCGTACTGGGCACCCCGGTGGCGCGCGGGTCGCGCTCGGAGGCCGCCCGCAACGCCCTGGCCAGCGCCTTGAACTGCGCCTCCACGATGTGGTGGGCGTTGCGGCCGTACGGGACGCGCACGTGCAGGCAGATCGCGGCCTGGGCGACGAACGACTCCAGGATGTGCCTGGTCATCGTCGTGTCGTACTCCGCACCGATCATGGGCGCCATGCCCTCGGGCTCGCTGTGCACGAGGTAGGGGCGTCCCGACAGGTCGACCGTGACCTCCGCGAGCGACTCGTCCAGCGGGCAGGAGGCGTTGCCGAACCTCCGCAGGCCCGACTTGTCGCCCAGCGCCTCGCGGAACGCCGCCCCCAGCGCGAGCGAGGTGTCCTCGATCGTGTGGTGGGCGTCGATGTGCAGGTCGCCCTCGGTCTTCACGGTCAGGTCGAACAGCCCGTGCTTGCCGAGCTGGTTCAGCATGTGGTCGAAGAACCCGACACCGGTGGACACCTCGACATTCCCGGTGCCGTCGAGGTCGACCTCGACCAGCACCGAGGTCTCCTTGGTGACGCGCTCGACGCGACCGCGACGCGGTGCGACCACGACACCGTCAGTGATGCTGCTCACAGGATCTCCTCCAGGGCGGCGCGGAACGCCGCCATCTCCTCAGGGGTACCGATCGAAACTCTCAGCCATCCGGGCGGGCCCACCTCGCGGATCAGCACACCGCGCTCCAGCATGCCCCGCCACACCGCGTGCCGGTCCTCGAAGAGCCCGAACAGCACGAAGTTGGCGTCCGAGTCGGCGACCGTCAGCCCCCGGCCGCGCAACCACTCCACCGTGCCGTCCCGCTCGGCCCGCAGCGCGTCGACCGCGCCGAGCAGCTCGGCGCGGTGGGCGAGCGCGACCCGCGCCGCCGTCTGGGTGAGCGTGGACAGGTGGTACGGCAGCCGGACCAGCAGCAACGCCTCGATCACCGCCGGGTGGGCCGCCAGGTAGCCGAGCCGGGTCCCGGCCATGGCGAACGCCTTGGACATCGTCCGCGTGACGATCAGCCGGGGATTGTCCGGCAGCAGCGTCAGCGCCGACGGGGTGCCGCCGCGAGCGAACTCGAAGTAGGCCTCGTCCACCACCACCATGCCCGGCGCCGCCGCCACGATCGCGGCGATCACCGCCGGGTCCAGGGCGGTTCCGGTCGGGTTGTTGGGCGAGGTCAGGAAGACGACGTCCGGCCGGTGCTCCTCGATCGCGGCCACGGCCTTGCCCGGGTCGATCCCGAAGTCGTCCTCACGCGCCCCGGAGATCCACTCGGTGGAGGCCCCGGTGGTGATGATCGGGTGCATCGAGTAGGAGGGCTCGAAGCCCATCGCGACCCGGCCGTGACCGCCGAAGGCCTGCAGGATCTGCTGGAGCACCTCGTTGGAGCCGTTGGCCGCCCAGACCTGCTCCACGGCCAGGCCGTGCCCCAGGTACGAGGCCAGATCCCCGCGCAGGGCGAGCGCGTCGCGGTCGGGGTATCGGTTGAGCTCGCCCGCCTGGACGCGTACGGCCTCGGCCAGGTCGGCGACGAGGGACGCGGAGGGCCCGTACGGGTTCTCGTTGGTGTTGAGCCTGACCGGGACGTCGATCTGGGGGGCACCGTACGGCGTGCGCCCCCGAAGGTCGTCGCGGATCGGCAGGTCTTCAAGCCTCACGCCGGGATCTCCCAGTCGAATCGTGCGCGGATCGCCGCGCCATGCGCCGGGAGGTCCTCGGTGTCGGCCAGCACGCACACGTGGGCGGCGGCACCGGCGAGGGCCTCGCGGCTGTAGTCCACGACGTGGATGCCGCGCAGGAACGTCTGCACCGACAACCCCGAAGAGTGGCAGGCACAGCCCCCGGTGGGCAGCACGTGGTTGGAACCGGCCATGTAGTCGCCGAGCGAGACCGGCGCGTAGGAGCCGACGAAGATCGCCCCCGCGTTGCGCACCCGGGCGGCGAGCTCGTGCGCCCCGGCGGCGTGGATCTCCAGGTGCTCGGCGGCGTAGGCGTCGACGACGCGCAGCCCGGCCTCCATGTCGTCGACGAGCAGGATGCCCGACTGACGTCCCGACAGGGCCTCGGTGATCCGCTCGGCGTGCTTCGTCGCGGCGACCTGGCGGGGCAGCTCCCGCTCGACCCCCTCGGCCAGCTCCACCGAGTCGGTGACGAGCACGGCGGCGGCGATCGTGTCGTGCTCGGCCTGGCTGATCAGGTCGGCGGCGACGTGCACCGGGTCGGCCGTGGAGTCGGCGAGGATCGCGATCTCGGTGGGACCGGCCTCGGAGTCGATGCCGATGCGCCCCTTGAGCAGGCGTTTGGCGGCGGCCACCCAGATGTTGCCGGGGCCGGTGACCATGGTGACCGGCGGGCACTCCTCGGTGCCGTACGCGAACATCGCCACCGCCGAGGCGCCGCCGGCCGCGTAGACCTCGTCCACGCCGAGCAGCGCGCACGCCGCCAGGATGGCCGGGTGCGGCAGCCCGCCGAACTCGCGCTGCGCGGGCGAGGAGACCGCGAGGGAGGGCACCCCCGCCTCCTGGGCGGGAACGACGTTCATCACCACGCTGGAGGGATAGACCGCCCGGCCGCCGGGGACGTACAGCCCCACCCGGTCGACGGGCACCCAGCGCTCGGTGACGGTGCCGCCGGGCACGACCTGGGTGGTGACGTCGGCGCGCCGCTGGTCGCGGTGGACGAGGCGGGCGCGGCGGATCGACTCCTCCAGCGCCGCCCGCACCTTCGGGTCGAGCCCTTCCAGTGCCCCGGCGATCGCCTCGGCGGGCACCCGGGTGGACTCCATCTCGACGCCGTCGAACCTGGCGGTCAGCTCGCGCACGGCGACCGCCCCGCGATGGCGTACGTCCTCGCAGATGGGCCGCACCTTCTCCAGGGCGGCTTCGACGTCGAGGTCGGCGCGGGGCAGCACGTCGCGAAGGTCCTCCGGCAGAGGGCCTCGCAGGTCGGTACGCGAAATCACCCGTTCAGTCTACGGAGGTCCGCCACCCGATATCGTCCTGTCCATTATCCGGACGGCGCCTTTACTATGTAGATTTTAACCAGCCGCTACGCTTCCCCCGTGAGCAAGAGCAAGAACAAGGGCGGCCAGGGGACCCCCGCGACGGTGGCCCTCACCCAGGCCAAGGTCGATTTCACCCTGCACCCCTACGAGCACGACGCCGGCGCGCAGACCTACGGCGAGGAGGCGGCCGACGCCCTTGGGGTGCCGTACGAGCGGATCTTCAAAACCCTGGTGGCCGAGGTGGAGAGCGGGCTCGCCGTCGCGGTGGTGCCGGTGGCGGGCAAACTCGACCTCAAGGCGTTCGCGGCGGCGATGAGAAGCAAGCGGGCCGCGATGGCCGACGCGGCGAAGGTCGAGCGGGTCACCGGCTACGTGGTCGGCGGCATCAGCCCCCTCGGGCAGCGCAAACGACTGCCCACGGTAGTCGACGCCTCCGCGCTCGGCTTCGCGACGATCTACTTCTCCGCCGGGCGGCGTGGACTGCAGATCGAGACCGACCCCTCGGAGCTGGTACGGCTCACCCAGGCGGTCACCGCCCCCATCGGCAAGGCCGACTGAGGCTCTCCCGGGGTCGCGCGGGACAGGCGTGCGGGAGACGGTTCGGCGCCGTCGCCCTGGTGGCTCTCCCGAGGTCGCGCGGAACGGGCCCAAAAGACGGGCCTGTAAGACGAGCCCGTAAGACAGGCCCGCTCCCCCTGGCGGGTCCTGTCGAAGGTTGCCGACGCGACACGCGGCGACGTTCGGCCAGACTCGGGTGGGAAGACAGACACCTGACCGGGGACATCGGGGGCACGATGCACTACCTGACCGCTACCGAGATGATCGAACTGCTGCGCACCGGGCAGATCAGCGCGGTCGAACTGCTCGACGCGCACCTGCGGCGGATCGAGGAGGTCAACCCGAAGGTCAACGCGATCGTCACGCTGGTGGCCGAGCGTGCCAGGCGGGAGGCCGAGGAGGCCGACAGAGACCTGGCCCGCGGCCGGTGGCGGGGGCCGCTGCACGGCCTGCCGGTCGCGCACAAGGACCTCGCCGACACCGCGGGGATCCGCACCACCTACGGCTCACCGATCTTCGCCGACCACGTCCCCGTCGCCGACGCGCCGATCGTGCGGCGGATGCGCGAGGCCGGGGCGATCACGATCGGCAAGACCAACACCCCGGAGTTCGGCACCGGCTCGCACACCGTGAACGAGATCTTCGGCGCCACCCGCAACCCGTACGACCTGTCGAGGTCGGCCGGGGGCAGCAGCGGCGGGGCCGCGGCGGCGCTGGCGACCGGCATGGTGGCGCTCGCCGACGGCTCCGACATGGGCGGTTCGCTGCGCAACCCGGCCTCCTTCTGCAACGTGGCCGGGCTGCGGCCCACCCCCGGGCGGGTCCCCTCCCCGTCACCCGTCGCGGCCTGGTTCACCCTCGGCGTGCCGGGACCGATGGCCCGCACCGCGCAGGACCTGGCGCTGCTGATGAGCGCGGTGGCGGGGTTCGACGCCGCCTCCCCCTTCTCGATCACCGAGAGCGGCTCCGTCTTCGCCGGGCCGCTGGACCTCGACCTGACAGGGGTGCGCATCGCCTGGAGCCCCGACCTGGGCGGGCTGCCGGTCGACGCGGAGACGGCGAAGGTCACCGCGGACGCCCCGGCCGCGCTCGCGGAGCTGGGCGCGCGGGTGGAACGGGTGGATCTGAACCTGTCGGCCGCCGAGGACGCCTTCCGGATCTACCGGGCGTGGTACTACGCGCTCTCCTTCGGAAACCTGCCGCAGGAGAGCCTGGGGACGAACACGCGCTGGAACGTGGAGCGGGGCCGGGAGGTGACCGGCGCCGACCTGGCCCGCGCCGAGCGGCTGCGCAGCGGGCTCTACCGGCGGATGAACTCCTTCTTCGACACCTACGACTTCCTGATCGCGCCGGTGAGCCAGGTGCCGCCGTTCCCGGTGGACGCCCCCCACGTCTCGGAGATCAACGGGGAGGCGCTGCCCGACTATCTGGCGTGGATGCGCTCGGCCTACTGGATCAGCGTGCTGCACGCCCCCGCGGCATCGGTGCCGTGCGGGTTCACCTCCGGCGGGCTGCCGGTGGGCGTGCAGATCGTCGGGCGCCCGTTCGCCGACATGGCGGTGCTGCGGCTCGCCCACGCGTTCGAGCGCGCCACCGGCCACGGCTCGCACCGGCCGCCGCTCTGACGCCTCTCACCGGGCCTTACCGGCCGCTGATGTCGTACGACGACAGCGGCCCGTAGGGGTCGTCCCCGCCGAAAGGCCGGCGCAGCGGGGAGTCGCGGTAGCCCGCGATGCCCTCCAGCGCGAAGAAGAGACCGGCGGCCAGCGTCGGCCACGCGAACAGCACCCCCCTGGCGGTCAGCTTCAGCGGCCCCGCGACCAGCGACGCGGACACCCCCGAGGCGGTCACGCTCACGGCACCGAGGTTGGCCGCCTCCCCCACCACCAGCGCCAGGTGCGCGCCGAGCAGGCCGCCGGCCGCCAGGCCCACCACCACCGGCAGCGGGCGGCCCCCGCGCGACACGCTGTAGCCGATCGCCCCGCAGGCGAGGCCGAACGCACCGGTGATCACCGCGAACCAGCCGTCCGCGGCGATCAGCGCCTGCGTGGAGGGATCGGCGAGCAGCGGCCCCCTGCCCGTCACGACGTACGGAGGACGCGGCGCGGCCAGCGACCACAGGACCCCGGCGACGACCCCGATCAGCGCGAGCACCAGCACTGTGATCGCGAAATCACGCACGCCTCGCACCATGGTTCCCTCACCCTCTGTGCAGATGTGCCCGATGTTACATACCTATCGGCCCGGTGCCATCCGAGGCTTCGACCGAATCCCGTTACTCTGGCGGAGTGAACGAAGAGGTATGGCTGATCGAACCCTCCGGGCCGCTGCGCGGTGACGTCGAGGTCCGCGGTTCCAAGAACGGCGTCTCCAAGCACATGGTCGCCGCGATGCTGGGGAGCGGTGAGAGCACGATCCAGAACGCCCCGGACGTGGGCGAGGTGGGGATCACCGCGCAGATGCTGAGGGCGCTCGGCATCGACGTGGAGATCAGCGCCGGCGAGATCTCCGTCGCTCCCGGCAAGCAGATCAACCCGCACGTTCCCGCGGCGTTCACCGGCCTCAACAGGATCCCGATCCTGATGCTCGGCCCCCTGCTGCACCTGGCGGGCGAGGCGTTCGTGCCGCTGGTCGGCGGCGACCCGATCGGCCGCCGGCCCGTCGACTTCCACGTCGAGGCGCTGCGGGCGATGGGCGCCGAGGTCGAGGTGAGCGACACCGGGGTCTACGCCAAGGCCAAGAGGTTGCGCGGCACCCGGATCGAACTGCCCTACCCCAGCGTCGGAGCCACCGAGACGATCCTGATGTCCGCGGTGCTCGCCGAGGGCAAGACCGTGCTGAAGGGCGCGGCGATGGAGCCCGAGGTGGTGGAGCTCGCCCTGTTCCTGCAGCGCATGGGCGCGCGCATCGAGCTCAGTCCCGACCGGCGCATCGTGATCGAGGGTGTGGAGAGCCTGCACGGCGCCTCCACCTGGCTCAACGGCGACCGCATCGAGGCGTTCTCCTACCTGGCCGCCGGTCTGATCACGGGCGGGCAGGTGCGGGTGCACGGCTGCCCGCAGGACCGGCTGGTCACCGCGATCACCACCCTGGCCAGGATGGGCGCCGAGGTCGACATCACCGACGACTACCTGTCGGCGTCCGCGCCGAACGGGCTGCGGGCCGCGGCGGTGCAGACCGACACGCACCCGGGGTTCATGACCGACTGGCAGACGCCCCTGATGGTGCTGTTCACCCAGGCCCAGGGCATGTCGGTGCTGCACGAGACGGTGTTCGAGAACCGCCTGGTCTACGTGCCCGCCCTGCAGAAGATGGGCTGCGAGATCGAGGTGTTCGACGTCTGCCTCGGTGGTCCCGCCTGCCGCTACCACGACACCAACGCCAAGCACTCGGCGGTCGTGCGCGGCGTCTCCAGGCTGAGCGGCGCCGACGTGACACTGCCCGACATCCGGGCCGGGTTCTCGGCGGTGCTCGCCGCCGCGGCCGCCGAGGGCACCTCCACCCTGCGCGGGGTGCACCATATCGAACGGGGCTACCACCGGCCGTTCGAGCAGTTCGCCTCACTCGGGCTGAAGATCAGTCGAGAAAAGGTGCAGGACGGGTAAGGATTGGCAATCGGGCGTTTATAGGTGATCACCTGGTCGCACGTTACTATGCGTGACATCGCGCCCAGAGGTGAGACGCGGGCCCGGCGCGTGCCTGCTCGGACTGGTGGTCTGCGGGGTGTTCGGCGGGCTGCTCGCCGCCATGGCCGCGCTGCCACTGGTCGGCACGGCCGGACTCACCGCCAACGGCGTCGCGAGGACCCTCACCGACCTGCCTCCGAGCCCTCGGGAGAACCCGCTCTCCCAGCGCACCGTGCTGCTGGACAAGAACGGCAAGCGGTTCGCCCAGTTCTACACGGAGAACCGGACGGTGGTGACGCTCGCCCAGGTCGCCCCCGTGATGCGTGACGCGATCGTGGCGATCGAGGACGCGCGCTTCTACGAGCACGCGGGCCTGGACGTCAAGGGCACCCTGCGCGCCCTGATCACCAACACCAGGGCGGGCGGGGTGCGGCAGGGCGGGTCCTCGCTCACCCAGCAGCTCGTGAAGAACATCCTGGTCGAGAACGCCGAGAGCGACACCGAACGCGCCCGTGCCCGCGCGCCCAGCATCCAGCGCAAGATCACCGAGCTGCGGTACGCGCTGGCGATGGAGAAGAAGTACAGCAAGGCCGAGATCCTGGAGCGCTACCTCAACATCGCCTACTTCGGCGCGGGCGCCTTCGGGGTGGAGGCCGCCGCCCAGCGGTTCTTCTCCGTCCCGGCCGCCCGGCTCACCCTGCCCCAGGCCGCGGCGCTGGCCGGGGCGGTCCGCGCGCCGTACACCACCGACCCCTCGCTGGACGCCGGGCGCAGGCAGCGGCTGCGCGAGCGCAGGGACCTCGTCCTGGACCGGATGGCCCAGCTGTCGTACGTCACCCCGGCGCGGGCCGAGGCCGCCAAGAGGCGCCCGCTCGCCATCCGGCTCAAACCCGAGCCCGGCGGCTGTGACGGGAGCGCCTATCCCTACTTCTGTCTCTACGTGCACCGGGAACTGCTCACCAACCCGGCCTTCGGCCACACCCGCGCCGAGCGGGAACGCCGCCTGGCCAAGGGTGGCCTCGTGCTGCGCACCACCCTGTCGCCGAAGGCGCAGCGGGCCGCGGAACGCGCCATCACCGCGCGGGTCGACAGGAAGGACACCGAGGTCGCGGCCGAGGCGATGGTCCAGCCGGGCACCGGGCGGATCCGGGCCATGGCGGCGAGCAAGAGGTACGGCAGCAACCCCGGCAACGCCGCCAACTCCAAGAACGGCCCCAACACCACCTACAACCTGCCCGCCGACACGGCGCACGGCGGCGGCCAGGGCTTCCAGGCGGGCTCGACGTTCAAGGTGTTCACCCTCGCGACCGCGCTCACCCAGGGCTGGCGGTTCGACCAGGGTTTCATGACGCCCGGCAGTTTCGTCCCCGACAGCGGTTTCACCGACTGCCGGGGACGCGAGGTCAACGATCCCGGCGCGGAGATCTTCAACGCGAGCGGCGAGGGCAAGGGAGGCCCGCAGAGCCTGTCCACCGGCACCTGGAAGTCGGTGAACATCTTCTACATGATGCTGGAGCAGCGGGTGGGCCTGTGCCCGGTCGTCACGACGGCCAAGGCCCTGGGCATCGTCCGCGCCGACGGCGCCCCGCTGCGGGAGGTGCCGACCTTCACCCTCGGCGTGAACGAGATGGACCCGGTGACCGTGGCCGCCGCGTTCGCCGCGTTCGGGGCTCGGGGCCGCTACTGCCGCCCGACGGCGATCGTCGAGATCGCCGAGCGGGACGGCAGGCGTTTCAAGATCCCGCCCAGCTGCGCGCGGGCGATCGAGCCCGCCGTGGCCGACGCGGTCAACCATCTGCTGTCCGGGGTGTTCACCAAGGGGACGATGACCGGTCAGAGCATCGGCCGTCCCGCCGCGGGCAAGACGGGCACCAACAACGGCTACACATCGGCCTGGTTCGCCGGCTACACCCCCGACCTGGCCGCGGCGGTCAGCGTGGGCGACATCCGGGGTTCCTACCGCTACCCGCTCACCGACGTCGAGATCGGCGGCGAGTACTTCGGCTCGGTCCAGGGCGCCTCCCTGCCGGGGCCGATCTGGGTCTCGTCGATGTCGGCGGCCCTCGACGGTACGCGCGAGACCCACTTCCGCCGTCCCGACATGAGCCGTTTCGGCGGTGGGTTCACCCCTGGCCTGGAGGAGGCCATGGCCAGGGAGCGCGAGGAGGAGGGCGTTGACGGCACTGACGGCGAGGGCCGTCGCAGCGCCAGAGGGGACCGCGACGCCCGGGGAGAGGGGGGACGCCGCTTCCGCGAGGAGGGCCGTTACCGGCGGGAGCGCGGGTATCGTCAGGAGCGGCGGTACCGCGAGAACGACGCGCACCGCCGGTACCGCGCCCCCCACCGGCTCGACCACCCGCGCCACCGCTGACCCCTTCACAGGGCACCGCCGGAACTTCACAGGGCACCAGCGGAACGGCTGCGGTCACATCGGCGAAACCGCCCGCGGCCCGCGCCGCAGCGCGGAACCCCGCTCCCGGGCCCCGCCCCGCCCCGCCCCGCCCGAGGAGGCCCTTCAGGCCCGACGCCGGGTGCTGGCCCGGATGTGCAGTTTGCTGGCGACCACCTCTGGCCGGTCCACCCGTTCGCCGGACAGCCTCCTCAGCAGCATGTCCACCGCGGCCGACGCCTGGTCCACCGGCCGCAGGTCGATGGCGGTGATCGGCGGGTCGAACTGCTGGGCGAACCGGCTGTCGATGCCGACCGCGAGCATCAGGTCCTCCGGGATGCGGACGCCCCGCTCGCGGCAGGCCCGGGTGGCTCCCTCGCTGTACTGCTCGGCCGACGCGATCAGCGCGTCGGGCGGGTCGTCACCGTCCAGCAACGCGCGGGTCGCCCGGTAGGAGTCGGCCTCCAACCGGTCCAGTGAGACGGGGGCGACCCTCGGCCGCATGCCCCGCTCGGCGCACCACGTCTCGTACGCGCGCAGGCCGTCCAGCGACCACGCCCAGGACGACTGGGCCGACAGCAGCGCGATGCGCCGCGCGCCCGCCTCGTGCAGGTGCTCCAGCAGGTCGCGAATGTTGCGCTCGTTGTCACCCGAGGTGTAGTACGGGCGCTCGGGCCGTGCCGGGTCGCGCTCGATCGACACCACCGGCACGCCCATGCCCTCCAGCATGTCGATACGCGGGTCCAGGCCGGCGGGATCGCACAGCACGACCCCGTCCGCGCCGATCAGCCGCCACTCGTCGGCCGTGCTGATGTGCGGGGTGAGGGTGAGCGAGTATCTCTCCCTGAACGCGGCCCGCGCGCAGCCGGAGGCGATCGACATGTAGTAGTCGAGGCTGATCATCTCCTGCTCGGCGGCGTGCTCGCCCATGTTGGGCAGGACGAGGGCGATGGTGCCGGTGCGTCCCAGCCGGAACGCCTGCGCGACCCGGCTGGGACGGTAGCCGAGAGACTCGGCGATTTCGCGGATACGGGCCCGCGTCTCCTCACGGAGCTTGCCCTTGTTGTTGAGCGCGTCGGAGACCGTCGTCACCGAGACCTCGGCGACGGCCGCGACGTCGCGGATCGTCACCCGCCCGCCTGAGGCCCTGGTCACGTCCTTCAAAATATCACCGCCCCGCTAGGCGAGCGATCGAAGCAGAAACGTTTCGGATCGAGATTTCTTGAGGTTTTCTCACCGTAGGCCCACCGGGTCGGTGTCAGGCTCGTCCGCCGTCCACAGCTCACCGGACCGGCTCGCCACCACCTGGCCGCCGCGCACCAGCCATCGCGGGCCCGGCTCGTTGCGCAACGCGTCGGTGAACGTTCCGGCCGCCAGCACGACGAGATCGGCCGGCGCTCCCTGCCGCAGTTCCCCGTAGGCGACCCCGGCCGCCTGTGCCGCGTACGCGCCGACCAGGTCCCAGGCGACGGCGATCCCGACGTCGGACTCGTCCGCGAGCGGGAAGGCGTGCCATGCCAGTCTGGCCAGGTCCAGCGGGTCCAGGTTGCCGAACGGCTCCCAGTTGTCCTGCATGTTGCCGGTTCCGGCCGCGACGACCACTCCTGCGGCGAGCAGCTCGTTCGCCCGGGAGACACCCCGGTAGGGCAGCGATCCCCCCAGGTTGGACGGGCACACCGTCACCGTGATCCCGGCGGCGGCCACCTTCTCGATCACCCGCCGCGCGTCGTCGTCGGCGTACGTCTCCAGCGCGCCCACGTGGTTGGCGTTGACCAGGCCTCGCATGCCGTGCGCGACGGTCCGCTCGGCCAGCGGTTCCAGCATCCGCTCACTCGGGTCGGTGAAGTAGTCGATGTTGACGTCGATCCCGACGCCGAACCGTTCGGCCAGCGCGAAGACCTGGTCCAGGTGGGACAGCCGGTCCTGCTCGGTCCGCTCGTTGTTGGGCCACCCACCGACCCGGTGCGCGCCTGCGGCCAGCGCCTCGGCCACCAGGTCGTACGCGCCGGGATCCTGTACCAGCCCCTCCTGTGGGAAGGCGGTCACCAGCAGGTCCACCAAGCCGGCGTGCTCCTCGCGCGCCCGCATGACACCCTCGAACGAGGTCAGCCCGGTGACGGTGTCGATGTCGACCTGCCCGGCGACGGTCCCCGTGCCCTGGGACGCGGCCAGCCGCAGAAACGCCCCGGCCCGAGCCGCCACGTCCTCGACGGTGAAGGACGCCTTCAGGTCGCGCTGCCGCCGCATCATCGCGGGGCGGTGGACGAGCCGCTCGGGCAGGCCGAGCCGGCGGATCGAGTGGCGGCTCAACGCCTTGTCCGGGTGGCTGTGCGGCTCGACGAACGGCGGCGTGACCAGGCCGCCGCGGGCGGAGATCCGTTCGCGGGCGGGCAGACCGGCGCCGGCGCCGGCGCCGAGCGCGGCGATCAGGCCGCCGCGGATCACGATGTCCACGGCCGTGTCCTCGTACACGGCGTTCTCGATGACGAGGTCGGCGGGCGGTTCAGAAGCCGTCACGGTTGATGTCCTTGTAGAGCAGGTAGCCGGCGCGGGTCGATCCGGTGGCGTAGAAGTACTGCGGGCAGTAGGGCGCCATGTAGACGAAGTCGCCCTCGGCGACCTCCAGGTGGTCGTCGCCGAGGTAGTAGACCCCCTGGCCTTCGAGCATGTACAGGCCGTGCTCCTGGTGGTGGACCTCCACCATGGTGAACCTGGCGCCGATGTCGAACCGCATCACGTTCATCGCCATGTCGTAGCGCTCGTCCAGCGGCAGCAGCGGCGCGTACGTGCCGCCGATGCTCTCGTCGCGGATGTGCTCGACCTCCTCGACGTGCCCGGTCACCGGCTCGGGCGCGGGAACGCCGTCCACTTCCTCGTATCGGCGTTTCACCCACAGGGCCCGGGTCGCGTTCCCGGGCGCCAGGATCTCGAACTCGGTGCCCTGCGGGAGGAACGCGAATCCGCCGGGTGTCAGGGAGTGGGTCTCCCCTCCGGCTCGTATGTCCAGGCCGTCGCCGTCGAGGACGTACAGGAAGTTCTCGAAACCGGCGCCGAGCGGGCGAGTGCCTCCACCGCCCGGTTCGAACTCCAGCAGGTACTCGCCGAAGGCCGCGGGACGGACCCTCGGCGTGGCGAGTGGCCTGGCGACCACGCCGCGCAGATGGGGAAGGGAGTTCTCGACGAGGTTGTCCGGGCACATCAGGATGTAGGAGTCGCGGACGCGTCCGCGGTTGGCGCTCACGTAATCGGCTCGGGTGGTGCCGTTCATCGGATGCCTCCGGCGCGGAGGCCCCGGCTTGGCCGTGGGGAGGGTGTCAACGTCGCTTCCTTCCGTGGAGGCGTGGCGAGAGGAAAAGGGGTGGGTCGGCGGAGGCGTACCGGCCGGAGTCCAGGACGGTGTGCCCGTCGACGCGGACCGAGGGGCGCTCCAGCACCAGGTCCAGGTGGACAGGGGACTCCCAGTCGGCGCCGGTGTACTGCGGGAACGGGTGCCCGAACGCGATGTGCACGCCGGGCACGTTCTCGTCGAACAGCAGGTTGCCGGTGAGCCCGGTCAGGGCCCGGTTGGTGCCCAGGGCCAGCTCGCCGAGCCGGAGGCCGCCCGGTGCCTCCGCCAGGAGGCGGTACACCTCCGAGGCCAGCGCGGTGTCGGGGTGGCGCACCTCCACGGCCTCGCCGGCCGCCACCTCGATCAGCACCGGCTCGGTGAGCAGGCCGTGGCGGGAGTTGAGGGGGTAGCCGAGCACCGAGGCGGCGAGGACGCCCTCGGCCGAGCGCGGGCTGCAGAACACCTCACCCTGTGGCAGCCGTCCGCCCTGGCCACCGCACCGGTACAGGCCGGTGAACGGTGTCCACGGACGGGCCGGGTCGCACGTCAGCGTCAGGTCCGTACCGGTGGCGCTGGTGACGTGCACCGACGCGCAGCCGGTGAGCAGGTCGCGGACGCCCAGGGTGAACCCGGCCACCTCGGTGTAGTCGACGGCCATGCCGATGCCCAGGCAGGCGTCGTCCAGGGCGGGCATGTGGGCGTGGCGGACGCCGTCGCGAGCCAGCAGCGCCCAGAACGAGGGGTCCCAGGCGAGCAGGTCCTCGGGGTCGGCGGCGGCGAACACGGTGACGGTGGGCCGGTGGGCGTCCAACGCCGCCTCGACCGCTCGCCGGGCCGCCGGGTAGCCTGCCGCGACATCCGGGAGCACCTCGACGACGGTGTCCGGTGCCAGGGTTCGGGCCTCGTCGGCCACGATCCCGGCCAGCCGCCGGGTGGCTCGGTCGGTCAGCACCAGCACCCGATCCTCCCTCGCCACGGCCAGGCAGGTCCCCACCAGCTCCGCTGCCCCTCGGCGTAGCCGCGCGTCGGGGAGCGCGGTCTTCCCGAGGTCCGGCCTCGGGGAGGCCGGACCGGGAAGTGCCCGCGATGAGGGTTCGGGGGCGCCGGGGGTCGGAGTCCGAGTCTGATCTGAGAGGGGCTGGTCCGACGGCCCAGGGGCCGGGGGGCCGGGGGTCGGGGGGCCGGGGGCGTGGGGGGTCAGATCGGACACGGGGCTCCCTCGGAAAGGGGGACGAAGCGCCCCGAGCCGGGCACGGCCACGACCTCGCCGTCCACGGCCACCGTCCGGCCGCGCACCAGGGTACGCACCACCCGGACGTCGCAGCCGCGGCCGTCGTAGGGCGACCAGCGCTCCGCCGCGAGTTGCTGCGCCTCGGAGTCGACCACCCAGGGAGAGTTCAGGTCGAGGAGGACGAGATCGGCGTCCATGCCCGGCGCCAGCACGCCCTTGGAGCCGGAGACCCCGCAGATCGCGGCCGGCCCCGTGGTGAGCAGCGGAGCGACCTCGTCCAGCGGGAGGCCCCGGTTCAGTGCCTCGCCGAGCACCAGCGGCGCGTACTCCTGGACGCCCTGGATCCCGAACGGACAGCTGAACACGTCGGTCTCGGCGACGAGCTTGCCCGCGCGGTCGTAGGGACAGTGGTCGGACACGATCGCCTGTACCAGTCCGGCGCGGACCCGATCCCACAGCCGCTCCACCCGCCCGGCGTCGCGCAGCGGCGGGGCGCACACCCCGAACCCGCCGACCCGCCGCAGGTCGCCGTCGTCCAGCAGCAGATGGTGGGCGGTGACCTCGCAGGTGGCGTCCATCCCTTCCGCCCGTGCTCCGGCGACCAGGTCGACCGCCTCGGGAGTGGACAGGTGCACGAGGTGAACGGCGCAGCCGGTCCTGCGGGCCAGCCGCAGCACGTGGCGTACCGCGTCGATCTCGGCCGACGGCGGGCGTGCCTCCAGCAGCGCGGTCAGGTCGGTACGCCCGCCGGCGCGCAGCCTGGCCTCGGCGGAGACCAGCGTGTCGTGATCCTCGGCGTGCACCAGCACTCGCGCGCCGAGCCGGGCCGCGGTGGCCATCCCGGTCAGCAGGTCCGTCTCGGTGGCGGGCGGGAAGCCCATGGTGTTCTCCGGCAGGAACGCCTTGAAGCCGGGAGCCCCCAGTGCGCGCTGGCCCGCCATCTCCTCCAGCGACGGCTGGGTGAGCGCGCCCCACAGGCCGAAGTCGACGACCGCGCCGGCCGCGGCCCGCTCGCTCTTGGCGGCGTACCGGGCTGCGGTCGTGGTCGGCGGGTTGGAGAAGGGGTGTTCCATCACGAAAGTGACACCTCCGGCGGCGGCACACCGGGTGCCGGTGCGGAAGTCCTCCTCGAAGGAGATGCCGGGGACGTCGAAGTGGACGTGCAGGTCGATGATCCCGGCCATCACATGCAGGCCGGTGGCGTCGAGCACCTCGGCGGCGTCCACCGGGGTCTCCCGCGGGACCACCGCGCGCACGCGCCCACGGTCGACCAGCAGGGTCGCGGGCGCCGCGCCGGTGGGGGCCAGCACGGTGCCCCCGACCACCGCCAGGTCCACCCGCCCGATCACGCGCTCGCCTTTTCCTGTGCGGGACGGCCGGGGCCCGTGCCGCCGGGTGTCCCGGTGCCGGAGAGGGCGGCGGTGAGACCGATCGGCCCGTACGCGGTGGTTCCGGTGGTGTCCCTGCGACCGACCACCCGGCCGCGCCGCAGCGTGACGCGGCGCCCCGGAACCCCGGCCAGGGCGGTGGCCCGGTCCGGCACGTCGAACACCACCAGGTCCGCGTCCTCCCCGACGGCGATGTCACCGGGGCGCCCGCCGATCGCGGCCGCCGCCTGCCCGCAGACCAGGTCCCACGCGGTGTCCAGCGCGCCCTCGTCGTGGTAGCCGGCGCCGAGGAACGCCGTCCGTGCCCGGTCCATCGGGTCCAGCGTCCCCAGCGCGTACCAGCCGTCGTTCAGGTTGTCGCTGCCCGCGGCCACGACCACCCCGGCCTCGGCCAGTTGCCGTGGCCGGGACAGCCCGCGCGGGCCGCCGTCCACCAGGTTCAGCGGGACGACCACCACTCGCACGTCGGCCTCGGCCACCGCCGCGATCACCCGGGCCGCGTCCGCGTCGTCGTACACCTCCAGGCCGCAGCAGTGGCTCGCCACGACCCGTCCCTGGTAGCCGCGCCGTACGGTCTCGGCGGCGGTGAACTCCAGCATGGTCTGGGTCGCGTCGATCTCACAGTCCAGGTGGATGTCCACATCTGTGCCGAACCGCTCGGCCAGGTCGAACACCTCGCGTACGTGAGCCCGCTGCGCCTCGGCCCCCTCCTCGACGTTGGGCCAGCCACCGACCAGCCCGGCGCCCGAGCGCAGCGCCTCGACCAGCAGCGGCCTGGCCAGCGGGTCCCGCAGCAGCCCTTCCTGCGGGAACGCGACGATCTGCACGTCGAGCAGGTGCGCCACCCGCTCGCGGGCGGCGAGCACGCCGTGCAGCCCGGTCAGCCCGGACACCGAGTCGACGTCCACGTTGGCGCGCAGTGCCGTGACACCGTTCGCGGACGCCAGTCGCAGCGCCCGGAGGGCGCGCTCGGTCACATCGGGAACGGTGAAGCCCGCCTTGATCGCCCGGGCGCGGGCGAACCCGTCCGCCATCCCCTCGGGGGCCAGGCGGCGGCTGTATGCCTTGTCCGGGTGATAGTGCGGCTCGGTGAAGGAACGCGAGACCAGCCCGCCACCGGCGTCCAGCACCTCGCGCGCCTCGGCCGGGGCGGCCGTCGCGTGCCCGTCTCCCGCGTGTCCGTCCCCGGCGGGGACGGGCGGGGTCGGCTGCACCGCGACGACCAGCCCGTTCCTGATGTGGACGTCCACGAGGCCGTCGTGGCCGTGGACCCGCCCGGCGCGGATCAACAGGTCGAGTTCCTGTGGCATGTCGGTCACCACTCCCATTCGTTGGCCGGCGTGCTGATGTCGGCCGGGTTCTCGACCAGTGCGCGCAGAGCCGCACGCACCGCGGTGACCTGTAGCGACAGGTCCATGCTCGGTCCGTTGTGCCCGATCCTGGCCACGTGGCCCGGAGGATCCGGCAGATGCAGGAAGCCGCACCTGGAGGGCAGCCCGTGCCTGGCGGCCAGATGCAGCGCGGTGTACATGACGGAGTTGCAGCCATGGGTGGAGGCGGAGTTGGAGACCAGGGCGGGGACGCCGGCCGCGCGCATCGCCATGGTCATGGCCTTGATCGGCAGGGTCGACAGGTAGGCGGCGGGACCGCCCGGATAGACGGGGTCACCGGCCGGCCGGTGACCCCGGTCGTCGGCGAACTGGAAGTCCTGCACGTTGACGGCGACCCGTTCCGCGGTGACGACGGCACGCCCGGAGAACACCCCGCACGACACCACCGCCGCCGGAGGCCCCTCACCGGCGGACGGGCCGACGAGCAGGGGGGCCAGCGCCTCCTCCGGGTGTGAGCGCCAGGCCAGGCTCCGGGCTGCCACGCGGTGCCCGGCGATCGTCTCGCCGTCGAGCGCGAGGGCGACGGCGCTACTCGGATTCTCGGGGTAGTGCAGTTCGGCGCGGCTCGCCGAAGCGCCGAAGGCACCGTTCCCGGTCACCAGGATCCAGGGCTGGGTCATCACACACCTTCCGGTGGATGGAAGGACAGGGGGCGGGGCGGCCCCGCCTCCCCTCGGGGAGGCCAGAGCGCCGACGGACAGCATCATGACCCATGCAAGAGAAAAAAGAAACGTTTCTTTTGTTAACAGGAACGTTTCTTTAGACCCTTGACCCCCCGGAACCAGCTGGGGTTAACTGCCGCCAACCACGGCGAACACCCCTCGCCGAATCCTCGGCCCGGAACCGGCCCTCGCCGCCGGAACCGACGCCCCGCCCACAGTCACAGAACCCGCGACCGGACGCTCATCCCGTCATCCGAGCCGGCGCCCCACCCAGTCACACAACCTCGACTCGACACCGGCCCCCACCCCGGAACCGGTGCTCCCGCAGTCACAGAACCGGTGGCCGGACGCGGTACGCCCACCGCCCGAGCCACCTGATCCGCAGTCCCGGAGGTATCCCTTGACCGCCGACTCCAGACCTGCCAGACCTGCCAGACCAGCCCGCCATCGGTCGATCGCCGCGGCCCTCACCGCCGGGGTCCTCTCTCTGGCCGGCTGCGCCGCCCCCGCGGGATCCGCCTCTCCCACCACCCCCACCGCCTCCGAGGGCAAGGACACGATCACCGTCACCGAACGGACCCCCACCGGAGCAGGGGAACTCGACCGGGTCACCTGGTCCGTGGCGGCCGAGCCTTCGTCCTTCGACTGGATCTACAACGCCAGCTTCGCGACCGGCCAGATCATGGCCAATGTCTGCGAGGGTCTGCTGCGGCTCGCCCCCGACATGTCGCTGGAGCCCGCGCTGGCCGAGTCCTTCGACAACCCGTCCCCGAAGACCTGGGTCTACCGGCTGCGCTCCGGGATCACCTTCCACGACGGCACCCCGCTGACCGCCGAGGACGCCGCCTTCAGCCTGAGCCGCAACCTCGACACCGCCGCCGGGTCCTTCTGGTCCGGCGCGTACGCCAACGTCTCCACGGTCAAGGCGACCGGCCCGCTGGAGGTCACGGTCACCCTCAAGCAGCCCGACGCGCTCTTCAACTCCTACATGAGCAGTCCCGCCGGGATCATCGACAGCAAGGCGACCGTGCAGGCGAAGGGGAAGTCCTACGGGACACCGGACGGCGGCGTGAACTGCGTCGGCCCGTTCTCGCTCGCCTCCTGGGACAAGGGCCAATCCATGACGCTCGCCCGTGACGACGACTACTTCGACCCGGCGCACAGGGCCAAGGCCAAGGAGGTGGTGTTCCAGTTCGTCCGCGACCCGGCTGCCGCGGTCAACGGCATGCTGGCCGGGTCGATCGACGGCGGCTGGTTCCTGCCGCCGTCCTCGCTGCGGCGCCTGGCCTCCAGCGGGCAGGGGAAGGTCTACTACGGCCGCAGCACCCAGGGCTTCAACGCCATCGTGATGAACTTCGGTGGCCCGCTCGGCGACGTGCGCATCCGCCGCGCGCTGTCGATGGCGATCGACCGCGACGGCATCATCAAGGCCGTGCTCCAGGGTGCGGGAGAACCACAGAAGGCTCCCGCCGTGCCCGGCTCCTGGGGCTACGCCGACGAGACGTACCAGAAGGCGTGGGACGCCCTCACCGTCACCGAGCGCCGTCTCGACGAGGCGAGGAAGCTGGTCGCCGAGGCGGGCGCGCCCACCGCGCCGATCGTGCTGGCAACGACGAACGGTGAGGCCGAGGTGCCGGTGATCGGCGCGGAGATCCAGGCCGCCGCCAAGCAGATCGGCCTCCAGGTCGAGATCAGAAGCATCCCCGCCGACCAGTACAGCGGCGTGTACACCGACAAGAAGGCCCGTGAGGGCATCGACCTGTACCTGACCGGCTGGGGCACCGACTTCGCCGACCCGCTGCAGATGTACCAGTACTTCCAGACAGGGCACTTCTACAACTTCGCCGGGTTCTCCGACACCGGGTTCGACAAGCTGGTGGCCGAGGCCGGGAAGACCGGAGACCCGGAGGCCCGTGCCGCGCTGGTCGCCGACGCGCAGCGGATCGTGGTCGACGAGTTGGTGTGGATCCCGCTGTACGCGCCGTACAACACCCTCTTCCTCAACAACAGGCTCACCGGCACTCCCGCCTCCTACGTCCAGCTGCACTACCCGTGGGCGGCCGATCTCGGGGCGGCGTCGTGACCGGAGTCCCGCCGGGCGCGGCCGTCGTGCCACCGCCGGAGGCACGGAAACCGGGGACGGAACGCGACCGCCCACCGGGATGGCCGGGGACGGTGCTGCCCGTGCTGGGTCGCCGGCTGCTCGCGCTGGTCCTGGTCATGCTGGCGACCTCTGTGGTGATCTTCGGCGCGATGTACCTCGCGCCGGGATCCCCCGAGTCCTTCCTGGCCCGCGGCAACTCGGTGACCGCCGACACACTGCGGGCCATCCGCGCCCAGTACAACCTGGACGATCCCTTCCCCCAGCGGTTCGTCTCCTGGCTCGGCGGGCTGCTGACGGGCGACTTCGGCCAGTCCCTGCAGTTCCGCCAGCCGGTCGGCGGCCTGATCGCCTCCCGGATCCCCACCACGCTCGCGCTCGTCGCGTACGCCTCGGTGCTCATCCTGCTGTCCGGCGTCCTGCTCGGCGTACTCGCCGCGGTCCGCCGCGGCACGGTGGACGCGGTCGCGATCATCGGGACCACGGTCGCGATGGGCACCCCCGCCTTCGTGGTCGCGATCGGGCTGACCTCGCTCTTCGCCGTGACGCTCGGCTGGTTTCCCGCCTTCGGTGCGGGTGAGGGGCTCTGGGACCGGATCTGGCACCTCACCCTGCCCGCGATCGCGCTGGCGCTGTCGTCGGTGGCGCTGGTCGCCCGCGCGACCCGGTCCTCCATGCTCACCGAACTCGGCAAGGAGTACGTCGAGACCGCCCGGGTCCGCGGCATGCCCGAGCGCCGGATCATCTGGCGGCACGTGTTCCGCAACGCGATGGCCCCGGTCGTCACGCTCGCCGGACTGGTGGTCTCCGGCCTGCTGGTCACCACCACCCTGGTCGAGACCGCCTTCGGGCTCAACGGAATGGGGTCGCTGCTCGTGCAGTCGGTCAACGCCAAGGACTTCCCCGTCACCCAGGCCATCGTCCTGATCATCGTCGCGGTGTTCGCGCTGTCCAACCTGCTGGTGGACCTGCTGTACCCGCTGATCGACCCGCGGGTGCGCGGAAAGGCGGGTGCCCGATGAGCATTCCCGCCGGAAATCCCGCCGGGCCCCTCGCCGACGCCGCCCCCCTGGTGCGGCGCCGCTGGATACCCCGTCCGGTCGGAGGCGGCCCGCTGGTCGTGTTCTCGGTCGCGGTCCTCACGGTCCTGGTCGTGGTGGCGGTTTTCGCCCCGTGGCTGTCCCCGCAGGACCCGGACGCGGTCTCGCTCTCCGACAGCCTGGCCGGGCCGTCCGCCGCGCATCCGCTCGGCGCCGACCAGGCCGGACGCGACGTGCTGTCCCGGCTGATCTGGGGCGCCCGCACCTCGCTGCTCGGACCGCTCGGCGTCGTCACCGGAGCCACCGTCCTCGGCGTCGCGGTCGGCGTGGTGGCCGCCTGGTACGGCGGCTGGATCGACGCGGCGCTGTCCCGCGTCATCGAGGTGATCTTTTCCTTCCCCGGGGTGCTGCTGGCGATCCTGCTGGTCGCCGTGCTCGGCGCGGGTCTGGACTCCACAGTGCTCGCCCTCGCCGTCGCCTACACCCCGTACATGGCGCGGATGACGCGCGGCGTCGCGCTCAGCGAACGGCACCGCCCCTACATCCGGTCACTGGAGATCCAGGGCTTCTCCGCTTGGGGCATCACGACGCGGCACCTCATCCCCAACATCGCGCCGTTCGTGCTGGCCCAGGCGTCGTTGTGCTTCGGCTACGCGATGATCGACCTCGCCGGGCTCTCCTTCCTCGGTTTCAGCGTCCAGCCACCGCAGGCGGACTGGGGCGCCATGATCTCCGAGGGCCAGTCGGCGCTGCTCCAGGGAGCGCCGTTGTCCGCGCTCGCCCCCGGCGCCGTCATCGTGATCGCCGTCGTCGCGTTCAGCCTGCTCGGCGAGGGCATCGCCGACCACATCAGGAAGGCGGACCGGTGAGCGCGCCCCGGATCGATCCGATGCTTGAGGTGCGGGGCCTGTCCCTGGCGGTGACCACCGGCGGCGTCGGCCGCCCCATCCTCGAAACGGTCTTTCTGACCTGCGGGAAAGGTGAGATCGTCGGCCTGGTCGGAGAGTCCGGCTCCGGCAAGTCGATGACGCTGCGCACCGCCGTCGGACTCGTCCCGCCACGGTCCCGGGTGGAGGGCCGGGTCCTGGTGGCCGGGCGGGACGTCCTCGGCGCCCCGGCGCCGGTGCTGCGCGAGATACGGTCCCGCACCACCGCGATGATCTTCCAGGACCCCCGGGCGCACATCAACCCGTTCCAGCGCATCGGCGCGTTCCTCACCGAAGGGCTACGCGTCCACCGGGGGCTGCCGCGCGGCAAGGCGCTCGCCGTGGCCGCCGGCCTGCTGGACGAGGTCGGCCTGCCCGACCCCGGACGCCACCTGCGCCAGTACCCGCACGAGCTGTCCGGCGGGATGCTCCAGCGAGTGATGATCGCCGCCGCACTGGCCGGCGAGCCCGAGCTGCTGCTCGCCGACGAGCCGACCACCGCGCTGGACGTCACCACCCAGGCGGAGATCATGGCGATCCTGCTGCGCCTTCGACGCGAGCGCGGGCTCGCCATCGTGCTGGTCACCCATGACCTCGACCTCGCGGCGGCCGTCTGCGACCGCATCCATGTGATGTACGCGGGCTCGATCGTCGAGGTCGCCGACGCGGACGCGTTGCACCGCCGCCCGCGCCACCCCTACACGGCGGCGCTCTTCGCCTCCCGGCCGGGCCCCGGCCGGACGACGCTGCGGGCGGTGCCCGGACGCCCGCTCGGGCTGTTCGAGGCGCCGCTCGGCTGCGCCTTCGCGCCGCGCTGCGCGTACGCGGCCGACGCCTGCCACGAGTCGGCTCCCCGCCCTCGGACGATCGCCGGGCACCTGGTCGCCTGCCACCGGGCCGACGACCTCACCCTCACCGACACCTCCGCCCCGGTCACGTCCGGGGCGGAGACCGGGGAACCCGCCGGACCGGCCCGGCCGCGACAAAGGAGCCGACCGTGACACCAGAGGCGAGTCCCACCTCCCCCCGGACCGCCGCAGCGGGTGAGCACCCCCTGCTGCGGGCCGAGGGGTTGCGCAAGACGTACGACCGAGGGCGGGTCGTCGCGGTCGACGACGTCTCCTTCGAGGTCGCGGCCGGCGGCTCGCTGGGTGTCGTCGGCGAGTCCGGCTCCGGCAAGACCACGACGGCACGGCTGATCGTCGGGCTGGAGCGGCCCGACTCCGGCACGATCCGCTTCGACGGCCTCGAATCCGGCCACGGCCGCGACCGCCGCGACCGGATGCGGCGTGCCCGGATCGTACAGCTCGTCTTCCAGGACCCCTACCAGAGCCTGGATCCCCGGCAGAGCGTCGCCGACGCCCTCGACGAGATACTCCGGCTGCACACCGAGTCGGACCCGCCCACCCGCGCCCGCCGCCGGCGGGAACTGCTCGACCAGGTCGGGCTCGGCTCACGCGAGGCGGCGGCGCTGCCCCGCGCGCTGTCCGGCGGACAGCGGCAACGCGTCGCCATCGCCAGGGCGCTGGCCGCCCGGCCGCGCATGCTGGTGCTGGACGAGGCGGTGGCCGCGCTGGACGTGTCCATCCAGGCGCAGATTCTCAACCTCCTCTCGGAGATCCGCCGTGACACGGGCGTGGCGCTGGTGTTCGTCAGCCACGACCTGGAGGTCGTGCGCTGGGTCACCGACGACGTGGTGGTCATGTTCCGCGGGGCCGTGATCGAACGCGGTCCCACCTCCCGGGTGCTCCAGCGGCCGGAGCACCCCTACACCCGGCTGCTGCTGTCCAGTGTCCCGCGCCCCGGCTGGGACCCGGCCCGTGTGGGACAGGCCCGCCGCGATCTTCTCGCCCGGTACTGACCCCGCCGACCACTCCCCTCTCTCCGCGTCCCCCCACCGACCACCGGCCTCGTGACAGAGACCCCGGAAGGAATCCCATGACCGTCGGACCCGCCCCTGGCCGCAGCCCGCTCCTCGCACTGGCCGTCTGCGCCGCCCTCACCGTCTCCTCATGCTCAGGAGGCACCGTCGCCACCGGGGCCGGAGGAGCCGACGGCGCCTCCTCCTCGCCCGGCGGATCGGGCGGCCCCGTCCTCACCGAGTCACTGCCCGCCGCCACCGGCGAGGCGGACACGCTCCGCTGGGCGCTGTACGCCGAGCCGTCCTCTCTGGACCCGATCTACAGCAACGACTTCCCGCCGATGGAGGTCCTCGCCAACGTGTGCGAGAGCCTGGTGAAGGTCGCACCCGACTTCTCGTTCCAGCCCTCGCTGGCCGAGTCGTGGGAACAACCCGACTCCCTGACCTGGGTCTACACGTTACGCCCCGGGGTGAAGTTGCACAGCGGCGCCAACCTGACCGCCGAGGACGTCGCATACAGCCTCAACCGCAACCTCGACAAGGACCTGGGTTCCTACAACGACGCCGTCTACCAGAACGTCAAGGACATCAAAGCCACCGGCGACGGTGAGGTCACCGTCCGGCTGAAGAAGCCGGACGCGTTGTTCAACCAGTCGATGGCGACCCCGGCGGGCCGCGTCCTGGGCAGAGCCGCGTCCGAGGCGGCCGGCAAGAGGCTCGGCACGCCTCAGGGGGGCGTGGACTGCACAGGCCCGTTCAGGCTGGCCACCTGGACGGCGGGACAGTCCATCGAGCTGGCCCGCTTCGACGGCTACTGGGACACCGCGCACCGGGCCAAGTCCCCCGGTATCCGCTTCGACTTCATCCGGGACCCCGCGGCCCGGGTCACCGCCATGCTGGCGGGAGAGCTGGACGGATCCTGGTACGTGCCCTCCTCCGGCTTCACCCGGCTCCAGGCCACCGACACCGGGAAGCTCTACTTCGGTCGTACCTCCGGCAGCTACGTCGGCATGGTGACCAGCCTGAAGGGCCCGCTGGCCGACGTGCGGATCCGCAGGGCACTCTCGCTCGCCATCGACCGGCCGGGCATCATCAAGGCCGCGATGTCGGGGGCGGCCGAGCCGCTCAAGGCCCCCGCCTCCCCGGGCACCTGGGGCTATGGGCAGGACACGCTGAAGGCGGCGTACGACGCGCTGCCCGAGCCCAGCGGCCCGGCCGACGAGGCGCGGAGGCTGGTGACCGAGGCGGGCGTGCCCGCGACCCCGATCACGATCGCGGTCACCGGCTCGCAGGCCGAGATGCCGGTCATCGGCGCGGAGGTCAAGCGGGCGGGCGAGTCCGTCGGCCTCAAGGTGGAGCTCAGGACGCTGCCCGCCGACAACTACAACGCGCTGTACAGCGACGCCAAGGCTCGGGAGGGGATCGACATGATCTTCTCGCTCTGGCAGACGGACTACCCGGATCCGACGCAGATCTACCAGTACCTTCAGGGCGGCAACACGTTCAACTACGCCGGGTGGGCCGACCCGGAGTTCGACCGGCTGATCGGCGAGGCCACCTCGGCGGCCGACCCGGCCGAGCGGGCCGGACTCGTGGCCGAAGCGCAGAAGATCGCCGCGGAACAGCTGATCTGGATCCCGCTGTACGCGCCGTTCAACCCGCTCTACCTGGGCAAGGGCCTTACCGGGGCGCCCACCTCTTCGGTCCAGCTCACCTATCCCTGGGCCGCCGACATCGGCCGCTCCTGACCGGCGGGACGTCATGGCGTGCCCGAAGCCGACCGCCTCGGCTTCGGGCCGCGGACATGCCGACCGGTGCGGACTCATTTCGAGTGCTTGGCGTATCGGCGCCCCCGGAGGTGAACCGCCCGCTCGGACAGCGGGATGATCTGGCCTCTCCACATGACACGGGGCGGGCTCGGCGTAACGCCGAGCCCGCCCCTCCGTCGCCGGCCGGTCCTGATCACGCTCACCCGACGAGGGTGTGCGCCTTCCCCGTGAGTGTCAGGTACACCCGGTCCGGATCGGTGTCATGTCCGTCAGCGCCGCAGGGTGAGCAGGCCGGGGCGGTAGGGCAGCAGGCCGTAGTCGCCGCCGGAGCTGGGGCTGCGGCCCTGGTACAGCAGCTGCAGGTTGCAGGGGTCGATGGTCATGGTCTGGTCGGCGTTGGTGCGCAGCAGCTCACCGTGGCTGATGTCGTTGGTCCAGGTGGCGCCGCTGTTGGCCTTGCCGGCGAAGGGGTTGCTCTCGGTCGCGGCCTGCGGGGTCCAGTTGCCGCCGAGGCTGGTGGCGGTGAAGGACCGGAAGTAGCGGCCCTGCGAGCCGATCGCCTCGACGATCATGAGGTACCGGTTCTCGTTCTGGATCTTGTAGACCTGGACGGCCTCGAACAGGTTGTTCGTGGTGTCGGTCATGATGGTCGTGTAGTTCGAGCCGAAGCTGCCGGGGAAGTTGCCGATGGGCATGCTGGCCCGGTAGATCCTGCCGTTGTCGCCGGCGAAGAACAGGTACATGTTCTGGCCGTCACCGATGAGCGCCTGGTCGATCGGGCCGGTGCCGGAGTTGGAGATGCTGCCGGTGAAGAGCGTCTGCGCCGCCGACCAGCCGTTGGGGTTGGTGGGGTCGGTCGAGGTGCGGTAGGAGAACGCCGGGCCGCCCCACTGGTAGGCGAGCACCCAGATGTTCTTCGGCGCGAAGTAGAACAGCGACGGCGCCACGGTGGCGTTGTTCATCGTGTTCTGGCTGGCCGAGGCCATCTCCGAGTAGTTGGTGAACAGGCTGAAGTTCATCGAACCCCAGCTGGTGCCGGTGTTGTGGGTGGTGGCGTAGACGAGCTGCTTGCCGTTGTAGGGGGCGACGGTGAAGTCCTTCAGCGAGACCCAGCCCGCCTTCGGGGTGGCGAGCACGCCCGAGGAGGTCCAGCGGTACGTCGAGGGAAGGGTGCAGTTACCGGGCGTCGGAGTCGGCGTCGGCGTGGGAGTCGGCGTGACCGTGGGGGTGGGCGTGGGGGTGGGATCGGGGTTTCCGGGGTTCCCGGTGCAGGCCACGCCGTTCAGGGAGAACGAGGTGGGCGACGGGTTGCTGCCGCTGTACGAGCCGTTGAACCCGAAGGAGGTGCTGCCTCCCGTGGGGATGGCGGCGTTGTAGGCGGCGTTGGTCGCGGTCACCGCGGAACCGGACTGGGCGGACGTGGCGTTCCACATCTGGGTGACCTGCTGGCCGCCCCCGAAGGACCAGGTCAGCCGCCACCCGTTGACCGGGTCGCCCAGGTTGTTGATGGTGACGTTGGCGCCGAAGCCCCCCGGCCACGACGAGCTGACGGTGTAGTCGACCCGGCAGGCGACGGCCGCCTGCGCGGGCTGCGTGGCAATTAGACCGGCGGCCGCCATCAGGATCGGGATCGTGACGATCGCCAGGCCTCGGCGCATGGCCGATCGGGACGGTGCCGTCGGTGTGACGGCGGAGCGGCGCGGTGTCCGCGTTCGCCAGGGCAGGCGCATGTGCGTGCTCCTCATCTTCTCGTCCAGCCGCTGTCAGGGACTGGTGTGGATGCACCCGGGGGGTTCGGCCCGGACGTATACGGGGCCACGGTTTTTGTTAGCGTTAACAAGACGTCCGCTGGCGGACTGCTCGTTTCTCCGGTGAGAGTGGGGTGGTGCGCGGAGCCAATACGATGCGGCCGATCCGCGTCAAGACACTGCCCCTCGCCCGTTCCCCCGATACTCCCGCCCCCGTGGGCCTTCATCTGCCCTTACGGGCATCCGATCGCACCGCGCGAGATCGGCTCTGTGATGAAACGTTCACACGGTCACACCGGCTGGATCCCGCCCTCAGGCCCCCGGGCAGGCGGGGCCGAGCGGTTGCGGCACCGTCAGTCGTGCCAGCCGCCGGCGTCGAGGATGTCCTGCCAGGTGGTGTAGGGGACCTCGGGATGCCGCTGGTGCAGGATCTCGCCGGGCAGGGTCATGGGCGGCGCCTTTCGCGGATCGGCGAGGCCCTGCGCGATGATGGCGTCGGTCAGGGCACGGGCGCCGCCGTGGCGAGGGTAGACGGCGTGCACGCGGTCGGCGTATCCGGCGGGCAGATCGCCGGGGCCGCGGAGCAGGTCGATGCCGATGCCGTTCTGCGCGATCGCGATCTCCGGCGGGCGGCGGCGGGCGAACACCGGCGAGTCGTGGAGACCTTTGGAGGTGTGCAGGGCGATGCCGTCCCAGACGGTGTCGACGCGGGCGTCGGTGATGCCGTGCTGCTCCAGGAATCGGGCGGCGAAGTCGGCGCCGTCGACTTCGAAGCGCCGGCCGGTGTCGGCGTGTGTGGTCAGGCCCATGTCGTGCAGCACGCAGATGAGGAACATCACCTCGGCGTCGTAGTCGCGGCCCGGCAGGCGGCCGGCCCGGGCAGCGGCCGCCCGGCCGAACAGGAAGCTGCGCAGGCTGTGGTTGCGCAGGTACGGCTGCTGGGCGTCCGTCACCAGCTGCCTGGCCGCCTTGGCGACGCGGGTGGCGGGAAAGGACAGGTCGGCGTGCCCGCTTTCGGCCGCGGCAGGCGTGCCGATCGCGAGGGCCGCCGCGCCGGCCAGGCCGGCTCCCAGCACGGTACGGCGGTCAGGGGATGGGCTCATGTGGTCTCCTTCGGGGTTATCGGCGTATGGGTGGCGCGAAAGCCCCGGCGGTAGGCGGTCGGCGTGGTGCCCAGGACCTTCAGGAACGTCCTGCGCATCGTTTCGTCGGATCCCAGACCGCACCTTCGGGCGATCGACGCCACACCGTCGGCCGTGGTCTCCAGCAGGGCCTGCGCGGCCTCCACCCGGATCCGCTCGACGTACTGGCCGGGGGTGAGCCCGATTTCGCGGCGGAACAACCGGGTCAGATGGCGCTCGCTGACCCTGACCTGGGCCGCCATCGAGGCAAGGGTGTGCTCTGCCGCCGGTTCAGCGGCGATCGCGTCCAGGAGGCGGCGCAGCGCCGTGTGACGGGTCGTGGGGAGGGCCCCGCGCACGCTGAACTGCGACTGGCCGCCCGGCCGCTGCAAAAACACGACCATGTACTTGGCCACCACGCGCGCGAGATCCGGTCCATGATCCTCTTCGACGAGGGCCAGCGCCAGATCGATGCCGGCGGTGACGCCCGCCGAGGTCACGACCGGTCCGTCACGCACGAAGATGGCGTCCGGCTCCACGCTCACCCCCGGGAACCGAGACCCCAGCTCGGCGCAGACGGCCCAGTGCGTGGTGGCCCGCCGCCCGTCAAGCAGGCCGGCCTCGGCCAGCAGGAGCGCACCCGTGCACACCGACGCCACCCGGCGCGCGCGAGTGCCGATGTCACGCAGCAGGTCCAGGAACACCTCGCCGGAGCGATCGCCGTCCAGCGGCGCGTACCCCGGCACCAGCAGCGTGTCGATCGGCCCGTCGATCTCGCCCAGAGCCAGGTCGGCCCCCAGCGGCACACCGACATCCGTGCGCACCGGCCGCCCGTCGACGGACGCGTGCCGGATGCGGTAACCGCGGGACCCGTGCAAGATCTGCACCGGCCCCGCCACGTCCAGCAACACCACACCGTCGTAGAGGGCAACCACCAGGTCTTTCACGGCGTCGATTCTGGCGGCCTCGCCGAAAGGTCCACAAGGACAGCTATCCCACAGATCCGGACATGCGTCGCTCGGCTCGTCGTTCGGGACGCCCTCCTCGAGCGGGACCATCGTCCTGATCGACGGCACCCTGCCCATCGCCGGTCGCCGTGACCGCCCCCGCAAACGGCCCGACGCCTTTCAGGCCCCCAGGCAGGCGGGGCCGAGCAGTTGCTTCAGGTCGCCCATCAGGGCCGGGGACGGCGACACCCGCAGGCGGTCGTCGAGGCGCACGATGGTGGTCTTCGGGCCGTTGTGGACCTGCAGATGCACCTCGGTGGTGCCGGGGTGCGCGGTCAGCACCTCCTTGAGGCGGCCGACCACCGGCGGGGTGCAGCGGGCCAGGGCGAGACTGACGGCCAGCGGGCCACCGGCCTCGCGGGTCAGGTCGGGAGCCGTCACCTCCATGGCGATGATCTTCCCGACGTCCTCACGCTTGTCCAGGCGCCCCTTGACGAACACGATCGCGTCCTCGGCGAGCACCGTCGCGCAGAGCTGGTACGCCGAGGGGAAGATCATCACCTCGATGGCGCCCTCCAGGTCCTCCAGCTGGGTGAGGACCCAGGTGTCGCCCTTCTTGGTGACCTTGCGCTGCAGGCCGCTCAGGATGCCGCCGACGGTGACGACCTGACCGTCCGGCCGGTGCTCGTCCTGCAGCGAGGCGATCGAGCAGTCGGCCCCGGAGGCGAGGATGTGCTCCACGCCGAAGAGCGGGTGGTCGGAGACGTACAGGCCGAGCATCTCCCGTTCGAACTGCAGCAGGGTGTTCTTGTCCCACTCCCCCAGCGGGATCTGTACGTCGAAGGTCTGGTCCTCGGCGCCCTCGATGGCGCCGAACAGGGAGTCCTGCCCCTGGGCCTCGTTCTTCTTGATCCCGATGATGCTGTCGACGGCCTGCTCGTGGACCATCACCAGGCCCTTGCGCACGTGCCCGAAGGAGTCGAAGGCGCCGGCCTTGATCAGCGACTCGATGACCCGCTTGTTGCAGACCACCATGGGGACCTTGCGCAGAAAGTCCTTGAAGTCGGCGAAACGGCTCTTCTCCCGGCGTGCGGCGATGATCCCGTCGACCACGTTGCCTCCGACGTTACGGATCGCCGACAGGCCGAACCGGACGTCGGTGCCACGCGGGGTGAAGTCGAAGTCGGAGTCGTTGACGTCCGGCGGCAGCACCTTGATGCCCATGCGACGGCACTCGTTGAGGTAGAGGGCCGACTTGTCCTTGTCGTCCTTGACCGAGGTGAGCAGCCCCGCCATGTACTCGGCCGGGTAGTTGGCCTTGAGGTAGGCGGTCCAGTAGGAGACCAGGCCGTAGGCGGCGCTGTGCGCCTTGTTGAAGGCGTAGTCGGAGAAGGGCAGCAGGATGTCCCAGAGCGTCTTGATCGCGGCCGCGGAGTAGCCGTTGTCCTTCATGCCCTGTTCGAACGACTCGAACTGCTTGTCCAGCTCGGCCTTCTTCTTCTTGCCCATCGCCCGGCGCAGCAGGTCGGCCTTGCCGAGTGAGAACCCGGCGACCTTCTGCGCGATGGCCATGACCTGCTCCTGGTAGACGATCAGGCCGTACGTCGTGCCGAGGATCTCCTGCAGCGACTCCTCGAACTCCGGGTGGATCGGGACGATGTCCTGCTGGCCGTTCTTGCGCAGCGCGTAGTTGGTGTGGGAGTTGGCGCCCATCGGACCCGGCCGGTACAGGGCGCCGACGGCGGAGATGTCCTCGAAGTTGTCGGGCTTCATCAGCCGCAGCAGCGACCGCATGCCGCCGCCGTCCAGCTGGAACACCCCCAGGGTGTCGCCCCTGCCGAGCAGCTCGTACGTCTTGCGGTCGTCCAGCGGCAGCTTGAGCAGGTCGATGGCCTCGCCGGTGTTGGCCTCGATCATCTTCAGGCAGTCGTCGATGATCGTGAGGTTGCGCAGGCCCAGGAAGTCCATCTTCAGCAGGCCGAGCGTCTCGCAGGTCGGGTAGTCGAACTGCGTGATGATCACACCGTCGGAGTCGCGGCGCATGATCGGGATGTAGTCGGTCAGCACCTCCGCCGACATGATGACCCCGGCGGCGTGCACGCCGGTCTGCCGGATCAGGCCCTCCAGGCCCCTGCCCAGGTCCATCGCCGACTTGACGTCGACGTCCTCCTCGTACAGCCTGCGCAGCTCACCGGCCTCGTTGTAGCGCGGGTGGCTGGAGTCGAAGATGCCAGACAGCGGGATGTCCTTGCCCATCACCGCGGGCGGGAACGCCTTGGAGACCTTGTCGCCCAGCGCGTACGGATGCCCGAGGACGCGGGCCGCGTCCTTGATGGCGGCCTTCGCCTTGATGGTGCCGAAGGTGGCGATCATGGCGACCTTGTCGGCACCGTACTTCTCCGTCACGTAGCGGATCACGTCGCCGCGCCTGCGCTCGTCGAAGTCGATGTCGACATCGGGCATGGAGACACGGTCGGGGTTGAGAAACCGCTCGAAGATCAGCCCGTGCGGCAGCGGGTCGAGGTCGGTGATGCCCAGCGCGTACGCGGCCAGCGAACCCGCGGCCGAGCCTCGCCCGGGGCCGACGCGGATGCCGTTGTTCTTGGCCCACATGATGAAGTCGGCGACCACGAGGAAGTAGGAGGGGAACCCCATCTGCAGGATGACGTTCATCTCGAACTCGATCTGCGCGCGGTGCTCCTCGTCGACGCCCTCGGGGAAGCGCCGCTCCATGCCCGACCAGATCTCCTTGCGGAACCAGCTCTCCTCGGTCTCCCCCTCGGGCAGCGGGAAGGTGGGCATCAGGTTCTTGAAACCGAACATGCCGCTCGGGTCGACCTTCTCGGCGACCAGCAGGGTGTTGCGGCAGCCCTCGGCCCACAGGTCCGAGGAGTCGACGGCGCGCATCTCGTCGGCGTTCTTGATGTAGTAACCGCTGCCGTCGAAGCGGAAGCGGTCGGGGTCGGACAGCTGCTTGCCGGTCTGGATGCACAGGAGCGCGTCGTGCGAGGTCGCGTCGGACTCGTAGGTGTAGTGGGAGTCGTTGGTGACCAGCGGCGGGATGTCCAGCTCACGCGAGATGCGGGTCAGGCCGTCGCGGACCCGGCGCTCGATGTCGAGCCCGTGGTCCATGATCTCCAGGTAGTAGTTGTCCTTGCCGAACAGGTCCTGGAACCTCGCCGCCGCCGCGACCGCCTCGTCGTACTGGCCCAGGCGCAGGCGGGTCTGCACCTCGCCCGACGGGCAGCCGGTGGTGGCCATCAGGCCCTCGGCGTGCTCGGCGAGGATCTCGGCGTCCATCCGGGCCCACTTACGGACGAATCCCTCGGTGTAGGCGCGCGAGGAGAGCTTCATCAGGTTGCTCAGGCCCCTGGCGTTCTTCGCCCAGATGGTCATGTGGGTGTAGTAACCACCCGCGGAGACGTCGTCGCGCTTCTGGTGCGGCTCGCCCCACAGCACCGGCTTCTTCTGGTGCCGGGAGGCGGGGGCGACGTAGGCCTCGATGCCGATGATCGGCTTGATCCCGGCCCCGGTCGCCTGCTTGTAGAAGTCGTAGGCCCCGTGCATGTTGCCGTGGTCGGTGATCGCGATGGCGGGCATGCCCAGATCGCCGACCTGTTTGAACATCTGCTTCAAACGGGCGGCCCCATCCAGCATGGAGTATTCCGTGTGAACGTGCAGATGCACAAACGAGTCTGACATGCGGCCCCGTCCTCCCCCTAGTCGCACCGTCGGCGGGGAAAGCGTATCCAAATCCGAGTTCCGGAAGTGACTCATGCGCTTTGAGTCGTCTCTCCTCCCGACGCCCCGGCCCTCCCGGGGCACCCCGATCCTTCGCGGCGCCCCGGTCTTTCGCGGCGACTCAGTCCTTCACCGCGCCTCAGTCTTTCACCGCGCCTCAGTCTTTCACCGCGCCTCGGAGCGGCCGAGGCACCCGGGTCGTCGGCGTTCTTCTCACCTTCGGTCGCGAGGCGCGGCCCGGCGCTCCTCGGCGAGGTGGAGGCCCGCCTCGATCACGGCGTTCATGATGGGGGCGAGCCTGGTCTCGCCCAGTACGGGGGCACGGCGGGCCATCTCGGCGACCAGGCGGCGCTCGCGGTCGGGGTCGCGACCGGCGAAACCTCCGACGGGCTTGAGGCGCTGGATGGTCCCGGCCAGTTCGGCGCGGCGCTCCAGGAGGACGGCGAGGGCGGCGTCGACACGGTCGATGGCCTCGCGGGCGGCGGGCACCGAGTCGGGGCTCTCCCTGCGGATGAGGGCTCCGACGATCTTCACGGCCTCGTGCGCCGCCAGCGCGTCCCGATCGCTCGCGGAGGGGTCCAGAAGGAGTCCGTCGGCACCCGCGGCGATCGCGGCGGCGGCCAGCACGGGGTCGGTGCCGAGACCGGCCAGGACGGGACGCCCCGACCTCTCACGCGCGGTGCGCATCAGGGCCAGGTCGGGAGCGGCGACGCCCAGGGGGCCACGGCCGCCCTCGCAGAGCACGATCCCTTCGTTGCCCTCGGCCGCGCAGTGACCGGCGACCTCCAGCCACTCCTCCAGCGTCGCGGAGGGGTCGCGCTGGAGAAGCATCGGCAGGCCGAGCCCGGCGGTGGCGCGCACCAGCCCGGAGTCCCGCATCCAGGCCGCGCCGACCACCGTGCCGTCGGCCCTCTCGGCGATCAGCGGAAGATCTCCCTCGCAGGAGGGCTCCACCAGGACGGGCCCCGCCCCCTGGGCGCGGGCCACGGACTCCTCCGCCCCGTGGGCGGAGACTCCCCCGCGGTGGTCCCGCAGGCTGATCCAGCGGGCGTCCGCGCCCGGTCCGCCGATCACCACGGCCGGCCCCGCGCCCACCGTGAGCGTGCCCAGCCGTACCGTTGCGCGTTCCGTGTGCGCGGCGCGCTGTGCGGTGGACGACATGAGGCTCCCCTGGTTCGGCCGACGCGCGTCCCGCGAGCCGGCGGCCGTTCGAGAAGGGACTTCTGAAAGAGAAAGAGGCAGAGACCTCATGTCCCCGCCTCGTGCCGGCTCCGGCCGGCCGCTAGTTCCCGACTGTCACGGCCGGCTCTCCTGAGCCGACGCGATGAACGCGAAGTGGCAGGTCATGGCCTCAACCTTAGGTCATCTTCCCGGCATCCGCCACGTACTGGACAGCGCATCTCAAGGCGTGGACTTTTCTGCGGCGTGTGAGTCGATCACTTTACTGGGCTATGAGAGTATTCGGGGGTTCAGAAGGAGGTAGCCGGTTGATGGCCGAAGCACAGCCCGCGGGACGGCGAGTCGCCTCCCGATACCAGCTGCTCGAAGCCATCGGCCGAGGTGGCATGGGCATCGTGTGGCGGGCCCACGACGAGCTCCTCGACCGTGAGGTCGCGATCAAGGAGGTCCGCTACGCCGACATGCTCGGCGAGGACAACCAGGAGGACTTCAACCGGCGCACCAAGCGCGAGGCTCGCGCCGCAGGGCGTCTGACGCACCCGAACGTGGTCGTCGTCCACGACGTCGTCGAGGAGGACGGGCGTCCCTGGATCGTCATGCAGCTGGTGGAGTCTCGTTCCCTCGGCAAGGTGATGCGCCAGGACGGGCCGCTGCCGCCTCGACGGGTCGCGGAGATCGGTCTCAAGCTGCTCGAGGCGTTGCGCGCCGCCCACGCCCAGGGAGTGCTGCACCGCGACGTCAAGCCGGAGAACGTGCTGCTCGCCGACGACGGCCGGGTGGTGCTGACCGACTTCGGCATCGCCACGCTCGAGGCCGAGACCGCCCTCACCATGACCGGCATCGCGGGCACGCCCGCGTTCATCCCGCCGGAGCGCATCAAGGGCGGCGCCGCGCAGCGCGAGTCCGACCTGTGGTCGCTCGGCGCGACCCTGTACGCCGCCGTCGAGGGCAAGCCGCCGCACGACAGGGGCGGGGCGCTGCCGACCATGCACGCGATCCTGAACGACGAGCCCGAGCCTCCGGTGCACGCCGGGCCGCTCGCCCCCGTCCTGGAAGGGCTGCTCCGCAAGGATCCGGCGCTGCGCATGCCCTACAAGGAGGCCGAGCGGCTGCTGCGCCGGGTGGCCGAGGGCGACCGGGTCCGGCCTCCCAGGACCGCCGTCATGCCGGCCGTGAACGCGGGGGACGACACCGATCCCGGGGCCCGCTTCCAGCCGGGTGCCGTCCCCGAGACGGGCGCCAAGCTGGACTCCGTACCCTCGGAGCCCTCGGGTGCCAAGGAGGAGGCGTCCGCCCCGCCCGCGCGCGGCGAGGAGCCGCGGAAGCCTCCGTCCAAGAACCCGGCCAAGAACCCCGAGACCCCCGCCGGGACGCCCGCAGAAGCCGTACGGCCGACGCCCACCCCCGCCCCCGATGTTCCCCCGTCCGCTCCGGCGGCCGGTTCCGCGGAGAAGGCGAAGGCGGCGCCGAAGAAGACCGCGCGGGGCGGGCAGGCCGCCGAGGCCGCTGCGGACTCCCCCGGCCCGGACGCCGGAGCGGGTGCGCGGGCTCCCGAGGCGGGAGCGGACTCGAAGGCGAAGCGTCCCACCGGCAAGGCCATCCCCGCTCCCCCGGTGTCCTCCGCCGCCGAGGCCGCGTCCGAGGGTGCGCCCCCGATCCTGGCCAGGTTCGCCCCGAAACCGAAGCCCCCCGTCGGCGCGAAGACCGAACCCACCCCCGGGCCCGAACCCGCCCCGCCCTCCGCGCCTGTCACCGGGGCCACACCCGCCGACGAGGCCGCGCCCCCGATCCTGGCCAGGTTCGCTCCCAAGCCGAAGCCCGCCGTCGGCGCGAAGACCGAACCCACTCCCGGGCCCGAACCGACGCAGAAGACCGAACCCGCCCCGGCGTCCGCGGCGGCCGACGAGGCCGCGCCTCCGATCCTGGCCAGGTTCGCTCCCAAGCCGAGACCCACCATCGGCCAGAAACCCGAACCCACCCCCAAGCCCGGGGCCGATGTCACGCGGGTACGCGAGACGAAACCGGGCACGGCCCCCTCCGAGCCCGACCTCCCCGCCGGGAGCAGGTCCACCGGCCCCGAGGTGAGCCGCGAGGGCGCCCCGCCGGTCGCGGAGCCGGGAGCCGAGGGCCGCAAACCCGTCTCGCGCCCCAACCCCTTCCCGCCCGTGGGGCGCGGGCCCGGCACCGAACAGATGCCCGCCTCCGCCTCCAAGGCCGAGCCCGCTCCGCGAGAGGAGCCCGCTGCCTACGGGGGCCATGGCGACGGGGGCGACACACTCATCTCCCGCAGTTCCGGCGTCTCCCCGGTGAAGCGAGGGCTGCTCGTGCTCGTGCCCGCGCTGCTGATCGTCGGCGGGATCGCCGGCTGGCTCGGTCTGCGCAGTGGCGACGGCGACGAGACCCCGCAGGCCAAGCCGGTCGATCCGAGCGCGTCCAGCGCGTCGGAGGCCCCCAGCGGCGGCGCCGAGACGACCCCTGAGGGCTCGCCGAGTCCTGAGACGTCGCCGTCCGAAGATCCTTCGACGTCCCCCTCCTCCAGCCCGAGCCCCACCAAGAAGGAGAAGAAGTCCCCCCTTCCCTCCGGCTGGCGGATGCACAAGGACGGCAACGGCTTCTCGATCGGCCTGCCCAAGGGATGGGCGGTGGAGAAGCGGCCCGGTCGGCAGGTGTGGTTCCGCGGCCCCGACCGGACGAGTTTCGTCTTCGTCGAGTACGTCGACAAGGCGGGTCCCGATCCGAAGAAGGACTGGGAGAGCCAGGAGGGGGCCGTCCGGGGCAACTTCCCCGGCTACGACCGGATCCGGATCGCGAACGTCAAGTACATGGTGAAGGCCGCCGACTGGGAGTTCACCTGGAACACCAACTCGGGCAAGGCTCGTGTGATCAACAGGGGGTTCGTCACCAAGGGCGGCCGGGGGTACGCGATTTACTGGCATACCCTGGCCAAGGACTGGAAGAAGAACATGCACCTCTTCGAGGGGTTCACCGCGACCTTCTCCTCCAAAAAGTGAGCGGGAGCCCCACCGCCTGCGGTGAGTGATTCTGGGAGGGCGGGGGATGGCGGAAAGCAGGGTGGCGGGCCGCTACAGGCTGCTCGAACACATCGGCGAGGGCGGCATGGGCATCGTCTGGCGTGCCCACGACGAGCTCCTCGACCGGGTGGTGGCCGTCAAGGAGGTCCGCTACCGGGGGGTCGACGAGGCCGCGCGCACCGACCTGAACCGGCGGACCATCCGCGAGGCGAGGACCGCGGGGCGCCTCGACCACCCCTCCGTGATCATCGTGCACGACGTGGTCGAGGAGGACGGGCGGCCCTGGATCGTCATGCAGCTGGTCCGGTCCCGGTCGCTGGGTGAGATCGTCCGTTCGGGCGGCCCGCTCCCTCCGGAGCGGGTCGCCTCGGTCGGGCTGCACGTGCTGGGCGCGCTGCGGGCCGCGCACGCCGCGGGGGTGCTGCACCGCGACGTCAAGCCCGAGAACGTGCTGCTCGCCGACGACGGCCGGGTGGTGCTGACCGATTTCGGCATCGCCTCCATGACGCAGGAGACCGGCATCACCCGTACGGGCGCGATGGTCGGCACCCCCGCCTTCCTGCCTCCCGAGCGGCTGCACGGGATGCCCGCCACCCCCGAGTCGGACCTGTGGTCGCTGGGGGCGACGCTGTACGCCGCGCTGGAGGGCCGCCCACCCTTCGAGCGGGCCACGGCCGCCGCCACCATGATGGCGGTCCTGCACGGCGAACCGAGTCCCATGAGCCATTCCGGCCCCCTGTCGGCGGCGATCCTCGGCCTCCTGGCCAGGGATCCCGCCGCCCGGATGGTCCCCGACCAGGCCGAGGCCCTGCTCGGCCGCGCCGCCTCCCCCGGCTCCCCGGCCTCCCCCGGGCCGCACTCCGGGCAGCGGGCGTACGGCTCGCCCGGCTTCCAGACCGACCCGCCGCGCACCGGCCCGTCACCGCTTCAGGACGCGTGGCGGCCGACGTACGGGAATTCCCCTGGCGGTTCCGGGCAGCCTCGCCACCCGTCCGCGCCCCCGCCACCCGAGCACTTCCCCCCGGTGGCCCGCACCCACCCCGAGCATTCCCCGTACCCGGCGGGGAGCCCTCACCCCGAACAGTCCCGCCCTCCGGTGGCCCACACCCGGCCCGAGCAGCCGCCGTACGCGCAGCCCTACACACATCCCGGCCACTCCTCGTCCGTGCCCTCCGAGCCGTACACACACCCCGACCAGTCCTCATACACACACCCCGAGCAGCCTCGGCACGCGCGTCCCGAGCAGCGGGCGTACGGCTCGGAGCCCTGGACGAGGCGGGAGCAGCCCACCGACACGGGGGCCGCGCCCGCGCGGCGGACCGGGGCGCGACGCCTGGCCCTCCTGGCCGGGGTGCCCGCGCTCGCGGTGACGGTCGGGGTCGGCGCGTGGCTGGTCCTGAGGAATCCCGGTACCCCGGTCGACACGGGCGGCCGGGCCGGCGTCACGGCCCCGATCACCGACCCCACCCCCGCCGCGTCGCCCGAGGCGACCCCCACCCGGGAGGCGACCCCGACGGCGACGCCGCGTCCGTCCAGGATCATCCCCTCGGGCTGGCGGCTGCACCGCGACCCGATGGGCTTCTCCATCGCGGTGCCCGGAAGCTGGCAGGTCAAGCGGTTCTCCGGCCGTGACCGGGTGGAGTTCCGTGCCCCCGGCGCGAGCGACAGCTTCCTGTGGATCGAGTCGACCGAGGACCCGGAGAAGGACCCGGAGAGGCACTGGGAGAAGGTGGAGCGGGCCGGGGTCGCCGAGAACGTCTGGCCGGGCTACCGGCGGGTCAGTATCACCGCACTGACGTACCAGGGGGTGCCGGCCGCCGACTGGGAGTTCACCTACCTCAAGAACGGGGTCCGCACCCGCGTCCTGGACCGGGGTTTTCGCACCCGCGACGGCAAACCGTACGCGATCTACTGGGAGAGCCCGGACGCCAGGCGGTCCGGATCGCTCTTCGCCGCGTTCACCAACACCTTCCGGCCATGAGCGGCCCGGAGAGCGCGCGCTTCTGGCGCACCCCGGCCCTGCCCGGGGTGGACCTCCTCAAGGCCAGGTACGTGACCCACCGCTTCCCGCCGCACGCGCACGAGAGCTACGCGATCGCGCTGGTGCTGTCCGGGGTGGAGGAGTTCGCCTACCGGGGCACCGTCCACCGCGTGGGGCCGGGCAGCCTGAGCATGCTCAACCCCGATGAGGTGCATGACGGCCACGCGGGCGTCCCCGACGGCTGGTCCTACCGGGTGCTGTATCCCTCGGTCGAGTTCGTCTCCGGGATCGCCGCAGAGCTGATGGCCGGGCACGGCACCCCCTGCTTCCCCGAGACCGTCACCTACCACCGGCCCACCGTCGCGCTGCTGCGGGCCGCGCACGACGCCGCGGAGGGTGGTGACGACCTCGCCTCCTCGACGCTGGCCCGCACGGCCTTCGCCGCCCTGCTCAGCCACCACGCCTCCCGCCGCCCTCCGGAGGCGCCGCGCTGGAACGACGACCCGGCGGTGCGCCGGGCCCGGGAGATCCTGCACGAGCGGCTCGTCGATCCGCCCACGATCGAGGACCTGGCGCGGGCGGTGGGCACCGGGCCCTTCGCCCTGATCCGGGCTTTCAAGGCCGCGACGGGACTGCCTCCGCACGCCTATCTGAACACGCTGAGGATCATCCGGGCCCGGCGGCTGCTCCAGGCGGGCACACCTCCCGCCCAGGTCGCCGGGGACGTGGGATTCACCGACCAGGCCCACCTGAGCAGGCATTTCAAGCGGACGGTGGGCGTGCCACCGGCCGCGTACCAGCGCGCAGGAACGTACAAGACCGGAACGTGACCCGAACCTAGGCTCGCCTCCCATGGAAACAACCACTCGTTCCTCCGCGATCAGGGACGGACTGGGCGTGGGGATCGCCGTCGGACTGTCAGGGGTGGCCTTCGGCGCCGCGGCGGTCACCGCGGGGCTCAGCGTCGCGCAGGCGTGCGTGCTGAGCCTGTTCGCCTTCACCGGCGCCTCGCAGTTCGCCCTGGTCGGCGTCGTCGCGGGCGGCGGCAACCTGGTCGCGGGCACGGCCGGTGCGATGCTGCTCGGCGCCCGCAACAGCCTGTACGGCCTGCGCATGGCCGGGGTGCTCGGCGTCCGGGGATGGCGCAGGCCGCTGACGGCCCAGGGAGTGATCGACGAGACGACGGCGGTCGCCCTCGCCCAGCCGGACGAGGAGTCGGCCAGGACGGCGTTCTTCGTCACCTTCGTCAGTCTCTACCTGACCTGGAACGCCACCACCCTCCTCGGCGCGCTGGGCACCTCGTGGGTGGCCGACCCCTCGGCGTTCGGCCTGGACGTCGTCGGTCCCGCGGCCTTCCTCGCCATTTTGTGGCCCCGGCTCACCGGGAGCGGCGCCGAGGCCCGCGCGCTGCGCCTGATCGCGTGCGGCGGCGCGGCGGTCGCGCTGGCCGCGACCCCTTTCACCCCGCCGGGCGTGCCCGTGCTGCTCTCGTCCGTGGCCGTGCTCGCGGTGATCCTGAGGAGACCCAAGTGACCATCTGGTGGGCCGTCGTCATCACCTGCGCCGCCTGTTACGCGCTCAAGCTCGCCGGGCTGTCGGCACCGCGCCGCGTCCTCGACCACCCGGGGGTGCAGCGTTTCGCGACGCTCGTCCCGGTGGCCCTGCTGGCGGCGTTGATCGCGGTGCAGACCTTCGGCGAGGGGCAGGCGCTGCATCTCGACTGGCCGCGCACCGCGGGGATGTGCGCCGCCGTCGTGGCGCTGCTGCTGCGCGCCCCGTTCCTGGTGGTCCTCGCCGCGGCCGCCCTCGTCACCGCCGCGCTGCGCCACGTCCTGAGCTGAGGTCGAGGTCGTCCGTGCCGCGCGGGAACCGTACCCGGAAGGTGGCGCCGGCGCCGGGGCGGGAGGTCACCGTGGCGTCGCCACCGTGCGCGGCGGCGACGGCGGCGACGATGGAGAGCCCGAGGCCCGCGCCCCCCTGGCGGGCGCCGTCGCGGGGATGACCGGCCCGGTGGAAACGCTCGAAGACCAGGGCGCCCTGCTCCTCGGTGAGGCCGGGTCCCTCGTCGGCCACCTCGACCACGGCGTACTCGTCGTCCGTCCGGATCCTGACGACCGCCGCCGTCCCCTCGGGGGTGTGGTTGAGCACGTTGGCCAGTAGGTTGCCGACGATCTGGCGGATCCTGGCGGCGTCGCCCGGCACCTCGACACGGCCCTCGCACTCCAGTGAGAGCGGCCTGAGCGGTTCGATGGCGAGGGTGTCGGCGACCGCGTCGGCGGCGAGCTCGGTGAGCTCCACCGGGACGCGCTCCAGAGGGCGGCCCTGGTCGAGACGGGCCAGCAGCAGCATCTCGTCGACCAGGGAGCCCATCCGGGTCGCCTCGGCCTCGATCCTGCGCATCGCCTTGGCCAGGTCCTCCGGCCGGGTGTCCGCGCCGCGCCGGAACAGCTCGGCGTAACCGCGGATGGAGGCGATCGGGGTGCGCAGCTCGTGGGAGGCGTCGGCGACGAAGCGGCGCAGCCGGTCCTCCGACGCCTCCCTCTCGCGGAACGCCTCCTCGATCTGGGCGAGCATCTGGTTGAGCGCGTGGCCGAGGCGGCCCACCTCCCCGGTGATGGGCGCCGCCTCGATGCGGCGATCCAGGTTGCCTTCGCCGATCGCCGCCGCGGTCTCGACGATGCGGTCCAGCGGGCGCAGCCCCCGGCGGATCAGGTGGGTGGCGAGCAGGGTCAGGCAGACGAGCGCGAACGCCGAGGAGCCGATCATGACGAGGGCGACGCGTTTGACCAGCTCGTCGGAGGCGGCCATGAGCGCCTCGGGGGTGGGCAGGACGAGCAGCCTGGCGCCGCCGTGACCACGCCAGTCCTGCAGCGCGCCGAACGTCGCCCCCGCCGCCATCCCGAGCGCGAGCGCGACCAGGCCCACGACGGTGAGCACGAGGCGGGTCCGCAGCGACATCAGTCCTCCCTCGGCAGGCGCAGGACGTATCCCACCCTGGGCACGGTGTGGATGAGCGGAGGATGCGACGCGTCGACCTTGCGGCGCAGGTAGCTGATGTAGGTCTGCACGACCCCGTCGTTCCCGCCGAAGTCGTACTCCCACACGTAGTCGAGGATCTGCCGTTTGGAGACGACCTTGCCGGCGTTGGCCGCCAGGAAGCGCAGCAGCTTGAACTCCGTCGGGGTGAGGTCGACGCGCCGGCCGTCGCGCCACACCTCGTGGGCGTCCTCCTCGATGACGAGGTCGGCGAAGGTCACCCTGCCCTCCTCGGCGCCGGCCCGCCTGGTCCTGCGCAGCACGGCGCGGATCCTCGCGATCAGCTCCTCCAGGCTGAACGGTTTGGTGACGTAGTCGTCACCTCCCACGGTGAGCCCGCCGATCTTGTCCTCTGTGGCGTCGAGGGCGGTGAGGAAGACCACGGGCACCTCGGAGCCCTTCGACCTGATCCGGTGGCAGACCTCGGTGCCGAGCACGTCGGGCAGCATCACGTCCAGGACGATCAGGTCGGGACCGAAGGTCTCGGCCAGCGACACCGCCGCGGCCCCCGTCCCCGCGATCGCCGTCTCGAACCCCTCGTAGCGAAGCGCGGTTGCGACGAGGTCGGCGAGGTAGGGCTCGTCGTCTACGACCAGTATTCGGTTCACCCGACAAGTTTCACTCGGAAGATCTTGAAAAGACCATAGAAAACTCTGTGAAGAGTGATTCACATGCCGCTCTAAGGGCGGGCACACAACCATTGAAGATCATTTTGTTGCACTGGAGGCCATGGAGAGAATCTCGGTTTTCGTACTGCGGCGCAAGGGACTGGTCGCCCTGCTGACCGTGCTGGGATTCCTGGTGGGCCTGGGCGCGACGCCGATCGCGATCCAGCGGCTCTCCGAGGAATATTCGCATCCCGGAATGCCCGCCTTCGAGGCCAACCAGGAAATAGTCAGAATCTATGGGAATGGTGGCTATCAGCGGCCATTTGTTCCAGTTGTCGTGCTTCCTGAGGGAATGCGGGCCGAAGACAACAGGGAGATCCTCGGCCGCGCCTTCGCCGCCGTCTCCGCCGAACTGCCCAAGGCCCGCGTGGTCTCCTACGCGAGCACCGGCGATCCCCGGCTGATCGGCACCGACGGCCGGACCACGTTCGGACTCGTCTTCCCCGGCACCTACTCCGACGGCAGCCCTCCGGGCGGGGGCCTCGGGGAGACACCGGACGAGAGCCCGGTCATCGTCAAGGCGATGACCCCGGTGCTGCCGGCGGGCACGAGCGTGCACGTGACGGGCCTGGACGCCCTCGCGCCGAGCGTGGACGCGGGCGGGGTGGACGTGCCCACCAAGATCGGTGTCGGAGTGCTCGCCGCGGTGGTGGTCCTGCTGCTGGTGTTCCGCTCGGCACTCGCCTTCGTACCGCTCCTCATCTCGGTCCTGTCCATCTTCCTGTCGTTCGTCGTGATCCTGCTGCTCACGCTGGTGACGACCGTGCACGACGTGGCCCTCACCACGATGCCCCTGCTCGGCCTGGGCATCGCGATCGACTACTCGCTGCTGCTGGTGGCCCGCTGGCGCGAGGAGCGGGCGAACGGGCACCGCGGCGACGAGGCCGTGCACCGGGCCATGGCGGGCGCGGGACGGGCGGTGCTGTTCAGCGGCGCGGCGGTCGCGGTCGGCCTGGTGACCATGGTGGTGCTGCCGGTGCCGTTCCTGCGCAGCCTCGGCCTCGCCGGGATGATCATCGCGGCGACGAGCGTGGCCACCACACTCACCGTGCTGCCGGTACTGCTCGCCCTGACCGGCCGGCGACTCGACCGCAGGCGCACCCGCGCGGGCCGGGACGGGGCTCCCTTCCAGCGCGAGGCGCGAGCCGGACGGGCCTGGTCGGCGTGGGCCCGCGGCGTGGTGCGGATGCGCCTGCTCGCCGCCCTGCTCACCGGCGGGTTGCTGACGGCGCTGACGGTGACCGCGTTGAGCGTCAACCTCGGCCTGCCCGCGAGCGGGAACCTGCTGACCACCGGCCCCGGTGCCGAAGGACTCTCCGCGCTGCGCCAGGCGGGCGTCCCCGCGGGCTCGATCACCCCGTTCGACGTCCTGGTGAGCGGCGACCCCGCCCAGGCCGCCGAACGGATCAGGAACGTGGAGGGCGTGTCCACGGTGCTCGCCCCCGACGACCCGTCCTGGCGCCGCGAGGGCACCGCCGTCATCACCGTGCTTCCGATCTCGGAGAACGGCACCGAGGCCGGCGAGGCGACCATCGCCCGGGTGCGCGAGGCGGTGCCGGTCACCGCGCGCGTCGGCGGCAACGCGGCGCAGAGCATGGACTTCCAGGAGCACGCCTACGGGGCGTTCCCCTGGATGCTCGGCCTGATCGCGCTGGTCACCTTCGTCATGCTGGCGCGGGCGTTCCGCTCGCTGCTGCTGCCGCTGAAGGCGATCGCGCTCAACCTGCTCTCGCTGGGCGCGGTGATCGGCGCGATGGTGGTGCTGTGGCAGTTCGGCTGGGGAACCAGGGAGCTGCTGGACATCCAGCCGACCGGCTCGATCGGCGAGTTCGTGCCGCTCGTCATCTTCGCCTTCCTGTACGGCCTGAGCATGGACTACGAGGTGTTCATCCTGGCCAGGATGCGCGAGGAGTACGACAGGTCCGGCAGCACGGAGCAGGCGGTGATCGAGGGGGTGGGTCGCACCGGCCGGCTGGTCACCTCGGCGGCGCTGATCCTGTTCGTCTCCTTCGCGGCGCTCGCCATGACCCCCGAGCTGGACGTGAAGGTGTTCGCGAGCGGTCTGGCCCTCGGCGTCTTCCTGGACGCCACCCTCATCCGCGGCGTCCTGGTCCCGGCCGTGGTCGCGATGATGGGCCGGTGGAACTGGTGGCTGCCCGTCTGGGCCGCTCGGATCCTGCGGGTGGAGCCTTCGCCGTTGAGGTGGGAGAACCCCGAGCCCACCCGAATCCCGGAGCCTGTCTAGGACCCGCCTCCGGACCTGCGGCCCCCGGACCGATGGTCCGGGGGCCGCAGGTCCGGGGTGAGGGCCCGGGAGCGGGTCGACCGGGGGAGAGTGAGAGTCGGCCGGGGCCGGGGGCACCGGACCACCGTCCCGAGAGCCGCGGATCGAGGCCGCCGGGCATGCCGTTCCGGACTCGCGCCGGACGAGGGTCGGCCGGGGCCAAGGCCGGGGCCGGGGCCAAGGCCGGGGTCAGGGCCAAGGCCGGGGTCAGGGCCAAGGCCGGGGTCAGGGCCAAGGCCGGGGTCAGGGCCGGGGTCACCGGACAACGAAACGGCCACCGGCTGTGAAGCCAGTGGCCGTCCACGCTTCCCTTTCACGGGCCTCGGGGAGGGTTCGTCCCGAGCCGTCAGACAGCGGTCAGCACCGCCGCGGAGTTGAAGCCGCCGGAGCCTCGGGCCACGACCAGCGCGGACGAGAGCCCTTCCACCCCCCTGGGCTCGGTGACCAGGTCCACGCCCTCGGGAGCGACGGTGCCGACGGTCGGCGGGATCACCCCTTCGGTCAGCGTCATAGCCGCCCAGGCGAGGTCGAGGGCCGCACCGCCTGAGCACAGGCGGCCGGTCATCGTCTTGGGCACCGTCACCGGCACGCGACGATCCCCGAACACCTCCCGCAGCGCCGCCACCTCAAGGGAGTCCCTGACCACGTCTCCCGCCCCGTCCGCGAAGACCACGCCGACGTCGTCCACGCCGAGCCCGGCGCGGGCGATCGCCTCGCGCATCGCCCTGGCGTACTGACGGTGGCCGGGGGCCGGGTCGCTCACGTGGTGGGCGTCGTGGGTGGAGGCGGTCCCGGCGATCTCGGCGTAGACGGTCGGGGCGCCCCTGCCCAAGGCGCTGTGCCGGTCCTCCACGATGAGGATCGCGCCTCCCTCGCCGGGAACATGCCCGGCCGCGTCGGGCGCGAAGGGCCGGTAGGCCGCGGCGGGGTCGGCCGAGCGGTTCACCGTCGCCTCACCGGCCTGGCAGGAGAGCGCGTACGGCGACAGCGGCGCCTCGGTGCCCCCGGTCACGACGACCTCGGTACCCGCGCGGATCAGCCGTGCCGCCTCGGCGAGCGCGTCGATCGCCCCCGCCGCGTCCGCGACCAGCACCCCGCAGGCGCCCTTGAGCCGGTGAGCGATGGACAGCTGGCCGGTGCTCGCGGCGTAGAACCAGCCGATGGACTGGTAGGCGCTCACCGCTCGTGGCCCCTTCCGCCACAGCGCCTGGATCTCCCGCTGACCGAAGGCGTTTCCTCCCGAGGCGGCGGCGGTCACCACCGACAGGTCGAACGGATCCTCTTTGGCGGGGTCGAGGGCGGCGTCGGCCAGGGCGAGCCGGGTGGCGGCGAGGGCGAACCAGGTCCACCGGTCGGTCTGCACCAGCAGCTTGCTGTCGACGAACTCGCGCTCGTCGAAACCGGTGACCTCCCCCGCCAGCCTGACCGGCGACCCCGAGGCGTCGAACGACGTCACCGGGCCGATCCGGCTCCGCCCGGACAGGGACCCCTTCCAGTGCCCGGCCGCGCCGACACCCGTCGGGGCGACCACGCCGAGCCCGGTGATCACCGCCCTGCGGTCGCTCATCGGACCGCCCCCGGCTCAGAGAAGATCATCGCGGACTGGAACCCGCCGAAGCCGCTGCCCGCGGAGAGCGCGTGCCCGGCGGTCACCTCCCGCGCGACCAGGGGCGTGTAGTCCAGGTCGCACTCGGGGTCGGGGACGGTCAGGTTGGCCGTGGGCGGGATCACGCCCCGCTGCAGGACCAGGGCGCAGGCCGCCATCTCGATCGAGCCGATCGCACCGAGCGAGTGGCCGATCACCGACTTGATCGAGCTGATCGGCACCCGCCGGGCGTGCTCGCCGAGACTCCGTTTGTAGGCGGCCGTCTCGTGCCGGTCGTTCTGCCTGGTCCCCGACCCGTGGGCATTGACGTAGCCGATGTCCTCGGGGTTGAGCCTCGCCTGGTCGAGCGCGTGGCCGATCGCCCTGCCCAGTTCCAGGCCGTCGGGCCGCAGCCCGGTCATGTGGAAGCCGTTGGCCCGCGCGGCGTAGCCGGTGATCTCGCAGTACACCCGGGCACCGCGCCGCCGGGCGTGCTCCAGCTCCTCCACCACCAGCACCGCCGCGCCCTCACCGAGGACGAAGCCCTTCCGCCCGGCGTCGAAGGGCCGCGAGGCCGTCTCCGGTTCGGCGTTGTCCGGGCTGGTCGCGCGGATGGCGTCGAAGCACGCCACGGTGATCGGGGAGATCGGCGCGTCCGACGCCCCCGCGAGCATCATGTCCGCCTCACCGTCCTGGACGAGCCGGTACGCCCGGCCGACGGCGTCGATGCCGGAGGTGCAGCCGGTCGAGACGACGGCGGCCGGGCCGTTCAGGCCGAACCGGACCGCCAGCTCGGCCGCCGCGCTGGAGGGCACCAGCGCCTGGTGAACGAACGGCTTCAGGTGGCGGTGATCCACCTCCCAGTCCTTGCCGCGGTCGCTCGCGACCACGTACTCCTCCTCCAGGGTGATGGTGGCCCCGACCGCCGAGCCGAGGCTCACCCCGGCCCGCTCGGGATCGGCCGCACCGAGGTCGAGGCCGGAGTCGGCCACCGCCTCGTCGGCGCAGGCGACGGCGAACTGGACGAAGCGGTCCATGCGCCGGACCTCACGCGCGGTGAGACCGTGGGCGGCCGGGTCGAAGTCGACCTCGGCCGCGATCTGGGAGCGGAACGGGGACGGGTCGAAGGCGGTGACCCGGCGGACGGCCGGCCTGCCGTGCACGATCCGGTTCCAGAACCGCTCCCGGCCCACCCCGCCCGGGGCGATCACCCCGATGCCGGTGACGACGACCCGTCTCACCTTCCCACCGCCTCCGGACAGGGCTCGGTGTCCACGTGCCCGAGTTCGGGCCTCGGGGCGAGCGGGCTGAGCTGGAAGACCACGAGCGCGTCGTCGTCGCCGACGTTGGTGAGGCGGTGCCTTACCTCGCGGGGGATGAGCAGCGCCTGCTCGGCGCCGACGGTGAGCGGCTCGCCGTCGAGGTCCACCCTGAGCGTCCCGGTCGCGACGAACACGTACTCCTCGGAGTAGGGGTGGTAGTGCTCGCTGACGCCCTCGCCGGGCGCCAGGCGCACGGCCCCGCAGAAGCCCGACGAGGAACCGCAGGTCGCCGGGGAGACCAGGGTGCGCAGGTCGCCGCCGCGCCTGGTGTTGGACGGCACGTCGTGAAACCCCACGACGCGCCGGCGGCGTCTCTCCACCTTCTCCTTGATCAACGACATCTGGACCGCGGAGCCGGCGTTGATCCGGCCGGTCATCTCCTGGGTGTCGACCGGCGCCTCGGGCCTCATGTGGAAGTCCTGCACCCAGCGCATGCGGGTACGGTCGGGGCCGAGCTCCTCGTAGACCCAGGTGATGTTCATGAACTCGAACGGCCCGGTCTCCACCCGGCGCGCTCTCACCGTCCAGGTGTCGCGGTCCCAGGAGCGCTCCGACACCCAGGACCAGACGCGGTCCAGCTCGTCGGGGTGCATGGTGAGCCGGAAGGTCACCGAGTCGTCCGACTCGGTGAGGACCTCCACCTTGGCGTACTCGGAGAAGAGCTCCGGCCAGGCCCGGACGTCGTTCGTCAGGTCCCAGACGAATCCGATGGGAGCGTCGATCTCGATCGTGTTGTCGGTGTGTCCGATCATGATGTGCGTTCGCCTCCTCAGAAGACACCGGTCAGGCGCCGGTCGCCGCCAGCCGCTCGGTCACGAGTTCTCTCATCAGGGACGGTGTGGTCTGGGCCGTCAGCTCCTCCTCCACGTCCACGCCGAACCGGTCCTGGATGCGGGTGGCGATCTCCACCCTGGCCAGGGAGTCGAGGTCCAGCGCGTCGAAGGTGAGTTCCAGGGCCTCGTCCCCGGCCGCGGGGTCCAGGCCCACACAGAGCAGCAGTTCGCGTACGTTCTCATCGGTGAACGGCATCGTCATCGGCTCCTGTCGTCGGTCGGTGTCCTTCTTCGTCTCGCACTTCGTCTCGCAGGGCGTCCACCAGCCAGATCCGGGCCGAGCCGACCGTCCGGGGATCCGCCATCACCGGGACGGGACGGCCCAGCGCCCGGGCGAGGTCGGCCTGGTGGGTCACCGTGGCACGCCACCCGTACCGGGCCAGCCAGGCGGACGGGTCTTCGACGGCCGACCGCCAGGCGGCCCGGGTGGAGGCGAGCCTGCCCATCGCGGGCCGCATCTGCGGCAGTTCGGCGTACGCCTTGTTGACGTGCTCGACGGCGAGCCTGCTCCCGGGGGGCGACAGCTCGGAGACCCGGCCGAGCACACGCCCCGCCTCGTCAGGCGTGAGGTACATCAGCACGCCCTCGATCAGCCAGGCGGTCGGCGCGTCCGGATCGAGGCCCGCGGACAGCAGCGCCGACGGCCAGTCCTCGCGCAGGTCGGCGGGGACGACCGCGCGATCGCAGGCGGGCCGGGCCCCCTGGTCGGCGAGCGCCTTCTCCTTGAAGGAGATCAGGTCCGGCAGGTCGACCTCGAACAGGCGGGTGCCTTCTGGCCATTTCAGCCGGAAGGCGCGGGTGTCCAGGCCCGCGGCGAGCAGGGCCACCTGCCGCAGGCCCGCCTCCGCGGCCTCGCGCAGCCGGTCGTCGAAGAAGCGGGTGCGCAGGACGAAGTGCTCGGCCGCGTGCCGGCCCGCCTCGCTGATCCCGGTGATCCGCCCGGCCGCGTCGGCGAGCGGGCCCGCGAGCGGATCGTCGAAGAGCCGGTCGGGCCGCGCGCTCTCCGCCTCCCGCGCCTGGGTGATCACCACCGCGGTGCGGCTCACGCCCGTGGGCAGTCCGGGCTCCCCCGCGAGTCTGGTCACGTCTCACTCCCCTCCGCCGTGAGGTCTCCGTCGCCGGCGGACCTCCCGGCTCCGATGGCGCCCGCGTCTCCGGTGAAGTCGACGGCCATGGTGAGCCGGTACGTCTCGCGGTACACCAGCCGGTCGAACGTCAGGCGCATGAACGCGTCGCGTGCCGCGCAGGCGATCGGGTGTCGCCAGCGGGTGAGCTCGCCGTTGGCCCGCGACCGCCGGACCATCCGGGTGGTGCGTTCCACCCTGCGGGCCTCGTAGGCGGCGAGTGCCGCCGGAACGTCGCCGCCCGCGAGCTCCTCGCCCAGGACGAGCGCGTCCTCGATCGCCTGTCCGGCCCCCTGGCCGAGGTTGAACGTCATCGGATGAGCCGCGTCCCCCAGCAGCGTCACCCGGCCGTGGCTCCAGCGCCGCAGCGGAGGACGGTCGAAGACGTGCACCGGGGTGACGTCGTCGGCCCCGGTGGCGGCGATCAGGCCGGGAATCGGGTCGGGCCAGCCGTCGAACTCCGCGGCCAGCAGGCCGAGAGGGCTCTCGCCGAGCCGCGGCGCGACCCGGTCGCCCAGCACCCCGTCCCAGTAGACGTGGTCGTCGGAGAGCCGGTAGCAGACGAACCACCGGCCTCGGCCCCACGTGCTGAGGAAGGTGTGCTCGGGCATCCCGGAGCCGGGCAGCCTGATCACCCCCTGGAAGGCGGTGAACCCGGCGTATCGGGGCGGAGGGTCGCCGGGGAGCAGTGCGGCACGTACGGCCGAGCGCAGCCCGTCCGCGCCGACGAGCAGGTCCGCCCGCTCCTCGCGGCCCTCGCCGAACCGGACGACGACGCCGTCCCCGGTCGCGGTGAAACCGGTGAACCGGAAGCCGGTCACGAGGTCGTCCCCCACCCGGTCGGCGAGGAGCGCGTGCAGGTGGGGGCGGCCGACGCCGTAGACGGGGGCGCCGAGGCGCCCCGCCATGCGCGCCATCGACCACTCCGCGATCCTTCTGCCACGCGCGTCCCGAAAGCGATGCCGGTGAAGCTCGTGACCGATCTTTTCGACCTCGGGCCCCACACCGAGCGCGCGCAGTGCCAGTACGGCGTTGTGCCAGAGCACCAGGCCGTGTCCCGCCCGCGCGGCACACGGTTCGATGACGCGTTCGTACACGGTGACCTCGGCTCCCGCGGCCCGCAGCGCCAGCGCCGCGCTCAGCCCGCCGATGCCGCCCCCGACGACGGCAACCCTCACGACGGCTCCCGCGCGACGGCGGCGGCCACGACGGCCCCCGCCTTCCCCGCGGACGGCACGGCCGCCTCCTCAGGGAGTGACACGGCCGCCGCCGTCCCCCCGGCAGGCGGTGCCCCTCCGGGGACGGCATGGCCGTCCTCCGTCCCCTCCGAGAGCGGTACGGCCGCCGCCGTCCCCTCGGGAAGCGGTACGGCCGCCATCCCCTCGGGAGACGGTAAGGCCGCCCCCGTCTCCTCGCGGATCAGAAAGCGCAGGGAACGGGCCTCGGTCATGCACTCGCGCATGGGCCCGACGAGTTCGCGGTGTTCCTCGGTCGCCTCCCAGGTGAGGAAGTCGGCCAGTTCGCGCCACTCACTGGTGATGAGCCACTGCTCGGGGTCGGTGGCCGACTGGCAGACCTGGTCCCTCAGGTGGCCGGGGACACCTGCGGACACCTGGTAGCGGATCTTCTCGTAGGCGGCCAGGAAGTCCTCTCGCCGCTCGTCGGGCACCCTGATCAGGAAGACGATCCTGGCCCTCATCGGGGACCTCCCGCACCGGGCGGCGGTCCGCCCAGCTCGGAGGTGAACTCGAACCGGCCCAGCACCGGGACGCAGCTGCCGTACAGGCCGTCCGACTCCTCGCAGGTGAGGAACCCCACGACCCTGGCGACCAGCTCGGGGGTGACGGTGTGGTCGAAGTTCATCCCGGGCCGTTCCCGGCGCTTGTCCGGTGTGTCCGCCACGGTCATGACGACCGTGTTGGCATGGATGCCGCTCCGCTTCACCTCGTGCGCGATGGAACGGACCCAGGCGACCAGGGCAGCCTTCGCGGCGGTGTAGGCCGACAGCGCGGGCAGCGGCTCACCGGCGAGCGGGGTGCTGAAGTAGACCAGCCGCGCCCCCTCGCCCAAGTACGGCAGAACCGCCTGAGTGGCGATCACCGCCGACAGGAAGTTGTCGCGCAGCATCCGCTCGTAGACCCCGATGTCCGTCAGGAAGAGCGGTCCCGCCCGGAAGCCGCCGACCAGGTGGACCAGCCCGTCGAGGCGGCCGAAACGCCTGATCGCCTCCTCGGCGGCGAGACGGGCGCCTTCGGGATCGGAGACGTCCGTGGCCAGCGTCTCGATCCGTCCGACGACCCCGTGCCGTCGCCGCAGCCCGTCGAGGCGGTCCTTGTCGCGGCCGGTGAGCAGCAGCCGGTCGCCCCGGCCGCCGAGCAGCTCGATCACGGACTCGGCGAGCTGCCCGGTCGCCCCGGTGATCAGGAAGGCCGGGGCGCTCATCGAACCGGCTCCACTCGAACCGGATCAGCTCGGAAGGGCTCAGCCGGCTCAGCTCTGCCCGCTTCCCCTCGTACCGCCTCAACCTGGACGGCCTCTGCCTGTACGGGCTCTGCCTGGACAGGCTCGCTCCTGGCCGGCCCGGCGACGCGGGTGGTCACGTGGTCCATGAGCGCCGACGCGAAGAAGGCGCGCACTCCCCGCGGGTCGCTCATGTCGCGCGGGACCACGAGGTAGGCGTCCAGCTCGCGTTCCAGTCGCTGAATGCCCGGCTGCCTGGACAGGTGGGCCATCACACTCGGCAGATCGCCGTCGATCTCGATGACACGGACGACCGTGGTGCCGTGCATGAAGATCGACGTACTGAGCAGACGCGTCCCGTCGGAGGTCTCCCAATCCGGGGGAGCGTACTCCGACAGGAGTTTCCGCACCGCCGCCTCCGTGCCGGGCCTGATCTGGAAAGTGATCGCGTAGCGCCGCATCGGTCTCCCTTGGCCGGTGGCAGCCGTCCGCCGCCTTCTGGAACCAGCCTGTTCGCGGCGGGCCCGACTGTCTTCCACCACGTGACCGAACCCGTCGGTCCCCCCTCGGTGGGGTCCTCTCCGCCATGGGTGGGAGCAGGCGTCCCCTCACCGCGGTGTCTCCCGGCCTCCGGTGCGAGCCCGGGAGCACGGGACGGGCACCCTGGCTACGGAATCGGGGACACGGGGCCGAGGGCACAGGGCCGGGGCACGGGAGTATGAAGGCGCGGGAGACCGGGAGGGCCAGGGCATCGACAGAGGTCGGAGCGAGGAGACGGAGACACCGAGGTCCAGGACACGGGCGTGGGGATCGAGGGGTGAGGGGCGCGGAGGCGAGAGGCGCGGAGGCGATGGTGCCATTGCGCCCAGCACTTAAACCGCCTCGCCTTTTAATTCAAAACATCATCACCACAATGCCTCGTTGTCACGATTCACGCCACTTTACCCGCATATCAAGTCACCGCACATAATGCGATTCGGTCCGCGCACCTTAAGAACCTCCGAGACCTCCCTGTGAGAACCCATAGATCACTTGAATGCGGAGCCCGTCGATGGTATCCGCCGACAGGATCGCCTCGAATTCCCCGACGGCCCGCCAGAGAACATTTACAGACGCGCGATCGGCGTTTCACTTACCCGGAGAACAGAATCTTAACGAAGCCTGTGACGGCCCATATAATTTGCTTGATATAGCTCCCTTTTCTGACTACGCTCACCTTTCATGGGGGAACGACGGGGCAAAACAACCCAGAAATGCAAGCACCTCTCACATCCACTGATCAGCCGATCCCAGCGGAGATCTCAACGGACCCCAACGGGGTGGGTCCGGTGAGCGACTTCTTCGGCTATCTCCTCTCCGAGCTGAGCTGGACCGACCTGTTGTGCTCCACGGCGGCCGTGATCCTGGCCACCGTGTCGGCGACGACCGATCCCCGCCAGGCCCGGATCACACCGACCCAGACCACCTCGGCCCAGACCATCCCGACCGGGAGCGAGACCAGCGCGATGCTCCGCGAGCGGCGCTGGATCGCCCGCAACCTGCACGACGGCGTGGGTCACGGCCTGACCGTCATCGCGCTCCAGGCCAGACGGCTGTCCGGCTCCTCGACGACGGGACACCAGGTGGCCCGGATCATCGAGGAGACGGCCCAGGCGACCCTGGAGGACCTGCGGGAAACACTGGCCGCCCTGCGGCACGAGCCGTCTCTCCCACGGGGGAGGCTCGACCTGGCACCCTGGAAGGACCCGTTGGGCGACCCCGCATGGGAGCGGCCTCCGCGTGGTCCGTCTCGAAGGGAGCCGCCACGCCGTCTCTCCCGGAGGCGACCGGCGCGTGGCCTCCCCCTGGAGGAGCCTTCAGGCGGGCTCATCCGGCAGGAGCCTCGACGCGGCGACGACGGGGTGCCGCTCTCGACCAGGCTGACCGAGCTCGCCGGGCGCTTTCCTCTCCCCGACCTGGCCGTACGGCTGCGCAACATCGCCGACGAACGCCACGTGCCACCCGAGGTCGCCAAGACCGCGTTCCGTGTCGCCCAGGAGGCACTGACGAACGCGCTCAAGCACAACGCCGGCCCGGTCCATCTGGATGTCTGCTTCGGTGACGAGCTGAGCGTCTCGGTGGTCAACGAGACGCGCCCCGGTGTGATGACCGTGGCCGCTCCCGTGCCCTTTCCCGGCAGGCGGGTTCCCGGCGAACGGGGCGGCACAGGACTGTCCGGTCTGTCCGAGCGGGTCGCGGAGCAGGGGGGGCACCTGGAGTCGGGGCCACTGCCCGGGGGCGGGTTCGCCACCCGGGCCGTCATCCCCGTCACCTCCGCCATCTCCAGAGAGGACGAGCCATGCGGAAGATCCGCGTCCTGATCGCCGACGACCAGCCGCTGATCCGCAGCGGCCTGCACGCCGTCTTCGACGGGGTGCCCGACATCGTCGTGGTCGGAGAGGCACCGCACGGGCTACAGGCGGTGCAGTCGGTCAAGTCACTCCGCCCGGACGTGGTGCTGATGGACATCAACATGCCGCGCATGGACGGCATCACCGCCACCAGGGAGATCTGCAAGCTGGGTGCCGCCTACCCCGCGAAGGTCGTGATCCTCACCATCTACGACCAGGACGAGCACGTCTTCGAGGCGCTGCGCAGCGGGGCCAGCGGCTTCATCCTCAAGCACACGCCCACCGACCGGCTGGTGGAGGCCGTGCGCGAGGTCGCCGAGGGCGACGCCCTGCTCTCGCCCTCGGTGACGCGAAAGCTCATCGACGAGTTCGCCAGGCGCCCGGTGCTCTCGGCCGCGCCGACCGCCGTGCTCGACCAGCTCACCGAGCGGGAGCGGGAGGTGTTCCGCCTGCTCGTACGTGGCTACGGCAACGACGAGATCGCACGCGCGCTCGTGCTCGGCGACAGCACGATCAAGTCGCATGTCCAGCACCTCTACCAGAAGCTCGGGGTCCGCGACCGGGTCCAGATAGTGATCTTCGCGTACGAGAACGGCCTGGTGGCGGCCACCCCTCGGGGCTGACACGGCTCAGGCACGCGACGGCGGCCGTCTCCCCCACGGGGGGCGGCCCATTCGCGTCCGCCCATACCGCGAGACCACCTTCCGCCCGATCCCGCAAAAGCACCGGCAACCCGAAAAGGCGCCAGGAAGAGGACCGGAAGGAAGGTCCCGAAGGGGGCCCGGAAAAGGGCACGGCTCCCCTCGGGGAAGGAGAGGGTCCCCTCCCCGGAGGAGTCCCGGGTTCACGCCGGCGGCGGGCGACAGCGGCCCGGCCCGGTTCCTACGGTGGGACGGACCCGATCGACCGGACACCGAGGAGTTCCCGTGCCCGACCGGATTCTGATCGTCGCCCGCCTCACCCCCGGCGGCTCCGGCGAGGTCTCCCGCCTCTTCGGCGAGTCCGACGCCGGCGAGCTGCCCCGCGCGCTCGGGGTGACGCGCCGCGACCTGTTCCGCTACCGAGACCTCTACTTCCACCATGTCGAGTTCGAGGGATCCGCCGCCGAGGCGATGGCCACGGCCGGCGGACGCGAGGACTTCCTGCGGCTGAGCCGGGAGCTCGCCCCGCACGTCAGACCGTACGACCCGGACACCTGGCGCGGCCCCGCCGACGCGATGGCACAGCGGTTCTACCACTGGACCCCCCAGGAGCGTGCCCTGTGACGATCTCCCCCGCCGCACCGGCCACCGCCCCCGCCCTGTGGTCTCGCTGCCCCGGCTGCGCGTCCATCGTGTACGTCCCCCGCCTGGCCCGTACGCGGGGCGTCTGCCCCGAGTGCGACCACCACCACCGGCTGTGCGCCGATGAGCGGCTGCGCACACTGGTGGACGACGGTTCCTTCGTCGCCGCCCCCCGGGTCCGCGGTGGCGACCCGCTGGGATTCACCGACTCCCTGCCCTACGGCGAGCGTCTGGCGCGGGCACGCGAGCGCACCGGCCTGGACGACGCCGCCCTGCACGGCACCGCCACGATCGGCGGCCACCGCGTGGTCGTCGCCGTCATGGATTTCTCCTTCCTCGGCGGCAGCATGGGCTCGGCGGTCGGCGAGGCCGTCACCCGCTCCTGCGAGCGGGCGCTGAGCGAGCGCGTGCCGCTGGTCCTGGCCGTCGCCTCGGGAGGCGCCCGCATGCAGGAGGGCTGCCTGTCACTGATGCAGATGGGCAAGACCGCCCAGGCGATGCGACGACTGCGGCGGGCGGGCGTGCTCAGCGTCTGCGTGCTGACCGATCCCACCTTCGGCGGGGTGACCGCCTCCTTCGCCACTCTCGGGGACGTGCTGATCGCCGAGCGCGGTGCGCTCGTCGGCTTCGCGGGGCCGCGCGTCATCGCCTCCGCCACCCGCGAGAAGCTCCCGCCCGGGTTCCAGAGCGCCGAATACCTCGCCGAACGCGGCATGCTCGACCGGGTCGAGCCCCGCGAAGGGCTGCGTCCCCTGCTCGCCCGGCTGCTGTCCACGACCGGCCGCCCCGGAAACGAACAGACCGGGAACGCACCACACCGAGACGCGCGAAACGGGAACGGGTCCGCGCAGGGGACGCCGCTCCCCGCTCGGTCCGCGGCGGTGATCCGCGATCCGGGCGAGCTGTCCGGCGAGCCGACCGCCCGGGAGACCCTGCGGCTGGCCCGCGACACCCGGCGTCCGACCACTCTCGACTACATCTGGCATCTGTGCTCGGACTTCGTGGAGCTTCACGGAGACCGCACGCATCGCGACGACCCGGCGATCGTCGGCGGCACCGGCCTGCTCGACGGGACACCCGTGATGATCATTGGTCATCAGAAGGGGCACGACACCGGGGAACTCGTCGCCAGAAACTTCGGTCTCGCCCATCCCGAGGGCTACCGCAAGGCACTGCGGCTGATGCGGCTCGCCGACCGGCTCGGCCTGCCGGTGGTGACGCTCGTCGACACCCAGGGCGCGGCCCCGGGTGTCGGAGCCGAGGATCGCGGGCAGTCCTGGGCGATCGCCGAGTGCCTCGCCGGCATGTCGGAGCTGTCCGTGCCGGTGGTCGCCACCGTGGTCGGTGAGGGAGGCAGCGGCGGGGCGCTGGCCCTCGCGCTGGCCAACCGGGTCCTGATGCTGCGCCACGCCGTCTACTCGGTGATCAGCCCGGAGAGCTGCTCGGCGATCCTGTACGGCGATCCCTCACACGCCACCGAGCTGGCCGGTTCCCTGCGGATCACCGCGCCCGAGTTGCTGCGGCTCGGTGTCGTGGACGGGGTCGTGCCGGAGCCCGCGGGCGGTGCCCAGGAGGATCCGCGAGCGGCGATGGACGCGCTCAGGTCGGCCGTACTGGAATCACTGCGCGAGCTGTCCGGGCTCGACGGCGACGAGCTGCGCAAGCACCGCCACGAGAGGTTCCGCGTGCTGGGGGTGGTCGAGGATGAGTGAGCGGGCCACCGGAAGGCAGGGCCGGGGAGAGGACACCCACGCGGTAGTCCGAGACACCGAGAGGCGGAGTGAGGGGGAGGAGACCCACGCGGCGATGCGGCTGCTGCGCGAGGAGGTCGCCAACCTCGTCAAGGCCGTCCCGGGACCGGTGGCCGGCATCTCCCTGCGCCTGGGCGAGTGCGCCCTTGAGGTGACCTGGGCCTTTCCCCAGGCCCCTCCCCCGGTCCTGCGGCCCGCCTCCCAGCCCGCCGCGCCGGTCCAGCAGCCTGCGGCCGTGACCACGGAGCAGGCGGCCGGGTCGCCCGAGCGAGAGGACCCCGCCTCGTACGCGGTGACCTCTCCCCTGGTGGGCACCTTCTACGTCGCCGCCGAGCCGGGAGCCCCGCCGTTCGTACGACCCGGCGACCGGGTGGACACGGGGCAGACGGTCGGCCTCGTCGAGGCGATGAAGCTCATGAACCCGGTGGCCGCCGGCCAGGCGGGCGAGGTCGTCGAGGTGGTCGTGGGAAACGGCGAGCCGGTGGAGTACGGGCAGGTCCTGGTGCGGCTACGGACGGACGAGCCATGAGCTTCGGAAGGATACTCATCGCCAACCGGGGCGAGATCGCGCTGCGCGTGGCCAGGACCTGCCGCGAGATGGGCATCGAGACCGTCGCCGTGTACTCCACGGCCGACCGGGACGCCCGGTTCGTGGCCTACGCCGACAGAGCCGTCCACATCGGCCCGGCCCCGGCGCGGCGCAGCTACCTCTCGGTGCCCGCCGTCATCGAGGCGGCCCTGCAGACCGGGGCGGAGGCGATCCACCCTGGCTACGGTTTTCTGTCGGAGGACGCCGACTTCGCGAGGATCTGCGCGGACAGCGGGATCACCTTCATCGGTCCCCGTCCCGAGGTCATGGAGCACGTCGGCGACAAGGCGCGGGCGCGCTCCCTGATGGCCGAGGCCGGGCTGCCCGTCCTGCCCGGCAGCGACGGCGCCGTCTCCTCCGCGGCCGAGGCCGAGCGGATCGGCTCCGAGATCGGCTATCCGGTCATCGTGAAGGCCGTCGCGGGCGGCGGCGGGCGGGGCATCGAGGTGGCGCGCGACCGGGCGGAGCTGCGTGACGTCTACCGGCGCACCACCGCGCTCGCCCGGCGGATGTTCGGTGACGGCGACGTCTACATCGAGCGGTTCGTGCCCGTGGCCCGCCACGTGGAGGTGCAGCTGCTGGGAGATTCCGCCGGGACCGTCGTGCACCTGGGGGAGCGCGACTGCTCGTTGCAGCGGCGCAACCAGAAGCTCGTCGAGGAGGCGCCCTCCCTCGCCCTGTCCGAGGAGGCGCGCGGGCGGCTTGGCGAGTACGCCGTGGCCGGAGCGCGGCACGTGGGCTACACCGGGGCGGGGACGATGGAGTTCCTGGTCGGCCCGACCGGCGAGGCGACCTTCATGGAGATCAACGCCCGTATCCAGGTCGAGCATCCGGTGACCGAGATGCTCACCGGCGTCGACCTGGTCAGGGAGCAGATCCGGGTGGCGGCGGGCGAGCTCCTGCCGTTCACCCAGGAGCAGATCCGCTTCACCGGCACGGCCGTCGAGTGCCGGGTGAACGCCGAGGACCCGGGCGCGGGGTTCCGTCCCACTCCTGGCCGCCTGACGGTCTTCCGTCCGCCCGGCGGCCCCGGGGTGCGGGTCGACTCCGGGTTCGCCCAGGGCGACACGATTCCCCCCGACTACGACTCGATGATCGCGAAACTGGTCGTCTGGGCGCCCACCAGAAAGGAGGCGATCGCCAGGGCAGACCGCGCGCTCGCCGAGTTCGCCGTGGAAGGACCGGGGGTGGCCACCACCATCCCGTTGCTGCGCGCCCTGCTCGCGCAACCGCGGTTCGCGGCGGGTGAGCACGGCACCGGATTCGTGGACACGTTCATGCGCGAAGAAGGGCACATGCTCTGGTCTGCGTAAACTTTCCTGAATGCCGACGTAAATCCTGGGTACTCGCCACCCCATGACCGATTCTCAGGGGATCATCGGAGCCCGCTACCGCCTGCTCGAACGCATCGGCCGAGGAGGCATGGGAACGGTCTGGCGAGCGCGGGACGAGGTCCTGGGCCGGGAGGTGGCGGTCAAGGAGGTCGTCCCCTCCCCCGACCTCACCGGTCCCGAGCGTGAGGTCTTCACCGTCCGGACCCTCAGGGAGGCCCGTACCGCCGGGCGGATCGGCGGCCACCCGGGAGTGGCGACGGTCTACGACGTGATCGAGGAGAACGGGCGCCCCTGGATCATCATGCAGCTCATCGACTCCCGCACGCTCGGAGCGGTGGTCAGGGAGGACGGGCCGCTGCCGCCGATGCGGGTGGCGCGGATCGGGCTGGAGGTGCTGGGCGCGCTGCTCGCCGCCCACCACGCCGGTGTCCTGCACCGCGACGTGAAGCCGGACAACGTGCTGATCGCCAGGGACGGACGGGCGGTGCTCACCGACTTCGGCATCGCCGTCCTGGAGGGCGACTCCTCGATCACCAGGACCGGCTCGCTCATCGGCACCCCGGCGTTCATCGCGCCGGAGCGGGCGAGCGGCGGGCCGGCCGAGTTCGCCTCCGACCTGTGGTCGCTCGGCGTGACGCTTTACGTGGCGGTCGAGGGACGTTCCCCCTTCGAGCGGGCCCACCCGCTCGCGACGCTCAGCGCCGTCATGCACCAGGAGCCGTCGCCGATGCGGTTCGCCGGGCCGCTCGCCCCGGTGATCTTCGGCCTGCTCCACAAGGATCCCGCGCGACGCATGTCGGCCCGCGATGTGCAGGTCCACCTCACCTCCCTGGTGAACGGCACCGCACCGGAACCGACCATGCCCATCGAACTGCCCGCCGCACCGCCCGCCGGGGCCGCCACCGGACCGTCGGCCGGATCTTCCATGGCGGTTCCCCTGGTGGCCGCGGTCCCGGGTCCGGACGGCGCACCCACCGCGCCGGCCGAGGCCACACCGCCGCTACCTCCCGTGCCCGCCGGATCCGGCCCGGAGCAGGGTCCGGCCTTCGTTCCCCGGAGGAGGCGACGTCCGGCGATGGCCGCCCTGGTCGCGGCGACGCTCGCCATCGCCGCGACCGCGGGAGGTGCGGCATGGGTCGCCGTCAACTCCTCGCCCCCGATCCCCCGGGATCAGCCGACGTCGGCGAGCGTGGGGCCCGACGAGAAGAAGCCCTCGAACAAGCCCGAGCAGGCGAAGGTACCCGCGCGAGACAACGGTGGCGGGACCTCGGGTCGCCCCGCCCCGGAAAGGGCGAGGAACGACGACCCCGCGCCACGGGACAGGCCGTCGGGCGAACCGTCGGAGAAGCCGTCGCCCAAGCCGTCACAGGACCCTCAAAACAAGCCCGACAAACCCAACAAACCCGACAGGCCTGAGGAGGACCCCGCCGACCAGGGGCAGAACGAGGAGCAGGACCAGGGTGAGGGGACCGGCGAGGGCTCGGGGCAGGACACCGCGCCGGGCGAGGGGCAGCAGGGCGACTCACCCGACCAGGTCGACCCCAACGCCGGGACGGCCCCCGAGGGCAAGGTCGCGAACGCCGGAGTGATCAACGGACCGGGCCAGGACACGGACACCGGAGGCGAGATCAGGAACGGCTGATCGGTGTGCGGCGCTAGGACTCGGCGGCGACGATCCTGAGAGCCTGGGCCAGATCTTCGGGGTAGGTGGTGCTGAAGGAGACCCACTCGCCGGTGGAAGGGTGCTCGAAGGCGAGAGAGACCGCGTGCAGCCACTGCCTGCTCACCCCCAGGCGCGCGGCCAGGGTGGGGTCGGCCCCGTACAGCATGTCGCCGACGCACGGGTGGCGCAGCGCCGACATGTGGACCCTGATCTGGTGGGTGCGGCCCGTCTCCAGCTTGATGTCCAGCAGCGACGCCGCGCGGAACGCCTCGATCGTGTCGTAGTGGGTGACCGAGTCCTTGCCCCCGGCCACCACCGCCCAGCGACCGTCACCGACGGGATGGCGGTCGATCGGCGCGTCCACCGTGCCTCGGTGCGGGTCGGGGTGGCCCTGGACCAGCGCGTGGTAACGCTTGTCGACCGTACGCTCCTTGAAAGCCCTCTTCAGGTGGGAGTAGGCGTGCTCGCTCTTGGCGACGACCATCGCGCCGGTGGTGTTGGCGTCCAGCCGGTGCACGATGCCCTGGCGTTCGGCCGCGCCACTGGTGGCCACCCGGTGGCCGGTGCCCAGCAGACCGCCGATCACGGTGGGACCGGTCCACCCGGTGGTCGGGTGGGCGGCCACGCCGATGGGCTTGTTGACGACGACGATGTCGTCGTCCTCGTACACGATGTGCATTCCGGGCACGGGCTCGGCCACCGGCATCGGCGTGGTGGGCGGCGGCGGGAGGGTGACCTCCAGCCACGCGCCGCCGTGGACCCGGTCGGACTTGATCGCGGTCGCGCCGTCCACCAGCACGTCACCGGCGACGATCAGCTCGGCCGCGCGGGTGCGGGAGAGGCCGAACAGGCGTGACAGGGCGGCGTCGAGACGCTCGCCCTCCAGCCCGTCGGGGACGGGCAGGCTTCGCCGGTCAGCCATCGCTGTTCTCCTTCGTTTCCTTCGTGGTCTTCTCGGCCCCCATGTCGCGCGTGCCGTCGAGCTGGTAACCCCGCCAGGCGAGAACGACCGCCAGGATGCCCCCGCAGACGATCGCCGAGTCGGCGACGTTCCAGACCGGGAAGTGGCCGGGGAAGGTCTCGATGAAGTCGACCACGTGCCCCTGGAAGGGCGAGGGCCTGCCGGGCCCGAAGCCCGAGGGCCAGCGGAAGATACGGTCGGTGAGGTTGCCGAGTGCCCCGCCGAGCAGCAGGCTCAGCGTGATCGCCCAGGGCAGGCTGCGCAGGTTGCGCGCGGTGCGCAGGATCGCCACCACGACGGCGGTCGCGACACAGGTGAAGATGATCGTCATCCCGGTGCCGAGGCTGAAGGCGGCCCCCGAGTTGAAGATCACCCGGAACTGGAGGAGATCCGGGACGACCACGAGCGGTTCCCTGCCCTCCAGGGTCCGAAGCACGAGGGTCTTCGTGGCCAGGTCGAGGGCGTAGATGACGGGGACGATCGTCGCGAGTACGGCGATCCGCCGCCTCGGGAGCGGGGCGGCGGAAACCGCCCCGTCCTCGCTGTCACCGGTCAGCGGCGCTCCTCCCGCTGCTTGCAGGCCACGCACAGCGTCGCCCTCGGAAACGCCTGAAGGCGCTCCTTTCCGATCGGCTGATGGCACGATTCGCACACTCCGTAGGTCCCCGCGTCGATCCGGGCGATCGCTCGCTCGTTCTGCGCGACCAGGTCGCGCGAGTTCAGGGTAAGGGCGATTTCGCGCTCGCGTTCATACGTCCGGGCTCCGGCGTCGGCCTGATCGTCTCCCGCGCCGTCGGTGACGTCGCTCGACGCGATCTCCGTCTCGGCCCTGGCGATCTCCTCGGTGAGCTCTCGGATCTCCGTGGCCAGTTGCTCACGGACCACCTTGAGTTCCTCGGCCGACCAGGTGACGACGGCGCCGTCCTGGGACGGCGCCACCGCGCTGTTGTGTGCGCGCACGGTCGCAGCCATGGCGGCCTCCTTGCTCGATGACCGTTTCCAATGTGGTAAGCGGTGCGGGCAGCTTAGGTCTTCTATAACAGAACGGCAAACGACCCGCCGCATTGTTTACCACTCCCGTAACATCCGGTCGCTTCCCCCTGATTCCGCTCAGCCTGCCTCGATAACGGGAAGCTTCCAGGGGGGCGGGTGCGTTATCGTGTGAGCCTGCAAGGCGTTGATGGGGACAGCAACCTCCGCATCCCCTCGCACGAGCGACCCGGGGACGGTGCGAGCCCGGGGCGAGGCGCGAAGGCACGATCACCCCGGAGCCGCCGGAAGAACGGCCGCGACGTCCCGGAGAAGATCCGCGGCGGCCCAGTAGACCCGGCAGCAGACCGAAGGAAGAGGGCCTCGCACGCGAGGTCAAGGAGGGTGGTACCGCGGGGCCCGACGGCCTCGTCCCTCCACGCCACAGCCGGTTCCAGCGTGGAGGTCCAGCCCATCATGTCCGCCTATTTCCGTTCTCTTCCCGCGCAGGTCGATCTTCCCGCGCTTGAGCACGAGGTGCTCGACCGCTGGCGGGACGGCAAGATCTTCGAGCGCTCGGTCGAGCAGAACGCCGGCGGCCCCAACTGGGTCTTCTACGAGGGTCCGCCCACCGCCAACGGCATGCCCGGCGTCCACCACGTCGAGGCGCGTGTCTTCAAGGACGTCTTCCCCCGCTACAAGTCGATGCGTGGCTACAACGTCCCCCGCAAGGCGGGCTGGGACTGCCACGGACTGCCCGTCGAGGTCGCCGTCGAGAAGTCCCTCGGCCTCTCCGGCAAGAAGGAGATCGAGGCGTACGGCATCGCCGAGTTCAACGACAGGTGCCGCGAGTCCGTGCTGAAGCACGTGGACGCCTTCGAGGAAATGACCGAGCGGATGGGCTACTGGATCGACCTGTCCCAGGCGTACCGCACGATGGACCCCGCCTACGTGGAGTCCGTCTGGTGGTCGCTCAAGGTCATCTTCGACAAGGACCTCCTCACCCGCGACTTCCGCATCACCCCGTACTGCCCCCGCTGCGGCACCGGCCTGTCCGACCACGAGCTGGGCCAGCCGGGCGGCTACGAGACCGTGAACAGCCCGTCGGTCTACGTCCGCATGCCCGCGACCTCGGGGCCGCTCGCCGACCTCGGCGCCTCGCTGCTGATCTGGACCACCACGCCGTGGACCCTGGTCTCCAACACCGCCGTGGCCGTGCACCCGGACGTGACCTACGTCGCGGCCCGTCCCGCCGGATCCGACGAGGTCCTCGTCGTGGCCGAGCCGCTGCTCGCCGCCGCGCTGGGCGAGGGCGCCGAGGTCCTCGCCTCCTTCCAGGGGGCCGACCTGGAGCACACCACCTACACGCGCCCCTTCGAGCTGGTCGACATCCCCGGTGCGCACTACGTGGTGCTCGGCTACTACGTCACCACCGACAACGGCACCGGCCTGGTCCACCAGGCGCCCGCCTTCGGCGCCGACGACATGACGACCTGCAAGCGCTACGGGCTGCCCGTGGTCAACCCGATCGGCCCCGACGGCCGCTTCCTCGACAACGTTCCCCAGGTCGGCGGCACGTTCTTCAAGGACGCCGACGAAGGGCTCACCGCCGACCTGCGGACGCGCGGCCTGCTCTACCGGGGCAGCCACTTCGAGCACAGCTACCCGCACTGCTGGCGCTGCCACACCGCGCTGCTCTACTACGCCCTCCCCGCCTGGTACATCCGCACCACCTCGATCAAGGACCAGCTCCTCGCCGAGAACGAGAAGACCAGCTGGTACCCCGAGACGATCAAGTGGGGCCGGTTCGGCGAGTGGCTGCGCAACAACGTCGACTGGTCGCTGTCGCGCTCACGCTACTGGGGCACCCCGCTGCCCCTGTGGGTCTGCACCACCGACGACTCGCACGTCACCTGCGTCGGCTCGCTGGACGAGCTGGGCCGCCTGTCCGGTCAGGACGTCTCCGCGCTCGACCCGCACCGCCCCTACGTGGACGACGTCACCCTGCCCTGCCCCACCTGCGGCGACGAGGCGCGCCGGGTCCCCGACGTGATCGACGCCTGGTACGACTCGGGCTCGATGCCGTTCGCCCAGTGGGGCGCCCCTTACCAGAACGAGGAGATGCTCGCCAAGGCGTATCCCGCGCAGTTCATCTGCGAGGCCACCGACCAGACCCGCGGCTGGTTCTACTCGCTGATGGCGGTGGGCACGCTCGTCTTCGGCAGGTCCTCGTACGAGAACGTGCTCTGCCTCGGCCTGATCCTCGCCGAGGACGGCCGCAAGATGAGCAAGCACCTGGGCAACGTCCTGCAGCCGATGCCGCTGATGGACCAGCACGGCGCCGACGCGCTGCGCTGGTACATGGCCTGCTCCGGCTCGCCGTGGGCGGCCCGCAGGGTGGGGCACGGCGCCCTTGAGGAGATCGTCCGCAAGGTCCTGCTCACCTACTGGAACACCACGTCGTTCTTCACCCTGTACGCGAACGCGGAGTCCTGGTCGCCGTCCCAGCTGTCGGCGGCGCCCGCGTACCACGAGCGCCCGCTGATCGACCGCTGGGCCCTCGCCGAGCTGCACAGGACCGTGGACGAGGTCACCGCGTCGATGGACGTCTTCGACACCGCCCGCGTCGGGCGGCGCCTCGCCGAGTTCCTCGACGACCTGTCCAACTGGTACGTACGGCGTTCCCGGCGCCGCTTCTGGGGCGGTGACCCCGCGGCGTTCGCCACGCTGTACGAGTGCCTGGAGACGGTCACCCGACTGATGGCGCCGGTGGTGCCGTTCACCACCGACTACGTGTGGGACGTGCTCCGCGACGCCGACGCCCCCTCCTCGGTCCACCTCGCCTCCTGGCCCGAGGTCAACGGCGAACTGCTGGACCCGGAGCTGTCCGAGCGGATGGCGCTGGTCCGCCGCCTGGTGGAGCTGGGCCGCTCGGCCCGCGCCTCCAGCGGGGTCAAGACCCGCCAGCCGCTCGGCCGGGCCCTGGTCGGAGCCCCCGGCTGGGCCGCGCTCCCCCCGGAACTGCGCGAGCTGATCACCGACGAGCTCAACGTGAATGACCTGGAGGACCTGTCCGGGATCGGAGCGGACCTGGTGTCCTTCACGGTCAAGCCCAACTTCAGGGCGCTGGGCAAGCGGTTCGGCTCGCGGACCAAGCTGGTCGCCTCGGCCGTCACCGCCGCCGATCCCGCCGAGCTCGCCCGCGCGCTCCGTACCGGCTCACCGGTCCCGGTGGAGGCGGGAGAGCTGGGCACCGTGGAGCTCGGCGCCGACGACGTGATCGTCACCGAGCAGCCGAGGTCCGGCTGGGCGGTGGAGGCCGGGGCCGGTGAGACGGTCGCCCTCGACCTGACCATCACCGACGAGCTGCGCCGCGCGGGCCTGATCCGCGACGTCATCCGCCTGCTCCAGGACACCCGCAAGTCCACCGGCCTGTCGATCGCCGACCGGATCGACGTGTGGTGGTCCACCGGCGACGCCGACCTGGCCGAGGCACTGCGAACCCAGGGACAGACGGTGGCCGACGAGGTCCTCGCCGTCTCCCTCACCGAGGGCGGCGCCGACGACCTCCCCGTCCACGGCGACGCGGAGCTGGGCCTGACCTTCCAGCTCCGCCGCACGACGACGACGGTCTGACCGGTCCGGCCGGTCCGATCGGCTCAACCGGTCGGACCGGCCCGGGAAGGTCGGCGAGACCGGACGCGGCCGGGGTTTTCTGGATGTCCTTCAGGAAACCCCGGCCGTCATGGTTCACAGCGATACGGATGTGCGGAGGGGCCGGTAAGGGCCGGGTGTCCGGCCTGCCCGGTCAGCTCACGTCCGGCGGTCGATCCGGCAGATCGGGCAGTTGCTCAGACCGGCCCGCTCGGCCTCGGCTCGGGTCGTGGTCTCGACGCCGCTGCCGCCCACGCTGGCCCCCTTGACGAGAGGGCAGTCGGAATCGTGGAAACGGCGGGTACCGGCGATGACCGTGACCGTCTCGCCGTCCGTCTCCCGCTCCTCGGTCGCGGGGCGCGGCCGGTCCTTGATGGCGGGAATACCGCCGGGAGAGGTGTCGTCGTCTCGATCATCGGAGGCGTCGCCGTCGTCGCGGCCGTCGCGGGAGGAGGTCCCCGTGCCGGCTTCGGACCTCACATCGGCCGAGGCGTTCTCGGGTGCCGGGTCGGGTTCGGCTGAGGTGGAGTCGGCCGCTACCTGCCGCCCGGCGCGCCCGGGTGCGGTCTCGGCCGGCTCCACCGGCTCGGGGGTGCCGACCGTGGCGGAGTCTTCTCGCCCGGAGGAACCCGAGGGCTCCGGAGAGGTCTCCCGACCGGCGGTCGTGGTTTCCGCCTCCGCGGAGGAGGCGTTCTCGCCGGAGACGGCCTCGGCGCGGGCCTCCCCGCCGCCGGACCCGCCCTTCGCGGAGTCGGCGGACGTGGCCTCGGCCGGTCGGCTCCTGGTCTGCTCGTCCTTCGCGGGCTTGGTCCAAGCGAGCCTGGTGGGCTCGACCTCGGCCTGCTCGGGCCCGGCTGACCCGGACTTCGCGGGCGCGCCCTCGCCGACGTCCGGCTCATCGGGGTCGGACGCCCCGGCCCGGCTCGCCGAGGCGTCCGTGGCCGACGTACCGGAGGAGGCGGCGGGCTCGGGTCCGGCCTTCGCGGAGTCAGGCTCCGGCTTCGGCGAACCAGGCTTGGCCGAGGCGCCCACGGAGCCGGCGGAGGCCTCCCGGCTCTCCCCTGCCGCCTGCGCGGCCACATCACGGCTGAACCAGCTGGTGGCCTCGGACGCGGCGTGCGGGATCTCGGGGATCTTCGGCAACTGGATCGCCGGTCGGGTGGGCTGCTCCGCCGGGCGGGCCGGAGGGCTCGCGGGCTTCTGAGGCTGGGGCCGGGGCTCGGAGGCCCGAGGCTGGGGCTCGGAGGACCGCACGTAGGGCCGGGCGACCGGGACGACGGGGTCCTGCTGTGAGGGCTCGGCTTCCGGACGCCTGGTCTCCTGGCGGGACGCGGTGCTCTCGCGACCGCCTGCGGAGCTCTCCGGCCTGGCGGGCGCGGCGTCGCGGCTCGCGACCGGAAACGCCGGAGACACCGGAGATTCAGCCCTGGTCTGCGAAGCCTCGAAACGGCCCTGCGATGCCGCTGTCTCGGGCCGCTGCGATTCGGACCCCTGAGTCTCGGACCCCTGCTGTTCGCCGGGCCGCTGGGACTCGGGCCGCTGAGGTTCGGGCCGCGCTCCGGGAGTCTGCTGCCCGCCGGACGAGACCCCACCGGACGGAGCGGTGGGCTGCACGGGCCGGTACGGGGAGGTGAAGCGGGCGGTGGCCTCATGAACACCTGGCTCGCGAGCACCGGCGACGGGGCCGGACTCCCGAGAGGCGGTCAGAGGCTCGTCGGGCTTCCGCGCCTCGGGCGAGGTCTCCCGCGGCTGGGGCCCGGAGGCGGAGTCTGCGGGCAGGCACGTGGTGCAGGGCGTGAAGCCCTCCTCCAGCGCCTCCTCGTGGGTGAGCTCCTCATGATCCCTGCCGGCCAGCTGGCGGCACCCCGCGACGTGATAGCGCTTACGGCCGGGGATGACCAGCACGATGGCCTCGGGGGCCAGGGCGCCCCGCCTCGCCGCGGCGGTGGCGGGTCCGGCCACCGGGCCGCGTCGCGGCTGGGCCGGGGCCACGGGCGCCTGCTGCATCCCGTGCCGCACCATCATCTGCTGTGGCGCCGAAGGGTGGTTCGGCACCCCGTGCGGCGCGGGCAGCGGCCCGGCCGGCATCGGTCCCTTCTGGGGAAGGGGCTGAGATGCCCCGGCGTCCCCGCCGGGGAACAACTCGTGGCGGCGCAGCAACGCCCCGATCACCAGGAAGACCGCCGACAGCACGCTGACCGCGATCGACCACATGACCAGAAATGGCTTGGCCAGCACGAACCCCGCGATGAGCAGGACGATGGCCGTGAGTACCAAACCGGCGCTGATAAGGATCACAGAGAGACTCCCGGGTGCGGGTCAAGGGGATGACCCGACACCTTAGCGGCGGTCGTTGTGAGGACCGTCAACGCCCTGGAAGGCACCGGAGTGCTGCGAGGGGTCGCCGCCGAACGGGTTGGGTGCGCTCTGGAGGGTCGGCTGACCGCCCTGAGCCACCGCGTGGGACATCGCCGGAGGCCCGCTCACGATCGGGAACCCGCCGCTGCCCTCGGCAGCCACGTTAAGCTCTGCGAGCTGGTTCTCCAGGTACAGCTTCAGGCGACTGCGATACTCGCGCTCGAAGCTGCGGAGCTCCTCGACCTTGCGCTCAAGCTCGTCGCGGGTCTGCACCAGGGAGCCCATGGCCTGGCGGTGCCGCTCCTGCGCGTCACGTTCCAGCGTCTCGGCTCGGGCACGCGCGTCACCGATGACCTGCTCGGCCTGGCGACGTGCCTTGCCGAGGATGTCGTCGGCCTCGCGGCGCGCCCGGGTCACCGTCTCGTCCGCCTCACGGCGGGCGTCGGCGATGGCCTGGTCGGCGGTCTGCTGGGCGAGGGCGAGAACGCGGGCCGCGGTGTCCATGTTGTCCTCGGCCGGAGGCATTCCCATCGCGACGGGAACAGGCTGCTGATGCTGCACCGGCTCGGGAGCGCGCATGGGCTCCGGCTGCTGCTGCATCATCATCTCGGGCTTGGGCTCGGCGATGGGGGCCGGCGCCATGGCCATGCCCATACCGCCGGGGACCTTGCCCCGCAGGCACTCCGCCAGCTTGGCGCGGAGCTCCTCGTTCTCCTGAATGAGACGGTCCAACTCGGACTCGACCTCATCGAGGAAGGCGTCTACCTCTTCCTCGTCGTAACCCGGCCGAAGGCGGGTCGTACTGAATTGCTTGTTCCGCACATCGGCGGGTGTCAGCGGCATTTCGGTCTCCTTGGCGCGCTTGGAGTCTGTCCGGGGGGACGGTACCCGATCAACGAAGCGCGGACACGAGTTGGATCAAGACCAAGACCACAATGAACAGCACTGTGAAGCTTAGGTCAAAGGCCACCGTACCCAACCGGAGTGGTGGAATGAAACGGCGGAGGAACTTGAGAGGTGGGTCGGTCACCGTGTATACGGCTTCCGCCAGCACCAGGACGATGCCGGTGGGGCGCCACTGGCGCGCGAACGCCTGCACCGTCTCCAAGATCATTCTGCCGATCAGCAGGACGAGGTAGATGGACAGGACGAAGACCAAGATCCCGCTAACGATCCCCACGGTCCGTGCCCGCCTCCACTTCGCTCTGCCGTCCTCTGGCCCGTCGGGACCTGTTAGGCCGGTCACTGTTCATGATGGAACTCTAGCTCTGGTTGAAGAATCCGCGTTCCGCGATTCGAGCCTTGTCCTCGGCGGTCACCTCGACATTGGCTGGGGACAACAGGAACACCTTGTTCGTAACACGTTCGATGCTGCCGTGTAGGCCAAAGACGAGACCTGCCGCGAAATCAACGAGCCGCTTGGCGTCACTGTCAACCATCTCGGTCAGATTCATGATGACCGGGGTGCCGTCACGGAAGTGCTCGCCGATGGTCCGCGCCTCGTTGTACGTGCGGGGATGCAGGGTGGTGATGCGCGCCAGATCGGTCGTACGGCGCTCCAGAAGGGCCGTCGCGGGCCTCGGGGCGGGGACGCCGGAGTCGGTGTCGTCCTGGAGGTCGTGGACCGTGCCAGACCGCTCGTCGCCCTCGCGGCGCGCGTCGTCGAACTCCTCGTACTCGTCGTCGGGGTAGCTGTCGTATCTCTCGTAGCGGTCGTCCTCAACAAGACCGAGGTAGACCGCCATCTTGCGCATCGCGCCGGCCATCGCTACTTCTTCCTCCGTCTTACTTCAGATGTGCCCCAGGGGGACAGCCCGACCGCCCTGAGCTCACCACCGTTCGACCGCTGTCCGGACACGTGGACGCCAAGGTCCACTTGAAGGGACATTACCTGACGAAGGGCTTCCTGCGACCGAGCAACGCCGTACCAACACGCAGGTGTGTCGCGCCGTTGGCGATAGCCTGGGATATGTCCCCACTCATCCCCGCCGAGACGACATCGGCGCCGGGGTGAGCCCGCTGGACGGACCTCGCGATCTCCCTCAGCCTCGCGAACGCCCTGCCCGGCTCCTCGCCCAGTGGCGCGACCGCCATCACCCCGCCCAGCTCAAGCCCCTCGGCTCCGGCGACGGCGTCGGCCAGGGCCTCCACCTCCTCGGGCCGCGCACCGCCCCGCGCGGGGTCGCCGTCGAGCGCGACCTGCACCAGGCAGGTGACCGGGCGTCCCGCCGCGAGCGCCTCCCGGCTGAGCGCGGCCACCAGGCGCGGACGGTCGACCGAGTGGACGACGTCCGCGTACCCGACCACCGAGCGGACCTTGTTGGTCTGCAACTGGCCGACGAAGTGCCAGCGGAGATCGAGGCCGGCGCATTCGCGCGCCTTGGCGGACGCCTCCTGGTCGCGGTTCTCCCCCACGTCGGTGATCCCGAGCTCGGCCAGGATCCGCACGTCGGAGGCGGGATAGGTCTTGCTCACCGCGATGAGCGTCAGCTCCTCGCGGTGACGGCCGGCGGCCCGGCAGGCTTGGGCGATCTCCGCCTCCACCCGGGCCAGCCCGGCCGCGATCTCATCACGTCGTGTTGTTTCCGTCACATCTCCGCCGCTCGGACGTCGGCAAACCGGCGGAGCCCATTCTTCCCGGCACGGCCGGGCAGGTCGTCGCCACCCCCACAGTGAGAGATCTCACTTCAGGAAGTCGGGGACGTCCAGCTCCTCTTCCTGCTCCTCGAAGATCACCGGTCGGCGCCGGGCCGGGTCGGTGGCCCTGGCGGAGATCGGCGTCGGCTGCGAGGGTTCGGGAGCCGGGCGGGGGATCGACAACGGCGGGGAGTGCGGCTCCTCCGCGCGGTGCGGCTCGGCGTGCTCCGCCGAGGGCTGCGCCTGCTGGACCGGGTAGATCTGCTGCTGGGGCGTGGGCTCCGCCGGCGCCGGCTGCGGGGTGGCGACCGGCCGCACCGGAGGGGGCGGCGCGTGCTCCACCCTCGGCTCGGGGCGGGGCTCGGCCTTGACCGTGGGCGCCAGCGGGCGGACCGGCGCCGTCGCGGCGGGCGGGGCGGAGCGGGAGACGGCCTGCGGGCGCGCGGCCGGCTGCGCGGCCTGCTTGGGCTCGGGAGCGGGCTCGTCGAAACCGGCCGCGATCACCGTGACGCGCACCTCGTCGCCGAGGGCGTCGTCGATGACCGTACCGAAGATGATGTTGGCATCCGGCGCGGCGGCGGTGGAGACGAGCTGGGCCGCCTCGTTGATCTCGAAAAGACCGAGGTCGGAGCCTCCGGCGATCGAGAGCAGCACGCCGTGCGCGCCGTCGATGCTGGCCTCCAGCAGCGGACTGGAGACGGCCATCTCGGCCGCCGCGACCGAGCGGTCGTCGCCGCGGGCGTGGCCGATGCCCATCAGGGCCGAACCGGCTCCGGACATGACCGACTTCACGTCGGCGAAGTCGAGGTTGATCAGGCCGGGCGTGGTGATCAGGTCGGTGATGCCCTGGACACCGGAGAGCAGCACCTGGTCGGCCGCCTTGAAGGCGTCGAGCACGCTCACCTGCCGGTCGGAGATCGACAGCAACCTGTCGTTCGGGATCACGATGAGGGTGTCGACCTCCTCGCGGAGGGTCTCGATGCCGGCGTCGGCCTGCATCGCCCTGCGCCGTCCCTCGAAGCTGAACGGCCGGGTCACGACACCGATGGTGAGCGCGCCCAGCGTACGGGCGATGTTGGCCACCACCGGGGCGCCGCCGGTGCCCGTGCCACCGCCCTCGCCCGCCGTGACGAAAACCATGTCGGCCCCCTTGAGGACCTCCTCGATCTCCTCGCGGTGGTCCTCGGCCGCCTTGCGCCCGACTTCGGGGTTGGCCCCCGCGCCGAGGCCGCGGGTGAGCTCGCGCCCGACGTCGAGTTTGACGTCGGCGTCACTCATCAGCAGCGCCTGGGCGTCGGTATTGATGGCGATGAACTCGACGCCCTTGAGTCCCTCCTCGATCATCCGGTTGACGGCGTTGACTCCGCCTCCGCCGATTCCTACAACCTTGATGACCGCGAGGTAGTTCTGCGGTGCTGCCACGACGAGGGGCCTTTCCGCTCGTTGACTTGCAATTTCATGCGGCACGGGGCCCGTGCCGTCGTTTCCAAAACCCTCACCCTCAAGTTGAGATTTAGCTTTATGTCAACCTGAGGAGTGATACGGACAGTAGGAGTTACGCTCCTGGCGGGTCAACTAACCGCGCCGCAAGCGTGTCCAGCGTGTCGCGGGCCGTCCTTTTCCGGGAACGCCCGCCATCCGATGAGATCACTTAACCGTCACCACGTCAGGCGAACTGACGTCATAGGTGTCAGCGGGACGCTTGAGCAGCGTAACAAGGATCCGCGCCTTGTCTGCGGGGCGGTCACCGCCACCCCACACGATCGCGCGGCCGTCCTTGAGACGCAGCGATACCGTCTCCGCCGACGGCGCGAGAACCTCCGCGACCCGGCGGGCGAGATTCTGCGGCAGCGCGGTGATGACCTTGAGCGCCGCCGCGGTCGCGGGATCCGCCGGGCCCGGCCGAGACACCCTCAGCACGGGCAGTGCCGGGGGCGCGACGTTCCTGAGCTCGGTGACGATCCCGTGGCGGTCCATCAGCGCGGACCTGTCACCGACCGGCACCACCGCCACCGGCTCGCGCTCCACGACCTCGACGCGCAGGGTGCCCGGCCAGCCACGACTCACCGTCACCGACTCCACCTGCGGGATCCTGCCGATCCTGCCCTCGACCTCGGCCACGTCGACGGTGGCGAGTGGCATGTCCTCGGCCACCTGCGCCGCCTGGCGGATCTGCTCGGCGGACAGGCCCGCGTTGCCCACCACCTGGATCTCCCTCACCCCGAGCACCGGGGAGAAGAACACCAGCCAGGCGGCGATGCCCACCACCCCCACGGTGAGCAGGGCCAGGAAGGCCGACCTCCACACCCCGTTCATCGCCACTCCCCCTCCGGCGACCCGCGCCCGCTGGCGTGGGTCACCGCGCGGCCAGCTCCGCCACGATCCTGGGACCGAGCTCGGTGACGTCGCCCGCTCCCATGGTCAGGACGATGTCACCGGGCCTGGCCCGCTCCGCCACCAGGGCGGGCACGCTGTCGCGGCGGGGGGCGTAGGCCACCCGCTCGGCGGGCAGCGGCACCTTCCCCGCCACCAGCGCCCCCGACACGCCCGGCTCGGGGTCCTCGCGGGCCCCGTAGACGTCCAGGACGATGGCCTCGTCGGCCAGCCCGAGCGCGGTACCGAAATCGTCGGCGAAGAATCTCGTCCGCGAGTACAGGTGCGGCTGGAAGACCGCGATGACCCTGCCGTCGCCGGAGAAGGACGCCACCACGTCCCGCGCCGCGCGCAGGTCGGCGGCGAGCTCGGTCGGGTGGTGGGCGTAGCTGTCGAAGACCGCCACCCCGCCCGCCTCCCCCTTGGCCTCGAAACGGCGCTTGGCGCCGGTGAAGGCCGCCAGGCCGTCACGGATCTCGTCGAAGGAGACGCCCAGCTCCCTCGCCACCGCGATCGCGGAGGCGGCGTTGAGCGCGTTGTGGCGGCCCGGCACCGCGAGCCTGACCTCCCCGTGCCCCACGATCGTGAAGGTGATGCCCAGCCCTTCGGGGACGATCCCGTCCACCCGCAGGTCGGCGTCCTCGCTCTCGCCGTAGGTGATCACCTTCAGGCCGCGGGCGCGGGCGATCGGGATGAGCGCGGCGGAACCGGGATCGTCGGCGCACACGACCATGGTGGCGGTGACGCGCTCGACGAACCGGGCGAAGCTGTCGTGGACCGCGCGCGGGTCTCCGTAGTTGTCCAGGTGGTCGGGCTCGACGTTGGTCACCACGGCGATGTCGGGGGCGAGCATCAGGAAGGAGCCGTCGCTCTCGTCGGCCTCGGCGACGAACGTACCGCCCGAACCCTCGTCGGCGCCCAGGCCCGTCGTCACCAGCTGCCCGCCCACGCAGTACGAGGGGTCGGCGCCGCACTTCTGCAGCGCCACGGTGAGCATCGAGGTCGTGGTGGTCTTGCCGTGGGTGCCGGCCAGCGCGACACCGGTCTTGCCCGCCATCACGGAGGCGAGCGCCGCGGCCCTGGGGATGACCCGCAGGCCCTGGCGGAGCGCCTCGCCCAGCTCGGGGTTGGAGTCGCGGATCGCGGTGGAGACCACGACGGTGTCGACGTTCTTGATGTGGGAGGCGGCGTGGCCGATGTGGACCCTCGCCCCCAGATCGCGCAGCTCCGTCACCAGGTCCGAGCCCCGCGCGTCACTGCCGGAGACCGGCACTCCCCGCTTGAGCAGGATGCGCGCGATCCCGGACATCCCGGAACCGCCGATCCCGATGAAGTGGACCCGTCCCAGATCGCCGGCCGCGACCGGATCCACCAGCTTGACCAGGCTCATCGGCCGCTCACCCCTCCTCGTTCGCCGCGCGGGCGCGTCCGCGCCCCTCCGGCCGTCGTTCGTCTCCGGCGGTCCCGCGCCCGCCGCCCCGGCTCCCCTGCGCGCCCATTCAGCCTCTCCCCTGCGCCGCGATCCCCAGCACCTTGCGTGCCAGCGTCACGTCGGCGTCCTTCCTGCCCATCCTGGCGGCCGCCTCGGACATGGTGACCACGCGCTCGGGGTCGGACAGGATGGGCAGCACGCTGTGGACGATCCACTCCGCCGACAGCTCGGCGTCGTCGATCATCACACCGCCGCCGCCCCGCACGATCGGGGTGGCGTTGAGCCGCTGCTCGCCGTTGCCGTGCGGCAGCGGGATGTACGCGGCCGGCAGGCCCACGGCCGTCAGTTCGGCGCAGGTCATCGCGCCGCTGCGGCACAGGGCGAAGTCGGCCGCCGCGTAGGCGAGGTCCATCCGGTCGACGTACTGCAGCACGACGTACTGGGGGTCGCCCGGCGGCGGCTCCTCCTCCAGCGTGTTCTTCGGGCCGATGACGTGCAGCACCTGCACCCCGGCCCTGCGCAGCGCCGGGGCGGCCGCCAGGGCCGCCCGGTTGAGCGAGCGTGCCCCCTGGGAACCCCCGGTGACCAGCAGCGTGGGCAGGTCGGCCTCCAGGCCGAACCAGGACCGGGCCTTGTCGCCCATGGACAGCCGGTCCAGGTTGACGATCTCGCGGCGGAGCGGGATCCCGATGTGCTCGGCGCGGCCCAGAGGGGTGTCCGGATGGCCGGTGAACACGTGCTCGGTGAGGCGCGCGCCCAGCCGGTTGGCCAGGCCGGGGCGCGGGTTGGCCTCGTGGACCACGATCGGCACGTTGCGCCGCCGCGCCGCCAGGTAGGCGGGGGTCGCCACGTAACCGCCGAAGCCGACCAGGACGTCGGCCTGGACGCGGTCCATGATGCCGGCGGCCGCGTTGACGGCGCCCGCCAGGCGGCCCGGCACGCTCAGCAGCTGGGGCGTCAGGGACCGGGGCAGCGGCACCGCGGGCACCAGTTGCAGCTCGTATCCCCGGGCGGGCACCAGCCTGGTCTCCAGGCCGCGCTCGGTGCCGAGGCAGGTGATCCCGATGTTCGGGTCGAGCCGGCGCAACGCGTCGGCCAGGGCGAGCGCCGGTTCGATATGACCGGCCGTCCCGCCGCCGGCGAGGACCACCCTCATTTCGGTCCTTTCGCTTATCGTCTTCCGCGGCCCGGCCGTCGTTTCCTGGCCGGACCACCCAGGCCAAGCCAGCTTAGGCCCCGCGCCACCGGTCCGGGGCCATGGGCCGCCAGCGCCTCGCGGGCGCCGGGTTCCTGCTTGGCGAACGACAGGAGCATGCCCAGGGCGGCGAGGGTGGGCAGCAGGGCCGATCCACCGTAGGAGACCAGCGGCAACGGGATGCCGGTGATGGGCAGCACGCCGATGACCGCGCCGATGTTGACGAGCGCCTGACCCACGATCCAGGCGACCGCGGCGGAGGAGGCGAGCCTGACGAACGGGTCCTTGACCCGGGTGGCGACCCGCAGCCCCGCGTAGCCCAGCAGCCCGAACAGGGCCACCGCGACGAGCGTGCCCATCAGGCCGAGCTCCTCGCCGAGGATGGAGAAGATGAAGTCGCTCTCGGCGTGCGGGATCCAGCTCCACTTCTGCCTGCTGGACCCCAGCCCCAGCCCGAACCAGCCGCCGCTGCCGATCGCGATCTGTCCCTGTACGGCCTGGAAGCCCGCCCCCTGGGCGTTGCCCCACGGGTCGAGCCACCCGGCGATCCGCGCCGAGCGGTATCCCTCGGTGCTGATCATGACGATGGTCGCGAGCGCCGTCACCCCGAGGATCCCGCCGAACAGCTTCAGCGGCGCCCCCACCACCCACAGCAGCGACAGGAAGATGAGCATCAGCACCAGCGTGGTGCCGAGGTCACTGCCCAGCATGACCAGGACGGCCAGGATGGCGGTGCCCGGCATCAGCGGGATGAACAGGCTGCGCCACTCGATCATGCCGTTGCGCGCCTTGCGGGCCAGCAGGTCGGCCCCCCAGAGCATCAGCCCGAGCTTGGCGGGCTCGGACGGCTGCAGGTAGACGGGGCCGAGGTCGATCCAGCGCTGGGCGCCGAGCTGGGAGGTGCCGACGAACAGCACCAGCACCAGCCCGAGGATCGCCAGCGCCATCAGCGGGTATCCGGCGAGCCTGAAGAACCTCGGCGGCAGCTGCGCGCAGATCCACATCAGCGGGAGGCCGAGCCCGACCGAGATCGACTGCTTGAAGAACCAGTAGAAGGGATCGCCCGTCTTCTGCAGCGCCTCGATGCTGGAGGCCGAGAGCACCATCATCAGGCCGAGGACGAGCAGCAGGCCGCTGCACCCCAGGATCAGGTAGTACGAGGTCAGCGGCCGGTTGAGCAACTCACGGAAGGCGGTCAGGTGCTCGCGGAACCCCTCGGGGCGCCCTGGGGCGCCCTGGCGGGCGGGCGCGCCCTCCTGGGTGGTCGCGCTCACGCCGCTCCCCCGTCGTGCCCCTCGGCGAGACGGTGCACGGCCCGGGCGAACGCCTCCCCTCGGGCGGGGTAACCGGCGAACATGTCCAGAGACGCGCCGGCCGGGGCCAGCAGCACGGTGTCTCCGGGGGCGGCGAGCCTGGCGGCTTCGGTGACGACACGGTCCATGACCCCAGTGTCTTGCCCCGCCACCTCCACCACGGGAACATTCCCGGCGTGTCGCGCCAGAGCCTCGCGAATTCGCTCGCGGTCGGCGCCCAGGAGCACCGCGCCGCGCAGCCTGGGCGCGGCCCGGCGTACCAGCTCGCCGACGTCGGCGCCCTTCAGCTGCCCTCCGGCGACCCAGACGATCGACGGGTAGGCGGCCAGCGAGGCGGCGGCGGCGTGTGGGTTGGTGGCCTTGGAGTCGTCCACGTAGTCGACCTCGGCGACCCTGGCCACGTGCGCGATCCTGTGGGGGTCGGGAACGAAGGCGAGCAGTCCCTCGCGGACGGCGGCGGCGGGCACCCCGTAGGCCCTGGCGAGGGCCGCGGCGGCGAGCGCGTTCGCCACGTTGTGCGGCGCGAACGGGCGGATGTCGGCGAACGAGGCGAGCTCCTCGGCGCTGCTCGCCGGGTCGGCCACGAACGCCCGGTCCACCAGCAGGTCCTCGACCACGCCGAGCTGGCCGGGCCGGGGCACCTTGAGGGTGAAGCCCACGCTCCGCGCCGTGGCGCCGTGCCCGGCCTCGCTCTCGTACGGCGCGGCGAGACGGGCCGCCCACTCGTCGTCGGCGTTGTACACGACCGTCCCGGCCCTGGCGAAGATCTCCCCCTTGACGCGGGCGTACTCCTCCATGGAGCCGTGCCAGTCGAGGTGGTCGGGCGCCACGTTGAGCACCGCGGCCGCGTACGGGGCGATGCTGGGCGAGCGGTGCAGCTGGAAGCTGGACAGTTCCACCGCCAGCACGTCGCCGGGACCGGCGACGGCCTCCACCACCGGGGTGCCGACGTTGCCGACGGCGAGCGCCCGGTGGCCCGCGGCGAGGAGCATCGCGGTGAGCATGCGCACCGCGGTGGTCTTGCCGTTGGTGCCGGTCAGCGCCAGCCAGGGGGCGGCGCCCTCGCCTCGGAGCCGCCAGGCCAGCTCGACCTCGCCGATCACCTCGATACCGGCCGCCGCGGCGGCGGCGAGCAGCGGGTGGTGCGGCGGCCAGCCGGTGGTGACGATGAGGGAGGTGCCCTCGGGAGGCTCGGCGGGTTCGCCGAAGCGCACCTCGACGCCGAGCGCGGTCAGCTCCCCCGCGACCGCCCTGGCCCGCTCGCCGTCCCTGCCCTCCAGGACGACCACCTTCTCGCCGCGACCGGCCATCGCGCGGGCCACGGCGGTGCCGGAGACCCCCAGCCCCGCGACGCAGATCACACGTCCTCCCCGGCCACGTTCGTCCGTACGCTCACAGCCTGGGCATCCATTCCACGTAGAAGATCCCCAGCCCGGCGGCGGAGCACAGGGCGGCGATCAGCCAGAAGCGGACCACGATGGTCGTCTCGGCCCAGCCCTTCAACTCGAAGTGGTGCTGGAGCGGCGCCATCCTGAAGACCCGTTTTCCGGTCATCTTGAAGAAGCCGACCTGGATGATCACCGACATGGTGATGAGCACGCACATCCCGGCGAGGATGATCAGCAGCAGCTGGGTCCTGGTGGTGATGGCCAGACCGGCGATCACGCCGCCCAGGGCGAGCGAACCGGTGTCGCCCATGAAGATCTTCGCGGGCGGCGCGTTCCACCACAGGAACCCGACCAGCGCGCCGAGCACAGCGGCGGCGACCACCGCCAGGTCCAGCGGGTCGCGGACCCAGTAGCAGTTGGGTCCGAGCTGGCTGGTGCAGCTGTTGCGCAGCTGCCAGTTGCCGATCAGCACGTACGAGGCGAGCACCACGCCGGTGGCGCCGCTGGCGAGGCCGTCGAGACCGTCGGTGAGGTTCACTGCGTTGGAGAAGCCGACGATCATGATCAGCACCCAGATGGTGAAGCCGATGAGGCCGATGGAGGGGCCGAAGTCCCTCAGGAACGACAGGCGCGTCTCGGCCGGGGTGATCTGGTAGGAGTTGGGGAAACGGGTCACCAGGACCGCGAAGACCGCGCCCACGATGAGCTGGCCCAGCGCCTTGGCGCCGCTTCGCAGACCGAGGCTGCGCTGCTTGTAGATCTTGATGAAGTCGTCGAGGAAGCCGACCGCGCCCAGTCCCGTCATCAGGAACAGCACGAGGACGGCGGAGACCGTGGGGGGTGTGAAGCTGTACAGGTGGGCGCAGGCGAAGCCGACCAGCGCGGCGATCACGATCACGGTGCCGCCCATGGTGGGGGTGCCGCGCTTGTCGTGGTGGCCGGAGGGTCCCTCCTCCCGGATGCTCTGCCCGTAGCCGCGCCGGGAGAACAGGCGGATCGCCAGCGGCGTGCCCAGCATGGACAGCAGCAGGCTGACCGCCGCCGCGACGAGGATCTCCCTCATCGGCGGTCACCCCCGAGCAGCGCCGTGGCCACGCGTTCGAGGCCCGCGGCGCGCGGTCCCTTGATCAGTACGACGTCGCCCGGGGCGAGCAGTGCCGACAGCTCCGCGCCCGCCTGGGCCGCGTCGGCGGCGTGCGAGATCCGGATGGCGCCGGCGGCGGCATCGGGCTCGGCGGTCTCGCCGAACGCGGAGAGAGGCGAGAGCGCGCCGTCGCCCGGTGGTCCTCCCGCCCCGTGCGGCGCCGCTCCCGCGTGCGCGACGACGCCGCTCTCCCGCGCGGCCCGTACGGCGGCCTCCGCCCCTGCCAGGACCGGATCCGCGTCGGGGCCGACGACGAACAGGCCCGCCAGGCCCGCGCCCCCGGCCAGGCGTCCCAGCCCCTCGTTGAGCGCGGCGCTCTCGTCACCGAGTTCGCGCAGGGCGGCGATGACCGCGAAGCGGCGGCGGCCGCCCGCGAGCACGTCCAGGGTGCCGAAGGCGGCCCGCATGGAGTCGGGGTTGGCGTTGTAGGCGTCGTTGATCACGGTGACGCCGTCCGCGCGGTCGGTGACCTCCATCCGCCAGCGGCTGCGGGGCTCGGCCTCGGACAGCTCCTCGGCGATGGTGGCGACCGGCAGGCCCAGCTCGTAGGCGGCCGCCGCGGCGGCGAGCGCGTTCTCCACCGCGTGCTCGCCGTACAGGCGCAGGCCGACGGGGGCGGCACCCGAGGGGGTGCGCAGCGTGAAGGAGGCGCGGCCGCGCTCGTCGACGGTCACGTTCTCGGCCCGTACGGTCGCGTCCTCGCCCCGGCCGTACCAGGTGACGCGGGCACCGGTGCGCCCGGCCATCGCGGCCACCAGCGGGTCGTCGGCGTTGAGCACGGCCACCCCGTCGGCGGGCAGCGCCTCGACCAGCTCGCCCTTCGCCCTCGCGATCTCCTCCTTGCCGCCGAAGACGCCCAGGTGGGCGGTGCCGACGTTGAGGACCACGCCGATCCTCGGCGGGGCGACGCGGGTCAGGTGGGCGATGTGCCCCGCGTTCCTCGCGCCGAGTTCCAGCACCAGGTAGCGGGTGTCCTCGCTGGACTTCAGCACGGTCAGCGGGTGGCCGATCTCGTTGTTGAACGAGCCGGCCGTGGCGACCGTCGGGCCGATCCTCGCGGTGAGCCTGGCGAGCAGGTCCTTGGTGGTGGTCTTGCCCGCGGAGCCGGTGATGCCGATGACCGTGGTCGCCGGCAGTGCCGCGCAGACGGCGGTGGCCAGGCCCGTCATGGCGGCCACGGTGTCACCGACGATGACGGCGGGGGCGTCGACCGGCCGGGCGGCGAGCACGGCGACCGCCCCGGCCGCGACGGCCTGGGCCGCGAAGTCGTGCCCGTCGACCCGTTCGCCCTTGATCGCGACGAACAGCGACCCCGGTTCGACGGCGCGGGAGTCGGTGACGACCGGGCCGCGCACCACCGCGCGTGGGTCGGCCATGCCCGCGAGGGCCCCCGAGGTGATCTCGGCGATCCTGGCCAGCGGCAACGGGATCATGATGCGTCTTCCCTACTCTCCATACGTGCTTCGGCGCCCGGTGCGGTTCCTGCGCCTGACGATCGCGTCGGCCACGACCTGCCTGTCGTCGAAAGGAAGCACCTGGTCGCCGACGTACTGGCCCTGCTCGTGGCCCTTGCCGGCCACGACGACGACGTCACCGAGACCCGCCCGGCCGATGGCCAGGTCGATGGCCGCGGCGCGGTCCGGCTCAATGATCACATGCGCGCGCCCGTCCTGGGGCACACCGAGAACTCCGTCCATCATCTCCGCGAGGATCCGCAGGGGATCCTCGGAGCGGGGGTTGTCGCTGGTGAGAATAGCCACATCTGCCAACCTTGCGGCGGCTTCTCCCATCATTGGGCGTTTACTGCGGTCACGGTCACCCCCGCAGCCGAGCACGACGATGAGTTCGCCCTCGGTGACCTCGCGCAGCGAGCGCAGGACCGACTCGACCGCGCCGGGCTTGTGCGAGTAGTCGACGATGGCCTGGAAGTCCTCGCCGCCGGGAACCCGCTCCATCCGGCCGGGAACCCCCGTCAGCGTACCGACACCCGCCACCGCGGCCCGCAGCGGCACACCCGCCTCCACCAGCGCGACGATCGCGCCCAGGGCGTTGGACACGTTGAAGGGCCCCGGCAGGGCGACCGAGGCGGCCTCCTCGACGCCTCCCGGCCCCACGACCGTGAAGGTGCTGCCCTCGGGGCCCAGCCGCACACCGGTGGCCCGCCAGTCGGCCTCCAGGGCGCCCTCGGCGGAGAAGGTGGTCATCGGGATCTTCGCGAAGCCCGCGAGCTCACGCCCGTGCGGATCGTCGAGGTTGACGACCCCCACGCGGCTCATCTCGGGGGTGAACAACCTGGCCTTCGCCGCGAAGTAGTCGTCGAGGTCACGGTGGAAGTCGAGGTGGTCCTGGGACAGGTTGGTGAACAGCGCCACGTCGTAGAACACCCCGTCGACCCGGCCGAGCGCCAGCGCGTGGCTGGAGACCTCCATCGCCGCGGCGGTGACGCCCCGCTCGCGCATCAGGGCGAACAGGCTCTGCAGGTCGCTCGCCTCGGGCGTGGTGAGCTTCGGCGCGAAGCGCAGCTCACCGGCGTGGATCTCCACCCCCCCGATGAGCCCGGGGCTGTGCCCGGCGGCCCGCAGCCCGGCCTCCAGCATGAAGGTGACCGTGGACTTGCCGCTGGTGCCGGTGACCCCGACGACCATGACGTCCGCCACGGGATTGCCGTACACCCAGGCGGAGACCTGCCCGAGCAGGGCCCGCGGATCGGGCACGACGAGGACCGGGAGGCCGGTCGCGACCGCGGCCTCCCTTCCCGCCTCGTCGGTCAGGATCGCGCTGGCACCCGCGGCGAGGGCCTGGGCGGAGAAGTCGGCCCCGTGGACCGAGGCCCCCGGGAGCGCGACGTAGAGATCTCCCCGGCACACCTGGCGCGAGTCGATGGTGATCCCGGACACCGCGGCAAGCGGAGCTCGCGACGTGCCCGAGGGCGCGCCGATGAGGCTCGCCAGCCCCGAGAGCGGACGGGGTGAACTGGTTGAGGGTCGCATTGACGACGGGGGACGCACGGCGAGAGCGTACCTTCACTCGTCACTCTCCGGCGCGTATCCGCACCGGGGACGGCTTGGTTCCGGTCGGCGGGATCTTCCCGCTCTTCAACGCGAACGTCATCACCTTCTTGAAGACCGGCGCGGCGATCTCCCCGCCGTAATGGCCCTCCTTGGGGTCCTGGAGGACCGCCAGGACGACGAGGCGGGGCTTGTCCGCGGGAGCGAAACCAACAAAAGTCGCGGTATAACCGCAATAACCCTGACATCTGGTGTCGTAGCGCATCGCGGTCCCCGTCTTGCCCGCCACCCGGTAACCGTCGATCGCGGCGAGGTTGCCGGTGCCCTCCTCGCTCACGGCGGCCTCCAGCATGGTCGCGATCTCCCGCGCCGTACGCTCGCCGACCACCCGGGTCTGCTTGCCCGGCGGCGACGGCGTGAACACGCCGTTCTCCCCGGTGGTGCCGGCCACGATCCGCGGGGTGACACGCACCCCGCCGTTGGCGATGGTCTGGTACACGCTCGCCGTCTGCAGCGCCGTCACCGAGACCCCCTGGCCGTACGCGATCGTGCAGCGCTGGCTACCCGACCAGCTCTTCCAGTCGGGCAGGAGCCCGGCCTCCTCCCCCGGCAACTCCGAGCCCGGCTTCGTGCCGAACCCGAAGCGCTGGAGCATCGAGTGGAGCTTCTCGTCGCCGATCTTCTGGGTGGCGAGGATCGTACCCACGTTGCTGGAGGTCGCCACGATGCCCGAGAAGGTCAGGCGCTCGGTGGGGTGCGGGTGGGAATCCTTCAGCACCTGGTCGGCGCACCTGATCCGGTCGGCGACCGTGAACAGGGTCTCCGGCCGCACGGCACCCGACTCCAGGGCCGCCGCCGCGGTGATGACCTTGTTGGTGCTGCCCGGCTCGAACACGTCGGTGACCGACCGGTTGACCCGGTCGGCGCCGGGAGAGTTCATCCAGTTCTTCAGGTCGAGCTCGGGCGCGTTGGCCATGGCGATCACCTTGCCGGTCCGCGTGTCCAGCACGATCGCGCTGCCGGTGCGCGCCCCGGTCGCCTTGACCTGCTCGGCGATCGCCTTCTGCGCGGCCCACTGGACGTCGCGGTCGATGGTCAGACGCACGTCCCTGCCCTCGACGGGCGCCCGGACGGTGCTGCGGGTCATCGGGATGCGCTGCCCCCTGGCACCCGTCTCGATGATCTGCTCGCCGTCGCGGCCCGCGAGCAGCTTGTCGTAGGTGCTCTCCAGCCCGGCCAGCCCGGTGCCGTCGGTGCCGACGAAGCCCAGCAGGGTGCCCGCCAGGTCGCCGCCGGGGTAGTCACGCCGGTAGCGGTGCTTGCTGCCGACGCCCTTGAGGTCTTGCGCCATGATCCGCTGGGCGAGCGGCGGGTCGACGGCTGCGGCGAGCTGCTGGTAGTGGCTGGTGCTCTGGGCCAGCTTGGCGGCGATCGACTCCTTGGGCGTGCCCAGCTCCTTGGCCAGAATCGTGGCCACCCGGTCACGCTGGCCGGCGGAGACCTGGGAGGGGTCCACGAAGATCTCGCGAGCCTCCAGGGTGAGCGCGAGCTCGTGACCGTTCACGTCGGTGATCGACCCTCGCCTCGCGGGCAGCTTCTCGCCCTGGACGCGCTGCTTGGCCGCCTCCGCGGTGTAGACCTTCGAGTCGAGGCCCTGGAGCTGGATGAGCCGCCCCGCGAAGATGGACAGCACGAAGGTCATCGCCATCAGGCCGATACCGATGCGCCTGCGGGGGTTGCCCAGGCGCAGCACCGCCGACGGGCGCGCCGGCGGCCGCGGCGGCCTGCCACCGCCGCCGCGTGTGGTCATGCGGGTGTGCTCGTGATCCCCCGGTCGCTCGCCTCCGCGCCTCGGCGCGGACCGCACCCAGCCCAGCGGGTCCGGCGGTCCTTCCGCCCGTGAGGACCGCACCGGCCCACGCGGGGCCTCGGCTCCCGGAGACCTGCGCGGCGCCTCGGGCCCCGAGGACCTACGCGGGGCGGGCCCCGGCGGCCTGCCGGGGCGGGGGGCGGAGGTCCTGCCCGGCGCCTCGGGCCGGCCGGATCCACCGGAAGCCCTCGGGGCTCCGGAGACACCGGGAACGCCGGGGACACCACGGATGCCGGGGGCACCGGGGGCACCGGGGGCACCGCCCTTGCCGTCCGGTCGTCTTTGCCGACCCGAGCCGTCGGAAGCGGGCGGCCGTGCGCCGGAACCGGTCCTGCCGGTGGGAGCGGGCCTGCCCGGGGCTCCCGGCCTGCCGGACGCGCCGGCGGCCGACGGCCTCGCCGGGGAGCCCGGCCTGCCGCCCCTCGCCGGTTTACCTGATTTGCCGGAACCTTCCGGTGCCGGTGACCCGCCGGACGAGCCTGCCCTGCCAGAGGCACCGGAGGAGCCCGCACGACCGGAGCTCCCGGCGGAGCCCCCGCGCCCCGAGCCACCGGAGGAACCCGCACGGCCCGAAGGGGAGCCCGCACGGCCGGAACTTCCGGAGGAACCCGTACGGCCCGAACCGCCTGCCCCCTGCCTACCCGAGGCCGGAGGCCTGCGCGGGGGGGCCGGCTCCCGGGGGCTGTCGGGAACGCCGGGAGCGCCGGACGGCCCGGCGTCGCCGGAACCGGGCCTGCGCGGCTTACCGGAGGCGTCCGGGGAACCGCCCGGTCTGGCCGCGCGGCCGGGACCGCCGGGAGAACGGCGGCCCGCCCCTCCCGCCGGTCCTCCCCCGGAGCCCCCGCGGCCCTGCCCGGAACCGGGCCCCCCGGTCTCCCTCACCGGCCCGTGCCCGGCACTCGCTCCTGCCCCGCGGGCTTGGTGGCGTCGTCGGCGCCCCCGACGGCGGGCTTGTCGGGGTCGATGACGCGCGCGGTGTCCCAGTCGGGACCCAGACCCTGGAGTTCGTTGTTCCTCGCCACCGCTTCCGGCATCTCCTGCCGCATGATCGCGCTCTGCTTGCTCTCCTTCGCGATGCGCAGGTCACTGATCTCCTTGCGCAGCCCGTTGGCCCTGAAGGAGTCCTGGGCGAGCACGGCGTTCAGCAGCAGCAGGCTGATCAGCCCGCCGCAGAGCAGGCCGACCACGAGCAGCAGGAAAGGAGTTCTCGGCGGCCTGGCGCGACGGGCCGCCGGGGGCCCTGAGGCACCTGGAGCCCCGAGAGCCACAGCCTTGACCTGCTTACCCTGCGCGGCCGGAGCGGTGGCGGGCGCAGGCCTGGCCGGCTTGGTCCCGTACCCCTGCGGCACCGCGCGGGGGACGCGCACGGGGCGTGCGCCGCGGCTGGGCGCGGCGCGTCGGACGTCTGTCTCACTCCTCGTCAACTGCCTCACGGATCCTCTCTGCCGCCCGACACCGGGCGGAGGCCGCCCGCGGGTTGCGGGCCACCTCCTCTTCGCTCGGAAGCTCGGCTCCCCTTGTCAGGAGCGCGAACCGCGGCTGGTGAGCCGGCAGCGGGACGGGGAGGCCGACAGGGCCGGTGTCCCTGGTCCGCGCGGTGATGACCTGCTTCGTCAGCCGGTCCTCAAGGGAGTGGTACGCGAGCACGACGACGCGCCCGCCCAGCGTCAATGCGTCGAGCGCGGCCGGGAGCGCGCGTTCCAGTGCTGTCAACTCCGCGTTCACCTCGATCCGCAACGCCTGGAAAGTCCTTTTGGCGGGGTTGCCCCCGGTCCTGCGGGTAGCGGCCGGGATCGCCGTTCTGACGATCTCCGCAAGCCGCTTGGTAGACGTTATGGCCTCTCTGGCCCTTTCCTTGATGATTAAGTGCGCGACACGCGGGGCGAATCGTTCTTCTCCGTAATCCCGCAGGATCCGGATCAGCTCGGCGGCCGGGTAGGTGTTGACCACGACCTCGGCCGTCAGCTCCTCGTCGCGGTCCATCCGCATGTCCAGCGGCGCGTCGTAGGAGTAGGCGAAACCGCGTTCGGCCTCGTCCAGCTGTGGGGAGGAGACGCCCAGGTCGAACAGCGCGGCGTCGACGCGGGGACGGCCCAGCTCGGCCAGTACCTCGGGAAGCTCGTCGGAGACCGCGCGGACCAGCGTGATCCGCTCGGCGTACGGGGCGAGCCTGGTGGTGGAGCGCTCGATGGCGGTGGGGTCGCGGTCGATCCCGATCAGGTGGAGCGAGGGATGCGCGGCCAGCAGGGCCTCGGCGTGACCGCCGAGGCCGAGGTTGGCGTCCACGAGCACGGGGGCGGGGCGGGCCAGCGCCGGAGCGAGCAACTCCAGCACCCGGTCGAGCATGACGGGGACGTGACCCCCGGCCGTCTGGAGATCATGGTTGTGGTTCTCGGCGCGCATGAAGCGCAACCCCCCTCTTTCCCGCCTCGTCCCGTGGACGCGCGGCGGACGCTCACCGGTGTCTTGAAAACAGGCCCCCACCCCCGGGGCCGTCCGGCCAGGTCCCCATCCGCACCCGCGTGTCCACCCGTCACCTGACACCGGGGAAGGTGCATCAGCTGACGGACAGGTGGTTGCGGGTGGAGACCTCGCCGAACGACGTTTTACCGATGAGTCGACCGTGGAATCACAGAATCCCTGGCAGCACCTCCTCCGACAGATCGGCGAAAGCCTGCTCTTGGTCGGCCAGATAGGCGCTCCAGGCGTCCGCGGCCCAGATCTCCAACCGGGTGTTGGCTCCGATGACCACGCAGTCGCGGCGCAGGCTGGCGTACTCGCGCAGAGGTTGCGGAACGGTGATCCGGCCCTGCTTGTCGGCGACCTCGTCGGATGCGCTGGCGAAGAGGACGCGGCTGTAGTCGCGGACCGCCTTGGCGGTCACCGGCGCGGTGCGCAGAGCCTCGGTTATGCGCTGAAACTCCTCTACGGGAAAGACGTAGAGGCAGCGCTCCTGGCCTTTGGTGATCACCAGACCCTCCGCCAGCTCCTCGCGGTACTTCGCCGGCAGGAACAGCCGTCCCTTGTCATCAAGACGTGGGTGGTGAGTGCCGAGGAACACCGGCCTCACCTCCCGTGCCCAGCGGAGCGCCAGGCGTCGCCGCCCTGCCCTCCACTGCGCACCACCATACTCCACTTCTCTCCACCGTCAACTGATTCCACGCCTCTTCACGACGGGTTTCGCCGACATTTCCCCAGTTCAAATGGGGTGGTGCGGAGTGGAGGGGGTAAGCGGCCCCTCGTACGCCACGGGCGTGTCGGGTAAGGCCGCCGAATAGGCTATGGATCATGAAATAAGTCGGGTCGCGGTGAAGAATGATGGAAGGCGAGGATCCCCGCACCGTTCCGGAATCGGCGCACCCCGGCACGTGGTCGCGACCACCGCGTCGCCCGCTATGACCGTTTACCCGGAATCAGCCCTGATGACCGCATAAAGTCGCCGTGGGAACGTATGGCGCCGTAGTGTCGGAAGGCAGAATGAGTTACGGGATCGCAAAGATTCCGCAACGGTAACCCCTCGGCGCACAACCGCCGCACCCTCATGGAGGCCTGGTGGCAGTAACACATGACGTCTCACCACAGCTCGATGATCTTGTGGTCACCGCGCACCGGATTCGTGAGTCGATCGAATCGGTGATCGAGGGCAAGAGCGACGTCGTCCGCCTGACCTTGACCGTACTACTCGCCGAGGGACACCTCCTCATCGAGGACGTGCCCGGAGTCGGCAAGACCATGCTCGCCAAGGCGCTGGCGCGGTCCATCGACTGCCCGGTGCGCCGCGTGCAGTTCACCCCCGACCTGCTACCGAGCGACATCACCGGGGTGAGCGCCTACAACCAGCAGACCAGGGAGTTCGAGTTCAAGCCCGGCCCGGTCTTCGCCAACATCGTGGTCGGTGACGAGATCAACCGGGCCTCGCCGAAGACCCAGTCGGCGCTGCTGGAGTGCATGGAGGAGCACCAGGTCACCGTCGACGGCGCGACCTACCGCCTGGACTCCCCCTTCATGGTGATCGCGACACAGAACCCGATCGAGATGGAGGGCACCTACCCCCTTCCCGAGGCACAGCGCGACCGGTTCACCGCCCGGATCGCGATGGGCTACCCCGCCCCCTCCGCGGAGCTGGAGATGCTCGACGTGCACGGCGCGGCCTCCCCGCTGGACAAGCTGGAGCCGGTGGCCACCACCGAGCAGGTGAAGGCCCTGATCGAGGCGGTGCGCGGGGTCTACGTCTCCCAGCCGATCAAGAAATACGCGATCGACCTGGTGACCGCCACCCGTCAGTCCCCCGACCTGAGGCTGGGCGCCTCCCCCCGCTCGACCCTGCAACTGGTCAGGGCGGCGCGGGCGCACGCCGCACTCGCGGGCCGCGACTACGTCATCCCCGACGACCTTCAGGATTTGTGCGCCCCCGTGCTCGCGCACCGGCTGCTGCCCAGCATCGAGGCCCAGGGGCAGCGCCGCCCGCCCGAGCAGGTGATCGCCGACCTGGTCCGCCGGGTGCCCGTGCCCGAGGCCCAGGCCCGGTGACCTCTGGCCTCAAGGCACTCACCGCCCGCGGCCGGTCCTTCCTCGCGTCCGGCGTCGCGGCGCTGTTGTGCGCCTTCATCCTCGGCGAGCACGACCTGCTCAGGATCGGCGTGCTGATCGTCTCGCTGCCGCTGCTCGCGGCCCTGGTGGTCGCCCGCACCCGTTACCGGCTGAGCTGCGCCCGGCGCCTGGACCCGCCCAGGACCGAGGTGGGCAGCGAGGCCACCGTGACGCTGCGGCTGGAGAACATCACCCGGCTGCCGACCGGGCTGCTGATGATCGAGGACACCGTTCCCTACGCCCTCGGCGCCCGGCCCAGGTTCGTGCTGGACCGGGTGGAGGCGCAGGGCATCCGGGAGATCGACTACCGGGTCCGCTCCGACCTGCGCGGACGCTTCACCATCGGGCCGCTCTCCATCCGGATCAGCGACCCCTTCGGCCTGGTCGAGCTGACCAGGTCGTTCACCATCACCGACACGCTCATGGTGACGCCCCAGGTGGTGGCGTTGCCCCATGTGCGCCTGTCCGGTGAGTGGACGGGCGGGGGCGACAGCCGTACGAGAAGCGTCGCGGCCGCGGGAGACGACGATGTCGCGCCACGTGAGTACCGTCAGGGCGACGACCTGCGTCGCGTCCACTGGCGCTCGACCGCCAGGCACGGCGAGCTGATGGTGCGGCGCGAGGAGCAGCAGTGGCAGAGCAGGGGGGCGCTGCTGCTGGACACCCGGCGCTACGCCCACCGGGGCGAGGGGCCGCGCTCGTCGTTCGAGGCGGCGGTCTCGGTCGCGGCCTCCATCGGCGTGCACCTCGCCCACGAGGGTCTCGGCCTGCGCCTGGTCACCGACCAGGGGGCCGAGCAGCTCACCGACAGCGGGCTGAGCCTGTCGCTGCTGGACACCCTGGCCGTCGTGCGGACCAGCACGGCACGGTCACTGGAGTACGGCGTCGGCGCGCTGCGGCAGGGGGGCGGCGACGGCCTGATCGTCGCCGTGCTCGGCAAGATGGACCTCGACCAGGCCCAGGAGCTGGCCAGGGCCAGGCACGGCAACATGACCGGCGTGGCCGTGCTGCTGGACGTCGAGGGCTGGGAGAATCCCGAACTGGGCGAGGACGAGGAGTTCCGGGCGGTGCGCTCGGTGCTCACGGGAACGGGCTGGCGCGTGGTGGGGCTGCCCGCCGGCACCTCCGTCGCGAGCGTCTGGCAGGACGTCGCGCAACGCGGACGATTCGCGGCCGGCAGGAGTGGCTCATGAGACTTTCCATCGCGTCGGGCGTGGCCACGGGAGCGGTCGCGCTCGGGCTCTACCCGCTCTTCCAGGGCGGTTCCTGGTTCTGGTCGAGCCTGGGCGCCATCCTGGTCGTGACCGGGGTCGGCATGCTGGCCGGTCACTACACGCTGCCCGGCTGGCTGGCGCCGCCCGTGCAGGTGCTCGCGGTGTTCCTCTATCTCACGGCGGTGTTCGCCGGGGACGAGGCGTGGGCGAGGGTGTTTCCCACCTGGGACTCGCTCGACAGGCTGGACGAGTTGCTGACGACGGGCTTCGCCGACATCCAGCGGTTCGCCGCCCCCGTGCCCGACAACGCCGGCATCGTCCTGCTCACCTGCGGCGGTGTCGGCCTGATCGCCGTCCTGGTGGATCTGCTCGCCGCGCGGCTGCGCAGGGCGGCGCTCACCGGGCTGCCGCTGCTGGCGCTGTTCACGGTCCCGGCCGCGGTGATCGTCGAGCCGATCAGCTGGCCGGCGTTCATCATCGGCGCCCTGGGCTACCTGGGGATCCTCGTCGCCGACGGACGGGAACGGGTCGGTCAATGGGGCCGCGCGGTGCTGGTGCGCCGCACGTCGTCCTTCACCGCCACCCGGCCGAACCCCGCCGACACCGGGCCGCTGCGGCTCTCCGGCAGACGCATCGGCTTCACCGCGATCGCGCTCGCCGTCCTGCTGCCAGCGCTGCTGCCCACCCTTGAGCCCGACCCGCTGTTCAATTTCGGCGTGGGCAACGGCAGAGGCGGCGGCGGCAACTCGATCAGCATCCCGAACCCCATGGTCAACCTGCGCGGCCAGCTGTCGCTTCCGGAGAACTCCACCGTCCTGACCTACCAGGCCAGCGACAGCACGCCGCGCTACCTGAGGATGTACTCGCTCGACGTCTTCGACGGCGAGCAGTGGACGATGTCGGAGCCCAGGGGCCGTCCCGAGGACCGGACCTCCGAGGCGCCGATGCCGCCGCCTCCCGGCCAGGGCGCGAACGTGCCCGTCACGCCCGCGACCGTCACCGTCACGGTGAGCCCGCAGGTCAGGAGACTGAGCTTCCTCCCCCTGCCCTACCCGGTGTCCAAGGTCACGGTGGCGGGCGACTGGCGTCCCGATCGCGACACGCTCATGGTCTTCTCCACGCGGAACACCGCGGGGGGCCTCACCTACCAGGCCCTCACCGCCGAGCCCGAGGCCACGGCGGACAGGCTCAAGGCGGCGCCCTCGCCCGCCACGGCGATCAGGGACCGATACCTGACGCTGCCGGAAACCCTGCCCGAGGAGATCAGGCAGCTCGCCCTCAGGGAGACCAAGCAGGATGCCGGCCCGTACGAGCAGGCGATCCAGCTGCAGGAGTTCTTCACCAAGACCGGCGGGTTCACCTACAGTCTGGCCACCCAGGGGCACGACGGCCCGGCGCTGACGGACTTCCTGATCCGCAACAGGACCGGCTACTGCGAGCAGTTCGCCGCCTCCATGGCGGTGCTGGCGCGCGTCCTGGGCATCCCCTCCAGGGTCGCCATCGGTTACACCGGGGGCAGCGTCACCTCCGAGGGCTGGCAGGTGCGCACCCATGACTCGCACGCCTGGCCCGAGCTGTACTTCGAGGGCGTCGGGTGGCTCCGCTTCGAGCCCACCCCGGCTGGCGGAGCGGGTCAGGGCAGCGCGACGGTGCCGTCCTACACCCGCCCCGAGGTGGCGCCGGCCACCTCCGACGAGCCGAGCGCGGCACCGTCGTCGGCCCCCGACGACTCCGACTCGCCCACCGGCGCGGCGGACGACCGCCGCCGCGAGCAACTCGACCGGGACTCCGGTGGCGCGCTGATCCCGGTGGACGAGGGAATGCCGCCCGCTGCGAAGATCGGCATCGGGGTCGCGATCGCGCTTCTGGTCGCGCTGATCCCCGCGCTGATCCGCTGGCAGCTGCGGGCCCGCCGAGGCAGGTCCTACTCACGGCCGGTGAGGGGTCCCGGGGGCGAGGGTTCGGCCGTCCCCGATCCCACCGCCGTCGCGCCCGCCGCGGTCAGGGAGATCCGCTGGGAGCCTGCGGTGACGGCCGCGTGGGCCGAACTCGACGACGCCCTGTGCGACTACGGGATGTCGCGGCAGGTGAGCGAGAGTCCGCGCGCGCTGGCCAGGCGGCTGGCCGAGCAGTACGTGTTCGAGCCGGAGGCCGCCGCCGCGCTGGCGAGGATCGCCGCGGCGGTGGAGCGGATGCTCTACGCCAGAACGCCGGGCGAGATCGGCACCCTGCGCGAGGACATGCGCACCGTGCGGCGGGCGCTGGCGGCCACCGTGACCCGTGGCAGACGGATCAGGGCGGTGCTGCTACCGCCCTCCACGCTGCTGCGGGCGCGGGCGATGGGCGGGCGGGTGCTGGACGGTTTCGACCGGCTGGAGAACATCCGGCTGCGCCGACCGGCCAGGAAGGGCGCCTGAGCCCTCCGGTGATCGGGACGCGACATCGCGCCCCGATCACCGGGCCGCCGCTGCAGGCGCTGTTCACGGTCCCGGCCGCGGTGATCGTCGAGCCGGTCGGCCGACCGGCGTTCATCATCGGCGCTCCGGGCTACCCGGGGATCCTCGTCGCTGACGGCGAGGCAGGAGCCGCCGGGGCACGCGAGAGGGACCCGGGGGACGACACCGTGCGACACAGCGGACGAGGCGATGGACGACGCGCTGAACGACACAAGGGGTGACGCGGGCCGCTCCCATGCGGGAGTGACCCTCGTCGGCGTGGAGAGATCGTCGGGGGGATCCTCCGGGGAAGGTGACGCCCCCCGCCGGGCTAGCGCTCGTCGTTGCGACGGCGCCAGCGCTCCTCCATACGTTCCATGAAGCTCTGGCGGGAGCCGCCGGGACGGCGCCCCCCCTTGCCTCGCGGCTGATCGGGCGACGTGGCCGCGTTGGCCTCACCGAACCCGTTCATCCGCTTCCAGCTGGACAGACCCCACAGACACGCGGCGAGCATGACCACGAAACCGCCGACGCCGAGCGGGATGTTGATGATCACAACGCCGACCATCAGCAGGACGACACCCAGGATGAAGCCGATGGAGGCCTTCACCAGGCGGCGCCTGTAATGGCTGCGGGGATCACTGATCCTGACGGTATTGGCCCACTTCGGGTCCTCGGCGTAGAGGGCCTGCTCGATCTGGTCGAGCAAGCGCTGCTCGTGCTCAGAGAGCGGCACGGCGCCTCCCAAGGACAGCCCCAGGACGGGGAAGACGGTGACGGACGACACGGGGTGTCCGAACCTCGCGGTCGGTTATCCCCAGAATACGAGGCTGTAGACGTAGACGAAAGAAAACGTCCAACGTAGTCCAAACCGGAGGCCGCGTCATGGGTCTATTCCATCAAACGGCGGGCGAACAAGGGAGGCCGGGAGGACGGCATCGCGACCGAATCTGCGGGCCGCCCTGTCCATCGCCCGCTCGGCCTCCCGCCAGCCCGTCTCACGCTCTCCGAGCCCGAGCTGCCGGGTCGCCCCGGCGGCCGGGCCGAGGTTCTCCACCCGCACGCCGACCAGTCTCAGCCTGGTGTTCTCCAGGCCTGAGGCGGCGTAGAGGGCGCAGGCGACCTCGTACAGGACCTTGGCGACGTCGGTGGGCTCTCGCAGGCTCCTGGACCGGGAAAGGGTGGTGAAGTCGGCGCGGCGGAGCTTGACGCTGATCGTGCGGCCGACGCTGCCGCCCTCCCTGAGCCTCGCGGCGACCCGCTCGGAGAGCCGGAGCAGCTCCCTGCGGATCTCCACGGGATCGGCGATGTCTGTGGCGAAGGTCTCTTCCGCGCCGATGCTCTTGTCGGGGACGTACGGGGTCACCGGGCGTTCGTCGCGCCCCCAGGCGAGCGCCGCCAGGTGCGCGCCGGCCGCCTGGCCCAGATCCCGCTGGAGCGTCTCCACAGGGACCCTGGCGAGGTCGCCGACGGTCTTGATGCCGAGGCGTGCCAGTGACCGCTCGGTGCGCTCTCCGACGCCCCACAGCGCCGCCACGGGCAGCGGGTGCAGGAAGTCGACCACCCTGTCGGCGGGCACCACGAACAGGCCGTCGGGCTTGCAGTGCCGCGAGGCGAGCTTCGCCACGAACTTGCTGCCGGCGACCCCGACGGAACAGGTGACGCCCTGCTCTCGCACGACCTGCTCACGGATCATCTTGGCGATCGCCGCCGGTGGGCCGAGACGCTTGCGGGCCCCGCCGACGTCGAGGAACGCCTCGTCGGAGGCGATCGGCTCGACCTCGGGGGTGTAGGTGTGGAAGATCTCCATGACGCGCCGGGAGACCTCCGCGTATTTGCCCCGGCTCGGCGGGATGATCACCGCTTGGGGGCAGAGCCGTCGGGCCCGGGTCATGGGCATGGCCGAGTGCACCCCGAATCTCCGGGCCTCGTAGGTGGCGCTGAGCACCACCCCGCGCGCCCCGGGCGCGCCGATGATGACGGGAGAACCCCGGAGCTCGGGACGGTCACGCAGCTCGACGCCCGCGTAGAAGGCGTCCATGTCGACGTGGAGGATCGGGCAGCCGCTGTCGTCCGTCCCCAGATCGGCACCCGGACGCGGCATCTGCTGCTTTCTCGACACCCCGCCATCCTACGGGAACACGCGTTCGATGTGGCGTTCACCGGTGGCCAAGCATGTGCAGTTGGGTGGCGATGTCGCGGAGCACCGGATGCGCCGCCGCCGCCTGCTCCAGGGCGACCAGGGCGCGGGCGGCTCCGGGCTCGCCGTCGAGCAGCCTGCTGGGCACCAGGTCGGCGAAGACCCGCACACCGTGCACCTCGCCGGGCGTGAAACCCGCCGCGGCGAGAAGCCGCTCCAGCGCCTCTCGGGTGAAGCGCCTGGGCGTGGGGTCGCGGTCGCCCCAGCGACCTTGGGGGTCGTCCAGGACCTGGAGTGCCTCGTCGAACCTGCCGGCGATGGAGCGGTGGAGCGCGGCGGCGAGCGGGTTGGCGGCGAGCACGCTGATCACGCCGCTCTCGCGCAGCAGGCCGGCCATCGCCCGCACCGCGCCGTTCGGGTCCTCCACGTACTCCAGCACGCTGTGGCAGAGCACCAGGTCGGCCCCGCCACCCGGGAGCAACTCCCCCAGGTCCGCGGCGTCACCCTGCAGGGCGCGCACCTCCACCCCCGCCTCCGCCGCGCGGCGCTCCAGCGCGGCGAGCGAGTCGGGGCTGGGATCGACGACCGTCACGGCGTGCCCCAGGTCGGCCAGGGGAACGGCGAAACCACCCGTTCCGCCCCCGGCGTCGACGATGTCGAGCCGCTCACGGCCTGTCGCGGCCACCCGCTCGGCCAGCACGGCACTCAGGACGTCCCACACGACCGCTGTGCGGACCGCGGGGGTGCCCGCCTGCCGTGAGATGCCTACGGCGTGCAACTTCAGATCGCCTCCTCGTTCGGTGACGAGCCCAGCCTACGCGGCGCGCCCCCCGGTGCGGCCCAAGGAGTATCCATACTCGTACTTGATCGAGTCTTTTTCCCGGCTCGGACGGATCCCATGGGCAAGCCGGGAGAAAAGGGGACACCCCGGACAGGGGTACGCCAGGGCGGGGAGACCCGGAGATCCGGGCCCCCGCAGGGCGACCGGCGAGGCCTCTCCTGCCCCTGACCGGGTTTCCCCCGGCCGGGACGGTCGTTCCCCGCCGAGGTTTTCCCGGTCGACGTCCGGCGCAGGACCGCTAGAGCGCCAGGGACGGCTTGAGCTGCTTGAAACGGGCCATCAGCCCGTTGACGAACTGCGGCGACTCGTCGGTCGACAGCTCGGAGGCCAGGCTGACCCACTCGCTGATGACGACGCCCTCGGGGACGTCGGGCATCCACAGCAGCTCGTAGGTGCCGCCGCGCAGGAGGTTGCGGTCGACCGCGGGCATGCGGTCGAGCGTCCAGCCCTCGGAGTAGGTGGTGATCAGCTCGTCGATGCGCGACCGGTGCCTGCACACGCCCTCGACGATCGTCGTGGTGTATTCGTTCACGGGCGGCTCGGCCCGCTCGAGGCGCTCGGCGAGGACGCTCAGCGGGTCCTGGCCACGCGCCTCGGCCTCGAAGAGGATGTCGAGCGCGCGCCTGCGCGCCTTACCTCGTGCCGACATCAGGCGCGGCCGAGATAATCGCCGGTGCGGGTGTCGACCTTGACCTTCTCACCGGTGGTGATGAAGAGCGGCACCTTGATCTCGGCGCCGGTCTCCAGCGTGGCGGGCTTGGTGCCGCCGGTGGAGCGGTCGCCCTGGAGGCCGGGCTCGGTCTCGGCGACGAGCAGCTCGACGGCCGCGGGCAGGTCGACGTAGAGGACGTTGCCCTCGTTGATCGCCACGGTGGCCAGCATGTTCTCCAGCAGGTAGTTGGCCGAGTCGCCGACCGCCGTCCTGGAGACGTTGAGCATGTCGTAGGTCTCGGTGTCCATGAAGACGTAGTCGTCGCCGTCCATGTAGGAGAACTGCATCTCGCGCTTGTCGACGTTGGCCACCTCGACCTTCACGCCCGCGTTGAAGGTCTTGTCGACGACCTTGCCGGATAGCACGTTCTTGAGCTTGGTGCGGACGAACGCGCCGCCCTTGCCGGGCTTGACGTGCTGGAACTCCACGACGGCCCAGAGCTCACCGCCGTCGAGCTTGAGCACCAGGCCGTTCTTGAGGTCGTTCGTCGTCGCCACTAGTCTCTCCTGCGTACGGCCGCTCTTAAAGGACGAGCAGCTCTTTGGTCGTCCGTGTGAGAAGTTCCGGTCCGCCATCGCGCACCACGAGCGTGTCCTCGATGCGGACACCACCCCTGCCGGGAAGGTAAACCCCTGGCTCGACGGTCACCGGAACTCGATCCTCTAGTCTAGCGTGCTCATGGTCGCGCTCCGGCTCTCTCGAAGATCGTTCCGGCTTCGGAGAACCTTCCCGCTCTCCCCGGGAGTCCTGCGGGTTCTCGGGTCTCGCCGGTGACAGGAACGGCGCCTCGTGGATCTGCAGCCCGACGCCGTGGCCGAGGCCGTGCTTGAAGAACTCCCCGTAGCCCGCCTCCCCGATCAGGTCGCGGGCCGCGGCGTCCACCTCGTGGAGCGCCGCGCCGACCCGCGCGGCCAGGCTTCCGGCCCGCTGGGCGGCGCGGACCAGGTCGTACAGCTCGCGCTGCCATCCCGCGGGCTCGCCGATCGCCACGGTCCTGGTCATGTCCGCGTGGTAGCCCCGGTACAGCGCCCCGAAGTCCATGGTGACCAGGTCGCCGCGCTCCAGCGGCCGGTCAGAGGGCGAGTGGTGCGGGATCGCGCCGTTGGGCCCGCTCGCGACGATCGAGTCGAAGGCGAGCCCGTCCGCGCCCAGTTCCACCATCCGGCGCTCCAGTGCCCTGGCGACCTCCTTCTCGGTCAGTCCGGGACGCAAGCCGGGCACGACCTCGTCGAAGGCCCGGCCGGTGAGCTCACACGCGGTGCGGATGAGGTCGATCTCGGCGTCGTCCTTGACCGTGCGCACCGACTCCACGAGCCCGGACAGGCGCGGCAGTCCTCCGCCCAGCCGGAAGTAGTCGGCGACGGACATGTGCTCGGCCTCGATGCCGGTCCGGCCGTTCTCCGGCAGCAGGGCCCCGGCGACGTCGGGCGCCTCGATCACCTCCACGTCGGCGCAGACGCGCCGGGCGGCCTCGATGTAGCGGGAGTCGGTGGCCAGGGTGGCGCCGGCGTCGGCCCCGACCAGGACGGCCGCGTTGGAGCTGGCCAGGCCGGTCAGGTAGCGCACGTTCACGACGCTGGTGACCAGGATCGCGTCCGCCCGGTGAGCGGGCAGCAGGGCCGCGAGGCTCGCGCGGCGCCGGGCGTGGGTGGCGGTCATAGTAGGCATGTTATTAACCGATTTGACCAATTTTAACCGATGCCGTCACCTTAATCCTGCGACCCTGCGCTCACCGGGCCGGCGTCAGGAGGCGAGCTCCCTCACCCTCTCGATGAGCCGGACGCGCTCCTCGTGGGTGCCCGCCAGCGGGGCGACGTTGACGGTCGTGACACCCGACTCGCGCATCGCCTGCAGGCGCTCGCGGACGTGCCCCTCCGAGCCGATCAGGGACGTCCTCTCCAGCAGCTCGTGCGGTACGAGCGCGGCGGCCTCGTCCTTCCTGCCCTCCAGGTAGAGGTTCTGGATCTGCTCGGCCTCCTTCTCGTAGCCGTACCTGCGGGCGAGGTCGTTGTAGAAGTTCCTGCCCTTGGCGCCCATACCGCCGATGTAGAGCGCGGCCATCGGGCGGCCCAGCTCCAGCCAGCCGGAGACGTCGTCGCCGATGGCGAGCGGGGCCTGGGCGATCACGTCCAGCTCGCCCAGCGCCGGATCCCGCCTCGCCCCGCCCGCCGCCAGGGAGGCACCCCACACGTCGGCGGCCTTCTCCGGCACGTAGAAGATCGGCTCCCAGCCCTCGGCGAGCTCGGCGGCGAGCTCGACGTTCTTGGGACCGATGGCGGCGATCACGACGGGGATGCGCTCGCGGACCGGGTGGTTGATGAGCTTCAGCGGCTTGCCCAGCCCCGTTCCCTGGTCCGCGGGGAGCGGGACGGTGTAGTGCCTGCCCTCGTAGGTCAGGCGCTCGCGCCGCCAGACCTGACGGCAGATCTCGACGACCTCGCGGGTACGGCCGAGCGGCGCGGTGTAGGGAACGCCGTGGAAACCCTCGACGACCTGGGGGCCCGAGGCTCCCAGGCCGAGGGTGAAGCGTCCGTCGGAGACGTAGTCCAGGCCCGCGGCGGTCATGGCCAGCAGGGCGGGGGTGCGGGAGTAGACGGGCAGGATGCCGGAGGCGATCTGCAGCCTCTCGGTCCTGGCCGCGATGTAGCCCAGCTGACTGACCGCGTCGAAGCTGTACGCCTCGGCGACGAAGACGATGTCGAGCCCGGCCTTCTCGTAGTCGGCCAGCTCGGCCACCGTCTCCTTGAAGCCCCCCGAGTAGTTCAGGGCCATACCGATGCGCATCGTGAGATCGTCCTTCCGCGGTGCCGACAAAACCGAATGTTATTCCGTCGCCTCGTCGGCAAAGGCTATCGACTCACCGCCGAAGCACCAAGCCCCGCGCCGCCGCCATCGGGCCGGTAGCCTACGCATTCCGGGGTAGGGGACCCCGGAGGGGCGGGTCACCACCACAGGGCGGACGAGGAGCGGTGTGCTGAGGCAGTCGATCGTCGTGGCGGCGGCAGCGCTCGCCCTCACGCTCGGAGGGCACCGGCTCCTGCCGGAGCTGGGCGGTTTCACGCCCGTGCTGGAGAGCCTGCTCCCATGGCTCGGGGTGGCCGTGCCGATCCTGCTGATCTGCGCGCTGGCCACCCGTTCGTGGCAGGTGATCGTCGCCGCGCTGGTCCCGGCGACCGTGTGGGGCCTCATGTTCGGCCCGGCGCTGCTGCGCAGCCCGCCCGGCGGACCCAGCGACCTCTCGGTCGCCACCCTCAACGTCGGCGCGACCAACGCCGCCTCCGCCGAGGCCATGCGGTCCGTCTCCAAGGGCCGCGACCTGGTCGCGGTGCAGGAACTGACCGCCGGCGGCCCCGCGGCGAAGTTCCTCAACGACCACTTCCCCCACCGCTACCGGATCGCCACGGTCGGCCTGTGGAGCCGGTTCCCGATCGCCGAGGCACGCAAGGCCGACATCGGCCTCGACTGGGCGCGGGCACTGCGCGCGGTGGTCGTCACTCCCAAGGGCAGGGTGACCGTGTACGTCATGCACCTCGCCTCCGCCCGCCCGGGACAGACCGCCCAGCGCGACGAGACCCTCGCCCACGCCCGCAGGATGGTCGACAGGGACGACAGCGAGCACCTGCTGCTGCTCGGCGACCTCAACACCGCCACCACCGACCGCAAGCGTTCCGGCCTGGTGCCGCCGCTGTCGGACGCCCAGCAGGAGGCCGGTACCGGATTCGGCTTCACCTGGCCCGCGTCCTTCCCCGTCACCCGCCCCGACCACATCCTGTACCGCGGCATGATCGCCACCAGCGCCGGCGTCGAGCGGGCCGCGGGCAGCGACCACCGCGCCGCCGTCGCCTCCCTGCGCCTGGCCGCCTAGGAAGGCCCCGGGAAACCGGCGCCCTAGAGACCCGGCGCTCCCGGGCGGGCACGGAGGGCGGACAGGTCGGCCGGGGTGTCGATGTCGGCGGGGTCGGCGACGTCGTCGCAGGGGACCGCGACGACCAGTTCCGGATGGGCCCTCAGGAACGGGCGGGCGCCCGCGTCCCCGGTCGCGAGCCTGGCGACCTCCTCGAAGTGCTCCCTCGCGATCAACACCGGGTTCCTCCGCGCGCCGCCGTAGGTGGCGACGGCGACCGAGGCGCCCCGCCGCGCGGCCTCGACGAGCCGCTCCACCGCCCGCGGGCCGACGAACGGCTGGTCCACCAGGGCGATCACCACGTGCTCGGCGACGTCCGGGATCGCGTTCAGTCCGGCCCTGAGCGATGAGCCCATCCCCGAGCTCCACTCCGGGTTGTGGACGGTCACCGCTCCCCCTATCCGCACGGTGGCCGCGCCGAGCACCACGACCACGGGACGGCAGCCGCCGTCGTGGAGCGCCCTCACCCCGCGATCCACCAGCCGCTCCCCGTGGAAGTCCACCAGCGCCTTGGGAGTGCCGAGCCGCGAGCCGGATCCGGCGGCGAGCAGCAGTCCCGCGCTCGCCGCACGCCCACCGATCTTCGCTGCGCTCACCCGCCGGGTCCCTCGCCGTGGATCCTGCCGGAACCGTCGGTCAGCGGCCGGCCAGAGCCGCCCCAGCGCAGCTGGATCAGCTCCGCGGCGATCGAGATCGCCGTCTCCTCCGGCGTGCGCGCGCCCAGGTCCAGCCCGATCGGAGAGCGGAGCCTCTTCAGCTCGGCCTCTCCCATCCCCGCCTGCGCCAGCCGGGCCAGCCGGTCCTCGTGCGTGCGGCGCGACCCCATCGCGCCGACGTAGCCCGCCGGGGTGCGCAGCGCGACCTCGAGCAGGGGAACGTCGAACTTGGGATCGTGGGTGAGCACGCAAATCGCGGTCCGCTCGTCCACGACGGTCGAGGTGAGATAGTCGTGCGGCCACTTCACGACCACCTCGTCCGCCTCGGGGAAGCGCTTGGCCGTGGCGAACACCGGCCGGGCGTCGCACACGACCACGTGGTAGCCGAGGAACTTGCCGACCCTCGCGACCGCGGCGGCGAAGTCGATCGCGCCGAAGACCAGCATCCTGGGCGGCGGCGCGAAGGACTGGACGAAGACCGACAGCTCGTCGAGCCGTCGCTCTCCCTTCGCCCCGTACCTGCGGATGCCCGTCAGTCCCTGCGCGAGCATCCCCCTGACGTCGTCGTCCACCGCGTCGTCCAGCCGGGTCACCCCCAGGGAGCCTGAGGAGCGGTCAGGCCAGATGACCCGGCGGGTGCCGATCGCGCCCGGCCCCGACAGAACGGTCGCCACCGCCACCGGCTCACGCCGCAGTACCGAGGCGGCGACCTCCCCCAGCTCGGGGAAGGTCTCCCTGGAGACGGGCTCGACGAAGATGTCCAGGATGCCGCCGCAGGTCAGGCCGACGGAGAAGGCGTCGTCGTCGCTCACTCCGTACCGCTGCAGGACGGGCGCGCCCGAGGAGACCACCTCCCTGGACAGCTCGTAGACGGCGCCCTCGACACAGCCGCCGGAGACGCTGCCCTCGGCCTCGTCGCCGAGCACCGCCATGGACGCCCCCGGTGGCCGGGGCGCGCTGCGGAAGGTGTTGACCACGGTGGCCAGGCCGAACGTCTCTCCCGCCTCCCACCATCGCAGGATCTGTGACAGAACGTCACGCATGCGTACCTCCAAGCAGCGTCGCCAGTTCCTCGAACGCGGCCAGGCTGTGCCCGGCCACGAAGTCGTCGATGTGGGGAAGCGCGGCCCGCATCCCGGCGGTGAGCGGCCGGTAGCCCTCCCTGCCCTTGTGCGGGTTCACCCAGATCACCCGGTGGGCCGTACGGGACAGCCTGGCCATCTCCGCTCCCAGCAGCGAGACGTCGCCGCGCTCCCAGCCGTCGGAGGCGATCACCACCACCGCCCCCGCCGCGTCGTTCAGCGCCAGGAGACGCCGCAGTTCCTCGCCCAGGCGGGTTCCGCCGCTCCAGTCGGGAACGGCGCGGGAGACGGCGTTCATCGCGGTCTCCGGGTCGCGGTGGCGAAGCTCGGCGGTGAGCCTGGTCAGCCGGGTGCCCGCGCTGAACACCTCGGTGGCACCCGGCTCCGACCTGACCAGCGCGTGGGCGAGGCGGAGCAGCGTGTCCGCGTACGGGGTCATGGAGCCGCTCACGTCGACCAGCAGCACGACCCTGCGCGGCCTGGTCCGGTGCGCACGGTAGCGGAGCCCGGCGATCTCCCCTCCTCTGCGCAGGGTCTCCCGGACGGTCGCCGGGCCGTCCAGCCGCCCTCGGCGCGAGGGCCGGAAACGCCGTGACGCGCGCCGCTCCCTGCCGACCCGCAGCAGGGCGAGCAGCCGGTGCGCCTCGGCGAGCTCCGCCGCCGTCATCCGGGCCACGTCCCGGGTGCGCAACACCTCCGTCGCGCTCGCGGTCGACGCCAGGGCGGGAGGCTCGCCGCCCTGGCGGTGCTCGGGGCGTACCTCGGGCCTCGCCGCGGTGTGCCGGGTGACGGTGACCGCCTCCGCTCTCGCACGGCCCGCCCGCAGCCCTGCGAAGTAGGCGCGGAAGACCCGGTCGTAACGGGGCAGGTCCTCGGCCGAGGCGCACAGCGTGACCCTGCCCGCCCAGTAGACGTCGCCGGGCCTGGAGGCGTCCAGGTGGGACAGGGCACGCAGCAGGCCCTGGGTCCGCTCGTGGTCGGCGGACACCCCCGCGGCGCGCAGCGTCCTGGCGAAACCGGTCATGACCGCGACCAGGTCCTCCCCCGCGCCGAGTCCGGAGGGGAGCGCCGCGAGAGGGGCCCCGCCGTCCGGAGCGGCCCGGGTGACGGGAAGAACGCCGGTCGAGGGGAGTCCGGTCGAGGCAGCCCCGGTCGGCGGGATTCCCACCGAGGGGGAGCCGGTCGGGGGAACACCGGTTGCGGGAGACCCGGTCGGGGGAACACCGGTTGTGGGAGACCCGGTTGTGGGAGACCCGGTCGGGGGAACGCCGTCAGCGCCGGGACGCACCGAGGAATCCCTTCCCGAGCACCGTCTCGTGGTCCTCCCTGTGCTTGAGCAGGGCGCCCAGCGAGGCGGCCGCCAGGTCGGGGTCGAGCTCGCGGGCGCCGAGGGCGAGGAGTGCCTCGGTCCAGTCCAGGGTCTCGGCGATCCCCGGCGGCTTGATCAGATCGGCCTCGCGGAGCCGCCCCGTCGCCGTGGCCACCTGCTCGGCCAGGATCTCCGAGCACTCGGGAAGCCTCCTGCGCAGGATCGCCACCTCCCTGTCAAAGGAGGGGTGGTCCAGCCAGTGGTAGAGACAGCGTCGTTTCAGCGCGTCGTGCACCTCGCGGGTGCGGTTGGAGGTGAGCACGACCACCGGCGGCCGCGCGGCGCGGATCGTACCGAGTTCGGGGACGGAGATCGCGAAGTCCGAGAGCACCTCCAGCAGGATCGCCTCGAACTCCACGTCGGCCCGGTCGACCTCGTCGATGAGCAGCACCGCGGGCTGGGTCTCGATCGCCCTCAGCAGCGGCCTGGCGATCAGGAATCTTCGGTCGTAGACCTCGCCCTCCAGCCGGGCTGCGTCGGTGACGCCCCCTGCGTTGGCCGCCTCGGCCGCCTTCAGGTGCAGGAGCTGGCGGGCGAAGTCCCAGTCGTAGAGCGCCTGGGACGCGTCGAGCCCTTCGTAGCACTGCAGGCGGATCAGTGGCGCGTCGAACACCTCGGCGAGGGTCCTGGCCAGCTCGGTCTTGCCGACTCCCGCCTCGCCTTCGAGCAACAGCGGGCGGCCCATCCGCAGCGCGAGGAAGGTCGCCGTGACGAGCCCTTCGTCTGCCAGGTATGACCGCTCGTCGAGCAGCTCCGCCAACTGCGCGGGCGACTCCACATTGGATGTCTCGATTGTCCGCCTCACCACCACCTCAGGCTACGCCCGTCGGCGGGGTCCCAGCGTGACCACACCGCACCACACCGCGCCCCGGCTCCCGCGTCTGCCCGCCCGGCGGCGGCGCCGCAGGCCCGCATCGTCGCCGGCGGGCCCCCGGCCTGCTCGGTGCTCGGTGCTCGGGACGAGCTTCAACATTTCCGTCACCAACGCCTCATTGGCGATATCGCCCGGTAGTCGTGGAAGGATCGCATCGTGCAGGACCGTTCCGCGTTTCCTCCCGGCCCAGAAGGACCGGGCCTTCACGCTGCAGGTGTTGAGTGAAGAACCTGCTCGACCGGATCAACACCCCGTCCAGGGCCGTCGTGCTGGCGTTCCTCGCGGTGGTCCTCACCGGTACGGGGCTCCTCTCGCTACCGGTCGCGGTCGCGGCGGGTGAGAGCGTCTCGTGGACGTCGGCCCTGTTCACCGCCACCTCCGCGGTGTGCGTGACCGGGCTCGCCGTGCACGACACCGCGACGCACTGGTCGTTCTTCGGCGAGATCGTGCTCATGGTGCTGATGCAGATCGGCGGCTTCGGGATCATGACGCTCTCCTCGATCCTCGCGGTGATCGTCTCGGGAAAGCTCGGTCTGCGCGCCCGTCTCAACACCCAGGCCGAGACCAAGACCCTCGGTCCCGGCGACGTGCGAAAGGTGATCGTGGGGGTCGCCAAGGTCACCCTGGTCGCCGAGGCGCTCACCGCCGCGGTGCTCGCCGCCCGCTTCATGATCGGGTACGGGGAGCCGTTCGGCCGCGCCGCCTATTACGGGATTTTTCATGCGATCTCAGCGTTTACCAACGCCGGATTCGCGCTCTGGCCGGACAGCATGATGAGGTTCGTCACCGACCCGTGGATCTGCCTCCCGCTCATCACCGCGGTGGTCGCCGGAGGTCTCGGCTTCCCCGTCTACGCCGTGCTGCGGCAGAACTGGCGCCGCCCGGCGCGCTGGACACTGCACGCCAAGATCACACTGGGGATGACCGCCGTCCTGCTGTTCGGCGGGGCGGTGGCCATCACCGCCACCGAGTGGAACAACCCGGGAACGCTGGGTCCCCTCTCCCCCGGCCTGCGGATCATGGCCGGGTTGTTCCACAGCACGATGACCCGCAGCGGCGGCCTGAACTCCGTGGACACCTCCCAGATGAGCGAGAGCTCCTGGCTCATCAGCGACGTGCTGATGTTCATCGGGGCGGGCAGCGCGAGCACCGGGGGCGGCATCAAGGTGACGACGTTCGCGCTGCTCGGATTCGTGATCCTCGCCGAGTTGCGCGGCGAGCCCGACGTGTCGGCGGGCCGCCGCCGCGTTCCCGAGCAGTTGCAGCGGCAGGCGCTCACGATCGCCCTGCTGAGTGTGGCGTCGGTCGCGATGGGCACGTTCGCCCTGATGACGGTGACACCGTTCAAGCTCGACCGCGTACTGTTCGAGGTGGTCTCCGCCTTCGGCACGGTCGGGCTCTCGACCGGGATCACCGCCGACGTCGGCACCGTGGGACACCTCATCCTGACCATCCTGATGTTCGTCGGGCGGCTCGGTCCGGTGACCCTGGGCGCCGCACTGGCACTGCACGTACAGACCCGGCGGTTCCGATACCCGGAGGAGCGTCCCCTCGTTGGTTGACAGGAAGGGCCGCAGCGACGCGGTCGTGGTGATCGGCCTCGGCCGGTTCGGCGGCGCGCTGGCGGCGGAACTCGTGAGCCGCGACGTCGAGGTGCTCGGCGTCGACAGCGACCCCAAGAACGTGCAGCACTTCTCCGGGCGGCTCACCCACGTGGTGTGCGCCGACTCCACCGACCCCGACGCCCTCGAACAGCTGGGCATCAGGGAGTTCGGCAGGGCCGTGGTCGGCATCGGCACCGACATCGAGGCGAGCATCCTGACCACCTCGATCCTCACCGACCTGGGAGTGTCCGACATCTGGGCGAAGTCGATCAGCCTGCAGCACAGCCGGATCCTGCGGCGGGTCGGCGCGCACCACGTGGTGCAGCCGGAGCACGACATGGGCGAGCGGGTCGCGCACCTCGTCACCGGGCGCATGCTCGACTACGTCGAGGTCGACGAGGACTACGCCATGATCAAGACCCTCGCGCCCCGGTGGGCCGACGGCAAGAGTCTGAGCAGCCTGGGCATCCGCAGCGAGTACGGGGTCACCGTGGTCGGGATCAAGAAACCCGGCGGCAAGTTCACCTACGCCACCTCCGACACGGTGATCCACAACGGCGACACCCTGCTCGTGGCGGGCGACACCGACAAGGCCGAGCGGTTCGCCGAGGAGACCTGAGCGCGGGAACGCGCCGGTGCGGACCGGAACTCGGCCCCGTCGCGCACCGGCGGGTTCCCACCGCGCCGCCTACCGGGCGGTGCAGGTCATCCCGGTGGGGGCGGTGTTGGCCCCGGACCAGGCGCCGTTGAACCCGAAGGAGGTGGTGCCGCCCGAAGACAGCGCGCCGTTCCAGGACAGGTTGACCACGGTGACGGCCGAGCCGCTCGCGGTGTGCGAGCCGTTCCACAGCTGGGTGATGGTCTGGCCGCTGGGGAAGGTCCACGCGACGGTCCAGCCGGTGAGCGCGGCGGTGCCGGTGTTCTTCACCTCGACGTTGGCTCCGAAGCCGCCGTTCCACTGGTTGGTGACGGTGTAGGTCGCGGCACAGGCCTTTCCGGCCGGTGTCGGCGTCGGGGTCGGAGTGGGCGTCGGGGTGGGCGTCGGGGTGGGCGTCGGGGTGGGCGTCGGGGTGGGCGTTGGGGTCGGGGTCGGGGTCGGAGTGGGCGTCGGTGTCGGCGTCGGCGTCGGGCCGCTGGTGCCGGCCTTTTCGGCCGTCCAGGCGCCGACCCAGGCCAGGACCGCGTTCCAGTTGATGGCGACCTCGTTCACCGACCAGGCGTCGATGTCGTCCAGGTAGCACTTCTGCGGCCGGCAGCCGCTGAGGCGCTGCTGGGCGACCGGGTCCTCCAGGCCGCTGTTGGGACCGCCGGCCAGGGCGCCGGGCGGCGCGATGGGCAGGGAGGAGTTGATCTGGTTGGCCCAGAACCGGTGGTGGACGTTACGGGAGGGCTTGTCACCGTAGCCGGTGACGTAGGAGTAGCCCGTCGGGTTGCGGCCGAGCTGGTACGCCATCGTCTCGAACACCCCGGTGCGGAACCGCTCGGCGCCGGAGAAGTCGTGGGCCAGGGCCAGCACGACGGTGTTGTTGAGGATCAGGTTGTTGGACCCCCAGATGTAACCGCCGCCGGACGGCTGGAAGGGCACCGGGTAACCCTGGCCGCGCATCACGTTCAGCAGGCCGTCGGCGGCCGAGACGAAGGAGGCCCGCAGCTGCTGGCCGATGGAGGAGGTCAGGCCGTTGGGCACCAGCGCCAGGGTGATGTCGCCCAGGCTGCCGACCTCCGCCCACAGGGCGCCCTCGTTCGTGAAACTGCGTCCGTAGTACAGCGAGGAGGAGGTCAGGTCGGTGCGGTAGGCCTGCTTGCCGGTGGTGGTGTACAGCTCGGCGGCGGCCCAGTAGAACTCGTCGGTCACCTTGCCGTCGGCGTAGGAGCCGCCGCCGGTGCCGTCGGAGGCCGGGGCGAACCGCGAGGGGTTGGCCTTGGCCGCGGCGTAGGCCTTCTCCGCCGCGGTCAGGCAGCGGGCGGAGAAGGCGGAGTCGATGGACGCCCACACCCGGGCGCACTGGGCGGCCGCGGCGGCCAGGTTCAGGGTGGCGGCGGTGCTGGGCGCCGACAGCACCCGGGCCTCGGGGTCCTGGGCGGGCAGCAGCGGCAGCCCGGTCCAGTTGGCATCGTGGATCTTGTGGTGGGCCATGCCCGCCAGCGGGCGGCCGTCGGGGACCTGCATCTTCAGCAGGAAGTCGATCTCCCAGCGGGCCTCGTCCAGGATGTCGGGCACGCCGTTGCCGCGCTCGGGGATGGACATGGTGCCGTCGGCGAAGGCGCCGGTGTCGGCGCCGGGGATGTTCTTGGCCCGCTCGTAGGTGTTGACCAGCTGCCAGGCGGACATGCCGCCGTTGATCACGTACTTGCCGTGGTCGCCGGCGTCGTACCAGCCGCCGCGCACGTCCAGCCGGTAGCCGCAGTCGCTGCGGCACGGCACGTTGTTGTCACCCTGGTTGGGAGAGACGTTCAGGTGGCCGGCGGCGCGGGCGTACTGGCTTCCCCCGGCGTACTGGGAGGTGATCGCGATGCCGCTGCGCTGGTGGTAGAAGAACGCCAGCGCGTCGTAGGGCAGCTTCTTCCAGGCGGCGGTGCCGATGTCGAAGGGGTGGCTGGACTCGTTGTTCACCGTGAGCACGTAGTTGGTGCCGGTCCCGGTGTAGGACGAGAAGTCGATCTTGTGGACGGAGTCGCCGGAGGGTGAGTCGGCGCCGAAGACGGTCGTGGTGCCACTGGACACCACCTGGTCGGAACCGTTCAGCAGGCTCCAGGTCAGCGGTGATCCCGAGTTACTGATCACGGTCGCCTGCTTGGCCGCGCCGGGCGCGTAGGCGACCTGGTTGACCTTGATGTTCTGGCCGAGCGCCGGTCGGACGACGGCATGGGCGGTTCCTGTGGTGACGGCCGCGGTGATCGATGCCGCGGCCAGGGCTACGGCCAGCGCCGCCGCCGACAGCCGAATCCGGCCTGACGTGTTCACGTGGAGTCCTCTCGGCCTGTACTGCGTGGGCTTCGCATCTTGGAACCCTCAGACCGGGAAAAGACAGTCACCGCCATCGAAGAGAACGCTTCACGCAGCTCACAGCGATGTTTCCGGCGAATGACCGTGTAACTTTCATGGGGTTCCAGCGATTCACGGAACCGCGACGTGACCGCTTTTCCCACGGCCCGCACACATCTCCCCGCGTCCCCGCCGGGAGGTCACGCTCGCGCACATCACCAAGCCGACCGGCTCCGGGACCCCCGGGAAGGCCCGGCAGGCTCGGCGGGCAATGGGCCCCCTGAGCCCCCGTAGGGCGGCTCAGCCGGTCTCGGACGCCTCTCCGCGCTCCCTGATGAGGGCGGCGAGCTCGCGGACCTGGCGGACGGCACGGTCCTTCTCCGAGCCCTGCAGGCCCATCGCGCCGACCGTGGCCCCGTCGGTGAAATCGATCTTCGCCCAGGGCTCGTGCTCGATCAGGGTGACCCCGAGCACCTCGGGCCACTCGTAGCGGTGCACCCGCAGCGGGTTGACGACGGTGATCCCCTGCTCGTCGGCCTCCACCCGGACCCGTCCCAGCAGGTGCAGGACCCCGGCGACCACCCCGCCCAGCGCGATCATCGCGATCCTGTCGGCCAGGGTGAACTGCTCGGACAGGAAGATCGCCATCAGCGCCGCGCCGAGCATGATCAGACCGGCGAAGCCGTAGGCGGCGATCCGTCCCCTCTTGGGCCGCCACACGACGGGCAGCGGGGGCGGGGAGACGCTCTCCTGGCTCACTCTCAGATCACGATCCTTCGGAAAACCACCGGCCGGAACGGCTGTGACAGCTGGTCACGACGCCGTTGGCAACCTACCGCACGGCCCCGCCGCACCGACCACGAGGCACGGTGGAGCGGGGCCGCGAGCGATCTCTAGGAACGGAGTTCCCGCAGCAGCAGCGCCGTCTCCAGCGCGGCGACAGTGGCCTCGTAGCCCTTGTCCTCGTGGCTGCCGGGCAGGCCCGACCTGTCGAGGGCCTGGTCGAGGGACTCGCAGGTCAGCACGCCGTTGCCGACCGGGACCTCCTCGTCCAGGGAGATCCGCGTCAGGCCCGAGGTGACGGAGTCGCACACGTAGTCGAAGTGGGGGGTCTCACCGCGGATCACGACCCCGAGGGCGACGACCGCGTCGTACTTCCTGGCCAGGACCTGCGCCACGACCGGGATCTCCAGCGATCCGGTCACCCGCACCACGGTCATCTCCGCGCCGCTGTCCCTGCCCGCCTGCTCGGCCCGCGCCACGAGCTGATCGGTGATCTTCTCGTGCCACCGGGCGGCGACGACGCCGACGGTCAGCCCCTTCGCCCGCACGGCCTCGGCCGCCGGCCGTCCGACCCCGCTCACGCGATCACTCCGTGCCCGCTGCCCCGCTCCGCCCGGTGCACTCGCTCACTCATGCGCCCTCCCTGGGAATCTCGTGGCCGAGGCGGTCGCGCTTGGCCGACAGGTATTTCTCGTTGTGCGGGTTCATCGCCACCGGCATGGGCTCGCGGCCGAGCACCTTGATGCCGTAGCCGTCCATGCCGCGCAGCTTGGCCGGGTTGTTGGTCAGCAGCCGGATCGACTTCACCCCGAGATCGGCGAGGATCTGCCCGGCGTTGGAGAACTCCCGCGCGTCCACGGGCAGACCGAGCTCCAGGTTGGCGTCGACGGTGTCGCTGCCGGCGTCCTGGAGGCCGTACGCCCTGAGCTTGGCCAGCAGTCCGATGCCGCGCCCCTCGTGCCCGCGCAGGTAGACGACCACCCCTCTGCCCTCGGCGGCGATCCGCGACATGGCGTGGTCGAGCTGCACCCCGCAGTCGCACCGCAGCGACCCGAGCACGTCGCCGGTCAGGCATTCGGAGTGCGCCCTGACCATGACGTTCTCGCCGTCCTCGATGTCGCCGAGAACGAGGGCGAGGTGCTCTCCGCCGTCCAGCGAGCTCGCGAAGCCGTAGGCCCGCCACTCGCCGTACCTGTTCGGCAGCCGCGTCTCGGCGACCCTGGTCACCATCCGCTCGGTGCGGCGTCTGAACTCCACCAGCTGCTCGATCGAGACGAGCGCCAGATCGTGCTCGTCGCAGAAGTCGCGCAGCTGCGGCAGCCGCATCATGGTGCCGTCGTCGTTGACGACCTCGGCGAGCACGCCCGCCTCGCTCAGCCCTGCGAGCCTGGCCAGGTCCACCGACGCCTCGGTGTGGCCGCGCCTGGCCAGGACGCCGCCCTCCCGGTAGCGGAGCGGGAAGACGTGTCCGGGCCGCACCAGCTCGGCCGGCTCGGTCGCCGAGTCGGCCAGCGCGCGGATCGTGCGAGCCCTGTCGGCGGCGGAGATGCCGGTGCTCACCCCGTCCCTGGCGTCCACGCTGATCGTGTACGCGGTGCGCAGGCGCTCCTTGTTGTCGTAGACCATCAGCGGCAGGCCGAGCCTGTCGAGGTCCTCGCCGCGCATCGGCACGCAGACCACGCCGCTGCTGTGCCGGATGGTGAAGGCGAGCAGCGCCGGGGTGGCCCTGGAGGCGGCGAAGATGATGTCGCCCTCGTTCTCGCGGTTCTCGTCGTCGACGACCACGACGGCCTTGCCCTCGCGGATGTCGGCGATCGCGCGCTCGATCGGATCCAGCTTGATCACGGGGCCTCCTCGGGGGCGGGCACGGCGCTCCGGACGGATTCACCGGCCGGGACGTACGCCCCGACGAGCTTCTCCACGTGCTTGGCGATCACATCGACCTCGAGGTTCACCGGGTCTCCCGGCCGCTTCGCGCCCAGGGTGGTGAGGCTCAGGGTGGTGGGGATCAGGCTGACGGCGAAGCCTCCGGAGCCGACGCCCATCACGGTGAGGCTGACGCCGTCGACGGCGATCGAGCCCTTCTCGACCACGTAGCGGTCGAGCTCGGGCGGCAGGGAGATGTGGACGACCTCCCAGTGCTCGGCGGGCTCCCGCGACAGCAGGACGCCCGTCCCGTCCACGTGGCCCTGGACGATGTGGCCGCCCAGTCGCTGGTCGGCGCGGACGGCGCGCTCCAGGTTGACCGGGGAGCCGGGTCTCAGCGCGCCGAGGGAGCTGCGGTCGAGGGTCTCCTTCATCACGTCGGCGGTGAACACCTCGCCCTCCACGTCCACCACGGTCAGGCAGACGCCGTTGACGGCGATCGAGTCACCGTGCCCGGCGTCCGAGGTGACCGTTTTACCGCGGATCGAGAGCCTGGCCGCGTCGGTCAGCGGCTCGATTCCGGCGATCTCTCCCAGTTCTTCGATGATTCCGGTGAACATTCACAACTCCTTGCGGGGGACCGCCCGGACGGCCGGGCTCGGGAGAGGCGTCCGGGACGCCCAAGGACGCGGGCCGGGGGGCGGAAGACCGACAGAGCGTGTCCCAGGAAGGCGGGGCGCGCTCGGGAAGCTCAGGAAGGGGGAAATGCCGATGTGCCCGGACCGTGAACGGCCGGGCGGGGAATACGGGAAATGCGGGGAATGCGGGGAATGGTGGGGGCCGACGGCGCCGTGCCCGTGAGGGGCACGTCCGACCGCCTGGCGCGTCCGCGCCGGATCAGTCACCCGAGGTCTCCTACTCGCCAGTAGCTTTTCGCCACGGCGGGCCCCGGGGGATCAACGGATGCGTACACCCGATCGGTGAAGGGTGCCCGAAGACACTCCTTCACCCGCGCGCTTCCTCCCATCCGGACTTTAACCGTCGGTCCTGGAGTTTCACCAGGTCAACCGGTCGATGGCTTCGACCGGGTCGCGGACTGTAACCGCCGGCTCGGAATTTCACCGACCCCGGAGCACGCTGCTCTGCTTTTCCTGTTCGATCGAAGGGCACGCCGCGGACGGCTCACCCTCCTCCACCAGTGTGCCATGTCCGGAAAACCGGACGACACGCTCTTCCATCATGTGGAACAAGCGAGCACTTGGTCGGGTTACGCCACGCGCTCGGCGACCGCCTTCCGCGCCTTCAGCGCGTCCGGGGAGTAGCGCACCTGCTCGGGCACCAGGCCGATACCGGCGTGCAGGGCCCGCAGGGAGGCCGTCGCCCACAGGTCGCCCAGCGGGGTGGCGGGCAGGCCGTACAGCCTGCGGGCCCAGCGCGGCAGGGTCGCGAAGGCGAGCCCGGTGATGAGGGGGAACATCGGCTTGAGAGCGGTCAGGCGCGCCGGGAGCGGCGCGTTGAGCGACCGCAGGAGCGGGTGGGCCACCTCGGGGACGAAGTAGAGGCCGGGGCGGCTGGCCCGGATGTAGTCGTCCATCTCGCCGACCGAGCCGGGCACGTCCTCGGGACGAAGTCCGACCACCTCGGCCACCCGCCGCCACTCGGCGACGAACCTGTCGGCCTCCTCGTCGGTCAGGCGCACTCCCGCGCGCCGGGCGACCGAGAGGTAGGAGTCGACCTCGCCGACGTGGACCCAGAGCAGCGCGTCGGGGTCGTCGAGGCGGAACCGCTCGCCGGTGTCGAGGTCGAGGGCGGTGAGGCCGGCGTGGATCTTCCGAACCCTGGCTCCCGCCCGGGCGACCTCGGCGGTCGTGCCGTAAACGCGGACCCGGACGAACTCGGTGGTGCGCACGAAGCGGGACCACGCCTCGGCCGGGTCCATGAGCGCGGAGTTCTGCGCGACCCCGCGCATCGCCCGGGGGTGCAGCCCTTGCATGAGTAACGCGCGGAAACCGGCGACGAGCAGGATCCGCTCGCCCATCACCTTCCAGGTCACCGACTCCGGTCCGAACAGGCCGTGATCCATGCGTCGCCTCCCTCACACGTACTGACGACGTTACAGGAGGGGTCTAAACCCATATGTCCCGAATCTGCGACACAAGCGAGACGAGATCCAGGCAGGGGTGTCACGACCAGGTCATCAAAGTGTCACAGATCCGTGAAAACCACCATTTATGTGCGCCGATTCTTTCACTCCGCCCCCCCATCACGTCAACGGAATTGACGCTACGAACAGATGGAAATTACACAACGATAAAATGAGTAAGGAGCAGACCATTGATTTGACCTTCACTGCTTTGCGATGGTTCCAAGGATCAGGCTCAACCATGCTCGTTGGGAGCGCCCGCACGATGACCATCCCTGCACCAGCCGCGTCCACCACCGAGGACCCCCTCTCGGTGAAGGCAACGGAGACGGTGGGCCGTTCCCCCGGCCAGTTGATGTGGCTGCGCTTCCGTCGCGACCCCACCGGAATCGCCTCGGCCCTCGTGGTGATCTTCTTCTTCCTCGTCGCGATCCTCGCGCCGGTCATCTCCTGGCTCTACGGAAAGGACCCCTACACCCTCTACGGCCAGGACACCCCCGGGCTGCTGAACGACTTCGGCTACCCGGTGCTGCCCAACGGCGGCATGAGCTCGGACTTCTGGTTCGGCGTCGAGCCCGGCCTGGGCCGTGACGTGTTCATGCAGCTCGTCTACGGCATCAGGACCTCACTGATGATCGCGATGGCCGCGACGCTGCTCATCTCGATGATCGGCATCGTGATGGGCATCGTCGCCGGGTACATCGGGGGCAGAACCGACTACTTCATCGGCCGCCTGATCGACATCGTCCTCTCGTTCCCCTCGACCCTGTTCATCATCGCGTTCATGCCGGTGGTGGAGAACCTCTTCGTCGACCCCTCGGAGGAGACGCCGGTCTGGCTGCGCGCGGTGACGCTCATCACCCTGCTGACGGCCTTCGGCTGGGCCGGCATCGCCCGACTGCTGCGCGGCCAGGTGCTCTCCATGCGCGAGCGGGAGTTCGTCGAGGCCGCCAAGGTGACCGGCGCCTCCCCCGCGCGGATCATCTTCAAGGAGCTGCTGCCCAACCTGTGGACACCGATCCTGATCCAGTCGACCCTGCTGCTGCCCGCGATGGTGACCGCCGAGGCGGCCCTGTCCTTCCTGGGCGTCGGCATGATCGAGCCCATCCCCGACTGGGGCCGGATGTTCCTGCGGGGCACCGAGGTCTACCAGAACGACATCACCTACCTCATCTTCCCCGGCGCGGCTCTGCTCATCTTCGTGATCGCCTTCAACCTTCTCGGTGACTCGGTCCGCGACGCCTTCGATCCAAAGCTCAAGCGTTAGACCCGATAGGAGAGAGATGAAAGTCCGTACGCGGTCAGCGATGGCCGTACTCGCCATAGGCGCGCTCGCACTCACCAGCGCGTGCGCCGAGGGCAACCAGGGCGCCCCCGCCGCTCCCAGCGGTTCCGCCGGCGCGTCCGCCCCCGCCGCGGAGCCCTTCAAGCCGCCGACGATCACGGTCGGCACCGCGGAGGACTCCAAGGGTCCCGCCATCGAGCCGGAGGGTGTCGTCAAGGGCGGCACCGTCACGATGATCGACCGGGACGACTTCTCCCACCTGGACCCTGCCCAGCTGTACGTCAACACCGAGACGAACTTCTCCCTCCTGATCGCGCGTACCCTCACCGGCTACAAGCGCACCGACAAGAGCGAGTACAAGCTGGTCGGCGACCTCGCCACCGACACCGGCACCCCCTCCGACGGCGGCAAGACCTGGACCTTCACCCTCAAGGACGGGGTGAAGTGGGAGGACGGCACGCCCATCACGTCCGAGGACGTGAAGTGGAGCATGGAGCGGACGTTCGCCCCCTTCGTCACCCAGGGCCCGACCTACATCCAGCAGTGGCTCACCGAGGTCGACCACAAGAAGGCCTACCAGGGGCCCTACGACGGCAAGCGCCTCGACAGCATCGAGACGCCGGACGACAAGACGATCGTCTACAAGTTCAAGACGCCGCACGCCGACGCCAACTACGCCTTCGCCATGGGCGGCTACGGCATCGTCCCCAAGGAGAAGGACACCAAGGAGAAGTACGACAAGGCCCCCGTCTCCAGCGGCCCGTACATCATCAAGAACCACGTGGTCGACAAGTCCATCGACCTTGAGCGCAACCCGAACTGGGACCCGGCCACCGACCCGATCCGCGGCGCCTACCCCGACAAGTGGCGCCTGGAGTTCGGCCAGGAGAACCTGCAGATCACCGACCGCCTGATCGCGGACGCGGGCCCGGACCAGACCGCCTTCACCTTCTACGCGACGGTCCCGCCGGAGCGTCTGCAGCAGGTGCTCGGCGACGCCAGCCTGGCCCCGCGCCTGATGAAGAGCCCCTCCCCGTACGGGAACTACTACTACTTCAACCTTGACCGGGTGAAGGACCAGAAGATCCGCCAGGCCATCAACTACGCGTGGCCGTCCAAGCAGATCCAGCAGGTCTACGGTGGCCCGCAGGCGGCCGCGCTGCCGACCACCATCCTCAACGAGAACACCACGGTCGGCTACCAGCCCTACGACCTGTTCGGCAAGGAGGCCAAGCCCGAGGGTGACATCGAGAAGGCCAAGCAGCTGCTGGCCGAGTCGAGCAACCCGACGCCGACCATCGTCTTCGCCCACAACCAGACGCCGCTCCAGGAACAGATCATGGTCGTGATCAAGAGTGCCCTGGAGAAGACCGGTATCAAGGTCGTCGCCAAGCCGCTGGACCGCAAGACCTACTACGACTCCATCGGCCTGGTGAAGAACGAGTTCGACATGTACTGGGGTGGCTGGGGCGCCGACTGGCCGTCCGGCTCGACGGTCATGCCCGTCATCTTCGGCCCGATCGCCGACGGTGCGCCGAACTACTCGCACCTGAAGGACGAGGCGCTCACCAAGGAGATGGACGAGATCACCGCGATGACCGACATCGACGCCCAGAACAAGGCGTGGATGGACCTGGACAAGAAGATCCAGGAGACGATCACCCCGCTCGTGGTCGCCGAGAACCGGATCGCCAACACCCTGCACGGCTCCAAGATCGGCGGCGCGGAGATCGACCCGCAGTCGTGGGTCGTCCAGCCGAACAGAATCTTCGTGAAGCAGTAACACCCACGAAGCCTTAGGAGACACCGGCGGCCGTGGCCTCGCGGGAGGGCGACACCTCCTCCCGCGAGGCCACGGCCAAGGGGCCGTCGGCCCCAGCAGCGGTCCCAGCCACCTCGGGAAACAGGCAATGCTTCCATTCATCACTCGCCGCACGCTCGGCGCCGCGGTCACGCTTCTGATCATCTCCGCGGTCACGTTCTTCCTCTTCTTCGCCGTGCCCGCCGACCCGGCGAGGCTCGCCTGCGGCAAGGTCTGCCCGCCCGAGCTCCTGGAGCAGGCGCGGCACAACCTGGGACTGGACCAGCCCCTGTTCGCCCAGTTCGTGGCCTGGCTGGCCGGCATCTTCGTCGGCCGCGACTACGAAAGCCTGGGCCACTGCCCGGCCCCCTGCCTCGGCTACTCGTTCGTCAACCGCGAGCCGGTGTTCGAGACGATCCTGGACCGGCTGCCGGTCACCGTCTCCCTCACCATCGGCGCGGCGATCGTCTTCCTGCTCTTCGGCATGGCGACCGGCATCGTCGCGGCCCTGCGCCAGGGCAAGCCGCTGGACAAGATCGCCAGCGTGGCGTCCCTCATCGGCGCCTCCGTGCAGATCTACTTCATCGGCACGCTCGCGCTCTACTTCCTCGTCTACAAGAACCAGATCCTCCAGCGGCCCCAGTACCTGTCGTTCACCGAGAACCCCGTCGCCTGGGCGAGCGGGCTCGCGCTGCCCTGGGTGGTGCTGGCGATCATCTTCACCGCCAACTACACCCGTATGACGCGCTCGACGATGGTGGAACAGCTCAGTGAGGACTACGTCCGCACCGCGCGGGCCAAGGGCATGTCAGGGCGGAGCGTGGTGCTGAGATTCGCCCTGCGCGGCACCCTCACCCCCATCATCACGATCTTCGGCGTGGACCTCGGCACGCTGATCGGCGGCGCGATCATCACCGAGACCACCTTCGGGTTACAGGGGCTCGGGCGGCTCTCCATCAAGGCCGTCGACAGCTCCGACCTGCCCATGCTGATGGGGACGGTGCTCGTGGCGGCCGCCGCGATCGTCTTCTTCAACATCGTCGTCGACGTCCTGTACGCCTTCATCGACCCTCGCGTCCGGCTGAGCTAGGAGTTCTGAAAAAAGTGTCAACTCCCTTCCTCTCGGTCCGTGACCTGACCGTCGACTTCCACACCGAGGACGGCGTCGTCCACGCGGTGGACGGGCTCTCGTTCGACGTCGAGAAGGGCACCACCCTGGGTGTCGTCGGCGAGTCCGGGTCCGGCAAGTCGGTGACCAACCTGACCGTGCTCGGCCTGCACAACCCGGAGACCACCAAGATCAGTGGAGAGATCCGGCTGGACGGCGAGGAGCTGATCGGCGCCTCCAACTCCACCATGGAGAAGCTGCGCGGCAACAAGGTCGCGATGATCTTCCAGGACCCGCTGACCTCGCTCTCCCCGTACCACACCATCGGCAGGCAGATCTCCGAGGTCTACCGCAAGCACACCGGCGCGAGCCGCGCCGAGGCGAGGGACCGCGCGATCGAGATGCTGACCCGGGTCGGCATCCCCCAGCCGAAGACCAGGGTGGACGACTATCCCCACCAGTTCTCCGGCGGCATGCGGCAGCGCGCGATGATCGCGATGGCCCTGGTGTGCGACCCGGACCTGCTGATCGCCGACGAGCCCACCACCGCCCTGGACGTGACCGTGCAGGCCCAGATCCTGGACCTGCTCAAGGAGCTCCAGGACCAGACGGGCGCCTCGATCATCCTGATCACCCACGACCTCGGCGTGGTCGCCAACACCGCGCACGACGTGCTGGTGATGTACGCCGGGCGGGCGGTGGAGCGCGGGACCGTGAGAGAGGTCCTCCGCGAGCCCCGGCACCCCTACACCTGGGGCCTGCTCGCCTCCATGCCCCGCCTGAGCGCTCCCGTGGACGTGCCTCTGCGGCCGGTCCGCGGCACCCCGCCGAGCCTGATCAACGTTCCCTCCGGCTGCCCCTTCCACCCCCGGTGCGACTACATGGAGCTGGCCGGCCCCGAGCTGTGCCGCTCCGAGCGGCCGGAACTGTCCCCGCACCGCGGCCACGGCGACGCGTGCTACCTGACCCTCGCCCAGAAGAGGGAGATCCAAAAGTGAGCGAGACAACCGGTGAACCCCGCGGCGAGGCGCTGCTGGAGCTGTCCGGCCTGAAGAAGCACTTCCCGGTGATGGGCGGTCTCGTCTTCAAACGCCAGGTGGGCAAGGTCCACGCGGTGGACGGCATCGACCTGACGGTGCACGCCGGTGAGACGCTCGGCCTGGTCGGCGAGTCCGGCTGCGGCAAGTCCACCGCCGGGCGGCTGGCGTCCCGGCTGCTGGAGCCCACGGCGGGCAGCATCAGGTACGCCGGGCGGGAGATCGGCCACGCCACGCGCAAGGAGCTGAAGCCGATCCGGGCCGAGATCCAGATGATCTTCCAGGACCCGTACTCGTCGCTGAACCCCCGGCACACGGTGGGCAGCATCATCGGCGGCCCGATGGAGATCAACGGCATCAATCCCCCCGGCGGCAGGGAGAAACGGGTCCGGGAGCTCCTGGAGATCGTCGGGCTCAACCCCGAGCACTTCAACCGCTTCCCGCACGAGTTCTCCGGCGGCCAGCGGCAGCGCATCGGGGTGGCCCGCGCGCTCTCCCTCAATCCCAAGCTGATCATCGCGGACGAGCCGGTCTCCGCCCTCGACGTCTCCATCCAGGCGCAGGTCGTCAACCTGCTCCAGCAGCTTCAGCGGGACCTGGGCATCGCGTTCCTGTTCATCGCGCACGACCTGGCGATCGTGCGGCACTTCTCCCAGCGGGTCGCGGTCATGTATCTCGGCAAGATCGTCGAGGTCGCCGACCGTGCCTCCCTGTACGAGCGCCCCCGTCACCCCTACACGCACGCGCTGCTGTCGGCGGTGCCCGAGGTGCTGGAGGACGAGGCGCCGCGCGAGCGGATCCGCCTGGCCGGGGACGTGCCCTCCCCGATCAACCCGCCGTCCGGCTGCCGCTTCCGCACCCGCTGCTGGAAGGCCCAGGAGAAGTGCGCGACCGAGGAGCCCCCGCTGCTCAGGCTGGAGGGCAACAGGGAAGGTCACCTGACAGCCTGCCACTTCCCCGAGGAGCCGACCGTGCACGGCGAGGACGTGGTGCTGGACCCGGCGCTGCAGACCTGACGGTCCCGCGTCTTCCCCCGGGACGCCTGGCCCGCAGTCGCGGGCCCGGCGGTCCGATGGCGGCGTTTCCCCCGATCCTCGCCGTTTTCCGGCACCGGCCGCCACCTCGGCGGCCGGTGACGTCGGCTCGGCGGCTCAACGGCCGCCCGCGGGGTGAATCGACGGCCGGCGGTCCAGCGCCGGGTGATCCGGTGGTCAGCGGCTCAGCGGCCTGCTGATCCGGTGGTCAGCGGCTCGGCGGCCGGCCGCTCACGACTCGGCGGAGGTGGCGAGGGCGCGCAGGCCGTCGACCGCGCGGGCCGGGTCCTCCGCGCCGTAGACGGCGTTGCCCGCCACGAAGACGTCGGCCCCCGCCTCCGCGCAGCGCTCGATCGTCGTGTCGGAGACGCCGCCGTCCACCTGGAGCCAGACCTGCCCGCCGTGCCGGCCGATGAGCTCGCGGGCCCTGCGGATCTTGGGCAGCACGATGTCGAGGAACCTCTGCCCGCCGAAACCGGGATCGACGGTCATCACCAGCAGCATGTCGATCTCGCCGAGCAGGTCCTCGTACGGCTCGACGGGGGTGGCCGGGTTCAGCGCCAGGCCCGCGCGGGCGCCCGCCTGGCGGATCTGGCGCAGCGTACGCACCGGGGCCTTGGCCGCCTCCACGTGGATGGTCACGCTCCCGGCACCGGCCTCGGCGTAGCCGGGTGCCCAGCGATCCGGGTCTTCGATCATGAGATGGCAGTCGAGTGGCGTCGAGGTCGCCTTGAGCAGAGACTCGACGACCGGCAGCCCGAGGGTGAGGTTGGGCACGAAGTGGTTGTCCATGACGTCCACGTGCAGCCAGTCGGCGTTGGGTACCGCCGCGGCCGCCTCGGCGAGGCGGGCGAAGTCGGCGGACAGGATGCTGGGCGAGATCTGTACGGCCATAATTGGCTGATTCTATGAGGCGGCGTCCTGCCCTCCGTCACCCGCCGTCCACCGCGCCACGCCTCATCCGGCGTCAGACTCGCATCACACGAAGCATGACATATCACACATAACGGTTATATCGCTCTTATCTATCGAGCCTTCCGCACCGAACTCGGCGCCCCAAGGAATGCCGAAGGATGCGAAATCATAACTCCTCTGACGCACAGAGATTGCCGGAGTAATTTTTTTCCTGAATCATCTGGATTATCGAATGAGACGGTGCGCGAGGTTCGACGACTCCGCTCCGTATGACTTCTCGGTCTTCATCGGAATCGGATAGCGATGCCCCTTCGTCCTCGCTCCCTGCGTGCGGTTCTCCTACCGCTCATCCCCCTCGCCACCCTCCTCGTCGTTCCCGCCGCGGCCCCGGCCCCCCGCCCTCTCTCCACCGGATCTTCACCGATCACGGGAATCTACATTTCCGGCGACGAAGGGGTCGTCACCGCAAAAATCTCCAACACCGATCGAGTGATCTGGAAAAGCGCCCAAGCAGGCGACCTATTGGACGAAGCAAGCTCGTCAATGAACGAACCCGAGACTCCGCATGAGGCATCGGATGATATTTCAGACGGAGGGCGAGATGCCTCCACCGGCCGCTACCTCGCGGTCGAGACCCAGATCGAGTCCGGTAACCCGAACCACCCGCACGACCAGCGGCGGCGCATCACCGTGATCGACGCCCTGACCGGCCTGCCGACCTGGAGCATCCTGTCTGGCTACCCCGGCGACGGCCGCGCACGGCCGTTCTTCTATCTCATGGGCGCGGCGGCAGGAAAGATCATCATTGACGTGCCCGCACTTCGCGCGATTCGCGCGCTTGATCCTCTGCACGGAACGGTCGTGTGGGAGACAGAGCTGCCCGACGACTGCATGAGCGCCGCCCTGCCCTCCGTCGATCCGCAGGCCGGTGAGGACGACCCCGTCCTGACCTCCTCTCTGGCGGACAAAAATCTGGCGGTCGCCATGACCCGCTGCGCGAACCGTCACATCTCACTCACCGGCATCGATCCCGTCACGGGACGCGTCCGCTGGGAGAGACGGTTTCCTCTCTCCGTTCTCCCCGAGCTGATCCTGAAGGAGGGGGTCTCCGTCCTCACCTCCCGCAACGCCCTCACCGTCATCGACAAGAACGGCGCACTCCTCGTCGACGACCTCGTCTACCACTCCCCCTCATGGGTGATCACGGCCGGAACCGTGACCGTCTCGGACGGGGGTTGGGGGGATGTGGGAATGGGAGTCAGATCGATCAGCAGATCGTCGGGACGGATCAAGTGGTCCCGGCCCGACCTGGGGGGCGAGGTCGGCAGGGCCGCGGGAAAGATCTACGTGCGGTCCTGGGACACGCTGACCGTCCTCGATCCGGCCGACGGTCACACGCTCGTCACGCTCTCGGAGCCACTGACCGTGAAAGACATCAAAGCCGCCCTCGCCGCCCCACCGGGCTGGGGCGACCGGGGAGGGGTGCCCGCGGCCGACTGGCCGGACCCCTGCGCCCTATTGCCCGCCGCGGAGCTCGCCTCGCGCTCCGGCACGGGCGGATACGCGGTCACCCCGCTCCCCGCGCCCGCGAAACTGGGCCTGACCACGCCTGTCGCCTGCGAGTTCGCCACCGAAGAAGAGGGGGTCGTCGTCACCGTCTCCGTCATCTGGGTCTATCCGTCGGTCAAGAAGGCCGCGGAGAAGATGAAGCAGATGACGGGCGGAGAAGACTCCCCGGCAGCGGCGAGACGCATCAGCTACTTCAACGACGCCGAGGACATGGTCGTCGTCAGAGAGGGCCGTGTCGTCGTCAAGGTGGAGGCCTTCGGCGACCGCGCCCTTCTCAGGCACGCCCTGCGGATCACGAGAGAGCACCTGCGGGAGGGGAACCCATGACAGCGCAGACCTCTCCCGAGCAGCCGGCCCGGGAGAGCACCGAGGAGACCCCCCTGGCGAAAGCGGCCCGGCCGTTCAAGTGGGTCGGGGTCACCGTGGCCGGAGGGCTCGCGACGATCATCGCGGGCGCCGTGGTAACCGGCTGGTCGTGGGTCCAGGACCAGTGGCGCGACTTCCATCAAGAGCCCCGGATCAGCGCGATCGCCTACTCCCCTGAGAAGTCGGGAATATCGATCGCCTTCCCCGACGCCATCACCTCGGGAGCCGATCGGCGCTCCCTGCTCAACGGCGACTACGGACCGCTGGTCACGTCACGGGGGTCACAGATCGGCGAGATGAAGGTCCTTCTCGTACTGCAGGGCCAGCGCAACGACCCGATCCGCATCCTGGACGTCCGTCCCCGGATCCTGTCCTCCGGTCCCATCGCGGCCGGCACCTGCCTCCTCCTTCCCAGCGCCGGTGAGGCGGCCGTGTTCCCGGTGAAGGCCGACCTCGACCGGCTCGCCTCGGCGAACAGGCGAGGCGGCCGACTCCTGGAGAAGAACATCGACCTCGTGTACAAGGAAAGAGCGTCGGTGGAGTTGACCGTGACGGCACGAAAGCGCCGCTACGAGTGGGACATCGAGGTCTCCTACGCCTACGGCGACTCGGAGCAGATTCAGCGCGCGTATTTCACCACCGAGAGCGGACAGCCCTTCCGGCTCACCGGCCCCGCGCGCAGATACGCCATCGGCTACGAGGACAGGATCGGCTACTTCCGCGAAACCGGCAGAAAGATCAAGAAATGCTGAGGCGAGCGGCGATTCTCGCCCTCCTCCTTCCGCTCATCGCCCTGCCCCGCTCGGCCTCTCCCGGCCTCGAGGCGGCGGGAGCGGAGTTCTCCGAGGTCTGGAGTACGCAGGCGCACATCCCGCTGGACGACTTCACGGTGCGACTGCTCGACGGGAACGTCTTCGTGCGCACCCGTACGGCGCTGCGGATCCACGATTCCGCCACCGGCGCCGAGCGATGGCGATACGCCCCGGCCGGGGCCTCCGTGCGGGAATGGTCGCCCGCGGGATCCACAGTGATCGTCAAGACGCTCCGCCCCTCGCCTTCCGGCGATGTCATCGCCCTGACCGGCATCTCTCGTGAAACCGGCACGGTGCTCTGGCACAGGAAAGGACTCGACCTGGGCGGACCGATGTCCATTTCGACCGGCGCGGAGGTGATTCCTCCCGTCGGCCTCGCCTGGAACGCGGATTCCCGATCCTTGCTCGGCGTGACTCCCGAGACCGGACAGACCCGGTGGACCTTCCAGCTCCCCCCGTCCTGCGGACGGATCCACACGGCGAGTTCGGACGCGCGGGCCACGGCGATCGTCGCCCTCTGTCAGAAGGACATCCGGGTCATCGTCCTCGACCCTGAGCACGGCATGGAGCGGTGGAGTACGGCACTCACCTCCTTCTCCGGCCTTCACGTCCAAGAGGGGGTCGTGATCGTCTACCGTCCCGAGAACCTGCTGGTCCACGACGCCGTGACGGGGCGGGTGATCGTCGAGCGCGAGGGGTGCACAAACGACTGCGCCGTCGTTCACGTCGGCGGACGGATAATGGTGACCCACGCCCAGGACGGCACCTCGACCGTCGAGGGGATCGACCCCGCCGACGGCTCGGTCGCCTGGAGAAGGGTCCAGCGGAACGGCCCGCGCTACGGCTGGCTCGCCGGAGTCCAGGCGACGGTCTACGCCATGCCGTCCGGCGACGCTCTGGGCCGGGTCCTGGACGTGATCCAGCCCTCGACGGGAGAACTGCGGCGGATTCCGATCCCGACGACGGGCCGCCTGTTCGGTGCCGACGGTGACCGGCTCTATGTCTTCCAGACGGTGCGATCGGCCGCCGGCCCCTCTCGTCTGCGCGTCACCGCGCTGCGCGTCCCCGACTGGCTCGGCGGCGCCGCTCCGGCGGCCGAGCCCGTCGCGACGCCCGGAGCCGATCTGTGCGACCTGCTCCGCGCCGCCGGATTCACCGTGCTCGACCGGGCGCCCGACCTCGGGCGGGCGTCCCCACCGTTCACCACGTGCGAGTTCGGCGAAGTGGGCAAAGAGCCGATGAGCGCCGAGTTCTGGCGCCTGCCCACCGAGGCGGGGGCCGCCCGCGTGCTGGCCGAACTCGGCGCGGACGGCGAGAGCGATCCCGTCTCCGGCGTGGGTGACGAGGCCCTGACGGTGGGGCTGCACGGGCGGGCGATCATCGTGCGCGCCGGTCGTGACCTGGTCAGAATCAGATCACCGTACCTCGAAGCGGGCAACAGACTGCTCCCCGTCGCCCGCGCCGTGACCGAACGGCTCGGCTCACTGAGATGGGCGGTGCCGACGAGCTGGTCCCTCGCGACGCCGCACGACGGACCGTCGTCCGGCCGGACGATCCGGCTGCCGGGAACACGGTTCCAGATCCGTGACGACCCCGAAGCTCCCATTATGCTCTCCGCATACAACGCCGACGAGCGGAGCCCGACCTATCTCCGGGACGGCGCGGGATTCATCCGGGGACGCGAACGCATGAAAGCGATCTCCCCGGACGGCCGGTGGGCGGCGGGCGACTTCAAGGACTACATCGACGGTCGTGACGGCGTCGTCCTCCTCGACCGGCGCAGCGGGAAGATCCGGCGTATCTTCACGGTGAAGCCCCCCTTGCTGAACAACACCCCCGTATGGTCCTCTGACGGCCGCCTGCTGCTCACCCTGTGGCGCGACAATGACGACGACCACGTCTCGATCGGGTTCGTCATCGTGGATCCGGAACGGGGAACGTTCACGATCACCTCCACCGAGAAGGACGATGAGATCTACGAGCACCCGTACCTGTGGAGCGCCGACGAGTTCGGGGTGAGCACCCGCTTCGGCATCGGCGACTACGCCTCCTATGAGGGAGATGACGAGGAGGTCTACGACTCCTACGCGCTGCGCGCGTTCGACGCCGACGGCACCGCCCTGTCCACCTGGCCGCGACAGAGCCGGCCCGACAGCGCAATCCTCGATCCGTACTCCCCCAGCAGGCGACGGCTGGTGGGGTGGTGTGCGGACCGTCCGCGGGACCTCTGCGTGCACGACACCGCCACCGGTGCCCCGCTCGCCCAGATCGAGGCGGACCTGCGGTACCCGATCCGGTGGTACGACGAGGATCATCTGCTGGTCTGGCGCCGCTACGGGGCCGGCTACGCCGCGAGCGTGATGGACCTTTACGGTGTGATCTCGACTGATCTGGCCTGGAGCTCCGCGACGGGTCAGGAGGGGGTGAAGCTCTTCTACGTGCCTCGGCGGCGCTGAAAGGATGGAGGGCTCGGATTAGACGTCGACCCGGACGCGGTATCTCTCCAGCCAGGCGTTGAACTGGAGGAGTCCTTCCAGGGACGCCCGGCCTCCCCCCGGGCCGCCGCCCGCCTCCGGCCGGTCGATCACGGCCCGTACCTTCTCCCTGTCGACGAACGGCGCGGCGGCGAAGTGGCCGCCGCCGAGCAGCCGGGCAGCCTCCGCGCGGACGGCCTGCTCGTAGGCGGGGTCCTGCGTCGAGGGGTAGGGGCTCTTGCGGCGTCCGACGACCGAGGGCGGCAGGACGTCCGCGGCGGCGGCGCGCAGCAGGCTCTTCTCCTGCCCGTCGTACGTCTTCATCGCCCAGGGGGCGTTGAAGACGTACTCCACCAGCCGGTGGTCGCAGAACGGCACCCGGACCTCCAGCCCGACGGCCATGCTCATCCGGTCCTTGCGGTCCAGCAGGATCTGCACGAACCGGGTGAGGTGCAGGTAGGAGATCTCCCGCATGCGCCGTTCCAGGCCCTCCTCGCCCGGTAGCCGGGGCACCTCGTCGAGCGCCCGCCGGTAGCTGTCGGCGCGGTAGCCGGGGATGTCCAGCTTGCGCATCAGGTCCTCGTCGAGGAGCGCCCCCACCCCCGCGAACCGTCCGAACCCCGGGGACGCCAGCCACGGGAAGGTGTCGGAGAAGACCGCCTCGGGGTCGAAGAACCACCGGTAGCCGCCGAAGACCTCGTCGGCGGACTCACCCGACAGCGCCACCGTGGAGTGACCCCGGATGGCGCGGAACAGCAGGTGGAGGGAGGTGTCCATGTCCCCGATGCCGATCGGCAGGTCACGCGCCCTCAGGACCGCGGCGCGCACCGCGGGGTCCATGAGATCGGCGGAGTCCAGGACGATGTCGGCGTGCTCGGAGCCGATGTGCCGTACGACGTCGTGCACGTACGGTGTGTCGGGGGTGTCGCGCATCTCGTCGGGCGTGAAGTTCTCGCTGTATCCGGTGAAGTCGACGGAGAACGACCTGATCTTCCCTCCTCCCTGCCCCTCCAGCCCGAGCGCGGCGAGCGCGGTGATGGTGCTGGAGTCGAGGCCCCCGGAGAGCAGGGTGCACAGCGGCACGTCGGAGATGAGCTGACGGGTGACGATGTCGTTCAGCAGTTCGCGCACGGTCCCGACGGTGGTGGTGAGGTCGTCGGGGTGCTCGTGGGCCTCCAGGTGCCAGTAGGGGCGCCGGCACAGGAAGTCGCGGGTCACCCGGACGGTGTGGCCGGGGCGCACCTCGTACATGCCCCGGTAGACGGCGTGTTCCGGGTTCTTCACGAAGGCGATCAGCTCGCGCAGGCCGTCGGCGTCGACGGCGGGCGTCCCGATCAGAGGGTTGGCCATGATCGCCTTGGGCTCGGAGCCGAACAGCACACCGTTCGGGAGCGGGTGGTAGTACAGCGGCTTGATGCCCATCCTGTCCCGGACGAGCAGCAGCTCCTCGCGGCGGACGTCCCAGATCGCGAAGGCGAACATGCCGTTCAGCCGTTCGGGGAAGCCCTCACCCCATTCGAGGTAGGCCCGCAGGAGGACCTCGGTGTCGCTCCGGGTGGAAAAACGGTGGCCGTGGGCGATCAGTTCCGCGCGCAGCTCGACGAAGTTGTAGATCTCGCCGCTGTAGGTGAGGACGGCGAGTGTCTGCCCGTCCTCATCGGCGATCATCGGCTGGCGCCCGCCCTCGATGTCGATGACGGCGAGACGCCGATGGCCTATCGCGGCGTGCGGGGCGAGCCACAGCCCCTCGTCGTCGGGTCCGCGGCAGGCCATGGTGTCGGTCATGGCCTGCGCGATGGCCCGCGACTGTCGAAGATCGCGCTCGAAGTCCACCCATCCGCAGATTCCACACATTTCGCCACCCCGCATCCTGCTCGGAAGCAGTTACATTCAGGCGAACAGCCCTAGGTGTCGATATATGCCCAAATAATGCCCTCTGACCTGCGGTGATGATCTCATCCGCCCTCCTTCGCCAGGAGGGCGGCGTTCGCTCAGCGGCGGCGCAGCAGGGCGAGGAACATCGCGTCGGTGCCGTGCCGGTGCGGCCAGAACCGCGCGTACGGCCCCTCGCCCAGCCCTTCGACCTCGGGAAGCGGATCGCGGGCGTCCAGCACCTCGACATCGTCGCGGCGCCCCAGGACGTCGCCGACCACGGCGACGGTCTCCGCCAGGTGCGGCGAACAGGTCACGTACGCGACGACGCCACCGGGACGTACCGCGTCGATCGCCGAGTCGAGCAGGGCGCGCTGGATCCTGCCCAGCTCGGGAAGGCTCCGGGGGTCGCGGCGCCAGCGGGCCTCGGGACGGCGGCGCAGCGCGCCCAGGCCGGTGCAGGGGGCGTCGAGCATGACCCGGTCGAAGACCCCCGGCCGCCAGGCCGGCGCGGTGCCGTCCGCGGTGATCACCGCGGCCTGCCGGGTGGTCTGCCACACCAGCCGCGCCCGGTGGTACTGCAGCTCGGCGGCGAGCAGGCGCGCCTCGCCCCGCTGGGTCGCGAGGGCGTCGAGCAGGCCCGCCTTGCCACCGGGACCCGCGCACAGGTCGAGCCAGCGGGAGTCGGAGCCCTCCAGCGGCACCCGCGTCAGGGCGAGCGCGACGAGCTGGCTCGCCTCGTCCTGCACGGCCGCGCGCGACTCGGCCACGGCGAGGATCGCACCGGGGTCGCCCTCGGCCAGATAGGCCGCGTACGGGGAGTATCTGGCGGGGTCCGCGCCCGCCTCCAGAAGCTCGGCGACCGAGGAGCGGCCCGGGCGCGCGACGAGGGTCACCTTCGGACGCTCGTTGTCGGCCGCGAGCAGGGCGGCCGTCTCGTCGAAGTCGCCGCCCACCGCGTCGCGCAGGGCGTCGACGATCCACCTCGGGTGGCTGTGGGCCACCGCCAGGTGACCCACCGGGTCCTCGGCCTGGTCGGGCGCCACGATCGGGATCCACTGCTCCAGGGAGCGGGTGGAGACCTTGCGCAGCACGGCGTTGGCGTACTTCGACGCGCCGATGCCCACGCGCAGCCGCACCAGGTCGACCGTGGTGCCGACGGCGGCGTGCGGGGGCACCCGCGTTTTGAGCAGCTGGTGCACGCCCAGGCGGACGGCGTCGAGCAGCGGCGGGTCGACGTCCTCGGGCGCCCGGTCGCTGCAGGCCGCGATGACCTCGTCGTAGGTGCCGAGGCCGCGCAGGGTGCCGTAGGCCAGCTCGGTGGCCAGGCCCGCGTCGCGCCCGGAAAGGCGGCGCTCGCGCAGCAGCGCGGGCATCAGCAGGTTGGCGTAGGCGTCCCGCTCGTCGACGGCGCGCATCAGGTCGTACGCCGCGTTGCGCGCCTCGTCGCGGACCGGCTTGGGCGGGCGCCCACCTCTGCCCCTGCCTCCGGCGCCGCGTGAACCGCCCGCCGGGCCGTGACCCCCGCCGCGCGGGACGTTACGGCCGTTACCACTGCTCATGATCTTCAGGCCAGCCGATCCTCGTCGGTGGGCCGCACGCCGCGGGCCCACTCCCCCGCGCCCATCAGGCGCTTGCCCTGCGGCTGCACCTCGCCCAGCTCGACCGGGTAGGTGGCGGTGCCGACCAGGACGGAGTTCTTGGACGCCGCGATCTGGCCGGGGGCCAGGCCGGAGGCGTCGGGAACCGGCCGCACGGGACCCAGCTTGATCCGCCCGCCGCGGAACTCGGTCCACGCGCCCGGGGCGGGGGTACAGGCGCGGACCAGGCGATCGACCCGCATCGCGGGCGCGGACCAGTCAACCCTCGCGTCGTCGACGCTGATCTTCGGGGCGAGGCTCACCCCCTCCGCGGGCTGCGGCACGGCCTCCAGCTTGCCGTCCTCGATCCCGTCGAGGGTGGCCGCCAGCAGCCCCGCCCCGGACTCGGCGAGCCGGGCGAGCAGCTCCCCGCTGGTGTCGGTGGGGCGGATCTCCTCGGTCACCACGCCGTAGACCGGACCCGCGTCCAGCTCCTTGACGATCCGGAAGGTGGCCGCGCCGGTGATCTCGTCGCCGTGGAGCACGGCGTGCTGCACCGGCGCCGCGCCGCGCCAGGCCGGCAGCAGCGAGAAGTGCAGGTTGACCCAGCCGTACCGAGGGATGTCCAGGGTGGCCTGCGGCAGCAGCGCGCCGTAGGCGACCACCGGACAGCAGTCGGGGGCGAGCTCGGTGAGCCGGTCGAGAAACTCCGGGTCGCCCGCCTTGGGCGGCCTGAGCACCTCGATGCCCGCCTCCTCGGCGAGCTCGGCGACGGGGCTCGGATGGACCTTGCGGCCCCTGCCCGACTGGGCGTCCGGGCGCGTGACGACGGCGACGACGTCGTGGCGAGGCGAGTCGATCAGTGCCCGCAGCGAGGGCAGGGCGGTGTCCGGGGTTCCGGCGAAGACCAGTCGCAAGGTTCCTACAGAGCCTTCCCTTGGGTGGCGTGCGGGGAGAACTTGAACGTGGGGGCCGACAGCCCGCTCCAGTCGGCCTCGCGGATCGCCTTCATCGCGAGCTTGCGCTGCTTGGCGTCCATCCGGTCGATGAACAGCACGCCGTCCAGGTGATCGGTCTCATGCTGGAAGCAGCGGGCCATCAGGTCGGTGCCCTCAAGGGTCACCGGCTCGCCGTGCATGTTGAAACCGGTCGCCACGGCCCGTATCGACCTGGGCGTGGGGAAGGACAGGCCCGGGAACGACAGGCAGCCCTCCTCACCCTCCTCGTCCTTGTCCTCCGACAGGTCGAGGTTGGGGTTGATCAGATGCCCGAGCTGGTCGTCCACGTAGTAGGTGAAGACCCGCAGGCCGACCCCGATCTGCGGCGCGGCCAGCCCGGCTCCCGGCGCGTCCATCATCGTGTCGGTGAGGTCCTTGACGAGCTTGCGCAGCTCCTTGTCGAAGTCCTTGACCGGGTCGGCGGGAGTGCGCAGCACCGGATCGCCGAAAAGACGGATCGGCTGAATGGACAACAGGGGTCTCCTCACACTTCATGGGATGCCGCCCAGTCTAAGGGCGGCGGCCGCCTCCCCCGGGCCCTCTTCAGGACCGGGCACGGGGACCGGCCGGACGAGCCGTCGCCGCGGAAGGACGGGCGTTCACCCGGGCACGTCCGTCCCCGGGGACACGGACGTATCCGGGCGAGCCGTCGCCGGGGACCGGGAGTGCCGGGATCAGCGGGAGCGGGCCTTCATCGCCGCCTTGCGGGCGGACTTGGCCACCGCCGCGTCACCGTGGCGAGAACCCAGCAGATCCAGGACGGCGAAGGTGTCCGGGTGGTCCACCAGAGCCATCTCCTCGATCACCCGGACCAGGTCCTCACCGGGTTCGAGGGTGTCGAACTCGCAGATCGCCTCCGAGGCGTCGCCGCGCTCGAGCAGCGAGGCGAGCGAGTCGACCGCGAGCCAGGTGTTGTCGGCGGGCGTGAGGGCGGGCGCGGGCAGGTGGCGGATGTGCAGCCAGGAGGCGGCGTAGCGCCACATGGCGGGCTCGGAGAGGGCCTCCCTGAGCGGGGCCTCGGCCTCGGGGCCGAGCTCCTCCAGGATCGTGCCCACGGCGCCACGGCGGCCGGCCGTACCCGAGGCGGCGACCTTGACCAGCTCGCGGGCGGCGGCCTCGGGGTGGCGGGACTCCAGCCACACGGTGACGGCGCTGGGCGCGGCGGAACCCTTCATGATCGCCTCGACCAGCTCCGCCGCGCCCAGGTCGGTGAAGACGGCGACCTCCGCGCCCGTCGGCGCGTCGTGGCCCTCCCGCATCAGGTCCTGGCGGACGGCCCACATGCCCAGCGGGGTCAGCCTCGGCCGCCCTGACCGCGAGGTCTCGACCAGCCCGCAGTAGCTCAGCAGCGACAGGGCCGACTCCAGCTGGGCGGGAAGCGCGCCCGTCAGCACCCGCATCTCCGCCTGGCGGGCACCGCAGGCCACCTCGTGCGACTGCAGGATGCCCTTCACCAGGGTCGCGGTGGACAGCCCCTCGCGCACGGCGTACAGCGTGGCGAGCATCTCGGCCAGATGGTCGTCGATCACCGGGGAACCGGTCAGGTCGTCGTCGGCACGGTCGAGGACGTCCATGACCACGCCGTCCCAGAATCCCAGCAGCGCCCGGGGCGGCAGGTCGGCGGAGAGCACGAGCGGGCCGGGCGTCACCTCGCCGCGAACGATGCGGAGCATGCCGGTGTTGACGGCGACCACCCAGAGCAGGTGCAGCCGCGCGGGGCCCGGCAGTCCGAGCTCGGCGCACGGCGTGAACGGGTCGGGCAACAGCCCCTCGGGGGTCACCCGGCGGGTGCCGGTCCAGACGGCAACACGCTGGGCGTCGATCACCAGCGGCACCTGCGGGACGTGCGCGGCCAGCTCCTCGTCCGTGGCGAGGTCGACCGGGGGAAAGCTCAGCGCGTCGCCGCGCGGGGGGCGACCTCGGCCCGTGGTGGTGACGGACTCCTCGAGAACGGCCGCCCGCAGCTCGCGTGGTGCCGTTCCCAGCTCGTCGACCAGCCTGCGCAGTTCGCCGATGTCGAAGACGTTCCCACTGTTCCCGCTCTTTGCCACTCGTGAAACTTACTGCACTCGCGCCTCACGCATACACGGCTCAGCCGATGGCGCGGGAACGCGCCTTGAAAGCCGCCTTGCGGGCGGCCTTGGCCGCTCCGTGATCTCTGAGGGAGCGTCCGAGCAGCTCAAGGACGTCGACGACCTCCGGATGGTCGACCCTCCACATCTCCTCGATCACGTGTGGCGGAGGACCCGAGGCGGACATGTTCTCGGCGAACGTCTCCGGATCCTCCTCGGCGGCGGGCATGGCCAGGGCGAGCATGTCCACGCTCATCCAGAGCATCTCCTCCTGGGTGAGCGTGGGAGCCGCCAGGCCGCGCGAACTCAGCCAGTGGATGGCGTGCGGGCGCAGCTCGGGCTCCTCGAGGAAGGCGCGCACCGCCTCTTCGGCGTCGGGGCCGAGGCGGTCGACGATCGTCACCGCGATGCCCCTCGCGACCGACGGCGCGCCGGAGACCGAACCGAACAACTCGGTGACCGCCTGCTCCGGTGTCCTGTTCTCCAGCCAGCCCCCGATGTCGGCCTCGGCCATCTCGGCGGGCATTCCGGAAAGCAGCCCCTCGATGAGCTCGGGCGCGTCGGCGGTGGTCAGATCGGCCGCCTCGGGCGCCTCGACGCCCAGGTCGGTGTAGAGCTCACGCAGTCCCCACAGGGCCAGCGGGGTGAGTTCGAGCAGCTCCTCACCCGGCTCGGCCATCCCGCAGTAGGCGAGTCGCCTGACGGCCTCGGGAACGTCGATCTCGCCGCCCTCGACCAGGCCGATCTCCTCCAGATAGTCCCTGACGAGGGGGATCGGCACGGGCGCCTGGAGGCGGTAGAGCATGTCGCACAGACCGTAGAGCTCCTCGTCGAGGGAGACGTCGCCCGTCACGGCGCCGCCGGTGTCCTTCTCGACGACGAACTCGACCGTGGCGGCCCAGATCTCGAGCGGATCGAAGTCCTCGCCGTCGAAGATCGCGCTGCCCTCGACCTGGACCAGGCCGGTGTGGACCGCGAGCTCCCACAGCAGCCCCGGGTCGGCCACCGAGAGCTGGGCGGCCGCCTCGCCGGCGTCGCGGACCCGCAGGCGGCCCTTGAGGGTCGGGGTGCGGCCTCCGGCGAGCATCCACTGGACCAGCCTGCGCGCGTCGGTGACCAGCGGCACCCGCAGGGCGCTCTGGACGAGTGTCTCGCGGGGCGCCAGACGCACGGGGGGAAGGGGCGAGCAGCCGGGACAGTCGCAGTGCTCGACGGCGGGCTCCTCGCGCACCGCGGAGACGGAGAGGATCGCGCTCCCGGCGTCCTGCTCCAGCGAGTCGGCGCCGATCGCGCTGAAGAGGCTCTTGGCCATGCCGAACCGGGAGGTGTCGGCGAGGGCGATGGGCATCTCGGGTTCGATCCGGTCGAGGACGGTCCTCATCCGGACGGCCATCTTGCCGCCGATCTCCTCGGTGGCGAGCAGGAAGTCGACCAGGGTGCGGGCGGCGGCGACGGTCTCCGGGGCGCTCTCCGGGGGGGCGATGACCTTGCGCGGGTAGATGTTGAGCAGCAGTTCCTCGAAGGTGACAGGGGTGAAGTCACCCAGCTCGTTCACGTCCAGATAGTCACTCGCGTAGTCGCAGAGCAGCCGCACCTCGTCCACGTCAACGTCAAGGCTGTGCGCACGCCCCCACGCGCGCAGGTCGTCTACGGCCCGATTCACCCATTCGATCGACACAGGGGAAAATTAACGGCTTACTGCCAGCACCGCGAATCGGGGAAACAACTCAAATCACATCTAGGGGGTCTATGCACACCTTGACCACCTCCGCCGCCTTGCGCGCGGAGCGTACTCCGGCGGCCCCTTTCAACGCCGCGGCCAGCGCCGGTCCCGAGCCCTGCGCGATCCGGACCATGGCACGTTCCCGCACTTGATCCCCCTTGGGAGAGGCCACCGGGACGGGGCCGAGCACCTGCGCCCCCGGGGGCAGGGTCATCTCGCCGATCATTTCCCGCACCGCCGCCGGAGATCCGGTGAGCGTCGCCATTTTCACCGCCGGAGGGAAACCGAGTTCTGTCCTGTCGGCCAGTTCTCTCTCGGCGTGGTTCACCGGATCCCAGCGCAGCAGAGCCTGTACGGCGGCGAGTGAGGAATCGGCCAGCACGACCAGTTCGGCCGAGGTCCGCAGCAGGGCCGCCGCGTTCATCCACCGGCGCAATGTCTCCTCCGCGGCGCGCAGATCGGGCCTGCCGAGCAGCGCCCAGCCGTCCAGCAGCACCGCCGCCGCGTACCCCCCCTCGGGCACCGGCTCGGCGCCCGGGGTCGCCACCACCAGGGCGCGGCCCGCGCCGACCGTGGCGAGCACCCCGTCCCTGCCCGACGTCTTGACCTTCACCGAGGGGAAGGCCCTCCCCAGCTCCTCGGCCGTGCGGCGGGCACCGATCACCAGGGCCCGCACCCGGGCGCCGCCGCAGGACGTGCAGCGCCAGTCACCCGCGATCCGGCCGCACCAGCGGCAGTACGGGGCCACGTGACCGCCGCGCAGCGCGAACGGGCCGCCGCAGTGCCCGCAGCGGGCGGTCGCCCGGCAGCTCTGGCAGGCCAGCGCGGGCAGGTAGCCCCGGCGGGGGACCTGCACCAGCACGGGACCGCTCTCCAGCCCGGCACGCAGGGCCCGCCAGGCGAGGCTGGGCAGCCGGGCGGCCCTCGCCGCCTCGTCCCTGGCCAGCTCCGAGTCCTCTCCCGCCGGACGGACCCTCGGCGCCCTCGCCCTCACCGTCGCGCGGGCCGCGACGATGGGCCCCGCCCAGCCCGCCGCGATGAGCCTGGTCGCCTCCGCCGTACGGGCGTATCCCCCGATGAGCAGGCCCGCCCGCGCCCGGTGGGCGCGCAGGGCGAGAACCTCCCTGGCGTGCGGGTAGGGGGCGAGCCGCTCGGAGTGCAGGTCGTCGCCGTCGTCCCAGATGACCGCGAGCCCGAGATCCCTGACCGGGGCGAACGCCGCCCCCCTCGTCCCGACCGCGACCCGCACCTGCCCCCTGGACACCCGCAGCCATCGGCGGTAGCGCTCGGCGGGCCCGAGGTCGGCGGTGAGCGCCACGTGCGCGCCGGGCTCCAGAACGGCGCTCAGGGCCGCGTCGAGCAGACCCACGTCCTTACCGTCGGGAAGCACCACGAGGGCTCCCCTGCCCCCACGCAGGGTCTCCCGTGCGGCAACCGCGACCGCCTCCGGCCACGCGGGCCCGCTCTCCCCGATGCCCGGCAGGGCCGTCCACACCGCGCGGGGGGCGTCCCCCTTCGCCAGGGCCGCCAGGAACGCCTCCCCCTCCGAGTAGTCCGCCCACGGCCCGGGCCCCTCTCTCCGCACCGGATCCTGGGCGGCTCGGGCCGGTGCGCTCTGGGCCGGGACGGCCGAGGTCGACACGGTCAGGACCGGGGTGACCGAGGTCGAGTCGGCCGGGGTCGGGGCGCCCTGAGCCGGCGGGACCGAGGTGGTCTGGGCCGGCGGGACCGAGGTGGTCTGGGCCGGCGGGACCGGACTCGGAGCGGCCTGAGCCGGTGAGGCCGGACTTGAGACGGCCGGGGTGGGGCTCTCGGCCTCGACCCTCGCGTGGCGGGGCGGGATGGCGAGGCGCAGGACGTCGGCCATGGTCCCGGCGTAGTGGTCGGCGACGGCACGGGCCAGCGCGGCGATCTCCGGGGTGAGCACGGGCTCGGCGGAGACGACCCTCTCCAGGCGGGTCAGCTTGCCCTCGTGCTCGGTGGTCTCGGCCCGCTCCAGCAGGAACCCGTCGACGAGCTTGCCCGCGAACCGGATGCGGACCCGGGTCCCCGGCACGGCGGCGGCGGCCAGGGGAGCGGGGACGAGATAGTCGAACAACCGGTCGAGGTGCGGCAGCGGCGTGTCGACGAGGACCCGCGCGACCGGCAGCTCGGCGGCCGGCTCCGGCACCCCTCTCACCGGCTCGGCCACCGTGGAGGCTTTGGCCGTCCCAGCGGCCCTGACCACCCTGGCGGCCCTCACGGCCCCGGCGCGGCCACCCCGCGTCCTCGTGGGACCGCCCGGCACGTGCCGCTCACGGACCGCGTCGAGCGGCAGCAGGGCGTCGTCGTCCGGCGAAGGGCTGGCGTGGGTCACCCACCTGTCCTACCAGACCCGGGCACCCCCTCCAGACGACGGCGGGAGGACGGGCCGGTCCCGTGCCTCTGACGGCAGGTCTCCGTACCTGTGACAGCCCGGTCTCGTGCCGTTGACGGCGAGAGGCGACCCCGGCGCGATCGCCCGCAGGGCCGGTCGAATGGAGCGGCCCTGTCGCAATCGTCCGCTGAGCCGATCAGATGGAGCGGACGCGGCGCGATCGCCCGCGAGTCCGGTCAGATGGAGCGGCGGTGGGTCCAGCGGCCACCGAGCAGGGTGCCGAGGATCGGCATGCGGCGCAGGCCGTCCCCGTCCAGCCCGGCCGGATCGTACTCGGTGATCACCAGGTCGGCGGGGTCTCCCGGACGCACACCCGTACGTCCCCTGGCCGCCGCCGCGAGCGCCGCCGGAAGCGGGATCGCCTGCTCCGGGTGCCACGGCGGCCGCTCGTCGTCGGTCCTGGCCACGGCGGAGGCGATCCCGTCCCACGGGTCGAGCGGCGCCACCGGGGCGTCGGAGCCCAGCTCGACGACCGCTCCGGCCGCCAGCAGGTCGGCGTAGGCGAAGGCCCTGCCGGTCCGTCCCCGCCAGTGCAGGTCGGCCACGTCGCGATCGTCCGGCGCGTGGGCGGGCTGCACGCCCGCGACCAGCCCCGGCCTGGCGAACCTCCCGAAGTCCTCGGGGCGGACGAGCTGCGCGTGCTCGATCCGCCCCGGGCAGCCGACCCGCTCGAAGGCGTCCAGCGCGATGCCCACCGCCAGATCGCCGATCGCGTGCACCGCCGGGTCGATCCCGTGCCCGGCCGCCAGGGCCATCACGCCGTACAACTCCTCGGGCGCCGTCTCCAGCAGCCCGCGCGCCTCGCCGCCGGGGTACGGGTCCTCGCAGTAGGCGGTCCTGGTGTTCAGCGACCCGTCCACGAACGTCTTGACCGGCCCGACCTCCAGCAGACCCTCCGCACCGGCGACGGGATCGCCGGTACGCAGCCCGCGGCCGATCGCCTCCTCCAGCCGGTTCACCGGGATCGAACAGCCGACCCGGACGTCGATCCGCCGCGACCCCACCCGCCGGGTCCAGTCGGTGACGTTGTCGGCGAACTCGAAGTCCAGCACGCCTACGACCCCCCTCGCCGCGGCCGCGGTGGTGGCCTCGGCCACCCAGCGATCCAGCTCGTCCTGCGGCGGCGGGGGCATCTCGGCCATCGCGTCGTAGCAGTCGCGCTCGCGCAGCACCCCCGTCGGGTGCTCGCCCCTGCCGACCACCGCCAGCGCGGCCGGGCTGAACCAGGCGGTGTGCAGATCATTGCTGACCAGGACGATCGGGCGGTCGGGTGCCGCCGCCTGCAGCAGCGACTTGTGCGGCGTGTCCGGCCACAGGCCATCGCGAAAGCCGTAACCGACCGTGAACCCGGACGCACCGAACCCGCCGAACGCGACAGGCGCACCGGATGTGTCCGCCCGCGAGACGACGAGATCGACCGCCTCCCGTGCCGACCGCGCCGAGGTGAGGTCGATCCTGCGCCGGGCCTGCGCCCACTGTACGGAGTGCACGTGCGCGTCCCACAGCCCCGGCAGGAGGGTGCCGCCCCCGACGTCGACCGACTCGTCGCAGGGGGGCGGCTCCGCGGCCACCTCCGCGACCCGGCCGCCGACGATCAGGACATGGCGGAGTGGCCCTCCGGGACCGATCCGTACGTCGCGCAGCAGCAGGCGGGGGGAGGAAGAAGAGGACATGGACCGACTTTAGGCGGACGGTCGGCCGGTCCTTCTTCTCGTTCATCACGGGTACCGACTCCGCCGGTGTGGTGGTTGCCGTGCAGCGGCGTCGACAGCTCAGCGGAGCAGAAATCTTCAATACCAGAACGGCGAAATCGGGGACTCAGGGACAAACTTTCCCCTGCTTATTCCCCCGAGGGCTCGATACAGGCGACCGTCCAGGCACGATGGTCAGGCGGCGTCGACACCTGCGGCGAAGTCATGGATGACCTTCGCCAGCTCTTCGGGGGCTTCCATCGCGGCGTAGTGACCGACGCCGTCGAGTGACACCGAGCTGACCTCGGTGGACGCGGCCCGGGACATGGTGTCGGCGGTGAACGGGCCTCCGCCCGCGCCGACCGCGAGCACGGGCACACTCAGCCCAGGGCTCTCCGCGAGGGCCTTGATCTCAGGGCCGTCCCTCAGCATCGACTGGTAGAGACCGATCGCTCCGCGCCAGCCGTGAGGGCGTGCATAGGTGCGGACGAACTCGTCGATGTCGGCGTCGGTGATCGCGCCCGGGGTCGCGCTCATGCCGGGGAATGCGTACTGGCCGAGAAACTCGCGTTCACGGCCGACGAGCAGCATCTCGGGAATGCCCGGCGCGGCGAGAACACCGATGTGCCAGGCGCCGCCGTGAGTGACGTCGGCCAGCATTTCAAGGCCGAACCCAGGCAGCCCCATCTCGATGGCGGTGAAGCTGAGCACATCTTCCGGATGGGTGGTGGCCAGGCGGAAGACCGTCGCCCCGCTGATGTCCTGTCCGGTGAGGTGGACCGGTCCGACGCCGAGTTGTGCGATCAGCAGGTGCAGATCCTCTGCCGAGGTCCTGCTGTCGTACTTGCCCGGCCCGTTGTCCGAGTCGCCGAAGCCGCGCAGGTCGACGGCGAAAACGCGGTGGTCGACCGCGAGCAGCGGGATGAGCTTCCGGAAGGCCCACCAGGTCTCGGGGAAGCCGTGGACCAGCAGGATCGGCGATCCACCGGTTCCCGCGGCCACGTAGTGCAGGGTGGTTCCGTTGACCGCGACGCGGTGGTGGGTGATCTCCGGGGCGGTGAGACCAACTGGTGTGACGGGCATGTCTCTCCCTGATTCGACAGTCTGGGTGTCGAATAATAGACACCCAGACTGTCGTTTGTCCAAACGCTGCGGTAGCCTGCTCCCATGTCCCGCTCTGGCGCCGATTTGGCACTGCTACTGCTCGGAGGCTTCCGCACACTCGTCGACGCGGCGATCGCCGAGCTGGCCCGGCGCGGCTACGAGGACGTACGTCCCATCCATGACTTCGCCATGCGGGCCATCGCCGCGGGAGCCGACAGCGCCTCAGAACTGGGTCGCCGCCTGTCGATCTCCAAGCAGTCGGCGGCGAGGACCATCTCGGTGTTGCAGGAACGCGGATACGTGACACGCGACACGGACCCCCTCGACGCCCGCCGCAAACGCCTTGAGGTCACCGCGCTCGGCTTCGACGTGCTGCGACAAGGTGAAGCGATCTTCGACGAACTGCGCGATCAGTGGGAACAGCAGATCGGCGCCACCGAGCTCGCGGCCCTTGAGACACACCTGACCGCCCTCGTGGGCGCCATGCCCATACGCTTCGACACCCCCGGCTGGATTGCCCAAGACCTCGGCGAGTCGATCTAGACGACGAAGGCACCCCCACCGAGACCGCTACTCCCAAGGCTCCCGAACAATCAAATTCCTATCCGGCTGCGATCCGGACGCCTAAAGTAAAATCGGGGATTGCCTTCGGCGGGAGACTTTCGATATGGGACCGAGCTCGCCTGCTCCATCGGAAAACGGGTCATCTCCGGATGAATACTCTGGAATCAACCCAGAGCTCATGGAACAATTCATCGCCTCACTGGAGCATGCGCGAAAGGTGATAGGTGAGCAGCTCCCGGCGATCCTCCGGCTGCTTTCCTCGGTGGACGCCGACCGGTCCGCGGCGTTGCCGATCCGCGAGATCGAAGGCTGGCTGGACCAGGAGATCCCGCGATTGCGCAGACGAAACCAGCTGATCCAGGAGCCCGACCTCCTGACGAACTGGGCCCCAAGCCTGACCGGTCCTGGTCTGCCGGGCCTCACGCCGGGACCGGGGCGCGAAGGACTCATCGCCTTCGACGAGAAGACCCTGGCCAGATCCGCTCTCGCCACCAACGAGGGCAGGCAGCTCGCGGAGACCCTCGCCGCCCAGGGGCACCCGACTCCCTATTCCTCCAAGAAACTCTATGACGGGATCTTCGGCCAACTCGCCGAGAGGCGGCAGGACCCCGACTTCACCGCGGGATTCTTCGCCACCCTCGGCCCGAAGGGCGCGGCCGCCGCGCTCAGGAAACTGAACGACTACCACGGAGAATCCGCCAAGAAGCACTGGAAGACCATGGGAGAGGCCCTCGCCACGGCGGTGGCCCGGCGCCCGAAAACGCTCGGCCCGTCCTGGGAGCCGGAGAACCTCAGGAAGATACAGGCGGGCAACCTGGGCCTGGTGCTCGGCCATGGCAGGTTCCCCTTCACGTGGCTCGCTAAGGTGATCCGTCCCCTCACCCAGAGATCCCCCGGCGCCGGGGCCTTCACCCGCCAGGCCGCCGACCTGAGCCACTTCCTGTCCGCTCTGGCCAACAATCCGGAAACGGCCAGGGCATTGTTCAACGGCATGTCTCCCGAAGATCGCAAGGACCTGTTCTCCGCACTCAACCGGGAGGTCGCCCTCTACACCAACGAGCACGACGAGATCGCCTTCGCCCCGGAGGCGGAGTTCGGCCGGATGCTCGCCGCCGGAGCCGGTGTCTTCGAGAAGCGCTCCCCTGGCCCCGAGGCGGTGCGATTCGCCTTCAACGCCATGACGACCATGGGCAATCTCCGGACGGAAGCGGACTTCCGCAATCCGGAGGGGCAGCCGATGGAGGTGGCGAAGGGCGCGAGAATCTTCATGTCGATGCTCGCGGGCGCCTACCCCGCCGAAATGATCGAGGGCGCCAGCTTTCGGGACGCCAACCGAACCAAGGACAGCGTTTTCGACAAGACAGACACGCTCATTCTGGGACTCAAACCGAAGTTCGTTCTCAGTCCAGGCGACACTTATCGGTTCATGAAGACATTTGCCGACTCCGTAGAGCGGATGAAGCCATTCACGGAGGGGATGGGGAAGTTCTCCAGACATCTCATGGACTCGGCCGCAGCAAAGGACCAGGGAAAGAACACTGAATACATGGGGCGCGCTTTCATGGGATTGGGCTATTTGGCAGGAATGCAGATCGCCGCCGCGAACGAAGTCCAGGGGAAAATGGATGAGTACGACCAGAAGGTGCGGGACCGAATCTTCTTCCTCTTGGGCCTGGGCGTCGACCTCGTAGGGTTCGGCATCGGGGAGGGGGGTGCCGCGTTGTTTGACCTCTCGGGTCCTCTCGTCGAGATGGACGGGGCCGACGAGCTGATCTGGTTGATGATCAGCAAGACCGCGAGCGAGACCATCGACTCGCACAAGGACATCGAAGGAACCCGCCTGGACAAGCTCAAGGAGAGCAACCGCCTGGCCACCTTGGGCAGCGAATACTGGATATTTCACGAGCTGAAGCGCTACGGGTTCTCGTACAAGGTACCTCCCAGCGACCCCGCCTTCAGCGATCCACCCATCACCGGAGCCAATGGGAACCTCCTCCCCTTCGGCACGCTGGCAAAGGATCCGAAGGCACTGAAGAACCTTGCCAACTGGCTGATCAGCAACGGCTCGGGAAGTGGAGACAAAAGCACAGCCGGAGAAGCCGCAGCAGAAATCGACCTCCTCTTCACCGGCGCAAAGGGAAAAACCAGGGATAACCCCGCACCATGGGGGTGACGACAGCATCAAGAGGTTCTTAGACACTCGGTTTCCCCGGAGAGAACGAAGTTTTTTTCTTTGGGCGAAGTGGTCACCACTTTAACGTACGACTCTTTCTTGACCAGCTCGTCACGCGGCGCCACCGGATCAGCAGAAGCGACTTTATAGCCTCGCTTGATCAGGCCGCCGGCCAACAGATTGAGCGTACCTACCGGATCATCCACACTGGATGTGCTCACTCCAGTAATTCCATACGTCCGCTTGGACTTACCTTCCCCGCAAGGAATGTTCCTGCCACCTTCATTTGTCACTTTGACATCTTCCGCTTGAATCAGATTCATCAACCAGTCGATGTCCGCCTTCAGTGTCATCTCGGCCTGCGCCGCCGTCGGCCCTGGAGGATCGGAGGAGCACGCCCCCAGGGCCAGCACTCCCAGGGCAGCGACCATAGCTGACCCGATACGAGCGAATGCAGGATGCGCCACGAATCTCACCGTCCACGTCGGCCGACATCACTTAGCTCCCATGATGTCCGAGAGTTATGAAATTTCCAGGCAGAATTCCTTAAACGTCACTCACGATGGCCAGAGAACGTAGTCGCTCGTCCAGATCTCGAACATGTCTGCTCTCCGCCCATGGCTGAAGCCGGGCGCGCACCTGTCGGACGGACTTCGCGAGCCTCTCGGAGCTGTGAGTCGTGATGATGTTCGTGGCCTGACCGATCACCGCGACAGCCTCGGGAATCTCGCGCTTCTGGATCAAGGCGGTTGCGTATTCCAGTTGCAGGATGCCCCGTTCCCGAACAGAGTCGGCCCCCATCCTGGCGAGCCGCCGCTCGGCTTCGGTTATCGCCCGGTCTGGTTGCTTGAGTTCAAGGAGACAGAACACACCGTAGGAAGCGACGCGATCCTGGGTGAGCCAGAACAGGTGACGGAGGTTCGGATCATTTGGCTTCGCGCCCGCCAGGTCGGTGGCGCGATCGAGGAGTCGGAGCCCGCCGTGGTCTCGCCTGGTGCTGGAGATCACCCGAGCCACCTGGATGGAGGTCGCCGCCTGCTGTAGGGGGTTGCCGCTCTCTCTGGCCCAGCCTTCAGCGGCGAAGACGTGGTCCATGGCCACCGTGGGCTTCTTTTCATAAAGCGCCATGTAGGCCGCCAGCCCGTGCAGATGAGCAAGGAGGGCAGGAGCACGCAGTTCGTGGGCCGCTGTCAGCCCTTCGGCATACCGACGAGCAGCAACGGCGTAGTCCCTCAAATCAAAGTGACACCAGCCCGTCATGTGGCTCAGGCTCCAGTAAAGGCGCAGCAGCCGCTCACGCAGAGGTGAGGTGAGAGAGCCCCGTTTCAGCAGGTCGTCGACCATGACGCGCTTGGCCTCGGCTATCGGCAGGACCCGCTGGGGGCCGGATGCCTCGTCCATGGCCCACAGCCGGGCCGTGAGTCGCTCCAGCACGTCGATGGTGGCCGCGTCGATCGGGTGCTGGTGGCGGGCGGCCGCTGCCAGGCGTTCCCGTTCCGGTGGGGTGAGGTGGCGCAGCAGGCCCAGGGCCGGGGTTCCGCCCAGGAGCAGGGCGAGTTCGAAGAGCAGTTCGCGGCGTTTCACGTCGGCCTCCTCTGCGCCGACCGCGCGCAGCAGGTCGGCGCAGAGGGTGGGCGCGGGAACGAGTGGGGGAAGTGCCTTCGTTCCCTTGGTTCCCGGGATGGCCGGCGCGGACACCTCACGGCGGTAGTGCGCGTCGAGGTGACGGTGATCCGTCTGGTCGATCAGGTCGCGGTCGCGTACCCCGTAGGAGGCGTAGACCTCGTCGGTGACCAGGCGGCGGGCGGTGGTCTGGTAGATGCGCGCGAAGATGGCGATCGCCCCGGCACCGGGACGTCGCCCGGCCTGCGGCCATGCCTCGTAGTCGTAGAAGCGCGCGGCGCGCAGGGTCGCGGTGCCCGCGGGGTCGAGGTCGTTGTAGGCGGCCACCACGTCGCCCGCGGTGCGACCGTGGGCGTAGCGGTACAGGCGCAACGGGCTGACCTGGTGATCGAGGGCGAACACCCCGGCGATCTGGTCGAACGTGAGGCGGCAGGCCCTCAGCGCCTCGCTGCGCCGCCTGCATCCCAGCAGGATCCGGTATCCCTCTCCGGGCATCCTCGACTCCCTTCCCCGAACACACACGGATCGTATGCCCACGGTTACGGAGAATGACAGTCCGTGGGGGAAGTGGGGATCCTCGACCGCTGGACGCGGCGTTCTCGCAGGTCAGAACTGCTGTACGCGGAGTATCCGATCGACGGCGTCCCGGAGGGCTACCGCACGGGAGCGCCGGGCCACTGTTCTGCCAACGATTTTCCCCTGACCAGGAGAGCAGGAGAGCGCGCATGACCACTGCCCACGACGGCGTGGCCCCGGAACTCATCGAGGCGATGGTACGGCTCAGCCCGGGCGGCATGACCTGGCGGCGGACCTTCCCCGGTCATCTCTGTCAGGTTCCCGAGGCTCGACGCTTCGTCCGGTTTCTCCTGGTCGACTCCCCGTTCGGCCAGGACGCGGAGCAGGTCGTCGCCGAGCTCGCCGCCAACGCGATCCGCCACACCGCGAGCGGGCGACCGTACGGCACGTTCGTCGTCGAGGTCGTCCGCAGGCCCGAGGTCACCCGCGTGACGGTCTACGACTCCGGCCAGGGCGCCGTCCCCACTCTCCTCCACCCCACCCTTCTCCGCGAGGGCGGCCGAGGTCTTCCCCTGGTCGTCGCCCTCGCCTCCCGGGTCGGCTGCCAGGGCACCCGGTCCCACGGCCACGCCGTCTGGGCCCAGTTCACCGGCGAGAGGCACCCCGCATCCCCCGAGTGCTCATGACGAGCGGGCCGTCATGAGCACTGGGGCCTGCTCGGAGTTCGAATTCTCAGCCGGCGTTCAGCCTGGTGATGAGCTCATGCGCGACGTCCATGAACTGATCGCGTGAGGACGTCGTCGTCTGCAGGTCGACGAACGCCTCGTGGGCACCGGCCTGGGCGAGGGTCAGCAGGTAGTCACCGATCTGCCGCACGGTTCCGACGTGCGGTACCTGGTCGTCGGGCGCGGGAGAATCGGTGATCTTCGGATTGACGCGCACCACCATTCGCAGGGCCGACGGGTCCCGGTCGACGCGTGCCGCGGTCTGCAGCGCCATATCCCACAGGGAGGTCAGATAGGGCATGGGTATCGCCGCGCTCAGCCAGCCGTCGGCTCGCCTGCCGATCCTCTCCATGGACGAGGGCGTGTAACCGGCGAGCAGGATCGGGGGGCGCGGCCGCTGGAAGGGCTTGAGGTCGATGTGCGACGGCGGCACGGTCCACAGCGCACCCTTGTGCTCGACGACCTCACTGCTCCAGGCGGCCTCCATCACGTCGAGCGTTTCTTCGAGCCGGGCTCCCCTCCCCTGCCAGGGCACCCCGGTCGCGGTGTATTCGTCACGCAGCCATCCGAGACCGATGCCGACGTCCAGCCGTCCGTGGCTGAGCAGGTCGAGCGAGGTCAGCATGCGGGCGAGCAGGACCGGCGGTTGCCACAGCGCGTTGAGCGTGCTGGTTCCCAGCCTGACCTCCCGAGTGCTGACGGCGGCGAGTGTCAACGCGGTCAGCGGGTCGAAGAACGTCGCGAAGGCCGGAGGGATCTCGCCGTCTCCTCCCGGGTAGGGGTCGCTGGGTTCGAGCGGCACCATGATCCGATCACCCGCCCACAGGCTGCTGTAACCCATGGCCTCCAGATCCGCGCTGGCCTGCCGGATGAAATCCGGGTCGGCGAAGGCGCCGTACTGCGGGACTGTATATCCGATCTGCATGAGCTGCTCCTTGATACTTCGCCATGGAAAGCCGGGAGGAACTGAGGCGCATATTGCGTACGCGTCTCGATACCCGGACGCTCCCGGTCTAACGTCCAGGGAGACGTTAGGCGACACCCCTTGGACATGATTTGCGATCGGGTTGGAGTCTGGCCTCCGGGCCCTAAAAGCCCACTTAAGACCTTGATGTGACGTCCCCTCGGGGCAGCACGACCGGGGCGTTCCTTGGCCTTCTGGTGGCCCGTCACGCAACCTTGGTTGGGTAACCGGTCCAGCTGCGGATGGGTGAGCCGACGGCGAAGTTCGTCTTGGGCTGGGCTCGGGCGTTGCGCCGGCGCACGTAGGTACCGATCGCCGCGTTCTGCTGCCGGCCGGTCAGGACCGAGCAGGAATGACCGGCGAAGCTGCGGGCTCAGCTCTTGAAGTAGTGTCCCGCGTTCAGATCGGCGATGAGCCCAGGTAGGCCGGGACGCCAGTCCAGCAGCTTCTGGGTCAGGGCGGAGGAGGCCGGCATGTCCAGCGTGACGAAGGAGGCCAGCCAGCCGAAGTGCTCGCCCGCCTCCCGCGCGGGGATCGCGGTCACCGGCACGCCGAGCCGGTGCCCGATGACGCCGGCGACGTCGCGTACCGGCACACCCTCCTCGGCGACGGCGTGCAGCCGCGCGCCCGCGGGAGCCTCCTCCAGGGCCAGCCGGTACAGGTGAGCGGCGTCCAGCCGGTGCACGCTCGGCCACCGGGGGTCGCCGTCGCTCACGTACGCGGAAACACCCTTCGCGCGGGCGATGCCGATCGCGGCCGCGACGAACCCCGGGTCACCCTCTCCATGCACCAGCGGCAGCCGCACTACCGAGACCCGCACTTCGCGCTCCGCGAACGACAGCGCCACCTGCTCGGCCGCCCCTCGGGGCGAATGCGTCCCCGGCTCGTCCTTCTCGGTGCCGACGTGGCCGGGCGGGAGCAGGCCGGTGCCCGAGGTGACCACGAGCGGCCGGCCGGACCCCGCCAACGCCTCGCCGAGCGCCGCGATGGCTCGCCGGTCGGTCTGGTTGGCGGCTTCGAAGTTCGCGAAGTCGTGCACGAAGGCCAGGTGGATGACGCCGTCGGCGGCGGCGGCCCCGTCGCGCAGGCCGGCGAGGTCGTCGAGCGAGCCGGGGTGGGGCTCGGCTCCGGCGGCCCTCAACGCTGCGGCGGCCTCATCCGTACGGGCCAGACCGGTCACCTGATGCCCGGCCTCGATGAGCTCACGTACGACGGCGGACCCCACGAAACCCGTGGCGCCGGTGACGAAAACACGCATGATGATCTCCTTCTTCAGCGGTGTTCCCATCGTCGGAGCCGGTGCCGTGCGGCGTCCAAGGCCTGTCGCTCATCGGGCGATACGTTTCAGGCATCACCGCAGTAGGCTGCGGGCATGCCCCAGTCGCCCGATCTCGATCTGCGGCTCGTGCGCTACTTCACGGCCGTCGCCGAGCACCGGCACTTCGGCCGCGCCGCCGAGGCCCTGCACATCACCCAGCCGTCGCTGAGCCGGCAGATCCGCGCCCTTGAGCGGCAACTGGGCGCCCTCCTGCTCGACCGAACCCCGCAGGGCACGCGACTCACCGAGGCCGGCGAGGTCTTCCTGCCCCGCGCGAAGACACTGCTGCACGCGGCCGCCCAGGCGGCGGCGCAGGCCCGCGCCGCCGCTCGGCCCAGCCGGATCACCATCGGGTACACGATGGGCCTCATCGTCACGCCGGCCGTGCGCGAACTGCGCCGCCTGCATCCGGATGCCGACGTACGCACCTCACACGTGGCCTGGAACGAGCCGCGCCCCGCTCTGCTCGACTACCGTGTGGACGCGGTGGTGACCCGGCTGCCGTTGGCGACCGACGGGCTCGACGTGACGATCCTCTACGGCGAGCCGCGCGTGCTGCTGCTCTCGCGCGACCACCGCCTGGCGGGCAGGGGATCCGTGACGCTCGCCGACATCGCCGACGAGCCGTTGCCCCGACTGGCCGACCCGGACCCGGCCTGGGAGGCGTACTGGCGCATCGATCCCAGGCCCGACGGCCGCCCGGCCCCCGACGGCCCCGTCGTCACCGACATCGAGGACAAGTCCGAGCTGATCGCCGCCGGGGAGGTGGTGGCCATCATAGGCGGCCCGCCCCTTGTCAACCTCCGCCCGGACATCACCTCGATCCCTCTGGAGGGCGTCGAGCCGAGCCACGTCGTGCTGGCGACCCGGGCCGGCGACCGCAACCGCCTGGTGTCGGCGTTCCGCAAATCCGCCAGGGCGCTGCTCACCGGTTCGCGGGCACCCCTGAGGTCGTCGGAGGCGGCGGGTGGTCCGGCGGGTGAATGACGTACGTCACGCCGCCGCTGCCGGTGCTGCGCAGCCACACCTTCTCGAAGCCTCTCCGAGCAGGACCGGCAAGCCTTTGTCGAGCTGATCGACCACCGCTGCCACTAACGGCGCAGATCCCAACCATGATCCCGAAGTGTCACCGGAGTACTAGACAGAGGTGAAACCAAGCGCCGCGGCGGCCTCGCTCTGCGCGGTGTCACGACTGGCGAAGCCGAGCTTGTCCCCCGGCTCCTCCAGAAGCGGCACGGCCGCCAGCTCCGCGGTGGCGAGATGCATGGCGTCGAGCGCACGAAGGGCATGGGTGTAGACGATCTCCACCGCCCGGCGTTCCACGGCGTCACGGGAAGCGCTCAGCAACGTGACCGGGCCGTCCTCTCCAAGGTCCGCCGCCAGTACGGCAAGCCTGGTGTCCAGTTCCAGCAGCCGCCTGGCGCGAGAGGCGCGGACCAGCAGCCCGGTCACCTCCACCACGGTCAAGGTGCTCGTGACGAGGAGGTGTTCGGGGTCTTCGAGGAGGTCCCTGGCCCGGTCGTGACCGGGTTCGTCGCGGAGGTAGGCGCAGGCCAGAACCGAGGAATCGACGTAGGTGAGCACGAGGTCAGCGGCCTTCCGCCCAGAGGTCGTCGAGGACCGGTCCCGCGCCCTCGGTGGCCGCGAGCGCGCGCTCCCGGTCGGCTTCGGTCACGGGAGGGGAGGGGGGTCGCTCGGCGAGCACTCCGAGCCTTCGCGCTCGGGCGCGAAGCTCCGCCCGGGCGTCCAGCGCCTCGTCGGAGACGCCGTGGGCGAGGATCTCCCCGGCGGTCGCGTTGATGGATCGGCCGGTGCGGCGGGCCCTTCGCGTTATGCGACGATGAAGATCGTCATCGATGCGGAGAAGGAGTTGCTTCATTCATCGATGATATCAATCGAAGCCTTGAAAGTGATATCACTCGCCGTCGAGGGACGCGCTTTCGCGGTCGTGATCCGGTATCCCGCCGGGCGGGACAGCGGCCGGGAACACGAACGGCCCCCGCGAAGGAGTTCGCGGGGGCCGTCTTGGAACGTGCGGGTCAGAGACCGGCGGCGGAGCGCAGGGCGTCGGCGCGGTCGGTGGACTCCCAGGAGAAGCCCTCGCGGCCGAAGTGACCGTACGCGGAGGTGCCCGAGTAGATCGGGCGGAGCAGGTCGAGGTCGCGGATGATCGCGGCCGGACGCAGGTCGAAGACCTCGAGCACGGCCTGCTGGATCTTCTCGACGTCGGTCTTCTCGGTGCCGAAGGTCTCGATGAACACGCCGACCGGGTGTGCCTTGCCGATGGCGTAGGCGACCTGGACCTCGGCGCGGTCGGCGAGACCGGCGGCCACGATGTTCTTCGCGACCCAGCGCATGGCGTAGGCGGCCGAGCGGTCGACCTTGGACGGGTCCTTGCCGGAGAAGGCGCCGCCACCGTGGCGGGACATGCCGCCGTAGGTGTCAACGATGATCTTGCGGCCGGTCAGGCCGGCGTCGCCCATGGGGCCGCCGATCTCGAAGCGGCCGGTCGGGTTGACCAGGAGGCGGTAACCCTCGGTGGCGATCTCCAGGCCGGCGAGGACCGGGTCGACCACGTGCTCCTTGATGTCGGGAGCGAGCATCTCCTTGAGGTCGATCTCGGCCGCGTGCTGGGTGGAGACCACCACGGTGTCGAGCCGGACGGGCGTGTCGCCCTCGTACTCGACGGTGACCTGGGTCTTGCCGTCGGGGCGCAGGTAGGGCACCGTGCCGTCCTTGCGGACCTGCGACAGACGCTCGGCGAGACGGTGCGCCAGCAGGATCGGCAGCGGCATCAGCTCGGGGGTCTCGCGGCAGGCGTAGCCGAACATGAGCCCCTGGTCACCGGCACCCTGGCGGTCGAGGTCGTCGCCGGCCTCGCCCTCACGGTTCTCGTAGGCGTCGTCGACGCCCTGCGCGATGTCGGGCGACTGCGCGCCGATGGACACCGACACGCCACAGGAGGCGCCGTCGAAGCCCTTGTGCGAGGCGTCGTAACCGATCTCGAGGATCTTCTCCCGGATGAGGCCGGGGATGTCGACGTAGGTCTCCGTCGTCACCTCTCCGGCGACGTGGACCTGACCGGTGGTGATCAGCGTCTCGACCGCGACACGGCTCTTGGGGTCACCCTTGAGCATGGCGTCGAGAATCGCGTCACTGATCTGGTCGGCGATCTTGTCCGGGTGGCCTTCTGTGACCGACTCGGAGGTGAAAAGGCGACGGGACAAGTCAGTGGCTCCTCATGCAGCGGCTGCTGGCGTTTGGGGGCTCTGGCGTCGGCGGACACCAGTAGCGCTCCGGCGAATTCTAGCCCCACCCGATGTGGAGCCGCGAAATCGTCTCAGATCGTGTCACCTTAAAGTCTCGGCTCGCATACGGGAAAGAGCCCCGTCCCGTGCGGAGCCGGGATCGAAAGGTCCGCGACCGGCACATGGGATGCGCTCGACCGCAACACAGCGACGAAGTACCCCAAAGCCCGCCCTTACTCATAAATCGGGCAACGGATCGGGAGGGAGCGTCTCGGGGGCGAAGACCTCGGCGTCGGCGGCGGCGATCACCGCGGCGTACTCCTCGTCGATCTCGAACACCATCCCGCCGAGTTCGATCGCCGCGCCCATGGAGAGCTCCAGCGGGCCGAGCCGGGTGCGACGGGAGTGAGTGGCGTACACCGAGGTCGGCGCGTCACGATCGAAGAACTTGGTGGAGATCACGCAGATGGTGCGATCGGTGACCACGATGAGGAAGGTCGCCATGCACGGATTTCCCACCGACAGCGCCGGCAGGACGTAGTGGATCTCCTCACCCGGGGGAAGCAACGCCCGGCATCGAGCCCTCACGGCGGCGGCGACCGGCATGATCGAAACCCCTCCCAGGCGCGACATCGCAGGTCATCTCGGACGAAGTATCCGCCGGGAGGTGGCCTACGGCAAGGGGTCAGGCCAGGCGCGCGGTGACAAGATGCCCGCCCGGTCTCGGTCCGCGTCCGAGGCGCGGATCAGGCCAGGCGTGCGGCGACGAGATCCCAGACCGTGTCGGCGAGGGACTCCTTGGGCCCGCGCGGGATGTCGACCCGCCCCCCGTCCGCGGCCAGGACCACGGCCGCGTTGTCGGGCGTGCCGAAGGCGAGGCCGTCGCCGACCTGGTTGACGACGAGGAGATCGCAGCCCTTACGGGCGAGCTTGGCCCGCCCGTTGGCGAGGACGTCGTCGGTCTCGGCCGCGAATCCCACGATCACCTGCGGGTACGGCTTGAGACCCTCGCGGCGCCGCTCCCCCAGCTCCGCCAGGATGTCCGGATTTTTCACGAGATGGATGGCATCAGGCTCGTCGGCGGTCTTCTTGATCTTCGATCCGCTCCGCGCCGAAGGCCGGAAGTCGGCGACGGCGGCGGCCATCACCACGGCGTCGGCTCCCTCCACCGCCTCCAGCACGGCGTCACGCAACTCCAGGGCCGACTCGACCCGGACGACCCTGGCTCCCGCCGGATCGGGCAGGGCGACGTTGGCGGCCACCAGGGTGACCTCGGCCCCCCGGGCGACGGCCGTGCGGGCCAGCGCGTAACCCTGCAGGCCCGAGGAGCGGTTGCCGATGAAACGGACCGGGTCGATCGCCTCGCGGGTGCCCCCGGCGGAGATCACCAGACGGCGACCGGCGAGGTCGGCCGGACGCCCGGCGATGACGCGGCGGCAGACCTCGAAGATCTCCTTCGGGTCCGGCAGCCGGCCGGGGCCGGTGTCGGCGCCGGTCAGGCGACCCACGGCGGGATCGACGACGATCGAGCCGCGCTCGCGAAGCGTGGCCACGTTGGCGCGGGTCGCGGGGTGCTCCCACATCTCGGTGTGCATCGCGGGGGCGAACACCACCGGGCAGCGCGCGGTGAGCAGGGTGTTGGTCAGCAGGTCGCCGGCCAGCCCGTGGGCGGCCTTGGCGAGCACGTCGGCGGTGGCCGGCGCGACGACCACCAGGTCGGCGCCCTGCCCGATGCGGACGTGCGGAACCTCGTGCACGGACTCCCAGACATCGGTCGTGACCGGGTTGCCGGACAGCGCGGCCCAGGTCGGCTCGCCGACGAAGCGGAGAGCCTCCCTGGTCGGGACGACACGCACGTCGTGGCCCGACTCGGTGAACAGGCGCAGCAGCTCACACGCCTTGTAGGCGGCGATGCCCGCGCTCACGCCGAGGACGACCCTGGGCCTGTCAGGAGACCCGGCTTCTTCGGGGGTCCGCATCGAGGTGGCTTCAGCCCTCGATCGGCTCGGAGGTGAGCAGGCCCTCGCTGACCTCGCGCAGCGCGATGGACAGCGGCTTCTCCTGCGCGTGGGTCTCGACGAGCGGGCCGACGTACTCGAGCAGGCCCTCGCCGAGCTGTGAGTAGTAGGCGTTGATCTGACGCGCCCGCTTGGAGCCGAAGATCACGAGACTGTACTTGCTGTCGACGATGTCGAGCAGGGCGTCGATCGACGGGTTGGTGATGCCTTCGGAGTAGGCGGCGCTGGTTGCCACGTGTGATTTCCCCTAGCTAGGTGAACGTCCGAGGTGCGAATCCTCGGGAGCATCAGCCAACAAGGCTATCAGCCGATGGCATACGTCCTGGACGGACGTGTTGACGAGTGTCAGGTCGAATTCCTGCTCCGCGGCCATCTCGATCCGGCCGGCCGCCAGGCGGCGGGCGATGACGTCCTCGGGCTCGGTGCCCCTGCCACGCAGGCGCTTCTCCAGCTCGCCCCACGTCGGGGGGGCCAGGAAGACGAGCAGGGCCTCGGGCATGGTCGCGCGGACCTGCCTGGCGCCCTGGAGGTCGATCTCCAGCAGCGTGGGCACCCCGGCCTCAAGCTTCTCGATCACGGGGCCGCGCGGGGTTCCGTACCGGTTACCGGCGAACTCGGCCCATTCCAGCAGCTCGCCCGAGGCGGCGAGGCGGTCGAACTCCTCGTCGTCGGCGAAGAAGTATTCGACGCCGTGGGTCTCCCCCGGACGGGGCTTCCTGGTGGTCACCGAGACCGACAGCCACACCTGTGGGTGTGCCCGCCGAAGCTCGGCGACGACCGTGGACTTGCCGACGCCCGACGGCCCGGACAGGACCGTCAGGCGCTTACCTGCCGGGAGCCCGGGGAAGGCTCGCGCCCTCTCCGGACCTACGGCCGGGGATGTGGAGCGACCGGCCCCGCCCTCGGCGGTTGCCTCCGGAGTCCGACTCTCGTCGGACCACGACGTTGCGGTCACTCCAAACCCCCCGTGATGCCGTCCCCCATGCGGGGCGAGCGTGGTCGTATGAACCGAGATTAGCTCTCGGCCCCGCCGAACTCACGCTCGAGCGAAGCTCGCTGGTTCGTACCCAGACCCCGCACACGGCGGGACTCTGCGATGCCGAGCTTTTCCATGAGCTGCTTGGCGCGGACCTTGCCCACGCCGGGAAGCGACTCCAGAAGAGCCGAAACCTTCATCTTGCCGATGACGTCGTCGGCCTGCCCGTCTTTGAGCACCTCAGCCAGAGAGACCGCACCGTGCTTCAGGCGGTTCTTCACCTCGGCACGCTCTCGGCGGGCCTTGGCAGCCTTCTCTAGGGCTGCGGCGCGCTGCTCAGGGGTAAGGGGAGGAAGAGCCACGCCGGGTCACCTCGAATTTCCTGTCGATGTACTCGGACGGGATGGGAAACTAGCTGGTCATGGCGCTTCAAGCAACGTCAAGGCCACTTTATCCCCCTAGAAAATCTACTTCGTGACTTTGTGTGCGCGCCATGTCGCTTTCCGTCGACAAAACTGCTCTCATCGCCGAGTTTTCAGGGGTTGTCTCACCCGCGACGCCCGACGGTCTCCCACGCCTCCCGACACGCGAAACCGGCTGGTTTCCCGCATCGCCTCGCGCGCGGAGCCGGGTGGTTTCCGGCGTTACCCCACCCGCGACGCCCGGGGTCCGCGGACCCCCGTCCGCGACGCCCGGCGGTCTCAAAAACCACCCGCGACACCCGACGGCTTCCAAACCTTCATCCGCGACGCCCGGCGCTCCTCGAACCCGACCGCGACCCCGGCCGGCCTTCCGAACCACCTCACCCCCGAACGCCCGACGGATCCCGAGCCGCCCCCCAGCCGCGAACGCCCGACGGAATCCGGGCCGCCCCCCAGCCGCGAACGCCCGACGGATCCCGGGCCGTCCTCACCCACGAGACCCACGAGACCCACGAGCGCCCGACGGAATCCCGGCCGTATCCCGGCCGTCCTCAGGCGCGCTGCCCCGTGGCGGCCGAAACCCGCCGCAGGGCGGCGGCGATGCCCGCGGCCGTCGCGCCCGGGTCGGCGGAGCCGGTGATCGGGCGGCCGATCACGAGGAGGTCGGCCCCGTCTGCCAGAGCCTGCTCGGGAGTGGCCACTCTCGCCTGGTCCTGGCTCGCGGCGCCCGCGGGGCGGACGCCGGGGGTGATGAGGGTGATGTCGGGTCCGACCTCGGCGCGCACCGCGGCGACCTCGCGCGGCGAGCAGACGAGGGCCTGGGCGCCCGCGGCGACGGCCAGCGCCGACAGGCGGCGCACCGCGTCCTCTGAGGGGCCCCTGACACCCATCAGGTCCAGGTCGGCCTCCGAGAGCGAGGTGAGCAGCGTCACCGCCGCGATCTGGGTGTGGGGCATCGCCTCCACAGCCGCCCGGATCATCGCGGGGCCGCCGGCGGCGTGGACGGTCAGGATGGCGGGCTTGAGCCTGGCGACGGCCCTCGCGGCGCCCGCGACGGTGTTGGGGATGTCGTGGAGCTTCAGGTCGAGGAAGACCCGCACTCCGCTCGCCCCACGGACGGAGGCGATCACGTCGGGGCCGTAGCGGAGATAGAGTTCCAGACCGACCTTGACGGTGGTGACGTGCGGGGTCACCATGCTCGCCCAGTGGGCCGCGGTCTCGAGATCTGGCGCGTCCAGGGCGACGGCGATGGGTGCGGGCGTCACAGGGAACTCTCCTCAAGATCAATTCGGTGCCGGGTGGACGCCCCCGGCGGGCGGTGGGCCAGCCCGACCGCGTCGGCCAGCCGGTGGAACCCCCGGGCCGCCAGAAGCTCCTCCAGCTCGCGGAGGATGCGCAGGCAGGCGTAGGGGTCGTGGAACAGCGCCGTCCCCACGGCGACGACACAGGCGCCGGCGAGGATGAGCTCGAAGGCGTCCCTGCCGGTGAGCACGCCACCCATGCCGATGATGGGCACGCTGGGCAGGGCCGCGTGGACCTGCCACACGCAGCGTACGGCCAGCGGACGGATGGCCGGTCCCGACAGACCACCGGTGACCGCCGCGAGCGTGGGGCGCATCGCCTCGGTGTCGATGCTCATGCCGAGCGGGTTGTTGATCATCGAGAGCGCGTCGGCCCCGCCGTCCACGCACGCGCGAGCGACGCTCACGATGTCCATGACGTCCGGGGAGAGCTTGGCCACCACGGGCACGTCGTACCGCATCACCGAGCGCACCGAGGCGATCACCTCGGCGGAGGCGGCGCCGTCGCGGGCGAAGACCCGGCCGCGGTCCTCGATGTTGGGGCACGACAGGTTGACCTCCACGGCGGTGACGCCGGGCGCGTCGGTGAGCCTGCGGGCCAGCGCGGTGTACTCGGCCACGGTGCCGCCGCCGATGGACACCACGGTCCGTACGCCCCGCTGCGACAGCCAGGGCAGCTCACGCTCCAGGAAGGCGTCCACGCCCGGTCCCTGGAGCCCGACGGCGTTGAGCATGCCCGAGGGCGTCTCGGCCATCCTCGGGGTCGGGCGGCCCGCCCTGGGGGCCATCGTGATCGACCGGGTGGTCAGCGCGCCGATCCTGGCCAGGTCGAAGAACTGGGCGAGCTCGGAGCCGGACGCCGCGCACCCGGCGGCCGTGGTGACGGGGTTGACCAGCTCCACGTGCCCCAGGTACGTCCGCATGTCAACCGGCATGCCGCGTTCCCCCACCGGGTGCTCCCAGCGCGTCGAACGGGATCGTGCCGACGTCGTCGAAGCGGACGCGCTCGCCCCTGAAGACCGGTCCTTCGACGCACGAGCGCACCATCCGGGTTACCCCGTCGTCCCCGATCACCGGCAGCACGCACGTCATGCACACGCCGATCCCGCACGCCATACCCTCCTCGACGGCCACCTGGACGGGGATGTCGAACTCGACCGCCACCGCGGTGACGCCGCGCAGCACCGGCATCGGGCCGCAGGCGTAGACGGCGTCGGCCCGCACGTCGGCGATCACCCCCGGCAGCACGTCGGTCACCCGGCCGCGCATGCCCAGGGAGCCGTCCTCGGTGGTGAGCGTGGTGGTCTCCCCCATCCTCCTGGCTCGCAGGGCGCCGAAGACCCGGTCGGCGGAGACCGCGCCGAGGACGAAGTCGACGCGGCAGCCGCGCCCCTGGAGGGCGTCGGCCACGGTGAACAGCGTCGCCGCACCGTGCTCGGCACCGACCAGGACGCAGGTCACCGGGTCCCTGGGGAGCGGGAACGGGCGGCCGAGCGGGCCCACCAGGTCGAGGGTGTCGCGGGCACGGCGCTCGGCGAGCCAGGCCGTGCCGGGGCCGCGCACGGAGAAGACGAACTCGACCGTACCCCCGTAGTCGGGCTTGACGTCGTGGACGAAGAAGGCGCGGCGCGTCAGCATCGACGTCCGGGCACCGCCGACGGCCACCCCGACGAAGTGGCCGGGCCGGAAGCGCTCGGCGATGCCGGGCGCCACCACGGTCAGCGCATGGTAGGCGTCGACGCGGCGCGTCGTCAGCACCGTGCCGGTCACCTGTACCGGGGTAACAGGCGTCTCCCTCACCTCCGCTAAGGCACCGGCCCGCTCCTCAGCCGCTCCGCAAACGCTTCGCGTGCTCCTGGAGTGACCGTACGCCGATGTCGCCACGGACGATCGCCTGGATGCCCTGTACGGCCGCGGCGAGCCCCTGGACGGTGGTGATGCAGGGGATGGCGCGCAGCACCGCGGCGGTGCGGATCTCGTAGCCGTCCAGGCGCGGCCCCGCCTGGCCGGGACTGCCGAAGGGGGTGTTGACGATGAGGTCCACCTCCCCGTCCAGGATGCGCCGGACGATCGTCTGCTCGCCTTCGGGGCCCGTCCCCTCGCTGTGCTTGCGCACGATCTTGGCATGGACACCGTTGCGGCGCAGCACTTCGGCGGTGCCCTCGGTGGCGAGGATCTCGAACCCGAGGTCGGCGAGCGCCTTGACCGGGAAGATCATGGCGCGTTTGTCGCGGTTGGCCACCGAGACGAACGCCCGTCCCTTGGTGGGCAGCGAGCCGTACGCGGCGGCCTGCGACTTGGCGTAGGCGGTGCCGAAGAACTCGTCGATGCCCATCACCTCGCCGGTGGAGCGCATCTCGGGGCTGAGCACGATGTCCACGCCGCGGAAGCGGTTGAACGGCAGCACGGCCTCCTTGACCGCGATGGGCGCGTCCAGCGGCATGGTGCCGCCGTCGCCGGTCGCGGGCAGCAGGCCCTCGGCGCGCAGCTCGGCCACCGTGGCGCCCATCATCACCCTGGCCGCCGCCTTGGCCAGCGGCACCGCCGTGGCCTTGGAGACGAACGGGACGGTGCGGCTCGCGCGGGGGTTCGCCTCCAGCACGTACAGGATGTTGGCGGACATGGCGTACTGCACGTTGAGCAGGCCGCGCACGCCCACTCCCCGGGCGATCGCCTCGGTGGCGGCGCGGATGCGCTTGATGTCGTAGCCGCCCAGCGTCATCGGCGGCAGCGAGCACGCCGAGTCGCCGGAGTGGATGCCCGCCTCCTCGATGTGCTCCATCACGCCGCCGAGGTAGAGCTCCTCGCCGTCGAACAGGGCGTCGACGTCGATCTCCACGGCCTCGTCGAGGAACTTGTCCACCAGCACCGGATGGTCGCTCGCCGCGCCGGCCTTGGCCATGTAGGAGGTCAGGGTGTCGTCGTCGTAGACGATGGCCATACCGGCGCCGCCCAGCACGTAGGAGGGCCGCACCAGCACCGGGTAGCCGATCTCCGCGGCGATGGCCAGCGCCTCCTCCTCCGTCACCGCGACGCCGTGCTTGGGCGCGGGCAGGCCCGCCTCGGCCAGCACCCTGCCGAACGCGCCGCGCTCCTCGGCGAGGTGGATCGACTCGGGCGAGGTGCCGACGATCGGGACCCCGGCGTCCTTGAGCGCCTGGGCCAGGCCGAGCGGGGTCTGGCCGCCGAGCTGGACGATGACGCCCACCACCGGACCGGTCTGCTGCTCGGCGTGGACGACCTCCAGGACGTCCTCCAGGGTGAGCGGCTCGAAGTAGAGGCGGTCGGAGGTGTCGTAGTCGGTGGAGACCGTCTCGGGGTTGCAGTTGACCATGACGGTCTCGTATCCGGCCGACGACAGCTCGAAGGAGGCGTGCACGCACGCGTAGTCGAACTCGATGCCCTGGCCGATCCTGTTGGGTCCAGAGCCGAGGATGAGGACCTTGGGACGCTCCCCGTAGGGGACCTCGGTCTCCTCGTCGTAGGTGGAGTACAGGTAGGGGGTCTGGGCGGCGAACTCGGCGGCGCAGGTGTCGACGGTGTTGTAGACCGGGCGGACGCCGAGCGCGTGGCGCAGGTCGCGCACCCGCGGCTCGGTCATGTCGCACAGCTCGGCGATCTGCACGTCGCTGAACCCGTACCGCTTGGCCCCGGTCAGCACCTCGGCGGTGAGCTGTGGCGCCTCGCGCAACTCGGCGGCCATCGCGTCGATCGCGAAGAGCTGGTCCAGGAACCAGGGGTCGACGGAGGTCGCCTCCGACAGCTCCTCGATCGTGGCCCCGGCGCGGATGGCCTGCTGCATGGTGAACAGGCGCCCGTCGTGCGGGACGCGGCAGGCGGCCAGGAGCTCGTCCTTGGGGCCGGGCTCCCCCGCCCAGGTGAAGGAGGCGCCCTTCTTCTCCAGCGAGCGCAGCGCCTTCTGCAGGGCCTCGGGGAAGGACCTGCCGATCGCCATCGCCTCGCCCACCGACTTCATGTGGGTGGTGAGGGTCCGGTCTGCGCCGGTGAACTTCTCGAACGCGAACCTCGGCACCTTGACCACGACGTAGTCGAGCGAGGGCTCGAACGACGCGGGGGTCTCCTTCGTGATGTCGTTGGGGATCTCGTCCAGGGTGTAGCCGATGGCGAGCTTGGCGGCGATCTTCGCGATCGGGAAGCCGGTGGCCTTGGACGCCAGCGCCGAGGAGCGCGAGACGCGGGGGTTCATCTCGATGACGACCATGCGGCCGGTGCGCGGGTCGACGGCGAACTGGATGTTGCAGCCGCCGGTGTCGACGCCGACCTCGCGGATGACCGCGATGGCCACGTCGCGCATGTTCTGGTACTCGCGGTCGGTCAGCGTGAGCGCGGGGGCGACGGTGACGCTGTCACCGGTGTGCACGCCCATCGGATCGATGTTCTCGATCGAGCAGACGATCACCACGTTGTCGGCCCGGTCGCGCATGACCTCCAGCTCGTACTCCTTCCAGCCGAGGATGGACTCCTCAAGGAGCACCTCGGTGGTCGGCGAGGCGTCGAGGCCCGCCCCGGCGATGCGGCGCAGCTCCTCCTCGTCGTGGGCGAAGCCGGAACCCACCCCGCCCATGGTGAAGGAGGGCCGCACCACCAGCGGGTAGCCCAGCTCGTGCGCGGCGGCCAGGCACTCGTTCATGGTGTGGCAGACGAACGAGCGCGCCGACTCGGCGTTGAGGCCGCGCTCGGCGGCGACCTTGGCCACGATGCCCTTGAAGAGCTCGCGGTTCTCGCCCGCCTGGATGGCGTCGACGTCGGCCCCGATCAGCTCGACGTCGTAGCGGTCCAGGATCCCGGCCTCGTACAGGGAGATCGCGGCGTTCAGCGCGGTCTGCCCGCCCAGAGTGGGCAGCAGCGCGTCGGGCCGCTCCTTCGCGATGATCTTCTCGACGATGTCGGGGGTGATGGGCTCGACGTAGGTGGCGTCGGCGAACTCGGGGTCGGTCATGATCGTCGCCGGGTTGCTGTTGACGAGGATCACGCGGAAGCCCTCGGCGCGCAGCACTCGGCAGGCCTGGGTGCCCGAATAGTCGAACTCGCAGGCCTGGCCGATCACGATCGGCCCTGAGCCGATCACCATGATCGACTGGATGTCCGTACGCTTAGGCACCCTTGCTTCCCTCCGTACTCATGGTCGCGCTCGGCTCCTCGCCGGCTCCGCGGACGCCTCGTCCCTCGCCGGCCACTCCGCCCGCTCGTCCCCTCGACCGCTCCGCACTCATGGTCGCGCTCGGCTCCTCGCCGGCCGTTCGCCGTCCGCCCGCCATCAACGCGCAGAAGTCGTCGAACAGGCCGGCCGAGTCGTGCGGGCCCGCCGCCGCCTCGGGGTGGTACTGGACGCTGAACGCCGGGCGGTCGAGCAGCCGCAGCCCCTCGACGCAGTCGTCGTTGAGGTTGACGTGGCTGACCTCCGCCGGCCCGTACGGCGTGTCGAACACGCCCTCCAGCGGTGCGCGTACCGCGAAGCCGTGGTTGTGCGCGGAGATCTCGACCTTGCCGGTGCCCCGGTGCTGCACCGGCTGGTTGACGCCCCGGTGGCCGTAGCGCAGCTTGTAGGTGCCCAGCCCGAGCGCCCGTCCGAAGAGCTGGTTGCCGAAGCAGATGCCGAAGAACGGCACGCCCGCGTCGAGGACGCCGCGAAGCGCCTCGACCTGGCCGTCGGCGGTGGCGGGGTCGCCGGGACCGTTGGAGAAGAACACCCCGTCGGGGCCGATCGCGAGGATCTCCTCGGCGGTGACGGAGGCGGGCAGCACGTGCACCTCGCAGCCGCGCTCGGCCATCCGGTGCGGCGTCATCGCCTTGATGCCGAGGTCGACGGCGGCCACGGTGAACCGCTTGGGACCGATCGCGGGCACGACGTACGGCTTCGGGGTGGAGACCTCGCCCGCCAGGTCGGCGCCCTCCATCGCGGGGCTGCCCAGCACCCGCTCCAGCAGCTCCTCGACCGGCGCCAGGGCCTTGCCGGAGAAGACCCCGGCCCGCATCGCCCCCCGCTCCCGCAGGTGGCGGGTGAGGGCGCGGGTGCCGGTGATGGCGATGCCGACGACGCCCTGCTCCTTGAGGTAGTCGTCCAGGGAACGGTTGGAGCGCCAGTTGGAGGCCACCCGGGCGGGCTCGCGGACCACGTATCCGGCCACCCACACCCTCGACGACTCCGGGTCCTCGTCGTTGACCCCGGTGTTCCCGATGTGGGGCGCGGTCATCGCGACGATCTGGCGGTGGTACGACGGGTCGGTCAGCGTCTCCTGGTAGCCGGTCATCCCCGTGTTGAAGACCATCTCGCCGAAGGTCTCGCCCTCGGCGCCGTAGGGGGTCCCGTGGAAGACGCGCCCGTCTTCCAGGACTAGCACTGCGGTCACTCACACACCCCGATCATCTCGGTTACAGCTCCGCAAAGTATGAAATATCCGGCACGTTGGGTCGCCGCCCCGCCGCCGGACGGGACACCCTCGTGTCCTCGGGAGGAACCCCCACGCCTCGGCGAGGGAGAGGAGAAGCCGTCGGGGGCGGCGCCCGCGACGGTCCGGGCTCGGCGGACGAGGCCCCTCACGTGAGCTTTCCGTCCAGGACGGTCGGCCTGCCGCGCAGGAGGGTCGCCACGACACGGCCCGGCAGGGTGAGGCCCTCGTAGGGCGTGTTACGACTTTTTGAAGCGTAGCCCCCGGGGTCGACCGCGGCGCGCACCGACGGGTCGTAGAGGGTGATGTTGGCCGGGGCCCCGACCTCGATCGGCCGCCCCTGGCCCTGGAGCCTGCCGATCCTGGCGGGGGCGACGGACATGCGCTCGGCGACACCCGCCCAGTCGAGCAGCCCCGTGTCCACCATCGCCTCCTGAACCACCGCCAGCGCCGTCTCCAGGCCGATCATGCCCATCGCCGCGGCGGCCCACTCGGTCTCCTTGTCCTCGACCGGGTGCGGGGCGTGGTCGGTGGCCACGCAGTCGATCGTGCCGTCGGCCAGGGCCTCGCGCAGCGCCTCGACGTCCTCGCGCGTACGCAGCGGCGGGTTCACCTTGTAGATCGGGTTGTAGGAACCGACCGGGGAGTCCTCGACGAGGTCGTCGGTGAGCAGCAGGTGGTGCGGGGTCACCTCGGCGGTGACGTCCCAGCCCTTGGACTTGGCCCAGCGGATGATCTCCACGGAACCGGCCGTGGAGACGTGGCAGATGTGCAGGCGCGAGCCGACATGGGCGGCGAGCAGGCAGTCGCGGGCGATGATCGCCTCCTCGGCGACCGCGGGCCACCCGGTGAGGCCGAGCCGCCCCGAGACCGCGCCCTCGTTCATCTGCGCGCCCGCGGTCAGGCGCGGCTCCTGGGCGTGCTGGGCGACGACGCCGTCGAACGCCTTGACGTACTCCAGGGCGCGGCGCATGAGCACCGCGTCGGAGACGCACTTGCCGTCGTCGGAGAAGACCCTGACCCGCGCGGTGGAGTCGGCCATCGCGCCGAGCTCGGCGAGGCGCTCGCCGCCCAGGCCGACGGTGACGGCGCCGACGGGGTGCACGTCGCAGTGGCCCGCCTCCTGGCCCAGGCGCCAGACCTGCTCGACGACGCCGGCCGTGTCGGCGACCGGCTCGGTGTTGGCCATGGCGTGTACGGCGGTGTAGCCGCCGAGGGCGGCTGCGCGGGTGCCGGTGTCGACGGTCTCCGCGTCCTCGCGGCCCGGCTCGCGCAGGTGGGTGTGCAGGTCGACCAGGCCGGGCAGGGCGATCAGCCCTTCGGCCTCCACGACCTCGCCGCCGGACAGTCCCCGGCCGATCTCCACCAGCAGGCCGTCGCGGACCAGGATGTCGACCGGCTCACCGCCGAGGATCCTGGCGCCCCTGATGACGATGCCGTCACGCGTGGCCCCGATGCGGTCGTTCATCAGATCTCTCCTCGGAGGTCGGCGCCGCCAAGCAGCAGGTACAGGACGGCCATGCGTGCGGTCACACCGTTGGCGACCTGCTCGACGATCGTCGAGCGCGGCGAGTCGGCCACCTCGGCCGCGATCTCCATGCCCCGGTTCATCGGGCCGGGGTGCATCACGATGGCGTGTTCGGGCATCTTGGCGACGCGGTCGCGGTCGAGCCCGTAGCGGCGGCTGTACTCCCGCTCGGTGGGGAAGAACGCCGCGTTCATGCGCTCGCGCTGCACGCGCAGCATCATCACCACGTCGGACTTGGGCAGCACCGCGTCGAGGTCGTAGGAGACCTCGCACGGCCAGGAGCCGACCTGGACCGGGAACAGGGTCGGCGGTGCGACCAGGGTCACCTCGGCGCCGAGCGTGGCCAGCAGCAGCACGTTGGAGCGGGCCACCCTGCTGTGCAGCACGTCGCCGACGATGGTGACCCTCCTGCCGTCCAGCGGGCCCAGGCGGCGGCGCATGGTGAAGGCGTCGAGCAGGGCCTGGGTGGGGTGCTCGTGGGTGCCGTCTCCGGCGTTGACGACGCTGCCGCGCACCCAGCCGGCCAGCCGGTGCGGCGCGCCCGAGGCGCCGTGGCGGATGACCACGGCGTCGGCGCCCATCGCCTCCAGGGTGAGCGCGGTGTCCTTGAGCGACTCGCCCTTGGAGACGCTGGAGCCCTTGGCGGAGAAGTTGATGACGTCGGCCGACAGTCGCTTGGCAGCGGCCTCGAAGGAGATCCTGGTCCGGGTGGAGTCCTCGAAGAAGAGGTTCACCACCGTGCGTCCCCGCAGGGTGGGGAGCTTCTTGATGGAACGTTCCGAGATCTTCGCCAGCTCGTCGGCGGTGTCCAGGATGAGCAGGGCGTCGTCGCGGGTCAGGTCGGCCGCGGAGATCAGGTGGCGTTTCATCGCTCGTCCCCCTTCAGCAGCAGGACCGCGTCGCTGCCGTCGTTCTCCTCCAGGTAGACCTTGACGATCTCGGACTTCGACGTCGGCAGGTTCTTGCCCACGTAGTCGGGGCGGATGGGCAGCTCGCGATGACCCCGGTCGACCAGGGCGGCGAGTTGCACGGCCTGCGGGCGGCCCAGGTCGTTGAGCGCGTCGAGTGCGGCGCGGACGGTGCGGCCCGAGTAGAGGACGTCGTCGACGAGGACGACCACCCTGCCGTCGATGCCGTCGGCGGGCAGCTCGGTGCGGCCGAGCGCGCGGGCGGGCCGCAGCCGGAGGTCGTCGCGGTACATCGTGACGTCGAGGGAGCCCACCGGGACCGAGCGGCCCTCGAACTGCTTGATGTGGGCGGCCAGCCGGCGGGCCAGGTGGACGCCGCGGGTGGGAATGCCCAGCAGGACGACGTTCTCACCGCCCTTGGTCCGCTCAAGGATCTCGTGGGAGATGCGGATGAGGGCCCGGTTGATGTCGGGCTGTTCGAGGACGGCGCGGGCACCGCCCTGTGCGTGCGACAGCGCACGCGAAATGGCCTCTGCCAAGGAGGAACACCACCTTTCCCGCCTCACGGGACGGGTCTTAAAGGAAGTCAACGACCTCAAGGTACCAGCTCGGTGACGGTTCGCCCGAACAGGGGTCCGCTTCGCGAACAGCTCGGGTCCGGCTCGACAATCTTCTCAAAAGTGAATAAATATCACGATCTTCGCTGACTTCCCCTTGGTCTTCCGGGTATGCGCTTTACATCCGCACCAAGGCGAAGCATGACGGCCACCTCCCTGACGCGGCCGTCCCGGCGTGCCCGCCCCCGGCCACTCCCGTCAACCAGCCGCTAAGGAAGAGAAATGACCTTTCACGTCGACTCCGAGGTCGGCCGGCTCCACCAGGTCCTGCTGCACAGGCCGGAACTCGCCCTGAAACGGCTCACGCCGTCGAACAAGGACGACTTCCTCTTCGACGACGTGCTGTGGGTGCAGCGCGCCGTGGAGGAGCACGAGGAGTGGCAGAGGCTTCTGGTCGACCAGGGCGTCACCGTCCACATGCTCTCCGACCTGCTCCACGAGACGGTCGAGATCCCCGAGGCGCGCAAGCACATCCTGGACGGCATCGCCGACGAGCGTTACTTCGGCCCGATGGCCGTCGACGCCATCCGCAACGCGCTCGACTCGATGGACTCCGTCACGCTCAAGCGCTATCTCACCGGGGGCATCACCAAGCGCGAGCTGGTGGAGCTGGGCACCGACCCCAAGAGCCTCGCCTTCCACACGCTCAGGCCGGACGACTTCGTCCTGCCCCCGCTGCCCAATCACCTGTTCACCCGCGACACCTCCTGCTGGATCTACGACGGCGTCTCGATCAACGCGATGAGGAAGAAGGCACGCCGCCGCGAGACCCTCAACATGGAGGCGATCTACCGCTACCACCCGGCCTTCGCGTCCGGCTACGACCGTCCGGAGGAGGGCGGCTACAACGTCTGGATGCCGGGTACCCCCGCGGCTCCCGCCACCATCGAGGGCGGCGACGTGCTCGTCATCGGCCGGGGCGCGGTGCTGGTGGGGATCAGCGAGCGTACGCAGCCCCAGGCGGTCGAGATGCTCGCGCGAAGCCTGTTCAGGCGAGGTGCCGCGACGAGAATCGTCGCGCTGGACATGCCGAAGGCACGGGCCTTCATGCACCTGGACACGGTCATGACCAACGTGGACGTCGGCGTCTTCACCAAGTTCGCGGGACTGGGCATGCTGCCCTCCTACACGGTCGAACCCGGCGACAACGAGAAGGAACTCAAGATCACCGATCATCCCCCCGAGGACATGCACCGGGCCATCGCCCGGGCGATCGGGCTGGACGACATCAAGGTCCTCAGCGCGACGCAGGACGTGTACTCCTCCGAGCGGGAGCAGTGGGACGACGGCTGCAACGTGCTCGCCCTGCGTCCCGGCGTGGTGGTGGCCTACGAGCGCAACACCACCACCAACAACCACCTGCGCGAGAACGGGATCGAGGTCATCACGATCCGGGGCAGCGAGCTCGGCCGGGGCCGGGGCGGCCCGCGCTGCATGAGCTGCCCGCTCGAACGCGAGGGCATCTGAACCCTCCCTCGTGGGAAGCCGGGACGGCGCTCGCGGGCCCGCGACCGGCACGCGGGCACGCCACGGGCCGCCGTCTCCGGCGGACGGGACCGTCGCACCGGGTATTCCCCGGAGGGAGCGTCGTTCAAGATCATACGCCCGTCGCCGCCCCTCGCGACGCCGCTGCCGCAAGCCATCCAGAAGACGCGGGAATCAAGCGAAAGTACCGAAAAAGTCGAAGTTTCCGTCATGTCGGGTAGGACAAGTGCGGCGTTTGACGCGGACCCCACCGGATCGGATTCGACATCTTTTTTCCAATCAGCTTGACCTTAGGCGCCCACAGCTTTACCGTCACTGTCCGTAACCACACCTCGTGGCGTTATCGGGTGAACCCTGACGCACCGGTCACCGAAGGTGCCAGCCTCAGGCGCCAACCCGGTGAACGGGGCATAAGTTGCGAGGTAGCACAATCAAGTTGAGAGCACTACATAACAGAGCCGGGGGGCCACACCATGCCGTCTGAGTACGCCAAGTCACTGGGTGCAAGACTCCGTGCCATTCGCACCCAGCAGGGCCTGTCCCTGCACGGAGTCGAAGAGAAGTCCCGGGGACGCTGGAAGGCGGTCGTCGTGGGCTCCTACGAGCGTGGCGACCGTGCCGTCACCGTGCAGAAGCTTGCCGAACTGGCTGATTTCTACGGGGTGCCGGTCTCGGAGTTGCTGCCGGGGGGTTCGGCTCCGAGCCCTCTTGGCCCGACACCGAAGCTTGTGATCGACCTTGAGCGTCTCGCCCAGCTCCCCAAGGAGAAGGCGGGCGCGCTCGCCCGTTACGCGGCCACCATCCAGAGCCAGCGTGGCGACTACAACGGCAAGGTGCTGTCCATCCGCCAGGAGGATCTCCGCTCCCTCGCCGTGATCTATGACAAGTCCCCCAGTGAGCTCACCGAGGAGCTCATCGGCTGGGGTGTCCTGGACCCGGAGGCCCGCCGAGCCGTCGAAGCCTTCTGACGACCCCTGACCGGTCGTGGGTGCGCCGCAACCGGCGTACCCACCCCGCAGAGCTCCTCGTTCTCAGCAGAACCTGTCCTTAGTTCCGCCCCGGGCTACAGCCGTTGTGGTAGGAAAAGGCAGACACGCATTTAGCGAGGTGTGGTGGACATGGCCAGGGGAGATGATCGGATCGATCACTCTCGATCGACCTCCGAGACCCGTCTCCGCACCGCCCCGGCGCAGCCGCGATCGACCAGGAGGCGTGCCTTTCCGCGGCTGCTGAGCTCGATCGGCACCAACCGCACCCAGAGCACCCTGAAGCTGCTGCCGTTCGTCGTGATGGCCGTGGTGGCCGCGATCGACTTCGGCACCGGCCCCACGTCCGGCCTGCTGCCGCTGCTCGCCCTCGGCCCGGCCTTCGCCAGCGTGGCCTGCGACCTGACCCGCACCACGGTGGTCGGCGTCGTCGCCCTGGCGCTGTGCTTCGCGCTCGGCCTCTACAACGACATCCTCTCGTCCCGCATCAACATCACCCTCATCGCCATCCTCGGCGTCACCGTGGCCAGTGTGCTGGCCAGCGCCGGACGGCTGCGCCACGAACGCCAGCTCGCCGACGTGCGCTCGGTGGCCGAGGCCGCCCAGCGGGTGTTGCTGCGCCCGGTGCCCCGCCGCGCGGGACCGGGCATCGGCGTGGCCGTCTCGTACACCTCCGCCACGGCGGAGGCCAGGATCGGCGGCGACCTGTACGAGGTCGTCACCACCCCGCACGGGGTGCGGATCATCGTGGGAGACGTCCAGGGCAAGGGCCTGGAGGCCGTGGAGACGGCCGCGGTCGCGCTCGGGGCCTTCCGTGAGGCGGCCCACGACGAGAGGACGCTCCAGGGCGTCGTGGGCCGCCTGGAGAACGCCCTGACCCGCGAGCTGTCCGGCGAGCAGTTCGTGACCGCCGTGCTGGCCGAGATCAGCGGCGACTCCACCATCACCGTCATCAACTGCGGCCACCCGGCGCCCCTGGTGCTCGACGCCGACGGCGGGATCTGGTTCGCCGACCCCCCGGACGAGGCGCTCCCGCTGGGCATGAGCGCTCTCAAGGCCGTCGAGCCGCGGCCGCACCACATCCCCTTCGAGCCCGGCGACCAGGTCCTCTTCTACACCGACGGGGTCATCGAGGCACGCGACGACGCGGGCGAGTTCTATCCGCTGCTGGAGCGGGCGCACCTGCTGGAGGGCGACGACCCCCAGGGCTCGCTGGACGCCCTGCGCGCCGACCTGCTCGGCCACGTGGGCAGGCCGCTGAGCGACGACGCCGCGATGCTCCTGCTGCGCCAGCGCGCCGCCCGCCAGAACTCCACGGCGGCGTGAGAAAGAGCGCCGGCAGGACCCCGAGCGGGAACGGCTGCGCGAAACCGGCTTCACGGCGGCGTGAGAGAACACCGGCGCGAGAAAAGCCTGGGAGAACAACGAGGCGCGAGGGGACGACGGCACGAGAACGTCCCCGTACGCCCTGCGCCCGCCGGCGGGACCGGCGGAGGCGAGACGCACGGGGACGGCGCCGATGAGCTCGGGCGGCCCGCTCCGGGTGGAGGGCCGCTCCCGCTCTAACCGGCTAGCGGGATCCGGCCCGGGAGCATGGGCTGGCTCGGGACACCGAGCAGCTTCTCCACGGTGCTGACGAACCGCTCAGCCTCGGAGATGAGCTCCTCGGCGTCTCGCGAGGACACCGTGCGGGTCAGGCCCGCCTCGGCGGCGGCCCGCTTGGCCGCGCTCGTCTCGAAATAGGGTGCCCACTCGGCCAGGCGGGGCTCGGCCTCGGGCAGCAGCTCCCAGGCGCTGCGCAGCCTGCGCCTGCGCCCCTGCATCGGACGGGGACGGGCCGCCAGGACGGCGGCTGCCGCCCTGAGCGCGGCGAGATGGGCCGCGACGTAACGCGCGGCGGAGGTCCGGGCGGCGGCGGCCTCTTCGAGGCAGTCGCGCGCGTCTGAGAGGTGTGCCCGCACCGTGGGGGACAGCCGGGGCCCACCGGAATCGCCGAGCCGAGGGGTCATAGCGCTTCAGCCTCCTTGGTCGCAAGCGGCTCCGGCGTTTTCGCCGGTGGTATCACATTCGCAGACCCCACCGACAAATCCGCCGGACGGCCGGACGAGGAGCTTCCCCTCTCCCCGTCCGCCCTGACCTGGTCCGATCGTCTCCGCCGACGACATGGACCCGATCGGCCGCTCTTGGAACACGAGCCGCGAGCCCCGTGTCATCACATCGAACATAAATTCGATCACTAATACTGTCAAGTAAAACGACGAACAAAGGTTCGATCTTCGGGTCTCTGGAGCACGCGAAAGGGCCCCGGGAGATCACCGTCTCCCGGGGCCCCTGCTCTCGACCGGCGCGGGCGCGACCGGCGGCTCGCGTTCCGCCGGCTCGCCCCTAGCGGACGAACCTGCCTCGGACGTGCACCGGCACTCCCGTACCGAGCAGCCCGGGAAGGACCTCCGCCACGTGCATCGGCAGTCGTACGCAACCGTGGGAGGCGGGCGCCAGCGGCACCGACAGCGCGCCGTGGAAGGCGATGCCCCCGTTGAAGAAGATCGGGTTGTAGAGCTGGCCCAGGTAGGACTTGTGCCAGCCGTCCCTGCGCCAGGTGGTCTTGTAGTCGCCGGTCGGCGTGCGCGCGTCGCCGCAGAACCGCTGGGTCCTGCCCTCCCAGGTGGCCGTCTCGCAGTAGGCGATCCCGCTGCCGGAGGAGGTGTGGCTGATCAGCTTCACCGTGCCGTTCACGTAGAGGACCATCACCTGCTTGGCGAGGTTGACCTCCACCCGGGTCGGCTTGCCGTTGGGGACGAGCACCTTCGGCGCCTGGGGTGCCTCCAGAGCGTCCCAGGTCCTGCGTGCCACGGTGCTGGTCGGCGAGATGCCGTTCACCTTCTGGAAGGCCCAGATCGCCGTCAGGGTCGCCCCGCCGTAGCGGCCGTCGATCCTGCCCGGGGCGTAGCCGAGCTCGGCCAGCCGGGTCTGGAGCACCTTCACCGCGGCGCCCTTCGCACCGAGCTTGAGCGTTTTGCCGGGCGCGACGAACGAGGACACGCCCGTCACCCCCGCCGTGACGGCCGGGGAACCCGACGTCCCCGCCGCCGCGGCGCCGGCGGGAAGGGCGACGCCCACGAAAGACACGGAAGAGAGGAGCACGGCCCCCGCCGTCATCAGCGCGGCCACTCCCGGCCGCAGTCCAACCCCCACTTTCGATCAACTCCTCATATCACTATGGATCGGGTCAAGGGACCATAGCGCACGGTTTCCCTGTGCAGACAGCCGGTCATGAAACGGCAATCAACGGTCAATCTGTTTAGAGTGGCCGCGTGCCAGAAAAGTTGCATCCGAACATCGAGAAGGTCGCCGCCGTCCTGCGCGAGCACGGCGTCCCCGGCGAGATCGTCATCTTCGCGGAGGCCACCCCCACCGCCGCCACCGCGGCCGCGCAGCTGGGCTGCGAGGTCGGCGCCATCGCCAACAGCCTGATATTCGACGCCGACGGTGAGCCGCTCCTGGTGCTGACCAGCGGCGCCCACCGCGTCGACACCGACCTGATCGCCAGGACGGCCGGAGCGGCGAAGGTGAAGCGCGCCGCCCCCGCCTTCGTGCGGGCGGCCACCGGCCAGGTCATCGGCGGCGTCGCCCCGATCGGCCACCCCGCCCCGGTCAGAACCCTGGTCGACACCTGGCTGGCCAAGCACGAGGTCGTCTGGGCCGCGGCCGGCCACCCGCACACCGTCTTCCCGACCTCCTTCGACGAGCTCGTCCGCATCACCGGCGGGGTGCCCGTCGAGGTCGAATAACGGCTTCGCGCGGCTTTCGAACTCGGTGCCCACGGGCTCCGTGCCCACCGCCGGGCCTGCGCGCCCGCGACCCGGCGGGCTCGTACGCGCGACACGACCGGTCCCACACCGAACGGACCGCGGGCGAGCACGCCGGCGCTTCGTGCGCACGACGCTCGCGACCGCGCCCGGGAGCCGCACGGCTCCGGGCGCGGTCGCGAGAAGCCGGTCAGGCCCTTCGTGACCGGGCCGACAGGCGGGTGGGAAAGGCCGGGAAACTCCCTGGTGAGCGCCGGATGACCCTCCCTCGCCACACGGTGACCCGTGCCACGGCCACCCTGCTAGGGTGCGACGCGTGATCGGACTGCGACGGATCGGCCCCGACGAGTTCACGCTCCGGCTGGACGCGGTCCTCGGCGTCTACACCGAGGCGATGAACCCTCCGGCCGACCAGATCGCCGGCCGCAGGCTCATCATGGGAAACCACGCCACCCATCCCGCCTTCACCTGCCTGTTCGCCGAGCTCCCCGACGGCACTCCTGTGGGCATCGCCTACGGCTTCCACGGGGTTCCCGGGCAGTGGTGGCACGACGTGGTCAGGCGAGCCCTCGCGGACGAGTACGGAGAGGGCGGCGCCCACGACTGGCTGGGCGACGCGCTGGAGCTCGCCGAGATCCACGTCCACCCCGACTACCAGGGCAAGGGCATCGGCCGGGCGATGATCACGGGGATGTGCGCGGGCCGCCTGGAGCGCACCGCCGTGCTGTCGACCCGCGACCGGCCCACCGCGGCACGCCACCTCTATCGCAGTATCGGCTTCGTGGACCTGCTCACGCAGTTCGTCTTCCCCGGTGGGCACGAGCGCTACGCGATCCTCGGGACTCCCCTGCCGCTGGGCGGCTGAGCCGTCCCGAAGGATCCGCGGTCTCAGGTCGGCAGCGGGGCGATCTCCGGCGTGTGGTCGAGCGCCTGGAAGACCTCCCGGGTCGCGCTCGAGCGGTTGAAGGTGATGAAGTGGATGCCCGGCGCGCCCTCGTCGAGCAGGGTCTGGCAGAGCTCGGCGGCGTGTTCGATGCCGAGGCTGCGCACCGCGGCCGGGTCGTCGGCGACGGCCGCGAACCTCTCGGCCACCTCCGGCGGGAACGGCGCGCCGGAGAGCTGCTCGGACCTGGCGATGGTGCTCATCTGCGTGACGGGCATGATGCCGGGGATGATCGGCGTGTCACAGCCGGCGGCGGCCACCCGGTCACGCAACCGCAGGTAGTCCTCGGCACGAAAGAACATCTGAGTGATCGCGTAGTCGGCGCCCGCACGGCACTTGCGCACGAAGTAGTCGGTGTCGGACTCGATCGAGGCCGACCTGGGGTGCTTGTACGGGAAGGCGGCCACGCCCACGCAGAAGTCGCCGGACTGCCGGATGAGCCGGACCAGCTCCTCGGCGTACAGGACGCCCTCGGGGTGGCGCACCCATTCGCCCGTCACGTCGCCGGGCGGGTCGCCCCGCACGGCGAGGATGTTGCGCACGCCCGCTCCCGCGAAGCGGCCGATCAGATGGCGCAGCTCGCGGACGGAGTGGTTGACGGCGGTGAAGTGGGCGACCGGGGTGAGCGTGGTCTCGTGGGCGATCCGCTCGACGATGTCGACCGTGCGGTCTCGGGTGCTGCCGCCGGCGCCGTAGGTGACGGACACGAAGGTGGGGTGCAGCGACTCCAGCTCACGGACGGCGCGCCAGAGCTGACGCTCCCCCTCGTCGGTCTTCGGGGGGGAGAACTCGAAGGAGAACGAGCGGGCACCGGCAGCGAGGAGTTCGCGGACGGTGGCGACACGATCAGGAAGGACAGACGCGCGACCCAGAGCCATGGGGTCAAGGATACTTGCCCGGCCGCTCGGCCGCCCGATCAGATCATCTCCGCCGGACATGGCGCGAACTTGTCACAATTAGCACGTAAACCACCACCCCTCTAGATCGAAATGTCCCCTTGGACCGTTAATCTCATTACCTGACCTCCTCACGCCGTCAAAGCCGGGGGATTCCAATTTTCATAGATTGGGTTCCCTGCCTCATCCTCAGTCGCAAGGAACCCGGAGGTGTCGTGCCCCACACCGGCTCCACAGGCGTTCCACCTCTCCGCCGGACCGGCGGAGAGGATCTTGTCCATCATGCGTACGGTGGTCGGGGTGTCATCACCGCCGGTCACGACGCCGGGATGCACGGCGCCGTACCGCGTTTTCCCCCCAGAGCTGAAGCCCAGGGTCTCCACACTGGAGGTATTCGATGATCACTTCTGCAGCCGCGTTGGACATGATCCGGTCCGAGGTGGATCGTTCTCTTCGGCGATTCGTCGAACAACAGCGCCCACAGGTCAGCGCTCCGGAGCTGGCGCCGCTCATCTCGGCGGCCGAGGATTTCCTCGCGGGCGGCAAGCGGCTGCGCCCCGCCTTCTGCTACTGGGGCTGGCACGGTGCGGGCGGGGGCGAGGAGCCCGCCATCTTCTCCGCCGCGGCCTCGCTTGAGCTGCTCCAGGCCAGCGCTCTGGTGCACGACGACGTGATGGACGCCAGCGATCTGCGCCGGGGCATGCCCTCGGCGCACCGCAGGTTCGAGGACCTGCACAGGAAGGCCCGCTGGCACGGTTCGGCCGAGCAGTTCGGCGAGGGGGCCGCCATCCTGCTGGGCAACCTGATGCTCATCTGGTCCGGTGAGATGTGGCGCAACAGCGGCCTGCCGGCCGCCTCTCTCGCGGCGGCGCAGAAGGTCCACGACGACATGCGCACCGAGCTGATGTGCGGTCAGTACTTCGACCTGCTGGAGCAGGCGCACGGCGAGGGCACCTTCGAAAGCGCGCTGCGGGTCGCCCTCTTCAAGAGCGGCAAGTATTCCGTGGAGCAGCCGCTCAGGCTCGGTCTGGTGCTGGCGGCCCGGGGCAGGGAGCCCTGGATCGACCGGCTCTGCGAGGAGTACGGGCAGTCGGTGGGCATCGCCTTCCAGCTGCGCGACGACATCCTCGGCGTGTTCGGCGACCCGGACGAGACCGGCAAACCGGCCGGCGACGATCTTCGCGAGGGCAAGCGGACGATGCTCATCGCCCGCACGCTCGCCGTGGCCTCGGAGTCCCAGGCCCAGGTGGTGCGCACCACGCTCGGCGACCCGGGCCTGGACGAGACGGGGATCGACCGGCTGCGCCAGATCATCGAGGAGACGGGGGCTCTCGTGGCGTGCGAGGACCTGATCAAGGGGTATCTGGAGAACGCCCTCGGTTCGCTGGAAGGCGCACCGATCCTCCCCGAGGCCCGCGCGGCCCTGGCCGACCTCGCGGTGGCCGCCACCTCCCGGCGGACCTGACCGTACCCGGCACATGGCGGAACGGCTCACGACGGGACGGCCCGCGGCGTGGTCGCCCACGACGGAGCGACTTCCGGCAGAGGCGGCTCCCGACGGGCGGCGAACAGGACCGGGCCGACGATCAAGGCGATCCGCCCGGCCGTGGGCACGGGCCCGCCGGGCGAGCCACCGGGGCGGCGGAAACCTCAGGTGGGGGCGTCCAGCCTCCGCCTGAACTCCGCCGCCGCCGCCTTGGGGTCGTCGGCCTCGGTGATCGCCCGGACGACCACGACCCTGCGCACGCCGTACGACATGACCTCCTCCAGGTTGGCGAGGTCGATGCCGCCGATGCCGAACCATGGCCGGTCGGTCTCCAGGGCCGCGGCGTGCCTGAGCAGGCCGGGGCCCGGGGCGGACCTTCCCGGTTTGGTGGGGGTCGGCCAGATCGGGCCGCAGCAGAAGTAGTCGACTCCGGGCTCGACGGCCGCGGCGGACGCCTCCTCGGGGGCGTGAGTGGAACGCCCGATGAGGATGTCGTCGCCGAGCATGTCGCGCGCGACCCGCACCGGCAGATCATCCTGGCCGAGGTGGAGCACGTCGGGACGGATCGCGTACGCGATGTCGGCCCTGTCGTTCACCGCCAGGAGGGCGCCGTGCCGGTCGCAGGCCTCGCGGAAGACGGCGAGGAGGTCGAGCTCCTCGCGCGCCTCAAGGCCCTTCTCGCGCAGCTGCACGATGTCGACCCCGCCCGCGAGGGCGGCGTCGAGGAAGTCCGCGAGGTCTCCCCGGTCCCGGCGCCCGTCCGTGCAGAGATACAGGCGGGCGTCAGAAACCGAGGGCTTGGGCACGTCTCTTCACCTCGGTGTGGCGGCCCGCCACGATCGCGTCCACCGGTGAGCCCGGCAGCGTGTCGTCGGGGGTGAAAAGCCAGCGAAGGGATTCGACGTCGTCGTATCCGGCGTCCAGGAGCACCGTGAGGGTCCCGGGAAGGCCCTTGATCACTTCTCCGTCGACGAGGAACACGGCGGGAACCTGTGGCTCTCCACCGCCCCTGCGCACTCCGATGAGCTTACGGTCCTTGAGAAGTTGCTTGGCGCGACCGGCGCTCAGGTTGAGCCTTCTGGCCACCTCGGTCAGGGTGAGCCACTCGCCCACCAGCTGGTCGGTTTCCCGGTCGATCTGCGCAACAGAAAGCGTCACGAATCCACCACTACCACATCGAGCCCTTCGCCAAACACCCGGCGGCGAGGTTACGCCACCGTACAATCGCGCAACGCTATCGCAGGGTCGGTGAGGCGATCGACGTCGAGGCGCTGGCCGCCCTCGATGAGGCGGCGCCCCTGGACCAGATCGCGGGGGCGGTTGACCGAGAGCACCGCGGTGAGCCGGTCGTCCTCGGTCACCCAGCAGATCGCCCACCTGGGCTTTCCCTCGGCCGCAGGGTCGCCGCGCAGGACGAGCCGGGCACCGTCGTGGTGGCCGGCGTACTGGACCATGTGGCCGAACTGCTCGGACCAGAAATAGGGGACCGGGTCGTAGACCGCGGCGTCGCCGAGGAGTGTGGCCACCGCGACGTCCGGGGCGCCCAGGGCGGTGTCCCAGTGCTCGACGCGCAGGCGGATGCCGTAGCGGCGCGACCACCAGGCGGCGCAGTCACCCACCGCGACCACGTCGGGCAGCGAGGTGCGCAGGTGCTCGTCGGTGACCACGCCGTTGTCGAGCCTGATGCCGGATCCGGCCAGCCACTCGGTCGCGGGCCGCACGCCCACGCCGGTGACGACCACGTCGGCCTCCAGCGCGGAGCCGTCCGCCAGGGTGAGCCCTCCGTGGTCGACGGAGGCGACCATGGTGCCCAGGCGCAGGTCGACGCCCGCCTCGGCGTACCAGGGGGTGGTGTACGCGCCGACCTGGCCGAGCGCGGCGGCCAGCGGGGTGCGGGCGGCCTCGACGACGGTCACGGCACAGCCCGCCCTGCGGGCGGCGGTGGCCACCTCCGCGCCGATCCAGCCCGCGCCGATGACGGCGACCCTGACTCCCTCGCCGAGCAGGGAGCGCAGCCGGAGCGCGTCGTCGATGGTGCGCACCACGTGCTGGGGGCCGTCCCCGCGCAACCTGATCGGGCGGGCACCGGTCGCGACGACCAGGCCGTCGTAGGCGATCTCGCCCTCGGTGGTCTCCACCACACCGGGATGGAGCCCTTTGGCCGACACGCCCGCGCGAAAGTCGATCTCAAGCGCGTCGAGGTCGGAGTCGACGACCGTGGAATCGGTCTCGCCGAGCAGCACTCCCTTGGACAGGGGCGGGCGGTCGTAGGGCCGGTGCCGCTCCTCCCCGATCAGGGTGATCCTGCCGCCGAACCCACGGGCTCGTAACGCCTCCACGCTGCGCACACCGGCGAGGCCGGCTCCAACCACCACGACATGATTCACACTTCCCGACGATAAGCGGGAACCCCGTACTCCTACCAACGGTCGTTGATAACGAAAACGGGATTTACCTCACATCTAACGCGCTAAGCGTGTTGTCCCAGCCCTTAGGGTGAGAGGAGAAGACGCGCGGGAGCCCGGAACGCACCGGGCTGAGAGGAGGGCTGCGGACGAGGAAGGACCCCCTGCGAGCTGGTGATGTGCGAGGAGGAACGCCCCGCACGGCACGGCGAGCGAGGTCCGGAGACGACCGCGAGCGGGCCCTCGACCGCCACGAACCTGATCCGGGTCATGCCGGCGAAGGGAGCGGAGCACGTATGGCGGACCATCTCGACCTCCTCGTCGTGGGCGGCGGCGTGATCGGCCTGTCGGTGGCGTGGCGCGCCGCCGTCCGGGGCCACAGAGTGATGGTCGCCGACCCCGCGCCCGCCTCCGGCGCCTCGCACGCGGCGGCGGGCATGCTGGCCCCGGTGAGCGAGGTCACCTACACCGAGGAGCCGCTGCTGCGGCTGGGGCTCGCCTCCCTGAAGCGCTGGCCCGCCTTCGCCGCCGAGCTGGCGGACGCGAGCGGGCACGACCTCGACTACCGCACCGACGGCACGCTCGACGTCGCCTTCGGCTCCGACGACCTGGCGGCGTTGGACGACCTCGCCGCCTTCGTCTCCAAGCTGGGGCTGCCCGCCGAGCGGCTCACCGGCCGCGAGTGCCGCCGCCTGGAGCCCATGCTCGCCCCCGCGGTCCGCGGCGGCCTGCTGGCCGGCGGCGACGCCTGGGTGGACCCCAGGCGGGTCACCGCGGCACTCCTCGCGGCCCTGGAGCGCGCGGGCGGCACCCTGGTACGCGCCCGCGCGGCCGAGCTGATCACCGCCTCGGGAAGGGCCACCGGGGTACGCCTCTCGACCGGCGAGAGTGTCGGGGCCGACCTGGTGGTCCTCGCCGCCGGAGCCTGGTCGGGCTCCCTTGAGGGGGTGCCCCCGGAGGCGCTGCCCCCGGTACGGCCGGTCAAGGGCCAGATCATGCGACTGCGCTCCCCCGCGCCGATCCTGCGGCGGTGCGTACGCGGGGTCGTTCACGGCTCGCACGTCTACCTGGTTCCGCGCGGCGACGGCGAGACGGTCCTCGGCGCCACCCAGGAGGAGATGGGCTTCGACACCCGCGTCACGGCCGGTGGGCTGTGGGAGCTGCTGCGCGACGCGCGGGAGCTCGTCCCCGGGGTGACCGAGCTGGAGGTGGCCGAGATGACCGCGGGCATGCGTCCGGGCACCCCGGACAACCTGCCGTTGATCGGCGCCACGATCGTGCCCGGTCTCCACCTGGCCACCGGGCATCACCGGGGCGGGGTCCTGCTCGCGCCGCTCACCGCCGACCTCTGCTCGCAGGAGGCGGGCGAGGCGGACGCCGGGCTCTCCGCGATCTGCTCGCCGCTCCGCTTCGGTGATCGCGGTGCTCAGGACCACCACCGGGAACAGCGGGAACATCAGGAACACCGCTTCGGAGAGCACCACCGGAAGCACGACTCCCGGGAACTCGATTCCCCAGAACCTTCGCCACGGGAGCACCGCCTCCGCGACCACACACCGCAGGAGTACAGATGAACGTGACCATCAACGGCGCCGCGCACGAGTTGCCCTCGGGCGCGACCGTCGCGCAGGCCGTACGGCGGCTGACCGAGGTGCGGAACGGGGTGGCCGTCGCGGTGAACGACGAGGTCGTCTCGCGCGGCGCCTGGGATTCCACGGCGCTCGCGGAGGCCGACCGGGTCGAGGTGCTCACCGCGGTCCAGGGAGGCTAACCGATGACGACGGACGCGAGAGGGGCCGACCGGTCGATGACGGACGCCAGGGAGGCCGACCGGCCGACGACGAAGGCGAGAGGGGGCGACAGGGTGACGACGGACGCGAGGGAGGCCGACGGGTTGACGGCGGACCCGGTGGACGACCTGGTCATCGGCGGGGAGAAGTTCTCCTCCCGCCTCATCATGGGCACCGGGGGCGCCCCGTCCCTGGAGATCCTCGACCAGGCGCTCGCCGCCTCCGGGACCGAGCTGACCACCGTCGCGATGCGGCGGCTCGACCCGTCCGCGCGGGGTTCGGTGCTCGACGTGCTGCGACGGCGCGGCATCAAGGTGCTGCCGAACACCGCGGGTTGCTTCACCGCCGGTGAGGCCGTGCTGACCGCCAGGCTCGCCAGGGAGGCGCTGGAGACCGACTGGGTCAAGTTGGAGGTCATCGCCGACGAGCGCACCCTGCTGCCCGACCCCATCGAGACCTTCGACGCGGCGGAGCGGCTGGTCGCCGACGGGTTCACGGTGCTGCCCTACATCGGCGACGATCCCGTACTGGCACGCAGGCTGGAGCAGGCGGGCTGCGCGGCGGTGATGCCGCTGGGTGCGCCGATCGGCTCGGGACTCGGCATCCGCAACCCGCACAACATCGAGCTGATCGTGGAGTTCGCGAGCGTGCCGGTGATCCTGGACGCCGGGATCGGCACGGCCAGCGACGCGGCACTCGCCATGGAGCTCGGCTGCGACGCGGTCCTGCTGGCCACGGCGGTCACCCGGGCACAGCGTCCCGACCTGATGGCCCAGGCGATGCGCTCGGCCGTCTACGCAGGCCGGTTCGCGCGTATGGCCGGGCGGATACCCCGGCGTCGCTACGCGGAAGCCTCCTCTCCCTCGATCGACAGGCCGCCGGCGGTCCATCGATAGAAAACCACCACGTCTCGGCATCGGTTTGGGATTCGGGGATCCTGTCGGCGCCAAATCGCCCGTAAACTCGGCCACGTGGACACGACGCTTACGGACCCCCTGGTCGGGAAACTCCTCGACGGGCGTTACCGCGTCGAGTCCCGGATCGCCCGGGGCGGAATGGCGACCGTCTATCTGGCCCTGGACGTCCGGCTCGACCGCACGGTCGCCGTCAAGGTGATGCACCGCTCGCTCGCCGAGGACCCCGCCTTCGTGCGTCGCTTCATCGGCGAGGCCAAGTCGGTGGCCAGCCTGTCGCACCCCAACGTGGTGCACGTGTTCGACCAGGGCACCGACGGCGACAACGTCTACCTCTCGATGGAGTACGTGCCGGGCCGGACCCTGCGCGACGTGCTCCGTGCCCGGGGCAGGCTGCCCGCCCGCGAGGCTCTGGAGGTCATGATCCCGGTCCTCGCCGCGCTGGGCGCCGCCCACCAGTCCGGCCTGATCCACCGGGACGTCAAGCCGGAGAACGTGCTGCTCGCCGACGACGGCCGGGTCAAGGTCGTCGACTTCGGCCTGGCCCGCGCGATCGAGGCGAGCAACCAGACGCGCACCGGTGTCATGATCGGCACCATCGGCTACATGTCGCCCGAGCAGGTGACCGCGGGAGGCGCCGACGCCCGCAGCGACGTCTACGCGGCCGGCATCATGCTGTTCGAGCTTCTGACCGGCCGCCAGCCCTACGAGGGCGAGACCCCGATGTCGGTCGCCTACCGGCACGTGCACGACACGGTTCCCGTGCCCTCGGCACTGCTGCCCGGCTCTCCCCCGCTGCTCGACACCCTGGTGGCGAAGGCGACGGCCCGCGATCCCGCGAACCGCCCCGTGGACGCCACCGCGCTGCTCGTCGCCGCCGTCGAGGCCCACCGGATGCTGCCCAGGGAGAGCGGCCCGGTGCCGTCCCTGCCCGCCGGCCCGCCGCACGGCCCCGAGACGGCGGCGCCCACGCCCCCCGCCCCGGCCAACCACACGCTGATCCAGCCCCGCGTGGAGTTGCCCACCGGCCCGGCCGACGGCCACCACACGACCGCTCCCAAGGCACGCGGGAGGTCCGGCGCCCGCTGGTTCCTGATCGGGCTCGCCGCGGTCATGGTGATCGCGGTGGGGGTGACCGGCTGGCTGTTCTCGCAGAACACCTCCATCGTGGTGCCCTCCACCCTGGTGGGCAAGAACATCACGGCCGCCACCGGCGAGGCCAAGCAGCGCGGCTTCACCGTCGAGACCGGCAAGGCCGAGCACGACGAGAAGGCCCCGAAGGGGACCGTGCTGCGCACCGAGCCCGTGGCCGGCACCGAGGCCGAGCCGGGGAGCAAGCTGATCCTCATCGCCTCGGCCGGCCCCAAGCGGGTCGCGGTGCCCAATGTGGTGGGGATGACCGAAGCGCAGGCCAGGAGCAGGCTGGCCGAATCCTCACTCCTCGTCGACGACGTCAAGAAGCAGCAAAGCGAGACCGTGCCGCGCGGCCAGGTGATGCGGACCGTCCCCGCCGTGGGAAACCCGGTCAGGGAGAACAGCAAGGTCGACCTGATCGTGAGCGCGGGCCTGCTCATGCCGGACGTGAGGGGCATGCCTCGCGACCAGGCCGACGGGGTGCTGCGCGGGGCGGGGTTCGCTCCCGAGTTCGTCGAGCAGACCGACTCGGCCCAGCCGTGCACCGTCATCGCCCAGGACCCGCAACCCAAGGCCGAGATCGACAAGGGCGCCGTGGTCCGGCTCACCCTGTCGCAGTGCGCCAGCGAGTGGCGCTGGCCCTGGGAGCGCGACGGCCAGGTCCCGCCCGGGGAGAACGGAGACAACGGCGGCAACGTCGTGGTGATCCCGAACATCGTCTTCAAGGACTACCGGGCGGCGAGAGACGAGCTGCGCGCCGCGGGGGTCACGGTGAAGATGAAGCGCACCCTGGGCAAGGGCAGGGTCCTGGCCCAGGTCCCGCCGGGCGGCCAGGCGGTCCCGCCCGGCACCCAGGTCACCATCTGGTACTGACCTCCCGTACGGCCCCTGTGAAGGAGGCCGTACGGGCGGGGTGTGGACCGCGGGTCACCATTCGTCGCCGGAACCGCGTCAGCTCTCGGTCTCGGTGAGGAAGCCGTGCAGGCGGACCCTGGCCAGGCCGCCGTCCGGATAGATGTCCACCCTGGCGTACGTGGCCGCCGGCGCGTCCCGGATGCGGAAGCGGTGCCGGGTGTCGGGCAGCAGGCGGGTCCTGGGCAGCAGCGGGAACCAGGTGGTGCCGTCCGCGCTTCCCGTGACGGAGACCTCGGCGGGGGCGTTGAACACCAGGTTGGTGGTGTCGATCTCGGCGAGGCCGACGACACCGGAGCCCGCCAGGCGGATCACCAGCCAGTCGTTGCCGCCGTCGCGGCGGCGCGCGGTCTCCCAGCCCTCGGCCTGGTGACGGGCGAGACCCGGTGAGATGGCGTTGTTCGGCGAGGAGTAGAACTCGTTGGAGCAGGCGGTGACGAGCGCGCCGTTCTCCAGGGCGGCCAGGTCCAGGCCGAGTCCTTCGTACAGGGACAGGTCGGGCCTGACCTCGCCGTGCACCCGCAGGCGGGCGATGCCCCCGTCGGGAAACATGTTCAGCCGCACGTGCGTGTAGCGGCGCTCGCCGGACACCGCGAAGAGGTGCTCGGCGTCCCCCCTGAGACCGCTTCTGGGAACGATCTCCACCCAGTCGGCCGCCTCCAGCTCGGCGACCGTCGGGTAGCCCTCGACCTCGACGGCCTCGACGGAGGCGTACGGCGGGTAGTTGCCCTTGAACCAGGCGGTGTCGATCACCACGCCCCTCACCACGCCGGGCATGCCGAGCCTGACCAGGGCCCAGTCGTGGCCGGGCTCGCGTCGCCTGCGGGTCTCCCAGCCGTCGTAGACCTGGCCCTTGGCTCCGAAGGTGTGCGGCATGAAGCCGGGACGACCCGGCCTGATGAGGCTCTCCCTCTCGGCGAAGGACTCGTCGTTGGCCGCGACGACCGCGCCGCCGAGGGTACGCAGGGCGAGGTCGGGCAGCGCCGTGAATTCGGTGGGGCCGGCCGCGTCAGTCGCGTTGGCCGGTTCGGTCACGTCGGTCGGTTCGGCCGCGTTGGTCGCGTCGGTCGCGTCGGTCGCGTCGGTCGCGTCGGTCAAGGAGAGGGCCTTTCTCACGGTGAACCGGCCGGGCCGCCGTGGCGGTCCCACCGCGGACCGGGATCGTCATGGCGCGTCGTCCTACAGGAGGGTGCCCTGGGGATCGTTCCCCACGACCCGGCCGCGCAGCCACGTCGTACGGACCTCGCCCACCAGCGTCCTGCCGTGGTAGGGGGTGACCGGGTTTTTGTGGTGCAGGGTGGAGACGTCCACCGTGTGGACGGCGTCGGCGTCGAAGGCGACGAGGTCGGCGTCCGCGCCCACGGCGATGGCGCCCTTGCCGCGCAGCCCGGCCAGCGCGGCCGGGTGTTCCGCCATCCAGCGCACGACGTCGCCCAGGCCGTGCCCGCGCCGGGTCGCCTCGGTCCAGACGGCGGTGAGGCCGAGCTGCAGGGAGGAGATCCCGCCCCAGGCGGCGGCGAAGTCGGGCACCTTCAGGTCGGGGGTGGACGGCGAGTGGTCGGAGACGACGCAGTCGAGCACCCCGTCGGCGAGGCCGCGCCAGAGTTCGTCACGGTTGGCCGAGGAGCGGATCGGCGGGCAGCACTTGAACTGGGTGGCGCCCTCGGGCACCTCCTCGGCCATCAGCGTGAGGTAGTGCGGGCAGGTCTCCGCGGTGATCCGCACCCCCTCCCGCCTCGCCTTCGCCAGCGGTTCCAGGCACAGCGCGGACGACACGTGCAGGATGTGCGCCCGTACCCCGGTCTCCCCCGCCAGCGCGGCGACCCGTTCGACGGCGCGGCACTCGGCCTCTCCGGGCCGGGAGCCGAGGAACTCCGGGTATCCCGGTCCTTCCGGGTCGGCGAGCAGCGCGGGGTCCTCGGCGTGGACGACCAGCAGCCCGTCGAAGGAGGCGATCTCCACCATGGCGGCCCGCAGCCCGTCCTCGTCGAGCGGCGGGAACTCGTCCACTCCGGACGGGGACAGGAAGCACTTGAACCCGCGCACGCCCGCCTCGTGCAGCGGCCGCAGGTCCCCGGCGTTTCCGGGGATCGCCCCGCCCCAGAAGGCGACGTCCACCGCGCACTGCCCGTCCGCCGCCTCGCGCTTCACGGCCAGGGCGTCCGCGTTCACGGTCGGTGGCAGCGAGTTGAGCGGCATGTCCACGATCGTGGTCACGCCGCCCGCGGCGGCCGCCCGGGTGGCGGAGGCGAACCCCTCCCAGTGGGTACGGCCCGGCTCGTTGACGTGTACGTGGGTGTCGACCAGGCCGGGCAGCAGCGCGACGTCGCCGAGGTCGACCTGCTCGACGGCGTCCGGCGCGGCGTCGTGCGAGTACACCCCGACGATCTTCCCGCCCCTCACGGCGACCGCCGCCGGGCCCTCTCCCTCGGGCAGTACGACCCTGCGGGACCTGATGACCAGATCCGCCACGTCCTCAACCCCTGCGCTCATCCACTCTCCGTTCCTCGCCGTCCATGAGCCGCCTGCCGGTCGGCCGCCCGTCAGAGGTGCCTTTCCGCGACCGTGCGCGCGAGCCGTTCCAGCAGCGGGCCCGCCTGGGACATGCACACGGCCGGGTCGGGCTCGATGTCGGTGAGCGCGTAGGCGGCGGTGATCCCCGCCGCGTTCAGCTCCTCGTCGCCCAGCGTGCGGCGCCCGCAGACCGCGACGACCGGGACGCCCGCCTTGGCGGCGGCGCTCGCGACCCCGGCGGGGGCCTTGCCGCGCAGTGTCTGCTCGTCGAGCGAGCCCTCACCGGTGATGACGAGGCGCGCTCCCTCAAGCCGGTCGCGGAAGCCGAGCAGCTCAAGGAGGTAGTCGATGCCGGGACGGAAGTCGGCCGCGAGGAAGGCGAGCGCGGCGAAGCCCACTCCCCCGGCGGCGCCCGCGCCCGGCCGCCCCGCCACCCCCATCGAGCGGACGACACCGTCGTGCTCGATGGCACCGACCAGTCCGTGAGTGTGCGCGGCGACGGCGGCGAGCCTGGCCAGTGCCCGGTCGAGCAGCTTCACGTCCTCGGGGCTCGCGCCCTTCTGCGGTCCGTACACGGCGGCGGCGCCGTGCGGGCCCAGCAGCGGGTTGTCCACGTCACCGGCGACGACAAACTCAACCTCATCAATCGCGATAAGTCCGGAAATATCGATTTTTTCCAGGTCGCGGAGGGCCGCTCCCCCGAGGGGAAGTTCCCGTCCCCCGGAATCCAGGAAGCGGACGCCGAGCGCCCTCATCATGCCCGCGCCACCGTCGGTGCAGGCGCTGCCGCCCAGGCCGAGCACGACCCGCCTCGCCCCGCGCCGTACCGCGTGGGCGATCAGCTCGCCGGTGCCGTGACTGGTCGCGGTGAGCGGGGCGAGTTCCACCCCCTCGTGCGCGGGAGATCCCTCGGTGGCCGCGCGCCCCGAGGCGACCGGCAGCCGCCGCAGCCCTGACGCCTCGGCCAGCTCGACGACCGCCGTCGGCACGTCCACTCCCGCGAGGGCGCCCTCCCCCGAGGAGGCGTCGCGCCAGGCGTAGGAGGCGAGGACCGGCTCGCCGACGGGACCGGTGACCTCGACCTCGACGCGGGTGAACCCGCAGGCCACGACCGCGTCCACGGTGCCGTCACCACCGTCGGCCACCGGTAACGCGACCATGGCGACGCCTGGCCCGAGGCCCGCCGCGACCCGCGCGGCGACCTCGGCGCCGGTGAGCGAGCCCTTGAACTTGTCCGGGGCGATCACGATGTGTCCCGAAGACTCAGACAACCCTGCTCCCTGCTGACGGACGGGGGGCACGCGCCCCCGGCCGGCGTGAACGGCCGGGAGGCGGACGCCGGACCCCGATAAGACGGAGCACCATCATCACATTCGTCCCCGCGCGTCCTCGACGCCCGGCCCCGCGACCCGCCTCATCCGCCGACCTCCTTCGCCGCCGTGAAGCCCTGCTCCTCGGCCAGGCGCATGAGACGGCGGTGCGCCTCGCCTCCCGCGCGGCCGAGCTCGTCCTGGGCGACGGTACGCAGTTCGTCGTCCTCGACGACGGTCTCGCCGCCGACCAGCAGGCGGGCCAGCGGAGGCTGCCGGGTGCCGAACACCAGGGCGCAGACCGGGTCGGCGACCGCGGAGGCGAAGGCGTCGGTGCGCCAGAGGGCGATGTCGGCGAGCTTGCCCGCCTCCAGGGAGCCGAGCTCCTCCTGACGGCCCAGGTTCCTCGCCCCTCCGAGGGTCGCGACCTCCAGGGCCTGGCGCGCGGTGAGCGCGGTGGGCCCGTACCTCGCCCGCTGGAACAGCAGGGCCTGGCGCATCTCGCCGGAGAGGGAGGTGAGCTCGGCGGAGGCGCTGCCGTCCACGCCCAGGCCGACGTTCGCCCCCCGGTGGAGCATCTCGGAGACGCGGGCGATCCCGGCGCCGAGGCGGCCGTTGGAGCTGGGGCAGTGCGCAGAACCCGTACCGGTCTGGGCGAAGACGTCGATGTCGCCGTCGCTCAGGTGGACGGCGTGGGCGAACCACACGTCCGGGCCGAGCCAGCCGAGCTTCTCCATGTAGTCGACCGGGCGCTGCCCGACCTGCCGCAGGCAGTGCTCCTCCTCGTCGAGGGTCTCGGCGAGGTGGGTGTGCAGGCGCACGCCCTTGGACCTGGCCAGCGCGGCGGCCTCGGTCATCAGGTCGGCGCTGACGGAGAACGGCGAGCAGGGGGCGACCGCGACACGCAGCATGGAGGAGAAGGACGGGTCGTGGTAGGTGTCGACGGCCTCGGCCGTCGCCTCAAGGATCTCGTCCAGCCGCTCGACCACGACGTCCGGCGGCAGGCCGCCCTGCGACCTGCCCCGGTCCATCGAGCCCCGCGCGGGGTGGAAGCGGAGGCCGACCTGCCTCGCCGCCTCGATCTCCGCGGCGAACAGGTCCCCGCGCCCGGAGGGGAAGATGTAGTGGTGGTCGCTGGAGGTGGTGCAGCCCGACAGGGCCAGATAGCCCAGCCCCGCGCCCGCCGCGCCCCTGACGACCTCGGCGTCCATCGCGGCCCACACCTGGTAGAGCGCCGTCAGCCACTCGAACAGGGTGGCGTCCTGGGCGAGCCCCTGGGAGGCCCACTGGTAGAGGTGGTGGTGGGTGTTGACCAGGCCGGGGGTGGCGAGACAGCCGGTGCCGTCGATCCTGGCCGCCCCGGGGACGTCCGGCGCGGGGCCGGCGCCCAGGGCCACGATCCTGTCGCCCTCGACGTGGATGTGCCCCGAGGAGATCTCCTCGCCCACCACCGGGGCGATGTGGACGTTCTCGATCAGGGTCGCGCTCACGAGGCCTCCGCCTTCCGCGCCGCGGCCAGACGCACGGCGTCGAGGATCTTCTCGTAGCCGGTGCACCGGCACAGGTTTCCCGCCAGGGCCTCGCGGATCTCCGCGTCGGACGGCCGCGCGACCCGTTCGATCAGGTCATGGGCCTGTACGAGGAGGCCGGGGGTGCAGAAGCCGCACTGGACGGCGCCGCACTCGACGAAGGCCTCCTGGATCGGGTCGAGCCGGTCGCCGTCGGCGAGCCCCTCGACGGTGCGGACCTCACGCCCCTCGGCCTGCCCGGCCGCGACCAGGCACGCGCAGACGGGGATCCCGTCGAGGTAGACCGTGCAGGAGCCGCACTCGCCCTGCTCGCACGCGTTCTTGGAACCGGGCAGGCCGACGCGCTCGCGCAGGACGTACAGGAGGCTCTCGCCCTCCCAGACGTCGTCGGCGACCTCTGTGCGACCGTTGACGGTGAAGGTGACGCGCATCATCCGGCCCTCCTCTCGAAGTGTCCCGAGCGGAACTCGTTCCACGCCCAGGTGAGGGTGCGCCGCGCCATCACCGCGATGGCGTGGCGCCGGTAGTCGGCGGTGCCGCGCACGTCGTCGATCGGGGAGACGGACCCGGCCGCCAGTTCCCCGAAGCGTTCCAGCACCCCGGGGTCGAGCCTGGCCTCCCAGTCGAGCTCGGCGGCGAGGAACTCCTCGGCGGCGACGGCCCGGCGGGGAGTCGGGGCGGCCGATCCGATGCCGGTGCCGACCCGGCGCTCGCCGGGGTGCAGCGCGATCGCGAACGAGCAGACCGCGATCACCATGGCGTTGCGGGTGCCGACCTTGGAGAAGTACTGGGGGCCGCTCGCGGGGCTCATCCAGAACGCCCGGATCAGCTCGTCGGCCTCCAGCGCGCTGCGCTTGACCCCGAGGTAGAACTCGTCGGCCGGAATCATCCGCGTCCCCCTGGCCGCGGACTCGACCTCCACGACCGCGCCGCCGGCCAGGAGCGGCGGGTGGCTGTCCCCCGCGGGCGAGGCGGCGCCGAGGTTGCCCCCCACGGTGCCGCGGTTGCGGATCTGCGGCGAGCCGACCGTGCGGGAGGCCTGCGCCAGGCCGGGCAGCCGGTCGCCCAGCTCGCCGATCAGGCGGGCGTACGTCACGCCCGCGCCGATCCTGAGCCTGCCGTCCGCCTCCTCGCTCCACGCCGTGAGCTCGGCGACGCGGTTCAGGTCGAGCAGCGCGGCGGGCCGCCGCACGTCGAAGTTGAGCTCGACCATCATGTCGGTGCCCCCCTGGATGGGCACGGCCTCCGGCAGGCCGGCCTTGGCCGCCAGTGCCTCCGCCCAGGTGGCGGGTCGCAGGAAGTCCATGGTCGTCACTCCCAGGCGAAGCGGGCGTCGGGGGCGTCGTCGCGGAGCACGTCGCCCTCGATCAGCCCGTAGGGACGGTCGGCCGCGTAGAACACCTCGTTGGGGTTGTCCAGCCCGAACGGGGTGAGGTCGACCAGGAAGTGATGTTTGTTGGGCATCGCCAGACGCACCTCGCAGACCTCCTCTCTGGCGTTCAGTACCCGCTCGCCCATCGCGTAAAGGGTCTGCTGCAGCGACAGGCTGTAGGTCTCGGCGAACGCCCCGAGCAGGTGGCGGCGCACCTCGTCGTACGACTCCCGGTACGCCGTCCGCTGCCCGGCCGCCCCCGGCAGGTGCCGCCAGCGCGCCGAGACGGCGGTGGCGAGGACGCGATCCTTGGTGGGGGCGAGGGTGGTGTACTCGTCCTGGATGAAGCCGGAGAACTCCGAGTCGGTCGAGTTGAGCACCGTCAGGTCCCTCAGCCCGGAGACCACGGTGGTGGTGCCGTCGCGGTCGTGGTGCACGACGCAGGTGCGCGTCTCCCTTCCCGAGCGGACGAAGGAGTGCCGCCCGCCCTTCTTCTCGGCCTCCTCCGACACCGGGATGCGGTCCCAGAAGTGCTCCTCGATCTCCACGCGGGCGTGGTGGACGGTGGGCTGCGCCTCCACGTAGTGACGGGCCAGCAGGATCGCGAAGTCCTCGATCTCCGCCACGCCGTACTTCCTAGCGAAGGCGTACACGGTGTTCTTCTGCGTGTCGGTCGGCAGGACCGCGGCGTTGTCGCCGGTGAGGTGGACCTCCTCCATCGTGCCCGACAGCGCCGAGCCGACGGTGACGTCCTTGATGTGGTGGACGCCGCCGTCCCTGACGACGCGGACCAGGCGGGTCTCCGCCTTGCCGTAGCGGTTGGGACCGAGAACGACGGCCATCTAGCTCCCTCGATACGTCGAGTAGGCGAACGGGCTGAGCAGCAGGGGAACGTGGTGGTGCTCACCGGGGTCCGCCACCGTGAAGTCGATCGAGACCCGGGGGTAGAAGGCGTCCACCGCGCGGGCGGCGAAGTAGCCGCCGGTGTCGAAGACCAGGCGGTGCTCTCCCGCCCCGCAGGTCCACCCCGCGATCCGCCCGTCGGCGTCGGTGACCCCCTCGGCGAGCACCTCGCCGCCCCTTTCCAGGCGTACGGCGACCCCCGCCGCGGGCCTGCCCAGGGCGGCGTCCAGCACGTGGGTGGACAGGCTCATGCGGGACCTTCCTCTGGCGTGCGGTTTTCGAGGAGTACGCGGTTCGTGATGGCAACTCGGGGCGCGAGGCTCATGGGGCATCCCCCGGAGACACGGAATCCGTGACGGCTTTCCGAGGCGCGGAGCTCATGGGGCGGCTCCCAGGAGTTTCGCCAGCCGCAGACGGGTGATCTTCGCGAGTTCGGTCCTGACGACGTCCCGCTCGGTGTCCTCGTCGTTGCCGAGCCGCTCGGTGAGACGGACCAGCATCTCCTCCGCCGACAGACCGGTGGCGCAGATCAGGTAGACGTGACCGAACCGCCGCTCGTAGGCGCGGTTGCCCTCCGCCAACCTGTCGAGGATGTCCTTCCCCGCCGTGTCCACCCCCGCCTGCTCCCCGCGCGACCAGGCCGCCTCCCTTTCCGAGTGTTCCGGACGTTCCTGGTGTTCCGGGTGCCCCGGGCGTTCCGGGTGTCCTTCCGGGCGATCGGCCGACCCGGAACCCGGCACCGGCCCTCCCTCGCGGGACGGCTCCTCGGCGGGGGGCCGCTCCGCCGCGCGAGGCGGCTCGCCGATCCGGGGGTGGGCGGCCAGCGCCTCGCGGACACCGGACCAGTCCAGCCCTCGTACGACGGCCTCCGCCGTCTCGGCCAGCCGGTCGAGGTCGCGGTAGGGGCGCGACGCGGCCACCTCCCGGGCGAAGGCCCGGCAGGCGCAGCAGGCGAGCAGACCGGCCTCGGCCTCCTCGGCGCCCAGCGCGTTGAACGCGGCCAGCCCCGAAACCGGTGGCGCGGAGTTCACGTTAGGCATGGCAGCAGTACACACACCACCGGTGTGTGCGGTCCAGCGCCACGAAGCGCAAACTGAGCCATGATTTGCCCCGGATTTTCGTAACATGCTCCAAACTCGTTGATCTTCACCCTCCGCCCGCCTCCGTGATGTGCGCCGGGAAGCCCTGCGAGAGTGCCGAACCGGCCCCTGTCAAGGGGGCCCACGAAACGGTCCGGGCGGCCCGCCGGATCACCGCCGGACCGTCGCGGGTCGCCCGCCCGATCCCGTACATCACCCGGTCCCGCCCCGCCCTCGCGCACCACCGTCCCATCCATGAGCACCGAAAGGTACAAAGCGTCGGCGGCCGAGGCCACGCGATAAGAAACGCCGATCGCCGGGAGCGGGCCTGTCCCCTGGACGGTGCCTAAAATGGTGGCACTTTAACGACATCCCCACGGATGAATCCGGGGGATTTCCCAGCTCAGACTGCACCTGATCCACCGTCCCGGAAGGAGGCGATCTGATGTCTGACGTCGTCGGCACTGGCACGGTCGCGTTCGGCCGTGGCGAGGATCGTCCTCGCGGCGTTGAGGTCGCGGTCCGCGGTGTATCCGCAGGCCGCGCACTCGAAAGTCCGTACACCCAATCCGAGGCGGAGATTGGCTCTCTCGCCGCACTCGGAGCAGGTCATCGTGGTGTAGGCGGGCGGCACCAGCACCACCTTCCGGCCCGCCCGCGTGCCACTTTCGATCAACTGTCGTTTGCACGCGCCGATCGCGGCGTCCGCGGCCTTGCGGGCCATGGACGTGCCGGCCAGGAACTTCGGCTTGAAGTCCTCGATGGCGATCAGCGTGTGGCGATCGACGATGTTCTTGGCCCAGACGCGGGCATCGTGGGTGTTTTGCCGGGCTGCTTTTTTCGCGATCCGGGCTGCCTGCCGTTTCGCGGTCAGGTAGCCCTTCGACGCCGGGCGGCCTTTCGGTCGGCGGCGGCGGGCCATCTTGCGCTGGGCTTTGGCCAGTTCGGCGGCGCAGCGCTTGCGGTGGCCGAGGTGCGGCAGGTCGAAAGCCGGGTCGGTGGTGGTGGCGGTGGCCTTCACGCCCCAGTCGACACCGATCCCCGGCAGATCCGCATCCGAAGGTTCGACCTGGTCGCGGCGGACCACGAAGGACGCGTACCAGTGGCCGAGATTGTCTTGGTAGACGCGGACGCTGGCCGGTTCGGACGGCAGGTCGCGCGACCACAGGACCGGGACGGCCACCTTGCCGGGCAGGCACAGCCGATCGTTCTTGATCGAGAAACCCCGGGTGGTGTACTCCAGGCTCGGCAGCGCGTCCTTCTTGCGTTTTTTCTTCGGACGGCCACGACCTTTGACCTTGAACGAGGCGTCCAGGGCGGCACAGTAGGTACGCAGCGTCTGCTGCTGAGCCACTTGCGAGCCGGCCCGCAGCCAAGACAGCCGGGACCGGGCCTCGGTCAGCATCTTCGACAGTTTGCCGAACGTCGGCCTGCGGCCCGACTTCTGCTGATGCACGGCCTCGTTCCACAGCCACCGGCAGCGCGACCACTCTTGGAGCAGTGCGGCCTGCGCCTGGCGGCCGGGCCGCAGGCGGTAGGTGTAACGCACTGTCTCGATCATGCCGATTACTATACAGGTCCTAGCTGTATAGTCGAAAGCGTGGACGAAATCCGATCAAACAACATGGACGAAATCCGATCGAACAACAACGTCGTGTACCGCTGCACCTACCACGTCGTCTGGTGCCCGAAGTACCGCCGGGACGTCATCAAGGGTGACGTCGACACCCGGCTCAAAGAGATCATCCGCGAGGTGTGCGTCGAACGCGACACCCCCATAGCCGAGCTGGAAACCATGCCCGACCATGTGCGCCTGCTGGTCACCTGCGACCCGCAGTACGGCATCCACCGGCTGGTCAAGCAGATCAAGGGCCGATCCTCACGCCTGCTGCGCACCGAGTTTCCGCACCTCAAGTCCCGGATGCCGACCCTGTGGACCAACAGCTACTTCGTCGCCACCGTCGGCGGCGCGACACTGGAGATCGTGAAGAGGTATGTCGAGAACCAGCGCAACGTCTGACCAGACGCCCATCCGCCTTGGCAGCGGACGGGCTACCCGTAACCTGCTCCGCAGGAGTTCCGCTTCCTCCCACGGCTAAAGCCGGGGTTTCCACGGAAGGATCCTGATGACTTCACTCTCCCCCATCGGCGGGCACGTCTCCGTCACCGGTGGCCTCGCCAAGGGCGGGCTGCGCTACGCCGCGGACATCGGCGCCGAGATGATCCAGGTGTTCGTCAGCAACCCCCGCGGCTGGGCGCTCGCCGCAGGCGACCCCGTCCAGGACGCCAAGCTGCGCGAATCGGGCGTGCTCTCCTTCGTGCACGCCTCCTACCTGGTCAACATGGGGTCTCCCAGTCCCGAGACGCTGGAGAAGTCGGTGGCCGCCGTGCGGCACAACCTGCTGCGTGCCCACGCGATCGGTGCGAAGGGAGTGGTGATCCACACGGGATCGGCGGTGAGCCAGTCCCGTGAGGCCGCCCTGCGGCAGTTGCACGAGCATCTCCTGCCGCTCCTGGAGGAGATCCCCGAGGACGGCCCCGATCTGCTGCTGGAGTCGATGGCCGGGCAGGGCGGGGTCCTCTGCGCGACCGTCCAGGACCTGGAGCCCTACCTGGAGGCCCTCGGCTGGCATCCGAAGGCGGGGATCTGTTTCGACACCTGCCACGTCTTCTCCGCCGGGCACGACCTGTCGACCTCCGAGGGCCTCAACGAGACCCTGGACGCCCTGCACGCGATCGCCCCCGGGCGCCTCAAACTGGTCCACGCCAACGACTCCAAGGACCCGTGCGCCTCCCGGAGGGACCGGCACGAGAACATCGGCGCCGGCCACATCGGCGCCGCGTCCTTCGCCGAGATGATGCGCCACCCCGTGGTGGCGGGCGTCCCGTTCTGCATCGAGACGCCGGGCGGCGCGGAGAAGCACCGCGAGGACATCGACCTGCTCAAGAAGCTCCGCGACACCTGACGCGACGACCGGCCTCACCCGCGTGCCCGGTCCGGCCTCCACCCGAACAGCCGTCCCGCCCGCTCACCTCGGCGTTCACCCGACGAGTCGTCCCGGCGTCCGTTCACCCGAACGTTCGCCCCGGTTTTCCTTCGGGTGTTCGTCCGGGCGTTCGCCGTCCGGCAGAGCCCGCGTCATCGGGCTCGTGGGGTCGGACGGGACGCCCGTCCTCGTGATCCGACCGCCCCCGTGTGGCCGGATCACGGTCCGGCCCGTCGGCTGGCGCGGGCGTCCCGTCATATCGGAGATCGGCGGCCCCTCCCCTTCTGGCCGAGGACCCGGCGGCCGAGTGACCGGATGTCGCCGGCTCTCGACGGTCACCCGATGTCCGCACGTCAGGTCTTACCCGAGCCTCGCGGCCCTCTGTCCCCCCCTGACGCGGCGGGTCCCGTTCTCCGATGAGGGAACACTAGAGGCGCGTCCAGACGAGCGAGCGGCGCTTTCCCTCCAGCGCGATTAACGGTTCGTAGTTGTCGATGTGCGGAGAGTGCCGACGCGACGAGCGGCCGCCGACGGGCGACGAACGGTCGATCGGGGGCTCGTGGGGCCCGTGTGAACACCGGTCGGCAGGGCGCGCGAAACGCCCGCCGGTGAGCGGAGTCCGCGACCGGGAGTCCGGCGACGACAGGTGGGCGTCCCAGGCGGGGGGCTTACTCCAGGCGCAGGCCTCCCGGCCCACTGTCGAGTCGGGTGCGGGCCTCCCCGGCTCACCGCCGAGGCGGGTGCGGGTTACCCCGGACCGATCGCCTGGACGGGCACGCGTCGCCCAGGACCAACCGCCGGGACGGACGCGGGTCACCGGGAGCAGGCCGTCGGGGGCCGCGATCAGGGACACGGACGAAGGGGGCGCGCCGGGGTCCACGCGGGCGTGAATCGCCACAGGAGGCCGCGACGACCCGGTCCTCGAGAAGGAAACTCCCACAGCGGTCTACGGCCGCGAGAGAGGCAAGGAGCCGCCGGGGAAACCCCGCACGGCGTCCGGTAGAACGCCCGCGAAAGCCACGAAAGGCAGAGAACGGGCGGGACCCGCCCCGACCCCGCGTCTTCGAGAGGTGAGCCCTGACCGTCAGCGCCGGGTTCGCGCCGACGAAGCCGACGAAGCGGGTGCGACGGAACTCCCATCGGAGCCGGGCCGATGCGACGGAATTCCCGTGAGGAGGAAGCGACCGGACCCGTTGGACGGGGCTCCTCGATCCGCGAGGGAGATGCGGGTGGCTAGCGCAGGGCGGCGGAGGGCAGGGGCCTGGTCCGGGTCACGCCGGGGACGGCCGGGCGGTCGCGGAACTGGCGGACGAGCCGCTCGCGGACCTGGCGGGTGTGGCGGCGGCTGACCGGGAGCGTCTCGGTGCCGACCCTGAGCATCACCCGGCCGCCGTCGAAGCGCAGCTCGCTCACGTGCCGCACCGAGACGAGCGTGCTGCGGTGCACCCTGATGAACCCCGATCCCGCCCACCGCCGCTCCAGCGCGGCGAGCGGCATGCGGACCAGGTAGCTGCCCTCGTCGGTGTGCAGCCGGACGTAGTCCCCCTGCGCCTCGGCGAACCAGACCGCCTGCTGGGGCACGAACCTCGTCCGTCCGGCGAGCTCGACCGGGATGACGTCCTCGGGCACGAGGGCGGGCGCCGCGGGAACCATTGACTCCAGACGCCGCACCGCCTCGGCCAGCCGGTCGGCCCTGACCGGTTTGAGCAGGTAATCCACCGCCTCCAGCTCGAAGGCCTGCACCGCGCAATCCTCGTGGGCGGTGACGAAGACCAGCCGGGGCGGGTTGGGGAAGCCCGCGATGAGCCTGCCCAGGTCGAGGCCGTCGAGGCCGGGCATCCGGATGTCGAGGAAGACCCCGTCCAGCCGCTCACCCGTACCGATCATCTGGACCATGTCCTGGAGCGCGGTGACACCGCCCAGGGCTGTGGAGACGTGCTCGATCCGGGGGTCCTGGCGGAGGAGATGGGCGATCTCCTCAAGAGCGGGGACCTCGTCGTCAACGGCCAGGACTCGCAACATGGCCCTACGCTGCCCTTCCAATCGCATCCACCGCAAGCCCCGCGGCGACTTCAGGTAATAGTTTGACTACAAATAGCTATCGGCGGTGGGAGCTTGGGAACGCGGAGTCTCACCGTGGTGCCCGCGTTCGGGGCACTCTCCACGACCAGGCCGTAGTCCTCTCCGTACATCTGACGGAACCGCACGTCGACTCCGGCCAGCCCGATCCCCCCCTCCCCGTCCTCGGGCGGGCCTCCCGGTGAGCCCTCATGTGAGCCTTCGCGCGGGAAGCCGCCGTCGAGGAGCAGCCGGGTCCGCTCGGGTGGCATGCCCAGGCCGTCGTCCTGCACGCTGATGTGGGCCTCGGGTCCGGCGTCGCTGACGACCACCCGGACCTCGCCGCGCTGTCCCGCCGCGGCCACCCCGTGCTTGACGGCGTTCTCCACCAGGGGTTGCAGGCAGAGGAACGGGACGGAGAGCGACAGCACCTCCGGCGCGACCTTGAGGGTGACGTGCAGCCGGTCGCCGAACCTGGCACGTTCCAGCAGCAGGTAGCGATCCACGCAGTGCAGTTCCTCGGCGAGGGTGGCGAAATCACGGGCCCGGCGCAGCGCGTACCGGTTGAAGTCGGCGAACTCCACCAGCAGTTCCCGCGCCCGGTCGGGGTCGGTACGGACGAACGAGGCGATGGTGGTCAGCGCGTTGTAGACGAAGTGCGGGGACATCTGGGCGCGCAGCACCCGCATCTCGGCCTCCATCGTCCGCCGCCGCGAGGAGGCGACCTCGGCCAGCTCCAGCTGCCCGGAGACCCAGCGGGCGACCTCGGTGACGGTACGCGCCAGTGCCGCGCCCATCACGGTGTCGTACGCGGCGAGTGCGCCGACCACCCGCCCGTCGACGGTGAGCGGTACGACGACGCCGCTCCGGATGACGCAGCCTGGCGTGCCGCAGCTCAGATCCTGTCCTGCCACCGCCCGAGGGCCGGCCGGGGCCAGGAGGCCGCGGGCGTGCTCGGGCAGGTGGTCGCGATGGCAGCCCGCCGCGCCGTCCCAGGCGAGCAGGCCGCCGGTGTCGGCGACCGCGACGGCGCCGGTGCCCAGCAGGGCGCGCAGGTGGCGGGCCGCCTTGCCGGCGGACTCGCGGGTGAGCCCGGCCCGCAGCGAGGGTGCCGCCATCGCCGCGATGTGCAGTGCGAGGAAGGTGGCCTCGTCCATCGGGGTGCCCGAACGGTCCGGATGCTCCCGGCGCGGGCGGGGGAGGAGGAATCCGAGGATGGCGCTGAAGGCGCAGAGCAGCGTCCAGCCGGTGGTCGACATGCGGGAAACGGTAGTCAACCGACCCCTCTGATCAGGGGCGAACACCGATCACGGTGGACCTTCGCCCGCTTCCTCCTGATAGGAGTAGCGCTGCTCACGCCAGGGGTCGGCGATGTTGTGGTAGCCGCGCTCCTCCCAGAAGCCGCGTTTGTCCTCCAGCAGGTATTCCACGGCGCGGACCCACTTGACGCTCTTCCAGGCGTACAGGTGCGGGACGATCATCCGCACCGGGAAGCCGCGCTCCGGGGAGATGGGTTTCTCGTCGAACTCCAGCGCGAACATCGTCTGGGGGCGGGTGAAGTCGCCGATGCGGATGTTGGCGCTGTAGCCGTACTCACCCCAGATCATCACGTGCCTCACGTCGGGCGCGGGCGGGGCGATCTCCATCAGCGTCGCCGTGGACACCCCGTTCCACTCGTTGCCCATGATCGAGAACTTGGTGACGCAGTGGAAGTCGGCCACGATCGTGGTGCGTGGCAGTTCCGAGAACTGCGGCCAGCTGAAGCGGTGCTGCTCGCCGGAGGCGGTCGCCCCCATGACGTGCAGCTGCCAGGTCGCCGGGCGGAACGTGGGCACCCGGCCGTAGTGGATCACCGGCCTGCCCCGTGGGACGTACTGGCCCGGGGGCAGGCGAGACTCCTCCGAAGGTTCGGACTGCTCCACCATCACTCCCCTCGCCGTTTCCCCCATGGCACGGGGTAATCCTGCCATCGCGGATTTCCCGGCCTCTCGGTGGCTGTCGCATAGCGCTCTTCTGCCTGGCCCCGGGGTCGCGGGAAGGGTGTGCTCTCCGCGTGCGCTATCATTTCCCGCTATGCGCACCGCGTTCTGGTTTTGGTATGGCGACGGACCCTCAGGTCGGACCGTTCGCCTCCAGATGCTGCGCTGACAGCCTGGCGAACAGAAGGCCCCGGGTCCGGTTTTCGGACCCGGGGCCTTCTGCTTTTCCGGCCTTCGTCGAGAACGTCACAACCACTGCAGGAAACATCGGAGCCGGCCGGGATCGGCGGGCGCCGACGGAGTGATCGAGAGGGAGAGAAATGGTCATCGTCATGGGTCCGGACGCCACGCGGGAGGACGTCGAGTCGATCGTGAAGATCATCAGCTCGGTGGGAGGGGAGGCGTTCGTCAGCCGGGGGGTGAGCCGCACGATCATCGGCCTGGTCGGCGACATCGCCCAGTTCGCCACCCTCGACCTGCGCGGGATGCCCGGGGTGGCCGACGTGATGCGGGTGAGCGCGCCGTACAAGCTGGTGAGCCGCGACAACCATCCCGAACGGTCCACCGTCCGCGTCGGCGGCGTGCCGATCGGCCCGGACACGGTCACCCTGATCGCCGGGCCGTGCGCGGTGGAGACCCCGGAGCAGACCCTGAAGGCCGCCCTGATGGCGAAGGCCGCCGGTGCCACCCTGCTGCGCGGCGGCGCCTACAAGCCCCGCACCTCCCCGTACGCCTTCCAGGGGCTCGGTGAGGCGGGCCTGCGCATCCTCGCCGACGTGCGCGAGGAGACCGGGCTTCCCGTCGTCACCGAGGTCGTCGACGCCGCCGACGTCGAACTGGTCGCCTCCTACGCCGACATGCTCCAGGTCGGCACCCGCAACGCGCAGAACTTCGCGCTGCTGCAGGCCGTCGGCGCCGCCGGCAAGCCGGTGATGCTCAAGCGCGGGATGAGCGCCACCATCGAGGAGTGGCTGATGGCCGCCGAGTACGTCGCCCAGCGCGGCAACCTCGACATCGTGCTGTGCGAGCGCGGCATCCGCACCTTCGAGACCGCCACCCGTAACACCCTGGACGTCTCGGCGGTGCCGCTCGCCCAGCGGCTGTCGCACCTGCCGGTGATCGTCGACCCGTCCCACTCGGGCGGGCACCGCGACCTGGTCCTGCCCCTCACCCGCGCGGCCATCGCCGTCGGCGCCGACGGTGTGATCATCGATGTGCACCCGAACCCCGCCCAGGCCCTCTGCGACGGCCCTCAGGCGCTGGTCGACGCAGACCTGGAGGAGCTCGCCCAGGTGATGGAGCACCTCCCGCCGCTGCTGGGCAAGGTCGCCGCCGGCGACCTTCTCGCCCCCGCCTGACGGGAGCCGCCGGTTCGGTCTCACCGGTCGGCTCGGTAGCCCCTCAGTAGCGCCCCTGTGGCCCTCGTGGCCCCTCGGTGGCCCCGGTAGCCACCCCCCTCGGGCGACGCCCGTCGCCCGAGGGGGGTGGTTCAGGCGTCGAGCCTGTACTCCTGCAGGGACCCGGCGAGCTGGACGGCAAGCTCCTCGGCGTCCAGGCGGCGCTCGATCTTCTTCAGGTCGGCGACCTTCGCGGCGGTCTCGGCCCGGCGGGGGGCGAGAAGCGTGCAGCAGTCCTCGTCGGGCAGCTCGGAGATCGCCAGGGTGCCGATGCGGCGCGCCTCGGCCATGATCTCGGTCTTGTCGAGGCCGATGAGGGGGCGCAGGATCGGCATGTCGACGGCGTCGTCCTGGGCGGTGATGTTCTGCAGCGTCTGCGAGGAGACCTGTCCCAGGGAGTCACCGGTGACCAGGGCGCCGGCGCGCAGGCGACGGGCGACCTCCTCGCCGGTCTTCAGCATCAGGCGCCGCTGGGTGATGATCGCCAGGCGGTCCTGTCCCGAAGCCTTGATCGACTGCTGGGCCTTGCCGAAGGGGACGACCCACAGCCGGGACCCGCCCTGGAACTTGTCGAGCGCTCTGACCAGCGCGTACGCCTTGTAGATGGACTCGGAGGTGGTGAAGGGGATGCCGGAGAAGTGCAGGAAGTCGACCCGCAGGCCCCGGCGCATCATCCGGTAGGCGGCCACCGGGGAGTCGATGCCGCCCGACATCAGCACCAGGCCCCTGCCGCTGGTGCCGACCGGCAGCCCGCCCTGGCCGGGCTGCCCGCCGGTGAAGACGAACGCCTCGTCGCGGTCGACCTCGATGGAGACGACCAACTCCGGGCGCTTCAGGTCGACCGGCAGGCCGTAGATGTCGTTGAGCTCGCCGCCGACCGAGCGGTCCAGCTGCATCGAGGTGAGCGGGAAGCGCTTGTCGCGGCGACGGGAGCGGACCGCGAAGGAGACGCCGCGCCTCACGTCGTCGCGGTCGGCCAGCAACTCGATGGCCGCCTTGGTGATCGCCGAGGGGTCCTTCTCCACCCGCCAGGCGCGGTGCACCCAGACCAGGCCGGGGACGTACGAGACGCGCTCGGCGACCGCGTCGGCGACCTCGACCTCGCTGCCGTCCGGCAGGAAGAGCGCGATGACACCGTGGCGCTGCCGTACGTCGACCTTGACGCCGACGTCCTTCAGGGCGGCCTTGATGTTGGCCTGCAACCTGCGTTCGAAGAGCTCGCGGTTGTTGCCCTTGAGGACGACCTCGCCCAGTTTGAGCAGAACGCAGGGCTCGCCCAAGGCGGACATGGTCATGGTGCGACCTCCGGTGGAGCTTCGAGGGGAACGGGGAGTCGGGGACGTCGGGGAGTCACCGTCAAGTCTCTCGCGTACTCGCGTAAAGACAACGTCTCGACCTTGCCACTTTAGTCGCGCCGTCAATCCGATTGCGCCGTCGCCCGGATCGTCGCCCGCACCCCGCCGAGACCCGTCCACGTGATCGCCGTCTGGACGCCTCCGCCACACCCGAGTCGCCCCTACGACCCGTCGAGGCCCTGTTCGATCGCGTAGCGGACCAGTTGCACCCGATTGTGGAGCTGGAGCTTGTTCAGCGTGTTCTGGACGTGGTTCTGCACCGTCCGATGGGAGAGCACGAGACGCTCGGCGATCTGCTTGTACGACAGGCCCTTGGCCACCAGGCGGAGCACCTCGGTCTCCCGCTCGGTCAGGCGGGGCGTCGCCTCGGGCGCGGGTCTGGCCGCCAGCCTGCGGTACTCCCCCAGGACGAGTCCCGCCAGCCCTGGAGTGAACACCGCGTCGCCCTCGGCGGTGCGCCTGACCGCGTCGAGGAACTCCTCCTTGCTCGCGGATTTCAGGAGATATCCGGACGCGCCCGCCTTGATGGCCTCCAGCACGTCCTCCTGCTCGCCGCTGGCCGACAGGACCAGCACGCGGGGCGGCGGCTTCGACGCGGCCAGGCTCCTCGCCACCTCGACCCCCGGCAGGTCGGGCAGCTGCAGATCGAGCACGACCAGCTCCGGCCGGACCGCCGCGGCCACCCGGACGGCTTGGCGCCCCTCCCCGACCGTGGCCACGACCTCGTACCCGGCCTCGGCCAGATCCCTGGCCACCCCGTCCCTCCACATCGGGTGGTCGTCCACCACCATCACGCGCATTGGCCCACCTTAGGACTGTTCCGTCCCGGGCGACACGCCTGGAGCGGCGGTCGAGTACAGCCCACGCGGTGTTCGGCCTTCGGGTGAACCGCAGGTCGCGACAGGTCGGCCCGGCCGCGTCCGGTGTTGATCGACACTTTGTGCGGTCACTCGACCGGCTCTCTCACCGACCTAACCGACCGGGACCGACATCTCGATCTCGGTGCCCCGGCCGGGACCCGAGATCACGGTGACCGTGCCGCCGAGGTCGGCGATACGGCCCCTGACGGACTGCGCGACACCGAGGCGCCCGTCGGCGGCGGCCTCCTCCAGTCGCCCGGGGGCGATGCCCGGCCCCTCGTCCCGCACCGTCACGGTGACCAGCCCGTCCTCGCCCTCGGCGAAGACCCAGGCGGGCGCCCGCGCCCCGCAGTGGCGGGCGACGTTGTCCAGGGCGGCCCCGACCGCGGCGGCCAGCTCCGTCGCGGTGGCCGCGGGCAGGGTGAGCGGGGTCGCCGGGGCGGAGACGGTGACCGTGGCCGAGCCGTACCGGTGCAGCAGTGCGCACAGGTCCGCGGTGCCGAGGGCGGGCGGCTCCGGCCTGAGCCTGACCAACTCGCGCAGGGCGGCCTCCTGCTCGCCCGCGAGCCTGCCCAGCTCGGCCGCCTCACCACCGATCTCCTGCCCGCGCCGCTGGACCAGCGCGAGCACCTGGAGCACCGAGTCGTGGATTCCCCTCGCGAGCCGTTCCCGCTCCCGGCCGGCCGCCTCCAGCTCGATCGCCTGCTGCATGCGTTCCTCGGCCTTCTTGGCCAGCCTGGCGACGTGCCCGACGACCACACCGGCGAGGAAGAGCAGGACGGTGCCGTTGATCGGCAGCGTCTCGAAGTCGCCACCGGGAATGCCGCGCAGCCACAGGTCGGCGAGCGAGACGATCAGCGCGGCCACCGCCCCCAGCCGCCGCCCGCCGTACACTCCCCAGGCGAGCACCGCCCCGCCCATCCAGGTGCCGGTGATCGGCAGGCTGCCCTGCTGGTAGACGCCCTGTACGGCCGGGGTGGCGAGCAGGCAACCCATGGTCACGAGCATGTCGGCGGCGAGCAGAGGCCGGCCGCGGAACTCCTCGACGGAGTAGGCGAAGATCGTCGCCACGGTCCACAGCGCCATGACGCCGATCACCACCCAGCCGGTCGCCGGGTGGGCGTACCCTCCGGCGCGGATGAGCAGGACCGCCGCGTACGCGAGGGACGCGACACGGAAGACCGCGATCGCACGCCAGAACGGATCCTCGATTCCCGTCACCCCTCGCCCGCACCTTTCATCGGATAGGCGACGAGCCGCTCATCAGAAAGGCGACGAGCCGCGATGATTCGCCGACGAGAGATCCGTCCCTCTTCGGCTCCCGTTCGCCCCCGAGCGGTTCGCGCCCGGTGGGTCCCGGAGCGAGGAGGGCGATGGTGTACGGCTTGCGCCCCCGCTTCTGCCTGGTCAAGGCGCAAGCCGTACACGGAGGGGAATCGCGGGCGGCCGCCCTGCCGGGAGGTTAGGAGAGGCCGCTTGCAGAACGCTTGCAGGCGTCCCCTCAAGGGGACGCCTCGGAAAGCGTGGCTCAGCCGAAGAAGACCTCGGCCTCCTCGTAACGGCCGGTCGGCACGGTCTTCAGCTCCTTGGTGGCCTCGTCGAGACCGACCCGGACGATCTCGGTGCCCTGAAGGGCGACCATCTTCCCGAAGTCGCCCTCCTGCACCGCGTCGATCGCCTGCAGGCCGAACCGGGTGGCCAGCACCCGGTCGAAGGCCGTGGGGGTGCCACCGCGCTGGATGTGGCCGAGCACGGTGGTGCGGGCCTCCTTGCCGGTGCGCTTCTCGATCTCCTTGGCGAGAGTCTCGCCGATGCCGCCGAGCCGCACGTGCCCGAAGGCGTCGAGCTCGCCCGCCTGCAGCGCCATCTGGCCCTCGACCGGGTGCGCACCCTCGGCCACGACGATGATCGGCGCGTACTTCGTCTCGAAGCGGGACTCGACGTAGGCGCACACCTTGTCGATGTCGAAGGGCTTCTCCGGGATGAGGATGACGTTGGCGCCGCCCGCCATTCCGGCGTGCAGGGCGATCCAGCCCGCGTGGCGGCCCATGACCTCGCAGATCAGCGCGCGGTGGTGGGACTCGGCCGTGGTGTGCAGCCGGTCGATCGCCTCGACGGCGATGTTGACGGCCGTGTCGAAGCCGAAGGTGTAGTCGGTCGCGTTGAGGTCGTTGTCGATCGTCTTGGGCACGCCGACGACCTTCACGCCCTTGTCGAAGAGCTGCTTGGCCACGCCGAGGGTGTCCTCGCCGCCGATCGCGATCAGCGCGTCGACCCCGCTCTTCGCGAGGTTCTCCTTGATCCTCTCAACACCGTTTTCGATCTTGATCGGGTTCGTCCGCGACGAGCCCAGGATCGTTCCGCCACGGGGCAGGATTCCACGCACGGCATTGATGTCGAGCGGCATGGTCTCGCCCTCGAGGGGACCCCGCCAGCCGTCGCGGAACCCGACGAACTCATGCCCGTGAACACCCACTCCCTTGCGCACGACGGCGCGGATAACGGCGTTCAGGCCGGGGCAGTCGCCGCCGCCGGTGAGCACTCCGATACGCATGGCATCCTCCGGTAATGAGTGTCGGTTCAAGATGGCCAGACTAGGTGGCTTGGTCGTCCGGCAACGGATTTTCGCCACCGACGCAACGCATTCTGCCCGCAGATGCCCCAGTGGTCTAGACCAAGTGTAGTAGGCCTCACATGTCGTTTCTCACGATCGACGGTGGAGCGTCCGGGCCGCGCGGCGGCGCCCGTCTCCTCCCGCGTCCTGCCCGGCGCGCACGTCGGAGGCTCACCGGACGCCTCGGGAAAGCCTCCGGTGAGCACCTTCACGACGAGGGCGGCGGGGCCCTGCGGGAGCGGCCCCGTGACAGCGACACGGCGTCCTATGACACGACCCTATGACAGGGGCAGTACGCAGGAGGGGGTGCCGACGGCGAAGACCTCTTCCGCGGGCTGCGGGAGGCCGGACTTGAGCGGGAGCACGGCGACACCGTTCGAGCGCTGGTTGGCCACGTACATGTGACCGTCGGCGATGGCGAAGTGCCGCGGCCAGACACCACCGCAGGGAACCTCGGCCACCCGCTCCAGTTCGGGGCCGGAGAAGACCGAGATCGTGTCGGGCCCACGGTTGGCGACGTAGACGAGGCCGCCGGAGACCTCCAGGTGCGAGGGCTGGTTGCGCCCCTCGCTCCCACTGGCCGCGACGACCGTGATCTCGCGCCACTGCCCGCCCGAGGGACCGGAGGCGTCGGCGGGACCGGCGCCGTCGGAGGCCTCGTAGACGCGCACGGTGCCGTCCAGCTCGCCCGCCACGTACCAGTGGCCGTCCGACCAGGCCATGTGCCGGGGCCCCATGCCGGACGCGAGCCGCACCGGCCCCGCGGGGTGCGGGACCACCTCGTCCCCGACCAGGTAGCGGCGGATCTCGTCGGAGCCCAGGTCGCTCACGTGCAGCACCCCGTCGGGACCGAAGACCGCCTGGTGGGCGTGGGCGCCCTCACGGTAGGGGAAGATCCACACGTCGGTCAGGAGGCCGGATCCGTCGATACCGTGCACGCTGACCGTGCCGTCGCCGTAATTGGTCACCGCCAGACGCGTGCCCGTGGGGTCCACCGCGAGGTGGCAGGGGGCCGATCCCTCGCTGGGCCGCTGCGCGAGCGGGCTCAGCGTGCCGTCCTCGGCTCGGGCGAAGACGCCGACGGTGCCGCGCTCGCTCTCTCCCACCGCGTACAGGATCGGGAGGGCGGGGTGGACGGCGAGGAAGGAGGGGCCGGAAGCCGTCGTCTCCCCGAGCCGCGCGAGGCTCCCCAGCTCGACCAGGGTGATCCCCGGCCCGGACCCGTCGGTGTCGGGGGTGTACCCACCGATGTACGCGACCTCAGCCATCATGCTCCCGTCATGGGCACGGCACGCGCCGCCCCCAGAATCATCATCTGTTCTCGGCCAAAATGCGAAGTTAGCGCAGTAAACGGCCGATCTCACATCGGCCCGTGCCGATTAATTCATTGACTGCGTCAATAAATCGGTTGATGCTGTCAAGCATGGAAAGACACGTGGCGGACGTCCGCGCCTTCAACCGCTTCTACACCGGGCACATCGGCCTGCTCCACCAGGGGATCCTCGACAGCTCCTACTCGCTCACCGAGGTGAGGGTGCTGTTCGAGCTGGACCGGGCGGGCCGGATGGAGGCGAGCGAGCTGCGGCGGCTGCTCGGCCTCGACGCCGGATACCTCAGCCGGATGCTCGGCAGGTTCGAGGGCGAAGGGCTCGTGGTGCGCGAGCGGTCCGCCGCCGACGCGCGGCGGCAGGTGGTCGAGCTGACCGGCGAGGGCAGGACGAGGTTCGCGGGCTTCGACGAGCGCGCGGCGGCGGAGGTGCGCGAACTGCTCGCCGGGCTGACCGAGGAGGACCGCGGACGGCTGGTCGCGAGCATGGCGACGATCGAGGAGATCCTCGGCCGCGCGCCGAAGCCGGATCGGCCGTACGTCATCCGCCCGCCACGTCCCGGCGACCTCGGCTGGGTGGTCTACCGCCACGGCGCGCTCTACAGCCAGGAGCAGGGCTGGGGGATGGACTTCGAGGCGCTGGTGGCCGGGGTCGTGGCCGAATACGTGAACGACCACGACCCCCGGCGCGAGGCGGGCTGGATCGCCGAGGTGGACGGCGAGCGCGCCGGGTGCGTCTTCTGCGTACGCAGGGACGACGAGACGGCGCAGCTGCGGATGCTGCTCGTCGAGCCGTCCGCGCGCGGAATGGGGATCGGCACCCACCTGGTGGACGAGTGCATGCGCTTCGCCAGGGCCGCCGGATACCGGCGGATGATGCTGTGGACCAGGGACGTGCTGCTGGGCGCGAGGCGCATCTACCGGGCGGCGGGCTTCGAGGTGGTCGAGAAGGAGCGGAACGAGGGCGGCGAAGACTTCGTCGAGGAGATCTGGGCCCGCGACCTCTGACCCCACCCCCTTCGCGGCGGAGCGGGAGCGCCGAATCCACCACGACGGCGCGTCTCCCCGCCGGACGTGCCCGCCCTCCGTCCGGCGGGCGGGCGAGGTTCAGCCGGACAGGCCGATACGGGCGTGGAGGCGGCGCAGGGGGCCCGGGGCCCACCAGTTGGCCTCACCGGCCAGGCGCATCGTGGCGGGAACCAGGATCGCGCGGATCACCGTCGCGTCCACGAGGATCGCCACCGCCATCCCCACGCCCAGCATCTGCACGAAGACCACCTCCGCGGTGCCGTAGGCCGCGAACGACACCGCCAGGATCCCGCCCGCCGCCGTGATGAGGGGGGCACCGCGCTGGAGCCCGGTCACCACGGCCCCCGAGGTGTCGCCGGTCAGGTCGTACTCCTCCTTGATCCGTGACAGCAGGAAGACCTCGTAGTCCATCGAGAGCCCGTACGCGACGCAGAACATCAGGATCGGGATGCTCGGGTCGAGGGTCCCCGTGGGGGTGAAGCCCAGCCAGCCCGACAGGTTGCCGTCCTGGTAGATCCAGACCAGGGCGCCGAACATGACCGAGAGGCTGAGCAGGTTGAGCACCGTCGCCTTGAACGGGATCAGCACACTGCCCGTCATCACGAACAGCACCGCGAAGGTGATCGCCAAAACCAGTCCGAGCAGCGGCGGCAGCCGCTCGATCACGGCCTGCCGGTAGTCGGCCAGCTCGGCCGGGTAGCCGCCGACCAGCACCTCGAACGGCGCCTTCAGCGCCCTGACGTCGTGGACCAGCCGAACGGGGTCGTCCTCCATCAGCTCTGCGGAGGGGACCACCGACAGCCAGGTGCCCCCGGCTCCCGCGAACCTCGACGGGTCTCCGGCCGAGATCCGGGTGCCCTTCGCGTACGACCCGGCGGCGGAGTCGACCTGGGCGACGCCCGGGAGGCGGGAGAGCGCGGCGGCGTAACCGGGTACGGCCTCGGGGGGCGCTCCGGCCGCGCCCACGGAGACGACCTGGAGGGCGTCGGTCTCCTCGGCGGGGAACTCCGCGCGGATCACGTCCGAGGTCTGCCTGGCGGGCGCGGACACGGGCAGGACACGGTCGTCGGCGACGCCGAAGCGCAGGCCGAGGAAGGGTGAGCCGAGCAGCAGGAGCACTGCGGCCGCGACCCCGCCGTAGACGACCGGCCTGCGCATGACGCGGGCCGCCAGGCCGCGCCAGAGGGTTCCTCCCGCCGCCCCGGGCCGGCGCGACAGCACCCGGTCGCCGACGGCGGCGAGCATCGCGGGCAGCACGACCACGGCGCCGACCACTCCCCCGGCGACGACCGCGATCCCGGCATAGGCGAAGGAGCGGAAGAAGTCGAAGGGCATGAACAGGAGCACGCTCAGCGAGGCGGCGACCGTCACCCCACTGAAGATCACCGTACGGCCGGCCCGCTCGACGGCGTGGGCGACCGCCTCGTGCCTGTCCCTGCCCAGCCCCACCTCCTCCCGGAAACGGGCGATCATGAACAGTGAGTAGTCAACGCCCAGGCCGAGTCCCATGGCCAGGGTGAGATTCAGCGCGAACGTCGACACGTCCGCGTACAGGAGCGGTATCCGCAGCAGCGCCAGCCCGATCACCATGGCCAGCGCGCCGAGCACGACCGGTAGCACCGCGGCGAGGACGCGCCGCAGGTGGACCCAGAGCAGTACGAGCACGATGGGGACGACGACCAGCTCGGCACGGACGAAGTCCTGCCTGGCCAGGGGAACGGCCTGACGGAAGACCTCCTCGCCGCCGCCCGCCCTGACGGTGGTCGCGGCGTCGCCGCGCAGGACCTCGGGAATGATCTTTGGCAGGATCTCGGAGCGGACCCGATCGGCGTCGCCGGGGATGCGGGCGACCACGAGCGCGTGCCTGCCGTCCTCGCTGCGCAGCGTGGCGGGGTTGCCCCGCGACCAGTAGGACGCCGTCTCGGCCACGCCCTCGAAAGCCGCCAACCGGGTGGTGAGCGCCCGTCCGGAGGCGGCGACGGCGGGGGTGTCGACGGTCCCGTTCCTGGCGGTGACCAGGAGGACCAGGTCGGCGCTCCCTGTGCCGAACCTCCCGGCCAGTTCCGCCTGCGCCCGGTCGGACTCCGAGCCGGGCGCCTCGTACCTGGCCAGGGAGAGCGCGGACACCGCACCCGAGGCCAGCGCTCCCAGCACGACGGCGCCGAGTAGGGCGAGGACCATCACCAGGCGGCGTCGCCGCACGAGGAAGCGGCCGAGCCGTCTCAGCGGCGGCCCGGGAGGCGCCGCGACCGGACGCGGATCAGTCTTCATGATCATCCCCGAAATTCGGTAAACTGCTCGTGTTTTAGGGTTCGAGACAGAAATACAAGTAAATGCTCGTATTTGTCAACGGGATGACGCATGCCTGAGAAACGTCCGGCGACCGGACAGCCGGCGGACGACCGGCCCACGACCACGCGACGGACCGCCCGGCACGCCACCGACCAAGCCGCCGACGACCAGGCCGGCGACAGCCGGGCCGCGACCGCGCGGCGGCCGGTCAGACGGCAGGCGCGCGGCCTCAGGCGGATGGAGGAGATCCTCGACGCCGCCGAGGATGTGATCGCCGAGGTCGGCTACGCCGACATGACCACGAACGCGGTGGCCGAGCGGGCGGGCATGTCCCCGGGCTCGCTTTACCAGTTCTTCCGCAACAAGGAGGAGATCCTGGACGGCCTGCTCAGCCGCTTCACCGATGGGCGGAGCGCGCACTGGGAGGCCAGGCTCTCCGGCGACGCCATACGGATGCCCGCGGCCGACCTGATCGACCAGGTGGTCGACGAGATCGTCGCCTACAAGGCCTCCCGCCCGGCCTACTGGGCCCTGCTGCACGGCTCCGCCACCGGCGACCGGCTGGCGGCGGCGTCCGAGCGGCTCCACCGGGACATCGCCCGGCGCATCGCCGAAGCCCTCTCCGTACGCGCACCCCGCCTCGGCGAGGAGCGGCGCCTGCTGATCGCCACGATGATGCTGGCCACCATCAGGGCGGTGCTCCCGCTGGTCGCGGCCGGACCGCCGGAACGCGCGGCGGAACTGACCGCCGAACTCAAGACCCTGCTCACGGGCTACCTGTCGGCCTCCACGGACTCCGGCCGGGAACCGGGCACCTGAATCAGAGGAGGTCCGCGAGCTGTGGCGGCGGGCGGGCACGACGGCGGTGTTCATCACCCACAGCGTGGACGAGGCCATCTACCTCGGCACCCGCGTGCTCGCGCTGAGCGGCAGGCCGGGCCGGGTGGTCCTCGACCGCCCCTCGAACCTGCCCTACGGCGACCACCCTCGCACCGACCCGCTCTTCGCGGGGTTGCGCGAGGAGCTGACGGAGGTCGTCAGGCAGGCCGCGTCGCTCAGCGGCGGAAACGGCCGGTGACTTCGTAGGTGACGCCGTCGGAGAGGTTATCGGCCGCCCCCAACGACGGCGAGGCTCCCTCCCACCGCAAACTTTGCGGAAACCGCGGAGCAAACATCCGTCAAAACAGGTCGACCTATCGCCAAGATCGCCATCTGCCCCGCCCGACGCGTCCACAGTTAGATGACCGCCGTCAGATCGGGAGGACCGTTGAGCGAGGGACTCGCGTTCGCGAATCCAGTCTTCGAGACCACGCCCCACGTGGGCACCCGCCGAGCTCTCGTCTTCCTCGACTCCTCTCCCGCCTCGCCCTCGCCACCGTCCGCCCCCATGTCCCCGGTTCCGTCCCCGTCCTCACTTGCGCCGGACTCGGGCGTGGGCACGGGCACCCCCGTCGCCGGACCGCACACCGCCCTGCCGGGAACGCTCCAGGAGACGCGACCTGACGCGCGGCTGGCGAGCGCCCTGCGCGCCGAGGGGTTCACCGTCGAGGCCGAGGTCAGCGAGGGGGCGGGCCCGGACGGCGAACGCGTGTGGAACCTGCTGCGCTCGGCGCGGGAGGGCGACCTGCTGGTGATCCGACTGCCCGCCGACGGCGGCTGGACCTCCGGACAGCTCGGATCGATGATCGGCGCGTTCGGGCGGCAGGTCGGCGAGTCGCTCGCCGCCGCCGTACTGATGATCGTCGACTTCGGCTGGAGCGCGCTGAGCGGCTCCGCGGAACCGGTCAGGCAGCTCGCCGTGGCCGGGGAGCCGAGGGTCGCCGCGGCCGCGCTCACCCTCACGCTGAGGTTCGACGAGACGGTGCCGGGACCGGCGCGCACGCTGACCGACGTCATCGCGGAGGGCCTGCTGACACGGGCCGCCGACCTCGACGGGGACGGGACGATCAGCGTCGGGGACCTGCACGCCTACGCGCTCGCCCGCTACGCCGCGGCCTCCGCCGCCCGCACCCCCATCCTGATCTCGTACGGGGCCGTCACGGGGGTCGCCCTCACCCCGGCGAGGGACACCGCCGCCGTACCGCACGCCGCCTTCGCCCACGTCCTGGCGCGGCTCGGTGACCACGCCCCGCCCGCCTGCGGAGTCGAGATCGTACGGCGGGTCTACGAGCTGCACCTGAGTGAGGCCGCCAGGGAGCTGCTGCGCAGGGCCGCCCTCCTCGACGAGGACGAGCCGATCGACGAGATCCTCGGCGACGCCGCCGAGCTGCGGCAGTGGGGCCTGCTGGGCGAGACGACCACGTTCGTCCACCCCGACGTCCGGGTCTTCGGCCACTCGCGGCTGTCGGCGGCCGAGCGGGCGCAGACCTCGGCACTGCTGCGCCGTCGCAGGGCCGGGCTGCGGACGGTACGGCCCAGGGCGAGGCTCACCGCCGACCGGTGGACCACCGAGGACCAGCTCGGACACCGTGTCTACGCCGAGGCGATCGCCGCGTTCGTCCGCCACCCGGAGACCAGGCCCCCGCTCACGATCGGCGTCAAGGGACCATGGGGGGCGGGCAAGACCTCCCTGATGCGGATGATCCAGGACCTTCTGGACCCCGGGGCCGCCGGGGACGCCCCCGCCCCGATCCACCTGCCCGGCTCCCGCGCGGAACGGGCGCTGACCAACGCCGAGGTGCTGGCCAGGACCGGACGGCGCCCCCGGGAGAACGCCGGGCGGGCCGAGCCGGGCCCGCTCCCGCTACGGCCGGCGGACTGGCGGCCCACGGTCTGGTTCAACCCGTGGATGTACCAGAACGGCGAGCAGGTCTGGGCCGGACTGGCCCACGAGATCATCAGCCAGGTCACCCGGCGGCTGCCCCGCGCCGAGCGGGAACGGTTCTGGCTGGAGCTGAACCTGTCCAGGATCGACCGGGAGGCGGTTCGCAGCCGCGCCTACCACCTCGCGCTCACCCGCCTGGCCCCGGTGGCCCTCGGCCTGGTCGCCACCGTCGTCCTCACCGGGGCGCTCCTCGCCGCCGCCACGCTGCTGCCCGCGCTCGGCACCTTCCTGGGGAACACCGCGGCGGCCGTCGGATCCGCCGGATCCGCGGTGGTGGTCGGGGCGGGCGCGCTACGGCTGGCGCGGTTCTTCGGGGAGTCGGCGGACAACGCGTTCCGCGGCCTGGTCACGCAGCCCGACCTGCTCGGCCCCGGAGCGGCGGAAGGACTCGTCAACGAGGCCACGGCCGGCCCCGGGTACCGGTCGAGGACCGGTTTCCTGCACCTGGTGCAGACCGACATGCGCCAGGTCCTCGACCTGGTCGCCACCGGGGAGCGCCCGCTGGTGGTGTTCGTGGACGACCTGGACCGCTGCTCGTCCGCCACGGTGGCGCAGGTCATCGAGGCGATCAACCTGTTCCTCGCCGGCGAGTTCCCCAACTGCGTGTTCGTCCTGGCGATGGAGCCCGAGGTGGTCGCCGCGCACGTCGAGGCGGCCTACCCGGAACTGGCCGGGACGCTGCCGGGCGCCGGGCGGTCCGGCCTGGGCTGGCGGTTCCTGGAGAAGATCGTGCAGCTCCCGCTGAGCGTGCCGCTGCTGGACGACGCCGACCGGCTGCCCGCCTTCGTACGCGCCCTGCTGGGCGTGCCCGACCTGGCGCGGCCCGCGACCGACGTGGTCGCGAGCGTCCCCACAGGCAGTGTCTCCACGCTCGGCATCTCCCCGGGAGACGTTTCCACGAGCATGGAGACCACGCGACCCCAGGCCCCGGAGACCACATGGACACCGAATCCGGCCGGACCGCGTCCGGCGGGTCCCCCAGCCGCCCTGGAACGGCTCGACCCGCCACCGGATCCGGCCGGACCGCGTTCGCGCGGTCCCCTGCCTCCCGCACGGCCCTCCCCGCTCGGCGCGGTCACACCGGGCTGTCCCGGCACCACCGCGCCACCGGGAGCGGCCGTGTCGGGACAGCGGGCGGAACCACGAAGACCAGGACCGCGAACGCCGACGGAGACACCGGAACCCGGATCACAGGCGGCGGAACCGCCCGATCCGGTCCAGGTGAGCCGGTTGCAGGACGCCATCTGGGCGCTGCGCCCGACCACGACGACCCTTGACGAGGCGGCGCGCCTGGCGCAGGACGCCCTGGGCATCCAGTGCTCCGACGCCGTCGGCGGTCTCTGCGCGGCGACCCGCGAGGCCGCCGACCGGGTCTTCGACGACCTCTACAGCGACGAGAACGCCTACCGGGCGATCGAGTTCGTGCTCCCGGCCCTGACGTTCTTCAACCCGCGCGAGATCAAGCGGTACGTGAACGTCTTCCGCTTCTACTCGTTCCTCACCTACCGCCGCGCCCTCGCCGGGGCGGCCCCCGCCTCGGACGGCGAGGTCGCCAAGCTCGCGGCGCTCGCCGTCCAGTGGCCGCACCTGCTCACACTGCTGGCGATGGAGACGGGCGGGGAGAGCGTGCTGCGACGGCTTGAGGACGCCGCGAACGACGACGCGGGCTGGGAGCGGGCCGTCCGCGACACCGGCCTCGTCGCCCACCACACCTCCGGCGGCACCCACCTGGACACCCTGCGCGACCTGCTCTCCCGCCCCCACCCCATCGCCGACCTCGCCCGCTATCTCCTCTGATGCACGCGTCCTTCCGGCTCCGACCAATGGAGACGGAAATGAGTAGGGGTGTACTCATCTGCCGGACGACGCGGGTTCGCACACTCGAGACGGCGGCTCCGCCCGGCTCGTCGGCGACGGCGCGCGCTCGAAGGCCGCGGGAAACGATCGCCGGTACGGCTCACGTCTCGCGGATTCCGATGATTCGGATCATCGAACATTCAGAACATCCGGCTATCCGGCCGGGCACGGCAGCCCAGGACAGGAGTTCGACGTGCGGGATTCATCGGTGCCGTTCAGCCGTCGCGGCGCGCTCCTGGCGGGACTCGGGCTGGCCGCGTTCCTCGGCCTCGAACGATCGGGGGTCGCCTCGGCGGCCCGCGTCGCGGAAAGCGTGGAAAGGCTCCGTACCGGGACGGCGACGTCGGCGGGGACGTTCCCGTGGGTGGCCCGCCACGGCCTGAACTCGGAGGAGTACCAGGCCGAGTTCGACCGCCTGGCCAAGGAGGGGTACCGCCTGATCCAGGTGGACGGCTACCAGATGGGTGACCGGGCGGGATACGCGGCCATCTGGGAGAACGCGCCGGGGCCGCCGCAGTTCGCCCGCCACGGCCTGACCGAGCCGGAGTATCGGGCCGAATACCAGCGGCTGGAGAAGGAGGGCTATCGCCTGCTCCACGTCGCCGGATACGAGGTCGCCGGGAAGGTGTACTTCGCGGCGATCTGGGAGCTCACCGGCGGGCCGCACCTGGTCACCCAGCACGACATGCCTTCTGAGCGGTACCAGGCCGAGTTCGACCGGCTGCTCAAGGAGGGATACCGGCTGATCCACGTGGACGGGTACGGCCTCGGAGGAAAGTCACACTTCGCGGCGATCTGGGAGAAGGTCTGGGGAGCCCGGGGACCCGACTGGGAGGCCCGCCACAACCTGACAGGGGCGCAGTACCAGGCCGAGTTCGACGAGCTGACGAAGAAGGGATACCGCCCCTTCCACGTCAGCGGTTACACCGTCGGCGGCACCGACCTGTACACGGCGATCTGGGTGCGGGGTGCGGGCCCTGCCTGGTCGGCCCGCCACGGCGTGGCGGGGGCGGACTACCAGGAGGTCTTCGAGGAGCACCGGCGAGACGGCTACCGGCCCGCCCGGGTCAGCGGCTACGGTTCCGGTTCGGAGCGGTTCGCGGGGATCTGGCTGAGCGACAAGATCGTGGACGGCAACTTCGCCGCCGTCCACGCGGTCGTCGACCGCCACATGAGGGCCTCCGGAGTGACCGGCGTGTCACTCGCGATCGCCCGGCGCGGCGCGCTCGTCTTCGCCCGAGGGTACGGGCTGGCGAACCGGGAGACCGGCGAGCAGCTCACCGAACGGCACCTGATGCGCATCGCCAGCGTCTCCAAGCCGATCACCGCGGTCACGGTCATGCGGCTCGTCGAAGCCGGTCGGCTCACGCTCGACCAACGCGTCCTCGGCGCGAGCGGCATCCTCGGCACCCGGTACGGCAGCAGGCCCTACGCTGCGGAACTTCGGGCGATCACGGTCAGGCACCTGCTCCAGCACACCGCGGGGGGCTGGACCAACGACGTCAACGACCCCATGTTCGGCAACCCGGCGATGAACCACGACCAGCTGATCGGCTGGGTGCTCGACAACCGGCCCCTCCTGCACACGCCCGGCACCACCTACCTGTACTCCAACTTCGGCTACTGCCTGCTTGGCCGGGTCATCGAACAGGTCACCGGGGAGCCCTACGCCGACGCCGTACACCGGATCGTGCTCACGCCCAGCGGAATCACCAACATGCACCTCGCGGGGAACACCCGGGCCGAACGACGCTCCGACGAGGTGGTCTACTACGGCGCCGGCGACCCCTACGGCATCCCGGCGCGACGGATGGACTCCCACGGCGGCTGGCTCGCGTCACCCGTCGACATCGTCCGCTTCGCCCTGCGGGCCGACGGCTTTCCCACCGTCCCCGACCTGCTCCGGCCGGACACGATCGCGACGATGACCGCGCCGTCCGCGGCCGAACCGACGTACGCCTGCGGCTGGCACGTCAACGCCCTCGGCAACTGGTGGCACGACGGCCGGCTGATCCCCTACGGCACCGAGAGCATCCTCGCCCGGACGAGCAACGAGTTCTGTTGGGCGGCGCTCGCCAACGGCAACGGCATCGACCTCGACACGATGATGTGGGAGGTGTTCCAGCAGTTCGCCGCCTGGCCCTCCCACGACCTGTTCTGAGAACGGCCCCCGTCAACGAAGAAACCCAGGCCCCCTCCGGGCCTGGGCTGCCGAGAGTCCCCTGCGTACACGAGACGGCCCCCTTCACGATCACATCTTGGGCACGCTCGGGCACCTTCAGGCGCTGAGGGCCCGCGCGACCGTGAGGCTGTCCTCGTAGATGTGATAGCGGGTGATGAGCCCGTCCTCGACGGTGAGGTGCAGCGCGAACGGCGAGGTGTACGCGGCCCCGTTGTCCCGCACCGTCTGCACGATCTCCCCGAACACGACGGCGTCCGCCCCGTCGACCAGGATCCGCGTCACCGACGTGCCGTTCAGCTCGGGCACATGATGGGTCTCCAGCGACCGGAAATGGTCCGCCACCTCGGCCCGGCCTGACCGGGGACGAATCCACGGCACCGCCGGATGCCCCTCGGCGGGCCAGTTCAACTGCCAGTCGACCGGCTCGGCGAACAACTCCGCCGTACGGTCATGATCGCCCTTGACCATCCGACCCAGCAGTTCTTCCACGACGTCACGGGTTTCACCACTCATGTCGCAAGCATCCCTATTTCGAATGCCACCCGTCGATTACCGCCGAGGTAGGGCGGGCTCGCGAAGGCCGAAACCGGAGAGCGCGCCATACTCGACCGCGTCCACCACCCCGAACGGCTACACCGTCACCCGAGGCCGCGCATCATCGTGAACCGGTACGGTCAGCGGGCGGGAAAGTCGAACTCGCCGTCCTTGACACCACCGACGAACGCCTCCCACTCGGCGCGGGTGTAGACGATCACCTCGGCCTCGGGACGACGACTGTGCCGCACAGCGACACGCCCACTACCATCAGCCAACGGACCAGCCTCAACACACTGACCACCACCGTTGGCACTCCTGGCACTGACATGCCAAGCGACGTTGGCTAATTCTTCGCTGGCCGCCATTACACGTTCCCTTCTCCGGCGGAGAAGTCGAATTCACCGTCTTTGACGCCGCCGACGAACGCCTCCCACTCAGCGCGGGTGTAAACAATCACCTCAGCCCCAGGCCGACGACTGTGCCGCACAGCAACCCGCCCACTACCATCAGCCAACGGACCAGCCTCAACACACTGACCACCCGCATCAGGGCTTCTGGTGCTGATGTGCCAGGCGACACCCGCCAGTTCTTTGGGGTCGATCGTCATGTGCTTCTCCCTCTCGCTCGTCTGACACGACCGATCGCAGTCCGGATGACAGTCGCGGACTCATCCAGGTTGAGAGCAATGCTCCGGATGGAATTGTACGCTCGCGTGAAGTTCTCGGCGCCCTCTGCTTCGCTATAAACAGCGCCGCTCCGGGTTTCCACACAGGCGATGTCGGAATATGGCTCTCGCATGTCGAAGATCGAAAAAGAGCCCTCCAGGCTGGCGTGCGCCCCAGCAGTGAACGACAGAATCCGAATGGTCACATTCGGCCTGTTCATAACCTCGGCCAGATGCTCCAACTGGGCACCCATCACCTTCGAATCGCCGATCATGCGGTGCAATACAGCCTCATCAAGGATGACCTCCAGGTGCGGAGCGGGTTCGGCATCGAACACACGTTGCCGGTCTATCCGAAAGTCCACCCAGCGCTCGATCTGCTCGCCGGAAGCATCCATACCACCTGCCGCGATGACCGTCTGCGCGTAGTCCCGAGTCTGGAAGAGACCGGGAATGACCATCGCTCCGTAGAAGCGGATTCTCTCCGCCCGGGTTTCGAGCCAGGCATGATCAAACATCACGCCAAGGGGAGCTGCGGCATAACCGTCCCACCAGCCCTTGCGCCAGATATCGCGACTCAGTTCTTCCAGTCCGTCACGAATCTTATGGTCGTCGACACCGTACAGGTTGAGGAGTGCTAGCACGTCAGACACCCTCGCCGGGATAATTCCGGACTCCAGTCGACTGATGGTCGCGGCGTCACGCTGCAGGTAATCGCCTGCCTGCTTGAGCGTTATTTTTGCCGACTCACGGAAGTCTTTCAGATGCTTGCCGAGCCATTGCGCCCGCAGGGTGGGTCCTCGCCTCGCACCCATCTCCGCCTCCTTCGAGTTCACCGTGTCGCCACTTCTGGGTAAATCCGAACAAATCCGGCAAGCTCATTACGTAAGCTTGCGCAAATTCGAATTCGATGCAACGCTACCGAAGCATCGGCCGTTACGCTCGGTGTTCGCTCGAAAACGTAGAGGAATCAGGGCGGAGCGGAGCCGTACGGCAGATCTTCACCCACGTTCAGCATCGGAAGGGAGCACCGGCATGGAGCACCACCCTGGTTCCGACCAGCCATCCGCCTGCCATGGCCCGGACTTCGGCGAGCACTACCCGCGAGAGGTGGCTCTGGAGCGTGCGTACACGCTGACCGGCGATCTTCCCCGCATGTTCGCCCTGGTCCAGGACTTCGCCGAGGGCGAGGAGAGTCACCCCGAGGTGGTGGCCTACGGGCTGGCGCTGCCGGGCGGCACGGCGACGACCGTCGGCGCGAACGGCCGCGGCTTCGGCCTGTGGGCGAGCCCCCGCAGCGCCGCCCGCCGACTCCATTCCGACCTGGTCTGGTTCGGCGACGGCGGCATGCAGGAATCCACCCGGTAGATCCCGGTATGCACAGGCATCGACTCCCGGCACGGGACACCGTGCCGAGAGCCGTCCTGCACGACGCGGCCACCCACCTGGAAGCCCTCCGCGACCTCCTCTCCCCCCACCCCATCGCCGACCTGGCCCGCTATCTCCTGTGAGCCGGACAGCGGTTCGTCGTCGGCTTCGGCCTGGAGATCGCCGTCAGGGGGACGAGACGTGCGCTTCCCTCCCAGCCGCTGTAGTGCCGTATCAGCCAACGTTTGCCCGTGAGCGGGCGCTTGCGCTGACCTTCAAGTAAGGCACAAGTACCTTCTGCGACTTTTGGTGACCGATACCGAGATCGCAGGAGATTTTCCATGGGGGTTCGCAACTTCTTTCCGGCCGACCGGATGCGCAGGTGGACGACGCCGTTCCCGCCGCAGGCATCCGGACCGGAAGAGGTCCTGGCGGCCGCGCGGCTCGATCCGCGGGCCGTCGAGGACACGAAGGAGGTCTCGCCGGGAGGCAGGACGCACCTGAAGGGGCCCATCGAGGCCAGACCGGATCCGAAGACCCGGGTGGAGCCGTCGCGCACCTGGCGGACCGCCTATGTGGCGCCCCCGGTCGCCTTCGGCGGAGACGACGAGAGGACGGCATTCGTCTCGCCGGCGAGCGGGAACGACGAGACCACCGCGACGGACGCCTGGCGTGGCCTCAGGAGCCGCGCACCCGCCCGGCCGAAGACGGCGGCCATCGCCGTCTTCACCGCGGGTGCCACGATCGCCCTGCTCACCCTGGTCGCGTTCGGCACCGTGCTGGACCAGGTCTGGCTGATGCCCCCGCTCGTCGCCAGCGCCGCCCTGGTCTTCGGCGCGCCGACCCTGCCGCTGTCGCAGCCGCGAAGCGTGATCGGCGGCCAGTTCCTGGCGGCGCTCACCGGATTCGCCGTACTGGCCGTCGCCGGCTCCTCCGTCTGGGCCGCCGCCGTCGCCGGCGGCCTGGCCCTCGGGGTCACGGCCCTGACGCGTACGCCGCACTCGCCCGCCGCCGCCACCGCGACGCTCGTGGTCGCCCAGCAGCAGCCCCTGGTGCCGTTCCTGCCGATACTCGTCGCCGCGACCGTCATCCTGGTACTCGTCGGCATGCTCGTCGGACGCAGCGGGGTGACCCCGCGCTACCCCACCTACTGGTGGTGACGACCACCAGCTCCGCCGCTCGCCATGCCCGGCTCGCATTCACTGCGTCGGTGTGCGACAGACAGCGGCAGCACGGCCACCGGCATCGGCTCCCGGTACGAGCCGCCCTGCCGGGAGGCGGTCACCGCCGAGGAATGCGGCATCGCACATGGCCGGAAGCGCGGCGAAGGCAAGCGAAAGGCACAGGACCGCTCATCGACCTCGCACCGACCGCCAGGTCTGCCGGGGTGACAACTAAAGACCAAGTGATCAGCAAGTGAGGAACTCGATCATGATCCTTTCGCGAAGCAGAAAGGATCATGATGAAGAGGACAGCGTTGTTGCTGAGCACGGTGGTGCTCAGCGGGCTGCTGGCCACCACCCCCTCGTACGCCGCCACATCCTCCGCCCTCGCGCCCAAGACCGCTGTGGCCCAGGTGAAGGCGAGTCCCGCCAAGCGGTCGGGTGCGTGTCCGACCACGGTGGGATTCTCCGCGGTGGTGGCGGCCAAGGGCAAGGGCATCATCCGTTATAGGTGGGTACGCGGCGACGGCGGCAAGAGCGTCGTCAAGAGCTTCCGCGTCAACGGCTCGCGCAAGGTGGTCGTGCGAGACCGGCAGACCTTCGACCGCGACACCACCGGCTGGCAGGCCGTCGAGATCCTGGGCAAGAAGGGTCTGTCGGGCAAGGCACGCTTCAGCGTCGCCTGTGACGGTCCCGCACAGGTGTGGGACATCTCCCACCCGCTGCCCGCCCAGCCCGGACGGCCGATGGAGTCCGCGGCGGACGTGGACGTCAGCCCGGCCGCCCACAACGGCGTTTGCCCGGCGACGGTACGGTTCACCGCGACCATCCAGGTCTCGCGCACCCCGGCCACCGTCGACTACCGGTGGATCGACAGCATCACCGGCGAGGGACGGCCGGAGTCGCTGTACTTCGCCGCCGGCGGGCCGCGCCTCCGCCAGGTCACGCTGCCGATGAGCGTGGGCAGCTCCGCCCGCGGCTGGAAGGCCGTCCACATCCTCACCCTCGGCGGACACGACTCCGGCCGCGCCGACTACGCGGTGACCTGCAAGAGCGGCCCGGCGCCCACCCCGACGTCCACTCCGAGTTCCACGCCTAGTTCCACGCCGACGTCCACGCCGACGTCCACGCCCACGCAGCCTCCGGTGACGCCGGGACGGCAGATCGTGGAGCTCACCCCGGGCGACTACGCGGGCACCTGCGTGGAGCCTGTCGCGTACCGGGCCACCGGGCGGGTCACGCTCCCCGCCGGAACCGCGCAGCAGGTCACGTACTGGTGGCTCGTGGACGGCGCCGCCTGGCAGAAACAGGTGCTGGACTTCCCCGCCTCCGCCCAGGCCCGCTCCCAGGACGTCTCCGCCTCCTGGACCCTCGGTGCCGCAGGGGGCGGCCCGCACAAGGTCGGCCTCATGGTCGAGGGCGGCCCCTCCCAGCCTGACGAGCGCTCGTACACCTTCACCTGCGACGAGGGGCCCAACGACGCCAATGTGACCTTCCGCTACGTGCTCGTGCCGCTCTACGCGGGCGACTGTGACCGTTCCTTCAGCATGCGTGTGGACGGGCTGTTCACGACGGACCGGGAGACCGAGGTCAGGTACCGCCTGGTGGCCGACGGCCAGCCGGGGCCGGTCAGGAGCCAGGTGCTCAAGCCCGGCGTCGTCCAGACGATCGGCGATTTCTGGAACAAGTCCACGCAGAGCAGCGGAAACGGCACCGTACGGCTTGAGGTGCTCAACCACAACAAGCCGTTCACCCAGCAGACCTACTCCTGGACCTGTGTGCCGAAGGACCCGACACCGGGCACGGTCCGCATCGGCGGGCTGACCTCGGTGGCCTACCACGGCGACTGCGACGCCGCGCCGTACCCGACCGCGTGGGCGGACCTCCATGCGGCTCCGGACACGGAGATCAGCTACCGCTGGGTCATCGACGGGAAGCCGGATGACACCCGCACGCTCAAGGTCGGATCCAGCGGATTCCTCGGTCTCCAGTCCGCTCACTGGACCCGGAGTTCGAAGACCAGCGGAACGGTCGCCATCGAGGTGCTGAACCACAACAAGCCGACCAAGCAGGCCGCGTATCCAGTGAACTGCATCTGATCGACATCGTCCCGCCCGTAGCCCCCTACGCGGACCACGGGCTTTCACGTTCTCCGGTGTGCCTTGTCACCCGGCTTGGGCCTACCTCCGAATCCGGTTCCAATCTCCCCGGAAGCCGGTCCTACCGCCCGCAGGCGAGGAGCGCCAGCCCCTGACACCGAGGCGGCGTCTGGGTCTGGGCCCGGCGGAAGGGCCTGGTGCCGGTCCCGATGACGTCGCCGCCGAAAGAAGGACTCCGGAGAACACCCAAGGCGCCCCGGCCGGGGCGCCTTGGCGAGACGATCTAGCGCTGGGCCTCGATCATCCAGTGGTGCTTCTCCAGATCCTGCGTGATCTCGATGAGGATGTCCTGGGTGACCAGGTCGGGCTTCTCGGTGGCCTCGATGCGCTCGCGCATCCGGCGGACGATGGACCCGAGGATGTCCGTCATCGCCGCCACGACCTTGCCGTCGTGGATGTAGCCCGTCTCCAGTTGCGGCACCTCGCTGGTCTTGGCGAGCGTGGAGGCCCGGCCGTCGGGGTTGCACCCGAGGGCTACGGCGCGCTCCGCGACGGTGTCCGCGTGCTTCCTCGCCGACGAGACGATCTTGTCGAGCTGCAGGTGCAGCGACCGGAAGTTGTGGCCGATCACGTTCCAGTGCGCCTGCTTGGTCAGGAGCGACAGGTCGAGCAGGTCGACGAGCGCCCCCTGGAGCACGTTGCCGACGACCTTCTTGTCTTCCGGGTTGAGTGGACTGGTGATCGCAGACATAGAGTTTCCCCCTGTTTCGAACCTAGTTTCCTCTTTGCTGCTAAATGTCCGTACCCATCTATCGGCCCCCTACGCCGGTCGAAATGTTGACACTGTCATGATTACAGTGTCACTATCGAGGCATGGAATGGACCATCGGTGAACTGGCTGAGCGGGCATCCGCGGCGCTGGCCCCCACCGCCCAGCTCAACGGGCGGGTGCGGGACATGCCCAACGAACGCCTCATCCGCTGGTATTCGACGATCGGCCTCCTCGACCCCCCGTCGGCCCGCCGAGGTCGCGTCGCCATGTACGGCAGACGCCACCTGCTCCAGATCGTCGCCGTGAAGCGACGCCAGTCCGACGGCCGCACCATCGCCGAGATCCAGGCCGAGCTGGCCGGAGCCACCGACCAGACCCTGGAGTCGATCGCCCGCCTCCCCGACCACCCACCACAACCCCCACCCCCTCCGGCGGCGACCGGCACGCCGGCACGCCCGCGCTTCTGGGCCGGACCGCCCTCCCCCGCAGAGCCACCGAAGTCACCTGAGCCGGCCAAGCCGGTGAAACCGGTGAAACCGGAGGTGCCCGCACCACCGCCCCGACCGGCCGCCGCACACGCCGCACAGCCGCCCCCGCCCCCCGCGACCGAGACCCGGCCCGCGCCGCCCTCGCCACCCGCCCCGAAGGCGGTGGCCGTCCACGGCGTACGGCTCGCGAACGGCGTGACGCTCCTGCTCGACACGGGCGAGCACGCCCCCACTCCCGACGACCTCGCCGAGATCGCCGCCGCCGCGGAAGGGCTCCTGTCACTCCTCCGCGAACGCGGCCTCACACCTCCGGAAGGAACTCGCTCATGATTACCTCGATCACAACACTGCCGCCGGAGGAGTGCCACCCCGTCCCCGACACCGGGCTGGGGGCGCTCGCCACCGAGCTCGGCAACCTGCCGCTGGAGAGCGTGGACGTGACCGCCGCCGTGTCCGGCCTGAGCGCCGGGGTCGAGGTGGTCCAGGGTTTCCGTAACCCGCACGACGTGGCGCTTGAGGCGACGTACGTCTTCCCGCTGCCCGACCGGGCCGCCGTGACCGCCTTCAGGATGGAGGCCGACGGCCGGGTCATCGAGGGTGTGCTCAAGGAGCGCGGCCAGGCCAGGGCCGACTACGACCAGGCGATCTCCCAGGGCAAGCGGGCCGCGATCGCCGAGGAGGACCGGCCGGACGTCTTCACCATGAGGGTCGGCAACATCGTGCCGGGCGAGCGGGTCACCGTGCACCTCACGCTGAACCAGCCGCTCCCGTACGAGGACGGCGCGGCCACCTTCCGCTTCCCGCTGGTCGTCGCCCCCCGCTACATCCCGGGCACCCCGCTGGACGGCGAGCGGGCGGGCGACGGGTGGGCACCGGACACCGACGCGGTCCCCGACGCCTCCCGGATCACCCCGCCGGTGCTGCTGCCCGGCTTCCCCAACCCGGTCCGCCTCTCGCTCGCCGTCTCCGTCGACCCCGCGGGCCTGGAGCTGCGCGAGGTCCGCTCCAGCCTGCACGTGGTCCAGGAAGAGGGCGGTGTGATCCGCCTCCAGCCGGGTGAGCGGCTGGACCGCGACTTCATCCTGCGCCTGGCCACCGGCGCCTCCACCTCCCTCGCGCTCGCCCCCGAGGAGAACGACGAGGAGAACGGCCCGGAGAACGATGAAGGCACGTTCACGCTGACCGTCGTCCCTGAACCTGCCCCCGCGGGGGCCAGGCCCAAGGACGTGGTGCTCGTCCTCGACCGTTCGGGCAGCATGACCGGCTGGAAGATGGTGGCGGCCCGGCGCGCGGCCGCGCGCATCGTCGACACGCTCACCTCGGGCGACCGGTTCGCGGTGCTCTCCTTCGACAGCGTCGTGGAATACCCGGAGGGTCTCGGCGAAGGGCTGTCGGAGGCGTCCGACCGCAACCGCTACCGCGCCGTGGAGCACCTGGCCAGGCTGGAGGCGCGCGGCGGCACCGAGATGCTGTCCCCGCTGGAGCGGGCCGCCGAGCTGCTCGCCGACTCCGCCAGGGACCGGGTGCTGGTGCTCGTCACCGACGGACAGGTCGGCAACGAGGACCAGATCCTGGCGCGGACCGGCGCCGCGCTGGCCGGGGTTCGGGTGCACACGGTCGGCATCGACAGGGCGGTCAACGCCGGTTTCCTGGGCAGGCTGGCCGGGGTGGGCGGGGGTAGGTGCGAGCTGGTCGAGTCCGAGGACCGGCTGGACGAGGCGATGGAGCACATCCACCGCCGGATCGGCGCCCCACTCGTCACCGACCTGTCCATCGAGGCCGACGGGATCGACCTGATCACCGAGACGGTCAGCCACATCGGCTCGGTCTACTCGGGCGTCCCGCTCACCGTGCTCGGCCGCTACCGTGGCCCCGCCGAAGGGGCGATCACCGTACGGGGCGTGGGCGCCGACGGCTCGCCGTGGGAGCGGAGGGTCACCGCCTCCGTGGTGCACAATCCGGCCGTACGGGCGATCTGGGCGCGGGCGCGGCTGCGTGCCCTGGAGGACCGCTACGCGGCCGGTGACCGGTCGCTGGAGGCCGAGATCGTCGAGACCTCGCTCAGGTACGGGGTGCTCTGCAGGTTCACCGCCTTCGTCGCGGTCGACACGCAGGTGGTCGCCGAGGGCGGTCCCGGACACCGGGTGATCCAGCCGGTGGAGCCGCCCAGCGGCTGGGAGAACCCGATCGCCGCCGCTCCGATGATGATGACCTCGATGGCCTTCGAGAACGCGGCGGCCCCGCCGCCCCCCGCGCCCACGGGACCGCCCGGGATGGCCCGCCCCGGCTCCATGCCGAGGTTCGCGGCGAGCCCCGCCGTCGGCGGCATGCCGCACGAGGCGGCGGCCGGAGGCTTCGACGACCGCGCCAGGATGCTGCGTCCCGCACCGGCGGGGGCCGCCCCGAAGCGCGGCAAGTCCCAGGGCGCCCCCCAGGACCCGCCGAAGGAGCAGCTCGCCGAGGAGCTGAAGCGGCTGCGCGCCGCGGCCTCCCTGCCCGCCGCCGAGCGGCTGCTCCTGCTGGAGGACCTGGGCAGCCGCCTCGCGGCCCTCGTCGTCTACCTCGGGGGCCACGCCGAACTCGCCGCCCTGGCGAGCGAGCTGCAGGCCGGTGGGGACGTGGACGTCCTGTGGCGGAGGGCCGTGGAGGTCCTGGAGTCTCTGACGGGTTCCACCGGGCGACGTCCGTTCTGGAAGCGCTGACCCTCTCCGGTCACCGGATCGGGGCGCCCCGGCGGGACCGGCCCGGTCCGGTGACCGTTCGAACGGTCACCGGACCACCCCCGGCACGAGCACCCGAGAGGAGTGCGTTCCGGGCAGGTCTCCCGGACCCGCCGGCGGGCGGTCCCACTCTCCGCACGGTCCGGCTCACGGTTCGACGGTGACGATTCTCGTCGGCATCGGCCCCGATGGTGTCGTCGTACCGACTCGGCCGTCCGGTCCGACGGTGACGGTCCTCGTGGGCATCGGCCCCGGCGGTGTCGCCGTACCGACTCGGCCGTCCGGTCCGACGGTGACGGTCCTCGTCGGCATCGGGGTCGTCCTCGACGGTGCGGGCCTGCCCGTCCGGTCGTAGACCCCCACCGCCCACCGCCCCGGTCGCCGCTCGAACTCGGCGATCACCCGTTCGATGACCCCTGGATCCGTCAACCACGTCATCTTGTACCTGCCGTCACACATGCCCAGCTCCTTCTTGACCACCTTGCAGTCATCCTTCGACGGCGAGGGAGGAGCGGGAGGATCGATCGGCGCGTCACCGGGCAGGACCCAGACCTTGAGACGCTGGGGTCGCTCCGACCAGCTGGAGGTCAGCGGCCTCTCATAGTGGTACTGATGTCTGCCCTCCTCTCCACAGGTACCGACCGAGCTGCTTCCGTCGCTCGCCCGGATCACCACCACCGCCTTCGGATCAGCGCACACGACCCGGTAGGAGGTGTAGTCGCTCAACGGCCGGAACGTGAGCGTCGTGCCGCCGGGCACGGTCGCGGAACCGTATGACGCGATCAAAGGGGCGTCCAGGACGTCCTGCGAGGGCAGTTCGGTCGGCGGTGAGACCCTCGCCGCCGTCGGCGGCTCCTTCTCCATCGATTCGGCGCCCTCCCGGAATCCCTGGGCCTGGAAGGCCGCGACGGCTATGGCGGCCCCCGCGAGCGCCACGCCCACCACGCCCGTCACGGCCCTGCGCCGCCTGATGCGACGGCCACGCCGCACGATCTCCCGCATGTCGGGGGGACCCTCCAAGACGTTCCCGGCCAGCACCGCGCGCAACTCGTCCTCGGCATGGGTCATCGCTTCGCCCCCGTCGTCTGGATCTCGGAATGGACGCGAAGGCGTTTCAACGCCCGGCCGAGCTGGGTCTTCACCGTGCCGAGGGAGCAGCCGAGCGCGTCGGCGCACTGCGCGAGGGTGAGCTCCTCGAAGTAGTGCAGGACGATGACCGCGCGCTGCCGCCTCGACAGGCCGCCGATCGCCTCCCAGAGCACCTGGCGGCTACCGACCTCGGTGGTGAAGTCCCTCGGATCGGCGTGCTCGGGAAGGTGCTCGGCGGGCACCTCGTCGCGCCACTTCCTGCGCCACCACGAGGCGTGGGTGTTGACGATGATCCGATGCACGTACGGATCGGGATCGCCCTCGATCCGCCGCCACGCCACCCATGCCTTGGCGAGCGCCGTCTGCACGAGATCCTCGGCGGTCGCCCTGTTCCCCGTGAGCAGATACGCCGTATGTCGGAGCCGCTCGTAACGTGTCGCCACGTAACCGTCGAACCCGTCGTCCATTCACGATCTCCGTCCTGAGGCCTTACAGACATCTACCGGGCGGCGGGCCGATTCGGACGACAGCGGGAGGTGACGTGTGGCCGTTTTCCTTCGCCTCGCGCGAGCGAGGCACGAGCCCTTCGCGGTCAACGGCGCCCCCTGCGAATCCGGCGCTCGTGCGGGCGCGGATCACCGTACGCGGCGAAGACGCCACGAGGCCGATATGGGACAGAGCGGAACCAAGGTCAGGAAGAGCGGGGTTCCAACCTCGGCCGTGCCACATAAAGTAGCGGGATGGTGATTCTGGACGGCGGCCTGGCCACCCATTTGGAGGAGCTGGGCGCGGACCTGCGAGACGACCTCTGGTCGGCGAAACTCCTGCTGGAGAACCCCTCCGTGATCCGGCAGGCGCATCTCGACTACTTCACCGCCGGCGCCGAGGTGGCGATAACGGCGAGTTATCAGGCGAGCATCCCCGCGTTCGTGAAGCGAGGGCTGAGCGCCACCGAGGCCGAGGACCTCATCCTGCTCTCCGTGCACCTGGCCGCCCAGGCCAGGGACGCCCACGGTTCGGGCACGGTGGCCGCGAGCGTCGGCCCGTACGGCGCCTATCTGGCGAACGGCGCCGAGTACACCGGCGCCTACGACCTCGACGAGGACGGCCTCACCGACTGGCACCGCGACCGCTGGCACATCCTGGCCGACAGCGAGGCCGACCTGATGGCCTGCGAGACCATCCCGTCCTACACCGAGGCGAGGGCGCTGAGGCGGCTGCTCGCCGAGACGCCGGGGATGCGGGCGTGGGTGAGCTTCTCCTGCCGCGACGGCGAGCACATCAACGACGGCACCCCGCTCAAGATGGCGGCCGGTCTGTTCGCCGGCAACCCCCAGGTGATCGCGATCGGCGTCAACTGCACGGCACCGCGCCACGTGCCCAGCCTGATCTCGCAGATCAAGGGCAAGCCCACCATGGTCTACCCCAACTCGGGCGAGGTCTGGGACTCCGCGAACCGGCGCTGGCTCGGGCTGGCCGACCCGGTGGAGTTCGGGGAGGCCGCGGCCGAGTGGACCGCCGCCGGCTCGGCCTTCGTCGGCGGCTGCTGCCGCACCACCCCGGAGCACATCCGCCAGATCCGCGCCCACCTCACGGGGACGGACACCCCGTGAGGCCCTGAGCGGCCACCGTGCCTCCCACACCCGCGAACGCCGGATCCCCTGTCTGAAGGGGGTCCGGCCTGTCGGCGAGAGCGTGAACAGGCCGGACGATCCTCTCCGCTCGCTCCTCCCCCGGACGCCGGGAAGACCGTCGCGCAAGATCCGAGCGCTTCTTGAAAACGTTTCAACGACGGCGAAAAAGTCGCGTGACACCCACGGGCACCGTCAACACCGCCACGTCGGGTCGAGAGACGAAACCAGTCAAGTGGCACAAAAGCGCCTAAAGTCACTAGCGAATCAAAGGTTGTTACGTTTTAATCAGTGCACATGAGCTCGGTGAGTATTAAGGAAGTCGCGACGCGCGCCAGGGTCTCCCCGGGAACGGTCTCCAACGTGCTCAACTGGCCGGAGAAGGTCGCCGAGTCCACCCGCGCCCGGGTCGAGGAGGCCATCCGCGACCTGGGGTTCGTCCGGCACGGTTCCGCCTCCAGCCTGCGGGCCGGGCACAGCCGCACAGTCGGTCTGTCTGTCATCGACATCGGCAACCCCTTCTTCACCGACGTGGCGGCGGGGGTCGAGGAGGTGGCCAGCGAGCGCGGGTACGCGGTGATCCTGGGCAACTCCTCGGGCGAGTTGCTCAAGGAAGAGCGCAACCTCCTGGTCTTCGCCGAACAGCGGGTCCGCGGCGTGCTCATCACGCCCGCCGGGGAGAACCTGGCCAAACTCGACCAGCTCAAGGAGCGCGGCATCAGCGTGGTCCTGGTGGACCACCCCGCCGAACGCGCCGACCAGTGCTCGGTCGCGGTCAACGACGTCACCGGCGGCTCGCTCGCGGTCTCCCACCTGCTCTCCATCGGAGCCGAGCGGATCGCCTACGTCACCGGCCCGCACACCATCCGCCAGTGCGCCGACCGCCTGACCGGCGCGGAGCGGGCGCTGACCACGGCGGGCCACGACCCCGGGGAGGTGCTGCAGGAGATCGCGGTGAGCACGATGAACGCCAGGTCGGGACAGCAGGCGGCGGAGAAGCTGATCGCCGAGGGGCGGCTGCCCGACGCCGTGTTCTGCGCGAACGACCTGCTCGCCCTGGGCATGTTGCGCGGGCTGCTCCAGGCGGGCGTACGGGTCCCCCAGGACGTCTCCCTCATCGGTTACGACGACATCGACTTCGCCTCGGCGTCGACGGTCTCGCTCAGCTCCATCCGGCAGCCGACCCACCGGCTGGGCCGGGTCGCCACCGAGCTACTGCTGGACGAGTGCGACAACCCTGACTCGCACGCCCATCAGCAGATCATGTTCCAACCCGAGCTGGTGATCCGCGAGTCGACCCGCTGACCCGCCTCACCGGTCACCCTGCCTCACCCTTTTGATCCCGATTCGCCGGTCACTCCGCCCAGCCCTCGGATCGGCTTCACCGCCCTTTGATCCCGCCGCACCGGTGACGACGCCCGGCCCGGTCAGGAGCGCTTGCGCGCCTCCTTCGCGGCCTGCCTGGCGGCCTCCTTCGCCTCCTTGGCGGCGCGGGCGGCCTCGACCTTGGCACTCGCGGCGTATTTGTCGACGTACTCCTGGCCGGAGAGCTCCATCAGCGCGTACATGATCTCGTCGGTGACGGCGCGCAGGACGAGGCGGTCCTCCTCCATCCCGTAGTAGCGGCTGAAGTCGAGCGGCTTGCCGAACTTCACCCCCGGGCGGATGCCCAGCTTGGGAAGGACGCTGCCCGGGGGCATCATCTCGAAGGTGTTGACCATCGCCCACGGGACGACCGGCACCCGCGCCTCCAGCGCGAGGCGGGCCACACCGGTCTTGCCCTTGTAGAGGCGGCCGTCATGGGAACGCGTACCCTCGGGATAGATGGCGAGCACGTTCCCCTCGCCGAGGATGCGCTTGCCGGTGCGCAACGCCGCCTCGCTCGCCTTGCCGCCGGAGCGGTCGATGGGCACGGTGCCGACGCCGCTGAAGAAGGCCTTGCTCAACCGCCCCTTGAGACCTCGGCCGGTGAAATAGTCGGACTTGCCGAGAGAGATCACCTTGCGCCGCAGGAACAGCGCCCCGAAGAAGTGGTCGGCGAACGACAGGTGGTTTCCGGCGAGGATCACCGGCCCTTGCTTCGGCACGTTCCCCACACCCTCCACCCAGGGGCGGAAAATCAGATGAAGTAAGGGCGAGAGGATGGCCTTCACCACCCAGTAGAACACTCGATGCTCCTTCGATTGACAGCCGAGAATCTGGAGTTATCCTCCCACTTCAGATCCCGGCCACCTACCCCACCGAACCACCCAAATCGACCTCTCGCAAAACATGTCCCAGTCGTGCGACGATCAGGCGAACCTTACTAGGAGCCGCGATGCCAGTCATGCCCGGTGCGGAGGCGTACCACCATGCGGGAGGACAGATCGGCGTCCTGCTCTGCCACGGATTCACCGGATCGCCGCAGTCGTTGCGTCCCTGGGGCGAATACCTGGCGGCGGCGGGCCTGACGGTGGCGCTGCCGAGGCTGCCCGGCCACGGCACCACCTGGCGGGAGATGGCCCGCACCGGCTGGGAGGACTGGTACGCCGAGCTGGACAAGGCCCTGGCGGACCTGCGCGGCAGCTGCGCCGAGGTCTTCGTGATGGGCCTTTCACTGGGCGGGTGCATGGCGCTGCGGCTCGCCGAGGTGCACGGCGACGGAATCAAGGGAGTGGTGGTCGTCAACCCGTCGATCGTCAACGACGTGCCACTGCTCAGACTGGCTCCCCTGCTCAAGTTCGTGGTCGCGTCGGTGCCGGGCGTGGCCGGGGACATCAAGAAGGAGGGGGCGGCCGAGCTCGGCTACACGCGTACGCCGGTCAAGGCCGCGGCCACCCTCCTGCGGCTGTGGTCGCTGACCCGATCGGAGCTGGGTAAGATCACCCAACCCGTCCTGGTTTTCCATAGTCCGCAGGATCATGTTGTGAAACCGATGAGTGTGCGTATTCTGCGGGAGAGGCTGACCAAGGGGAATCTGAATGTGGTGGAGCTCGCCGACAGCTACCATGTCGCGACGCTTGACAACGACGCTGAACGGATCTTCGCGGGGAGCCTGGAGTTCATCACCTCGAACGCGTCTGTACCCTTGCAGAGAGACTGATCGCGAGCGGGGGATGCGCGGTCTTCGGGAGAAAGTGATCGACCGATGAGCAACGAGCCCAACTAGGTGACACCTCAAAGCGATGAGGACGAGGTCTGGCGTCAGATCGTCGCGTCCTTCAACGACACCGCCGAGCGCGACTCGGCAGATCAGCCGTGGCCGGACAGCGAGAACCTCCCTGCCGAGCCTCCGCGACGGGTGATCAAGCAATCGGACGAGGAAGACCTCCTGCGTGAGGACGATCCCGCCGACGAGGCCGAAACCGGCACGGAGCAGTCCGGCGGCGAGGACGAGGAGGGGCACTACGTGCCTCCGCCCCCACCCCCGCTGCCCAAGACCGACGCCACCACCAAGATCGCATGGCTCGCGCTGTTCGGCGGCCCCGCCTACCTGCTGCTCAGCGCCGCGCTCGGCTGGAACCTGCAGGGATGGATGCTCTTCACCGCGGTCGCGGCGTTCATCGGCGGCTTCGTGGCGCTGGTGGTCCGCATGGGTGACGGCCCGCCCAACGACTCCGGCTGGGACGACGGCGCGGTCATCTGAGCGGCCTGCTGCTCGGTGCGCCCCGAGTCCGCCATTGCTTGGCGCCCCGAGTCGGTGCGCCCCGAGTCCGCTACTGCTTGGTGCGTGCCGAGCCGGCACGCGCCGAGTTGCCGAAGCGCTCGATCACGTCGGTGTACTTGCCGGAGGCGTCGACCACGTGGCCGACGGTCCACACGGTGTCGGTGCCCGGCAGGTAGGCCACCGACTGGAGCCGCACCGTCCGGGGAGCGGCGGTCTCAGGACCGCGCAGCGTCTTGACCTTGCGCCCGTCGTACCGGAGCAGGAAGGCCTCCCCCGGCCGATCCAGATCGACCCCGGAGATCCAGTAGCGGCCCTTGCGGTCGCCCGTCACCCCGTACAGCCGGACGTCTCCCTCGGGGAGGGAGACCCGAGACCACTTCTTGCCGTTCCACGACAGGGCGAGCGGGACGATCCCCCCGTTCTCCCGGTAGACGCCGCCGACGGCGAGGGCCCGCTTGGGGCCGTCGAGGTGGACGTCACGCAGGTAGCCGCCCGGAATCCGGGGGGTCTTGTAGGTCTTCCAGCGCCCGCCGGACTGCTTCATGATCAACGGCTTGCCGCCGGTGTCGCCCACCGCCCACCCGTCGCTCTTGCCCGACAGCGCCACCCCGTACAGCGCGCCCTTGTCGGGAAGCTGGGTGAGCTTCCACTTCGAGCCGGTGCCGGTCACGACCATGGGCACCTTGTCGCGCCGCCCGACGGCGACCACCCGGCCCGGAACGGCCGCCACCCCGCCCAGCCAGTCGCCGGCGTGCAGCTTGTCGACGATGACCCTGTCGAAGGACGCCCCGTCTCCCCTCGCCAGGTAGGGGAGGCCGTCGTGCCCCTCGCCGACGGCCCACAGCTCGGTCGGCGAGGCCGCCGCGACCGAGCGCAGCGGCCCGGCGCCGGTCGGGTCGTTGCGGATGCCGACCTCGCTCCACGAGGAGCCGTCCCAGTGGGTGATCGCGCCCCGGCTCTGCCAGACGTCCCAGACACTCTGCTGGCCGACCGCCCAGACGCTCGTGGCCGAGACGCCCACCACGTCGGACAGCGACCCGTCACTGCTCAGGCCCGCGCTCACCGGAGCCTGCCACGCCTCGATCGCGGGCGGGCTGACAGGGTCGGCATGGGCTGGGAACGCTTGCGAGGACAGCAGGAGCAGGCCTCCCGCGCAGAGAACCAGCGCACGCCGCGGAAGGCGACGGGTCATGTTTCAAATGGTACGGGGCTCATCCACTCCCCGCGTGCCGGTCTCCTCACTTGACGGGCGCTATCTGGAAAGACGTCCTTCCCCCGTCACGGAAATTTTCCCTGGCACGGAACCACTCGTCATCCGGGCTCCCTCATAAGACCCACGTCCGGCTCCCCGGGAAGACCCGCGTCCGGCTCCCCGGAAAGGCCCGTATCGGGGTCGCCCCGCGTGGCGCCCGGCGGCCCGCCCACATCGGGTGACCTCACCGGACCCGTACCGGAGCCGGTACCCGTGACCGGAGCCGGTTGGCCGGTCTCGGAGCGCGAGTGGTCAAGCTCGGCGATCACCGGCAGGTGGTCGGTGGCGGCCACCAGGTCGGCGGGGTCCGCGTCGGCCCCGCCGCAGGAGACCACCGAGAGGCCCTCCACCGCGAAGATCGCGTCGATCCGCTTGTGCGGGCCTTTGGCGGGAAAGGTGAAGCCGTCGCCGCGCGGCGAGACCGGGTAGCAGTCGGTGAGCCGCTCGGTGAGGTGACGCCAGCTCGGCTGACCGGACTGCTCGTTGATGTCTCCCGCCAGCACCGGCAGCGCGTCGAACCGGTCGGCCACCGCCCTCAGCAACCTCACCGCCTCGTCCGCGTGGCGGCGCCGGGCGGTCTCGTCGAGATCCAGATGGACGGAGCCGACGGCGACCCGCCGTCCCCCCAACTCCACCACGGCGATCGCGATGGCGCGCCGCTCCAGGGGAAAGAAGGACTCCAGGAGACGGCCCTCCCCGTGCAGCAGCCGCACCCCGGGGCCGGTCAGCACCGCGACCCCGCCCCTGCGGCGGCCCGCGGCCACGGCGAGCCCGCCGAATGAGGCGAGCCGCCTTCTCCTGCGACGCCAGAACAGAAAACGGGGCGCCTCCTGTACGCAGAGCACGTCGGCGCGGAGCGCGGCGACCACCCGTCCCAGCGCCGGGACGTCGTCCTTCATGGAGCGCACGTTGTAGCTGGCGATCCTGAGCACCCGGCCACCTCGATTCGCGACGCGTGCCGCGAGGATAACCGCGCGCCGCAGGGCATACCAGTCGCCCGCTCCGATTGGCATGCGGGCGACCGGTACGGATGGCGAGGAAGCCGTCAGCGCCTGCGGGCGAGGTCCGCGGCGCCCACCAGGCCCGCCGAGGGGCCGAGTTCGGCGCAGCGGACCTCGGCCAGCGGGCGGTGCCCCCGTCCGCTCAGGTGGGTGTTGAAGAACTCGCGGGTCTCGTCGATCCACAGGTCCGCGGCGCGCGAGACGCCGCCGCCGAGGACGAAGCAGCCCGGGTCGAGGACGGCGGCGAGGTCGGCCAGGCCCTGGCCGATCCAGCGGGCCATCGAGGAGAACGCGGCGAGCGCGGCCGGGTCGCCCTGCCTGGCCGCCTCGGTGACCTCCTGGCCCTCGATCTGGTCGGGCGTTCCTCCGGCGATCTCCAGGAGCTTGACGGCCCGGTCCGGCTCGGCCTCGGCGATCAGCTTGGCCTCCATCACGAGGGCGCTGCCGCTCGCGTACCGCTCCCAGCAGCCGAGGTTGCCACACCCGCACAGGCGCCCGTCGGGGACCACCTGCATGTGGCCGAGTTCGGCACCCATGCCCCAGCGCCCCCGGTACAGGGAGCCGTCGAAGACGATGCCTCCGCCGATGCCGGTGCCGACGGTCACGCACACCAGGTGGGTCTCGCCGCGTCCCGCGCCGAACCTCGCCTCGCCCCACGCCATCGCGTTGGCGTCGTTCTCCACCACGACGGGAAGGCCGACCATGTCGGAGACCTTCTTCTGCAGCGCCTCCTCGCGCCAGGCGAGGTTGGGGGCGAAGCGGACAATGGACCTGGTCTCGTCGACGAACCCGGCCGCGCCAAGTCCGACGGCCTCGATCTCCCGGTCCTTGGAGAGCTCCAGGATCACATCACCGATCGTGTTGGCCACCTGGTCCGGATTCTCCGCCGGGGTGGGTCGCAGAGCATGCTCGATGATCAGGCCGTCCTCGTCGACGACTCCCGCCGCGACCTTCGTACCGCCGATGTCCACACCGATGGTCAGCGCCATTGTCCATTCATCCTCTCCCCCTGGGCTCACCCCAGGTCGATGTGCTCCACGGGGGTGTCTCCTCGCTCGCGCTCGCGCTCCCGCTGTGCGGGCGCGGGCTTGCCGAGTCCGTCGACGGCCGACTTGAAGGCGGCGAACAGCTCGGTGCCCGCCTGCATGAGGTGGTCGGTGACGGCGCCGCCGCCCGACTCACGCTGCGCGGCCATCGCGCGGCAGACGGGGCAGGCCCGGCAGATGTACTCCTCATGCTCCGAGACCGCCTCCTCCCACACGTCCCGCTCTCTTCTTCCGCGCCCGCCACCGGAAAGCGCGCTGCCGACCCCGGTCATCGTGCCCTTGATCAGATTCTTGCGCAGTTCCCTGGTGGCTTTCTGCTGCAGGGTGTCGAAGAGTTTGAACGCCTCCTCGGCGGCGGTGCCCAGCGGGTCCTTGCCCCCCTGGGACCGCTCCTCCCGTGCCCGCCGCTCCTCACGCGCCCGCTCGTCGCGCGCACGTTCCTCACGTGCCCGCTCCTCACGCGCTCGTTCTTCGGCGGCGGTGTCCTTCTCCCGGCTCGTGGCCTCGGCGCGGTCGCCCGGCCGGGACCAAGGGGTCCATCCGGCCGCCCGCTCCTCACGCCTGGCCCGGTCGGCGCGCTCGAACCACTCGGCGCGCGCGTCGCGCTCGGCCTGCTCGGCGGGCGAGACCTGCTCGGAACCCGGAGCCTGGCCGGAGCCCGGGGGCCGCTCGGAGGGCGCGGCCTCGGCCACGGTCTCCACCTCGACCACCTCCAGGCGCGCGACCTTCTCGACGCGCTCGGCCCGCACGGGCTCCCCCGCGTCCTGCTGTCGCTCGACGGCCTCCACCGGCTCAGCCCGCACAACGGGCTCGACGGGCTCGACGGGCTCGACGGGCTCGGACGACCCGGCAGGTCCTCCCTGCGGGGACTCCTCGACCGGCTCTACGGGCCGGCTCTTCCTGGCCGTCGTCTTCGCCGGTCGGCGGCTCCTCTGAGCCTTGCCCGCGGCCCCGCCCCCAGCGGCCTCGACGTTTCCTGTGCTCCCGGTGCTCTCAGTGCTCTCGGCACTCCCGGCGCCCCCGATGTCTCCGACCTCGGGCGGCGGCTTCGCGGCGGCACTCTTCCGCGGCTTCCTCGGCGCACGCGGCTTCGGGGTCTTCTCAGCGTCATTCGTGTTATCGGTCATCAGGCCCTCCCGATTCGAACCGTACCCGGAGAAACCCATCTCGGAGCGCGGCGTCCCGCACCGACCTGCGGGCCAGTGCGGCGGGCAGGGCCAGGACACGGCGGTAGGAACCGGCGTTGACGATCAGCTCGTCGCCCTTGCGCGCCAGATCCACCTCGTCCTTGTCCGCGAGCGGCAGGGCAAGGAACAGCTCGCCGTCGGCGGTGATCCGCAGCGGCGGGTCGACGGAGGGCGGCGCGAAGGGGTCGCTCTCGCCGTACATGGCCTCGGCGACGGTGATGAGGGCATCGAGGCCGACGGGCTCGGCCTCCAGGTACGGCACGATGTGCACGGGCAGCGGCGCGAACGACTCCTCGACCTCGGCCAGGTGGCGGGCCTGGGCTCGCACCCATCTCTCCCGCCACGGGTCGGCGCCCTCCGCGGGGAAGACACGGTTCGCGACCACCGCGTCCACCCGGTAGCCGTACAGGCTGAGGGAGGTCAGCGTGCGCCGGGCCTCGGCGAGCACGACGGCCTCGGGGGTGAGCACCAGCCGGACGCTCGCGTCGGGTCCGGTGAGCAGTTCGCGAACCTCCAGCAGGCCCCGGTGGAGCCGCTCGCCCGCGCCGATCACGTGGTCTTCCGGCATGCTGACCTGCGCCAGGCGGCGGACCAGCGGGGAAAGGGCGCCGAGCAGCCGCCTGCCGACGGGCAGCAGCCGGTTCACGTGCCAGTCGAGGGCCTCGGGCAGAGCGAGCAGCCGGAGTGTCTCGGCGGTCGGGGCGCAGTCGATGACGATGACGTCCCACAGACCGGTGCGCGCCTGCTCGCGCAGTTCGAGGAGCGCGATGATCTCCTCGGCGCCGGGCAGCACCGTGATCTCCTCGGCGGTCACCTCGTCGAGGCCGAGCTCGGCGAAGACGCCCCTGGCGTAGTCGCGCAGCTCGCCCCACTGGCGTTCCAGCACCTTCTGGGTGTCGACCTGGTAGAGGGAGAGACCGGGCGCGATCTCCGTGGGCTCCCCGCCCGCGCGCACGCCGAGGGCGTCGGCGAGCGAGTGGGCGGTGTCGGTGGAGACCACCAGGGTCTTGAGCCCGGACCGGGCGGCGAGTGTGGCCGTCGCGGCGGCGGCGGTCGTCTTGCCGACGCCGCCCTTGCCGGTGAAGAGCAGGACCCTGCTCACGCCACCTCCCGGCGGAAGGACGTGGAGCCGCGCTCCGCGCCGTGCCGCGCCTCCCCCACCCTCATGGGGTCTCGACGCGCTTCTTCAGCCCCTTCAGGGCGGTGTCGATGATGACCTTCTCCGCCTTCCGCTTGATCATGCCGATCATCGGGACCTTGAGATCCACGGCGAGCTCGTACGTCACCTCGGTGCCGTTGCCCGCGTCGGCAAGACGATAGCTCCCGGTGAGCCCGGAGACCATCTTTCCGGCCTCGGCGATGCTCCAGTCGACGGACTCCTCACCGTGCCAGGTGTAGCGGAGGGTGTACTCGTCGCTGATCACACCCGCGTCGAGGACGAACCGGACCGTGGCGGGCCGGCCGTCCTCCCCCGCGGACAGGAGGCGCGCGGCCTTCACCTGACCGGCCCACTCCGGGTACGAGGGGAAGTCGGCGATGACCGTCATGATGGTCGACCGGTCCGCGCCGATCTTGATGCTGGAGGTGGTGCGATCAGCCATGGGGCAACCGTACTGCCTCACGATCGCCGATGTACGCCCGGCGGGGCCGGGCGTGGCCAGGCGGGGACACCACGACGGCGGTGGACGGTGACGGGCCGGTGACGGGAACCCGACGACGGGAAGCCGTGCCCCCGAGGCGCCCGTCCGGCGCCGGATCGCCTAAAGCTCCAGCACGTAGGGGACGCCTTTGTTTCTGAAGTGCCCCACGTTGAGGCATTCGGTCCTGCCGATCCGGGTGCGGGCGGCCAGGGGCTGGTGGACGTGGCCGAACAGGGCGTAGCGCGGCTGGGTCTGTCTGATCATCTCCAGGGTGGCCTCGCTGCCCCGCTCGAAGCGCCGGGCGACCACGTCGTAGAGCAGTTCGGGGATCGCGGGAGGGATGTGGCAGCAGAGCACGTCGACCTCGCCGACGGCCTCGACCTTGCGGGCGAACTCCTCGTCGTCGATCTCGTACGGGGTCCGGTACTGGGTGCGCAGCCCGCCCCCCACGAAGCCGAACCGCAGCCCCCCGATCTCCACGGTCTCGCCGTCGAGCACCCGGTGCCCCTCCCTGACGTACTCCGGCCAGTAGACCGGCAGGTCCACGTTGCCGTAGGTGATGTACGCGGGGGTCGGCATCGCGGCGAAGATCTCGCCGTACTGCCGCCGGACGGAGCGCTCGATGTGGTCGCGCGGGTCGCCCTCCAGCGAGGCCCACAGCGCGGAGGACATGGCCCGCGCCTCCTCGAACCGCTTGGCCGTACGCAGCGCGATGAACTCCCCCGCCCGCTCGGCCCCGAAGAGCTCGGCGAAGATGCCCTGGGAGTGGTCCTCATAGTCGACGAACAGGATGAGGTCGCCCAGGCAGATGAGCGCGTCGGCGCCGTCTCCCGCGCGGGCCAGCGCGTCGGCTCTTCCGTGTACGTCACTGACGACGTGAACCCGCATGTCAGGCATCCTCACCACCAACGAGTAGGGCCATATGGGATGAACCTCGCAGGGCGTGAGCCCGGCGTGAAGGCGTACGGCGCGGCCGACGGTCCGCTGCGACGGTACTTGCTACGGTGAAATCAGTCTTCATAACGCCTGGGTGACGAATTTACCCACACGTAACTTATCGCGATAACTTCCAGACAGCCCATCGATCGTGCGTCTCCAGGAGTGACCCGTGCGCGAGTACAGCGTCCCCGTGCTGGTGGATGTCCCCGCCTCCGCCAACCTCACCGACACCGTGTTCCGCCGCGCGAAGGAGGAGCCCGACGTCGTCACCCTGCGGCGCAAGGTCGGCGACGACTGGATCGCCGTCACCGCCCGTGAGTTCCGCGACCAGGTCGCCGGGGTGGCCAAGGGCCTGATCGCGGCCGGGGTGGAGCCCGGCGACCGGGTGGCCCTGATGTCGCGCACCCGCTACGAGTGGACCGTGATCGACTACGCGATCTGGACCGCGGGCGCGGTGGGCGTGCCGATCTACGAGTCCTCCTCCGCCGACCAGGTCGCCTGGATCATCTCCGACAGCGGCGCGAAGGCCGTGTTCGCCGAGTTGGAGTCGCACGAGGAGACGATCCGCGAGGACGCGTCCGGCCTGCCCGGCCTCAAGCACATCTGGCGTATCGAGGGCGGCGCCCTGGAGGAGCTCACCGCGCTCGGCGCCGAGGTCACCGACGAGACGCTCGCGGAGCGCAGGTCGAGTCGCGGCATCGCCGACCTGGCGACCATCGTCTACACCTCGGGGACCACCGGCAGGCCCAAGGGCTGCAGCCTCACCCACGACAACCTGCTGTTCACCGCGAGGAACGTCGCGAAAGGCCCGCTGGAGCGGCTGTTCGTCGTGGAGGAGAGGGCGGCGCTGCTCTTCCTGCCGCTCGCGCACGTCTTCGCCCGCATCATCGAGATCGTGCTGATCGAGACGGCCACGATCCTCGCGCACACCCCCAACATGAAGAACGTCGCCCCCGACCTGCAGGCCTTCAAGCCCACGTTCCTGCTGGGCGTGCCCCGTGTGTTCGAGAAGGTCTACAACGGCGCCGAGCAGAAGGCGACCGCCGAGGGCAAGGGGAAGATCTTCCACGCCGCGGCCGACACCGCCGTCGCCTGGAGCAGGGCCGAGTCGGCGGGTGGCGCGGGGCTGGGCCTTCGGCTCAAGCACACCCTGTTCGACAAGCTCGTCTACGGCAAGATCCGCGCCGCGACCGGAGGCAGGCTGACGACGGCGGTGTCCGGCGGTTCCGCCCTCGGCGAGCGGCTCGGCCACTTCTTCCGCGGCGTGGGCATCGAGACCCTGGAGGGCTGGGGCCTCACCGAGACCTCCGCGCCGTCCTCGGTCAACATGCCGGGAGCCAACAAGATCGGCACCGTCGGCAAGCCGTTCCCCGGCGTCACCATCGGCATCGGCGACGACGGCGAGGTGCTCGTCAAGGGCCGCCACGTCTTCAAGGGCTACTGGAACAACGAGGCGGCCACCGCGGAGGCGATCGACGCGGACGGCTGGTTCCACACCGGCGACATCGGCGAGCTCGACAAGGACGGCTATCTCCGCATCACCGGCAGGAAGAAGGAGATCATCGTCACCGCCGCGGGCAAGAACGTCGCCCCGGCCCCGATGGAGGACCACATCCGGGCCCACCCGCTGATCAGCCAGGCGATGGTGGTCGGCGACGACAGGCCGTTCGTCGCGGCGCTCATCACGCTCGACGTCGAGGCCCTGGAGCAGTGGAAGGCCGCCAACGACAGGACCGGCGCTGACCTCGCCACCCTCAGCTCCGATCCGGCGATCGTCGCCGAGGTGCAGAAGGCGGTGGACGGCGCCAACAGGTCCGTCTCCAAGGCCGAGCAGATCAAGAAGTTCGTCATCCTCGACCTCGACATCAACGAGGAGAGCGGGCACCTCACCCCGACCCTGAAGATCAAGCGCAATATCGTGATGCGCGACTTCGCCAAGCAGGTCGAATCCCTCTACGGCTGATCTTCACGGCCCCGCTTACAACCGGATGCCCGCTGGGGCCTCTCACGCGAGGTCCCCGTCGAATCCCTCTACGGCTGAGAGGTCCGCGCGGCCCCGCTTACGGCCGGGTGCCCATCTGAGACCTCTCGCGAGAGGTCTCAGCGGGATCCCTTCATGGCCCCGGGGCCTCGTGTCTCTCCACCGCCAGAGGTCTCAGCGGCCCCTGCACGGCCAGGAGGCAGGTCCTCGCGGAGCCCCTCTGCCGTCAGGGGGTCTCCGCCGGCTCCAGGAGGCGCGCGAAGCGGGAGGCCGCGAGGTCCCAGCTCCACTCGCGCGCCACCCACTCGCGCCCGCGTTCCCCCATGGCACGCGCCCCGGCCCCGTCCTTGAGCAGGCCGATCAGGGCCGCCTCGACCTCCCGCGGGCGGGTGCCGTCGACGACCAGGCCCGTCTCCCCGCGCAGTACGGCGTCGGGGGCGCCGCCCGAGGAGCCGGCCACCACGGGCAGGCCGCTCGCGGAGGCCTCCAGGTAGACGATGCCGAGCCCTTCCACGTCGACGCCGCCCAGTCGGGTGCGGCACGGCATCGCGAACACGTCGCCCGCGGCGAGGTAGCCGGGCAGTTCGGCCTCGGACACGGGGCCGGTCATCCTGACCGAGCCGCCCAGCGGCCGGGCCAGCCGCTCCAGGGTCCTGCGGTACGGGCCCCCGCCGACGATGAGGAGCACCGCGCCGGGCACGTCCCTGAGCACGCCGGGCCAGGCCCGCAGGAGCGTGTCCTGCCCCTTGCGCGGCACCAGCCTGGACAGGCAGACCACCACCGGCCGCTCTCCCAGGCCGAGTCTCGCGCGCACCCGCCCTCCCCCGGCCCCCGGGTGGAAGACCTCGGTGTCGACGCCGGGAGCGAGCCGTACCAGCTTGTCCTCGGCTATCACCCCGGCCAGCCTGCGCCGGGTGTACTCCCCCAGATAGGTGACCACGTCCGCGCTCGCCCCGATCCTGGCGAGCACCTGGCGGCCGACCGGGATCCCGGTCCAGCCCGCCTCGTGGCCGTGGGTGACCATGACGACGCGGCGGGCCCCGGCCTCGCGCATCCTGGGCGCGATCAGCCCGAGCGGCGCCGCCGCCCCGAAGACCACGGTGTCGCACCCGAACTCGGCGACCAGCTCGGCGGCCCGGCGGGCGACGGCGGGCGTGGGCAGCATCAGCGAGGTGGGGTGCCGTACGACGGGATACGGCTGGCGCAGGTCGAAGGCCGCGCTGCCGGTCCACCGGGGCGCGTAGACGACGACCGAGCCGGGCGGGCGTCGGGCGATGAGACCGTACACGAACGACTGGATCCCTCCCGCGCGGGGCGGGAAGTCGTTCGTGACGACCAGCGTGCGGCTCACGGCTCGGGGAGGCCGTTCAGCCCGGCCCAGGAACGTGCCATGGCGATGCGCTGCGGTGCCGTGGGATGCGATACATAAAGTACATACTCAACGAAATCAGGCGACAAATCCGAAATATTGGTTAATGCCAGCCGTTTCTGCATGGCCACGAACGTCGCGGGATCCCTCGTCAGGTCCAGCGCGTGCAGATCCGCGCGGGCCTCGATATGCCTGCTCACCAGGTTCTGGGCCGGCCCCGACAGGACCGTGGCCAGGCTCAGCACCCCCATCACCAGTCCCACCGCCCTCGGGTCGCCGAGTGAGGTGACCCCGGCCCTGCGCCGCACGCCTCCCGCCGAGGTCACCACGTACAGCAGGCACGCCCCGAACGCCGCGCCCAGACCGCCGACGAGGGTGCCCCACAGCACGTCGTCCGCCTTGGCGTGGCCCAACTCGTGCGCGACCACCAGCTCGACCTCGTCGGCGGGCGCGCGCAGCAGCGTGTCGTAGACCACGATCCTGCGGGTCGCGCCGAATCCGGAGACGTACGCGTTGAGCGCGGTGGTCCGCCGGGAGGCGTCGGCGACGAGCACGTTCTCGACCGGCACGCCGTCCCTGTCGGCCATCGCGAGCAGGTCGTCGCGAAGTGGCCCGGCCTCCAGCGGCCTGAAGTCGTTGAAGACCGGTTCGATGAGCACCGGGTAGGCGAAGGAGGCCGCGACGGTCAGGACGAACGCCCCGGCCGCCGCGGGGATCCACCAGCGCCGGTAGCGTCGCGCCAGGCCGATCACCGCCACCACCATGATCGCGGTCAGCCCGGCGCCGATGCCGGTGCTCTTGGCCCGGTCCGCCGCCCACGCGGGCCATGCCTGGGTGGACAGCCCGAAGTCGCGCAGGTAGCCCTCCGACCACATCCCCAGGGGCCAGCGCAGGATCGCCACGGCCACCGACAGCGCCAGCACGCCGAGCAGCGTCCGCAGCCACCACGGCCCCGGCAGCCGGTCGACGAGCCGCGCGCCCAGCGGGGTGGCGATCAGCACCCCCGCCACGACCAGCGTCAGGCCGAGCGACAGGTAGCCGGGAAGGCTGACCAGCGCGTCGAACGTCTCGGCCCTGGCGATCTGCTCGGCGGTGAAGTCGCGGGCCGGATCAGGGGTGACGGGCGGAGCTCCGTCGGGCAGCACGCTCCAGGGCGTGGTGAACGCCACGACCGCCAGCGTGACCGCCCCCAGGCCGGCCGTCGCCCATCCCGCCGACCGCACGCCCGAGGGCGCGTCCTTCGTGCTCAGCGTCACGTGAGTTCCTTCCCGAGGTAGTCGCGCCAGGATGCGGTGAACTCGGCCGGCGACAGGCCGAGCGCGCTCCCGACATCGCTACCGTAGAGCCTCACCAGCGCCTTCTCCCCGAAGCGCTCCGCGACGAACCGGCAGGCGAGCCACGCCTCCTCGTACGCCTGCGCGAGCCTCGGCGCACCGGGGGCGAAGTCGGCCGGTCCCGGCAGACGCTCGGGCAGGACGCCCGCGCGCACCTCGGCGGCCAGCTCGGCGGCGGCCGTGCGCACCGCGATCCCGGCGTCGCGGTAGCCCACGTAGTCGGCGAAGCCCTCCGACAGCCACATCGGCACCCGGCCACCACGGGTCGCGCCGGTGGCCACGTGGGCGAGCTCGTGGGTGATCACCACGTCCCTGCCGGTCTCGGTGAGCCTGGCGTATCCCGAGGGCAGGACGATCACCCGGTCCGCGGTCGCCATCGCGGCCAGGCCGCGGGTGCTGCCGGCTCCGGCGAGCGTCGCGGCCTCGGCGTCGTCGGCGGGAAAGAGGATCACCGCGGGGACCGGCCCCCAGATCTCCGCGATCGTCGCGCGGGCGCGGTCGGCCCTCGCCGCCAGATCCCGCAGGACGGCGTCGGGGACGCCGTGGCCGATCACGAGGGAGTGCTCGCCCCTGACGGTGACGGCGGCACCCGGCCACAGGTCGCGGAGGTCGCCCGGGTCCCGGAGGAGGCGCCGGGCATCGTACGGGCCGTGCGGGAGGAGCGGGGCGGCTCCGGCCAGGAGGGGGCCCGTCCCGGCGAACGGACCGGCGCTCATCAGCGCCAGCATCCCGGCGAGCACGGCGCGGCGCCCTTTCGGGACGGACATACGAGCCGATGGTACTTGACCGGCATCTCGACCGGCATGGAGCGGCCCCGGCCCTCCTGGTGGAGGGCCGGGGCCGCTTTTCCGTGCTCGGGCGTGTGCTTTCGGCACGCGCTTTCGACGCGCCTCCGGCGTGTGCCCGGACGCGGGCTCGGGCTCCCGTACTCGGGCGCGGTGCTCAGGCACCGTGCTCGGGTCCGGCGCTCGGGCGCCGTGCTCGGGTCCGGCACTCGGGTTCGGAGTTCGGGAGCCGCGCTCGACGCGGTCCCGGGTCCCCCACCCGAGCGCGGGCTCAGGCTCCGGGCCGTGCCGCTCCGGCGAAGGAGGACTTGTAGTAGCCCGCCAGCTTCACGACACGAACCGTCTTGCCACTGCTCGGCGAGTGGACCATCCTGCCCTTGCCGACGTACATGCCGACGTGGCCCTTCCCGCTGAAGAACATCAGGTCACCGGGGCGCAGTTTGCTCCACGAGACCTTCTTCTTGATCGCCCTGTACTGGCTGTGCGTGACCCTGGGGAGGGACACACCCGCCTTCTTCCAGGCGTACCGGACGAGCCCCGAGCAGTCGAACGCTCCGGGCCCGGAGGCTCCCCAGCGGTAAGGGGTGCCGATCTGCTTCTTGGCCGTCGAGACCGCCTTACCGGCCCGTACCTTCTGTCGTGCCGCCTTGCTCATCTTGGCCTTGGCCTTCACCTTGGCCTTCGCCGTGGCCTTGGCCTTCGCCGTGGCTGTGGCCGAGGCCTGAGTGACGGTCTTGGTGGTGCTTTCGGTCTTCTCAGAGACGCCGGCCGCACTGTTGACCAGGATCTCGGGAGGACCGTCCGCCGCCTGCGCCGCCGTGGGCCCGAGGGTGACCGCTCCGGCTGAGGCGGTCAACGTGAGGGCGATACCGCCGAGGGAAAGGCGGAAAAGGCGCGACAGACGAGGGTTGTGCAGGGTGCTGGACAGGATTTCTCCTTGGGGCTTCCACTGATGCCTACCGGGTTAGCTGACGGATTCGGGCTTGGAAGATGCCCTACGGCATAAACATGCCGATTCACCCCTGGCCGCAGCGTGCTGGGCCTTTTGGGTCCCCGGTTCCATGCCTCCTGGCTGCATGGATTCGGCGGGCCGCCGTAATGATCTCCACCCCCGGGTGGGGGCACGGCGGCCGGCTGGATTCTTATAAGGGAACCGGCCCGAAGACCGACATTCGCCGCGACGGCGTGGCTTGCACGTCGCGACGCCAGAAGTTACCCCGATCCCCAACGTTCGGCAAAGCATTCCCCAAATCCGGGAGAGCCGACACCCTTCTTGATCTTCCTGTTATCCCTGCTTAATGGCCATTTATGCTAATGAGATATGACCCTCGTCACATCCTTCGCATCACGCCCGGCAAATCACGGTTTCGTAATGTTCGTCACACTCATCGCGATCCACTGATGATGGACCGTTCCCGGACGGTCGGCCGGACGCTCTCAGCGCCTGACACAGGTGTAGGCCCCGTAGATCGACTGCTGGAAGTCCGCCTCGACGATCTCGAAGCCGGCGGCGTCCAGCATCGGTTCGAGCAGCCATCTGAAGGTGCTGTACTCGGTGCGCAGATGCTCGGCGTAGTCCTCGCGCGTGTAGCCGAGCGCGGGGTCGTCCGCCGCGCCGTCGAGCCAGCGGCCGAACACGGCGTCGGCCTCGTCCGGCCGGAAGTCGAAGATCAGGTCACGCAGGCGCAGGACGCCCCCCGGCCGTACGATCCGCGCGACGCGGTCGAGCGCGACGGCCTTCCAGAGGTCGGGGAGCTGATGGAGTGCGTGGCGGGTGTAGACCGCGTCGGCGGGCGGCCCGGTGTGCTCGTAGGACAGGAAGCCCGCCCGCACGCACTCGACGGCGGAGAGCCCGTTCTCGGCGGCACGGGCGGCCAGGAAGTCGTGCATCGCCGGGGAGACGTCCACCGCCACCACCCGCGAGAACCGCCGCGCCGCGGCCAGGGCGAACTGTCCGGTCCCCGCGCCGAACTCCACCACCGTCGCGCTCTCCCCCACGCCGTGCCTCGCGAGCACGGCGAGGTCCTCTTCGGGGTCGGGCCTGCCCTGCTTCCGGTCGAACCCGGCGACGAACGCGGCGTCGAGGTGCTCAGGTCCGGCGTACGCGAGCTCGTCGGGTATCCATGGTTTGATCATGTTCCGATGCTCGCAGCAGCACCGCGCCCGGCACATCCGGTTTTTCCCGGCACCTCACCCGGCCGGGAGCCGCGCCGTCGCCTCGCAGGCCACTGCGGACGGAGCCGCCGTGGGGCCGCTGAGCCACAGGGGAGCACCGGGGGACCGCCTGGGGCACCGGGCGCCACCGGGGAGCCATGGCGGCCACTGACGGCCACTGACAACGCTGCAGGGCAACGCTGCGGGGGCAACGCTCAGGGGCGGACGGCTCCGACGATGCGACGGCCGTAGGACGACAGCGGAACGGTCTTGACGACGTCGCCCGTCTGCGGGGCGTGCACGATCTGGCCGTTGCCCGCGTACATGCTGACGTGGCCGAGGCCCTCGCTGAAGATGAGGTCGCCGGGCTGGAGGTCGCTCAGGGAGACCTTGCGGCTCGCACCCCAGCTCCACTGCTCCCAGGTCGTCCGGGGAAGGGAGACTCCCCCGTTGCGCCAGGCGCTCTGGACCAGACCGGAGCAGTCCCAGCCGCTGGGACCCGTGCCGCCGTACCGGTAGGGCTTGCCGATCTGGGCGAAGGCGAACTGCAGGGCGGCGCGGGCGTTGCCCGAGGCTGAGCCGGTGTACTGGACCCCGGTGCTCTGCGGGTTGCCCACCTTGAAGGCGTTGAGCTCGCGCAGGAGCTTCGTCTGTGCCCTCACCATCTTTTCGGCCTTGGCCTTCTCCTCGGCCAGCTCGTCCCGCGTCTTGTCGGCGTCGACCAGGGCCTTCTTCGCCTCGTCCCGGCCGATCCGCAGCGCCTTGGTGGCCTCGTCGAAGGCGTTCAGCGACTGGGCGCGGGAGGTGGACATCTGGTCGGCGGCCGCCAGGCCGCTCAGCAGGGCACCGGGGTCGGACTGGTAGATCATGCCTTCCCAGCCGTTGATCGACCCGACCTGGTAGCTGCTGACGGCCATCGAGACGAGCTCCTTGCGCAGCCCGGCGACCTGCTTGTTCTGGCGGGTCAGATCGGCGTTCAGATCGCCGTACTTCTTCCTGGCCCGCTTCCACTTCTCCGAGGCCTGGTTGTACTTCTCGACGATCTGGTCGGCCTGCTCGTTGAGCTTCTCCAGCTTCTTCTTCGCCTCGGCGGGGGTCGGCCTCAGCTGGGCGGACGCTCCGCTCACCGGCATCGTCAACAACGCGAGAGCGAGCCCTACCGCCACCGGTATCCGAATCAGTCCAACCGGCAAACCCGCCACGGCCACGTCAACGCCTCCCGACTGCACCAGACCTGCGGCGAATAGTACAGAAGAAGTAATGGTTGACTCACCTTTTCACCGGGTTTGCTCCTTGTTCGCAGGTGACCGCTTTACCCGCGGCCGACGGTTTTCTCCCCGGAGGGCGTCGTCGGCCGCGGGAGACGGCCCTGTCAGGAGCGGTACCTCGGCCGCAGGGGGGCACCGCGGGAAGCGCCCTCTGGGAACAGGTGGTGTCCCGGCCGCGGGAAGCACCCCCGCCGGTACTCCGGTCGCACTACCCGCAGGCGGCGATGTCGCAGATCTTGGCGGTCATCCTCCTGGCGTCGCGCAACTGGACGCTCCAGTCCCCCTTCCCCGGCTTGTCGTACTCCCCCGCCCAGAGATAGACCAGGACGGCGTTGCCCTTCCTGACCAGCACGCTCCGGTCACCGCCCACCCCTGCCTTCCTGCCGTAGTAGACCTGGCCGGAGATCCTCAGCGCCTCGTCACCGAGCCCGGTCAGGCGCGAGGAGGCGTAGCGGTAACTCGCGCCGGAGTCGGTCCTGGCCGCGCACTTGACCAGGGCGGCACGCACCTGGGCGACGGCCGAGGCGGCCGAGGCCCGTGAGCCGTACAGGATCACCTGCTCGACCTTCATGAAGTCCGGCACGCCGGTGAAGGTCACCGTCCGGGCGGCCACGCGGCCGGTCGCGGCCAGTGTGCGCCTGTCGCACGGGTTGACGGCGAGCCTGGCCTTCGCCGAGTTGCCGACCGTCCAGTTGGTCTCGGGATCGTTGTCCTTCTTGGCCGCGTCCTTCTCGTACAGCAGGAAACCCCTGGGAATGGCGGCCGCCTCGGCCGTCGCGGGGGTGGTGACGGTCGCCCCTGCGGCCAGGACGGCGAGGGCGAGCGTTATGATCTTCTTCATCTGGACCCTTTCAGCACGGAGACCCCCGCCTTCAGCCGTGGGGAGAAAGTCAACGAATCGAGCCTCCTGGGTGATCCGATGCCCCACGACCTCAAAAGGTTTACGCGCGGCCCAGACGTCTGAGAAGAAGCACCGAGGGCACCGGCCTCGCGCCCATCCTGCGCACCGACTCGGCCACCTCGCGATCCGAGGAGACCACCGCGATCGCGCGTCCCGCGGGCTCGGCGCGGACCAGCTGGCGGATCAGGTCGTCGGCGATCTGGTTCGGGGCGCTGAACAGCACGCGCACCCCCCTGGGTGCCGACACCGGGACCGGCCCGTTCAGCTCGGCGCCGTCGAAGACGCAGGTCAGCTCGGTGCGGGTCTGCGCGTAGAGCGCGCCGAGACCGGTGAGAAGGCGGCTTCGCTGGTCGGCCAGGGTGAACGTTCCGTAACCGGCCTTGGTCACGTTGTAGCCGTCGACGATCAGATGGATCTGCGGCAGCGCGAGCAACTGGTCGAGCAGGGCGGGGTCGTCGTCGGCGAGCGCCCGCGCGGGAACCGCCTGGACCCCCTGCCTGCCCGGCGCCACCGAGGCGACCGAGTCGGCGGGACGGTGGATGCCCGAGGGCAGGGCGAGCTCCCTGCGCAGCCCGGCGGCGGCGTCCTGCAGGGCGTCGAGCAGCATCCGGACCTTGGTGTCCTCCACGCTGCGGCCCTCGCGCGCGGCCCTGCGCGTCGACTCCAGCTGCCGCTCGGCGTCGGCGAGCCGCTCGCGCAGGCGGCGCAGCTCGCTCTCCACGGTGCTGCCCGCCGAGAGCGCGGCGGCCTTGGCCTCGTCGGCCACCTCCTGGGCCGCGGCGGCACGCGCCTCGGCCGCCTTGGTCCGCTCGCGGGCCTCGTGCAGCCTGCGGCGCAGGTCGGAGACCTCCGAACGTGAGGTCTTGAGCTGCTCGCGCAGCCGCTCGGACTCCTCCTTGGCCGCGGTCTTCTGGGCGGCCAGCTGCTCGCGCAGCCGGGAGACCGTCTGCTCCTGGGCGGAGCCCTCGGCCGCGACGGCCGACCTCTCCAGCTCGGCGCGGGCCGCCTCCACCATGTCCGCCCAGCCCGGCGGCCTGGTCAGGTATGCGGCGGCGGCCACCATGACGGGCTCGGCCGCCGGCGGGACCGTGCCCTCGGCCAGGCTCGCGACCAGCTCGGGCCAGCCCGCGGTCAGCGTCTCCGCGACCAGCTCACGGAACTTCTTGTCGACCTCCAGCTGCGCGGCGATCGGGGCGCCGCCCAGCCTGGCCCTCTTGCGGGGATCGAACCTGGCGATCCCCTTCAGCGGCAGTGGCACCGAGGCCGCGGGCATCGAACCGAGGATCTGGGCGGCCAGCTCCACGACGTGTAAGCGAACCTGCTCGGGTAACGGACGAGACAGGCCCTCTCCGGCTGAACTCATCACGGCCCCTACTCGGATCGGTCTTCACGTCAAGGGTACGGCTACCGCACCGTGACCCCGACCTGACCGTACGTGGGCCGGTGATCGACGAGGCCGTGAACGCTTTATGGACAAGCGCTTGCTGCTGGGTTACGACTGTGCGGATCACCTTGTGACGTACGCCACCCGGGAGAGCGCGATGCATGAGCCGACGAACGAGCACGACCGGCGGAGCGAGAAGATACGGACCTCGACCCGCGACCTCGGGGAGTTACGCGAGCGGATGAGGTCGTGGCTCTCCCTGAGGGTGGGAGGCCCGGTCACGATCTCTCCGCTTTCCCGTCCCCTGAACAACGGCATGTCCAGCGAGACCCTGTTCTTCGACGCCTCCTGGACCTCGGCCGAGGGCGGGTACGACCTTCCGTGCGTCGCACGGATGGCCCCGGCGGACGAGGCCGTCCCGGTCTTCCCCGGCTACGACCTCGGCAGGCAGTACGAGGTCATGCGGCTGGCGAGGGAGCGCGCGGGCGTGCTCGCGCCCCGGACCCTGTGGTACGAGCCCGACCCCGGCCCGCTGGGCGCCCCGTTCTTCGTGATGGAGCGGCTCACCGGCGACATACCGCCGGACGTGATGCCCTACACCTTCGGGAGCCGGCTGCTGGACGCCTCCCCCGCCGACCGCGACCGGCTGCAGCGCGGCAGCGTCGAGATCCTGGCCACGCTGCACGACGCCCGGTTCACCGCGGAGGAGCTACGCCCCCTGCGGAGCCCGGGGACGGGCGAAACGGCGTTGCGCAGGCACGTCGAGGAACAGCGGGCCTACTACGAGTGGGCGCACGGCTCCATGCCCGTGCCGCTGCTGGAGCGGGCGTTCGCCTGGCTGGAGGAGCACTGGCCGGCGGATCCCGGACCCGACGTGCTGAACTGGGGTGACGCCCGTATCGGCAACGTGATGTACCAGGACTTCACCCCCGTGGCGGTGCTCGACTGGGAGATGGCCGCGATCGGCCCCCGTGAGCTGGACATCTCCTGGATGATCTTCCTGCACGCCTTCTTCCAGGAGATCACCGAGTTCATGGAACTGCCGGGGATGCCGGACTTCATGCGGCGCGAGGATGTCTGCCAGACGTACTACGAAATAACGGGATACAAGCCTCGGGACATGGAGTTCTACGAGACGTACGCCGCCCTCAGGCACGGCATCATCATGGCCCGCATCGAGCACCGCAGGATCCACTTCGGCGAGCGGGTCATGCCGGGCGATCCCGACGACCTGGTGATGCACCGGGCCGCCCTCGAACGGATGCTGGACGGAAGCCACTGGGGCTGAGGCCCCGGAGAGAACACCCGTGAAAGTCCCCCTGAAGGCACTCGTGAAGGCACTCGAAAGCCCGTCGGAAGCCCGATCGAAGGCCCGTCGGAGGCCCTCGCGGATCCGTGGAGGCCGCGGGCTCTCCCCGCGCCCGGCGCGCACCGGGCGCGGAAGAGGCCGGTGCGGTAAATGTCGGTCGAGGCTTCTATGGTCGTGAATCGTGGACTACGCCGTACAGGGAACACTCGACGAGCTGGGCACCCCGCTCAGCCAGGTCACCTTCGTCGTGTTCGACCTGGAGACCACCGGCGTCTCCGCGGGCGAGCACGCGATCACCGAGATCGGCGCCGTCAAGGTCAGGGGCGGCGAGGTGCTCGGCGAGTTCGCCACCCTGGTCGACCCCGGCTCGCCGATCCCGCCGTTCATCTCGGTGCTGACGGGCATCACCGACAGCATGGTGGTGGCCGCGCCGAGGATCGAGTCGGTGCTGCCGTCCTTCCTGGAGTTCGCCACGGGTTCCACCCTCGTGGCGCACAACGCGGGGTTCGACCTCGGATTCCTCAAGGCGGCCTGCGCCGCGCACGGGTATCCCCCGCCGGCCCACCAGGTCGTCGACACCGTCGATCTCGCCCGCAAGCTGCTCACCCGCGACGAGGCGCCCAACTGCAAGCTGGCCACCCTGGCCAGGATCTTCAGCGGCACCGAGCCCTGCCACCGGGCGCTCGCCGACGCGCAGGCCACCGTCGACGTGCTGCACGCCCTGCTGGAGCGGGCGGGCTCCTTCGGGGTGCGGACGCTGGAGGAGCTCAAGGGCTTCGTCCGCGCTCCCACCCCCGAGCAGCGTCGCAAGCGGCACCTGGCCGACGCGGTTCCCGCGGGTCCCGGCGTCTACGTGTTCGAGGACGAGGGCGGCGACCCGCTCTACGTCGGCAAGAGCACCAACCTGCGCAACCGCGTGCGCGGTTACTTCACCGCGAGCGAGACCAGGCCCCGCGTCCGCGAGATGATCGGCATCGCCGCGAGGGTGCGGACCATCGGCTGTGCGACCTCGCTGGAGGCCGAGGTGAGGGAGCTGCGGCTGATCGGCTCGGCCAAGCCCCGCTACAACCGCAGGTCGCGCTTCCCCGAGAAGATGTTCTGGCTCAAGCTGACCGACGAGCCGTTCCCCCGCCTGTCGGTCGTCCGCGAGGTCAAGGACGACGCGGCCTCCTACCTGGGCCCGTTCAACAGCGTCCGCGCCGCCGAGGACGCCCGCACGGCCCTGCACGAGACGGTCCCGCTGCGGCAGTGCACCGAACGGATCACCCCGCGCACCAGGCGTTCCGCCTGCGCCCTCGCCGAGATCGGGAGGTGCGGGGCGCCGTGCGAGGGCCGCCAGAGCCCGGACGAGTACGCCGTGCACGTCGTGGCGGCCCGCCGGGCCATGGAGCTGGACGCGGCCCCGGTCTTCTCCGCGATCGAGGCCAGGATGGAGCGCCTCGCCCTGGACCAGCGCTACGAGGAGGCCGCGGCCGACCGCGACCGGCTCGCCTCCTACGTCCGCACCTCGGCCCGCATGCAACGGCTGCGATCGCTGACCACGATCTCCCAGATGGTCGCCGCCGCCCCCCTGCCCGACGGCGCCTGGGAGATCCACGTCGTCCGCTACGGGCGGCTCGCCTCGGCCGGGGTGATGCCGAGGGGCGCCCACCCCACCCCGTTCGTCGAGGCGCTGACCGCCACCGCGGAGACGGTGGCGCGAGGGCCCGGGCCGGTCCACGCCGCCAGCGCGGAGGAGACGGAGTGCGTCCTGCGCTGGCTGGAGTCGCCGGGGGTGCGGCTGGTGCAGGTGGAGGGCACCTGGAGCCTGCCCGTCTCCGGCGCGGGCCGGCTCAAGGCCCGCATCGACCGCGCCTACCAGACGGCCGAGCCGCGCAGGGCACGTGAGGGCCGCCCGCTGCGCTGACGGCCGCGCTGATAGCTTCTGAGGCGGCAAGCCGCACTCAACGAGGAGGAAGCTCGTGGTCACCGCGATCGTTCACATCAACGCCGAGGTGGACCGGATCCCCGAGGTCGCCCAGACGGTCGCCGAGATCGACGGGGTGAGCGAGGTCTACTCCATAACCGGGGAGTACGACCTGATGGCCATGGTCCGCGTCACCTCCTACGAGGAGATCGCCGAGGTCGTCCCCGGCCGGATCAACAAGGTCGACGGAGTGCTGCACACCGAGACCCACGTCGCCTTCCGCGCCTACTCGCGGCACGACCTGGACGCCGCCTTCTCGATCGGCCTCGGCGAGTCCGACTGACGGAGACGATGTAGGCGAGCACCGGGGTATGACCTCGGCCTGCACGGGCCGAGCCGGAGCGCAGGCCCGGCATCCTCGGCTCATGCCGGCTCCCACGGACGGCCGCGTCCTCGTCCGTACGGGCGGAACGGCGCGTGGGGCGGGCCCGGCGGATCCCTCACCTCCCGCCGGGACCGGAGAAGGCGGCATCCCCACCCGTACGGGCCGAGACAGAACGCGCAGCGGGCCCGGCGGCATCCTCACCCCGTGCCGGGGCTTGAGGCATCCTCCCCCGTACGGGCCGAGGCGGGGCGCGAGACCGGGACCGTGTCGTCCTCGTCCGCCTCGCCGACCCCGGCGAATCCCCGGAGCGGCCCGACGACGGTGACGTCCCCCTCGTCCGCCCCACCCGTGCGGCCTCCCACCTCGCCCGCGGTGGGCAATCTCGCCCGCACCTCGAACCCACCACCGGGCAGGGTCCCCGCCGCCAGCGTCCCGCCGAACAGGGTGGCCCGCTCGCGCATGCCGAGCAGGCCGTGCCCCGCGGCGGCCGAGGGGACGGTCCTGCCGTCGTCCCGTACCAGGACGTCGAGGAAACCCGGCCGCCAGCGCAGGGTGACGCGGGCCGAACGGGCACCGGCGTGCCTCAGGGTGTTGGCGAGCGCCTCCTGGACGATGCGGTAGGCCACCAGTTCGAGGGCGAGCCCGACCTCGGCGGGCCTGCCGTCCTCGACCACGTCCACCCGCAGGCCCTTCTCCCCGACCTCGGCGAGCAGGTCGCGAAGGTCGGACAGCCTGGGCTGTGGCGTCCTGCCGGTCGAGGGGCCGTCGAGGTCGAGCAACGAGAGGGTGCGCTGGAGCTCGACGAGTGCCTGGCGTCCCGTCTCCTCGGCCACCCGCAGGGTCTGCCTGGCCCGCTCGGGATCCTTGTCCATGATCATCCGTCCGGCGCCCACCCCGAGGGTCATCATGCTGATCCCGTGGGCGACGACGTCGTGCAGCTCGCGGGCGATGCGTGCCCGCCGCTGCGCGAGCCGGGCACCGGCCAGGGCCTCCCCCTGGTCGGCGAACCTGGCCTCCCAGGACCTGAGCCTCAGCAGCAGGAGCCTGCGCTCCCACACCAGGCTCGCCACGGCCACGCCCAGTGCGAGCGCCGCGCACGACAGCACGATGGGGAGCACCTGCTCGTCCAGGGGGTCAACACGCCACATGGCCGCAATCTAGAACGGCTCCCCTCGGCGACACATCCTCTCTTGGGCGGATCTTCCATCCGCCCAAGAGGGGAGGACCTGCCGATCGAGGGTCAGGACGGCGCGAGCGCCCGGCTGACCTCGACCCAGCGATCGAGGGTCTCGGCGGCGGCGCCGGAGTCGACGGCCCGCGTCGCGCGCTCATAGCCCGCGGCCAGCGCGGCGTTCAGGTCGTCACCTGCGCCCGCGCCCTCGCCCGTGCCGTCGAGGGCGACCAGCGCGGCGGCGGCGTTCAGCAGCACCGCGTCACGGACCGGTCCCGTCTTGCCGCCGACCAGGTCGCGGACGGCCTGGGCGTTGAACTCCACATCCCCCCCGCGCAGCGCGTCGGGCGCCGCCCTGGGGATGTCGAGGGCGGCCGGGTCGAAGACCACCTTCTCCATCGCGCCCTGGCGCACCACCCAGACCGTGGAGGTCGTCGCGATGGTGAGCTCGTCCAGCCCGTCGTCACCCCTGAAGACCAGGGCGGAGACCCCGCGCTCGGCGAAGACGCCCGCGACGACGGGGAGCATGCCCTCGTCGAAGATGCCGATCGCCTGGGCCGCGGGCCTGGCCGGGTTGGTCAGCGGGCCGAGGAAGTTGAAGACCGTGGGGATGCCGAGCTCCTTGCGCGGCGGGCCCGCGAAGCGCAGCGCCGGGTGGTAGACCGGCGCGAAGCAGAAGGCGATCCCGGCCTCCACGGCGACCCTCGCGGTGTCGGCCGGGGCGAGGTCGAGCACGATCCCGAGGTGTTCCAGGACGTCGGCGGCCCCGCAGGAGGAGGAGGCGGCCCGGTTGCCGTGCTTGACGACCCTCGCCCCCGCCGCGGCGGCCACGATCGCGGCCATGGTCGAGACGTTGACGGTGTGTGCCCGGTCGCCGCCGGTGCCGACCACGTCGACGACGGGACCGGTGACCGAGAGCGGGGTGGCCCGCTCCAGCATCGTGCGCGCCAGGCCGGTCACCTCCGCGACCGTCTCGCCCTTCGCCCTCAGCGCCACCGCGAAGCCCGCGATCTGGGCGGGTGTGGCGGAGCCCGACATGATCTGGTTCATCGCCCAGGCCGTCTCGTCGGCCGTCAGGTGCTCGCCCGCGAGCAGGGCGGACAACAGCGCGGGCCAGGTGGTGCGCGCGTCCATCAGAGGTCTCTCCAGGGGGGTTCCGAGGGGCTAGCGGGCGGACAGGCGGGTGGAGGAGCGGCGGCGCATCAGGTCGGCGACGGTCTCGGCGAGGACGACCGGGTCGATCGGCTGCGGCACGACGGCCTCGGCGCGCGACCACTCGGCGAGCCAGCGGTCGTCGCGACGGGCGATCAGCAGGCAGATCGGCGGGCAGTCGTGGACCTCGTCCTTGGCCTGGCGGGCCACGCCCATGCCTCCGGCCGGCTGAGCCTCGGCGTCGAGCACTGCGACGTCGATCTCCCCGGAGTCGAAGTGCTGGACGACCTTGGCGTGGGTGGCGCACTCCACGATCTCCACGAGGGGCACGTCTCCGGCGGGGCGGCGGCCGATCGCCTGCCGCACCTTCTCGCGGGTGCTCGCGTCGTCGCTGTAGACGAGAACCCTCATCTTGTCGTCGGTGCTCACGGTCGCGCTCACTATCCCTCGTCGATGTATGGTCACCTGGGATGCTACCGGTCGGCCGCTCCGGAGACCCAGGCCGGAGCCAGCCCCGAGGAAATTGCCCTATACGTCCACTTTGAGGGGGCGTATGCACCCCCTAACGGGGGGTCGTGCGGCGACCCGAGCAGGAGAGCCGCAATAATGCTGCCCGTGGCGACAGCATCCGCAATTTCAACGACGACGACAGCACACTCGTCCCGCCGGCCCGATCTGGTCAGCGTCGGGACGATCGTCTGGCTGTCCTCCGAGCTCATGTTCTTCGCGGCGCTGTTCGCGATGTACTTCACCATCCGGTCGGTGAGCATCGGCCAGGGACTTCCCTGGCCCGAGGCCCATCTGAACATCCCGTTCGCCCTGGGCAACACGATCATCCTGGTCCTGTCCAGTGTGACCTGCCAGCTGGGCGTGTGGGCGGCCGAGAAGGGCCAGGTCGCCAAGCTGCGCTTCTGGTACATCGTCAGCTTCGTGCTGGGCTCCGTGTTCGTGGCCGGCCAGCTGTACGAGTACAGCGAGCTGGTCCACGAGGGGCACACGCTGTCGCACTCCGCGTACGACTCCGTGTTCTACCTCACCACCGGCTTCCACGGCCTGCACGTGACGGGTGGACTGATCGCGTTCCTGTTCATGCTGGGACGCACGTACGCCGCGAAGCGCTTCACCCGTGAGCAGGCGACCAGCGCGATCGTCGTGTCCTACTACTGGCACTTCGTCGATGTGGTCTGGATCGGGCTTTTCGTAACCATCTATGGCATTCACTAAGGAATCGGGGATCTCTGTGAATAGGATCACCGCTGGGCGGCGGCATCCCCTCGCGAGATACGCCGTCCTGCTCCTGGCCCTGGGCCTGATAGGCGGTGTCTACACCGTCGTGCTCTCGATCTCTCCGAGCCGGCAGGCCGACGCCGCCATCGCTTCCGGCAGGGCCGACGACGTGGCGGAGGGCAAGAAGCTCTTCGAGCAGAGCTGCTCCAGCTGCCACGGTCTCAACGCCGAGGGCACCGCCCAGGGTCCGACCCTGATCGGCGTCGGCGCCGCCTCCGTGGACTTCCAGGTCAGCAGCGGCCGCATGCCCCTGGCCAACCCCGGCGCGCAGGCACCGCGCAAGCCCCCGGCGCCCTGGGTCAACGAGGACACCGTCCGGCAGCTCGCCGCCTACGTGCAGTCACTCGGCGGTGGCCCGACCATCCCGACCGACGAGCAGGTCGACGCCTCCAAGGGCGACAAGGCCAGGGGTGGCGAGCTGTTTCGCGCGAACTGCATCCAGTGCCACAACTTCGTCGGCTCCGGCGGCGCCCTGACCCAGGGCAAGTACGCACCGCCGCTGCACGAGGCCACCGAGAGGCAGATCTACGAGGCGATGATCACCGGTCCGCAGGCGATGCCGGTGTTCAACGACAGCATCATCACCCCCGAGCAGAAGCGGGACATGATCGCCTACATCGTGGGCGTGCGTGAGGAGCCCAACCCGGGTGGCGCCGGTCTCGGCCGCATCGGCCCGGTCACGGAGGGTCTGGTGGCCTGGATCGTCGGCCTCAGCCTCCTCTCCCTGGCCGCCATCTGGATCACCGCGAAGAGGCGACAGGCCAAATGACTGACAACAATCACGACATCGAGCAGCCGGAGGAGCGCGCGCCCAAGCGCGTGATCGGCACCCCCTCCCCGGCGGCGAGCACCTCCCTTCTCGGCCATGAGGAGCCGAGGAGGGCTGAGTCCGTCCAGGTTCCCGGTGTGACCCCGCAGGACGAGGCGACCGCGAAGAAGGGCGAGCGATACGCCGCCCTGTGCTTCCTCGTCGCCTTCCTGGGCGGCATCGGCTTCGTGGTGTCGTACGTGGTCTTCCAGGTCGGCGACCTCGAGACCACGCAGGTCTCCAACCTCGCGCTGGGCGCCTCGCTCACGCTCGCGCTGCTCGGGCTGGCCGCGGGCATGACGACCTGGGCCCGCATGGTCATGCCCAAGTACAACCTGATCCAGGAGCGCCACCCGATGGCCTCCGACTCCGGGACCAGGTCCTACGTGGGCACGACCTTCGTGCAGGGCGCGAACGAGAGCGGCATCCTCAAGCGCCCGCTGCTGCGCCGCACCCTGCTGCTCGCCGCCGCCCCCCTCGGTCTCGCCCCGCTGGTCCTGCTGCGCGACCTCGGCCCGAGCTACTCGGACTTCCCCGCCAAGCTCCGGCACACCGTCTGGGGAGAGAAGACCAAGGACGGCAAGCAGCGCAAGCTCATCGTCGAGGGAAGCGGCTCCCCCATCAGGGCCGCCGACTTCAACTCCCCGGGCGGCATCCTCTCCGTGGTGCCCGAGGGATACGAGCACGACCTGAACGCGCTGGCCAAGGCCACACTGATCCTGATCAAGTTCCGTCCCGAGGAGCTCAAATCAGGCACTAACCTGAACTGGACACACGACGGGATCGTGGCGTACTCCAAGATCTGCACGCACGTCGGCTGCCCCGCGGCCCTGTACGAGCAGACCACCCACCACATCCTGTGCCCGTGTCACCAGTCGACCTTCGACGCCGCCGACGGCGCCAAGGTCATCTTCGGCCCGGCCGCCCGGCCCCTGCCTCAGCTGCCGATCGACGTCGATAATGAGGGATACCTCGTCGCAACGGCGGACTTCCCGGTCCCCGTCGGCCCCAGCTTCTGGGAGCGCGGCGACGCCGAGGCCGAGGTCCGTGAGAACGGAGCCCAACAGTAATGAGCATGGAGACCGTTCCCAAGCCCATCGAGGGCGCGAGCACCTACGTCGACGACCGCATCGGCGCGGGAAACTTCCTCCGGCGCAACCTCCGGAAGATCTTCCCCGACCACTGGTCGTTCCTGCTGGGTGAGATCGCCCTCTACTCGTTCATCGTCGTGCTGCTGACCGGCACGTTCCTGACGTTCTTCTTCAAGCCCGGCATGGGCCACGTCGAGTACACCGGGTCCTACGGTCCGCTGCAGGGCGTCGTCATGTCCGAGGCGTACGCCTCGGCGCTGAGCATCAGCTTCGACGTACGCGGCGGTCTGCTGATGCGGCAGATGCACCACTGGGCGGCCCTGCTGTTCATCGCCGGCATGATGGTCCACATGCTCCGGGTGTTCTTCACCGGCGCCTACCGCAAGCCCCGTGAGTTCAACTGGCTGATCGGCGTGCTGCTGCTGACGCTGGCGCTGCTCGCGGGCCTGACCGGTTACTCCCTCCCCGACGACCTGCTCTCCGGCGCCGGTCTGCGGATCACCGAGGGTGTGGCGATCTCGCTGCCGCTGATCGGCACCTGGCTCACGTTCTTCCTCTTCGGCGGCGAGTATCCGGGCGAGGACGTCATCGCCCGCTTCTACTCGATCCACATCCTGCTCATCCCGGCCATCCTGCTGGCGCTCATCTCGGCCCACATGATCCTGATGTGGGTCCAGAAGCACACGCAGATGCCGGGCAAGGGCCGCACCAACGAGAACGTGGTGGGCGCGCCGTTCTACCCGGCCTTCATGATCAAGGCCGGCGCCTACTTCATGTTCACCTTCGGGGTCATCGCGCTGCTGGGCACCTTCGCCCAGATCAACCCGATCTGGCTGTACGGTCCCTACACCCCCGCCGACATCTCGGCGGGCTCGCAGCCCGACTTCTACATGGGCTTCCTCGAAGGCTCGCTGCGCCTCATGCCCGCCTGGGAGCTCAACCTCTTCGGCACCGGGGGCGGCACGATCGCGATGAGCGTGCTCATCCCGGCCCTGGTGCCGATGGGCATCGTGATGACGGGCCTGGCGCTGTATCCGTTCATCGAGCAGTGGGTCACCGGGGACCGCCGCGAGCACCACGTCGTGGAGCGTCCCCGCAACAACCCGCACCGCACCGCGATCGGCATGTCGGCGGTCACGTTCTACGGCGTGCTGTGGCTGCTGGGCGCCAACGACGAGATCTCCGCGTTCTTCCACATCTCGCTGAACTGGACGACCTACGCGGGCCGGTTCCTGGTCATCGCGGGTCCCGTGATCGCCTACATCGTCACCTACCGGATCTGCCTCGGCCTGCAGCGCAGCGACGCGGCGATCATCGGCCACGGTGTCGAGTCCGGTGTGATCAAGCGGCTGCCCCACGGCGAGTACATCGAGGTCCACGTACCGCCGCACGAGGCGATCGAGGCCCACATGCGGGGCAAGGAGGCGGTCCCGATCGTCTCCGGAGACGGCGCGGGTCCGAAGGGTCGCGACGACATCCCCTCCAAGGGGATGCGCGGCCCGCTCGGCCGGCTCCGCGCCAAGATGAGCGCGGCGTACGGCGGCGAGAAGATCCCGCTGGACGACGGCCACGGCCACGGCGAGGGTCACGGCGCCATCGGCGACGGGAGCCACGAGGAGCACGCGACGGTCGGCCAGGGCGGCGAGGACAAGTCCCTGACCCGCTGATCCGTCACGGCCGGCACCACCCGGCCACCCGAGAGGGGCCCGGACACCACACGGTGTCCGGGCCCTTCGCCGTTCGCGGGGCGGTGTCGTGGAGTCGCCGTCCGCCCGGCGGATCGGGCGGCCAGGCATCCGCGGCGCCTCCTTCGATCTTCCTCCTGTAAAAGAGCGTTTCCGAGAATCACGCACCGCCACCGCTGTCACACAAAATCACTTCGTGACCGATGAGACGGACCGAGTGGGGCGGCCCCACGAGGCCACGGACCTTTTGTGCGTCAGGACCGACACGGTGCCGGTGATCCGACACGCCTGAAGATCGTCCTGTTGGGAACGACGTCTCAGCCGTCGGCGGCAAGGCGATCGAGCCACTCCGTCAGCAGATGCCGTTCCGCGTTGCTGAGGGTCGTCTGTTCGGGCAGCGCGGCGCGGAGCGCGCGGGCCGCGCCGGCCGGTCCCGATTCCTGCACGGCCGGCTCCCGGTTGGTCACGGCAGCGATCATGGATTCCCGGAGAGTGGTCAGCAGGGCGGGGTCGCGCCGGTCCTCGGGCAGGGTCAGCCAGGTGAGCACGGCACCGCGCGCTGTGGCGTGGATGAGTGTGACCGCGAGTTCCTCGTCGACGCGGAGCCAACCGCCGACGGCGAGGCGTCGGATACGGCTCATCAGGGTCTTCATGCCGGCCTTGAAGGCGGCCGATGTCTCTTTCGTGGGCTCGCTGTACATCAGTGTGTAAAGCGCGGGATTGGCCAGGCCGAACTCGACCGCCAGGTCCCAGCCGGCCCTCAGGTCCTCCACGGGATCCACGGGATGCCGCGGACCCTGGGCGATGTGCTTGGTCTTGAGAAACCTGGCGAAACCGTACTCGGCCACCGCGTCGAGCAGACCGTCCTTGTCGCCGAAGAGGCGGTAGATGGCCGGTGGTTGCACTCCTGCCGCGACCGCGACCGCGCGGGTGGTGACCGCGTCGCGGCCCTCGCGCTCCAGCAGGCCGGCGGCAGCCTCGACGATCCGCTGCCGGAGCTGCTCGCGGCCCAGGGCCGCGGTGTCGGACTCGACAGCGTCCATGCCGTCCCCACCCTGTGGACTCGATGCCATTTTCCAACGATAACGCAATGCTGTTTCCATCGATAGTTCCAATGATACTGTTCTGATGATTCCAACGGAAACAGCAGGGTGAAGGAGTACGAGATGCCGGACAAGATAAAGATCGTGGCGCTTGAGGAACACATCGCCCCGCCTCCGCTGCTCGACGCGTGGGCCAAGGCCGGTGTGCCGCCGATCCCGCAGCTCGGCTTCGGAGACGAGCCCTTCGCGCGGCGGCTACGGGACTTCGGGCAGGCGCGTCTCGCCGACATGGACGACCAGGGCGTCGATGTCGCGGTCCTGTCCCTGGCCTCGCCGGGCGTGCACAATCTCGCGCCCGAAGCCGCCGTCAGCGTGGCCCGCGAGGTCAACGACACTCTGGCCGAGATCGTCGCCGGGCGACCCGACCGGTTCCAGGCCTTCGCCGCCATCCCCACCGCGGCGCCCGAAGCCGCCGCGGCCGAACTGGAACGAGCGGTGACCCGGCTCGGCTTCCCCGGTGCGATGCTGTACGGGCGCACCGGAGACAGACTGGCCGACGCCCCGGAGTTCGATGACCTGTACGCCACGGCCGAGCGCCTGCGGGTGCCGCTGCACTTCCATCCCCAGACTCCGGTCCCCGAGGTTCTCAATGCCTACTACTCGGGCTTCGACGACGGAGTCGGGCTGACGCGCGGTACCGGGATGGGGCTCGCGACGGCAGGCCTGGGCTGGTACTACGACCTGGGTGTCCAGTATCTACGGATGATCTTCTCCGGCGTTTTCGACCGGCACCCTGGATTGCAGGTGATCGCAGGACACTGGGGCGAGGTCGTCCTGTTCTACCTCGACCACACCGGGGTCATGGCGCACAACGCCAAGCTGGAGCGCCCGCTCGCCGACTACTTCACGCAGAACTTCTGGGTCTGCGGCAGCGGCACGGTCAGCGAGCGCTACATGAGGTGGACGTCGGAGGTCGTCGGAACCGGGCGCATGATGTACTCGACCGACTATCCATACACCTTCGGGACCCGCCCCGGCGGATTCCCCTTCCTCGACACCGCCAACGGGGTCGCCCGCTCGTTCCTCGAACAGGCGCCCTTCACCCACGAGGAGAAGGCCGCGATCGGGTCCGGCAACTGGGAGAACCTGACCGGGCACATCACGGTGCGCCGCGAACACGACTCGGCTTGATATTCCGCTTCGACCAACCGCACCCATGCCCGGTACCGGAACCAGCGCGAACCGTAGTGGCGAGGATCCACCCGTCTTAGAGGATCGAGCAACAGTGGTCGGGCCCGTGTCCGCCGGATTTTCCGCCGGCCCCAGGGACACCGACACGGCAGGGCCTCTTCGAGCCGCCTCGGGCACGGCGGCCCCCGGAGAGGCAGACGCCCCGAACTGCCACGATGCTTCCAGAAAGCCCTCAGAGGGCTTCTCGGGGTCTCTCGCGGGCCCTGGCCGAACACCCCCCGAGCCTTGTGCTCTCGACGGATATCAGGACGTCTTGGGGCAAGGGCCGGGTCGCCCCCTCGCCCCAGGGCGCTCGCGCTCTCGTGCCCGGGCCGTCAGACGTCGTCGGTGGTGAAGTGCTTGAGGCTGCTCCACTTGAGCCATTCCTTCCAGCTCTCCTGCCAGTGACCCCACCCGTTGGTGGGCTCCAGGACGCGGGGCGAGCCGGTGATGATGATCGGGTCCCCGATCAGGGTGTTGTCGAGGAACCACTTGGCGTTGCTCGGGCTGACGTTGACACATCCGTGGCTGACGTTGGAGTTGCCCTGGGAACCGACCGACCACGGGGCGCTGTGGATGTACTCGCCGCTGTTGGAGATGCGGACGGTGTCGTAGACGGTCAGCTGGTAGTAGCCGGGGGAACCGGGACCGATGCCCGGGGAGGTCATCACGGTGACGTTCTCCCTGGACATGGCGAGATGCACCCCGCTGGTCGTGTGGTACTTCCAGTCGCCGCCCTGCCCGGCGCTCATCGGCATCTCGCGGACGACCTTGCCGTTGCGTTTCACCGTGAGGTTGTGCGACTGGATGGTGCCCCGGGTGATCTGCGAGCGGCCGATCTTGAAATTGACGACCTTGTTCGCGGCCCCGTACAGGCCGTCGCCGCCGCGCACCCCCGCGAGGCGGGCCTCGACCCTGACCTTGGTGCCCGAGGGCCAGAAGTTCTTCGGGCGGAAGTGCACGTTCCGGTTGTCGAACCAGTGCCACGCGCCCAGGACCGGCCTGGAGGTGCGGACGAGAAGGTTGCGCTCGATGGAGACGCGGTCGGTGACGTCCCGGTCGAAGGTGATCATCACCGGCATGCCGACGCCGACGGTGAGGCCGGTCGAGTCCCTGCCCGGCATGAAGCTCTCGATCGTGAAGGTCTCGTTCCCCTTCACCGTGGAGAAGGTGGAGGTCTTGGTGGTGACGGCGCCCTCCGGGTTGACGGCCGTCACGGAGACCTCGTAGGAGGCTCCAGGAGCCGCCAGGCCGCTGCTGCGCCACTGTGTGCCGTCGGCGCTGAGAACGCCCGGCAGGGAGCCCTTGGCGCCCTTCACGGCCTTCACGGCGACCTGCTTGAGGGTGCCGCCCTGCGCCGCGACCAGGACGGGCGTGTCCGTGGCGACCCCCGTGGCCCTGTCGAGGGGGGCCACGGTGACGGCCGCGGCCGCGGCGGCCGGGTTCTGTGACGCCTGCGGCGCCTTCTCGCCCTGTACGGCGGTGTTTCCCGAGCAGGAGGCCGTCACCAGTGCGAGGGCAAGCAGTCCCGCTCCCTGGCTCCGACCACGGATCGCGTGCCCCACATGAACTCCCCTGTCCCGGACTGAACCACTGAGTCAGTTATTACCCGGAGTAAGCGGTTCGCCACATAAGACGACCGCCTGGAGCGTCCAATAAACGCCAAAAAGCGGGCCACGGAAGTTTTTCCGTGGCCCGCCCGGTTTGTGGTGAGAAGCGCGGGGTCAGTGCGAGAAGTTGCCCCGGTAGTACTCGAAGACGAAACCGATCATGCTCATCACGATCGCGAAGACGCCGATCAGGAACAGCCACCAGCCGATGACCAGGCCGACCCCGCTGAGCGCGACGGCGAGGCAGACGAAGAGCGGCCACCAGCTGTGCGGGCTGAAGAAGCCGAGCTCCCCCGCGCCGTCGCTGATCTCGCCCTGCTTGTCGTCCTCCGGCTGGTCGCCGATGCGGCGGGCCGTGTACATGAGGTAGTAACCGATCATGAACGCGAAGCCCACCGAGATGGCCATCGCGGTCGTGCCGACCGGCTCCTTCGACCAGTACCAGTAGACGACGTCCACGGCGGCGAAGAAGACGCCGCAGAGGATGAACAGCCAGCCCTGGACCTTCATCGGTTCTCCTCCAGCTCACGGGCCGGGATGTGCGGGTGCTTGAGGTCGAACGCCGGGCGCTCGGACCGGATGCGGGGCAGCGAGGTGAAGTTGTGCCTCGGCGGCGGGCAGGACGTCGCCCATTCGAGGGAGTTGCCGTAACCCCACGGGTCGTCCACGGTGACCTTCGGCGCGGTCTTGTGGGTCTTCCACACGTTGTACAGGAACGGCAGCGTGGAGGCGCCCAGCAGGAACGCGCCCACCGACGAGATCATGTTGAGATCGGTGAACCCGTCGATCGGGCTGTAGTCGGCGTAGCGGCGCGGGAAGCCCTGCGCGCCGAGCCAGTGCTGCACCAGGAAGGTGGTGTGGAAACCGATGAACAGCGTCCAGAAGTGGATCTTGCCCATCGTGTCGTTCAGCATCTTGCCGGTGAACTTGGGCCACCAGAAGTAGAAGCCCGCGAACATCGCGAACACCACGGTGCCGAAGACCACGTAGTGGAAGTGCGCGACCACGAAGTAGGAGTCGGAGACCTGGAAGTCCAGCGGCGGGGAGGCGAGGATGACGCCGGTCAGGCCACCGAACAGGAACGTCACCAGGAAGCCGACCGAGAACAGCATCGGCGACTCGAACGACAGATGGCCGCGCCACATGGTGCCGATCCAGTTGAAGAACTTCACCCCGGTGGGCACCGCGATGAGGAACGTCATGAAGGAGAAGAACGGCAGCAGCACCTGCCCTGTGGGGAACATGTGGTGCGCCCACACGGTGATCGACAGACCCGCGATCGCGATCGTCGCACCGACCAGGCCGATGTAGCCGAACAGCGGCTTGCGGCTGAAGACCGGCAGGATCTCGGTCACGATGCCGAAGAAGGGCAACGCGATGATGTAGACCTCGGGATGCCCGAAGAACCAGAACAGGTGCTGCCAGAGCAGCGCGCCGCCGGTCTCGGGGGCGAAGATGTGCGTGCCGAGCTTGCGGTCGGCCTCCAGCGCGAGCAGCGCGGCGGCCAGCACCGGGAAGGCCATCAGCACCAGGATCGAGGTGAGCAGGACGTTCCAGGTGAACATCGGCAGGCGGAACATCGTCATGCCGGGCGCGCGCATGCAGATGATCGTGGTGATGAAGTTCACCGAGCCGAGGATCGTGCCCAGACCGCTGATGGTGAGGCCCACGATCCACAGGTCTCCGCCGATCCCGGGAGAGCTGATCGCGTTCGACAGCGGGGTGTAGGCGAACCAGCCGAAGCTCGCCGCGCCGCCCGGGGTGATGAAGCCCGACAGGGCGATGAGGCTGCCGAAGGTGAAGAGCCAGTAGCTCACCATGTTCAGCCGCGGGAACGCGACGTCGGGGGCGCCGATCTGCAGGGGCATGAGCTCGTTGGCGAAGCCCGCGAACAGCGGGGTCGCGAACATCAGCAGCATGATCGTGCCGTGCATGGTGAACAGCTGGTTGAACTGCTCGTTGCTGGTGAACTGCAGACCCGGCTGCGCCAGCTCCGCCCTCATGATCAGCGCCATCACGCCGCCGATGATGAAGAAGATGAACGAGCTGATCAGGTAGAGGTGTCCGATGATCTTGTGATCGGTGGACGACGCCCACTTCGTGATGATCGACCCCTTGCGGGTCGGCGGCACCGGGGAGTGGACGAGGGGTTCGTTAAGTGCGGTCACTGGGCACCCGCCTGGCTAGCGATGTACTGGTCGAACTCATCCGGGGTGACGAGTTTCACCGAGAAGAGCATCCGGCTGTGGTCGACGCCGCAGAGCTCGGCGCAGCGTCCGGCGTAGACGCCGGGCTTGTCCAGGGTGTCGATCTCGAACTTGTTGTTCACCCCGGGGATCACGTCGAGCTTGAAGTGGAACGCCGGGACCCAGAAGGAGTGGATGACGTCCGGCGAGTGAAGATCGAATCTGACCTTACTACCGGTCGGCAGCACCAGCTCGGGGCCCTTGGTGTAGTCGAGGGCGGGCTGGCCGACCACCTGGGCGGACTTGCCGTTGTACTCCGTGGTGAAACGCCAGCTCCACTGGAAGCCCTCGACCTTGACCGTCACGTCGGGCTTCTCGGACATGCTGGTGATGTAGTTCTGGTCGCGCGCGGTGAAGAAGAAGAAGACGCCGACCATGATGATCGGCACCACCGTGTAGAGGATCTCGATCGGGAGGTTGTACCGCACCTGAGGCGGCAGCTCGTCCTTGGAGTTCTTCTTCTTACGGTGGAAGGCGACGGACCACAGGATCAGGCCCCACACGACCACACCGGTGGCGAGGGCCGCGATCCACGATCCGTTCCACAGACTCTGGACGGCTTCGGACTGCTTGGTGACGCCCTCGGGCAAGCCGGCTCGGGACCAGTCTTCGGCACTGCACGCCGTCAGGGAAACCAGCAGCAGTGCCAGAGCGGCAGCGCGCGGCACCCGGCGGCGGGCCAACGGACGCCGTGCAGAACGGCGGGTCGGACTCACGGATCGCCTACCCCACAGATGAAGCCCAGGAGTCGCTCCTGGGCGGTCGTTTGTTCACGTTCAAGATTTCGTAGTTCACAGCTTCACGCTGGGGGACACATTAGCGCGGACCACCCTCGCCCTCCCCCGCAGCCCCCGTGCGCACCGCGCGTGGTGCGACGATTGAGAGGTGGCGTACTTCGACGCGGCCTCCACGGAGCCGCTGCACCCCCAGGCTCGCGAGGCTCTGATCGCGGCCCTCGACGTCGGCTGGGCCGACCCCGCGAGACTGTACGGTGCCGCCCGCCGGGCAAGGATGTTACTGGAACAGGCGCGTGTCGAGGTGGCCGAGGCGCTGGGCGCCAGGCCCGACGAGGTCTCCTTCACCACCTCCGGCACCCAGGCGGTGCACCTGGGCGTCCTCGGCACCCTGCACGGACGCCGCAGGACGGGCCGCCGCCTGGTCACCTCGGCCGTGGAGCACTCCAGCGTGCTGCACGCGGCGGGCGTCCACGAGCGCGACGGCGGCTCGGTCGAGACGGTCGGCGTCGGCATCACCGGCGCGGTCGACCCCGACGCCTTCGGCGAGGCGGTCCGCGCCGAGGGCACGGCGCTCGCCTGCCTGCAGAGCGCCAACCACGAGGTCGGCACGCTCCAGCCGGTCGCCGAGGCGGCGGCGGCGTGCGCGGAGGCGGGGGTGCCCCTGCTGGTGGACGCCTCCCAGACGGTGGGCAGGATGCCGCCGCCCCCCGGCTGGTCGGTGCTCGCCGCCGGCGCGCACAAGTGGGGCGGGCCCGCCGGGGTCGGCGTGCTGGTGGTCCGCAAGGGCACCCGGTGGCGTACCCCGCTGCCCGAGGACGACCGCGAGCGCCGCCGGGTCCCCGGGTTCGAGAACGTCCCCGCGATCGTCGCCGCGGCCGCCGCGCTGCGCGCCATGGTGGCCGAGTCGGCCGTGGAGTCGGCCAGGCTCTCGGCGCTGGTGGATCGCGTCAGGGCCGAGGTGCCCCGGCTCGTCCCCGACGTCGAGGTCATCGGTGATCCGGTCGCTCGGGCACCGCATATCGTCACCTTTTCGTGTCTTTACGTGGAAGGTGAGGCATTGCTCACCGAGCTGGACAAGGCCGGGTTCTCGGTGTCGTCCGGCAGTTCCTGCACGGCGAGTACGCTTCGTCCGTCGCATGTTTTGGAGGCCATGGGCGTGCTCACGCACGGGAACGTCCGCGTTTCGCTGCCCCGGGGCACCTTGACGGCGGATGTCGACCGCTTCCTCTCCGTCCTGCCGGGCATGGTGCGCAGGATCCGCGAGGAGGCGGGGGTCAAGCTTTGATCAACATTCGGGGAGTGAAGACGCGATGACCTCCAGCCAGGCCACCCCGGCGGGATCGGCGCAGCCTGTGGCCCTCACGATCGACGCGCTGGGCAAGAAGTGCCCGATCCCGATCATCATGCTCGCGGCCCAGATCAACGACGTGCCGCGCGAGGGGATCGTCGCGGTCCTCGCCGACGACCCGGCCGCCTTCACCGACATCCCGGCCTGGTGCCGGTTGAAGTCGCACCACCACGTGGGCAGCCACGAACTCCCCGAGGGCGGCTGGGCCATCCACGTGCGCCGCAATTACTGACATGTCCCGAAATTGGGTATGACCCTCCCGAAAACACGCCCAAACAGTTCGGGGGGACGACATGAGCGGTGAGACGGCGAGAGACCTGATGCACACCGGGGTCAGGTGCGTCGAGGCGCACGAGACACTCGACCGGGCGGCGCAGATGATGCGGGACATGAACGTGGGCGCCCTGCCCATCTGCGGCAGCGACGACCGGCTGAAGGGGATCATCACCGACCGCGACATCGTGGTCAAGTGCGTGGCGCACGGCCTCGACCCCTCCACGACGACCGCGGAAGACCTCGCCACCGGCCTGGTCTGGGTGTCGTCGGACGCGAGCGTCGAGGAGGCGCTCGCCAAGATGGAGGAGAACCAGATCCGGAGGCTGCCGGTGATCGAGGACGGCCGCATCGTCGGCATGATCACCGAGGCCGATCTGGCGAGGAAGCTGCCCGACGACAAGATGGCCGAGTTCGTGCATCGCGTCTACGCGAATCTCTGACACCCGCCACCTGACCGGCACCCGGTCGACACAGGTGCCTGACGGTGGCCGCCGTACCGGCGGCACCGGCCGGGGCCACCGCCGGGCGACGGCCCGGCGGTGCTCCGATCGGCGGCTCGAACACGGTGCCCGGGAAAGACATGGGGTCCGAAGAGACGCCGTGGCGCAACGGCTCAGCTGAGGCGTCGCGGCCGTGATGGCTCAGGGATGACCGTCACGGCCGTGGCGACTCGGGAGGAGCGTCACAGGCCCGGTGGCTCAGGCCTGGTGGTCAGGCTCGGTGGCTCAGCGCGGTGGCTCAGGCGTGGTGGCACTTCACGAAGGCGGCCACCTCGGCCGCGGCGTCGGCACCGTAGGCGTCGGCGAGGCGCTCCAGGAAGACCTTCTGGCCGAGCTCGTACTCCTGGCCGCCGACACGCTCCAGGACGTGGGTGGCGGTGAGGTTGCCGACCTGGCCGCAACGCTCCAGGGACAGCCCCCAGGCCAGGGCGGCGAGGAAGCCGGAACGGAAGGCGTCGCCCACGCCGGTGGGGTCGACCTTGCCGAGCTCGGGCGCCGAGGGGACGTGCAGGGACGGCTCGCCCTCGCGGTCGATGACGACGCCCTTGGGACCGAGCGTGGTGACGCGGACGCCGACCCGGCCGAGGATCTCCTCGTCGCTCCAGCCGGTCTTCTGCTCGATCATGCCCTTCTCGTAGTCGTTGCCGAACAGGTAGGCGGCGCCGTCGACCAGCTCGCGGATCTGCTCCCCGGGCATACGGGCGAGCTGCTGGGAGGGATCGGCCGCGAACGGGATCGCGCGCTGGCGCGCCTCGGCGGTGTGCCTGAGCATCGCCTCGGGGTCGTTGGGGCTGATCAGCACCAGGTCCAGGCCACCGATCCGCTGGGCCACCGGACCGAGCTCGATGAGGCGGGCCTCGGCCATCGCGCCGGTGTAGAACGAGGCGATCTGGTTGTGATCCTCGTCGGTCGTACACAGGAAGCGCGCGGTGTGGTGCGTCTCGGAGACGTGGATGGAGTCGCAGTCGACGCCATGGCGCTCCAGCCAGGAGCGGTAGTCGGCGAAGTCGGAGCCGACCGCGCCGACCAGGACGGGCCTGAGGCCCAGGCAGCCCATTCCGAACGCGATGTTGGCCGCGCAGCCGCCGCGGCGGACCTGCAGGTCGTCCACGAGGAACGACAGGGAGACCCGGTGGAGCTGATCGGCGATGAGCTGGTCACTGAAGCGGCCGGGAAAGGTCATCAGTTGGTCGGTCGCGATTGAGCCGGTGACGGCGATGCGCACGGGGTTCTTCTCCTCGTTGTCAGCATCTCTGGAAACGCGGGCGGTTGGTCCACGCGGGAAGATGAGCCACGCAAGAATACGCGACCTTGCTCGCGTCCCGCTCGTGTCAGCGTGCTACCGCGGCCGCGCATGCGAAAGCCCCGCGAGGGTGACCGATGTCACCCTCGCGGGGCCGGGCGTTCTCGCTCGCCCGCCTCGCGGAGAACTCGCCTAGTTGAACGAGTCGCCGCAGGCGCACGAGCCGGTGGCGTTGGGGTTGTCGATCGTGAAGCCCTGCTTCTCGATCGTGTCGACGAAGTCGACGGTGGCGCCCACGAGGTAGGGGGCGCTCATCCGGTCGGTGACCACGCTCACGCCGTCGAAGTCGGAGACGACGTCGCCGTCCATCGAACGGTCGTCGAAGAAGAGCTGGTAGCGCAGGCCGGAACAGCCGCCGGGCTGCACGGCCACGCGCAGCTGGAGACCTTCCTCGCCCTGCTGCTCCAGCAGGCTCTTGACCTTCGCCGCGGCCGCGGAACTGAGGATCAGGCCCTGCGCCGTGGTCTCGCTGCTCTCAACCGACATGTTGGTGACTCCCGCGTCTGCGTCGGCCGCTCCCCGGGAACGGCTGTCTGTTTTTGACGTCCTTCTCAGACGCTACCAACACCCGTCCCCCGGCACACATTCCTCAGCCGCCAGAACCATCCACCTTTGGACAAAGACCCCTCCCCCGGAATAAAGCCCCAATCCTGTGTGTCATCATTAGTCGTCACTTAGACGATAAGGGGGTGTGGCCATGACGACCACCGAGACCGGGCTTCCGCTCTTCGTCCTCGGCAGGGGGGTCGACCCGCACAGCGAGCGCGGCGTCGACTGTCCCGGCGAGCTGCCGTCCGCTTCCGATCCGGCGCTCGTCGAGCGCGCCAGGAGGGCGAAGGCGGCACTCGGCGACAGGGTCTTCGTGCTGGGCCACCACTACCAGCGTGACGAGGTCATCCAGTTCGCCGACGTGACCGGCGACTCGTTCAAACTCGCGAAGGAGGCCGCGGCCCGGCCCGGCGCCGAGTACATCGTCTTCTGCGGTGTGCACTTCATGGCCGAATCCGCCGACATCCTCACCTCGGACTCCCAGAAGGTCGTGCTGCCCGACCTCGCGGCGGGATGCTCGATGGCCGACATGGCCACCTTCGACCAGGTCGAGGAGTGCTGGGAGGCCCTGGAGGACGCGGGGATCGCCGGGGTCACCGTCCCCGTCACCTACATGAACTCCAGCGCCGACATCAAGGCGTTCTGCGGGCGCAACGGCGGCGCCGTGTGCACCTCCTCCAACGCCAGGCGCGCCCTGGAGTGGGCCTTCTCCCGCGGGGAGAAGGTGCTCTTCCTCCCCGACCAGCACCTGGGCCGCAACACCGCGGTGCTGGAGATGGGCCTGTCGCTGGAGGACTGCGTCGTCTACAACCCGCACCGGCCGAACGGCGGCCTCACCGCCGAGCAGTTCGAGAACGCCAAGATGATCCTGTGGAAGGGGCACTGCTCGGTGCACGGCCGCTTCAGCCCCGAGTGTGTGGACGACGTCCGCGCCCGCATCCCCGGCGTCAACGTGCTGGTCCACCCCGAGTGCAGGCACGAGGTGGTCACCAAGGCCGACCACGTCGGTTCGACCGAGTACATCATCAAGAAGATCGAGGAGGCTCCGGCCGGATCCTCCTGGGCGGTGGGCACCGAGCTGAACCTGGTCAAGCGGCTCGGCGCCATGTTCCCCGACAAGAACGTGACGTTCCTGGACCGGACGGTCTGCTACTGCTCGACGATGAACCGGATCGACCTTCCGCACCTGGTGTGGGCGCTGGAGTCGCTCGCCTCCGGTCAGGTCGTCAACCAGATCACCGTGGACGCCGACACCGCCCACTGGGCCGGGGTCGCCCTGGACCGGATGCTCGCCCTGCCCTGACCTCATGGCCAGGCCCCGGCCGGGGAAGGTCTCGATCCCTGATCCTGCCGGGCTCGGGGTCCCTGCGGCTCCACCCCGACCTCAGGGACCTCAAGGACCTCAGGGACCTCAGGGACCTCAAGTGGACGGGCCCCGGCGGGTGGTGACCCGCCGGGGCCCGTCGCGTGCCGGGGACCTGTCGCGTACCCGGGGTCGGGGGAGCACCGCGTGAGCGGGGCCTATTCGAGCTCGTAGACCACCCTGACGCTGACGGACACGTTCTTGGTGCCGGGGCTGATCGACGCCCTGTCGACCGCCGCGGCGAAGCCGACGAACGGCGTCGGCGGGGTGACGTTCTGCTCGGTGATCTCCATGACGCGGCCGAGCCCTCGGCCCGCGAGCCTGGCGTACTGCGTGGCACGGCTCTTCGCGTCCCTGAACGCGATATCGCGCGCCAGCCTGAGCGGCACCCGGTTGTCGGACACCTCGAAGGTGACACCGTTGAACCGGACCGCCTCTCCGGCGGCGGCCGCCGCGTCCACCACGTCGTCCGCCTTGTCAAGGTCGCGCACTATCGCCTCGATGCCCTGCGTGGCCCGGTATCCGGAGATCGTGGGGTAGTCCTTGTACTCGGGGGCGAGGGTGAGCTCGTCGGTCCGCAGGTCCTTCGGCGCGACCCCGGCCGTGAGCAGTGCCTGCGTCAGGTCGGCGGCGGCGGCACGGGCCGCGGTGAACGCCTCACCGGGGGTGGGACGGCGCACCTCGACGCCGGTGTCCAGTCGCATGATGTCGGGGGTGGTGGACACGCTGCCCTCTCCCACGACCGTGATGTGAGGGCGGCCGCCCTCCACGGTCGCCGCGGAGGAATCGGAATCCGCGAGCGCGGTGCCGCCGGACAGACCGGCGAAGAACAGTCCCGTGGCGACGAGCACCGCCGAGGTGATCGCCTGAGACATCTTGATCATGGAGTCATGACACCACGGGACCGTGATCGCGGCGGCGAGCCCCGCGCGCTCCCTGTCGTGTCTTGGCCGAACCTCGGACGGCTGTTTTGCCTTCGCCCCACGGGTCGGGGACCTGCCGGCGAAGCCGGGCGAGCCTAGATCCGGGCGAGCCCCCGCCACCAGCCCAGCAGCCCGCCGTCCCCCTCGATCGCGTAGTCGTCGGGGCTGCGGCGTCCCCACACGACCTGGAGCAGGTCGGCCGACGTGGCGGCGAGCACGGTCACGGTGCCCGGTCGCAGGGACCGCTGGTAGTGGAAGCGGTCGGGGTCGAGAGTGATCACCCACCCGGCTCCGGTGTCGGCCTGCAGCGAGATCGTCTCACCACCGCCCCTGATCTCGGCCACGTCCGGGTTCCACTTCACATGCGGCAGGATGTCGAGAAACTCCTCGACCCCGTCGGCCGCCACGTGCTCGTCGATCGCGACCGGGACGCCCAGCGCGAGCTCGGCGTCCACCCGGTGCACCAGGGTCTCGTACAGCATCCGCCTCGACCAGAACCGCACCCGCCGCTCCCCTCCCCAGGACCACATCGGCGCCTGTGGATCCCGCGACAGCAGCGCCTCGGGCAGGAAGGAGGTGCCCTCGCCGAGCCAGGCGGCATATCCGGCCGGGTCGGCGGGCAGGCCCATGTCCATGCCGTCGCGGTCGTAGCGCCTCTCGGCCAGGTCCCGCACCATGGCGGCCACCCACCGATGCACGCCTCCGGTGTGGGCGGTGAGCCTCGCCAGATCCCAGCCGGGACAGGTGAGCACGGAAACGGACAGGTCACGTCCGCGCAGCACGTCGGCCATCCGGGTGATCTCCGCGGCGGCGGCCGCGGTGTGCTCGGCGTGGGTCCACTCCCTCATGTCAGCCCTCTCGTGTGAAGCGCATGAACTGCTTCTCGTACTCCTTGGCGTCGGTGCTGGTGGCCAGCACCCGCTGTGCCTTCCCCTTGAAGTCGAACACCACCGCCTCGTAGCCGGAGCCCTTGCGCCGCCAGCCCGCGATGTGCTCGTCGTCGTACCAGCCGATGAGCCGTTCCGTCTCGAACGGGATCCTGACCTTCGCGGGTGCGTCGGAGCCGGTGGACCAGACGCAGATCTCCTTCTTACTCTCCTTGCAGTACGTCAGCAGGGAGGAGCCGGACGGGGAGATGTCGTCGCCCTCGACCGTGATCGGGGTGCCCACGTCCAGCAGGGTCTGCAGCACGGTGCCCTGGGTGTCGTAGAAGCGGATGCGCTGGGTCTTGCCGGTGAGCGCCCAGGTGCCGACGGCCCGGCCGTCCCCCCTCCAGAAGTAACTCCACGTGCCGGCGTCCTTCTCCTTCACGCGGACGACCCTCGCCTTCTTCGTGGCGACGTCGATGATCGCGAAGCCGTACTCCTTGCTGGTGTCGCCGACCGCCTCATACAGGGTGACCAGACCGCGCTTGCCGTCCGGTGACCACTGCGGCAGCGTCGGGTAGACCGGCGCCTTGGTGACCCTGATCCTGGTCGCCGCACCGGATCGATGATCGATGACCGAGACGATCGCGTAGCTGTCCGTGTCGTAGATCCGGTCGGTGCCCAGCGCCTGGGTGCCCGCGGCGTTCACCGTGTACTGGAAGTACTTGTCGTTCTTGACGAACCGTTCGGTGCCCTGCCGACGAACGTAGAGGGTCTTGTCCCACTCCAGGCTGTAGGAGCTCAGCTTGATCGGGTCCTGCGTGCTCTCGTGGAGGGTGATCGAGCTGCCGGGCAGCTTGATCGTGCTCGTGTCCTGCGGCACCGTCGGGACGGTGGGGGTGGGCGCGGGGGTGCTCACGCCCTTCGTGACACCTGCCTGTGTGCCCCCCGGCGTCTCCGTGGTGCCGCGCGTCGCCAGTACGACGCCCCCGGCCACGAGCGCGGTGACCAGCACACCCCCCACGATCGCCGGCCACATCCTGCGCCCGCGCCGCTCGGGGGCCGACCGGCCCGGGTACGTCGGCCCGGGGTTCTGGTACTGGGGACCCGCGGAGGAGGGGAAGGTCGCGGGAGCGCCGTAGGACTGAGGTGCGGGCTGTCCCGGATATCCGGGCTGCGGATGCCCGGGGCCCTGCGGGGGGTAGCCGCCCGCGTAGCCGTCGTGACCGGGATACCCGCCGGGGAAGTGCCGGGTGGGCGGCTCCTGCTGCGGGTAACCGTGCGGCCCGGACTGCTGGGCGTGGCCACGTGGGTCCGACTGCTGAAGGTGCTGGGGATACGCGGCCTGGCCGCGCGGATCGGACTGCTGGGGATTCGGCACATGACCGTGCGGGTTCGACTGCTGGAGGTGCGGGACATGACCGGCGGGGCCACCCTGCGGACTCCCCATCGGATAGCCCACGCCGGGCCCGCTCTGCTGGGGATAAGGCTGCGGCCCCGAGTGCTGCCCCTCGCCCTGCGGACGCCGCTGCCCGTACGCGGTGTGCTCGGGATCGTTTCCACCCGGATGTCCGCCGGGGCCGGTCCGCTGCGCCGCGGCGGCCGATCCTTCGGCGAGGATGCCGCGCGGCGCGGTGGGCAGGGCGGCGCCGGTCGCACCGCCCGTGTCACCGGGACCACCGGCGTGGCCGAGCAGCCTCAACAGCGCCTCTCCCGCGGTGGGGCGCTGGGTGGGGTCCTTGGACAGGCACTGCCCGACCAGGTCGCGCAGCGCCGGATCGGCGATCGCTCCCAGCTCCGGCTCCATGTTCATGATCCGGTTGAAGATCGCCGGAAGGCTGTCCGTGCCGAACGGCGGCTGCCCGGTGGCCGCGAAGACCATCGTGCAACCCCACGCGAACATGTCGGCGGGCGAGCCCGCGTTCTCCCCCGCCAGTTGCTCGGGGGTCATGTACGAGGGGGTTCCGATCGCCATCGCGGTCAGCGTGGAGGTCCGGTCGAGCGCCTTGGCGATACCGAAGTCGATCACTCGGGGGCCGTCGGAGGCGAGCAGCACGTTGGAAGGCTTGAAGTCGCGGTGCACGATCCCCGCCTGGTGGATCGCGACGAGCGCGGTGACCGTGCCGATCGCCAGGCGGTGCAGGCCCGCGCCCTCACGAGGTCCCTCGCCGGTCACGACCGCGTCGAGCGTCGGACCGTCGATGTACTCGCTGACGATGTACGGGCGATGCTCGTCGACACCCGTCTCGATCACCGCGGCGGTGCAGAAGGGCGCGACACGCTGGGTCGTGCTGACCTCGCGGACGAAGCGTTCCATCGCCTCCTCGTCCTGCGTGAGATCCGCGCGGAGCAATTTGACCGCGACACGCGCTCCCGTCGGGGAAACGCCCAGGTAGACCGTTCCCTGGCCTCCCTCACCGAGCCGGGCGGTGAGCCGATACTCCCGCACCCGCTCGGGATCCCCGGGCCGCAGGGACACGAGGTCCGCCATGGTCACACCCTTCTCCCGTGATGATTTCCGGTCCCATTGTGGGGGCAAAGGGTCACAGGACGTACATCAAACCGCAAGCCGGACGGGCCGGTGTGGCACGCTCCATGCGTCCCACCGGTCACACGGGATGGCCTTGCGGGAAGGGGCTCGCGGGAGAACCTCCCCGAGACCGGGCACACCTCGCCGGGGCGCACGAGCACGGCGCCGGAGGGCGAACGTCTCGGAGGCCGGGCACACTTCACCGCGCCACGCGGGCACGTCACCGGGGGTGGCGAACCCTCCAGGCCAGGCGCGTACCTCGCGGGCACATGGTGGCGGGCCTTCAGAGGCCGGGCGCGCCCCAGAGGGGGAACCATCGGCCGAGATCGGGCTCGATCTCCAGCTCGCCGCCGATCGCACCGCGTACCTGCAGCTCCAGGGCGTTGTCCCTGCGCTGCGTCTGCCCCGTCCCATGCTCGGCGGGCAGCGGGGCGAACGGGTAGAAGGTGCCCTGCTTGTAGAGGTAGACCAGGGCGAGCCCGCGACCGCCGGGGTCGGTGAAGGAGATGAGCGAGCAGAGCAGGGAGGGGCCGAAACCCGCCGCCTCAAGGGAGGAGTTGACCGCGTGCAGGTCCGTGACGAGATCACCGAGCATGTCGGGATCACGACGCGCCAGCAGCCACGTGTAGCCGAAGGAGTCCTTCGAGAACTCCACCGGGGGGCCGCCTCCGGCGTTCAGCAGCTGGGTGATGTCGCGCTCCAGCTCGGCGAACGCCCCGCCCTCGGCCGAGCGGAAGCAGACCGCCCCCACGCCCGTCGGCGCCAGGCCGGTGGCGGCCTGCAGGGTCACCGCGGCCGAAGGCAGCGCGAACAGCGCGTCCAGGTCGGCCTTGGCCGGTTCACTGCGCCCCATCAGCACGTTCCACCAGCGCATCGATCACTCCTCCGTCTCGTCCCCGCGCGGCACGGCGCGCCTGTCCGCGCGTCCGGTCATCCCCCCTGCCCGAGCTGGGCGGAGATCCTGTTGAGCTGGTCCAGGCGCTGGTTCAGCGGCGGGTGGGTCGCGAAGAGGGCGGACAGGCCCGCCTTGCCGGACAGGGCCGGCGCGAAGAAGAAGGCGTTGAACGGCTCGGCCTCGCGCAGATCCCTCGTCGGGATGCGGGCCATCTCACCGCTGATCTTGACGAGGGCGCTGGCCAGGGCGGAGGGACGCTGGGTGAGCAGCGCTCCCGCGCGGTCGGCGGCCAGTTCGCGGTAGCGCGACAGGGCGCGGGTGAGCAGGAAGCTGACCGCGTACACCAGGGCCGAGACGAGCAGGATGATGAGGCCGATCGGCAGGCCGCCTCTGTCGTCGCGCCCGCGTCCGCCCAGGCCGCTGTAGAGCGCGACCCTGGTCATGAGCCCGGCGACGATGCCGAGGAAGGACGCGATCGTCATGACCGCGACGTCGCGGTGGGCCACGTGGGACATCTCGTGGGCCAGCACGCCCTCGAGCTCGCCCCTGTCGACCCGCCGCAGCAACCCCGTGGTCACGCAGACCACGGAGTTCTTCTGGTTGCGGCCGGTGGCGAACGCGTTCGGGACGTCCGAGTCGGCGATCGCCACCCGCGGCTTGGGCATGTCGGCGAGTGCGCACAACCTGTCGATCATGCCGTGCAACTCGGGAGCCTCCTGCGGGGAGACGACACGCCCGTGCATCGCGAACAGCGCGATGCGATCGGACATGAAGTACTGCACGAGCAGGATGCCACCGGCGATCACGAGCACCACGACGGCCCGGACGCCCAACGCGATCAACACGGCCACGAAGATCACGTAGAGCAGTCCGAGCAGGAACATGGTGATCACCATGCGCCTTGTCAGGCCCCGGTCCGGGGCAAACCGGGTTTTTGCCATATCCCCAATCTAACCGGGGATCAGTCCTTCGTTGCCGAGCATCTCCCGCACTTCGTCCATGGACGCGTCAGCGGGAGGCAAAATCAGCTCCGAGGACTCCAGGCTGTCGTCGGGCAGTGCCTTGCCGACGTGACGAACCTTGTCGAGCAGGGCGTGCAGCCGCACCCGGAAGGCATCCTCCTCGCCGGCCTCGATCGCGGCCTCCAGCTCGGCGTCCAGCGCGTTCAGCACGTCGAGGTCGGCGGGGGCGATGTCGATCTGCCCCTCCCCCATGATGCGGACGATCACAGGCCCTCCCCCGGCTGGCGCAGCTGCTGGGTCTGGTTGGACTCCGGCTGCTGCTGAGGCTGCTGGTGCTGCTGCTGGTACTGAGGCTGCTGCTGGTGCTGAGCCGGTCCGGGCGTGATCGCGCCCTGCGGCGCGGGACCCTGACCCAGCTCGGCCTTCATCCGGGCGATCTCCAGCTCCACGTCGTTCCCGCCGCCCATGCGGTCGAGCTCGGCCTGGATGTCGTCGCCGCGCTGCCCGCTGAAGTCGTCGAGCGCGCCGCTGGCCAGCAGCTCGTCGATGGCACCCGCGCGGGCCTGCATGGAGGCGGTCTTGTCCTCGGCGCGCTGGATCGCCAGGCCGACGTCGCCCATCTCCTCGGAGATGCCGGAGAAGGCCTCGTTGATCCGCGTCTGCGCCTCGGCGGCGGTGTAGGTCGCCTTGATCGTCTCCTTCCTCGTCCGGAAGGAGTCGACCTTGGCCTGCAGCCTGTGAGAGGCCGTGGTGAGCTTCTCCTCCTCGGCCTGCAGGTTGTCGTGCTGCACGCGGAGGTCGGCGATCTGGGTCTGCAGGCTGCCGCGCCGGGTCAGCGCCTCACGGGCCAGGTCCTCACGGCCGACCCCGAGCGCTTTACGGCCCTGCTCCTCAAGCTTGCGCGCCTGCGCCTCGATCTGGTTGATCTGGAGCTCCACGCGCTTGCGCGAGGTGGCGACGTCCGCCACACCCCGGCGCACCTTCTGCAACAGCTCCAGCTGTCGCTGATATGAGTAGTCCAGGGTTTCGCGAGGATCCTCCATCTTGTCCAACGCGTTGTTCGCCTTGGACCTGAAGATCAGCGAAAGTCTCTTCATCACGCTCATGCGCGTCGGCCGTCCCCTTCTTCAAGTGCGCTTCGGGTCACCCCAAGTGATTCCAGCCCCACCGAAAAGCACCGGAGCCACCATAGGGTTCACCCTACGCATAACGCGCGGGGGCGTCACTAAGTTGCAGTCCCGGTAGGCTGACGTTGTGTTCCGACGTACCCAGACCACCGCGGACGACTCCCCCGCCTCCGCTAACGATCCTAAGCCTGCGGGCAAGGGGCGTCCCACACCCAAGCGACGGGACGCCGAAGGCCGTCGCCGGCAGCCGGTGAACGCCCCTCAAAACCGCAAAGAGGCCTACAAGAACCTCCGCGAGCGTCAGGCCAACGAACGCGTCAAGGCGCGCGAGGGCATGTTGCGCGGCGACGAGCGCTACTTTCCCGCCCGCGACAAGGGCCCCGTCAGGAAGTTCGCGCGCGACTGGGTCGACTCCCGTCGTCTCGTCAGCCAGTACTTCCTGCCGTTCTCCCTTCTCATCCTGCTGCTCACCTGGATCCCGTTCCCTCTCGAGGTACGCGGTTACATCTACGCCGCGGTGATCACGGTCGGCTGGCCGCTCATGATGGTCACCGTGCTGCTCACCTCGATCTGGGTGTCCTGGAAGGTGAAGAACCTCGCCGCCGAGAAGTTCCCCAACGAGAACCTCAAGGGCGTCGGCTTCTACGCCGCCATGCGCGCGCTGCAGATCCGCAAGCTGCGCTTCCCGCCGCCCGCCGTGCTGCCCGGCGGCAAGCCCGTCCCGCCGAAGAACTGACGGCGGCGGAGCCCGACCCGAGGAGCACCGCGGCCGAGCACATCCGTCCCCGAGTCCCGTCCCCTTCATGAGGGGACGGGACTTTTCACTTCTCTCCCGCCGGAAGGGCGTCTCCCCCGGGCGATGTCAGCCCTCGACGACGTTCCAGCCCAGCTCGCCGTCGGTGACGACCGGTTTCCAGTGACCGATGGACCCGCCGGTCTCCAGGGCGCGCGCCGTCGCCCTCAGCAGGCCGTAGTACGAACGGAGCCGGACGCCCCCGGATGTGGAGGCTCGTCCTGCCCTCGTGACGGACGGCACCGACATCGCGCGCCACAGAGTCGATCACCAGGTAACCGCCTCCGCTGTCGTCGGCACCGAACGGGATCATCCGTCCGTCCCACCACTCCGCCCGCGCCACGGTGTCAGCCCCGTCCCCTGTCTCCCCGTCCGTCGCGCACAGCCGCCGCCAGGTGTCGCGGATGCCGCGGACCCCCAGGTTCCAGGCGTTCGGGAACCCGAACGGCGAGATGCCGGGCACTACGGAGGATCCGTTGTGCCGCAGCAGGGAGGCACGCAGGTCGTCGGGGAAGCGCAGGCCCATCTGCGCCTCCGCGACGGCGATCGTACGGGCGCGGGCGGGTTCGCCCAGCGTGCGAAGGGTCGCGGGTGCGTTCGCCTCCAGCCACCTCTCGATGCGACGCCACTCGCGGTTCACCGCCCTCGTCACCTTCGGATCGAGCGCCCGCACCCGCGGACTCGACGCCCGCGGACGGCAGTCGGCGTCGGGAGCCTCGACACTCTCGTACGGGGGCGAAGTCTCGTACGTCTCGTACGGGGGCGAGGTCTTGTACGGCCAGGTGGGTCCCGGACTCCTCTCGGCGGCCTCCGCGAGTTCCCGCAGGTTGGACACCTCGCCGCACAGGTCTCCCTCGCACGAATGGTGCCCGCATACGGAGCCGATCACGACCGTCCCCGTCTCCCCCTCTTCGACGTAGCGCGCCACCGAGTCGTCCTGGTCGACCGGTCCCGGCCCACACCGTCCGTCCGCGCCGGGCCGACCCCCGACCTCGATCACCTCCATGGTCTCCACTCCGTTCGAGAAGACCGCGCTCTCCAGGACCTGCGTGCCGGCGGCGAACAGGCACAGCCCCGCTCCCACGGCTCCCCAGCGGACCAGAAGGCGCCGGGTGGCCTCGTCCAGCGGCTCTCTCGGCGTCCGCCTCCGCTCGAACGTCCGCTCGACGGCGGTCTGGAAGGCGGAGGGGTGCCTGGCGGCGTACCGCCTGAGGTCCTCCTCCGTGGGGGTGCCGAGGATCGGCGCGGGAGGCCATCTCGGTGCGCGCTCCGCTCCGGGGGCCGGGCCCTCGGCAGAGCCGGACTCCGTCCCCTCCACGCGGGAGGCGGTCTGCGGTCCCGCTGGGGAGACGCCCCGATCTCCCCCGCGTGGGAAGCCGGCTCGGCGCTCCTCGGCTCGCCGCCACAGGCGTGCGGCCGCCACGACGGCCGCCGCCAGCGTCACGACGGCGAGCGCGAGCCGTACCTTCCGAGAAGTGATCAACCGCAACACATCCGGCAAGGTATCCCGAATCATCGCGAAGCATGGCGCCTACTAATCTCGAACCATGGAATTCCGCCACCTTGGCCGCAGCGGTCTCATGGTCAGCGAGATCAGCTACGGCAACTGGATCACACACGGTTCCCAGGTAGAGGAGGACGCCGCCAAGCAGTGCGTGCAGGCGGCACTCGACGAGGGGATCACCACCTTCGACACCGCCGACGTGTACGCGGGCACCAAGGCGGAGGAGGTGCTCGGCCGCGCCCTATCCGGAGTCCGCCGCGAGTCTCTGGAGATCTTCACCAAGGTCTACTGGCCGACCGGACCCGGCCCCAACGACCGAGGGCTCTCGCGCAAGCACATCACCGAGTCGCTGCACGGCTCGCTGCGCCGTCTGCAGACCGACTACGTCGACCTGTACCAGGCGCACCGCTTCGACAACGAGACACCGCTTGAGGAGACCCTCAAGACCTTCGACGATCTCGTACGCCAGGGCAAGGTCCTCTACGTCGGCGTCAGCGAGTGGACCGCCGACCAGATCGGCCGGGCACTGAAGATCGCCGACGAGATGGGCTTCGACCGCCTGGTCTCCAACCAGCCCCAGTACTCCATGCTGTGGCGGGTCATCGAGACCGAGATCGTGCCGCTGAGCGAGAAGGAGGGCGTCGGCCAGGTCGTCTTCTCCCCCATCGCCCAGGGCGTGCTCACCGGCAAGTACCGGCCGGGACAGCCGCCCCCCGCCGGCTCACGTGCCACCGACCCCACCGGGGGCAACTTCATCGCCCGGATGCTCAACGACGACGTGCTCACCCGCGTCCAGCAGCTGGAACCGATCGCCTCCGACCTCGGCCTGAGCATGGCCCAGCTCGCGGTCGCCTGGGTGTTGCAGAACCCCAACGTGGCCTCGGCCATCGTGGGAGCCAGCAGGCCCGAGCAGGTCCGCGACAACGTCAAGGCCTCCGGGGTCAAGCTGGAGTCCGAGGTGCTGAAGAAGATCGACGACATCCTCGGCCCGGTCGTCGAGCGCGACCCCGCCAAGACCGTGAGCCCCGAGCGTCGCCCCTAGCGGCAAAAACCCTTCGGCCCTCGTTCTTCAACGAGGGCCGAAGGGTTTCCGTTCACCCACGTCATTCAGTGCGCCGAATTCGGGGCGCTCATTCGGGGCGCAGTGACATTCCCTCGTACTCGACACGTTCGCCTTCGATCAGGGTGACTCTCTCGACCCCGGCCTCCAGCAGCTCACGCCAGCTTTCACCCAGCCACGACTCGGCGTCCGCCTGGCTCGGGAACGTGTCGGAGGGCGAAACACCCTCGACCACCTCGCCACCGTTCGCGTCTTCGTAACGCCAGCGCCACGTCATGCCACAGCTCCTTCTCGCAGGTCCTGCCGGTGCCCCTCGGCGGCCTCAGCGAACCCTACCTCTCCATGACGCTCCCGGACATGAAGGCGAGATCTTGATTTCCTTCTCACGACCGAAGTCGGGGGCTTCCAGCTGAAGGCAGCACCCGAGGTCCAGGACACCGGAGTGTTCACCTGTCGGCGGCCGGCACCGGGTGCCTGCCGGACGGCTTACTCCCGCAAACCGATGAGAAACACGATGACCGCTCTTCACCGCCGGGACGTTCCCCCGGTACGCCGACCGCTTCCTCCCGGAGGCGAGGGCTCGCGGTTTCTCGACCAACCTTTCAACGCGACAGGAGACCGGGTGTGAAGGTTCTGATCTCCGGCACGGCGGGCCCTGGCGGGTGGCCGTCCCCGGACTGCGGGTGTGCCTCCTGCGCCCGTGTCACGCCGGGCCGTCGTGCCACCTCCGTGGTACTCGGCGTCTCGGCGCCGGCGGACGGCCCCCTGCCGCTCGACGGCTCCCCCTCGCCCGGCGACCCGGCAGTGCCCGACACTTCTACGCTCTCCGACAGGCCGACCGCACTCGGCGGTTCGACGCCCCCCGGCGACTCGATGACACCCAACCGTTCGATGCCGCCCAACGGTCCCGCACGGCTGCCGCTGTCCGGCCCGCTCCCGCCCGGTTACCGCGCCTCGCCCGGTCCTGACGGCCTCACCGTCACCACCTCCGATGGCCGGCGCGTCCTCTATGCCGCATTCACCCATCCCTCGTACGGCGAGTCTCCACACGATGGGTCCTCATATGACGAGCGGGGTGAGCGGACGCTGGACCTGGTGCTGCTGGACGTACTGGACCGGCCGGAACGGCTCGGGGACCTGCGCCGGCGAGGTCTGGTCGGTGAGCGGACGCACGTGGTGGCCGTCGATGTCGACCACCGGGTGCCGACGGAGACGGAACTGACCCGGCGGGCCGCGCTGTGGGGGGTGCGCGTCGTACCGGACGGCACGGTCGTCGACACGAGCGAGCCCCCTCCCGCTCCGACTCCCCCGCCCAGGAGAACCCTGCTGCTCGGGGGAAGCCGGTCGGGCAAGTCGGCGGAGGCCGAACTGCGGCTGGCGGCCGAGCCCGAGGTGCTCTACGTCGCGACCGGTCCGTCCGGCGACGGCGATCCCGAATGGCTGCGCCGAGTCCGGGCGCATCGCGACCGAAGGCCCGCCCACTGGGACACCGCCGAGACCACCGGCCTGTCCGAGGTGCTGCGGTCCGCCGACGCCCCGCTGCTGATCGACGGGCTCGGCACCTGGGTGGCCGCGGTCTTCGACGAGTGCGACGCCTGGCCGGGCGGAGCGGGCGGCGACACCTCCGGCGCCCTGGAGGCTGTCGCCGCCCGGTGCGACGACCTGGTGGCGGCCTGGAGGCAGACCCGCTCCCGGGTCGTCGCGGTCTCCGACGAGGTCGGTCTCGGCCTGGTGCCCGACACCGCCGGCGGGCGGATGTTCCGTGACACCCTCGGCCGCCTGAACCAACGCCTCGCCCTGGAGTCGGAGGACGTCACCCTCGTCGTCTCCGGCCGTCTCCTCCCCCTCCCCCTCTGACCCCTCGGCTCTGCCCCCTCACGCTCCCTGGGCCCCATCAAGAACGGTGAACGGATGCGGGCACCGCGCCGGGAGCCGCGAGAACTACGATCGTCGGTCATGTCCCAGCCCTCGCCCCCGCCCGAGAACGGCCCGTCCGGCTTCATCGACGGAGTGCGCCTCGCGATCGGCACTCTGAGCGTGTTCCCGGTCCGTCCCGGGATGGTCGACCGCCGGGCAGGGGGGATCGCGATGGTGGTGGCCCCGCTGGTGGGCGCGGCGATCGGGGCCTGCGGCGGGCTGGTGTCGGCGATCTCCCTGTGGCTGGGGATGACGCCGCTTCCGGCGTCGGTGCTGGCCGTGGCGACCGTGGCACTGCTCACCCGGGGGCTGCACCTGGACGGGCTGGCCGACCTCGCCGACGGGCTGGGCAGCGCCAAACCCGCCGAGCGGGCGCTGGAGATCATGAAGCGGTCGGACATCGGCCCCTTCGGGGTGGTGACGCTGATTCTCGTCCTGCTGGTCCAGGTGGCGGCCCTACAGGAGGCCATCACCGATGTCGGAGCGGGCGCGGCCGCGATCATCCTGGTCGCGGCCTGCACCGCCGGACGACTCGCCCTCACCTGGGCCTGCCGCACGGGCATCCCTCCGGCACGCCCCGACGGACTCGGCGCGATGGTCGCGGGCACTGTGCGGCGGAGCGTCGCGGTGGTCGTGACCGCGCTGGTGCTCGCGGGAACGACGGCGCTGGTCTATCTCCACGGCATCGACGCCTTCAGCCCGTGGACTTCCGGGCCCTCCGGCGAATTCGGCTATTTCGCCTACGTGGACACCACCTACGTGGAAGCCGGCGACCTGACGGGCATCACCGATGTGATTCCCGTGACGGGCCTGGGGCGGTTCCTCGCCCCCTGGGGTCTCCCCCTCGCCATGCTCCTGGGGCTGCTGGCGGCCTGGGCCGTACGGCGCAGGGCCGTACGGCGGCTCGGCGGCGTCACCGGCGACGTGCTCGGCGCCCTCGTCGAGATCGCCACCGCGACGACCCTGCTGGCCTGCACGATCCTCACGAACTGACCGCCTTCTTCCACCCGGACTTCTCCTGCCCGGACAAAGCGTGCGACCGCTCTCGCCCCGTCCACCGGATGCCGACCGAACGGGTCTCGTCCAGCGGATGTCGGCCGAACGAAGGAAGAGCGTGAGGCAACACTCGCCCGGCTCTCACGCGGCGACGGTGGCCGGGGCCGGTCGCTCGACCGGACGGTATTTGAACAGCAGTGCCGAGACCACGGCCAGCAACACCGAGCCGACCAGACCCGTGATCCCCGCGAAGACGAACACCGGCGGGTCTGCCGCGTCACCGAGGATTATCGCCAGGCCCGCGGAGGCGTTCAGTGACCCGTGCCCGACGACCGCGGGCCAGACGCTTCCCGAATAGAGGCGGAGCCAGCTGAGCAGGGCTCCGAAGCCCACGCAGAAGATGATGAACATCGGTGCGGCCCACGCCCCCAGCTCGGGATAGTTGTATCCGCGCAGGGTGAGCGGGAAGTGCCAGAGCCCCCAGATCACTCCGGACACCAGCAGGGCCCGCCAGGTGCCGAGCGGCATCAGGCGCGGCAGCAGCCACCCCCGCCACCCCCACTCCTCACCGAAGGCCGCGATCGAGTTGATCACTGGGGCGACCAGCACCATCGACACGAGCTGCGCGATCACCAGGACTCCGACCTCCACCGGGGGCGGCCCGCCCGGCGCGGCCGCCAGACTCTGGCGGAACAGGCTGAACTCCCGCAGGTCGACGGAGAGCAGGCCGAAGGCGACGCTGAGCGCGGTCGCGACGACGACCAGCACGGGTACGCCGAACCAGGCGAGTGCGACCAGTGCGAGCATGCGGCCCCGGCTCCCGCCCGCCGACAGGCCGGTTCGCACGGCCCACTCACGCCTGGTGGTGACGTCTCCACGGCGCCTGTCGCGCAGCCGGACGGCGAGGACTGCGAGCGTCGGGGTGAACATCATCGCCACCCCCATCGCCATGAACACGGACGCGCTGGTCGAGGCGTCCATGAGCCAGATAGGGAGGGCGAACAACCAGGACAGGCCGAACGCGACGAGCAGAAACAACCATAGGTCAGGGGATCGGCGAAGCATGACACCACCTTCGGGGGCTTGAACGCGGGGGAACGGGAGGAGCGGAAAGCAGCGGAGACGACCGCAGGAGAGGGCCGGGACACCGCGGGGAGCGGGGACAAGAACGTGCGAAGGACGAAGCGGGATGAATGGATGGGTGGAGGACGGAGCAGCGGGCGAAGGCCAGAGGACACCCAGCGGACAGGACGTCAAATGACGAAGGTCAGGGGAGGTCGGAGAGGGTCGAAGAAGAGAAGACGGGACGGAGGGCAGGAGGTCAGCGGGCGGACGGCCCGGTGGCCGCCCGGTCCACGAGGGTGTTCAGCAGGGCGGCCCCGCTCTCCGCGTCGTCGATCGAGACGGCGAAGCGGCCACCGGAGACGTAACCCACCACGAGGCACTCCCCGCCGCGGATCATGACCGTCACGGCCCCGGGCAGGCCCCTGATGCCCCAGCCTCCGACGTCGGACGGGAATCGCCGCTCCGACCAGGCCCGCTCCACCCGCTCGATCGGGATGTGCTTGCGGGGCAGGCGGAGCGGCCCGTAGAAGAGCACGACACCCTCCTCGGTGATCTGCACCCGCACGGAGCTGAAGGTCAGTGCCAGCAGGCCCGCCAGGAACGTGATCGTCGCGGGGACCCACAGCGCGCTGTCGCCACCGATCAGGGCGAGCACGGCGAGCCCTCCTCCCACGGCCAGCACGGAGCCGCTGAGCGCGGTGAGAGGGCCGCTGCTCACCGAGGAGACCCACACCGCGCGCTGGCCGGGGCGGAGCGGGACCCGCCGGGTGGGGACGGCGGACGGCTCAGGGCGCTCGTCGGGCCCAGGGCGGGCGGCGAGCGCGCCGAGCCAGCCGCCCAGCACCAGCCCCGCGACCGCGAGCAGCGCGCCCCACCCCAGGTCGTCGGCCTGCCTCCAATGAGGGGCGTCTAGGTTGGCCATCAGCGTGACGATCTGCAACCCCGGGAAGAACAGGCCGGCGCCTCCCAGCCCGGCGCCGAGCGCCATGCGGCTCGTCCTGCGCCTGAACATCGCGGTGTTGACGAACGCGAACCCCAGTGCGCCGCCCGCGAGCAGCGTCCACAGGCCCACTTGGAACAGCAGCGACACGAGGAACGGCATCGAGTTGTCGGGCGCGCCGGACGCCCCCCAGTGGGTGGCGACCGGATCGGGCAGCCGGTCCCGCAGCGCCAACGGCGCCGCGATCAGCGCGACGGTTACCAGCCCGAACCAGGCGGTGGCGATGGACAGGAATCGGGCTCGCAGACCCACGTCGGCCCTCTCTTCTAAGGACCGGGCACCCGGCCCGGTCATGACAGTTCCCTGATGAGCTCGATGACGTCGTCGTGGCGGTAGCCGTACTGGACGGCCTCGTCGAGCAGGGAGCGCAGCTTCTCCTCGATGACGCTGCGCGGATTCGGTCGGCTGAGCACGGTCACGCCGCGACCCCGGCGGAACTCCAGCACTCCCTCGTCACGCAGGTCCCTCAGGGCGCGCAGCACCGTGTTGGCGTTGATACCCAGCGCGGCGGCCAGGTCGCGAGCCGGCGGGAGCCGGTCTCCCGGGGCGTACGACCCCTCGGCGACGGCACGCCTGATCGCCTCGGCGACCTGCTCGTGCAGGGGCCGGGGATCGTTCAGATCCAAGGTGAGCAACATGATGCTAGCGACATTAGCACCAATACCTTCAATGGTGCCACCCCGAGTAGCACCATCGGAGACCACGATTCGTAGGATGAACCCTCGTTTATGCGTACCGTCCCAGCCCGACTAGCATCGGCATACGTGACCACTGTGCGGCTTACCCCAACTGACAACGGTGTCTCGTACGACACCGACGCCTTGGTCGTCGGCGTCCACACCGGACCTGACGGCCTGCTTCCCGCTCCCGGGGCCGAAGGCCTCGACCAGGCGCTCGGTGGCAGACTCGCCGCCACGCTGGAGAGCGTGGGGGCCAAGGGTAAGCCCGGCGAGATCTCCAAGATCCCCACCTTCGGCGCGCTGACCGCGCCCCTGCTGGTCGTCGTCGGCCTGGGCGAGGCCCCCGAGGCCCCCGACGACGGTTCCGGTGACGGCTACGACGCCGAGGTCCTGCGCCGCGCGGCGGGCACCGCGGTCCGCGCCCTGGCCGGCACCGGCCGGGTGACGCTCGCCCTGCCCGCCGCGAGCGCCGAGCACGCCGGCGCCGTCGCCCTGGGCGGGCTTCTCGGCGCCTACTCCTTCACCAAGTACCGCACCACCGCGGAGCAGGTCTCCCCGGTGTCGGAGCTGGCCGTGGTGACCGACGCCGAGGGTGCCCAGGCCGCGATCGAGCGCGCCGGCACCCTGGCCGAGTCGGTCTCCCTCGTCCGCGACCTGGTCAACACCCCGCCGTCGGGCCTGTGGCCGGCCCGCTTCGCCGAGATCGCCGAGCGGGTGGGCTCCGAGGCCGGCCTGTCGGTGGAGGTCCTGGACGAAAAAGCGCTCAAGGAGGGCGGTTACGGCGGCATCGTCGCCGTCGGCCAGGGATCGGCCAACCCTCCCCGGCTGGTCCGCCTCTCCTACAGCCACCCCGAGGCCGGCAAGAAGCTCGCGTACGTCGGCAAGGGCATCACCTTCGACTCGGGTGGCCTGTCGCTCAAGCCGACGGCCTCGATGGACTGGATGAAGTCGGACATGAGCGGCGCGGGCGCGGTCCTCGGCGCCCTCCTCGCGATCGCGAGGCTGGGCCTGAAGGTGAACGCGGTCGGCTACCTCTGCCTGGCGGAGAACATGCCGAGCGGCACCGCGCAGCGTCCCTCCGACGTGTTCACCAGCTTCGCGGGCAAGACCGTCGAGGTGCTCGACACCGACGCCGAGGGCCGTCTGGTCCTCATCGACGGCATCGCCCGCGCCGGGCAGGACGACCCCGACGTGATCGTCGACGTCGCCACGCTCACCGGCGCGCAGATCGTCGCGCTGGGCTGGCGGACGGCGGGCGTGATGGGCAACGACGACGACCTGCGCGCGGAGATCGTCGCGACGGCCGGCGAGCAGGGCGAGGCCGTGTGGCCCATGCCCCTGCCCGAGGAGCTGCGCAAGGGCCTCGACTCCCCGGTGGCCGACATCGCCAACCTGCACCCCGAGCGTTTCGGCGGGATGCTGACGGCCGCCGTCTTCCTGCGGGAATTCGTGCCCGACGGGGTCCGTTGGGCACATATCGACATGGCCGGCCCCTCCTTCAACAAGGGTGAGGCCCACGGCTACACGCCGAAGGGCGGCACCGGGGCGATCACCCGGACCCTCGTCGGCCTGGCCGAGCGTTACGCGGGCGAGCCTTCGCGCTGACCGTCGACTCCGCGCGAGCGGGGTCACAAGCAACTCTGGACAAATGAAAAGATGCGGTTGCCGGGGTCAGGCCGAGGGCGGGCACCGGCGCGGCGCCGAGCCGGGTCCGGTGGCGGCGTGGATGCGATCGAGGATCCACGCGGCCACCCAGGGCACGACGAGGGGTGCGACCGTGAAGACGGTATTACGATCCGACAAGGAGCTTTCCTGTGGCTGATGGCAGCGGCCCCTACGACATCGTCGTCCTAGGTGGCGGTAGCGGCGGGTATGCCTGCGCTCTGCGGGCCGCCGAGCTGGGCAAGACGGTCGCGCTGATCGAGAAGGACAAGATCGGCGGTACGTGCCTGCATCGCGGGTGCATTCCCACCAAGGCGCTTCTGCACTCCGCGGAGGTCGCCGACGAGACTCGCGAAAGCGCGACCTACGGCGTCAAGGCCCGATTCGAGGGCATCGACGTGCCCGCGGTCCACGCGTTCAAGGACAAGATCGTCACGCGCGCCTGGAAGGGCGTGCAGGGCCTTCTCAAGAGCAAGGGCATCACGATCATCGAAGGTGAGGGCCGTCTCGCGGGCCCGAACCGGGTCGCGGTGGGCTCCGAGGTCTACGAGGGCCACAACATCGTGCTGGCGACCGGCTCCGCGCCCAGGTCCCTGCCGGGCCTGGAGATCGACGGCGAGCGGATCATCACCAGCGAGCACGCGCTCAAGCTCGACCGGGTGCCCACCTCGGTGGTCGTCCTGGGCGGCGGCGTCATCGGCGTGGAGTTCGCCAGCGTCTGGCGCTCCTTCGGCGCCGAGGTGACGATCGTCGAGGGACTGCCGCACCTGCTGCCCCTGGAGGAGGAGTCCAGCTCCAAGCTGCTGGAGCGCTCTTTCCGCCGCCGCGGCATCAAGCAGGAGCTGGGCGTCTTCTTCGAGGGCGTCAAGACCACCGACACCGGCGTGGTCGTCAGCCTGGCCAACGGCAAGACCCTCGACGCGGAGCTGCTGCTGGTCGCGGTCGGCCGCGGCGCGGTCTCCGCGGGCATGGGCTTCGAGGAGGCGGGCATCGCGATCGAGCGCGGCACCGTCACGGTGAACGAGTTCTGCCAGACCAGCGTGCCGAGCGTGTACGCGGTCGGCGACCTCATCCCGACCCTTCAGCTCGCGCACGCGGGCTTCGCCGAGGGCATCCTGGTGGCCGAGCACATCGCCGGTCTGAACCCCGTGCCGATCGACTACGACGGCGTTCCCCGGATCACCTACTCCGACCCCGAGGTCGCCTCGGTGGGCATCACCTCCGCCCAGGCCAGGGAGCGCGGTCACGAGATCGTCGAGATGACCTACGACCTCGCGGGCAACCCCAAGAGCCAGATCCTGCAGACGCAGGGCGCGGTCAAGATCATCGCGGAGAAGGACGGCCCGGTGCTCGGCGTGCACATGGTCGGCCGCCGCATCGGCGAGTTGGTGACCGAGGGACAGCTGATCTACAACTGGGAGGCCCTGCCCTCCGAGGTCGCGCAGCTCATCCACGCGCACCCCACCCAGTCCGAGGCCGTCGGCGAGGCGATGCTGGCGCTCGCCGGCAAGCCGCTCCACGTCCACAACTAACGCAAGCCCTCACTCGGAACGCGAGAGAAGACAACCTATGCCGAAGTCCGTACAGATGCCCCAGCTCGGTGAGAGCGTCACGGAGGGCACCGTCACCCGCTGGCTGAAGAAGGAGGGCGAGCGCGTCGAGGCCGACGAGCCCCTCCTCGAAGTCTCCACCGACAAGGTCGACACCGAGATTCCGTCCCCGGCCGCGGGCATCCTCACGAAGATCGTGGTGGCCGAGGACGAGACCGTCGAGGTCGGCGCCGAGCTCGCCGTCATCGACGAGAACGGCACCGAGGGCGCGGCCCCCGCGCAGGAGAAGGCCCCCGAGCCCGAGCCTGAGCCTGAGCCCGCCCCGCAGCAGCAGGCGCAGCCGGCCTCCTCGATCCCGCAGCCCGCGCCGCAGCAGCAGCCGGCCCCCGCGCAGGCACAGCAGGCCCCGGCCCCGGCCCCGCAGCAGGCTCCCCAGACCACCCAGCCCTCCCAGGCCGCGCCTCCGTCCCCGATCGCGGTGTCCGAGCCCGCCGCGCAGCCGTCGGGCGACAGCCCGTACGTCACCCCGCTGGTGCGCAAGCTCGCCGGCGAGCACGGCGTCGACCTCGACTCGCTCACCGGCACCGGTGTCGGCGGGCGCATCCGCAAGCAGGACGTCCTGGAGGCGGCCCGCGAGCAGCGCGAGCGGGCCAGTGCTGCCCAGCAGCAGGCCCAGCCGCAGGCCGCCGCCCCGCAGGCCGCCGCCCAGCCGTCCGCGCCGCAGGCGCCGGAGCCGGTCGCGGTGGACACCACGCTGCGCGGGCGCACCGAGAAGATGTCGCGGCTTCGCCAGACCATCGCCAAGCGCATGGTCGAGTCGCTGCAGGTCTCGGCCCAGCTCACCAGCGTGGTCGAGGTCGACGTCACGAAGATCGCGCGGCTGCGCGAGCAGGCGAAGGCCGAGTTCCAGCGGCGCGAGGGCGTCAAGCTCACCTTCACGCCGTTCTTCGCCCTCGCCACGATCGAGGCGCTCAAGCAGCACCCCAAGCTGAACGCCACGATCAACAGCGAGACCAACGAGGTCACGTACTTCGACACCGAGCACCTCGGTTTCGCGACCGACACCGAGCGCGGCCTGCTCGTCCCGGTGATCAAGGACGCCGGCGACCTCAACATCGCCGGGCTCGCCCGTAAGATCGCCGACCTCGCCGAGCGCACCCGCACCAACAAGGTGAGCCCGGACGAGATCACCGGCGGCACGTTCACGCTGACCAACACCGGCAGCCGTGGCGCGCTGTTCGACACGCCGATCCTCAACCAGCCGCAGGTCGGCATGCTGGGCACCGGTGCCGTCGTCAAGCGTCCCGTGGTGCTGGACACCCCTGAGGGCGAGGTCATCGCCGTCCGCTCGATGATGTACCTGGCGCTCAGCTACGACCACCGCCTGGTCGACGGCGCCGACGCCGCCCGCTTCCTGACGACGATCAAGCGTCGTCTCGAGGACGGCCGTTTCGAGAACCAGCTGGGCCTGCACGGCTAGTCACCCGTTCTCTCCTTCCGGGCCGGTCCGCGATCTCGCGGGCCGGCCCGGCTCGTTCTCCCCCGGCGGCGGACCGGCCGGGAAGGCGGGGCGACGCGAATCCGGTGGACGCCCGGTTTCCGAAGCCCTTGGGGGAGGTCGATTACATTGGACGACATGACGATCATCGTGACCGGGTCCTCCGGGCTGCTGGGAACGGCTCTGGTCGAGGCTCTGCGGGACGACGGCGCCCGGGTGGTCCGTCTGGTCAGGCGAGTGCCGGAAGGCGACGACGAGGCCTTCTGGAACCCCGCGAAGGGGGTCGTCGACCAGGCCGCGCTGGAGGGCGCGGAGGCGGTGATCCACCTCGCGGGGGCGGGCATCGGCGACCGGCGCTGGAGCGAGGACCACAAGCGCGAGCTGATCCGCAGCCGGGTCGAGGGGACCAGGACCCTGGCGGGCGCGCTCGCCGGTCTGGGGGCGAAGCCCGCGGCGCTGCTGTCCGGTTCGGCGATCGGCTTCTACGGCGACACCGGGGACGTGGCCGTGGACGAGACGGCGCCCGCGGGCGAGGGGTTCCTCGCCCAGGAGGTCGTGGTGCCGTGGGAGGCGGAGACCGCGCCCGCCGAGGAGGCGGGCATCCGGGTGGTGAGACTCCGTACCGGCCTGGTGCTGAGCGGCCGGGGTGGCATGCTGTCGCGGATCCTTCCCGTCTTCAGGATGGGGCTGGGCGCCCCGCTGGGATCGGGGCGGCAGTACTGGTCGTGGATCTCCATCGACGACTGGGTCCTCGCCGTACAACACATCCTGAAAAATCCTGAGATCTCGGGACCGGTGAACGTGACGGCACCCGAGCCGGTCACCAACGCCGAGTTCACCAAGGCTCTCGGCGCGGCCCTTCACCGGCCCACGATGCCGCTCGCCGTGCCGGAGTTCGTGCTGCGCGCGGCCATCGGGGAGTTCGCCGAGGAGGGGGTGCTGACCGGTCAGCGGGTGCTCCCGCGGCGCCTGCTGGAGAGCGGCTACGCGTTCCGGCATACCCGCCTCGACGAGGCACTCGCCGCCGTAATCTGAAACCCCCGTTTTCAGCGTTCCGGTCGATGAAACCACTTGGGAGACAGACATGGGCAGCCCCGGGCAGTCGCACATCCTCGCGATCGGAGGCGGCTCGTTCCGCCTCTCCACGCGTCAGGGGACCATGGAGGCGAGCCCGCTGCTCAGATACGCCCTCGACCTCACCGGCCAGGACCGGCCCCGCCTGGGCCTGCTCGCCACCGCCACCGGCGACGACGCGGAGTGGCTGCTGCGGATGTACGGCGCCTTCGGCGCGTGGGACGCCGAGGTGAGTCATCTGAGCGTGTTCCCGATGCCCAACGTCGAGGACCCGCGCGAGTGGATGCTCAGCCAGGACATCATCTATGTCAGCGGCGGCAGCGTGGCCAACCTGGCGGCCCTGTGGCGGCTGCACGGCCTCGACGAGATCTTCGAGGAGGCGTGGCGGGCGGGCGTGGTCCTCGCGGGCCAGAGCGCCGGGGCGCTCTGCTGGCACGTGGGCGGCAACACCGACTCCTTCGGGCCGACGCTGCGGGTGTGGTCCGACGGCCTGGGCATGCTGCCATACTCCTGCGGAGTCCACTACAACTCGGAGCCGCAGCGCCGGCGCCTGCTGCACGAGGCGGTGGCCTCCGGCGAACTGCCCGAGGGCTACGCGGCCGACGAGGGCGTCGCCCTGCACTACGTGGGCACCGAGTTCATCCAGGCCGTCAGCGTCCATCCGGACGCCTACGCCTACAAGGTGGAGCACGACGGGGCGGGTGGAGCCAAGGAGTTCCGCATCGAGCCTCGGCTTCTCACGTCTTAACCACGGGCGGGTCAACTACTCTTGAGGCGTGAGTGACCTGGCAGTCGTCCGTCTTGGCGTTGACTTCCCCTACGAGCAGGCGTGGGAGCTTCAGCGGCGCATCCACGCGCGCCGGGTGGCCGAGGAGATCCCCGACACCTGCCTGATGCTCGAACACGCGCCGGTCTACACGGCGGGCAAACGCACCGCGCCGCACGAGAGGCCCTCCGACGGCACCCCCGTCGTCGAGGTCGACCGGGGTGGGCGGATCACCTGGCACGGTCCCGGCCAGCTGGTCGGCTATCCGATCGTCAAGCTCGGCGGCTCCCTCGACGTGAACGCCTACGTGCGGCTCCTCGAGGAGACCCTGGTGCACGTCTGCGCCGACTTCGGGGTCCAGGCGGGCCGGGTGGAGGGGCGCGGTGGCGTCTGGGTGGCCGGCGACCCCTCGCACGGCCTGCCGGACAGGAAGGTCGGGGCGATCGGCATCCGGGTCTCCGGCGGCGTCACGATGCACGGGTTCGCGCTCAACTGCTCCAACGACCCGAGCTGGTACAACCGGATCGTCCCGTGCGGCATCGGCGACGCCGGGGTCTCCTCGCTGTCGGCCGAGACCGGCCGCCGGATCGTGGTCGACGAGGTCCTGCCGTACGCCGAGAAGCACCTGGCGGAGGCGCTCGGCGCGCAGGCCTTCGAGCTTTTCGAGGAAGACCTCTTCCGGCGCTGATCCGGGCGCCGCGCCCCGGGGCCGCCGCAGCTTACGGCGGGACATAAGCTGGTGAGGTGAGCGAGCGTGACGACATTTACAGCACCTCGATATGCACCACCTCGGTCCCTCGACCGACGAAGGAGCTCGCATGACCGTCGCCCCCGACGGGCGGAAACTCCTCCGCCTTGAGGTCCGCAACGCCGAGACCCCCATCGAGAAGAAGCCCGACTGGATCAAGACCAAGTTCAGGACGGGCCCGAACCACACCGAGCTCCGGGAGCTGGTCAAACGCGAAGGGCTGCACACGGTCTGTCAGGAGGCCGGGTGTCCCAACATCTCCGAGTGCTGGGAGGACCGCGAGGCCACCTTCCTCATCGGCGGTGACCAGTGCACCCGGCGGTGTGACTTCTGCCAGATCGACACCGGCAAGCCCAAGGCGTACGACACCGACGAGCCGCGCCGCGTGGCCGACTCGGTGCGGCAGATGGGGCTCAACTACGCGACCGTGACCGGTGTCGCCCGCGACGACCTGCCCGACGGCGGCGCGTGGCTGTACGCCGAGACCGCGCGGCAGATCCACGCCCTCCTGCCCGGCTGCGGCGTCGAACTGCTCGTGCCCGACTTCAACGGCGACCAGGCCCAGCTGGAGGAGGTGTTCTCCTCCAGGCCCGAGGTGTTCGCGCACAACATCGAGACCGTGCCGCGGATCTTCAAGCGCATCCGGCCCGCGTTCCGCTACGACCGGTCCCTGGGAGTGATCACCAAGGCCCGCCAGGCCGGCCTGGTGACCAAGTCCAACCTGATCCTCGGCATGGGCGAGGAGCGCGAGGAGATCGTCCAGGCCATGCGCGACCTGCACGAGGCCGGGTGCGACCTGCTCACCGTGACCCAGTACCTCCGGCCCACCCCGCGCCACCACCCCGTCGAGCGCTGGGTGAAGCCCGAGGAGTTCGTGGAGCTCCAGAAGGAGGCGGAGGCGATCGGGTTCGCGGGGGTCCTCTCCGGGCCGCTGGTCCGCTCCTCCTACCGGGCGGGGCGCCTGTACAAGCAGGCCGTCGAGGCTCGCCAGCACGTCTGAGCCCTCTTCGGCCGGTCAGTGAAACCTGAAAGGACCCCGCTCGGGCCTTGGGTTCACGGGGTCGTCGCGACATCTCGATCCGAGGAGTCGCGACGACCCCGTGAAACCGCCGGCGAGCGGGGTCCTTCCGGTTTCACGAGTCGGCGTCCGGCAGATTACGTTTTCACTTCTTGACCCCTGGATTTGTATCCTTCAGAACATGGCCAAGAAGCCCGAAGACTCAGAGCGCCCGGGGCGCATCAAGCAGCTCCGCATGATCGCGAAGATCATCAAGGAGGCCAATCCCAAGGGGATGCCGATCGTCTACGCGTCGGCGCTGGGCACGCTCGCGCTGTGCGTGGTGATCGGCCTGGTCACGGGCTGGTTCTGGTATCTCCTCTTCATCGGGATCATGCTGGCCCTCACCGTCGGGCTGGTGGTGTTCGGCCAGCTCGCCCAGAGGGCCCAGTACTCCATGTTGCACGGGCAGGTCGGCGCCGCCGCCGCGATCCTGCAGGGCATGCGCGGCAACTGGGAGGTCACCCCCGCCGTCGCCGTCACCCGCGACCAGGACATCGTGCACCGCGTGGTCGGCTACCCCGGCATCATCCTGGTCTCCGAGGGGCCGGGCAGCCGTGTGCAGAAGATGCTGGTCGCCGAGAAGAAGCGCGTCCAGCGGGTCGCGCTGGACGTCCCGGTCTACGACATCCAGTCCGGTGACGGCGACGGGCAGGTTCCGCTCGCCAAGCTGCAGCGCCACCTGATGAAGCTGCCCCGCAATCTCAAGAAGCCCGCCCTGTACGAGATCAACAACCGGCTGAAGGCCCTCCCGCAGACGCTGCCGATGCCCAAGGGCCCGCTGCCGCGCGGCGCGAAGATGCCCCGCCCGAAGATGCGCTGATGAGCCTCGCCGGGTTGGGGCGCCACCGGGTGGACGCCGCGGCCACCTCCCGGGCCAACCGTGGCTGGTGGGACGCCTCCGCCGACGAATACCAGGCGGAGCACGGGGAGTTCCTGCGCGACTCGGGGTTCGTCTGGGGCCCCGAGGGCCTGGACGAGGCCGACGCCCGCCTGCTGGGCGACGTCGCGGGCAAGGACGTGCTGGAGATCGGCTGCGGCGCCGGACAGTGCGGGCGCTGGCTGGCCGGGCAGGGCGCCAGGGTGGCCGCCTTCGACCTGTCCTTCAGGCAACTGCAGCACTCCGGCCGGATCGACCTGGACGCCGGGTCGGCGCTGCCGGTGGTCCAGGCGGACGCCGAGGTCCTGCCCTTCGCCGACCGGACGTTCGACCTGGCCTGCTCGGCGTACGGCGCGCTGCCCTTCGTGGCGGACGCCGGGGCCGTGCTGGCCGAGGTCCACCGGGTGCTGCGCCCCGGGGGCCTGCTGGTCTTCTCGGTGAGCCATCCGATCCGCTGGGCCTTCCCCGACGACCCCGGCCCCGCCGGGCTCACCTCCGACCGCTCCTACTTCGACCGTTCCGCCTACGTGGAGATCGGCGAGGACGGGCGGCCCTCCTACGTCGAGCACCACCGCACGATGGCCGACTGGGTCGGGCTCATCACCGCCTCAGGGCTGGCGCTGCGAGGGCTGGTCGAGCCCGAGTGGCCGCCGGGTCACGACCGCGAGTGGGGTGGCTGGAGTCCGCTGCGCGGCCGCCACCTGCCCGGCACCGCGATCTTCACCTGCGCACGCCAGGCGCGCCATCCCGCCTGAACAGCCGGCGGGATGGCGCGCTCGCGCCGAGCGACGCCCTAACGGTCGCCGCCGAGTTCCATGACGAGTCCGCCGAGGACGTCGAAGGTGGTGAAATCCCCGGCGGAGACGAGGTTCTTGGTCACGGCGACCGAGATCCCGGTGGCCGTGTCGGCGTACGCGGCCGACCCTCCGCTTCCCGCCATGCCGAACAGGGTGGGGCCGTTGAGGAGCTCGGTGGCGCCGAGGGCGTATCCGAGTGACCGGGTGGCCGGGAAGGCGGTGATCTCGTCCGTCCCGCTGAACTCCACCGCGGTGATCTCGCGGAGTCGTTCCCGCGAGACGAGCCTGACGCCGTCCACCTCGCCCAGCAGGGCGGCGTACATGCGGGCCACGGCGCGGGCGGACATGGTGCCGCCCGCCGGGATGTCGGAGGTCAGTACGTCGGCGCGGTTGCCGAAAGCGGCGTCGGGCATCGCCGCCATCGGCGCCGCCGTGTAGCCGTCCACGACCCTGAAGAACGGGATGTCCGCGAACATCTCCGGGGACATCTCGAAGTCGCTCGGGGCGTCCTCCAGGCGGGCGAGCCTGCCCAGCTCGGATTCGGGGACGCCGAAGAACAGCTCGTCGGCCACGCCCAGCGGTCCGGCGACCTCCTCCCGCAGGACCTGGGAGATCGGCCTGCCGGTGGCCCGGCGGACGATCTCTCCGACGATGTAGCCGAACGACTGGGGGTGGTAGCCGCTGCCGGTGCCCGGCTCCCACCAGGGCTTGGCGTCGGCGATCACCGCGCACATCCCCTCCCAGTCGCACAGGTCCTCCGGCGTGGTGGCCACCGGTACGCCCGGCACGCCCGTCGAGTGGGTGAGGGCGTGCCGTACGGTCGCGCGCTCCTTGCCGTGGGCACCGAACTCCGGCCACAGCTCGACGATCGGCGTGTCGTAGCCGAGGACGCCCCGTTCCACCAGCACGTGCACCACCGTCGAGGTGACGCCCTTGCCGGTCGAGGCGCTCCAGATCGGCGTGTCCGGCGTGACGGGACGCCCGGTGGCCGGATCGGCGACGCCCGCGACGACGTCGACCACCGGCTCGCCGTGCCGGTACGCGGCGACCTGCAGGCCCCGCTCGGCGCCGGACTCCACCAGCTTGTCGGCCGCTTCCTGGACCCGCTTCTGCATATCGTTCATCGTCCTGCCCTTCGTGATGAGGTGTGTGACCTGTACGACGGCGGGAGGCCGGGAAAGGAATCGGTCCGGGAGGAGAAATTCGCTCCGAGGTCCGGCGCCGCCCGGTCACGGGAGGTCGGCGCCGGAAAACCGGGAGGGGAAACAGCGCAGGAAGATCAGCGCCGGGAGATCGCGAGCAGGACGGCGGGCTCCCGCCCCGGGTTGCGCAGGGCCCGCACGGTGAGCCCGTCCAGCCACAGCACGTCACCGCGCAGGAAAACCCGGTGATCGCCGTCGGAGCAGACCAGTTCGATCCGCCCTCGCTCCAGCAGGACGATCGCCCCCCGCCACTCGTCCCCGTCGTGGACGTGCGAGTCCCCGGGCGCGACGACGACCCTGCGCACGTCGAACGCCGACCCGGACCCTCCGGGCGGGATGGGCGCCGGGTCCTCACCGGCGCCCATCACAACGTCGGGGGAAGGTCGAAAGCCGGGAAGATCTCGGCGCCGAAGGTCGTGATCTGGGTGACCAGCCCTTCCTCGACCCGCAGGACCCCGAGCCACGAGCCGTGGTACTCGGACTCGCCGGGACGCCTGACGTACGCCGCCGCGGCGGGCTGCCGGTTGGCGCGGGTGGGCAGGACCCGCCAATCCCCCCACGCCTCGGGGCCGATCATGGCGGGGCGCCACGTGTCGACGATCGAAGGTCCGCCCAGGATCCAGATCGGCGCCGGCGGCATCGACTGCCACGCGTCCGCGCGCAGCACCCCGGCCAGGATGGCGGGATCGGCCTGCTCGACGGCGTCGATGTAGCGCTGCAGCACCGCGCGTTCCTCACCGGTCGGATCCGACGACGGCGCCCATTCCAGCCGTCGCGCGGGCAGGTTCTCCCGCATCGTCGACCGGGCCCGCTGCAGGGTGCTCTTCACCGAGACGACGCTCACCTCCAGCAGGGCGGCGGCCTCCTGCGCCGACCAGCCGAGCACGTCGCGCAGGATCAGTACCACCCGCTGCCGGGGAGGCAGGTGCTGGATGGCGGCCATGAACGCCAGCTCGATCGTCTCCTTGGCGACCACGGCGGCGTCCGGCTCGGCGTCGGCGGGCGCGGCGGGCTCCAGGAGGCGGTCCGGGTAGGGACGCAGCCAGAAGACCTCGGTCGAGGACGGCGACGGCACGCCCGGAGTGGCGAGCACCGGCGCCTCGCGAGGGCGCGGGCGACGCGGGTGACGATCGAGGAAGTCCAGGCACGCGTTGGTCGCGATCCGATACAGCCAGGCCCTGAACGTCGAGCGCCCCTGGAAGCTCTCCCGCCTGCGCCAGGCGCGCAGGAACGTCTCCTGCACCATGTCCTCGGACTCCTCGAACGAGCCGAGCATCCGATAGCAGTGCACCCGCAGTTCCCGCCGGTATCTCTCGACGAGCGCGCCGAACGCCGGCTCGTCACCCGCCAGCGCGGCGGCCAGGACCTCGGCGTCCTCCGACCTTTCCCGGCCTGTCTCGTCTCCGCTCACGATCTCATACCTCCCGTACGGCGTCCCGCCCTGCGCGGGCGCCCACGGTATGACGACCGCCGGGCGGAAAAGGAATCGGCGGTCTCGGCCCGCACCGGGGGCCGAGGACGAGCACCGGGAACGGGAGAGCGGAGAAGGGGGAAAGAAACCGGGCGCGGGCCGGCTCAGAGGCGTACGACCACGGTGTTCGCCGCACGGTCGTGCAGGCCTCGCTGGTCGCGGTCCCAGACGAGGGCGGGCACGGCGAGGCAGAGCAGGAAGGTCCGCGCGAGCACCGAGACGAACCCGGGGGCGCCGCCGCCGAGCGCGGCGACCCGGATGCCGAACAGGCGCATCCCGAAGGTCATCCCCATGGTGCCCACCAGCAGGAGGTATTCGACGGCGAGGATCAGGACCGGCACCCAGGGCGTCGCGGCGGCGTCGATCCGCAGGAGCCCCTGGGTGATGGCCCAGGTGCAGATCAGCCAGTCGACCATGATGGCGCCGATCCTGCGGCCGAATCCGGCCACCGCGCCGCTGCCCTCCTCGGGCATCCCGAGCCGCTCCCCCGGGTAGCCGAGATCGACTCCGGCCGACCGGACGCCACCGAGCCAGGTCTGGGTCCAACGCGGCTGCTTGCTGCTCATGGTCCCAACGGTATCCGCCCCGGGTACCGCCCTCGTACTCGCCCGGAACGACTGGCGAAACCAGGCGAAAGCCATGGATCATATGCGTCGGTATCTCAACAAGCACATTTCCCCCCGGAGCCCCCCGTGCCTGACAACGACGACATCGACCAGCGTTTCAAGACGCTCACGGACCAGATCAGCGCGCGGGAACGCAAGCGGATGACCAAGATCGCAGAACAGGAGTGGGCGCGGCAGCCCCGTCTCAGGCGGGCCCGCAGGCGGCGGAGGGCGGCGATCGCCGTCGCCGTCCTGGTGGCGGCGGCCGGGGGGTTCGTCGTCTACCGGCCCGACGTCGTCGAGGGCGTCCGCGCCTCGGTCTTCGCGGGGTTCGCGGACTTCGGCACCGCCCCGACGGCCCAGAGCCCTGAGCAGGCGAAAGCGGCGGACGTCTCCCCCTTCCACGGCTCCCCCGCCCAGGATTACGCCGACGGCGCCAAGGGGTTGGTCATGCCGAAGGCTCGGGCGCTCGGCGGGCTGAGCCGCAAAGAGGTGTCGACGGCCCTTCGCCACGCGAGAAAACTCCTGATCGCCTCGCACCTGGACCGCAAGGTGCTGCTGGGCGGCAGGCCGAACGCGCTGATCCGGCTGCTGGACCCCGAGCAGCGCGCGCCCTTCGTCAAGGGACTCAAGCGCCCTGACGGGAAAAAGGGGTACGAGAGCCGGAGGTGGGTGACCAGCCTGGCTCCGAAGAGCGCGGAACTGGCCAGCGAGACCTTCAAGGTCAACGGCAAAACCCGGTTCACCACCTTCAAGGAGGACGGGTTCGTTCGCGTCCGGATCAAGGTCAACTACCTGTTCGTGTACGCGATCCAGCGGCCTGGCCGGCCGGAGACCCTCACCAGGCTCGTCGCGCACAACCTCGGCACACTGGACGTGTGGCGGGTGGGCGATCGGCTGCGCCTCTGGATCGTCGACTGGAACGGCGGAGGAGTGGCCCCGGCGCGGTGCGATGTCGACGACACCTTCGTACACCCGTTCTATCCGGACTCGCCCGCCGACCTGACACTGAAGGCCGGCGCGAAGGCCGTGGACGCCTACTCACAGGAGGAGGAGACGAACGAGGAGTGCAGCCCTCTGAAGTCGGACACGTGAAAATCCGGCAAAACCGGGCAAAGGAAACCTTCCGTATACCCGTCCACGCGAGGTCCGAGAACTAGCGTGGAGGCGACTTTCGCTTAACACGGGTGAAACAAACGAGACACGGGGCGGTAACGGCACAGGCATACTTTCGGTCCTGTTAGCCCGTCCCATGGGAGGTTCGCGTGTTCAACTCCGCCGACGACGTCCTGAAGTTCATCAAGGACGAAGGGGTGCAGTTCGTTGATGTCAGGTTCACCGACCTGCCGGGGACGACGCACCACTTCACGTTCCCCTCGGAGAACTTCGGAGCCGCCGTCTTCACCGACGGCCTGATGTTCGACGGATCGTCGATCCGCGGATTCCAGGCCATCCACGAGTCGGACATGCTGCTGCTGCCCGACCCGTCCACGGCCGTGCTCGACCCGTTCAGGCAGCACAAGACGCTCAACATCAACTTCTTCGTGCACGACCCGCTGACGGGCGAGGCCTACAGCCGCGACCCGCGCAACGTCGCCCGCAAGGCGGAGGAGTATCTCAAGGGCACCGGCATCGCCGACACGATCTACTTCGGCCCCGAGGCCGAGTTCTACATCTTCGACGACGTCCGGTTCGAGACCAACGCCCACTCGAGCTACTACCACATCGACTCGATCGAGGGCGCCTGGAACAGCGGCAAGGCCCAGGACGGCGGCAACCTCGGTTACAAGCCGCGCTTCAAGGGCGGCTACTTCCCGGTCCCGCCGATGGACCACTTCACCGACCTGCGTTCGGAGATGGTCCGCAAGCTCATCGACGCCGGGATCGACGTCGAGATGCAGCACCACGAGGTGGGCACGGCCGGCCAGGCGGAGATCGACTTCCGCTTCAACACGCTGCTCAAGGCCGCCGACACCATGATGCTGTACAAGTACATCGTCAAGAGCACGGCCCTGGAGCACGGCCACACGGTCACCTTCATGCCCAAGCCGATCTTCGGTGACAACGGCTCCGGCATGCACTGCCACCAGTCGCTCTGGAAGGACGGCGAGCCGCTCTTCTACGACGAGGTCGGCTACGCGGGCCTGTCCGACACCGCCCGCTACTACATCGGCGGCCTGCTCAAGCACGCCCCGTCGCTGCTGGCCTTCACCAACCCGACGGTCAACTCCTACCACCGCCTGGTGCCCGGCTACGAGGCCCCGGTCAACCTGGTCTACTCCCAGCGCAACCGCTCGGCGTGCATCCGCATCCCGATCACGGGCTCCAACCCGAAGGCCAAGCGCATCGAGTTCCGGGTCCCCGACCCCTCCTGCAACCCCTACTTCGCCTTCGCCGCCCAGCTCATGGCGGGCATCGACGGCATCCGCAACAAGATCGAGCCGGTCGAGCCGGTCGACAAGGACCTCTACGAGCTTCCCCCGGAGGAGGCCCGTAACATCCCGCAGGTCCCCGGCACCCTGTCGGACGTGCTCGCGGCCCTGGAGGCCGACCACGAGTACCTCCTGGAGGGCGGCGTCTTCACGCCGGACCTGATCGAGACCTGGATCGCCTACAAGCGCGAGAACGAGATCGACCCGATCCGCCTGCGCCCGCACCCCCACGAGTTCGAGCTCTACTACGACGTCTGAGCCGCTGAGCTTCCAACCTGGTTGAACAACTGGCGGTTGAGCCGCCAGGGCACTCGGGCTTTCCATGAAAGGCCGCCGACCGCCCCTCTGCCGAGGGTGCGTTCGGCGGCCTTTCGCTGCGCACCCGTCCCGACGGCATGAAGTGTGTGCGGGTCCGCACCGTGAACCCGAGGTCCTCGTGGCCGAGGAGCTCGGCGAGGTGGTGACCGGCCGCCCTCTGCCGGCAGGAAGTCAGGAGTTCACATCTCCTGGGATCCGTCGGTTCAAACGCACTCTCGCCAAAGGTCGTCGGCGAGAGTGCGCGACCATCCGAGTGACTACGATCTCTCTTCCGCTGAAAGCCGACCCGTATTCCGGCGACTCAGTTGTAAGGATTGTCGTAGGTCACGGACTTGGTACGGCTGTTGTAACTGTTGCCGGGATAGAACCAGCCGCCCGTCACATTAACGGTGATATTCCTCAGGGTGGTGGAGTGGGTGTATTCACCGTTGTAGAGGGACAGGTACAGCTGGCATCCGGGGGGAGCGGTCGCCGTGCCCGTCATGGTCGGATACAGGGGGGTGCTGCCGTTGACGGTGATGGAGAGGCTCGGGCTGGGGTAGGACCCACTCCCCCAGCACAGCTGGAGCGCGTACCTGAACTTCGTGTTCCCGTCGTCGAACGCCACCGTGCCGGTCAGCTGGGCGAGCATGAGCGGTGGGCCGGCGTTCGAGGTCACCGTGACGGACACGGGCTGGTCCGGACCGTAGGTGGCGTGCGCGGGGGTGACGGGCACCAGGATTGCCATGAGTGTCGCGATGGCGATGACGACAGAGCCGGCCGCACGACGTGCTGTGAAATGTGTCAATTCCAACCTCACCTCTATTCATGATGTCGGCGGAGCACAACTCGGAGATTATTGCCGGGGTCTACGGGCGTCCAGACAGGTGATTTAGAGACACTGATTCGGCTCGGCGTTAACCTGCGCCATGGCAGTTCTCTCAAGGATGGATCAGGCATGCCAGCAGGTCGGAGATCAGCCCTGCAGAGCCGTATTAATGGCGTGCCGGGTGAAACTTTCATTCCACCGGAACGCGATCGACTCAGACAGTGAAGACGGCTGGATCGGCGTGATCGTCTTCCGGGCCTTCCTCGCAGCGCTCCCCTTCCTCCCGGGCGACTTCAACGTGATCAAGGAGAGTGCCCTGCCGCCGTTAGATCGCCGACAAATGGGACAGAGGGGGTGGGGCCGGGCGGTGAACGGGTCCGGCTGGAGATCACTATCTGGAGGTTGCGCATGCTTGCTCAGTCCATACGGAAGGCGGCCATCGCCGCGGCGGCGATGACGGCGCTCGTCGGCCTGGTCGGCGGTTGCGGGGGCGACGGTGACAACGACAGGGATGACAGCCCTGATGTGGTCAACACGACCGGACCCGGTGTGGACGACGACGGCGGCGTGGACGACGACGGCGGTGTCGACAACGACGGGGACGGCAACTGACCGACACCGGCCAACGCCCACCAGCACAGACCGATACCGGGGCGGCGAACGACGCCGCCCACCTCACCGCGACCCGCGTGCCCGGCACGCGGGTCGCGGTGTGCCGGCCGCTCCCCGGCCGGTGTCCGCGGATCGTCCGGGGAGGTGAGCGGGCGAAGAGCCTTCCGGAAGCCCTCATGAGACGCGCGAAGCCGGGTTGTTGGGCAGACTGGTCGTGACTTATGCGGATAAATCAGGCGAGGTGACGTGACAGACGCCGGTCCTCACCGACTTCGCGATCTTCTCGGGCACCGGCGGCAGGCCGCGACGGCCGCACTGCTGGGAATGCTTCTGCTGCTGAGCGCCTCGACACCGACCCTGCCGGCCGCCCTCAACCGGATCACCACCATCGCGTACGCGATCGAGGCCGGATCACACCAACCCGGCTGGTGGGGCGGCGCGATCCCGTACTCCTGGGGCGGTGGTCACGGCGAGGAGCCGGGCCCCTCCTTCGGCACCTGCCGGGGCTACACGGGGGCGATCAAGCCCTGCCCGGCCACCCGGACCCTCGGCCTGGACTGCTCCGGTCTCACCCGCTGGATCTACCACCTCGCCTACGGGCGCGACGTCCTTGGACCCGGCAACACCGACGACCACGTGAAGCGGCTCAAGAGGGTCCCCGCCGCCGTCGCCAAGCCGGGCGACCTCGTCTTCTACGGCAAGGTCGGCAAGCGTAAGGTCCGCACCCACCATGTCGGCGTCTACGTCGGACAGGGCAAGATGATCAATGCGCGGAGGACCGGGACCGAGGTTCGGGTCGATCACGTCGCGGCCCTCGACGACCTCGCGGGCTACTTCCGCTACTCGGGACCCCTCTGAGCCGCCCTCCAGAAAACGGAGCGCCCGGAAAACAGCAGGGTCTCGTGGAAACAGGAGAATGCCCTACAAGGGGGCTGCCGTGAAAACCGCACGGCGGAATCCCCGGCCTTCCACACCGGAAAGACATCGACCGTAGGAGAGACATGCGTCTGGGTGTCATGTTCGACCGCGACCTTCCCCCCGAGTCGCTCGTCCCCTTCTGCCGCCATCTGGACGCGGCCGAGGTGGACGACGTCTGGGTGGTGGAGGATCTCGGCTGGACCGGGGCGATCTCGTCCGCGGCCACCGCGCTCGCCGTCACCGAGCGCCTGCGGGTGGGCATCGGGATCACCCCCGCTCCCCTGCGCAACCCGGCACTGCTCGCCATGGAACTGGGCAACCTGGCCCGTCTGCACCCCGGCCGGCTCGCGGCCGGCATCGGGCACGGCGTCCAGGACTGGATGCGCCAGGTGGGTGCCCTCGCCCCCTCCCCGCTGGCGCTGCTCGAGGAGACGATCACGGCGGTACGCGAGCTGCTGCGCGGTGGGACGGTCACCCTGGAGGGCAGGGCGGTGCGGCTCGACGGGGTGCGTCTGGTACATCCTCCCGCCGTCGTGCCGCCGGTGCTGGCCGGGGTGCTGCGACCCCGCTCGCTGGAGCTGTCGGGACGGGTGGCGCAGGGCACGATCCTGCCCGAGGGCGTCGGCCCCCGGCAGATCGAGGAGGCCCTGAAGCTGACCGGTGAAGATGATCACGAGATGGTGGTCTTCGTCAACCTCTACATCGGCGACGACGCCGCGACGGTCACCGCCCTGGCCGAGGGGTCCGCCGGGTTCCTGAAGGTCGCCCCCGACGAGGTGGTGATGGCGGTGGGCTCCGCCGAGGAGGCGGCCGACCAGGTCAGGTCACTGTGGGAGGCGGGTGCCCGCACCGTCGTGGTCCGCCCGTTCGGACCCGACCCGCTCCCCCAGGTCGATCTTCTGCTGGCCGAGCTCCGCTAGTGTCGGACAGCGGCACGACCGAGGCTAGGAACGACTGCCCCGTACGCCGGTGAGGCGGCGCAGGACGTCCCACCAGAACGAGGCGCCGAACAGCAGCGCGACCATGGTGAGCAGGTAGCCGGGCCAGTGCCCGAGGGTGATGAGCCGGTCCCACCAGGCTTCGCCGTTCCAGTTGAAGGACGGGTCGGCGGAGCCGTCGGGCGGGATCGTGATGCTCACGATCGCGTGGTCGAAGATCTTGACCAGCGCCGGGGAGCTGAGGGACTCGGTCACACACTGGTACGGCTCGGCGAGGCCGGCCTCGCTGCCCGCGCACTTGTCCTTGAGGGCCGTGTAGCCGTCGTCGCCGCCCGCGATGGCGCTCACCCCCGCACGGTAGGCGTTGTCGCGCAGCAGGGTCTTGCCGTACTCCAGCGCGTCCATGCTGAACGCCAGCGTCAGGACCACTCCCAGCACGAAGACCACCCACTTGACGTAGCGGGCGTAGAGCGTGGACAGGCGCTGCATCTCCCCGTTGAACCAGTCCTCGACCCCCTTGCGGAACCTCGGCAGATCCCGCTGCGCGCCCTCCCAGACTCCCTTGAGGTGACCCGCGAGAGGGCTGTTGATCGCCTCCAGCTTCGCGAGCAGGCCGTCGATCCCCCCCTCCTCGGCGGCGACCAGCTCCATCACCGCGCCGGAGAACCGCGCGGGCGGGATGTTGGCGATGCTGGTACGGGAGCCCTTGGGGTGGTCGATCTCCTGGAGCCGCTCGTACAGCCGCGCGGTCATGTCGACCGACGGTTCCGACCTCCCGTCCGCCGAAAGGCCGGACGAACCAGAAGGGTCGGAGGGGCCGGGGGATCCGGTACCCGCCTCCCCGGTGGCCTCCCCCGGGGAGATCCCCTCGGCGATCTCCGCCGAGACCTTCTCCCTGGCCTGCTCCGCGGCGAGGACGGCCGCGGGGTCGACCCGCATCGGCTCGACGACCGAGGGCGCGGGGTCGGAGCTGTGCACGGGGCGCGGATCGTCCCTGGAGAAGGGCAGCTTCGCGAAGACGTCGGCGATCTTCGACGGGATCCACGACCTGCCGTCCTCCGAGCCGTCCAGGGTGTCCCTGAGGTAGGCCCACAGGAACTTGCTGCGGATCCCGAGCAGCCGGACGAAGGCCTCGTTGATCCCGCTCACCAGGAGCGACAGGAGCAGGAAGGCGAGGATCAGGCCGATGGCCAGATCAATGTAAACGGATATCAAATGGATCACCCGGACCGTTGATACACGCCTGCCCCAGGCGGCGCAACGCGATCACTCAAACAGGTTGGTTTTCGTGATCGGGGAACACGCGAACGAGCGGTTCTCCCCTTCGGTGCGGGCCGGTCCCCGATCCGCACCGAACACGCCGGCCCCTGGGGACTCCGGACAGACCGGCCCTCCGGAAAAGGCCAGGGAGGGCCGGGGAAGAGCGGCCTTCGGAAAGGGCACCCGGAGGGACCAGTCCTTCCGATCCGACCGGAGCCGGACCGGAAGGACCCGGAGAACCGGGTGGATCAGTCCTCGTAGAAGACGCGCTCCACGACCCGGCGGGCACGGCGGGTGGCGCGGCGGTAGTCGTCCACGAAGTCCTCTGTACCGTCGGGCGGGTAGCCGAGCGCGCGGGCGAGGAGCGTGCGCTCACGGGCGTCCACCGGGATCGCGTCGGAGGCGCGTCCCCGCACCGCGACGATGGCGTCGCGGATGCGCGAGGCGAACCGCCAGGCCTCGGCGAGCACGGCCTCGTCGGCCTCGGCCAGCAGGCCCTCCGTGACCGCCGCGCTCAGCGCCTCAAGGGTGCGGGTGGTGCGCAGCGACGGCCGCTGTCCCGCATGGCGGAGCTGGATGAGCTGGGCCACCCACTCCACGTCGGACAGCCCGCCGGGACCGAGCTTGGTGTGCAGGGCGGGGTCGGCGCCGCGCGGGAGGCGTTCGGCCTCCATCCTCGCCTTGAGCCTGCGGATCTCCAGCACGGCGGCGTCGGAGATGCCCCCCTCCGGGTAGCGCAGCGGGTCGGCCAGGTGCAGCAGCCCGATACCGAGTTCGGCGTCCCCCGCGGAGAAGCGGGCGCGCAGCAGCGCCTGCGACTCCCACGGCGACGACCACCGCTCGTAGTAGGCGGCGTAGGAGGCGAGGGTACGGACCAGCGGCCCCGCCTTGCCTTCGGGACGCAGGCCGGGGTCGATGAGCAGCGGCGGGTCGGGGGCGGGCAGGGCGAGCAGGCGGCGCAGCTCGTTGGCCACCTCGAACGCCGTCTCGGTGGCCTCGCGCTCGGACACGCCCTCGCGCGGCGAGTGGACGAACATCACGTCGGCGTCGCTGCCGTAGGAGGACTCGATCCCGCCCAGGCGACCCATCGCGATCACCGCGAACCTCGTGCCCAGCGGGGTGCGGCGCTCCATCTCGACCTTGTCGATGGCGGCGTCCAGCGCGGCCTGGATCGTCACGTCGTTGAGCCCGGACAGCGTCTGGCCGACCTCCTCGATGCCGATGATCCCGGAGAGGTCGGCGACGGCCGTGCGGAGCAGTTCCCTGCGGCGCAGCGCCCTGACCGCCGCCACCGCGCCCTCGGCGTCCCCGGGGTGGCGGGCAACCACGGTCCGCGCCTCGGACAGCACCGCCTCGACGGGTCTGGGGGCGAGTTCCGTGTCCGAGCCGAGCATCGCGACCGACTCGGGGGCGTTCATCAGCAGGCCCGTCACGTAGCGGCTGGTACCGAGCATCTTGGCCAGGCGCGACGCCACCGCGGTCTCGTCGCGGAGCAGCCGCAGGTACCAGGGGGTGGAGCCGAGCTTGTCCGAGACCTGGCGGAAGCCGAGCAGGCCGGCGTCGGGGTCGGGGGCGTCGGCGAACCAGCCGAGCATGACCGGCAGCAGGGTCCGCTGGATCGCGGCGCGGCGGGAGACGCCCGTGGTCAGCGCGCTGATGTGGCGCAGCGCCCCGCCGGGGTCGGCGTAGCCGAGGGCTTCGAGGCGGGCCTTGGCCGCGGCCGTGGAGAGCCGGTCCTCCGACTCGGGCAGCCGGGCCACGGCCTGCAGCAGCGGCCGGTAGAACAGCTTCTCGTGCAGGCGCCTCGCCTCCATGGCGTGCCGCCGCCACCTGGTGGTGAACTCCCCCACCGGGTCGGCGGTCATGCCCAGGCTCCGGCCGAGGCGGCGCAGGTCGGCGTTGCCCTCGGGCACCACGTGCGTGCGGCGGAGCCGGTGCAGCTGGATCAGGTGCTCGACCTGGCGCAGGAAGGTGTACGCCTCGGCGAGGGCCTTGGCGTCGTCCCTGCCCACGTAGCCGCCGCGGGAGAGGGCACCGAGCGCGGGCAGCGTGGCCCTGCGGCGCAGCAGCGGGTCGAGGCGGCCGTGGACGAGCTGGAGCAGCTGCACCGCGAACTCGATGTCGCGCAACCCACCGGGCCCGAGCTTCAGCTGACGGTCGGCCTCGCCGCTGCGGACGTGGGCCTCCACCCGGCGGCGCATGGCCTGGACGTCCTCGACGAACTTGTCACGGGTGGCGGCCTGCCAGACCATCTCGTTCATCGCGGCGACGTACTGCTCGCCGAGTGCGGTGTCGCCCGCGACCGGCCTCGCCTTCAGCAGCGCCTGGAACTCCCAGGTCTTCGCCCAGCGCCGGTAGTAGGCGAGGTGGCTGGCGAGGGTGCGGACCAGCGGCCCGGCCTTGCCCTCCGGGCGCAGCGCCGCGTCGACCTCCCACAGCGCGCCCTCCGGCGTGCTGGTCGAGCAGGCGCGCATCATGCCCTGGGCGAGCCGGGTGACGAGTTTGATCGCCTCGTGCTCGTCGAGGGAGCTGTCGGATCCCTCGCGCGGCTCGGCCACGAAGATGACGTCGACGTCGCTGATGTAGTTGAGCTCGCGCGCCCCGCACTTGCCCATGCCGATGACCGCCAGTCTCACCGCCCCCGCCTCAGGGTGCTCGGACCTGGCGACGGCGAGCCCCGCCTCCAGCGCGGCCCCCGCCAGGTCGGACAGCTCGGCGGTCACCTCCGAGAGCGAGACGACCCCGGTGACGTCGCGGGCGGCGAGATGGAGCAGGCGGCCCCGGTAGGCGGCGCGCAGCGCAGACAGGGTGGCGGTGGAGGCGTCGACGGCGACCGGCTCGGGCTCGTCCGGCTCGGCGCCGACCGCGAGCAGCAGCTCGGAGCGGAGCTCATCCTCGGTCGGACGCTCCACGGCCGACGCCCCGCCGAGCGTGCGCCAGTGGTCAGGGTGCCTCACGACGTGGTCGCCGAGCGCGGCGCTGACGCCGAAGACGCCGATCAGCCGCTCGCGCATCCCGGGGTCGGCCCGGAGCGCTCCAAGAACGCTGGGATCCTGTTCGGCCAGCCGGTTCAGCGAGGTGAGCGCCAGGTCGGGATCGGCCGCGGCGACCAGCGAGGTCAGCAGGTCGATGTCGCCGACGGCCTCCGGTCCCAGTTCGTCGAGCAGTCGCTCGGCCCTGGCACCGTCGGCGAAGCCGAGTCTCGCCAGGCGTCCGGCGGTCGTCTGCATCCGGGGCACGGTTTCCACCGACCCTCCATGGTCCTCGATCACAAGCACGGGTGCCCTTCCTCAATCCCTACCCCGAGCGATCAAAGGTGCACGCTCCCACACTCGCATGGGCCTCGCTTCCCCGGCGAACCGGGAGGGGCGGTGCATCTGCTTCCGGGTCCCCACCCTGGTCCGCATCCCAGCGTTCGGAGCGTCGCCGCACAGGTTAATCCTGAAACTGTGCGGCGTCGTTAGCGGATTCGGAACGTAATCGCGCAGTCACGCGGTTTGGACGGCGATGACGACGCCGGCGAAACGTTCGGCGAGAGGTCTCCACGCGCCGACCAGGTCGTTCCTCGACTCCTTCACCCGCGTGTTCAGCTCCTCGACCGAGTGGCCCAGGCCGGTCAGGGTCTCGGCCGATCCGGCCGTCCAGTCGACGAAGATCTCCGGGGTGGCCTCGGGGTGGAACTGCACCGCCCAGGCGTTCTCCCCCAGCCGGTACGCCTGGTTGGGGTACGGGTCGCCGGTGGCGAGCGGAACCGCGCCCGGGGGAAGCTCCGTGATCGCGTCGCGGTGGTACTGCACGGCGAGCGAGGGGCCGAGACCGGCGAACAGCCGATCCGTTCCGGCCGCGGGAAGAGGGACGACCTCGGTCACGCCGACCTCGAGTCCGTGCTCCCCGCGCCCGACGGCACCGCCGCAGGCGAGCGCCATGAGCTGTGCCCCCAGGCAGATCCCCAGGGTCGGCACGCCCCGCTCGACGCAGACGCGGATCAGGTCGCGGGTGGCGGGCAGCCACGGACACCTCTCGTCCTCCCAGGCCGCCGCCTCGCCACCGAGGACGATCAGTCCCCCGGTGATCCGCTCGGGCACCGCCTCGCCCAGGTAGGGCCGGACGACCTCGCAGACGGCCCCGGCCTCGGACAGCCATCCGGCGAGGAACCCGAGCCCCGCGTCGGCCTCGTGCTCGATGACGGTGATCCTCATACCGTAATTATGGGTTGACATGGGCACGAGACGGTCACAGCGGCAGGGGGATGCGAGGTCACCGCGCTCCCTGCCGCCCGTACGTGGACCGCATGCCGCCCCCATGCCGTCCGCATGTGGACCGCATGCCGCCCGTATGTGGACCGCATGCCGTCCGCATGTGGACCGCATGCCGCCCGTACGTGGACCGTGCGCCGGCCGTATGCCGAGCCCGTACCACCGCCCGTGCTGTCGGCCCTGTGTTCGGCGGGGACATTGACCTCGGACGCGAGTACCCGCCACCTTGGCATCAGCCCCGCCGGAACCGAAGGCGAGGCTCCACGCGCAAGGAGAACCGATGAATCCCGTCCTGAGTGATGTCGAGGTCCCCGGCGGCGCGTTGCGCGTCGCCCGGTTCGGCACCGGGTCCCGCGTGATCGTGGCGGTGCACGGCATCACCGCCTCGCTCATGGCCTGGGCCGGCGTCGCCCGCAGGCTCCCCGCCGAGTGGTCGCTGGTCGCGATGGACCTGCGGGGCCGCGGCCACAGTGCCGGGCTCCCGGGCCCGTACGGCCTGGCCAGGCACGCCGAGGACGTGAACCTCGTCGCCCGGTCCGTGGGCGCCGAGTCCGACATCGTGCTCACCGGTCACTCGATGGGCGCCTACGTCGCGGCCCTCGCCGCCGCGGGGCACGACTACGCCAGGGTGGTGCTGGTCGACGGCGGACTCCCGAGACCGCTGCCCCCCGGCGCCGCCCCCGACGCGGTGCTGGAGGCCACGCTCGGCCCGGCCATCGCCCGGCTGGACCAGACCTTCCCCGACGCCGACGCGTACGTGGACTTCTTCAAGGCCCACCCCGCCTTCGCCGACGCGTGGACCGAGGAGGCGGAGGAGTACGTCCGCTACGACGCGTCGGGGCCGGAGGGCACAGAGGGCACGGTGCGCTCGCGGGTGCGGCGGGAACCGGTCCGCGAGGACGGCCGGTGGATGCTCACCGAGGGCGAGACGGTCGACGCCGCGCTGCGCGCGATCACCTCGCCCCTGTCCCTGCTGCGCGCCCCGCGCGGACTGCTGAACCAGCCGGTCGGCTTCATGCCCGACGAGCTGGCGGCCGCGTGGACCGGGTGGCTGCCCGCGCTGGAGGACGAGGTGATCGACGACTGCAACCACTACACGATCCTCTTCGACGACCGCTGCGCCTCGCTGGTCGCCAAGCACCTCTCCCGCTGAGCCCTCGGCGCCGACCCGCGTCGCCCGAGGCCGGGTCAGCCGGTCTTGGCGGGAGTGATCCAGGTGGCCTTGGCCGCGGCGACCAGGGTGCCGTCGGCCTCGTAGACGGCGCTCTCGCCGAAGAGCTTGCGGCCCTCACGGCCGGTGGCGCGGGCCACGACGGAGTAGATGCCTCCGGGGTAGACCCGGCGGTGGATCCGTACGGTCAGACGACCGAGCAGGGCGAACTCGCCGGGTCCGAAGTGCGCCCAGCCGGTGGGGCAGTCGAGGGCGGCCCAGACGACCGTGTGGGGGACGGTGCCGTCCGCCTCGGTGATGGTCATCGGGACCCGCCAGCCGGCGGCGATCAGGTCGGTGCCGGGCACGGGACCCGGGAAGATCCGCAGGCCGTCGCCGGGGGCGCGCAGGCCGCACGCGAAGCAGCCGGGGAAGGCGTGCTCGACGAGACCGGCGAAGCCGACCTCGGCCCGCGCGGCCTCGGTGAAGGGCACGAAGTCCGGGACGTCGAACTCCTCGGCGACCGTGACGGCCTCGACGAGGAGCCTGTCGCCGTGGGTGAGGGTCGCGGTGTTGGCGAGGTGGCGCAGGGAGAGCTCGGTGTCCAGTGGCGTGGGTGCGTGCAGCGTGACCTCGATGGCCGAGTCGTGCCGGGCGCCGTGCAGCGCCTCCGAGACCGTGCCCGCGATCCAGCCGCCGTTCGCGGACCCCTCGGGACCACGGAAACGCGCCGGAACGGTGAGCACGGTCTGCAGCTCGGACGTCATTGTCATGCCGCACCTCCTGTCGCCTTTATGGCGATCGATCCTCATAAATCATGTTAATTGGACCGACCGATTTTATCGGACTGCTTGTACATACAGCCAACTCGGGTTCGATGACGCGCTCGTTAGCCGCGAGTAACACCGGTATGACGTTCGGCGGGCGCTCCCGGATCGCCCGCCGTGATGACCACGGCGGGCATCCCGGGCGCATGCCTCACGGGCACGGCGGACGCCCCGGAGGCCCACCGGGCCCGTGAGATCGTGACCGCGGTCAGAGGACCGGCAGGTAGCGGCCGAGCTCGAATTCGGTGACCTGCCTGCGGTATTCGTTCCACTCGGCGCGCTTGTTGCGCAGGAAGTAGTCGAAGACGTGCTCGCCGAGGGTCTCGGCGACGAGCTCGCTGCGCTCCATGACCGCGATCGCCTCGTCGAGCGACTGGGGCAGCGGCTGGATGCCCAGCGCCCTGCGCTCGGCCGAGGTGAGCGCCCACACGTCGTCCTCGGCACCCGGGGGCATCTCGTAACCCTCCTCGATGCCCTTCAGCCCGGCCGCGAGGATCACGGCGAAGGCGAGATAGGGGTTGCAGGCGGAGTCGAGCGAGCGGAACTCGATGCGGGTCGAGCCGCCCTTGTGCGGCTTGTACATCGGCACCCGGACGAGGGCGGAGCGGTTGTTGTGACCCCAGGAGACGTAGCTCGGGGCCTCACCGCCCGCTCCGGCGATCGCCTCGGCGCCGCCCCACAGCCGCTTGTAGGAGTTGACCCACTGGTTGCAGACCGCGGTGATCTCGGCGGCGTGCGTGAGCAGGCCACCGATGAAGGAGCGGCCGATCTTGGAGAGCTGGTAGTCGGCACCGGGCTCGTAGAAGGCGTTGCGGTCGCCCTCGAAGAGCGACATGTGGGTGTGCATGCCCGAGCCGGGGTACTCGGTGAAGGGCTTGGGCATGAAGCTCGCCCAGATGCCCTGCTCCAGCGCGACCTCCTTCATCACCAGGCGGAAGGTCATGATGTTGTCGGCGGTGGTGAGCGCGTCGGCGTAGCGCAGGTCGATCTCCTGCTGGCCGGGGCCGCCCTCGTGGTGGCTGTACTCGACGGAGATGCCCATCGACTCCAGCATCATGATCGCGTTGCGCCGGAAGTCGTGGCCGGAGCTGTGCGGGGTGTGGTCGAAGTAGCCGCCGCCGTCGATCGGCTCGGGGCGCTCGGCGCCCTCCGGCCGGCTCTTCAACAGGAAGAACTCGATCTCCGGGTGGGTGTAGAAGCTGAAGCCCATGTCGGAGGCCTTCGCCAGGGTGCGCTTGAGCACCCAGCGCGGGTCGGCGTGCGAGGGCGAGCCGTCCGGCATGAGGATGTCGCAGAACATCCGGGCCGCACCCGGCGTCTCGCTGCGCCACGGAAGGATCTGGAAGGTCGACGGGTCGGGCTTGGCGAGCATGTCCGACTCGTAGACCCGGGCGAAGCCCTCGATGGCCGAGCCGTCGAAGCCGATGCCCTCGGCGAAGGCCCCTTCGAGCTCGGCCGGGGCGATGGCCACCGACTTCAGGAACCCGAGCACATCGGTGAACCACAGCCGGATGAACCGGATGTCGCGCTCCTCAAGGGTGCGGAGAACGAACTCCTGCTGGCGGTCCAAGGCTTCTCCTTCATTGCCGACGTGCCGCAACACGCCTAGTGGTCTCCCAGTTTGCCCTCTCAGTGTTTCGCACACGTTACGAGGAAGAACGGTGAGATGTGGCACAGGGACCGTCGCGCCTCCACACGCCCGTCCCTCTCTCCTCTTACAGTGTGCGACCGGAGCCGCTGGGAACCCGATCCGGGGGGAGACGACGATGACGCGTACCGAGGTCCACCGACCACCGCACGCGGTCCCGCCACCGGCCAGGCTCGCCGAACGCCTCGCGGCGCTGGCGATGCCCTGCCCCGTCCACCCGTCGATACACCTGGTCGAGGCAGCGACCTCCGACTGGGCGCGCGCGTCGGGCCTGGACCCCGATCCCGCCGCCGCCCGGCTGGCCGGACGGGCGTTCGCCCGTTGCGAAACCGGCGCGGTGACGCGGCTCGCCCGCTGGCTGACCTGGATGTCGTGCCTGCGCCGGGCTCCCGAGGCCCTCACCCCGGTCCTCGCCGTGGCCGCGGGCGGCGAGCCGGGCCGGGCCCCGCTGGAGCGGGCCTTCTCCGGTCTGTGGACGGCGTGCGCGCCGGAGATGGGCGACGCCTGGCGCGAGCGGTTCACGGCCGGGCTCGCCGCCCAGCGCGAGGCGCTCCTCTCCCCCGGGACGACCTCGGCCGGGGATCGTACGGGGTCGCCCGTGGACGCCTTCGGCCGCTACCTGTTCGACCTGGTGGAGCCCTGCCTGGGGGTGGAGGTGCCCGCCCCGGTGTGGCGGAGCACGCACTGGCGGGCGCTCGTCGAGGTGAGCGGCGAGGTGGCCGCCCGGTGCGAGGAGGCGGTGGCCGGACCCGGCCACACGGGCGCCATTTCTCTGGAACGCTCCAATTCCGGGGCGGAAGAGTGGAAGATCGACGGGGTCGCCACCCGCATGGAGGAGCTGTGGACGGCCGCCCGCGCGATCCCGGCGCTCGTGGAGCGGCACGACCTGGGCTTCACCGCCGGCCGCGAGGCGACGCGGGTGGCATGCGCTTTCTTGACCATCCCGAGGGCCTACCTGGAGTGGCTGCTGGAAACACCTCGCTATCGTCACTTGGCGTAACCGTTCTTCTTCGATGAGTAATGCTGGAGTAAGCGATGAGCACCACGCTCCTCAACCACAAGCTCGACCGTGCCTTCGGGCATATGGACGTCGACGGCGACGGATCGATCGAGCGCGAGGACCTTCTCGGACTCGGCGCCCGGATCCTCGTCGGCTTCGGCGAGGCGCCGACCTCCCACGCCGGCAGCAGGCTCGCCCAGGGCTTCGAGGAGATCTGGCGGACCCTCGCCGCGGAGATCGACACCGACGGTGACGGCGTGATCTCGTCCGAGGAGTTCCGCGCCGGCATGACCTCGGCGTTCGTCGAGGGCGACCGGTTCGACACGGTGTTCGCGCCCGCGGCCGAGGCGTTGGCGGGGCTGTGCGACACCGACGGGGACGGGGCCGTGGGGCCGGACGAGTTCTGGATCATGATGGCCGCGTTCGGCACCCCGCGCGAGGACGTGCGGGCCACCTTCGAGCGGCTCGACGGCGACGGCGACGGCGTCGTGTCCGTGGGCGAACTGGTCGAGGCGACCCGGCAGTTCTACACGAGCGCCGATCCCGACGTGGTCGGCAACTGGCTGTTCGGTCCGCTCTAGTGGCCCTCATCCCGACGTTCGGCGATCCTCTGACCCGCCCCCGACCCCACCCACAGCCCTTGCCATCCTCGACGCACCTTTCCCCGCCTCCCTCCCCCGTCCCACCGGCCGGACCGCGGAGACCCGCCGGGCCGCCGAGGTCCTCCGGGGTGGCCGCGGCCCTGCTGCTGCCCCTCACCGAGCTCGTGCCGGTGATGTCGGCGCCGTGCCCGATGCACCCCTCGATCGACCTGATCGGCGCCGAGCTCGCCGTCTGGGCCCGCGCGGTGGAGCTCGAACCTCCCCCCGGCGCCGGATTCGAGCGGATGGCCGGCCGCGCCTTCTGCGGATTCGGCGTGGAGTCGGCGCTGCTGTTCGCCAAATGGCTGACCTGGCTGTTCCACTTCGACGACGAGTGGGACGAGAAACCCGCCGGGCGCGCGACCGAGATCGTCAAGGACACCTTCGCGCGGCTCGACCTCGTCGCGCGTTCCCCCGCCCACGCCTCCTCGCCCGTCGAGCTGGCCTTCGGCGACCTGTGGAAGGCCACCACCGAGCGGATGAGCACCCGCTGGCGGCACCGGTTCCTGGCCGGGCTGGCGGCCCAGGGCGAGGCCTGCCGTACCGAGGCCGAGAACCGGTGCGCGGGCCGCGTACCCTCCCCCGCGGAGTACCCGCGGCTGCGGCGGGGCACCGCGGGTCCCTATCTGTTCGACCTGGTGGAGCCCTGCCTGGGGGTGGAGGTGCCCGCGGGGCTGCGCGAGAGCACGACCTGGCGGACGCTGGTGGACGCCTGCAACGACGTCACCGCCTGGTGCAACGACGTCGCCTCGCACCACAAGGAGCGGGCCAACGGTGACGTGCACAACTACGTGACGGTCGCCGCGACCGCGTTCGGGCTCTCCGACGCCGACGCCGTCGCCTGGGTGAACGACCGGATCGCCGCCCGCGCCGAGGACCTGCGGACCTCCGCGCGCCGGCTGCCGACGCTGTTCGACCGGTTCGGGTTCTCGACCGGCCAGGCCAGGGACGTCAGCAAGGTCGCGTGCGCGTTCCTCACGGCGCCGAGGGCCCAGTTGGAATGGCTGCTGGAGTCCAGCCGGTACGACGTACCCTGACCGGCCGCCCCCGGGCGGTTCCGCCCGGGGGCCCGCCGAGCCCGCACGCCCGGTCCCGGCCTCGGTGCCGGCGGCCCGCGGGCGTCGTACGGTGCCCACCGGCGTTGAGTATTCGTTGATTGAATTGCGGTCTTCGCCGGTTAAGGTCCTTTTAAGCACGAAATGAAGGGCCGAAACCATCATGCGCGGGCTGTACCGTGTGGTCCCGACGGTGACGCCCGTCCAGAGCAGGGTGGCGGCGGTGCTCACCGCCACCGCGTCCATAGCGACGCTCACTGCCACCGCGTCCGTGGCGACCCTCATCGCCACCGCGTCCGTGGCGATGGTGTGCGTCAACGTCTGGGTCACGGCACGGCTCCCGCAGCCCTCCTACACACCGCTGCCGTTCTCACCCGAGGACGTGGCAGGCGTCGCGTTCCCCATCCTCGGTGCGCTGCTGGTGTTCCAGCGGCCCCGGCTCGTCATCGGCTGGCTGCTCTGCCTGGGCGGACTGTGCTCCGCGCTGAACAGTCTCACGATCAACCTCGCCCTCCTTGACGCGGGGCACCGGCTGCTCCCCCAGGAGGCGGTCTGGACGGTCGCCGGGGTGAGCTGGAAGCTGGCCATCCTCTTCCTGGTCGTGCTGCTGCCGCTGCTCTATCCGGACGGGAGGCCGCCGTCGCCGCGCTGGCGGGCGCTGGTGTGGGTCTCCGTCGCCGTTCTGTGCGCCGACGTGCTCCTCATGGACCTCATGCCTCTCGCCGGGCAGCGGTACACGAGTTCCGGCCCCCACCCTCTGCGGTTCTCGCTGGACATGCTCACCAACGCGATCATGATCCTCGCCTTCGCCTCGCTCGCCGTGAGGTTCCGGCGGGCCGGCCGCGAGGAGCGTCGGCAGATCCTCTGGACGCTGATCGCGCTCGCCACCGTCATCGTCCCCTGGGTGATCGGCAATCCGGTGTGGTGGCTCACGTCGTTCACGATCCCGCTCGTCCCGGTCGCGATCACCTTCTCGGTGCTGCGGCACCGCCTCTACGGGATCGACACGCTCATCACCAGGACGCTGGTCGGGGCGGGCCTCGTCGGCGTGATCGGCGGGGTCTACGTGGCGGTGGGCACCGCCTCCAGCCTGTTCCTGTCGGATGTGGACCGGATCGGCGGCCTGGTCGCCGCGCTCTGCGCGGGGGTGTTCTTCCATCCGATGCGACGGCTGCTTCAGCGTGGCGCCGACCGCCTCCTGTACGGCGGCAGGGGCGACCCGGTGGCGCTGGCCGCCGGACTCGGCCGCAGGCTCCAGCGCATCGCCCCCGAGGCCGGCCTGTCCGCGGCCCTGGACGTGCTGCGCGACGGCCTGGCGGTCACCGGCGCCGGCGTGCGCTTCCAGGGCGGCTGGCCGGAGGAGGTGACGGTGGGGACGCTGGAGGAGGTGACGCGCGACATCCGGCTGGTCTGGCACGGCGAGCCCGTCGGACGTCTGCTCATCGGCCCGCCGGGGGCCCGGCGCCTGCCAGCCGCGCACAACGAACGGGTCATCGCCGCGCTCACACCGTACGTCGCCGACGCGGCCCACGCGGTCCGGCTGGTCGGCGCGCTGCGGCGCTCCCGGGAGCGCATCGTCACCACCCGCGAGGAGGAGCGCCGCCGTCTCCGCCGCGACCTGCACGACGGTCTCGGCCAGTCGCTCAGCGGGATGGCGATGGCCATCAACGCGGCCAGGATCTCCCTGCGCACCTCCCCTGAGACGGCCGAACGCATGCTCGCCGAGCTGCGCTCCGGCATGGACAGCGTCACCGGAGACATCAGGCACCTGGTGTACGGCCTGCGCCCGCCCGCGCTGGACGATCTCGGCCTGGCCGGAGCCGTGGCGGAGATGGCGGGCCCCGGCGTCACCGTCGAGGTGAGGGGCGAGCTGCCGGGACTGCCCGCCGCGACCGAGGTCGCCGCGTACCGCATCGCGCAGGAGGCGCTGACCAACGCGCGCAGGCACGCGGGGGCCGCGACCGTGCGAGTATCGCTGGAACGGGGCGAGGACGACCTGAGCGTCCGGGTGCGCGACGACGGGATCGGCCTGCCCTCCGGACGTCGTTCGGGGGTCGGGCTGGCGTCGATGCGCGAGCGCGCCGCCGAACTGGGCGGGACATGCGTGATCACCACGCCCCCCGAGGGGGGAACCGTGGTCGAAGCGATACTTCCGGTGAACTTGAATGTGGAGATCTGACCACGGATGATTTCTTACGGCTTGCGAACGATGGTGAGTATTGCTCTATGAGGTTGGTCCAGGTAGCCCTACCCTTACGCCTGCAATGCTGACATTTCGTGCTCTCGGACCGTTCCAGGCGCGTCACGGCGAGACGTCACTCGACCTCGGAGGCCAGCGCCAGATGGCGGTGCTGGCCCGGCTCCTCGTGGCCGGAGGCCGCGCCGTCCCCGTGACCATGCTCATCGACGAGCTGTGGCCCGGCGAGCCTCCCGCCCAGGCCCTCTCGACCATCCAGGGATACGTGTCGCGGTTGCGGCGCGCCCTGGAGCCCGGCCGCGCGCCCCGCGAGGAGGCCGAGGTCCTGGTCTCCGCCCCACCGGGGTACGCGCTGCGCGCCTCGCCGGGCCAGGTGGACGCCTGGAGTTTCGAGAACGCGGTCAAGGCGGGCGGCGCGCCCGCCCAGGTGTGGGAGCGCCTGGAGGCCGCCCTCGCGCTCTGGCGCGGCCCGGCCCTGGCCGAGTTCTCCGACCTGTCCTGGGCCGTGAGCGAGGCCGGCAGGCTGGAGGAACTGCGGCTGATCGCGGTCGAGCGCCGCGCCGACGCGGGACTCCTGCTGGGGCACTCCGGCGCCCTGGTCGCCGACCTGGAGGCACACGCCTCGGCGCACCCGCTGCGTGAGGAGGCCTGGCGGCTGCTCGCACTGGCCCTGTACCGCAACGGCAGGCAGGGGGACGCGCTGGGAGCGCTGCGGCGTGCCAGGGTGCTGCTCCGTGACGAGCTCGGCCTCGACCTGGGCGCCCCTCTGCAGCGCCTGGAGTCCGACATGCTGGCCCAGGCCGTCCACCTCGACCCGCCCGCCGAGGCCGTGCGGGCCGCGAAGCCCGCGACGCACACCGTGGAACGGAAACCGGCACCGCCGGGCCTGCGGGTCGTCGTGGTGGACGACCAGGCGCTGGTCCGCACCGGCCTGCGCGTGGTGCTCGACAGCGAGCCGGGCTTCGAACTGGTCGGGGAGGCGGAGAACGGCGAGCAGGCGATCGCGGTCGTCAAGGAGACCTCTCCCGACCTGGTGCTGATGGACATCCAGATGCCCAGGCTGGACGGGCTGACCGCGGCGCGGAGGATCCTGACCGACGAGGCGCCGCCGAAGGTCATCATGATGACCACCTTCGGCACGGACGACAACCTCTACGCGGCACTGCGGGCCGGGGTGAGTGGATTCGTCCTCAAAACGTCGGCGCCCGAGCAGCTCATCACCGCGATGCGGGCCGCGCAGGCCGGTGACGCGCTGATCGACCCCGCCGTCACCACCCGCCTGATCGCGGCCTTCGCCGGCCGCACCGACCCGTCTGCGCCACCCGGCCTCGCCGGTCTCGGCGACGCCGAACTCGACCTGATGAAACTGGTCGCCCGAGGACTGACCAACCGGCAGATCGCGGCGACCCTCGCGGTCCCCGAAGGGTCGGTCTCGCGGTCGGTGGTCAGGCTGCTCGACCACCTCGGGCTGTTCGACCGTGCCCAACTCGTCGTCACGGCGTACGAGTCCGGGCTGGTCAACCCTGGCGACGTGGGCAGATAGCGATGCGACCACGGCCACGCGACCACGACCGGGGCCGGACGCTCGACGGCACCGGAGGTGTGCCCAGGCCGGTCGTGGACGCGGTCACCGTGGCCGAGGACGCCCCCACCTGGCCCGTCGTCTCGCCGGTGCGCGCTCTGCTGCGCTCCCCGGCTCGGCTCGCCGCCGTCTCGGCGGCGATCCTCTCGGTGGGGCTCTCCGTCGTCGGCTTCGTGCTCGGCCTCGGCCTGCCGCACGAGTGGCGACCACCGGTGCCCGCCACTCCCGACCTCGCGGCAGGGCTGACGTTCCCCGTGGTGGGCGCGTTCCTGCTGGCACACCGCTCGCGCCCGGTCACGGCGTGGCTGATGTGCGTGGGCGGCCTGATGTGCGCCGTCAACACGTTCTCCGAGGCGGCGATGTTCACCTTCGCCGCGGCGGGCGAGATGGAGTCCGCGGGCTACCTCCGCATGAGCATGGTCACGGGGAAGTCCCTCGGCGGGCTCCTGCTGGCGATCCTGTTACCGCTGTACTCCCCCGACGGGCGGCTGCCCTCGCGGCGGTGGCGGCCGCTGGTGGCGGCCGGCGTGGTCGTGTTCGCGACGCAGTTGCTGCTGCACCTCACCCGCCCCGACCCCGACCCCGCGCTCTACCCCTGGCCGCGGGTCATTCCCAGCCCGCTCTCGCTGGACCTCCTCGCCCCGTACAACACGGTGGCGCGCGAGGTGGCCTCCATACTGATCTCGGCTCTCGCGGTCCTCGCACTCGTCTCCATGGTGCTGCGCTTCCGGCGGGCAGGCCCGGAGGTGCGCCGCCAGATCGCCTGGCCGGTCTTCGCGTTCGCCGTCTACGTCGCCTTCCTGCTCGCCGGACCCGACTGGTGGCTGGCCGCGACGATCTGGACCGGGCTCATCCCGGGGGCCATCGTCTTCTCGGTGCTGCGCTACCGGCTCTACGGCATCGACACGGTGGTCAGCCGCGCCTTCGTCGCCGCCGGGCTGATCGCCGCGGTCAGCGCCATGTACGCGGTCGGCGCGGTCGCCGGGCTGGCGCTGTCGGGATACGACCGGATCGGCGGCCTGATCGCGGCTCTGCTCGCCGGGATCGTCTTCCATCCGCTCCGGCACAGGCTCAGGCGCCTCGTCGACCGGCTCATGTACGGCACTCGCGGTGACCCTCGGGCGTTCGCCGCGCTCCTGTCCAGAGAGGTCCGCGAGACCGAGCCCGCCAACGCGCTCGCCGCCGTCGCAGCCGTGATCAAGGACGGGCTGAGCGTCACCGGCGTCACCGTCGAGGTCTACGGGCCCGGCTCCAGGCAGGTCCAGGTCGGCCCGCTCGGCGAGGCGCCGCGCGAGGTGCCGCTGGTCTGGCACGGCGAGCCGGTCGGGCGACTGCTGCTCGGCTCCCCCGGCCCCCGCAGGTTCGCCGCCGCACACAACGACCGCCTGGTCGCGGTGGCGGTCCCGTACGTCGCCGACGTGGCGCACGCCGTACGGATGACCGCCGACCTGCAGCGTTCCCGGGAACGCATCCTCACCGCCCGGGAGGAGGAGCGCCGCCGCCTGCGCAGGGACCTGCACGACGGGCTCGGCCACGCGCTGACCGAGATGGCCATGTCGATCAACATGGCCAGGATCAGCCTGCGCACCGCTCCCGCCTCGGCGGACAGGCTCCTGCTCGAACTGCGAAGCGGCATGGACGCGGTCAGCCGGGAGATCAGGGAACTGGTGTACGGCCTGCGCCCGCCCACCCTCGACGAACTCGGCCTGGCGGGGGCCGTGCGTGCCCTCGCTCAGGAGGGTGGCCCCCGGGTGGCGGTGGAGATCGAGGGCGACCTGTCGGATCTGCCCGCGGCGGCCGAGGTGGCCGCGTACCGCATCGCGCAGGAAGGGCTCACCAACATCCGCAAGCACGCGGGCGCCAGTTCGGCGGTGATCTCGCTGCGGCGCGGTGAGTCACTCGTGGTCCGTGTCCAGGACGACGGAAGCGGACTGCCCTCGGGACCTCGTACGGGGGTGGGACTGCTCTCCATGCGCGAGCGGGCCGCCGAACTGGGCGGCACCTGCGTGATCGAGTCGGCGCCCGAGGGCGGAACGGTCGTGGAGGCCGTGCTGCCGATCCCCTCGACTCCGATCGCGGCGGGCCGCGTGTAAACCTTTTCGCCTTCTCGGGGCTCTAACCAGCCGTTGAGTAATTCACCCGAGGAGATCCCCTTGAAGCACTGGGCCCTGGCCACCGGCCTCGCACTCGCCCTGACGGCCGTCGTCACCGCCCCCGCCCTCGCCGAGGGCGCCGGGGCAGCGGCCGGATCCCTCGGTGAGAACAGAGGGACGACCGGAGGCATCGGGGCGGTGACCGGCTCCACCGCGAGCACCGGGAACACCGACGCCGCCCGATCCACCGGGGGCACCGCGCCCAAGGCGGTCTCGAACGCGACCGCGGCCCCGATCTCGGGCGCCGTCTACTTCCGCTACGGGGGAAGCGGAGTCGAGGTGCTGACATACCGGGGAGGCCGGAGCAGCGGCGGCCCGACCGCCGGCGCCGGCGCCTTCGCCGGCCAGTTCGCGGTCGCGCCCGACGGCCGGAGGATCGCCTGGATCGACGACAAGAACAGGTTGCGCGTCACATCGGCCAACGGACCCCGCATGGGCAGGGTGATCGCCAAGAACGCCGCCTACGGCGGCCCGTGTCTCACCCCCGCCTGGTCCGCCGACGGCAAGCGGATCGCCTACCCGGTGAAGGGCACCGGCGAGGCGATGACGGTGGCCGTGATCGGCCCCGACGGCAGGGGCAGGTTCAACGCCGGGAAGACCTCCGGCCCCTGCCATCTGACCTGGTCGGCCGACGGCAGGACCCTCGCCGGGTACGCGGGCGGCACGGACGGCGTCCACCTCCTGGACACCAGGCGGCGGACCTCCGGCCTCGTCCCGGGTGTCAAACGCGCCAACCACGTGGAGAGCCTGTCACCCGACGGCCGCAGGGTGGTGGTCAACGCCATCGGCGCGAACGCCCCGGGTGGCGACGGCTCCTGGCCCCTGTCGTTCACCCCGTCGATCTACGACACCAGGACCGGCGCGAAGGTCGCCATCCCGGTCAAGGGACGGCTGCTTGGCGCGCGCTACCTGCGCGACGGGCGTCTGGCGGTCCGCGTCAAGGGCACGGCCGCCAACACGATCGTGGTCCTCTCCCGCTCGGGCAAGGAGATCCAGCGGATGGCCGAGCGCGCCGACGCGAAGAACTTCGGGCTGCTCTGGGTCCTCAGCTGACAGGTCCCCCGCGACGTCACGAACGACACCCGGATCTCATCGCGTCTTCGCGCCTCACAAGTCGATTAATGCGTAAATGCATTAAGAAATCATATTTCCCGGAAATTTGTCACAGGAAATAAAAGCCAGGCAAAATCAGCCTCCTCTTAACTTACTCCGAAAATAAGGAAAAGAGAGCTCGGGTCCTTTGGCCCGATACGACTGGCCTATATGTTTCCCCCTAGATCATGGCCGTGGGCGGACTCCGCCCACGGCCCGAACAAAGGGGAAAACCATGTACGGCAAGCGGCAGCTGACGGTGATCGGCCCAACGCTTCTCGCGGCACTCGCCCTCGGACCCGTCTCGTTCTCCTATGCCTCGCCCGCGCCGGATCCCGAGCAGGCCGTGACGGTGAACACCGCGCAGAACGAGAGCATGACGGACCCGATCACGTCGGCGGAAACATCGGATTCTGCGGACTCGATGGATTCCGTGGATTCCGGGGAGTCCGCGGAAGACCCGAGCGACTACTGGCGGGGATACAGGAACGGTTACCGGGCCGCCGCACAGGACTGTCGCAGGACCAGGTCGCGGAGCTACGCCGGGCCGCCCAGCGACTACGACAGAGGCTGGCTGGACGGCTACGACGCCGGATACGCCCGCTTCTGCTGGTAGACGCACTGAGAACGCCGTCACCGACGGACGGCGTCGCGGCTCTCGACCGTGATCGGCAGGCATCGCCGCGCTCAAGGCGAAGCGCGGCGAGCACGGCCGTGACGGTCCAGGTGATCCCCCGACCTCGCTGATTTTCCTCATCTCGGTGATCCCATTGGTCCCGGCGCGATCCGGACGATCCTGGCGATCCCGGGAAAGACAGGAACGGCCGGTCGCGAAACCCTGTGGAAGGCCTCGCCCGGCGGGTCCGAATGTTCGTCGAAACGTCCGTGGACGTCGCGGAGTCGCGAACGACCTCGCCGAAAGCCCTCCGGGCGTCGGCGAGGCCGGGGCCGGAGGAACGCGGGACGGTCCCACGGCGGAGGTCCGCGCTCATCCGCCGGTCACCGAGCAGGGATCACCCAAAGGGCACCTTCCGGGCACGCCCTCATAGGATGGCCACGTGGCTCAACTCCGTATCGCCCTGGCCCAGTCCAATCCCGCTGTCGGCGACCTGGCCGCCAACACGGACAAACTCGTCGAGTGGACCCGCCGCGCCGCAGACCGAGGCGCGCACCTGGTCGTCTTCACCGAGATGTTCCTGACCGGATATCCCGTCGAGGACCTCGTGTTGCGCACCTCGTTCGTGGAGGCGTCGATCGCCGCGATCGAGGAGGCCGCGCGACGACTGGCGGAGGCGGGACTCGGCGAGATCCCCGTGGTGGTCGGCTACGTGGACCGCGCGAAGCTCGCCCCGCGCGTCGGCCAGCCCAAGGGCGCCCCGCTCGACGCGGCCGCGCTGCTGCACCGGGGCCGGGTGGTCGTCAAGACCGCCAAGCACCACCTGCCGAACTACGGCGTCTTCGACGAGTACCGCTACTTCGTCCGCGGCGACCGGCTGCCGATCTTCCGGCTGCACGGTGTCGACGTGGCGATCGCGGTCTGCGAGGACCTCTGGCAGGAGGGCGGCCCCGTCGCGGTGGTGGCCGAGGCCGGAGCCGGGCTGCTGGTGGTACCGAACGCCTCCCCGTACGAGAAGGAGAAGGACGACGTACGCCTGGAGCTGGTGGCCAGGCGCGCCCGCGAGGCCGGATGCGCCCTCGCCTACGTCAACCAGGTCGGCGGCCAGGACGAGCTGGTCTTCGACGGAGACTCACTGGTCGTCTCCGCCTCCGGCGAACTGGTCGCGCGCGCGGCGCGGTTCTCCGAGGAACTGCTGATCACGGACCTGGAGTTGCCCGACGCCAGGTACGGAGGTCTCGGCACCTTCCAGATGGACGCCGAGGACGGCACCGTGATCACGGTGGACCGGCTTGAGCTGTCGGCCCGCCCCGTCGAGCCGTACCAGCCGCAGACCCCCACGATCGCCGAGCAGCTCGACGACACCGCCGAGGTCTACTCCGCGCTCGTGCTCGCGGTCCGCGACTACGTCACCAAGAACGGCTTCCAGTCGGTGATCCTCGGCCTGTCCGGCGGCATCGACTCGGCGCTCACCGCCACGATCGCCTCCGACGCCGTCGGCCCCGACCGGGTGCACGTGGTGCTGATGCCCTCCCGCTACTCCTCCGACCACTCGGTGAGCGACGCCCAGGAGCTGGTCGACCGGCAGGGGATCAACGCCACGACCGTGCCGATCGCCGAGATCGTGAGCGGCTTCGAGAAGGAGATCGAGCTCACCGGCCTGGCCTCAGAGAACCTCCAGGCCCGGGTGCGCGGCATGATCCTGATGGGCCTGTCCAACGAGCACGGCCACCTCGTCCTCACCACCGGCAACAAGAGCGAGCTGGCCACCGGCTACTCCACCCTCTACGGCGACTCCGCGGGCGGCTTCGCCCCCATCAAGGACGTGCTCAAGACCTTCGTCTGGGAGCTGTCGCGCTGGCGCAACGCCCAGGCGGGCCGGTCGGGCGAGTTCCTGCACCCCTTCACGGTGCCGCCGATTCCGGAGAGCTCGATCGAGAAGGAGCCCAGCGCGGAGCTCCGCCCCGACCAGCGCGACACCGACTCCCTGCCGGAGTACGGGATCCTGGACCGGCTGCTGGACGACTACGTCGAAAAGGACATGGGCTCCGCCGAACTCGTCGCCGCAGGGCACGACCCGGCCCTGGTCGCCAGGGTGATCCGCCTGGTCGACCTGGCCGAGTACAAGCGCCGCCAGTATCCTCCGGGTCCGAAGATCACCCCCAAGAACTTCGGCCGCGACCGCCGCCTGCCCATCACCAACCGCTGGCGCGAGCCCACCGTCTGACACCCGGGCAGGGGCCCGGCGGGAAAAAACCGCGGGAGAACCGTGCGCGGCCCGTACGGGAACCCTCAGGGGCCGAGGCCCGCCAGGAGGTGGTCGACGATCCGTTCGGCCAGGTCGGAGGACCCGGCGGCCTCGCCGCCCCCCTCGGTGCGGACGTACCACATGACGGTGCCGGCCAGGTTCGCCATCGCGATGGGGACGTCGAGGTCGGCCCGCAGCTCGCCGGTGGCGACGCCGCGCCGCAGCAGGGCGGCGATCGCCGCCCTGCGCGGCTCGATGGTCGCCCGGTGGATCCGCTCCACCAGGCGGGGGTGCCGTTCGGCCTCGTTCATCGCGATGTTCATCACGCAGCGGTTGCGCGCGTCGCACGCGTCGCGCAGGACCACCCGCGCGTAGACGATGAGATCGTCTCGGACCGAGACGCCCGCGAGCGGAGGCAGCGGCGTCTTGAGGGTCGACAGCGCGTCGACGAGCAGGTCTTCCTTGTTCGACCATCGCCGGTAGATCGTGGTCTTGCCGACCCCCGCGCGGGCGGCGATCGCCTCGATCGACAGCTCGGAGAGGCCGGCGCTCTCCCCGACCAGGTCGAGGGTCGCGTCGATGATGGCCTTCTCCGCCCTGGCGCTGCGGGGACGGCCCGCGGGGCGGGGCGTCTGAGCTCCGGCTGCCTGAAACTCGTCGGTGGTCGTCATGGCGTCTCTACACTACCGCCGGTTCCTTCTCGGGGCTGATCCCGTCGGGAACGGCGGCTCCGGAGGACTTGCCGGGCAGCCACCTGAGCACCACCAGGGCTCCGAGCAGCGCGATGACCGCGGAAACGAGGGCGGTGATGTGCATGCCCTCGATGAAGGCGAGCTTGGCCGGCTCGATGAGCGCCGCACCCTGGGCGCCGAGGCCCTGGGCCACGCCGAGCGTGCCGGTCAGGGACTCGCCCGCGATGTGCTTGAGCTGGTCGGGCAGATCGGTCAGGGCCGGAGCGATCTGGTCGCGGTAGGTGGCCGAGAGCAGCGAGCCGAGGAGCGCGACGCCGAGCGCACCGGCCACCTGGCGGACGGTGTTGCTCATGGCCGAGCCGACGCCGGCCTTCTCCCTGGGGAGCGCCTCCATGATCGCGGTGGTCGCCGGGGGCATGATGTTCGCCATCGCCGCACCCTGGACGAAGAACACGATCTCCAGCAGGACGATCGGGGTGTGCTCGTCCATCAGCGCGTACGAGGCGAGCGCGCCGGCCACGACGACCATGCTGACGGTGGCGCTCAGCTTGCCGCCGAAGCGGGCGGCCATCTGCTGGCTCAGCGGCGCGAAGATCAGCTGCGCGGCGGCGAAGGGGATCATCAGGGCGCCCGCCTGCAGCGCGCTGAAGCCCAGCACGATCTGCAGGTAGAAGACCAGGAAGAACATCGCGCCCATCATCGCGAAGAACACGATGCCGATCATGCCGACCGCGGTGGCGAAGCGCGGGTCGCGGAAATAGGCGACGTCGAAGGCCGGGTGGTCGATGCGACGCTCGTACCAGACGAAGGCGGCGAGCACGAGGATGCCGAGGATCGTGGGGACGAGCACCTCGGCGCTGGCGATCGTGGCCAGTTCCCCGCCCCGGATGATGCCGTAGGTGACGGCGACGAGGCCGACGATGGAGAGGATCACGCCGATCGGGTCGAGCCTGGAGGGCTTGGGGTCACGCGACTCGGGCACCACCACGCTGATGAGCACCATGCTGATCAGCACGATCGGCAGGTTGATCAGGAAGACCGAGCCCCACCAGAAGTGCTCGATGAGCAGGCCACCGGTGATCGGGCCGATCGCCACGGCCAGGCCCACCCCGCCGGCCCAGATCCCGATCGCCTTGCCGCGCTCCCGTGGGGGAAAGACGTTGGAGATGATCGCCAGCGTGGCCGGCATGATCGCGGCCCCGCCGATGCCCATGAAAGCGCGGGCGACGATCAGCTGCATGGGGTCCTGAGCGTAGGCGCTGGCCAGCGAGGCGAGCCCGAAGAGGACCATGCCGACCATGAGCATGCGCTTGCGTCCGGTGCGGTCGCCGATCACCCCGAAGGTGAACAGCAGGCCCGCGAACACGAGCGTGTAGGAGTTGATCGCCCATTCCAGCTGGCTCTGGGTGGCGCCCAGACCTGCCTCGGGGTCCGCGATCGTCTTCAGTGCGACGTTGAGGATGGTGTTGTCGATCACGACCGCGAGGAGGCTGAAGACCAGCACCCCAAGGATCTGCCACCGCCGCGGGTGGCCGAGCTGTTGTTCCACGAAAGGCCCCGTATTCGATACGCTTGAGTTTCGAAACACCACCGTAGCGCCAGCTTTTACGATACGCAACCGTATCGTTTCGTATTTATCGTGAAATGTCGTGACCCAGGTCAGGCGGCCATCGGCACAGGATCCTCGACCACGGCCGCGGTGCGCCGCCAGAACGGCAGCGCGACCAGCACCATCAGCACACCGACCAGCCCGGCGGCGGCGAAGGCCCAGCCGGGGCCGGAACCGTCGATGATCACGCCCGCGATGGGCGCCGCGGCACCCCCGCCGATCAGCAGCGCCGTGCCGTGCAGGCCCATCGCCTCACCTCGGGCCCCGACGGGCACCCAGCGGCTCACGGTCTCGATCGTGGAGGAGAGCGCGGGGGCGCACAGCACCCCGGCGGGCAGCAGGGCGAGGACCAGCCAGTGCCAGTCGCCGCCGACCAGCCCGACAGGGACGGTGAGGGCGCCCATGGCACCGATCAGGACCAGTGGCGACACCCCTCGGGGCAGCATCCCGTACACGAAGCCGCCGATCAGCGAGTAGGCGCACCACAGGCCGATCGCCAGCCCGATCCACGCGGTGTCACCGCCCCGCTGCATCGTCGCGACCAGGGAGAGCTCGGTGGCGGCGAGCACGAAGGTCGCCGCGGCGACCGTGCCGAGCAGACCGAGCATGCCCGGGGTGAGCCACCGGCGCCGGGGGATCCTCCCCTGCGGCCTCCGGAGCTCCTCGTCCGAGCGGACGGGCGGGTTCAACACGATCAGCGTCGTCCCCGAGACGACCAGACCGGCCGCGACGATACCCATGGTGGGCACGCTGCCAAGGAGGGTCACCCCCGCGACAGCCAGGGCGGGACCTGTCATGTAGGAGACTTCAACGATCATGGAGTCGAGGGAGAAGCCCATCCTGCGCTGGTCGACCGGGACCAGCGCCGCGAGACACTGCCTGATCACGCTGAACACCGGGAGGCTGAGCAGGCCCGCGGGCACCGCGGCCGCGAGCAGCAGGGGGAACGGCATCGCCCACGCGGTGGACCAGAAGGCGAGCTGGGCGAGTGTGGTCACCACCAGCACCGGGCGCAGGCCATGACTGTCGACGAACCTTCCGGCCAGCGGAGAACCGACCGCCATCCCCACCGTGCTCGCCATCGTCACCAGGCCCGCCGCGGCGAACCCGAGGCCGAGCCCACTGGGATCGACGACGTGCATCGTCAGCGTGATGGCGATCGCGGTCGAGGGGATGCGGGCGACCATCCCGACCAGCAGCAACGACCGCACGCCCGGAATCGCCAGCAGGCGGCGGTAAGGTTCGAAAGCCATTGTGATTACTTACCTCCGCGAGCATTGTGCCGCACACCCCCGATGCTTCCGCCACCGGATTACCGCGCCCACACCCTCGAAGGGCGGCATGCGCCACCCCGGCCTCCCTTACGTACGCCACCCATCACCCACACAGCCCCACAAAAACACGATCTGTCACGATAAATAACAGTGTGTCACAGGACCAACCGTACGAACACGCCGTACTCCCCCCATACCTCTCCGGATTACCAGACCGATCGGGGCTGTTGCACCTGTCGTACGCGTGCAATCATCGGAACCGTCCGGGGACGCCACTGGGGCGCCTCGAGACTTCATTGGAGGGTCCCATGTCCTCTTCCGTCTCCAACCGGCCGACCTCCCTCTACGGCGGCCAGGCTGGACGAAGGATCACCGTGCGCGACGTCGCCGCCGCCAAGGAGCGCGGCGAGCGGTGGCCGATGGTCACCGCGTACGACGCCATGACCGCCAGGGTCTTCGACGAGGCCGGCATCCCCGTGCTGCTCGTCGGCGACTCGGCCGCCATGGTCGTGTACGGGTACGACTCGACGCTGCCCGTCTCCGTGGACGATCTCATGCCGCTGACGGCGGCCGTGGTCCGCGGCTCCTCCCGGGCGATGGTCGTGGCCGACCTGCCGTTCGGCTCCTACCAGTCCTCTCCCCAGCAGGCCCTGGAGACGGCCGCCCGCTTCATGAAGGAGGCGGGAGCCCACGCCGTCAAGCTTGAGGGCGGGCGACGGGTGCTCCCCCAGGTCGAGGCCCTGGTCTCGGCCGGCATCCCGGTGATGGCCCACCTGGGTCTGACCCCCCAGTCGGTGAACGCCCTCGGCGGTTACCGCGTACAGGGCCGCGGCCAGTCGGGCGACGAGCTGATGGCCGACGCCAAGGACCTGGAGTACGCCGGCGCGTTCTCCGTGGTCCTGGAATGCGTGCCCACGGACCTGGCCGAGCGGGTCACCGCGTCCCTGTCGATCCCCACGATCGGCATCGGTGCCGGGCCCGGCACCGACGCGCAGGTCCTCGTCTGGCAGGACCTGATGGGCCTGACCGCGAGCCCCGCCAAGTTCGTCAAGAAGTACTTCGACCTCGCCCACGAGATGGACAGGGCCGTGCGCAGCTTCGCCGACGAGGTGTCGACCGGCGCCTTCCCCACCGCCGAGCACAGCTACCGCTGACGGTCCCCGGGCCCCGCGGCCCGGTGACCGTGTCATCGAAGTCACACCCGGGGTCACCGAGCCGCCTCGGCCGTCCCGAGGCGGCTCCTTCGCGTGGTCCACGCGCCGCGTCCGGTGAGTGCGGACGAACGCCTCCCGGCCGAGGTCGGCAGATCCCCGCCGAAGACACCGAAGACACCACGGTCGGTCGGACGACGAGCCGGACTTCACCGGGAGGCGTTCACCTCCCCCCTCACTGCCAGAACTGTCAGACGAGCGTGGCGGGATCGGTGTTGGCGCCGCACACGACGACGGCCACCCGCTCGCCGGGGGCCGGGGAGTAAACGCCGGACAGCAGGGCCGCGTACGCCGCGGCCCCCGCGTGCTCGGCGGCGATCCTGTGGCTCCGCCACAGCTCGCGCCGCGCCTCGACGATGGCCTCGTCGGAGACGAGAAGGCTCCGTACCCCCGCCGCGCTCGTGATCTCGTAGGCGATCTCGCCGGCCCGGCTCGCGCCCAGGGCGTCGGCCCCCACCCCGGAAACCTCGACGCCGACCGGCCCGCCCGCCTCCAGCGCCCGGTGCAGGGTCGGGATGAGCTCGGGCTCGACGGTGATCACGCGGGCACGGCCACCGAGTGCGACGGTGATACCGGCGACGAGCCCACCGCCGCCGACCGCGACGATCACCGTGTCGACTCCCCCGGTCTGCTCCAGGACCTCCAGGCCCACCGTGCCCTGTCCCGCGACCACCTCGGCCTGGTCGTAGGCGTGGATGTCCAGGGCACCTGTCTCGGCCGCGCGCTTGACCGACGCCTCGTACGCCTCGGCGTAGACATCGCCGATCCGGGTCACCCTCGCGCCGAGCGCGCGCAGCCCGGCGACCTTCACCGGGCTGGAGACCGTCGGCACGAACACCTCCGCCCGGACGCCGAGGCTGCGTGCCACGTACGCCACCGCCAGGCCGTGGTTGCCCCCGCTCGCCGCGATCAGCCCGGCCTCGGGGATCTCTCCGCAGGCGAGAGCGCGGTTGAAGCCTCCCCGCGCCTTGAACGACCCCGAATGCTGAAGCCCCTCCAGCTTCAGGAACAACCCCGGTGACACCTCGACCACCGGCGTGCGCAGGACATGTCCCGCGATGCGCTCGGCGGCCCGTTCCACATCCCCGACGGACACCCTCATACGTGCTCCCTCCCGGAAACGATCAGAAAGCGGCCCCGTGCCGCGGTGCGGGAGTCCTCGATGATCGGGTTTCCCTCGGTTTCAGGCAAGAGCCTGCTCGAAGTCGGCCCACAGGTCCTCGACGTGCTCGATGCCGACCGCCACCCGCACGGTACCCTCACCGACCCCGTGCCTGGCGAGCTCCTCGGCCGCGAGGGTGTGGTGGGAGGTGGTCGCGGGATGCAGGATGAGCGTCTCGACGCCACCGAGGGACGGGGCGAGCAGGGCCAGCTTCACCGAGCTCATGAACCGCTCCCCCGCCTCCCGCCCGCCGACCAGGTCGAAGGAGAAGACTCCCCCGAAGTCGGGCAGGAGCTTGGCCGCCAGCTCGTGGGAGGGGTGGGAGGGCAGTCCCGGCCAGTGCACGACGGAGACGGCGGGATGGGCGTTCAGGCGGGTGGCCAGCTCGCGGGCGTTGGAGCAGTGGCGCTCCATCCGCAGCGGCAGTGTCTGGATGCCGCGCAGGGTGAGCCAGGCGGCGAACGGGTCCGCGCTGGCGCCCAGCTTGACGTTGAAGGCCCATACCTTGCGGTACAGCTCGTCGGAGGCGAAGACGGCGATCCCGCCGAGCACGTCGGTGTGACCGCTCAGGTACTTCGTCGTGGAGTGCACCACGATGTCGGCGCCGTGCTCTATCGGCCTGCACAGGATCGGGGAGGCGAAGGTGTTGTCGACCACGGAGATCAGTCCGGCCTCGCGGGCCGCGGCGCACATACCCGGCAGGTCGGCGACCTGGGTCACCGGGTTGGCGATGGTCTCCAGATAGACGAGCCTCGTCTCGGGCCTCACGGCCGCGCGCAACGCCGCCGGGTCGTCCTCGGGCACGTAGGAGACCTCGATCTGGAACCGCCCCACCAGATCGTTGATCATCCCGGCGGTGCCGCCGTAGAGGGCCTTCTGCGCGATCAGGTGGTCGCCGGGCTTCAGCAACCCGAGCAGTACGGAGTTGATGGCGCCCATGCCGGAGCCGGTGGCCACGGCGCCGACGCCGCCCTCCAGTCCGGCGACGGCCTCCTCAAGGGAGCGGACCGTCGGATTCGACAGCCGCCCGTAGACGAAGGCTCCGTCCGGACGGCCCATCCCGTCGGCGAAAACGGCCGGATCGTCGAAGACGAACCCGGAGGTCTGGTAGATCGGCACCGCGATGGGACGGCTGCCGTTCAGTGGCGGCTGGGGCAGGTGGACGGTACGGGTCTCCGGACGAAAACCAGTCATGCGCCTCTCCGGACGAGAATCAGTCATGTGTCAAGAATGTCCGGCCAACGAGCTACTTGTCAGATCCAATCAGGCAAGATTGGCCCGGTTTGAGGGTCGAATTTCGGCAAACGGCCACCGGACGAAGCCCATGCACCCCGCCCCGTCCCCGGCTCCCGCGACCATGAGCGACCGTCAGATGTCGGTGATGCGCAGACCCGCGTGAGCCTTGTAGCGGCGGTTGATCGAGATGAGGTTCGCGGTCAGCGCCTCGACCTGGTGGGCGTTGCGCAGACGGCCCGCGTACACACCGCGCACCCCGGGGATCCGGCCCGCCAGCGCCTGGACGGTGTCGGTGGCCTCGCGGTCGTCACCCACCACGAGCACGTCCAGGGTGATCTCCTCGACCTCGGGGTCCAGCAGCAGGACCGCCGAGACGTGGTGGAAGGCGGCGACCACGCGGCTGTCGGGCAGGATGGCCGCGGCCTGCTGGGCGGCGCTGCCCTCCTCGACCGGGAGCATGTACGCCCCCTGCTTGTCGAAGCCGAGCGGGTTGACGCAGTCGATGACGATCTTCCCTGCCAGTTCGGAGCGAAGGGACTCCAGCGTGGCACGGTGCCCGTCCCAGGGAGTGGCCACGATCACCACGTCGGCCTCCGCCGCCACGGCCGGGTTGTCCGCGCCACGCACCGAGCCACGCACAGAGCCGCCGATGCTCTCCGCCGCCGCCTGAGCCCGTTCCGCGCTCCGCGAGCCGATCAGCACGGTGTGCCCGGCGAGGGCGAACCGCCGGGCCAGGCCCTTGCCCTGGTCACCGGTTCCGCCCAGGATCCCGATCGAAATCCCGCTCACGTCCGGAATATCAATGCTCACTCAGCGCTCCTTATCGTCCCCCGGCCACTTAAGACCGGACTCCAGCGACCATATCGCCTGCCCCGATCTTCTCAGGGGCGCGTTTCCAGGATCGGCGCGGGGTCTGTGGGGCACGATGGTGCGATGGACGCCGGGTCGGTGACACTGCTGCGCGAAATCCTCGCCTCGACCGGCTGGGTCGAGCGGACCCGCGAGCTGGGCCTCGCCCTTCGCGCGACGCGCTCCCCCGGCGGGCTGCTGGTGGTCGGTACACCCCAGGAGGAGCCCTGGCACCTGACCGCGCACCTGAGTGACGAGGCGAGGTTCTCCGGACTGCCCCAGCTCGCCCCGACACTGGTCCGCTGGGCGCCCGCCCCCGAAGCGCCCGCGCACCTGCGGGTCGGTCTGGAGCGGATCGAGCGGGCGGGGCGGGGCGAGACGCTGTTCGTGGTGACCGAGGAACGCGCCCCCGAGGCGCTGCTGGAACGGGTGAGCGACGCCCGCAGGACCGGCACGACGATCCTCGCCCTGGACGGCGGCGACCCGGATCTGGCGGGTCTGGCCCACGACGCGCTGACGGTTCCCGAGCGGGCGCCGTTCTCCTTCGACGGGGCCCAGCACCTGGTGAGCATGGCCGCGGGCGAGGTCGGGCGCCGTCCCGGCCTGCGCGACCGCCTGGCGAGGTTACTGGAGCGGATCAGCGGTCCTCAGGTCGCCGACTAGGTCCGCGGCTCGGCGCACCGCGACGGCCCCGCGACGGCCCCGACGACCACGGTCCGCACCGGCCGACGGCCTCAGTCGTCCCCGTCCCAGGCGCGGTCGCTCTCCTTCCACTCCTCGTTCCTGTCGGCTGCGGTCTTCAGCGCGGCGCCGGCTTCCTCGCGTGTCGGGTACGGCCCCATCCTGTCCTTGTTCGGGCATCCCTCGTCGGGTTCGACGGCCATGTGCCTCAGGCAGAACCACCATTGATCACTCATGCGGCAATACTGCCCAGTGAGAAGCACAACTAGACTGAGGGACCATGACGACACTGCTCCAGCCCGGGCGGATCTCCCCTATCCGCAAGGTGCCCTCTCACATCCGGCGGCCGGAGTACGTCGGGAAGAAAACCCCGAAGACCGGCGAGCCCGACGTCAAGACCCCCGAGATCATCGAGCGGATGCGGGTCGCGGGCAAGCTGGCGGCCCAGGCACTCGAAGAGGTCGGCAGGCACGTGGCGCCCGGCGTCACCACCGACGAGCTCGACCGGATCGGTCACGAGTTCCTCTGCGACCGCGGCGCCTATCCCAGCACCCTCGGCTACCGGGGATATCCCAAGTCGCTGTGCACCTCGATCAACGAGGTGATCTGCCACGGCATCCCCGACGACACCGTGCTGCGCGACGGCGACATCGTCAACGTCGACATCACCGCCTTCATCGACGGCGTGCACGGCGACACCGACGCCACCTTCCTCGTCGGCGACGTGGACGAGGAGTCGCGCCTGCTCGTCGAGCGCACCCGCGAGGCCACCAACCGGGCCATCAAGGCCATCGCCCCCGGCCGTCAGCTCAACGTGGCCGGTCGCGTGATCGAGGCCTACGCCAAGCGGTTCGGCTACGGCGTGGTCCGCGACTTCACCGGGCACGGCATCGGCACCACGTTCCACTCGGGCCTGATCGTCCCCCACTACGACGACCCGTCACTCGCGGTCACGCTGGAGCCGGGCATGACGTTCACGATCGAGCCCATGCTCACGCTCGGCACCATCGACTACGAGATCTGGCCCGACGGCTGGACCGCCGTCACCAAGGACCGCATGCGGACCGCCCAGTTCGAGCACACCATCCTGGTGACCGAGACCGGCCACGAGATCCTGACACTCCCCTGAGTCCCGGCCCGCTCCATGGCGGCGTCTCAGGCCGGAGAGTCCCTGAAGTCCGAGGGGCCGAAGGTCCGGAGCGACGCGACCCCCTGGGCCGACGCCTCCATCGGGGATCCGCCCGCTCGATGTCCCGGTCAGTCCTGGCGGGGCACCACTCCGGTGACGGTGGTCCCCTCGCCGGGAACGCCGTTGACACCGAGCGTGCCGCCTAACTGCTCGAAACGGGTGCGCATCGCGGTGATGCCCCGGCCCGCGGCCTCTCCGAAGAAGCCGACACCGTTGTCACTCACCGTCATACGCAGGCCGCCGCGCCCGAAGGTGACGGCGACGGAGACGACGCGGGCCCGGCTGTGCCGCTCGGCATTGGCCAGCGCCTCCTCAAGCACGGCCAGCACGGCTCTCGCGACCCTGGGCGGAACGTCCTGGGCGGGCAGCGCCCAGATCTCGACGGCGATCCCGGTGCGCTCGGCCCACTCGGTGAGTTGCTCTTCGAGCGCTTGGGCGAGGCTTCGGCTTCGGCCCTCGCGTACGCGCACTTCCTCGGACACTGCTCAACCTTCCTGATGCACATTGCAGCCCCCGGCCCCCCGACCGGATATGTGGATGGGCGTGGCGCGCGATGACGAAGCGCCGCACCCGCTGCGGTGAGCACGAGCCCCCTGAAAACACAGGCTACCGGGAGGTGTCCTTAAGGGGGCTCGAAGATAGAAGGCCGTAGCTGTCCGGCTACTCCGCGCCGTCTCGCCTGTTGAGTTTGGCCAGGTAGTCATTGTACGCGTCGAGCTGGGCATCGCCACTGCCACCGTCTCTGGCCGCGACGGCGTCGGCACGGCGGTCGGCGCGGCGGGCCCCGCGATCGTCGTGGCGCCACCACTGGTAGGCGAGCGCGATAAGCACGATGAGGGTCGGGATCTCGCCGAACGCCCAGGCGATGGCGCCGCCGGTCTGCTGGTCCTCGATCGCGGACGCGCCCCAGGTCCGGCCGAGCTGGTCGTACCAGTCGGAGGCGAGCACGGTGCTCATGCTCATCAGCGCGATGCCGAAGAACGCGTGGAACGGCATGGTCACGAACAGCAGGATGAGCCGGGCCACGTGCGGCAGCCGGTAGGGGGCCGGATCGACACCGATGATCACCCAGAAGAACAGGGTCCCGCTGAGCAGGAAGTGCACCGTCATCACGATGTGACCGAGGTGCTCCTCCATCGCGGCGGCGAACAGCGGTGTGAAGTACAGCGCGTAGGTGGAGACGATGAAGATCGCGGTGGCGATCGCCGGATGGGCGATGAAGCGGACGAACCTGCTGTGCAGAATCGTCGTCAGCCACTCCCGCGGCCCCCGGTCGCCCCTGCGGGCGGCGGGCTTGAGCGCGCGCAGGGCGAGGGTGACGGGCGCACCGAGCACGAGGAAGATCGGCACCAGCATCGAGAGCGTCATGTGCTCGGCCATGTGCGCGCTGAACAGCACCTTGGCGTAGCGGGCGACACCGCTCTGGGTGGCGATCAGCAGGATCAGCACACCGGTGAACCAGGCGGCCGTACGCCCCTTGGACCAGGCGTCACCGCGCCGGGTGAGCCGTACGACACCGGCGAGGTAGAGACCGGCGAGCAGGGCGATGATCGTGCCGGAGAACAGGTCGAACCACCACAGCGAGGCCAGGTTGGCGAGCGAGATCTCCGGCGGCATGGTGTAGCCGAGCACCTCGAAGGCCCTGTCGACGGGCAGGATCGCCGGGGGCGGTGCGGTGCGGGACAGCGCGACGGCGAGGCCGACGGCCGCGAACATGACGACGATCTCGCCTCCGGCGAAGCGGAGGAACGCGCCGGATCCGCCCGCCGCGAGCAACGGCAGGGTCCGGGTGCGGTGCCACCAGCCGACGGCGCCGAGCAGTGCGAACGCGGCCGTCTTGGCGAGCAGCAGCAGGCCGTAGGCGGAGGTGAACAGCTCGGAGATCGCGCTGAGCCTGGCCAGGACGCTGAACAGGCCGGACAGTCCCACCCCGACGAAGCACCACAGCGCGAGGGACGAGAAGCGTGCGGCGGCGATCTCCAGGTGCGGCTGACGGCGCAGCGCGTGCGCGCAGAGCACGCCGAGGCCGCCCACCCAGAGGGCGAGGACGACCAGGTGGACTGCGACGCCGGTGGTGGCCAGATCGTGGTTGGGCGAGGAGGCGGAGTGGCCGGTCAGGGCGGGCGGGAGCATGGTGGCCAGGGCGAGGACCAGCAGGCCGCCGGCCGCGCCGGCGGTGATCGCCCCACGGGCGAAGAGCGCGATCGCGACCGAGAACAGCACGACCAGGGTGAGCGCGATGCCCTGGGAGACCTGGCTGGCGAAGCTGGTGAGCTCGTCGCCGCCGAGCACGTCGGCCACCGGCAGCCCGAGCGCCTCCGAGAGGCTGAACACCATCGTGGCCGCGGCGGCCCCGGCCCAGACGAGGGCGATCCAGGAGGCGGCCTTGACGTAGCCGAGGGCGGGTTTGCCCAGCAGGCCCTTGTCGTTGGGAAGCAGGAACGCGGCGGCCAGGAGCGTGCCGACGGTGAGCACGCCCGCCGCGTCCATCGTCAGCTTCGCCAGCGGCAGGCCCCAGCGGGTGAAGGAACCCTGGTCGGGCAGGCCGGGAATGATGCGCGGGCTCGCGGCACCTCCCGCGATCATGGCGATCACCAGGGCGGCGACGGCCGCCGCCGCGCCCGCCAGAGCGAGCTTCACGACCCGGCCGTTCGCCGGCGCCTCGACCTGTGCCGCCTGCGCGGACCGCGCGGTTTTGCTCATGTCTTCTTCCTGCCGCGCATGCTGAGGAACAGGCCGATGCCGATGCCGGTCAGGCCTCCGACGACGATCCACATCCAGCCGGGGACGCCTCCCGAGGAGCCGGATTCCTCCGACCGCCCTGCGGCGGCCGGGCTGAGCGTGGCGACCGGTGTGCTCTCGGCGGCCGTGCTCTCCGCGCTCTCCGCGGGTTCCGGGCTCGCCGAGGACGGCGACGGGGACGGCTCCGCGGAACCGAGCAGGGTGAAGGGGATCTCCCCCTCGATCGGGTGGCCGTCGGAGGACACGACGCGGTAGGCGATGACGTACGCGCCGGGAGGTAGATCTCCCTTGACCTTCTGGGTCACCACGGGGCCGTCGGCGACGGGCTTGCCGTCCTGGTACGTCTCGTCGCCGGAGCGCACGACGACGTTCGGGAAGCGCACCGAGGCACTGAACGTCAGCTTCACCTCCTCCAGGCTCTCGACCTTCGCGCCCTTGGCCGGATCACTGCTCTTGAGCCGGTCATGGGCGAGGGCGGGCGAGGCGAAGGCCGTGCCGAGAACGAGGGCGGCGAGAAGCGCGAGGGCGACCGCGACAGGGGAAGTCTTCATGGCAACCACAAGGCTACCGACGAGACCGCGCGGTCTCGACCCCCCTGTCCGATCCGCGTCCCCGCAGGGCGCCCTCACCGTCTCGATCTACCGAAATGCGGGGCAGTGCTCCGGCCTTCAGGTCGGGGGTGAAGGCGTGCCCGGGAGTGCCCGCCAAGGCGCGCGCCGACCCCCGCGCGCTGCTTGACCGCGACGCGACGGGGGAATCTCCGGTTTCCAAGCCGGGGAGGAGCTCAAAGCCCGACGCAGGCCATCGCCCGCTTGTAGGCGTCGACGCTCCGGTCGGGCTCGTCGATCCGCTCCAGGACGCGGGCCGCGGTCAGCCAGGCATGGGCGGTGAAGCGGGTCTCCGGCGCCTGCTCCAGGCACTCGGCCCCGGCGGACAGCTCCCGCGACGCCTCGGCCTGCATGCCCAGCGCCGCGAGGGTCTCGCCGTGCAACAGGCGCGCCTCCGCCTGCAGGGCCTTGGGCATGCCGTCGAGCAGGCCGCAGACGAAGTTCATGTGCTTCTCTGCCCGGTCGGGGCGGGCGAGCAGCAGCTCCGCCCGGACGAGGCTCATCGCGCAGCGCATCTTGGTGATCGAGCCGGCGGAGCTCTCCGTGAGCTCCTTCTCCACCTTGAGCAGCACATCGCGCCAGGCCTCGGCCTCCATGGGCCGGGCGATCAGCATGACCTGGGCGTAGTCGCCACGCAGCCGGGCCAGCCGGCGGGGGTCACCGTACTCGGACTCGATGGCCAGGGCGCGCTCGGCGTGCGTGACCGCCTCGTCGGCGTGACCGGTCTCGATGGCGGCGATCGCGGCGCCCCAGTGCGCCAGGGTGAGCGCCGTCGGGGTGTCGAGGAGCTCGGCGGCGGCGATCAGCTCGGCGGCGAACTGACGGGCCCGCAGCAGGTCACCCCGCTCCACGTACGCGGCGAAGAGCTGGCTGCCCAGCCTCATGAGGCTGTCGGTCCAGGCAGGCCTGACCGCACCGGTGAGGATCTGCTCGGGGACCTGGATCGCCTGGGCCAGGTCTCCCTTCTCGCGGTAGCAGCGCGAGAGCGCGACGGCGACCGCGATGTGACGATCGGGGCTCATGACCGTCGTGTCGCTCTCGTGCAGCCCGCAGAAGAGGACGATCGCCCCCTCCAGGTCACCGCAGGCCTCGGTCGCGAGGGCGAGGCCGTACTCGACGTCCTGCCGCAGCTGGGGCAGGCCGGCCAGGCCGCTGTCGGCGAGAAGCTCGGCGTAACGGTTACGGGCCTCGACGACCTCGCCGTTGTCCAGGGCCATCTGCGCGTAGCTCAGCGCGAGCTCGATCTCCTGCATCTGCTCGGCGGTGACGCCGTTGATCAGATAGGTCAGGGAACAGTCGAGTTTTTCCGCGAGAAGCTCCAGCACCGCGGGGGTCGGAGTACGCTTGCCACTCTCGATGAGAGAGACGTAACTGTCCGACAGCTCTGGATGAGCGAGCTGCGCCTGAGAAAGACCCCGTTGCCGACGGGCGGTTTTGATGCGCTGCCCCACCAAGTCTTGACCGGTCACGTTACCCCTTGAAAGATATCATTTGAGCAGCAGAACCTACGACAGGAGTCTCCCCGTGCGCCGACGTCTTGCCTTGTCTGCCCTCGCCATGCTGTTTACGGCTACTTTTGCCGTCACCGGCAATGTTACGACCGCGAGTGCTGATTCGTCTGCCCCCCTAAAGGACACCGGCAAGTATTCTTTGCAGACGGCTAGCGCCCAGGCCTACCTGGGCTGGAGCTACCCGGACTGAGCGACGACTCAGCCCGGCCGAAGGACAAGGAACGACACACCCCGCCCTCCGTGGAGAGCTTCCAGCCAGTGAGCCGTCCACCCGTCGGGTTCGGTGTGCTCGCACCGATGTGAGCGCGCAGGCGTCCGTCATGCGCGCTCCAGCGGGACGGGAATCTGAACACCGGGGCGCCCGCGCCCCGGAGTCGGCGCCACCGATCATGGCCGAGCCGGGATCCGAACCCTCCCGTGAAGATCATCGCTCTTCACGGGGGATCCCGGCCGGAGGAACACCCGTGTTCGGCTCGCGTCACACGCGTACGACTTCATCGCAGGTCACGGCTCACTCCAGTCTGGCCGACCGGGCAGATGACGGCCGCTCGGCCACTCTCATCGGCGTCATGTCGTTCCGCTTGCTCTTCGTCGCCGACCGGTCCGCAGGCCGGTCGGCTCACGAACCCCTGCGCCGGGCACCCCCTCGGCACCTTCACGTTTGGAATCAGTCGTCACCCTGAAAATATATTGAAACAATCCACCATCAAGTCAATGTCCTAAAGCGGTCAGCCGAAGCCCGGGAAGACGGACGGCCATTTCGCGGCGGACGCAAAGAAAGCCCCGGACTGTTTCGGCTCACGGAAAACCAGGAATGCGCACGACCCGCAGGAAAGTAAACGAGCATGATCCGCCCACGGGAAAGCCTCGGGGAAAGCAGCGAGCGCGGGCGACTCGCCCCCACCTCGACCTCTCTTGAGTTCGGCCTCTCGCCCCGGCGCACACGGCACGTGCCCGCGAGCGTCTCTAGGTGATCTCTAGAATCACCTGCGACAGTGAAACGGCGAGAATCCCAGAATGATCCGGCGAAGTCCGGTGGCGGGAGTTCGCCTCTTCGGGCCTGGCCCGAGAAGGCATTGCCGAGCACCCCTGCCACCGCCGGCCCGGACGACGAACGCGAGGGGCACATGACCCACTCCTTACCGGTCCCGCCCTCCGGGGGAGAGCGATCCCAGGTCCGACAAGACGCCGAAACCCTGTGCTCATCCGCGAAACGGTCAATAGATGTGTTTCTTCCTGAACCAGGAAGAAACACTACGTTTCTCCAGATTTTCGATTCCCCTGGCATCCCGCCGGGAGTGCGAACAAGGATCGTGGTCGATTCGCCGTACGAAACAGCCGGTTTCCCCGCGTCCGTGGAGCTGAGGGTCGACCCGCTGATCTCTGAGAGATTCATGGTGATCGACGACCATATCGCCTTGACGGGCCACGCGTCCCGGATGGCCGTGGTGCGCACCCCCGTGCTGCTCTCGTTGCTGGGAGACCTGTTCGAGCACGTCTGGTCACGCGCCGAACAGCGTCCGCGGGGGTGGACGGCGCCGTTCTCACTCACGGAGCAGGAGAAGACCATCTTGCGAATGGCCGCGGAGGGCATGACGGACGAGGTGATCGGCCGCCGGCTCGGGCTGACCTCCCGCACCGTGCGCCGCCATATGGCCAACGCGATGGGGCGGATCGGGGCGCACAGCAGACTCCAGGCGGGGATCCGCATCGCCAAAGCGGGAATCGTCTAGGTTCTGCTTCCTGGTCTTCCGGTAACGGGCATGTGCCCGGAAGGCGCCCGTCGTGGTTTCCGGAGCGCGGCCTCTCATCGTCGGTGCAGACGAGCGCGGCGGTCAGGTTCGCGTCGAATCCGGTCTGGTATGTCTCGCCGACCACCGCGAGAGTCCTGGAGAATCCCTCCGGCCTCGGTGGATCACGCGTTCTCAGGACTCTCCCAGAGTGGCCTGAATGGTTTCGGCCGGCGTTCTGGCCACGACCACCCGGAATCGCTCTCGCGGACACTCCCGGGGACATGCGGAGACCATCGCCCGACTTGATTCATGGCTGGTTCCCGGACGTCCCATCTCGAATACAAAATGCGATCGGGCATGCGCGGGAAGTGATCGAAATCATGCCGTCCGCGTTCTTACGGCATCCGGGCGGAGGATGACGCGACCTCCACTTCGACGCGAACCCATCGGCTGGACTTGGCTTCCGCGAATTCGCTACGCCATGCTTGACCGCATGTGGGGATCCGAATGGGCAGGACCGACGAAATCGTGAGGATGGATGACGGCCCCCGGCCGGGGGATTTCCACATCGGCATGCTGGGCTCGGTGGTCGTCCGTAGACTCTCCGACGAACTTGAGTTGGGAGAGCCCCGGCAGCAGGCGATTCTCTGCGTCCTGGCCGCCAATACCGGACGGGCGGTTACGAAAGACCAGTTGATCGACGGCGTGTGGGGGGCGGATCCGCCGAAGACCGCGGAGCAGAGCGTTTACACGTACGTGTCCAAACTGCGGCGAACACTGGAGCCGGACCGCGATTCACGAAGACCTTCGAGGCTGCTCGCCTCCACCTCGGGCGGATACGCTCTGCGGCTCGAACCCGGGCAGGTGGACGCCGAAGTGTTCAAAGAACACCTCGACCAGGCCCGGAGATCATACGCCGAAGGCTCCCACGAGACGGCCCTGCGGTTCCTGAGGGACGCGCTGAAACTGTGGCGGGGGCCGTGTCTGAGCGGAATCCCCGGCCCGTTCGCCGAGTTCGAGCGGCGCAGACTGGGAGAACTGCACCTGGTGGCGCTGGAACTGCACGCGGAGCTGCTGCTCCTGCTCGGACACCCGCAGGACGCCGCCACCCGGCTTGTCACCCTGACCGCGGAGCACCCGTTGCGCGAGCGGCTCCGAGAGCTGCACATGGCCGCGCTCTACCACTGCGGCCGGCAGGCGGAGGCGTTGAAGATCTACCGGGAGACCCGGCGCCTGCTCTCGGAGGAGCTGGGCGTCGAGCCGCACGAGAGTCTCCGCAGGTGCCACGAGCTGATCCTGCGCGCCGCCCCTCTGTCCGACCTGCCCTTGCCGGTGGCCTCCCTCACCCCGAAGCCGACGCACACCCGGCCCTCCGGGAACCGTACGGCGGCGGAGAGGACGACGGTCCGGCAGTTGCCACGTGATCCCGTGGATTTCGTCGGGCGTGCGGAGGAGCTCGTGCGGTTGAGAGCACTGCTCTCCCCCTGGGACGGCTCCCCGCCGCACCATGTCGTCGCGATCACCGGAGCGCCGGGATCCGGTAAGTCGACCCTGGCCATCCGGGCCGCGCACCTGGTCCGCGACCGCTTTCCCGACGGGCAGCTGTACGTGAACCTGCGCGGGGCCACCCCGGGCATGAAACGACTCGAACCGATCGAGGTGATCACCAGGTTCCTGCGTGACCTCGGCATGCCCCCGCACACCGTCCCCGCCGACGTCGAGGAGGCCGCGGCACGCTGGCGCGGCGAACTCGACGGCCGCCAGATGCTCATCGTGCTCGACGATGCCGCCGACCTGGCCCAGATCCGCCCGCTGCTGTCGGTGTCGAGGGGCAACGCGATCCTGACGACCAGCCGGGAGAGCTTCACCCTGCTCGACGACTGCGCCCGCGTGCCGATCTCCGGGATGCGACGGACCGAGTCCTCGGCGATGCTCGCGAAACTGATCGGAGCCGAACGGGTCGCCCAGGAGGTCCAGGCCACAAGACACCTGATCGATCTGTGCGCGGACCTGCCGCTGGCCGTCGGCATCGCCGGAGCCCGGCTGGCGAACCGGCCCCGCTGGAAGGTGGCCGACCTGGTGGACCGGCTGAACGACGAGCACCGCCGGCTAAGGGAACTGGCGGCGGGCGATATCGCGGTACGGACCAGCCTGGCCGTCAGCTACGACACGCTCGCCGGCAGCGACCAGTTCCTCGACCGGACGGCCGCCCGCGCGCTGCGCGCCCTCGGCGTGCTGCAGACGGCCGACGTGACGGCGCACATCGTCGGCGCCCTGCTGGACGTCTCGGTGGAGATGGCGGAGCACGCCATGGAACGGCTCGTCGACGCGCACCTCGCGGAGATGGACGAGCCGGGAAGATACCGGCTGCACGACCTGGTGCGGCTGTTCGCCAAGGAGCAGGCCGCGAGCGAGGAGCCCGAAGCCGACCGCGACGCCATGCTGGACCGGGCGTTGAGCTCGTACGTCGGAACCACCCGCCTGGCCATAAAGGTGGGCCGCTACCCGCGCCCGGCGCAGACGGACGTCGACCTCAGCGCCGCACCCCTCCCACTGACCTCGTGCGAGGAGGCCCGCGACTGGCTGCACCGGGAGCAGGCCAACCTACTGTCCGCCGCCTCCCAGGCGATGTCCGCCTCCCGGGAACGAACCGCCCGGCTCGGGGTGGCCCTGGTCTTCGCACTGTTCTGGCACCTCCACCACACCGGTCTCCACGGCCAGCTCCTCGAGATCAGCTCGCAGCCTCTCGCGATCGGCCGGCGGCTGGACGATCACAGCATCGAGTCGTACGCCCACGGCTTCGCGGGTCTCGCGCTGAACATGGCCAACCGCCCGGCGGAGGCCGTGCACCACCTCCGGCATCAGCTGATCCTGTATCGCCGGCTCTCCGACGCGCACGGGGAGCAGAGAGCACTGGGCAATCTCGCCATGAACTACCTCGAACTGGGCCGCTACGAGGAGACCATCGACTGTGCCCGGAAACAACGGGAGATCGCGAACGCGATCGAGCACAGGTCGGGCGAGCACTACGCGCTCACCATGCTCGGAGCGGGATACAACGGCCTGCGCCGGTTCGAGCAGGCGCTGGAGGTGCTGGACGAAGCCCTGACCATGTGCCGCAAGGACGGCAACCGGTACCAGGAGGCGTCCGTGCACAACAGGATCGGCGAGACCCATCTCAGCAGGGGGGACGCCGTGTCGGCCAAGGCCTCCTTCGAGGCCGCTCTCGGCTGCGCGCGCGCCGAGCGGCTGAGCGTCGCCGAACCGTACCTGCTGCTCGGTCTGGCCCGCTCCCACCGGCTCCTCGGCGACACGGAACAGGCCTCGGCCTACCTCGCGCGCTCCCTCGCGACGGCCAGGGAGAGGGGGAACGCGGAGGTGGAGGAGCAGGCATTGACGGAGGAGGCTGTCCTGGCCCGGGAAGAGCCGGTCACGCCCCTGGGCTAGGCGTCTGTCCCGGCCAGGGCGGTGACACGGCAACGGATGCGCCCGTGGGTGGTTCCGGGAGCTTCGCGGGCCGCTCGACGGCAGGAGCCGTGGCCGGTCAGCGCCCGGGTGCCGGGCGCAACCGCAAGAGTCGCCAACGGTCGCCCCCGGCGTTCCGTCGTGCCTGCCATGTCCTCCCCCGCACCCGGCTGATGTACTGCTGACATGAGTGGCATCGAAACGCGGCAGCATCGCGGCGTCGGCGAGAGCGTTCTGCGCCCCGACGGGACGCTGAAGGTGACGGGCGAGTTCGCCTACTCCTCCGACCTGTACCTGGCGGACATGATCTGGGGGGTCACCCTGCGCAGCCCGCATCCGTCTGCGTGGATCCGCTCGATCGACATCGGCCCCGCGCTCGCCATGCCCGGTGTGTACGCGGTGCTCACCCACGAGGACGTTCCCGGCGCGAAGTTCTACGGCCTGGAGCACAGGGACCAGCCGGTGCTCGCCGTCGACCAGGTCCGCTACCAGGGCGAGCCGGTCGCGCTGGTCGCCGCCGACCACCCCGAGCGCGCCAGGCGGGCGGCCGAGGCCGTCGTGGTGGACTACGAGGTCCGCGAGGCCGTCACCGACCCGCGCCGGGCCGCCTTCGACGCCTCCTGCCCCTCGGTCCACGAGAGCGGCAACGTGCTGCGCCACCAGCCGATCCGGGTCGGCTCCACCTTCGAGGCCCCGGTGGTCGTCACCGGCGAGTACGAGGTCGGCATGCAGGACCAGGCGTTCCTCGGCCCCGAGTCCGGCCTGGCCGTACCCGCCGAGGACGGCGGGGTGGACCTGTACATCGCCACGCAGTGGCTGCACTCCGACCGGGAGCAGATCGCGCCGTGCCTGGGGCTGCCCGAGGAGAAGGTGCGGCTCTCCCTGGCCGGGGTGGGCGGGGCGTTCGGCGCGCGCGAGGACCTGTCCATGCAGGTCCACGCGTGCATGCTGGCCCTGCGCACCGGCCGCCCCGTGAAGATCGTCTACAACCGCGAGGAGTCCTTCTACGGCCACGTCCACCGCCACCCCGCCCGGATGCGCTACGAGCACGGCGCCACCCACGACGGCAGGCTGCTGTACGTGCGGGCGGAGATCCTGCTGGACGGCGGCGCCTACTGTTCCACCTCTCCCGCGGTGGTCGGCAACGCGGCCTCCCTGGGGGTGGGGCCTTACGAGGTGGACAACGTCTGGATCGACGCCTACGGCGTCTACACCAACAACCCGCCCTGCGGCGCGATGCGCGGCTTCGGCGCGGTACAGGCGTGCTACGCGTACGAGTCGCAGATGGACCGGCTCGCCGAGGCGTGCGGGATCTCCCCGGTCGAGGTGAGGGTGCGCAACGCGGTCTCCCAGGGGTCGGTGCTGGCCACCGGACAGGTGATCGACTCCCCCGCGCCGCTCGCCGAGATGCTCAGGGAGCTCGACGCGATGCCGCTGCCCGCCGCGCCGGAGGCCACGGACTCACCGGATCTGCGGAGCCTGCCGGGCGGCGTCTCGCAGACCACGCGCGGCGAGGGGGTGCGGCGCGGTGTCGGGTACGGCGTGGGCATCAAGAACATCTGCTTCTCCGAGGGCTTCGACGACTACTCGACCGCGAGGGTGCGGGTGGAGCTGATCGGCGGCGAGCCGCACGTCCTGGTGCACACGGCGGCGGCCGAGGTGGGGCAGGGCCTGCTGATGGTCCAGGAGCAGATCGCCAGGACCGAGCTGGGGATCGACGCGGTGACGGTCGCGGGGGCGGACACCTCGGTCGGTTCCGCCGGGTCCTCGTCCGCCTCGCGCCAGTCCTACGTCACCGGAGGCGCGGTCAGGGCGGCCTGCGAGGCCGTGCGGGAACGACTCGCGAAGCTGACGAGCGACGGGACGTCCCTCGTGGAGGCGCTGGAGCGGGCCGGTGCGGTGGAGGAGACGAGGGAGTACCGGCACCGGCCCACCTTCCCTCTGGACCCGCTCACCGGCCAGGGCGACTCGCACACCCAACTCGCCCTGTGCGTCCATCGGGCCGTGGTGGACGTGGACGTGGAGCTCGGCCTGGTCAAGGTGGTCGAGCTGGCCGCCGTGCAGGACGTGGGAAAGATCATGAACCCGCTCGCACTGGAGGGGCAGATCCACGGCGGCTCGGCCCAGGGCCTGGGACTGGCGCTCATGGAGGAGATCCAGGTCCGTGACGGGCTGGTGCTCAATCCCTCGTTCACCGACTACCTGATCCCCACCATCCTCGACATGCCGCCCATGCGGCTGTCGATCATGGAGAATCCCGACCCGAACGCTCCTTACGGGCTGCGCGGCGCGGGCGAGCCGCCCACGCTCTCGTCCACTCCCGCGGTGGCCGCCGCCGTACGGGCCGCCACCGGTCTGCGGCTGCCCCGGGTGCCCATCCGCCCCCACGACATCGCCCTGGAGGGATGACCGTCGAGGAGAGGGCCGCATCGGCCGACGTCGGCCGATCTCAGCCGGCGTCTCCCGACTCGCAGGCGACGCCGTCATTGTCCCCGTCGATGTACCACTGGTACTCCTCGTGGACACCCCGGGTGTAGGGGCCGTACCCGTTCTCCCTCGCGGCCTTGCAGGTGGCGAACTTGCGGTCGAGTCCCTCGGCGGACGTGTTCCCCGAGGTGGCTCCCGTGGTGTTCGCCGGACGGTTCTGGCCGGTCCCCGAGGTTCCAGAGGTTCCCGAGGGGTTCGTGGCGGCCGGGTCTCCGTTGGTGTTCGCCGGAGGGGTCACCGGCTGGTTGTCGGTGGGGGTCACGGGCTGGTTCTGGTTTCCCTGAGGGGTCAGGGGCTGGTTCGCCGGAGGGGTCGCGCCCGGGTCGGCGGGCGGGGTGAAGACCGATCCGTTCGGCTGCGGGACGTCCGACGGCTGCGGGACGACGTCGCCCGAGCCGAGCAGCTTGACGACCATCGCGTCCGCCTGCTCCTTGGTGAAGGAGCCCGCGATGCTCAGGCTGTCGTCGGTGATCGTCTGGGCGACCTTGGGGGCCGCCACCACCTTCTGTCCCACGACGATCGCGATCTGCTGCCTGACCGGGTCGTCCGCGTTCACCGCCTCCGCGGTCAGGTCGTTGATCTGCTCGCGGAAGGCGGGTGCGAACGCGATCCTGACCGAGTAGGCGCCGCTCTTCTCCTGGATCGTCTCGATCTTCCTCACCGCGTTCACGGTGATCCCCGCGCCGAGCGAGTAGCAGTTCTGCCCGAGGTCGTCGGGATAGGTCTCGGCGACCGTGCAGGCTCCGGGCCTCACCTCGGTCACCGGGGCGAAGTGAATGGGGTTCGCCAGCCGCCTGGGTGGTGTGCCACCGAGCGGCATGTCGGGGTTGCGGGTCATGAGCACCGCGATGGTGCCGAGCACGCCGGTGATCAGCACGACGACGACGAGGGTGGTCACCAGGATCGCGGTCGTGGCGCGACTCGCCCTGGGCGCCCCCTCCGGCGGCTCTCCGGCCCGCTTCTCGCCGGTCCCCGGCGTGCCCGGGATCGGCCCGCCGGGGCCCGGGCTCACGGGTCCTCGAGCGGGGAGTTCCTTTCCTCCGGCGGGAGGCGGAAGGTCGGAACCGGGGCCGCCCGGCCCCTCGGGAACCGGGCCGCCCGGCCCCTCCACGATCGGGTCCGCCGGATCGCCGGGGCCCTGCCCCAGGGGAACCGTCTTCTCGAAGCCGAGACCGCTCGGTCCTTGATCGCCGAAACTCGCACCGCCGGGACCCGGGTCGCCGAAACCGGGACCATCGGGCCTCACCCCACTGGCGCCAAAAGCGTCGAAACTAGAACCTTTAGCACCAAAAGCATCAAAATTGGAGCCGCCAGAACCACCGAAGACGTCGCCTCCGGGACCACTTCGGCGAGGATCACCGAGAGCGTCGACGTCGGAGCCGCCGGAACCACCGAAAGCGTCGCCGTCAGGACCACCCCGACCAGGCCCACCGAAAGCATCGAAGCCGGAACCGCCGGAACCACCGAAAGCGTCGCCGCCGGGACCACTTCGGCGAGGATCACCGAGAGCGTCGACGTCGGAGCCGCCCCTGCCGGGACCGCCGAAGGCGTCGCGGTCAGGACCGACGCGGCCGTAACCGCCGAAGGCGTCGAAGCCGGAACCGTGATCGGAACCGGGAACGGGACCCGGGCCGCCGAGGCCCCGATCGCCGCGACCTGGGGCGCCGAAGGCGGTGTGGCCGTCCGGGCCGTCGGAGCCGTCCGAGGCGCCGGAGGGGCCGGCGTCCGGTTTGCCGGGACCGCGGGCGTGACGTCCGGACGGGGCGTCAGAACGCCCCGGTGGGGTGAAGGCGTCATAGGAGCCGGGCGAGGACCACGGCGCGTCAGGAGGGTCGTCAGACCCTCCTGGAGGCCCTTGCGGTACGGGCGGCTCACCCTGCCCCGCGTGCATCCCCATCGTCATATCCCCGTATTCCTCGCATCTGCTCGCGGCGAGCCTACCGACCGGTGCGGGGAGCCGGTAACCCCGCACGTCACGACACCCTTCGGGAAACCGAACGTCGGCGATTGCTGACGGAATGTCATCAACTCTGACCCCATTCCTGCCGCCTTGTGCGTGATGACTCTCTTTCGGGGAACGCACAGTGAATGTAGAGGACACGCGCCCACCCTGGAGGAGCCGTGAAAATCTCCGTTCCCCGCGAGGTCAAGAACCACGAATATCGCGTGGCGCTCACCCCCGCCGGGGCCCACGAGTTCATCAGGAACGGCCACGAGGTCTTCGTCGAGAAGGACGCCGGGGTGGGGTCCTCCATTCCCGACGCCGACTTCCAGAGCGTCGGCGCGACCATCCTGGACTCGGCCGACGAGGTGTGGGCCGCGGGCGAGTTGGTACTGAAGGTCAAGGAGCCGATCTCCGAGGAGTACCACCGGATGCGCAAGGGCCAGGTGCTCTTCACCTACCTGCATCTGGCCGCCTCGCAGGCGTGCACCCGGGCCATGCTGGAGACCGGGGTCACCGGCATCGCCTACGAGACCGTGCAGAACGCGAACGGCTCCCTGCCGCTGCTCGCCCCCATGTCGGAGGTGGCCGGGCGGCTCGCCCCCCAGGTGGGGGCGTACCACCTGATGCGCCCCGGGGGCGGCCGCGGCGTGCTGATGGGCGGGGTGTCGGGAGTGCATCCGGCCAGCGTGGTCGTGATCGGCGCCGGGGTCTCCGGCATGAACGCCGCGGTCATCGCGCTCGGCATGCAGGCGGAGGTGCTGCTGCTCGACCGCGACGTCGACAGGCTCCGCCAGGCGGACATGATCTACAAGGGCCACTGCAGGACCATCGCCTCCTCCACGTACGAGATCGAACGGGCGGTGCTGAACGCGGATCTGGTCATCGGCGCGGTGCTGATCCCGGGGGCGAGGGCTCCCAAGCTGGTCGACAACGCGCTGGTCTCACGGATGAGGCCGGGGTCGGTCCTGGTGGACATCTCCATCGACCAGGGCGGTTGCTTCGAGGACTCCCGGCCCACCACCCACGCCGACCCGACCTACCGGGTGCACGGCTCGGTGTTCTACTGCGTGGCCAACATGCCGGGCGCGGTGCCGCACACCTCGACGTACGCGCTGACCAACGTGACCGTCCCCTACGCCCTCGCGATCGCCCAGCTGGGCTGGCGGGAGGCCCTTCGGAGAGATCCGGCGCTGGCCGCCGGCCTGAACACGCACGAGGGGCACCTGACCAACCGGCCCGTGGCCGAGGCTCACGGGCTGGAGGCGGTGCCCCTGGAACAGGTGCTGCGGGCCTAGTCGCGGGCCCGGTGCGGCCGGTGCGCCTCGTCAGGACGGCGTCACCGGCGTCGCGACCGGCCGGATCAGGGCGCCGGGGTGGAGCTGGGAACCGGGGCGTCGGTGGCCGGGGCATCGGTCGCGGGAGCGTCCGTGGCCGGGGCGTCGCTGGGAGCCGCGGACCCGTCGGGGGCGCCCGGCGGCTGACTGGGCGCGGTCTCCGGGATGGGCGCCTCGGCGGTGGTGGTGCCCACGCCTCCGCTGCAGGACGCTCCGAGCTCGGGGGTGTCCCGGCCGTTCTTGTACTTGGTGATGAACCTGGGCAGACGACCGTCGGACGCGCTGTCCAGCTTGAGCTGGTTGTTCCAGGAGCTGGCCACGATCTTGGAGGGCAGGCCGGGGTACGGGCTCAGGAGCATGTAGTCCTTGGAGGCCAGTTCCCTCAGCTTGTCCACCTCGGCCTTGGGGAGATCCGGCTGGTAGGTGATCCACACGGCGCCGTGCTCCATGGAGTGGACGGCGTTCTCGTTGTTGATCGGCTGCTCGTAGATGCCGCAGTTCTGCCAGGCCGGGTTGTGCTCACCGCCCATCGGCGGGTTCTCCTTGTACGTCACCTTGGTCTGGGTGTGCTGGCTGCCCGTGTACTTCGCGGTGGCGACGTTGTCCAGTGAGGTCGCGGCCCGCTCGTTGACCAGGTAGTAGGCGACGACCGCGACCAGCAGGACGACGACGGCACCTCCGGCACCCCACATGAGAAGCGCGGCCCTGCGCTCCTTGCGCCTCTGCTCATCGCGCATGCGGTTGAGGTGCTCGCGCCTCGCCTGCGCCTTTTCCTTGGTCATCAACCCTCCAGCCGGCAAACAACTTCGGGTCACCCTATGCCCTACCGGCGTATGTGGAGAATAAGGGGATGACAACGCGTGATACAGCGACGATTCCCGACAGTGGGTACGCTGGGCAGGTAATGGAAACCCCAGGTAAAGAGGGCGCGACGTCCAGGCGTGGTGGCGTGGTGGTCGGCGTGCTGCTCGGCTGCCTGGTCACGGCGGTCGTGTTGCTGCTCGCGACGGGCAGGACGGCCACTCCGACGGACGCTTCGGCGGAGGCGGGTTTCGCCCGCGACATGGCCGTTCACCATGCCCAGGCCGTCGAGATGTCCTTCATCGCCAGGGACGGCAGCCAGGACGACGCGTTGCGGCGCCTGGCCTACGACATCATCGTCACGCAGACGGCCCAGCGCGGCATCTTCACGGGCTGGCTGCAGCAGTGGGGCCTCACCCAGTCGGGTGATCGTCCCTCCATGGCGTGGATGGCCGGGCACGGTGGCGGTCACGCTGTAACACCGGACGCGCCCGCCGCGATGCCCGGTATGGCAAGTGAGGACGAGCTCAAAAAGCTCCGCGAGGCCACAGGCAAGGAGCAGGAGGTCCTCTTCCTCCAACTCATGATCCGTCATCACGAGGGCGGCGTGCAGATGGGCGAGGGTCTGCTGAAACTGTCCGACCGTGAAGAGGTGGCCACCATGGCACAGCACATCGTCGACGGTCAGACGGGCGAGATCGAGTTGATGACCGACATGTTGCGGCAGCGCGGCGCCCAGCGGCTGCCTTCCATCCTTTAGTGGCGTCGGCGCGTCCCTGTGCGGCCGGTTTCCGGTCAGGGCAGCATGGAGCCAACCTGGCCGGAGGAAAGAGAATGGTGAACGACGAGCCGGAGAACCGCCTGGAGGTGAGCATCTCCGCCGAGGTGGAAATGGGGCAGTACGCCAACTTCGCCTCTGTGTGGCACACCCAGGATGGCTTCGTCCTGGACTTCGCGGTGATCACCAGGCCGCCCCAGCTGGCCAACGACCCCTCCTCCGGGCAGCACTTCGTGAGCGTGCCGACCCGGATCGTGAGCCGGATCCGCATACCCCCGAGTCAGGTCTTCGAGCTGATGAAGGCCCTCGAACAGCAGCTGACCGCGTACGAGCACGAGACGGGTCACAAGAACTGAGGCCCGGCGGGGGGTTTCGGCCCTCTGAAAGGGGCCTGAAAAGGGTCCCCGCGCCGGGCCTTCAGGGCGCGCCTTACGACAGGTCCTGGCGCGGACGTAGCTCCTGCGCCACGGCGGCGGCGAACGCGTCCACGTCGGCCTCGGTGGTGTCGAACGCGGTCATCCAGCGGACCTCGCCGGTGGCCTCGTTCCAGGTGTAGAACCGGAAGCGCTTCTGCAGACGCTCGGTCACGTCCGCCGGCAGGATGGCGAAGACCGCGTTGGCCTGCACCGGGCGCGGGATCTCCACTCCCGGCACGTCCCGCACGGCGTCGGCGAGCCGCCGGGCCATCGCGTTGGCGTTGCGGGCGTTGCGCAGCCACAGGTCGCCCGCGAGCAGCGCCTCGAACTGCACCGCGACGAACCGCATCTTGGAGGCGAGCTGCATCGCGCTCTTGCGCAGGTAGCGCAGGCCGCGCACGGCGTCGGGATTGAGCACCACGACGGCCTCGCCGAACATCAGGCCGGCCTTGGTGCCACCGAAGGACAGCACGTCCACGCCCACGTCGGTGGTGAACGCGCGCAGCGGCACGTCCAGCGCGGCGGCGGCGTTGGTCGCGCGGGCGCCGTCGAGGTGGACGAGCATGCCCAGGTCGTGGGCGTGGTCGCAGATCGCGCCGATCTCCTGGGGCGTGTAGAGCGTGCCCAGCTCGGTGGTCTGCGTGATCGACACCACCTTGGGCTGTGCCCGGTGCTCGTCGCCGAAGCCCCACGCCTGCCTGTCGATCAGCTCGGGGGTGAGCTTGCCGTCCGGGGTGGCGACCGGCAGCAGCTTGAGCCCCGCCGACCGTTCGGGGGCACCGCCCTCGTCGGTGTGGATGTGCGCCGACTCCGCGCAGACCACCGCCTCCCAGTGGGCGGTCATCGAACGGAGCGCGACCACGTTGGCCCCGGTGCCGTTGAACATCGGCCACGCCTGCGCGGCGGGGCCGAAGTGCTTCTTGAAGACCTCCTGGAGCGCGGCGGTGTAGACGTCGTCGCCGTACGCGGTCTGGTGGCCCCCGTTGGCGAGCGCGATCGCCTGGAGGATCTCGGGATGGACCCCGGCGTAGTTGTCGCTGGCGAAGCCCTTCACCAGCGGGTCGTGCCTGCGGATGGCGTCCGTCACGCGGTCCCCCCGTCCCGCCTCGCGTCGACGGTGAGGTCGATCCTGGTGCCGTTGGCGTCGGTCTTCCACAGGTCGTCGATCGCCTCGGCGAGGTCGTCGACGTCGGTGAAGCCGGGGAAGGTCCGCTCGGGGCTCGCCGCGCGCATGCCCTCGTGCACGAGCGCCTTGACGACCAGGATGTTCGCGGTGGAGGCGGTGCCCTCCAGGGCGTCGGCGAAGGCGAGGGTCCAGGCCTCGGAGGCGGCCTTCGCCGTGCCGTACGCCGCGTTGCCCTGGGTGGGGCGCTCGGCCGCCTTGGCGGAGACGATGGCGAACCGGCCGCGCTCACTCGCCTTGAGCAGCGGCTCGAAGGCGAGCGTGACGTGCTGGAGGGTACGGATCAGCAGGTCGTGCAGGAGCTCCCAGTCGTCCAGCGACGTCTCGGCGAAGGTCTTGGACCCGCGCCAGCCGCCGACCAGGTGCACGATCCCGTCCACCCTGCCGTGTTCCGCCCGCACGTCCGCCGCGAGCCTCTGCACGGCGGCGGCGTCGAGCAGGTCGACCGCGAGGCACCCGTCGGCGCCGCTCTTGTCGACGCCGATCACCGTGTGGCCCTCGCCGGTGAACCTGCGGACGACGGCCCGGCCCGCGGGGCCGCCCGCACCGGTGACAAGGATGATCATGCTCGGATCCCCTTCGTGGAGTCGACGACGTCGCCGAGCTTACGGCGCAGGGCCTCGTAGAACATGCTCAGCGGGAACTCGTCGGGCAGCACCGCGTCCACCACGGCCTTGGGAAATCCTTCCACGGGCAGGGCCTCGGCCCCGCCGGCCCAGACCGAGGCGGGGTTCGGCGCGACGTAGGTGGCGACCAGCTGGTGGGCGGCGAGCCAGTGGGCGAGCTTGGAGCGGTCGATGCCGTCCCTGTAGAGCTTCTCGACCTCGCCCCGCAGGTCCGCGACCCCCTCGGCGAGACGGTCCCAGTCGATGCTGAGCCGGTTGTCGGTCCAGCGGACGACGTCGTTGCGGTGCAGGTACGAGAAGAGCAACTGCCCGCCCAGGCCGTCGTAGTTGCGGACCCGGTTACCGGTGATCGGGAAGCGGAACAGCCGGTCGAACAGGATCGCGAGCTGGACGTAGCGGGCGTGCGGCACGCCTTCGCGCTCCAGCTTCACGGCCTCGCCGAACGCGGTCAGGTCGCAGCGCAGTTCCTCCAGGGAGTAGAGCCAGTACGGCATGCGCTGCTTGATCATGAAGGGGTCGAACGGCAGGTCGCCGTGGCTGTGGGTCCGGTCGTGGATGAGGTCCCAGAGCACGAAGGTGTCCTGGGCCAGCTCCTGCGACGCGATCAGTCTGGCCGCGTCCGGCGGCAGCGCGAGCTTCAGCGTGGCCGCGGCGGCACCGCTCACCACGCGGAACCTCGCGGCCTCCCGGTCGGCGAAGATCCCGCCCCAGGTGAAGCGGGCCGGGGTCTCACGGACCGCGACGGTCTCGGGGAAGAGCACCGCGGAGTTGGTGTCGTAGCCGGAGGTGAAGTCCTCGAAGGCGATCGGCACGAACATCGGGTTGTCGTAGCGGGTCCGCTCCAGCTCGGCCAGCCACTCGGGCCAGATCGTCCGGATCCACACGGCCTCGATGTGGCGGAAGGTGGTGCCGTTCTGGGTGTACATCGGGAAGACGACCAGGTGCTCCAGCCCGTCCACCCGCTGGGTGTCGGGGTGGAAGGCGTCGAGCGCGTCGAGGAAGTCGGGGACGCCCAGCCCCTGGTCGACCCACTTGCCGAAGTCGGCGACGACGGCGGCCAGGTAGGCGGCGTCGTGCGGGAAGCGCGGCGCGAGCCGCTCGACATGTCCGACGATCTTCGAGACCAGCTCGGCGGCCCGCTCCCGGTCGCTCTCCTCCTGGATCGAGCCGTCCTTGGCCTGCAACGGCCTGATCGCCTCGACGGCATCCTTGAGCGCCTGGAACTCGGCGCGGGCCTCAGCGTCCTCAGCGTCCTGCGTGGCCTCGGCACTCCCGACGACCGAACCCTCGGCGGCGGAGCTCTGGACAGCGGGGTTCTGGACAGCGGAGCTCTTGGCGGCGGGGACGCGGGCTGCCCAGGTGACGAGGTTGCCCCAGAGTGCGGCGTGGTCGTAGTCGCCGATCGAGTCGTCACCGAACAGGTCGGAGTCGGCGACGACCACGACGCGGCCCTCCCCGTGCCGTACGGCCACCGCCAGCGGGCGGTTCGCGGGGGTCGCGGTGGGTGACGTGGCGAACAGGACGGTCTCGTGGTCGGAGACGGTGAGCGTCCCCGCCCGGTAGAAGCAGGCGCGGCGGGCCCCGGCGAGCAGGTCCTGGCCGCTTCGAGAGTCGTGCGAGGCGTTCCGGGGGGTGCCCAGGACCCAGGAGGCCACGCCGTTGTGTGCGCTCCCGGGGTCCCGGACGAGGGTGTGCTCGACGCCCACGCCGAAGCGCGCGAGCAGCTCGGTGAGGTTGCTGCCGTACTTCTCCTGCTCGTACTCGGCCAGCACGACCAGCCCGCCGCCGTCGCGGACGTACTCCTCGATCGCGTCGAGCTCCTCGACCGGGAAGACCGGGCTGCCCAGCCCGGTGGTGCGCTCCCACCGGTCGGCGGAGGGATGCGCGATCACCAGCACGTCCCGCGCGCTCAGCAGGCCGGGGGTGAGCGGGCCCTCGACGTGCGCGTCCACGGAGTGGCCCAGCCCGCGCAACAGCCCGGCCGCACGGACGTAGCCGCTGTCGTCGGGGTGGCCGGGATTCATCGTCTCGGCCACATCCCGCCGGATGGTCCACGACTCGCTGTGTGCCTCGTCGAACAGTACGCGAGGGAACGCCGTCACGATAAATCCTCCTTCAAGCATGAGTGTTTAACGGAAAATATACACAACCTATGCCCATTTCGACGCATCCCTTATGGGGGAGGGGACGTAGAAGATCGAGGCCCTTGAGGGACGGGGGTCAGGCGTCGGGCTGGTCAAGCCGGCCGATGACGGTATCGATGTCCTCGGGGATCAGGTGTTCGGCGAGGAGGCGCCGGAACTCGGCCTCGCCGAGGGCCTCGCGCTGTCGTGCGAGCCAGTGCAGGTCGATGCCGATCTCAGGTGTCTGGAGTTCAGCGTGGATGAGCAGGCTGCGCACGGTGAGGGCCACCGCCTCGGCCGCCCGGCCCGTCTGGGTGTACAGCACACCTATCTGGCTGTAGCCGCTGGCCATGCCCGCGCGGTTGCCGAGGTCTTCGTTGATGGTCAGGGAGCGGTGGTAGTGCTCCAGCGCCCGCTCATACTCCCCCCGCTCCTGGGCGATCCTGCCGAGCTGGTGGTAGCTGCTGGCCATGCCCGCACGGTCGCCGAGGTCTTCGTCGATGGTCAGGGAGCGGCGGTAGTACTCCAGCGCCTGCTCATACTCCCCCCGCTCCTGGGCGATGATGCCGAGCTGGTGGTAGCCGATGGCCATGCCCGCGCGGTTGCCGAGGTCTTCGTTGATGGTCAGGGAGCGGTGGTAGTGCTCCAGCGCCTGCTCATACTCCCCCCGCTCCTGGGCGATGATGCCGAGGTGGTGGTAGGAGCTGGCCATGCCCGCGCGGTTGCCGAGGTCTTCGTCGATGGTCAGGGAGCGGCGGTAGTGCTCCAGCGCCCGCTCATACTCCCCCCGCTCCTGTGCGATCCTGCCGAGCTGGTGGTAGCCGCTGGCCATGCCCGCACGGTCGCCGAGGTCTTCGTCGATGGTCAGGGAGCGGCGGTAGTACTCCAGCGCCCGCTCATACTCCCCCCGCTCCTGGGCGATCATGCCGAGCCGGTGCAGGTAGACAGCCTGGGCCCGGCTGCCGTCGGCGACCCATGACAACGTCTCGTGGCACAACTGCTCCTCCCACCCCCACGCCCCCCAGGTATGCAACTGCTCACACACCCAGTCCGTCACGGTCAGGGCAGCGTCGAGATCACCCGCGGCACGGTGATGAAAGCGCGCCTCCAGCAACTCCGCCAGATTCTGCTGCGCGCTTTGCGGCCGGGTCTGGACCCGCCAGCGCCAAAACCGCGCCGCCGCCGCGTGCGCCTGCCCCACCTCGCCCGCCCCCACCCGCGACGCGGCCAGGGTGGCCGCGGTCCAGCGATGCACCACGAACGACCGCTCCCCACCGGCACCCTCCGATCCCTCACCCGGCGCCAGCAACCCCAACCCCGCCAACACCCCCAATGCCCCCTCCACCCCCGCGGGCTCGATCACCGGTGGCAGCCGCATCCAGGCCACGTCCTGTCGCGCCTGCTCCACCTCCTCCTGCGACAGCCCCAGATCCTCCAGCCACGCCTGCAGATTCCTCCCCCGCGCCCGCCGCACCAGCTCATCCAGCCGCTCCAGCCGCTCCGGGTCCTCCGGGGCCGGGGCCGAGACCGGCCAGGCCACCCCCACCCGGTCCACCGCCACCCGAAACACCGACGCCCCCACCAACACCCGCCGGGAGAAATCGTCCAGCAACCCCACCAGCTCACCCAGCACCGTGTCATCCACCGCCAGCGTCACCGCCTCCGCCAACGCCGCGTCCAGACCACCCGACCCAGCCACACGCAACCACTCAGCGGGATCGGGGATGCCGCGACGGTCGAGGAGATCCTCCAGGCGTTCGTGGACGTCGTCGAAGCGGGCCTCACCACCCTGGAGCAGCGCGTCCAGATATTCCAGCGTGCGGGGGTGGCCGCCCACGTCGGCCCAGGCCCGCTCCCGATCCGCCGTCGCCAGCGCGTCCAGGCCGGGCAGACGCCACATCAACTTGCGGGCCTCGGCGAAGGACAGCGGGCCGAGATGGTGAACGTACAGACGGCGTTCGGCGCGTTTGGGGAGGGGGAAGGGATAGCGGCTGGTGATCAGCAGCTTGTGCCTGCCGCGAAGGCGGATCCAGGCGGTCAGGAACGCGGCCAGTTCCTCGTTGACGACCGCCCACCGCGTGCCGTCGTATGTGAGGTTGTCCTCGAAGTTGTCGAGCAGCAGGGTCACCGGCACCTGGGCCAGGAGCCGCCCGAGTGCCTGGAGCCGGTCGCTCCATTCGTGCCGAGGCTCCCGCACAGTGAGGGCCAGATGGCGGATCGACTCGTCGGTGAAGGCCGCCAGCAGGGTGCGGCCGATCTCCTCAAGGAGTTGGTCGGGGCCGGTCTGGCTGACTGCTGATACGACGAGACCCCCGTCGGGCCCCGACGCGCGCAGCAGTTCGGCGGCCAGGCTACTCTTGCCCACCCCGCCGATGCCGTGCAGCAGCACGCCCGGCCCGTCGCCGCGCAGGGCGGTCAGGGCCGCGCGGATCTCCGAGCGGCGGCCGACGAACTCGCCGACCTTGCGCAGCGGCACCCCGTCGGCGAACTGCGGCTCTGCCGGGGCTGAGATCTCCTCGAACCCCCCGGCCGGGTCGTACAGCGACACCGAGGGGCCACGCAGGAACAGCGCGGGGGTGGCCCACTCCACCAGCGAGGCGCCCAGGCTGCCCGCGGGCAGCCGCCGTCGTTCCTCCTCCAGCCGTCGCCGCGCGTCGCAGAACGCGGGCAGCGCCTCGGGGACGTCGCGGACCGCCAGCTCGTAGTAGAGCGACCCCGCCAGGGCCGTGGCGTACGGGTCGGTGACCGAGGCGGTCATCGCCAGCACGCCGGGCACCCCGGCCGCCGTCAGCCCGCGCGCCAGCCCGCTCATCGCGAGGTCGTCAGACGCATGGTCCGCCGAGGCGTCCAGGGCGGTGGAGCAGCCGGACAGCACCAGCAACGGCACCCCGCGATCCGCGGGCAGCCCGTCGCGGACGAAGCGTTCGGTGCCCACCCGGTCGACACGCCCGGCCGCGTCCTCCAGCAGCAGCGCCCCGGGCTCGGCGTGGCAGGAGATGTGCAGCACGTGGAAGCGCTCCTGGAGCAGCGCCTCCCTGATGCCCGCCAGCGTCCCCTGGTTGAGGATCCGCACATACGCTCCGGGACGGCCCCGGCCACCCCTGCGGGCACGTTCCACCGAGTCGAGGATCTTGGCGAGCTCCGCCTCCAGGTCCAGTACCGTCCCGCTCCCGGGTCCCTCGGGGGCGGCCATCACGACCAGGATCCGCAGCGGGCCGGGGATCGCGACGGCCGGAGCCGTACCGGCCGGAACGCGCCGGTAGAGCTGCACGCGGGGACGCAGCGCCAGCGGCTCGGTCGTCCCCGGTACGGTCAGCGTCTCCCACGGCAGGTCCGCCAACTCCTCGGCGACCTCCAGGCCGAGCCGGAGCGTCGCTCCCAGTGCGTGCGCCCCGGCCAGCTCGGCGGCGAGCGCCTCCCCGGCGCCCCCGGTGAGATACGCGCGCCCGAGCTCCCTGCCGCACTCGGCGAGCAACGCCCCGACCCCGCCGGAGCCGTCGGGGCCGCGCGTGATGTGGTCGCCGCGCTCGCGAGCCGACCTCAGCCGCCAGACCAGCTCGTTCAGCACCGAGGTCTGGGCCGGGGAGTGGGCCGCCCGCGCCTGGCGCGACGTCCCATCCGGTGAGAGCCGGTCCCCGGCCGTGCCCGATGCGTCCCGCCCTCCGGGCTCGCGCGTCTTCGGCCGAGACATGTCCTCATGCCGCGAGATCGGCACCGCGCCCTCGTACAACGAGGTCTGGAGGGTGACCTCGTCCGGTGAGATCCGGAGGACGCAGCGCCGGGGCTTCTCCGGGCGGATCCCGCTGCCCGGCCGTGTCACCGGACCCGGCACCACCTCCGGCACCTGCCCGCGCAGCGCCCGGACCAGCTCGTCCAGCCGCCGGTCGTGGTCGTGCCCGTCGACCGAGGACAGGTCCACCCAGAACCGGTCGGCCGCGAACTCCGGCAGCTCGACATCCTCGATCAGCACCGGGATGAGCCGCTGCCGGCCCTCGACGGAGCGCCGGACCAGCGAGGCGTACGCCTGGCGCACCCAGGGGTCGGTCAGGGATGCCCGGCTGAGGACCAGGATCCCGTGGGCCGCGTCCCGGATCGCCTTCTCTATCACCTCGACGACGATCGCGCCGGGCGACCTGAGCACCTCCCCGTAGGTGACCTCCAAGCCCTCCGCGCGCAGCCGGTCGGCGAGCCAGCGGACCCACTCGGCGTCCCGCGGGGCGTGCGAGATGTAGGCGTCGCTCACCGCGCTCTCCGGATGGCCTCCGCGATCTCGTCCACCCGTTGGTCGAAGAGCGCGCCGGTGACGCCGCGCAGGTCGCTGTAGAAGCGGATCTTCACGAACTCCGGCAGGTCCTGGGTCTTCACGTCTTCGACGAGGACCGGGATGAGCAGCCGCCCGTCGTACATGGACCGCTGGAGAAGTGTGTAGTACTCGTTCATCACCGGGCCGCTCGCCATCGACGCGGGACTGATGACGAGCAGTCCATGCGTCGAGTTCCTGATCGCCTCCCCCACCTCGTGGAAGATGATCGAACCGGGCCGGACGACGACTTTGTCGTAGGCCACCTCGATGCCGTGTCCCTTTAGCCGCTCGGCCAGGTCGGTGACGATGTCGGCGTCATTATGCGAATAAGAGACAAAAACGTCATAAGTCGGCATTTTGCCACTGCTCCCGGGAGAGGACGCCGGGGAAATCAGGGGACGGGGGGCGCGCTTTCCGGGGGATCTCTTTCGTACGGAAAGCCAGGCGAAGTAGGCGCCCGCGATGCCCGCCACGGCACCGATAACGGCGACCGCCAGGTCCGCGATATCCATGCGATCAGGCTACGGCGTGAAACGTTTCCATGGCCGGAAGTAGCGGTAAATGGTCAACTATCCGTAAACGGAAGAATACGCTGCCGTGGAGGCCGTGGAGGTCAGGTGAGCGAACCGGCGGAGGAGACATACGACGTCTTCATCGTGCACGCCCGGGCCGACCTGGAATGGGCGAGGCAGGTCCTGGCACGGTTGTCGGAGGACGGGTTCCGGGCGGCACTGGAGGACTACCTGCCCGGCGACATCATCGTCCGCAAGATCGAGGATCTGATTCGGGCCTCGAAGAACTGCGTCTTCGTCTACAGCCGGGCGATCGAGGGCGATCCGATGGCGGACGCCAAGTACGCGGCGCTGGTCTCGCAGGCGGAGGCCCGGAGGTTCATCCCCGCGCTGCTCGACGACGTTCCACTGGGCCCATTCGCCGCTTCTCGTAAGCCGCTCGACTTCCGGGGCGAGGACCAGGACGGGCCCTACCGGGAGTTGCTACGGCTCCTAGGCGTCGACCGTCCCGCCGCGCCGCCGCTCGCCCCCTACAGGGGGCACGGGCTCGAAGGCGCACGGGACGCGCTGCTCAGAATCGGCAGGGACGCGGTCGTCTTCCGGCCGGGCGGGACGACGGCCGACCGGAAAACGGCGGGCGAGGAGACAACGGACCGGGGGACGGCGAGCAAAGCGGCGGCGGGCGAGGCGGCTCACCGGCCCGGACCGCTCCCTCTCGCCCTGGAGGAACGGCTCTGGCAGCTCGACCGGGCCCGGCAGGGCGGGGGCGCGCTGCTCACCAAGGACGTCCTCGCGGCGGGGCGGCCGGGAGCGGTGCTGGAGGCCCGGCTGCGCGAGGCCGGGACCGGGCTGGGGGAAACCTTCCTCGCCGGGAAGGCGGGGGCGGCGCTGGCCGTCGCGGTCGAGGAGGCGGCGGCGGAGAACCGGACGCTCCGCCTCGGACTCCAGGTGGACGACGATCTCGCCGGGCTGCCCTGGGAGACGGTCGTCCTGCCCGGGCAGACCCGGCCGCTGGCGCTGCACCCGTGCGTGGAGCTGTTCCGCCACCTCCCGGCGACCGGCCGTCCCACGGCGACCGGCATCCTCGCCCCGCTGCGGATTCTGGCCGTGGTCGCTTCCCCGGAGGGGCCCGGCAGCGGGCCGCTGCTCGACCTGGAGGGGGAGCTGCGGGTCATCCTCGACTCGGTCGAGGAGGCGCGGCGCCACGCGGCGGCGCACGTGCGGATCCTCAACGAGGGCACCCTCGACGCGATCGAACGGGCACTCAAGGAGGAGCGCTTCCACGTCCTGCACATCTCCTGCCACGCGGGACCGGACGCGCTGCTGCTGGAGGACGAGCTCGGCGGGGTCGACAAGGTGTCGGCGGCCCGGCTGGCCGGGGTTGTTCCCCGGAACCGCGGTGTTCCGCTGGTCGTGCTCTCCGGCTGCTCCACCGCGCTCGACGCCCGCCACCCGGTTCCCCGTACGGACGCCGCCGGCGTCTCCCCCACCGACGACGTCTCCGGCGGGGAGGACGACAAGGCGGTGCTCACCGGGCTGGCGCGCGGGCTGTCGGCGGCCGGGGTCCCGGCCGTGCTGGCGATGACCGCGCCGGTGACCGACCGGTACGCGACCCTGCTCAGCGGGGCCCTCTACCGCGAGCTGGCCGTACGGCCCCAGCCCGACGTGCTGACCGCGTTGTCCGAGGCCCGCCGGGACCTGGAGGAGAGGCGCGGGAAGGGCGACAACCGGGACGCGGACCTGGTCGAGTGGGCCACCCCGGCGCTGTTCCTGCGTGGCCCGTCCCTGCCGCTGTACGACGTGAACGACGGCGTGGACGTGAACCTGAGACCGCCGAAGGCCGTCTCCCTCGATCCCGGTGTGGTGGTCAGGGCCGTCGGGGACTTCGTCGGCCGCCGCTCGGAGCTCCGTACTCTGCGGGCCGCGCTGCGCGGCCGTCCGGGGGTGCTGCTGCACGGCATCGGCGGGGTCGGCAAGAGCAGCCTGGCCGCCGAGCTGATCGGCACCCTCGGCGCCGACGCCGGTCTGGTGGTCTCCCGCGTCGGCCGGGGCGGCCCCGACCAGATCCTGACGGCCGTCGCCGACAAGCTGCTGGCAGCCACCTCCAGGACCGGCGCGGAGGGCGAGGACCTGCGCAATGTCGGGCTGGCCCTGCGCGAGCCGAGATACCCCTGGCAGGTGCGGCTCGACGCGCTGGCCCAGGCTCTCACGGAGGTCAGCGCTTCCCTGACCAGGAGGATCGGCCCTCCCCCGGTCACCCTCCTGCTGGACAACTTCGAGGACAACCTCGACCGCGCGTCGGGCTTCTCCTTCGTGGACGCCGACCTGCCCGAATTCCTCGCCGCCTGGCTCCGGGTCGGGAAACTCCTCGTCACCAGCCGCCACCCCTTCCCGCTGTCCGACGACGCCCTTGACCTCCTGCATGTCCATCATCTCGGCCCGCTGTCCTTCGCCGAGGCCCGCAAGTTGATGTGGCGTCTGCCCGGCCTGGACGCGCTGGCGACGGCGGATCGGGAGCGGGCCTGGGCCGACGTGGGCGGCCACCCCCGCACGCTGGAATATCTGGACGCGCTGCTCCGAGGTGGCCAGGCCCGCTTCCCGGACATCACCCGCCGCCTGGAACAGCTCCTCAGAGATCGCGGGGACGTTCCCGATCCCGCTGAGTGGTTGCGTGTGGCTGGGTCGGGTGGGCTGGACGCGGCGTTGGCGGAGGCGGTGACGCTGGCGGTGGATGACACGGTGCTGGGTGAGCTGGTGGGGTTGCTGGACGATTTCTCCCGGCGGGTGTTGGTGGGGGCGTCGGTGTTTCGGGTGGCGGTGGACCGGGTGGGGGTGGCCTGGCCGGTCTCGACCCCGGCCTCGCAAGACCCGCAGCGGCTGGAGCGGCTGGAGCGGCTGGATGAGCTGCTACGGCGGGCGCAGGCAAAGAATCCGCAGGCGTGGCTGGAGGATCTGGGGCTTTCGGAGGAGGAGGTGGAGCAGGTGCGACAGGACGTGGCCTGGATGCGGTTGCCACCGGTGGTCGAGCCTGCGGGGGTGGAGGAGGCGTTGGGGGTGTTGGCGGGGTTGGGGTTGCTGGCGCCGGGTGAGGGATCGGAGGGCGCTGGTGGGGAGCGGTCGTTCGTGGTGCATCGCTGGACCGCGGCTACCCTGGCCGCGTCGCAGGTGGGGGCGGGTGAGGTGGGGCAGGCGCACGCGGCGGCGGCGCGGTTTTGGCGGTGGCGGGTCCAGATCCGGCCGCAGAGCGCGCAGCAGGATCTGGCGGAGCTGCTGGAGGCGCGCTTCCACCATCGCGCCGCGGGTGATCTCGACGCTGCCCTGACCGTGACGAACTGGGTGTGTGAGCAGTTGCATACCTGGGGGGCGTGGGGGTGGGAGGAGCAGTTGTGCCACGAGGCGTTGTCATGGGCCGCCGACGGCAGCCGGGCCCAGGCTGTCTACCTGCACCGGCTCGGCATGATCGCCCAGGAGCGGGGGGAGTATGAGCGGGCACTGGAGCACTACCACCGCTCCCTGACCATCGACGAAGACCTCGGCGATCGTGCGGGCATGGCCAGCTCCTACCACCAGCTCGGCAGGATCGCCGAACTGCGGGGGGAGTATGAGCGGGCGCTGGAGCACTACCACCGCTCCCTGACCATCAACGAAGACCTCGGCAACCGCGCGGGCATGGCCCGCGGCTACCACCAGCTCGGCAGGATCGCCGAACTGCGGGGGGAGTATGAGCGGGCGCTGGAGCACTACCGCCACTCCCTGGCCATCAAAGAGGAGCTCGGCGACCGTGCGGGCATGGCCCGCGGCTATCACCAGCTCGGCATGATCGCCCAGGAGCGGGGGGAGTATGAGCGGGCGCTGGAGCACTACCACCAAGCCCTGACCATCAACGAAGACCTCGGCGACCGTGCGGGCATGGCCGGCGGCTATCACCAGCTCGGCATGATCGCCCAGGAGCGGGGGGAGTATGAGCGGGCGCTGGAGCACTACCACCGCTCCCTGACCATCAACGAAGACCTCGGCAACCGCGCGGGCATGGCCAGCACCTACAGCCAGATCGGTGCGCTGTACTCCCGGACGGGCCGGGCCGCCGAGGCGGTAGCCCTCACCGTGCGCAGCCTGCTCATCCACGCTGAACTCCAGGCACCCGAGATAACCGTCAACCTCTACTGGTTCGCACAGCAGCGCGAGGCCCTCGGCGAGGCCGAGTTCCGGCGCCTCCTCGCCGAACACCTGATCCCCGAAGTCATCGATGCCATCATCAGCCGACTCGATCAGTTCGACGAATAACTTCCAGGTGGGAACTGCAAACCATCACCCTCGCGTACGCCCACGCCAAGCATGTGAGACGACCACGCCGGCCGAGGTACACCTCGGCCGGCGTGGTCGTCACCGTCATGAGACCGGGCGGGCCCGGAATGGCGTGGTATCAGTGGTACGAGTAAATATTGGGCTCCGGAATGTTTTCCTGGACTTCCCGGTGATTGCCTTCCGGACCCCACAGGGACCTGTACGACTGAATGTTGTTCTGGTGCGCCTTCGCGTGCTGGTTGAAGACGACCCAGTTGACCGGCTGGAAGTAGGTGCCGGTCTCGTCCGGCGTCGTGAGGGAGCCGGTGTAGCGGTAGGTGGCGTGGCTCTCGGGCAGCATGGCCTTCAGGTCGACACCGTGCAGACTCCTGGACTCGCCGAGGGCGGGGGGCGACGCGATCAGGCGGTCGTGCTGGGACAGGCCGTGGAAGGTCCTGGCGTCGACGAGGACCGAGAAGACCACGTACCCCTTCGGCCCGGTCGCCCGCTCGTGGACGAAGTGCGCCTCAAGCGGGGCGAAGGGCTGACCGGCGAACTTGTGCTCGGCGTGGCCGTGAAAGTGCACGTTGTTCAGGTTGTAGCGCTGGCCGCCGTAGGTGATGTACGGCTGGGTACCGCCGGTGCCGATGACGAACCTGACGTCGTCGTGCTCGCTCGCCTCCTCCAGCGGGGGCTTGTCCTGGAACAGGAGCGTCCCGTCGACGCTGTGCGGGTAGTGGACGGCGATCGCGGGACCGACGCCCGGGCACGTCACCGAACGGTCGATCTCGATGGGACTCTGGACCGCGCCGTCCGTGCCGTTGCCGTGGCACGGCTTGACCTGGGCCTGCACGGAAGGGGAAAGGGAAATGAACGGGAGGGAAAAAGCAGCAGCCACCGCAATGGGCGCAAGACGGTAACGCACCGGTCACCTTTCGTACGAGGGGATACCGAGGTGTCGCCTACGGAGCATCGGGGGCGATGTCCGCATTAAAGGCGACATAAAGGCATTGGCGACCTTAGTCGAAGAAAGCGAATTTGCACCCTGTTTTTTCGCGTCCAAAACGACCACAAGTAAACAGGTGATTACTTGCGATCGGGACCCCCGGGGAGCGAGGCGCGACTCGACGTCACCCCGGCCCCCGCGGGGGCCACCGGAGGGCCGCCCGGAGCCGAGCCACCGAGGCGCGACAGGAGCCGATCGCCTTACGGAAAGCGTTTAAGCAGCTACAAAGGGTACAAAGAGGGTGAAAGGCGACGCCGTAACCGTCATCCGGGGGGGAAGATGCCTGTACGGAGTGCCCGATCCGTTGCCGTTCCGGCAGCGGCACTGCTGGCCGTGACACTGCTCGTCGGCGGCTGCGGCGGCGGTCAGTCCACCGCCGTGAAACCGGAAACCGCCGTAGCCACGACATCCGCGGCCGTTCCACCCGCCGCGGGCGCCCCGCCCGCCGCCGACCTCTCCGGGGAGGACAGCGCCCAGGAGTACACCGCGGAGGAGTGCCCGACCGGCGTCAACGCCAAGAGGTTCGCCAAGACCCGCTTCGCGCTGCACGCGGGCCTCGCGCTGGGCGCCTTCTACCGCTACATCTACCAACCACTGCAGAGCGGCGGCTTCAAGGCCGGAGCGGAGAAGCGGAAGCGGACCTTCGCCAAGGCCGCCGTCGCCGGTCTCTTCACTCTTCACGAACTGAAGGTGGCCCGGCGCTTCGCCCTGGCCAACCCGACCCTGTGCAAGGGGGTCAAGGCGGTCACCGACAGCTTCAGCGCCCTGACCACCAAGCTGAAGAACGGCACCGCCACCGAGGCCGACCTCCAGGCCGGCAAGGACTCCTTCAACAACCTGCGACAGAACGCCACCCAGCACGGCTACGACTTCAAGGAGAGGACCGCCGTCGTCCCCGGCGCGGGCTGAGCGCACATCCGGCCGGGGCAGGTCCTGGGACACAGGGCCTGCCCCGGCCGGCGCACCGCCGACCCTCCGGCGAACGGCACCACCTCCCGCGGACGGCACCACCCTCGCGCGGACGGCTTTCCCGAACCCGGCATCCGGTCGCCGCCGACAGTGAACGCGACGGATCCCCCATGCGGCAGCCGGTGAGCGCCCGGCCGAGGGCCGGTCGGCGAGCGCGGCGATCAGCGGCACAACTCCCCGCCCCGGCGCCCTGTATCCTCACCGCCCCCGGCTCGGCGAGATCGCGCGTGCGACGGAGTGAGCAACGGCGAACGCGCCGCCGGTAACCGCACCCCTTCGTGACCTTCGCCTTTTCAACTTCGGAAACCGACGCCATGACGCCCAGCAGTAACAGAACAGGGAGTCATTGTGAAATCGAGCCGAAACAGGTGCTGTTTACCTTTGCCTGGTCCGATGATTCCAAGGTGAAGAGGTGAGGCGGTCATCGACCGCATACATTCAGGAAACATTTCTTCGGAATGGGATTCCAGGCTCGTGAAGGCCGACGGCACCCGGCCACCGGTCACATGAGCGAACTCTGAACCCGACCCACTCGACCCTCGTCGCCGAGCCGAGGGCTCGACGGCCGGACCGGTGACCCCACCCCTTCCCCTGCCATCACCGCTGCTCACAGAGCTGCTATCACATCGAGCGGAACCCGAACTCGGCGAGATCCGTTCCCGGCCGCGTTTCACGGCCCAGTCGGAAGGGTCACGTTCGAGGTCGGCGCCGCCGACCGAAAAACGCTTACCGATATACCACCGAGAACACATCCGGAATTCTCGGGAACCCGCCATTCGCGTTTACGGGTTCACGGCACGGTAAACCCCTGGAGGGAAATCCTTTGTTGGCACGGTTCAAGCGATTCACGTCCGCGCTGGTCGTAGTCGCGCTTGTCGTCCTGATGGCGGATACGGCACACGCCGATTTCAGTCCCATCGGCTCCGAACCTTATGTTCCCTACGTCCAACCGGCGGACGCGGACATTCCCCGGCGAGGCTGCGCCACCACGCTGTCCGACCCCAGGAACGCCGCGGGGAGCATCCCCGCGGTCCAGGTGATCTACGCCTGGCACGAGGAGTCCGGGAACCGCTACGACGACTTCGTCGAGAGGATCGCCAAGATCGTCGACCGGGTGGACTGGTCACTGGACGAGTCCACGAACTACGACCAGCATGTCAATCTGAGCTGCCGGACCGGCTACGGCACCGGCAGCTACGCGGACTACGCGCGCGCCCTCGTGGTGCCGGAGAAGATCGAGAACGGCGTGATCGGCGGCGAGACCGCCGCGGACGTCGTCGAGGACGACCTGGCGGCGGCGGGCTACGACCACGCCAACCGTACCTACATGGTGTTCGAGGACTTCGACGGGACGGCGCAGGCCTTCTGCGAACTCCTGTGCGTCGCGGCGACCGACGAGTGGGACAGCGCGACCATGCTGCACGAGTTCATCCACCTGTTCGACGTCGACCACGCCAAGGTCACCGAGACGGTCCTCCACGAGGACACCGACGTCATGTCCACCCAGTGGCACACCTGGCAGGTGGACCAGGAGTTCAACAACTACTACGACCCGAGCGAGACCACGGCCACGTTCTACACGAGCGCCTATCCGCACCCTCGCAAGGCCAACCTCGCCACCTGGTCGATGCTCACCCCGCCGCTCTGCTGCGACATCGGGTACAGCAACGACCTGCTGACCGCGCAGGAACGCACGATCGAGGCAGACGCGCCCCATGGGTACCCGACGGGCTTCACCGTCTCCGGCGGCGGATGGATGCAGGTCACTCCACCTGGAGCGGACCAGCAGGTGTCGGCCCGCTACTACGACGGCCGGCGGTCCTTGACCGTGAACGTCCAGTCGTGGGCCGAGGGGATCCTGTCGGTCACCCGCAGGCCCCAGGTGACGCCGGGGCAACGGTACAAGTTCTTCGTCCGGCTGACGACCGCCACCTCCGGCGGCGTCAAGCTACGGCTCTCCTGGTACAACGCGTCGAACACGCTGATCTCGAACAGTGACAGCTCGCTCCACGCCCTGACACCCGACTGGGCGGAGCACAACGTCTCGGCGATCGCACCGGCCGGCGCGGCCACCGTGCAACTCTCGGTGGTGAGCCCGAACGGCCAGTCCTTCGCCTACGTGGTGGACAGCCTCCAACTCAACCGCTGTGACAACACGCGGACCACCGACGGGTGCCGACTGGAGAGCGGCCTGCCCACCCCCTGACAGGTGTCCCGCTCGTCATGTCGACCGGCTGATCCACGCTCCCTGCGAGCGCCGGATCAGCCGGCTTGACGACCGCCGTGTTCACCTGAGGTGTTCCGGCGCGAGTCGAGGACGTGATCAGCGGGCGTCTCGGCCCTCCGGTGTGATCGGTAGGGTCGCGGTATGGGGAGCCAGAACCACGACCGCGCCGACGACGTCCGTGACACGGTGGCCAAGCACCTGCCCGGCTACCGCGTCGAGACCGTCACACCGTTCGGCGAGGGCGAGGACAACGTCGCGTACCAGGTCAACGGCGAGTTGATCGTACGTTTCAGCAAGGAGCCGGATCCGGCGCGGCGGGCTGTACTCGTGGCGCGTGAGGCCCGCCTGCTCGCCGCCGTCGCCGGCCTCTCACCGGTGCCCGTCCCCGAGCCGGAGTTCACGGTCGCGGAACGGGGCTGCCTCGCCTACCGCAGGCTCCCCGGCCGGCCGCTGCTCGACCTGCCCCTGCCGGAGCGGCTGGCCCACGGCCCGTCGGTCGCCGCCACGCTCGGCGGCCTGCTCGCCGCCGCGCACGCCGTTCCGGCGGATCGGCTGGCCGGGCTGGTGGAGGTGGACGCCCCACCGCCGTCCGAATGGCTGGACGAGGCGACGGAGATCCATCCCGCGATCGCCGAGGAGATCCCCGAGGCCCACCACCGGGCGGTGCGGGACTTCCTGAAGACCCCTCCTCCGGCCCCAGGCCGCGACCCGGTCTTCTCGCACAACGACCTGGGGATCGAGCACGTTCTCGTCGACCCCGCCACGGGCGCGGTGACCGGCGTCATCGACTGGAGCGACGCCGCGATCGTCGACCCGGCCTACGACTTCGGCCTGTTGTACCGCGACCTCGGCCCCGCCGCCCTGGACGCCGCCCTCGGCCGCTACCGGTCCGGTGACACCGCCGCCCTGCGTGAGCGCGCCGTCTTCTACGGCAGATGCAGCGTCTTCGAGGACCTGGCGTACGGCCTCGAAACCGGTCGGGACGCGTACGCCGGTAAGTCCCTCACCGCTCTGGAGTGGCTCTTCGCCTCCTAGACGCCCCCTTCACGGCTTCGCCGGATGAGCGTCCCCGGACAGGGGAGGCGGGCTCGGCGCCCGGGAGCGCGAGGGGAGGCGGCAGCGGTGTGCCGGTGACCGACGCCTTTGGCGGTCGCCGGCAGACGTCCCGGCTCGGACCTCAGATCAGGCCGAGGGCGAGCATCGCGTCGGCGACGCGCTTGAAGCCGTCGATGTTGGCACCGGCCACGTAGTTGCCCGGCATGCCGTACTCCTCGGCGGTCTTCAGGCAGCGGCCGTGGATGTCCTGCATGATCTCCTGGAGGCGGCGCTCGGAGAACTCGAAGGTCCACGAGTCGCGGCTGGCGTTCTGCTGCATCTCCAGCGCGCTGGTGGCCACACCGCCGGCGTTGGCGGCCTTGCCGGGGCCGAAGGAGACACCGGCCTCCTGGAAGATCCGGATGCCCTCCGGCGTGGTGGGCATGTTGGCGCCCTCGCCGATCGCGATACAGCCGCCGCGCACCAGCACCTCGGCGTCCTTGCCGGTGATCTCGTTCTGGGTGGCCGACGGCATCGCCACCTCGCACGGCACCTCCCAGACACTCCGTCCCGCCACGAAGGACACTCCGCCGCCGCGCCGCCGGGCGTAGGCGTCCATCCGCAGGTGCTCGATCTGCTTGACCTGCTTGAGCAGGTCGAGGTCGATGCCCTTCTCGTCGATGACGTACCCCGAGGAGTCGGAACAGGCGACCACCGTGCCGCCGAGCTGCCGTACCTTCTCGATCGCGTAGACGGCGACGTTGCCGGAGCCGGAGACGACGACGCGCTTGCCGTCGAAGGACGTGCCGCGGGCCTTGAGCATCTCCTCGACGAAGAAGGCGCAACCGTACCCGGTCGCCTCGGTGCGGACCTGCGCGCCGCCGTAGCTGAGCCCCTTGCCGGTGATCACCGCGGACTCGTACCGGTTGGTGATGCGCTTGTACTGACCGAACAGGTAACCGACCTCGCGCTGACCGACGCCGATGTCCCCTGCCGGGACATCGGTGTACTCGCCGATGTGCCGGTAGAGCTCGGTCATGAAGCTCTGGCAGAAGCGCATGATCTCGCGCTGGGAGCGGCCCTTGGGGTCGAAGTCCGAGCCGCCCTTGCCGCCGCCGATCGGCAGGCCGGTCAGTCCGTTCTTGAAGATCTGCTCGAAGCCGAGGAACTTGACGATGCCGAGGTAGACCGAGGGGTGGAAGCGCAGGCCGCCCTTGTAGGGGCCGAGCGCGCTGTTGAACTCGACCCGGAAACCGCGGTTGATGTGCACCTCGCCCTGGTCGTCCTCCCAGGGCACCCGGAAGATGATCTGCCGTTCCGGCTCGCAGATCCGCTCAATGATCTTGGATTCGGCGTATTCGGGGTGCTTGCCGAGAACCGGGCCGATGCTCTCCAGCACCTCACGAACGGCCTGGTGGAACTCGATCTCCCCCGGGTTGCGACGCAGGACGCTGTCGTAAATCGATTCAAGCTTCTCGTGCAACATCGCTTCATCTTTCTGGTCGCAAGTCCGTGCACTGTGGGCCAGACCTTGGGAGAGGCGGTTCTCACAACTCCCACCGCCCCACTGTGAGACCTTATTACCCGCTGAATACCCCACGAGAGGGACCCCGGATCAGCCTGGTGAGGGACGCCCCGGCACGTATCGGCCTCCTACCTTCCTGAGTGAGAGAAGCCCCGCACAGGCAGGAAAAGCCCATGTTTCGTGACTCAGCCGACTTCCGGCGCATCTCCTCAGGCGTGCTGCTGATCGTCGCCCCGCTGCTCCAGGCGATCGCCGTCATCGTCGACCCCGGCACCTGGGGGGACGATCGCGAGTCCGTCAGCTTCGGGGACAACCCCGCCCTCGCCCAGGTCCAGTCGGTGATGTACCACTGGTCCTACCTGCTGATGGCCGTCGCGGCCCTCGGCCTGCTGCACGTGATGCGCCGCCGCGCGGTGGTCTTCGGCCACATCGTCGGCCCGCTCACCGTCATCGGCTACATCAGCCTGTCGGGCCTGCTCCTGACCGACCCGGTGGAGTGGTGGCTCGGGCAGCGCAACACCCCCGAGCAGACGCAGCGGATCCTCGACGAGATGTTGAACCTGCCCGGCGTCGTCTTCGGATTCCAGATGCCCTGGCTGTTCTTCGCCCTCTTCGGCCTGCCCGTCCTGCTGATCGGCGTCTGGCGAGCCGGATTCGCGCACTGGTGGGTGCCGCTCGTCGTCCTGATCGGCTACGGCGCCTCGCTGGTCGTCCCGTACGGTCCGGCGACCATCCCGATGTGGATCGCCCCCGCGGTCGCGCTGGGGCATCTCGGCGTCAAGATGCTCCGGATGAGCCGCGAGGAGTGGATCTCCTACTACCCGACCGCCGCCCCCGGCCGGACCACGCCCGACTCGTACGCGAACACCACCGCCTGAGCCCGGTCGCGCAGGTGAAGCTTCATCAGCACCCGCGCCACGTGCGTCTTGACCGTGGCCTCGCCGACGAAGAGCTCCCCCGCGATCTCGGCGTTGGTCAGGCCGCGCGCCAGGAAGCGCAGCACCTCCAGCTCGCGCGGGGTGAGGTCGGCCAGCTGCGGCGGAGGCGCGGGGTCGTGGCGTCCGGCGAAGGAGGCGATGACGCGGGTGGTGACGGCCGGGTCGAGCAGGGCGTCCCCGGCGACGACGACGCGGATCGCCTCCACGAGCTGCTCGGGCGGCGAGACCTTGAGCAGAAACCCGCTCGTCCCGGCCCGAAGCGCGGCGTAGAGGTTCTCGTCGGTGTCGAAGGTCGTCAGTATGACGACCTTCGGCGGGTCCTGCTGGCCCAGCAACTGCCTCGCGGCGGTGATGCCGTCCATGCGCGGCATCGAGATGTCCATCAGCACGATGTCGGGCCTGGTACGGCGGGCCACGGCGAGGGCCTCGATCCCGTCGGCGGCCTCACCGACCACCTCGAGCCCGACCTCGCTCTCCACGACGAGCTTCAGCCCGGCGCGAACCATCGCCTGGTCGTCGGCGATCACGACGCGGATGTTCACTTCTCCTCCTTGCGGGCGGCTGGACACCTCGTTCCGGGGCCGAGCGATCGAACGGCCCGTACGCACCGGTACCGAAGGGGAAGGAGAGCCGCCCTGCGGGGAGACTAAAGCCTGGCGACCGTCTTGCCCATAGGACAAAACGCCCGGTCAAGCCGCTCACAAGTCGGACACAAGTCAACGGGTCAGAACGCCGGGAACGAGACACTCCGCACGAACCTGTTGGCGACCGCGTCATCGCACCTGCCGGACGCGCAGAAGTAGATCAGGATGGCGGGCTCGTCATGCCGTTCGACGACCCAGCCGGTGAATTCGAGCTGACCGCCGCGCTGTGGGTCGGCGATCGTCCCCTGCAGGCGCGCGGCGTTCTGCCCACCCACGCTCACCTGCACGACCTGGGAGAAGACGCTGACCGTTCCGGGAAGCGAGGACTGCAGGGTCTCCTGCAGCTGCTTGGCGCCGCCGAGCGGGTCGAGGGTGTCGAGGGTCTGCGCGTACAGGCCGGTGGCGTCCTGCGGGGCGTCCTTGATGATCTCGTTCGCCGCGGCCCAGTCGGCGGTGACGGGTGTGGCGAACAGCGCGCGGAACTGCTCCACCTTCGGGGAAGCCACCACGAACACGTCGGCGTGCGGCTCAAGGGTCCAGGTCCCGGGGTGCTGGAAGGCGACCGGCACCGCGGAGGAGCCCGGGTACGCCACCCAGGTGTCGCCGCCGCGCAGGAACGTGGCGAGCACCGCCACCAGCGCGACGATCGCCGTGATCGCCACGGCCGCGCCGATGAGGATGCCCTTCCCCCCGGACGGGCGTCCCTTGGGCCCTTTTCGTTTCCCGGACACCTCGGTCGTCTCGGACACCGCCGACGACACCGCCGGAGATACTGTCGGCGACACCGCCGACGACGCCGAGGGAGCCTGCGCGAGCTGGTACGGCTGCCCGGCGCCGCTGATCGCGTCACGCAGCTCGGCGACGAACTGGCCGCAGGTGTCGTAGCGCTGCTCGGGCGACTTGGCCAGGGCCCGCATCATCACACCGTCGACTTCGAGCGGCAGCTCGGGGCGGAGCGTGGTGAGCGGCGTGGGCGTCTCGGCGAGATGCGCCCACAGCAGGGCGATCTCGTTGTCGCGCTGGAAGGGCAGCCGCCCCGACAGGGCCTCGTAGACCACGCAGGCCAGGCCGTACTGGTCGCAGCGGCCGTCGATGTGCTCCTTGTTGATCTGCTCGGGCGACATGTAGCGGGGGGTGCCGATGAACTGGTTGGTCTGGGTCAGCCCGGAGATCGAGGTGCGGTGCTTGGTGATGCCGAAGTCGGTGAGGTAGGCGTGGTCGCCGTCGGCGTGACCGGCGATCAGGATGTTGGCGGGCTTGACGTCGCGGTGGACCAGGTCGTGGGCGTGCGCGGTGTCGAGCGCGGCGGCCACCTGGGCGAAGATCCGGCTGACCTGGCTGACCGGCATCGGCCCCCGGTCGTAGAAGAGCTTGCGCAGGTCGGGGCCGTCGACGTAACGCATCGCGATGTAGAGGGTGCCGTCCTCGGCGCTGTCGGCCTCGTAGATCGGGATGATGTTGGGGTGGTCGATGCTCGCGACCGTGCGCGACTCCAGCACGAAGCGCTGGCGGAACCTGTCGTCCTCACCGAGAAGCGGATTGAGGATCTTCAGTGCCACCCTGCGGTTGAGCCTGGGGTCGATCGCGAGATAGACCACGGCCATGCCGCCCTTGCCGATGATGTCCTCGACCTGGTAGCCGGCCACTTCCCGGCCGATCAGCGCCCTGTCGTTCATGGACATCACGTCTTGGTCGGCTGGCCGCAGTAGCCGCAGAAGCTGTGGGCGGGGCCCAGTCGCATTCCGCAACCCGTGCAGTATTTCTGCACCATCGTCTCTCCGGGTTTCGTGCCCGGTGCCGTGCCGGAGCCCGGGGCCGTGTTGTGGCCGGGATCGCGTGCCACCAGCACCGGCTGACCGGGGGTGGAGGAGATCTTGGGCAGCGCCGGGAAGGACCGGCCGACGACGACCGTGGAGTCGGCCTGCTCGTCGAAGGCCGGTCGCGGCGGTATCGGTATCGGTGGCGAGGCCGGGACCGTGGGCCCGGTCTTGGCGGCCGGACTCGGCTCGGGCTCGGGGTCGGGATCCTGCGACCCACGGCGCCAGAGCAGGATCGCGATGACCAGCACGACGAGCACCAGCAGGCCACCGCCGACCAGGAACGGCCACAGGGGCGTGCTCTTGGGCAGATCGGTGGAGGCGGCCGCCCTCTTGGTCGCCTCGTCCTCCGCCGTGCCCCGCTTGGCCTGCGACGTCTTCAGGTGCGCCGCCGCCACGATGTGGCCGGGGTAGAGCTCGAGCACGCGCTGGAAGGCGGGGACGGCGTCGCCGTAGTAATGGGTGTGGAAGCGGGTCAGCGCCTGCTCGAAGGCGGCGTCGATCGAGCCCCGGGCGGGCGTGACGTCCGCCTCGGCGAGGGCCTTGGTGATCTCACGGATGCCGATCATCCGGGCGTCCTTGCCGCCGCCGATCAGCAGTCCGACGACCTCGCCCTTCTTGTCCTCGATCACCGGACCACCGAGCAGGCCCTTGTCGATCAGGGCTCCCAGCTTCTCCGGCTCGTTGACCTTGTTCTCCGGGTCCTTGAACTGCCGGCCGCTCTCCCCCGCGCCGCCCGCCCGCAGGTGGGCGATGTCGACGGTCTCCGGCAGGTTCGCTGCGGGCCGCCCGGTGAACCCGGCGACCGCCACCGGCGAGCCCTCCTTGGCGGGCACCACGGCGGCGAGCGGGGCGGTGGGCAGGCCCGCGCTCCCGTCCGCGCGGCCGACGGGGCTCAGCACCGCGGGACTGTCCGGCTTGTCACCGACACGGACGATCTCCGCCTTGAACCCCTCCTTGTCGGGGGGAGAGATGTTGGGGAAGACCGTGATCTCGGTGGTGACGTCGATGATGCAGGTGGCGGTGGGCTGCTTGGGCGGGTAACACTCCTGCAGGTGGTGGTCGAGCTGGTCGTCCTTGAGCCTGTGCCGCTCGAAGTCCTCGGGGATCTTGACCTTGTGGTGCGCAGCGAAGATCTTGTTGGCCGCGTAGATCCGGACGTCGCGGTCGGTCCTGACCACCCGGGTGAGGGTGACCATGCCCCCGTCGGGGTTGATCACGGTGCCGGTGCCGCTGCCGATCGGCACCTCGTAGGAACGCTCCACGTGGACCAGCTCACCGATGTGGTCGAGCAGCGTGATGTCGACCCGCGCCGTCGCCTCGATCCTGACCACCGCGGGGGTCACCAGGTCGGTGATCCCGCTGGGATGCTCATGAGCCAGGGCGGGAGCCACCCCGGCGATCGCCAGACAGAGCCCTCCGAGCACCGCCAGCGCCGAACCGAACCGCCGCATCGCCACTCCCTACAGGGGATAGGACCAGGGTCGCAAACGGGGGTGAATAAGTGAACCGTCCAGGCCCGTAGGACTTGACTTTCTTTCCGCCATCACCAGTAAAAGGCCATGAGCAGGGCATCGCCACCCCGCTTCGCCCATCCCGTCTTACGGCCTATCGTCACGCCCACGCCCCGTCGCGGACAGTTACGCAAAGTCTAATCCCGGCGGCCCCTCCGGCGCGACAACGTATACCGATCGAAGATCACCCAAAGCGGCCCGGCCCTTTCGGCGCCATCGCGGTCACCCGCTCAGTATCGGGAGTCTCGCCCTCGCCCACATGTCACTTCCCGCGATTCTCCTACTTTAAGTAGCCGGCGCATCACGGTTCGCCCATCGGTGGGCGCCCTGTCGGACGGCGGTGTGGACGGCGCGGGCTACGCGGGCGCCCCAGGTGGAGCGGGGACCACCGAAGAGCTCCTCCGGGCCCCCGGGAACGCGCTCGGGGGCGACCACGCAGACGGCGTCGGAGGCGGTGCCGGTGCAGGGGAAACCGGCCTCCAGTAGTGCCTGGGTCTTCGCCTCGGTCACCGTCATGACCGTGTTGACCAGGGCGGCGTCGCTCATCGCGACCGGGACGGCGACGACGATGTTGATCGTTCCCGGCAGCAGCATGGGGGCCAGTTCGGGGTCGGCGGCGCCCTCGGGGGCGGCGGCCCAGGTGGGGACGCGCAGGCCGACGGTCGCCACCACCTCCGCTCCCCCGTCGTGGGCCCGGGTGAAGTGCTCGACCGAGGCCGCGGTGAGCATGCCGACCCCGGGGCCGGGCGGAGCGAGCTCCAGGAGGTGGTCCACCGGGTCCATCCGCGAGTATCCGGCGACCACCTGCGCGTTGAGCACCCAGGCGACCGGGCCGATGCCGCCGCCGACCATCGCCGAGGAGATCGCCCGCCATCCTGGCCCGAACTCCCACAGCAACGAGGCGAGCCGCGCGCCGTCCTCGTCGCGATGGCTCAGTCTCGGGGACGCTCCATGTGTCGGCGACTGTCTCGGAGATGCTCCATGTGTCGGGAAGGGTCCCGAAGACGCTCCGTGTGTCGGCGAGGGTCCCGGTGATGCTTCGCGTGAACCTCGGATCCGCTCCGGGACCTCCGGCCGGACCTCGTAGCCGCTCACGAACGCCTCCGGACGATTTCCCATCTCGCTCAAGGACGCTCCAGATGGACCTCGGGCCTGCCGCCGGGACCCGCCGCGACACGCACACGGGCGTCGAAGTGCTCACCGATCAGCTCGCCCGTCAGCACCTCGGCCGGGGCACCCGAGGCGGCCACCCGTCCGCCGGAGAGCAGCATCATCGAGTCGGCGTACTGACCCGCCAGGCTCAGGTCGTGGAGCGTCGTGACGACGGTGAGCCCGTCGGCCAGCCTGAGCCGGTCCACGAGTTCCAGCACCTGCTGCTGGTGTCCCAGATCGAGGGCCGTGGTGGGCTCGTCGAGCAGGAGCACCCGGGCCTGCTGGACCAGCGCCCTGGCGAGCACGACGCGCTGACGCTCGCCACCGGACAGGCGGGCGAGCGGGCGGGCGGCGAGGGGCGACAGGTCCAGCCGCTCCAGCACCGAGACGGTCACCTCGCGGTCGTGCCGGCTCTCGCGGCCCAGGTAGGGGATGTACGGGGTGCGGCCGAGCAGGGCGTAGTCGAACACGGTCATGTCGGCCGGCAGCGCCGGGGACTGCGGGGCGTAGGCGAGCAGCCCGGCCCGCTCCCTGGCCTTGAGCCGCCGCAGCGGCACGTCGTCGACGAGCGCATCCCCCTCGAAGGGCAGCACCCCCGCCAGGGCCCGCAGCAAAGTGGACTTGCCCGCGCCGTTGGCCCCGATGACGGCCAGCCATCCGCCGGTCCGTACGTCGAGCCCGACGCCGGACAGCACCGGGTGCCGATCCAGCACCACCGACAGGTCCCGCACCACCAGGTGACTCACCGCGTCTCCCCTTCGCGCGGCGCGCGGGTCACGGCCGCGCACCCACCGTCCGGGCGAAGCCGCGCCTTCTTCTTCCGGACCACGTACGGCTCCATGGGCCCGGTTCCGGGCACGCGCCTCATGGTCTCGCCCCCGCAGGGCACGCGCCTCATGGTCTCGCCCCCGCAGGGCACGCGCCGCCTCATGTCTCGACCCTGCGGGTCACGCGCAGCACAGCCACGAAGAACGGTGCGCCGACGAACGCGGTCACCACCCCGATGGGCAGCTCGGCGGGGGCGAGTACGGTCCTGGCGATCAGGTCGGCGAGGACGAGGAAGGCGGCCCCGCCGATGAGCGAGATCGGCAGCACGATCCGGTACGACGACCCGGCGAGGCGACGGACCACGTGCGGCACGACGATGCCGACGAAGCCGATCAGCCCGCTCACCGCGACGGCCGCCGCGGTGGCGAGGGAGGCGGCGAGCAGCACGACGAGGCGGACGCGGGTCGCGTTCAGGCCGAGGGTGACCGCCTCGTCGTCGCCGACCGAGAGAACGTCGAGAAGCCTGCCGTGAAGCAGCATGACCACCACGGAGACGGCGGCGTACGGGACGACGAGGGTGACCTGGCCCCAGCCGCCGCCGACGTCGCCGAGGATCCAGGCGTAGATGCGCTGGAGCTCCTCCACCTTGAGCTGCTGCAGGAACGTCTGGACGGCGGTGAGGAAGGAGGTGACCGCGACGCCCGCGAGTACCAGCGTCGCGGTGCCGCCGCCCCGGCCCGCCGCGCTGCCCAGCGCGTAGGCGAGCAGCACGCCGCCGACGGCCCCGGTGAAGGCCGCGGCGGGGATGCCGATCGCCTCGACGTCGCCACCGGTGAAGACGATCGCCGCCGTGGTGGTGAGACCGGCGCCCGCCGCGGCCCCCAGCAGGTAGGGATCGGCGAGCGGGTTACGGAAGACGCCCTGGTATCCGGCTCCCGCGACGGCCAGCAGGCCGCCGACGATCGCGGCGAGCAGGACCCGGGGCAGCCGCAGTTCGGTCAGCAGGCCCAGCTCGACCGGGGCGAGTCCCGAGTCCGCCGAGACGAACGGCAGCCAGTCGAGCAGCTGGAGCATCACGCTGGTCGGCGCGATGTCCGCCGCGCCGACCAGCAGCCCGGCGAGCATGCTCACCAGAAGCACCGCCACGGCCGCGAGCGCCACCGGCGGGCGCAGCCTGGCCGCCTGCCTCCCCCGGGCATCGGCCTTCCGAACCGCGTCGGCGCCGGCGTTCGTGCCGGTGCCGGCGTTCGTGCCGGTGCCGGCGTTCGTGTTCGTCTCGGTGGCTGTACCGATGCCGGTGTCGGTGTCGGCGTTCGCCTCGGTGGCTGTACCGATGCCGGCGTCCGCGCCCGCGTTCGCCTCGACACCGGGGTCCGTGTCGGCCGAAGGCGACGATCCGGAGGTCGCGTCGCCGGAACTCACCGACGGTCCGGGGTGCGGCCCTCGTCCTTCGAGGCGGGGAGGAGACATCTGCCGTTTCTTCCTGACACCGATCAGCCCGCCGACACCTTCTGAACGGCGTCGCCGATCTGCTCGGCGAGGTCGACGACGCGCGGCCCCCAGCGGGAGGCGATGTCGTCGTCGAGGGGGATGACCCGGTCGTTCTTGATGGCGGAGAGCCTGGACCAGCCGGGACGCTTGGCGAGGGTTTCCTTGGACTGGGCACAGCACTTGGTGTCGGCCAGGAAGACGAGATCGGGGTCGGCCTGGGCGACGAACTCGGCGGAGAGCTTGGGGTAGCCGCCGGCCGGGTCGGGAGCCTTGTCGGCGATGTTCGTCATGCCGAACAGCCCGTAGATCTGGCCGAGGAAGGTGTCGGAGGTGACTGAATAGGGGGTGGTGTCCAGCTCGTGGTAGTAGGTGAGCTTCGCGTCCTTCGGTGCGGCGGCGGTGATCTCGTCGAGCCGCTTTCTCATCCCGGCGACGAGTTCGGCGGCCCTGTCGCCGTTGCCGGTGGCGTCCCCCAGGTCGGTGATCTGGTCGTATGCCTCGTCGAACTTGGTCGCGGCGGGCTCCAGCAGGACGGGGACACCGACCTTGCCCAGCGCGGCCACCACGCCGCCGATGTCGTTGGCGACCACGACGAGGTCGGGTTTCCTGGCGATGATCGCCTCCACGTTCGGCTTGAAACCGGACAGGTCGCTCTTCGGCGCCTCGGCGGGATAGGTGGACTGGTCGTCCACCGCCACGACCTGCGGTCCGGCGCCGATCGCGAACAGGCTCTCGGTCGCGCTCGGCGACAGCGAGACGATCCGCTCGGGCCTCTTGGCGACGACGACGGGGCCGTTGCCCGCCTCGACGGTGACGGGGAAGCCCGCCGCGGGAGTGGCCGCCGCGGGGGCGGTCGGGGACAGGGTCGGGGACGGGGCCGGGGAGCTCTGGCCGCATCCGGCCAGGGTCAGTGCTGCGAACAGGGCACCGGCGAGGGCGCTGCGTACGGGCCTCACACGAGGTCCTTTCAGTTGCCGGAACCGAGAGACCCAGGAGAGACGGGTCACCCTTTTCCACGAGGGTCTGCGTCGACGCGGCGGAGGCGACCTGGCTCGACCCCTCGGGGTCATGACAGTTGCGGGACAGCGCCGGACTCACACCGGACTTCGCTCACGCTGCGCGTCAGACGAACGGTATCAATTCCCCAGAACGTCCTTCGAAGGTCCCCGGGTGTCGAGGCCCTCGACACCCGTCCTCCGGCGCACCGCTCTCCGGCGAACCTCTCCGACACGCGTCCTCCGGGCGAGCCGTTCTCCGGTGAACCTCTCCGTCGCGCGTCCTCCGGGCGAGCCGTTCTCCGGCGAACCTCTCCGTCGCGCGCCCTGCGACAAACCGTTCCTCGCCTCTTCGGCGAACCACCCTCAGCCGAGTCCCACCTCGGCCGAACCACTCACCGCCGCCGTCCCTCAGCCGAACTGCTCCTCGGCGGCGGCGATGATCTCCTGCAGGCGCAGGCCGTGCGCGGCGTCCAGGGGGTGACCACCGCCGCGCCGTACGGTACGCGTGAACTCGGTGAGCATCAGGGAGAAGATGTCGGAGCCCAGCCGGGTGCCGTCGAGGGACTCCCTGCCGAGGCGCCCGTAGATCTCCACCTCGGAGGGCGGGTTCTCACCCGGCACGCTCATGCACAGCGACGCCTCGCTCACCGCGCCGGTCTCGTGCTCGAGCAGCAGGCCGACCCAGCCCAGCGGGTTGCCGTGCGCCCGGACCCCGACGACCCTGCCGAGCGCCGCGTCCAGCATGTCGATCATGTGCGGCCCGACGTCGAGGATCGCGCCGCGCTCCAGACGCCAGGAGGTGGCGAAGGCCCCGCCGAGCATCGCCCCCGAGACGTTGGCCGCCCGCCCGCCGAACGGCTCGATCGCCGACACCCTGGCAAGGAAGGCGCGGGTGGCGGGTGAGTAACGCCAGGTGAGGACCATCTGCGAGGCCACTCCCGCCTCGGCGACCGCCTCGGCCAGCCGCCGGGCCCCGTCCAGGTCGGCGGCGAGCGGTTTCTCCAGCAGCAGCGCCTTGCCCGCCTTGGCGGCGCGTACCCCCAGCTCCGCCTGTACGGCGGGCGGCACCGAGAACGCGACCGCCTCGCAGTTGTCGAAGAGTTCCTCGATGCGTTCGAAGACCGGGGCGCCGAACCTCGCCGCGGCCTCGGGGCGACGGGCCCACACGCCCGCCAGACGCGTGTTCGGACCAGCCGCCAGCATCGGTGCGTGCACCATCTCGGCCCATGGTCCGGCGCCGACCAGACCTACAGATAACGTCACTAATCCAGTTTCGCATGCTCTCTCCCCCCTCATCGCGTGCTCCGGGGGTATGCCGTGCTCAGTCCGTACTCAGTCCATGAGCCGTCCATGAGCCGTCCGTGAGCCGTTCATGAGCCGCCGACGACCGGCATCGGCCGTACCGGCATGATGGTGGGCACCATGAATCAGATGACTCTGTTGCGACACGGCGAGACCAAATGGAGCCGGGACGGCCGGCACACCGGACTCACCGACATGCCGTTGACCCCCAAGGGCGAGGACCAGGCGCGGGCGCTCGCCCCGCTGATCGCGGGCCTGGCATTCGACCTGGCCCTGGTGAGCCCGGCCGGTCGTGCGAGGAACACCGCCGAGCTGGCCGGGATCAAGGACTACGAGATCGAGCCCGATCTGTGGGAATGGGACTACGGCGGCTACGAGGGCATCACCACCCCGAAGATCCGTGAGGGCCGCCCCGGCTGGTATCTGTGGCGTGACGGCGTCGTTCCCGGCGACGCCGGCCATCCCGGCGAGAGCGCGGAGCAGGTGGGCGCCCGCGCCGACCGGGTGATCGCCCGCGCCGGGACCGTGGAGGGCGACGTGGTCCTCGTCGCCCACGGGCACTTCCTGCGGGTGCTGTGCGCCCGCTGGCTCAGGCTGTCCCCGCAGGACGGGCGGCTCTTCCGGCTGGACACCGGGACCTACTCCCGGCTCGGCTTCGAGCACGGCGAGCCGGTGATCCTCGCCTGGAACGCCCCCGTCTGACCTCGAAAAACCGCCGGGCCGGGCGCCGTCACGTCGTACGGGAGACGGAGGGCTCGGTCAGGCGGCGGCGGCGACGGGCTGGGGACCGCGGCCGGTCAACCATTCGAGGACCTTGCGATGACCGTGGCAGGCGTCCTCGAAATGACCCCAGCGCCAGTAACGTGGCTGGTCGCGCACTCCGGTGACCCATGTGCGGTAGGACACCGGAGTGGACGCACCTTCCCCTGTGGCCGCCGAGGCGACGCCGTAAGTGCGGATCACGACGCGACCGCCTGGCGCGAACAGCACGTCGTCGGCCACCGGATACAAGGTCATCTGGTCGAGCACGGTTTGAGCCCCCAATCACTGTGATCTCAAACTCTTCCGTGCCGATCCACTCCCCCGGTTACATCATCGGCGCGTCGCGGTTAACCCGGCTGCCCCGATGTAAAAACGGTGTTACACCGTTAAGCCGTCGAACTCCCCATCCTTCACCCCGAGCACCAGGGCGCGAATCTCGTCCCGTGTGTAGATCAGGGCAGGCCCCTCGGGAAAACGCGAGTTGCGGACCGCGATGCTGCCATCCGTCAGTTCGGCCAGCTCGACGCAGTTACCCGTCGAGTTGCTGTAGCGGCTCTTGCGCCAGCTGGCCCCGGCAAGGTCAGTGGCGGGCATGCCGTTGTAGGTCTGCTTCATTTACATCTCTCTGAGAAGGTCGCCGAGGATCTCGGCGGTGCCCCCGGGCGTGGTGCTTTCCACGCACAACTGCTCCATGGCCGTGAGGTATGGATCGATGTCCTCACGTTTGTCCAGGTAGAGGGCACCCCAGAGCTGCTCGACATAGACGACGTCCGACAGGTCGGACTCGGGAAACCGCAAGATGCTGAACGCACCACCCTCGGCCGCGTGCATGCCGAATCGGAAGGGCATCACCTGAAGGGTGATGTTGGGAAGCGCGGACACTTCCAGCAGGTGCTGGAGTTGTTCACGCATGATCTCCTTACCTCCGATGGGCCGCTTCAGGGCCGCCTCGTCGATGACCGCCCACAACCGGGGGCCGTCTTTTCTCGTCAGGCGATCCTGCCGCTGCATGCGCATATGCACACGACGCTCGATCTCCGCCTCCGGCACGTCCGGGTAGCCCAACCGGATCACGGTGCGCGCGTAGGCGGACGTCTGCAGCAGGCCGGGAACGAACTGCACCTCGTAGGTGCGGATCATGTTCGTCGCCTCCTCCAGCCCCACGTAGGTGGTGAACCAGTTCGGCAACAGGTCGCCGTACTTGTGCCACCAGCCCGGGGTGTTCGCCTCGCGGACCATCTCCAGCAGGCCGCGCCGTTCTGCGTCGTCGAGCACGCCGTACAGGGTGAGCAGGTCTTCCACGTCACGTGTCTTGAAACCGACGCGGCCGAGCTCCATGCGGCTGATCTTGGACTCCGAGGCACGGATGTGAAATCCCGCGACCTCTCGGGCAAGTCCCTTCTCCTCACGCAACCGGCGCAGGCTCGCGCCGAGCATGATTCGCCGAACGGTGGAACCGGTACCGGGCGGATCCATGGACACGTGGTGCTCCTCGCTCGCTTTCCTGATCGACAGTCTGTCACTTCATGGCCAAAGAATCCTCGGCCATGACCAAGATCCCCTTTCGTCCGTAATCACCCAATCAGGGGTAACGGTAGCGGTTGCACAGGTCTTATGCACGTGCATTCGCTCTTGCACCTGCACGGGAGTTTGCACCATGATGACGGCTGTGCAGTCCGCCCAAACCGCGCCCCCCCGAGCGTCAACGTCATGGACGGCTCTCGACTGGTGGCCCCCCGCCGGCTGGTGGCCCGATTCCGCGCGTGATCTTCTTCCCAGGTCCCCGGTAGCCATGGCCAGCGCCACATTCGTCCTGCCACCACAGGCCGAGTCCGTCCACTCCGCCCGCAGCTTCGCGACAGGCACCCTCACCGGCTGGAACCTCGCCGAACTGGGCGAGAACATGGAGCTGGTGGTCTCGGAGCTGGCGACCAACGCCTTCAGGCACGGTCTGAGGCTGGCCGAGTCACGCGCCAGGGAGCCGATCCGGCTCTCCCTGCTCCGGCGAGGCGGGCTGGTCGCCTGCACGCTCAACGACCCGGGGGCCGGCTTTCCCGCCCTCCGTGACCCCTGCCCCCTCGACGTCGGCGGCCTCGGACTGCACATCGTCGAGTCGCTGAGTCTCCGATGGGGCTGGGCACCGCTCGCTCCGTACGGCAAGATCGTGTGGGCCGTCCTCCGGACGGGCCCGTGCGAAGAGCCGGATCCCTTCGACCGCCCGTAGTCCCCTTTTTCCTCCCTTCTCCCCGGAGGGCCCCTCGAACGCCCTCGGGTCCGATCACCCCGGGCCCGAGGTTCTCCCGGGGCTCCGACGACCTTCTCCGCTCCCCCGAGCCTCTACCGACCCTCCCGGACGGCGCCGCCTCTTCCCTTCTCACAGGCGCCGACCGGTCCCGGGGCCGCCACCTCTCCCGTCTCGCGGCCCCGGGACCGGTCAGATCCGGGCGGAGAGTTTTATAACGCATCGCATTCTGCGCGGTAGATGCCGTCAGAGATGCCCTCTGCATTACCGTGGATGTTTATGGCTCACGGAGAGTCCCCGCGCGAGATTCCTGAGAGAGCTGCGAGATGGACGATCACCTGCTCGGCTGGTTGAAAACCCTCGACGAAGAACGGCTCGCCCGAGTTCTGGCCAACCGGCTGGACGCCATCGCCCCACCGTGGCCACGCCGCCTGGACACCCTGGCGCAGCGGCTGGGCAACGGTTTCGCGGTGATGGAGGTCATGCGCGGCCTGCCGCTGCCCTCGCTGGAGGTGGCGCAGGCCTCGCTCGCCCTCGGCGAGCAGGCCGGGCCTGACACGGTGGCCCGGTTCATGGGCGTGCCCGAGGCCGAGGTGGCCCCCTGGCTCGACCTGCTGTTCGACCACGCGTTGGCGTGGCCGGACGCCGAGGGCCGCATCCGCGTGGCCGAGGGGGTCGCCCGGTGGTGGACGGCGCCCTGCGGGCTCGGCGACCCGATTCCCCACTACCTGAACTCCTGGACGGTCAGCGCCGACGCGTTGCGCGCGCTGGCCAGGGCCCTCGGCCTTCCGCAGGGTCCCAAGCGGCGCACGGTCACCAGGGTGACCGAGATCCTCTCCGATCCGGAGCGGGTCATCGCACTGCTGGAGAAGGCCCCGGACGGCACGAGAGGGCTGCTGGAGGAGTTCGCCTGGGACGGTCCGGTCCGCGACGTGGACGGCGGCAGGTTCGTGGTGCCCGGATCTCCCGAGAAGTGGGCGGCCGACCACGGCCTGCTCTTCCGGCCCAGCTGGAACATGGCCGAGATGCCTCGTGAGGTGGCGCTCGCGCTGCGCGGCCCCGACTACCACCCTCCCTTCACCCCCCTCCCGCCCGACCTCGCCACCATCCCCGTCGACCCCGAGGCCGTCGACCACCTGATGACGCTCGCCGCACCGCACGTGGTGGAGCGCTGTGCCGCCATGTTGGAGAACACCGCGAAGTTCCCGCTGCCGCTGCTCAAGGCGGGCGGGGTCGGGGTGCGCGAGGTCCGGCGGGTGGCCAAGGACACCGGCTGCGACGAGGACGAGACCCGGTTGCTGCTCGAGGTGTGCGCGGTGGCCCGGCTGCTCGCCTGGGACGAGCCCGCCGGAGGGCTGGTGCCCACGGAGAAGTTCGACCGCTGGCGGCTGGACGACGCCGCCGCCAGGCTCAGGGTGCTGCTGTCGGCGTGGTGGCGGATGGAGCGTTCGTCGCTGCGGAAGATCGACGGCAAGTACGGCACGGTGCTCGGCGACGACCCGGCGGGGGCCATGGTCGCCCGCGCCCGGCGGGCGCTGCTCGGCGTGCTGGCCCGGCTGCCCGCCAACACCGCCTGCACCGACCTGTCGGGGCTGGTCAGGTCCGCGCACTGGCACGCGCCGCTGCTGGACCGGGCACTGCTGGCCGAGTGCGCCCCCGCCGTGCTGGAGGAGGCCCGCGTGCTCGGGCTGGTCGCCCTCGACACGATCACCGATCTCGGCCGGGCGATGGCCGGCCTCGACGCCTTTCCCGGCGACGAGATCGACGACTCGGCGCCCATCGTGGAGAACGACCCCGTACTGGTCGAGTGCTCCACCAGGGCGCTCGCCAGTGTGCGGCGCAGCGCCCTCTTCGGCGCCGATCTCACCGCCGTGGTGACCGGCCCGCCCGCCGGTGAGCTCGCCGAACTGCTCGACCGGGCCGCCGAACGCGAGTCGCGAGGCGCGGCCTCGGTGTGGCGGTTCACCCCGGCCAGCGTGCGCCGGGCCATGGACTCCGGTTACACCGCCGAGGGCCTGCTGGCGGACCTGGCGGAGGTGGGCGCGGTGCCGCAGCCCCTCGACTACCTCGTCCACGACGTGGCCAGGCGGCACGGCGAGGTCACCGTGACCACGGTCGCCTGCATCGTACAGGCCTCCGATCCGGTGCTGCTCGCCGAGATCGCCGGGCACCGGCGACTGGGCCGGTTGGGCCTGCGGCTGCTCGCCCCGACCGTGCTGGCCAGCTCGCAGCCCGCCGACAAGACCCTCGCGGCGCTGAGGGAGAACGGTTACGCGCCGGTGCCGATCGAGGACACCGGTGAGATCACCATCCGCAGGGCCCGCGTCGAGGAGCCGCGGAACGGGCGGCTCATCCTGCTTCCCGGGGGCAGGGTGGCCGAGTTGGAGCAGCCTTCGTACCCGCTGGTGGAACCGCCTCCCGATCCGCGCGAGCACGCCCAGCGCCTGCTCGTCGCCGAGGGCGAGGCGTCCCAGTCCGCCGGCAGGACGTGGGCGGTCATCGGCCGCATGGCCTCCCGGCTGCCGACCGCCCAGCAGTCGCTGCTCGGCTTCGTCGTCGACCGTGGCGTACGGGCGGCGATCACGCTGACCGACGGCCTGACCGCCACCATCAGCCACGGCGAGCTGCGCAGCGGCGTGCTCGACGCGTGGTGCGAGGAGGCGGGCGACTACCTGGAGTTCCCGCTGGCCGACATCGTGGAGGTTCGCGGCACCTACGCCTGATCCGAACGAGTCGGTTCGCGAGGGCGTGCCGACTACAGCTTCTTCGCCTTGGCGAGGTCGGCGTTGAGCCGCTCCAGCACGTCGGCGTAGCCCTGGTAGCTGTAGCGCTCCTCGGCGTGCCACTGGTAGACCTGTCCCGCCTTGACCGCGGGCAACCCGGCGAAGGTCGGCTTCTTCTTCATCTCCTCGGGCCGCATCGACTGGGAGCGGGCGTCCACCAGGATCACGTCCGCCCGGTAGGTGTCGGCGTTCTCCCAGCTCAGGGTCTGCCAGTAGCCGCCTTCGTCGACCTTCTCCGGCACCACGACGTCCAGGCCGAGCTCCTTGAAGTAGCGCACGTCCGCGTGCGCCTCGGGGTTGGCCACCCACATCGCCTCCGGCCCGCCCGCCATGACCATGATCTTCAGGCCCTTGTTCTCCGGGGTGACGATCGCGGCGGAGGCGGCGTCGAACCTGGCCTTGGCCTCGGCCACCTCGGGGGCGTCGAGATCCGCGCCGAGGGCGGCGGCGACCTGCCCGTACCTCTCAATGATCTTGGGTACCGACATGTCCATCTGGCTGACGCCGAGGGTGGGGGCGACCTGCTCGATGGTGGCGGCGGACTTCTCCGGCACGTACCAGAGGGCGTCCTTGGCGTACATGCCGCTGACCAGCAGGTCCGGCTGCAGGGAGATGTACTTCTCGACGTTGAACTCGTCCCACACGTTGCCGAGGGACTCGACCTTGGTGATGTCGACGGCACCGACCTGAGGATCCTTCGTGCCGTCCTTGAGCCGGTGCGGCCCGAAGACGGCGATCGGCCGGACGCCGAAGTCCCACAGCGCCGCGGCGGCGCCGACCTGGGCGACGACCCGGGCCGGGCGGCTGGGCACATCGATCTTCTTGCCTCGGTCGTCGGTGAAGGTCCAGGGACCCGCCGAGGGAGAGGTCGCGGCCGACGGGCCGCCCGTCGCCGCGGTCGTCTCCGTTCCGCTCCCGCAGGCGGCCAGGACGAACACGAGACCGAGGCCCGCGGCCATGAACCCCCGCCGAGGCAGGACAGGTCGGGACATTTCTCACTCCAATGGATAGGCTTACCTAAATTGACTCCTACGTTAGATTAGCCTTGCCTAAGCATTACCGAAGAAGAGGGGTACCTGGTGAGCAGGGCCGGTGTGACCACGGCCGCGTCCGAGACGCCCGGGAAACCGGACGGGCCGCGTCCCGGGCGAGCGGGAGGGCCGAGCAGGCGCCCGGTGACGCTCGTGGCCGGGCTGCTCGCAGGACTGGCCGTGCTGGTGCTGCTCGCGATGATCAGTATCGCGGTGGGATCGCGCTCGGTCCCGCTGTCCACGGTCCTGGACGCGCTGCTCGCGCCCGACGGGTCCCCGGACCACACGGTCATCAGGGAACTTCGCGTACCGAGGACCCTGATCGGCATCGGCGTGGGCGCGGCACTCGGCCTGGCCGGGGCGCTGATGCAGAGCCTCACCCGCAACCCGCTCGCCGACCCCGGACTGCTCGGCGTCAACCAGGGCGCCATGTTCGGGGTGACGGTCGCGATCGGACTGCTCGGGGTGGGCGACCCCTCCCTCTACGTCTGGTTCGCGTTCGCCGGTGCGGCCGCCGCCGCCGCACTCGCCTACGCGCTCGGCTCCGCCGGGCGCTCGGGGGGCGGGCCGGTACGGCTCACACTCGCCGGTGTCGCACTGGGCATGGTCTTCAACGCGGCCGCGTCGGCGATCCTGCGGAGCGACAACGCGACCTTCGACCGGATGCGGTTCTGGCTCACCGGCTCACTGGCCGGGGTGAGCGGCGACGTCGCGATACGGCTCGCCCCGTTCCTCGCGGCCGGGCTGGTGCTCGGACTGCTGCTCGCCAAACCGCTCAACGCCCTCGCGCTCGGCGACGAGGCGGGACGCGCGCTCGGCGTGAACATGACCCGCACGCGCGGGCTCACCGCGATCGCCGTCACCCTGCTGTGCGGAGCCGCCACCGCCGCCGCCGGACCGCTCTGGTTCGTGGGCCTGGCCGTGCCGCACGCGGTGCGCGCCCTCACCGGCCCCGACCAACGCTGGGTCCTGCCCTACACCCTCGTGCTCGCCCCCGTGGTGCTGCTCGGCTCCGACATCCTCGGCCGGGTCGTCGCCGCCCCCGGCGAGGTGCAGGTGGGCATCATGTGCGCGGTCGTCGGCGCCCCGGTGTTCATCCTGCTCGCCCGCCGCCGGAGGCTCGCCGCGCTATGAAGATCACCTCACGGCGGACGGACACCCCGAAGGCCCGCCGCACGAACCCTCTCCTGAGAGTCACCTCACGGACGGCACCCGCCACGGAGACCTCCCACCTCGCGAACGGCTCACCGCGGACACCCGCCGCCCTGCGCCTGGGTTCCTGGTCGCTGCGGCTCCCACCGCGCGGCCTCGCCGCCGGGGCCGCCGTCACCCTCCTGGGACTGGCCGTCAGCCTCGTCGCGCTGTCCACCGGCGAGTTCACCGTTCCCATCCCCGACATCGTGGCCGCGCTGTTCGGTGAGGGGCCTCCGGTCGCCGAACTCATCGTGAGCCGCCTGCGGGCGCCGCGCGTGGTGACCGGCCTGCTGGTCGGCGCCGCGTTCGGGCTGAGCGGCGCCATCCTGCAGAGCCTCACCCGCAACCCGCTCGGCAGCCCCGACTTCATCGGCTTCACCGCCGGAGCCTCCACCGGGGGCATCGCCGCCGTCATCCTGGGCGGCACCGCCTGGCAGATCGCCGGAGCCTCCCTCGCCGGGTGCGTCCTGTCCGCACTGGTGGTCTACGCCCTCGCCTACCGGCGCGGGGTGCAGGGCTACCGGCTGATCCTGGTCGGCATCGGGATCGGCGCGCTGCTGGTCTCCGCCGACTGGTACATGCTCACCCGCGCCGACATCAACGACGCCGCCACCGCGGGAGCGTGGATCACCGGCAGCCTCAGCGGACGCGGCTGGGAGCACGCGATCCCGGTCGCGTACGCGCTGGCGGTGCTCCTGCCCGTCTGCGCCTGGCTGTCTCGCCCGCTGCGGATGATGGAGATGGGCGACGACGCGGCCAAGGCCGCGGGCATCCGCGTCGAGCCGGTACGCGCGACGGCGATCGCCGTCGCGGTGCTGCTGTGCGGGGTCGCCGTCGCCGCCGCCGGACCCGTGATCTTCGTGGCGATGGCCGCGCCGCAACTGGCCCGCCGGATCACCCGCTCCCCCGGCGTCACCCTGCTCACCTCGGCGCTGACCGGCGCCACCCTGCTGGTCGGCGCCGACCTGGCCGCACAGCGCGTCTTCGCACCGGTGCAGCTACCGGTCGGGATCATGACCGCCGCGATCGGCGGGATATACCTGGTGTTTCTACTCCGGAGGGAACGACGTTGAGACTGTACGGCACCGACCTGACGCTCTCCTACGACAAGCGCGTGGTGGCCAGCGACCTGAACGTCACGATCCCCGACGGGTCGTTCACCGTGATCATCGGCCCCAACGCGTGCGGCAAGTCCACCATGCTGCGCGCCCTGGCCCGCATGCTCAAACCCCGCGCGGGGACGGTCCACCTGGACGGGGCCGCGATCACCTCGCTGCCGTCCAAGGAGGTGGCGCGCAGGCTGGGCCTGCTGCCGCAGAGCTCGATCGTGCCCGACGGCATCACGGTCGCCGACCTGGTGGGCAGGGGCCGCTACCCGCACCAGCGGCTGATGCGGCAGTGGTCCCGCGAGGACGAGGTCGCGGTGGCGGCGGCGATGGAGTCCACCGACGTGACCGAACTGGCGGAGCGCTGCGTGGACGAGCTCTCCGGCGGCCAGCGCCAGCGGGTCTGGCTCGCGATGGCGCTCGCCCAGGAGACGCCGATCCTGCTGCTCGACGAGCCGACGACCTTCCTGGACATCGCCCACCAGATCGAGGTGCTCGACCTCTGCGCCGACCTGCACGAGCGGGGCAGGACCCTCGTCGCCGTACTGCACGACCTGAACCAGGCCTGCCGCTACGCCACCCACCTGATCGTGATGCGCGACGGCCGGATCGTCGCCGAGGGCGACCCCTCCTCGATCATCACGGCCGCGCTGGTGGAGCAGGTCTTCGAACTGCGCTGCGAGATCATCGAGGATCCGCAGAGCGGCACCCCGCTGATCGTCCCCGAGACCCGCCGCCGTGCCCCCGCCCGCGCCTGAGCCCTTCGCTCAGCCCTCCAGCGCGACCCGGCGGGCCAGTCCGAGGGGGAGCCCGCCCGAACCGGCCAGCGTGTCGTGGAAGGCGCGCAGGTCGCCGCGGCCCGCGGCCAGGTAGTCGTCGCGGATGCGGTCGATCTCCAGGGCGCCGGTGAGGTAGGAGGGCGCCTGGGTGGGCCACGCGCAGTAGCGGTCGACCTCTCCCTTCGCCGTGCCGGGGGTGAGCGACGATCTCGTGGTCATGTACTCCTCCGCCTGCTCGATCGTCATGTCGCCGCAGTGCAGCGAGGTGTCGACGACGATGCGGGCCGCGCGGAAGAGCCTGAAGTCGAGGTGGGCGAGCTCCTGGGCCGGGGTGGTGAAGTACCCCTGCTCGTGCATGAGCTTCTCGACGTACAGGCCCCAGCCCTCGGCGAAGTACGGGGTGCGAAACAGCCTGCGGGCCCGCCGGGGGTTGTCCGCCACCCACGACAGGTGCCAATGGTGGCCGGGATATGCCTCGTGGACGGCGATGGAGGGCATCTGCGCCCTGGCGTTGGTACGGAGCCGCTGGCGGATCTGGTCCTCGGTGAAGGACGCGGGGGTGTACGGGACGAAGAAGTGCCCGATCCTGGAGGTCGACAGGGGCGGGGGCGACATGTAGGAGGCGACGGCGACGATGGGCCGCTGGAACTCCGGCGACGGGACGACCCTGCACTCCTCGCCCCGCGCGAAGGTCACCAGGCCGCGCTCGCGGACGAACCTCCTGGCCCGCTCCGTCTCGGCCTCGTACTCGGCCCGCATGTCCTCCAGCGTCGGCGCGTGGTCGTCCTGGAGTTCGGCGATGACCGCGTGCCAGTCACCGGAACCGCCGTCCAGCCTCGCCGCGACCTCGCGCATCCGCGCGTCCAGCTCGTCGTAGGCGGCCTGTCCCCGGTCGCGCAGCTCGCCGGCGCCGTAGCCGAGCATCTCCCGCTCCCGCAGCAGGGTGGAGTAGAGCTCCTCCCCCATCCGCCAGGTGCCGGTCGCCCGGAAACCTTCGAGGAACCCCACCAGCTCGTCGAAGGCCGCCGCCGCGGGTTCGGCCGCGGCGGCCAGCCGGGCGCGCAGGGCCTCGTCGGCGACCTGGCCGGGGACCGTCTCGGTGAGGAAGCGCCGGGCGGTCCGCGACTGGCCCAGCCCTCGCTGGACCAGCAGCGGAGCCGCCAGGGCGGGATCGAGATTCGCCCGGCAGGCGGCGATGACGTCCGGCACCTCGGCCAGCCGCGCGACGGCCGCGTCCACCAGTTCGGCCTCGGGGGACAGCCGCTGCAGGAACGGCCCGAACATCGAGGAGAAGATCGGCCCCACGTAGGCGGAAGGATCGCGCCGCCAGAGGGGCCACGTCTCGTACGCGATCTCGCCGCGCAGCATGGACATGACCAGCTCCCGGTCGATCTCGTCCTCGAAGCTCTCGGACCTTTCCGGCCTCTCCGGGCCCGCGGGACCTCCGGGGCTCTCGGGAGCCTGGACCCGCTGGAGGCGCTCCAGCCATCGACGCGTCTCACGCTCCCTGGCGAGGATGCCGGACTCGGTGAAGTCACCGAGAGTCCTGTCGTACCCCTGCGCGCCCGCGAGGGCGGCGTAGGAGGGATTCGCCGCCAGATACCAGTCGAGAAAGCCGCTCACGAGCTCAGGAGACGTCATAACGCCGGATCCTACTGGGCCCGATGATCTCGTCACCGGTCTTGCCGCCCGCCGGTTCTCCCGCTTCTCCCGCGGCCGGAATCACCCGGACATGTGGGCCTCGGGTGGACCGGAGTTCGCGGACGAGCGAGCACGCCCCCGCGATTCCCATAAACTCGTCTCGTGGGTGACCCGAAATTCGAGATCCAGATGCTCCACGACCGTGTCATGGTCAAGATCGAGCAGGAGTCCGAGGAACGCCGCAGCACGGCCGGAATCGTCATCCCCGCGACGGTGAAGATGGCCAACCGCCTCGTCTGGGGTGAGGTCTGCGGCGCGGGCCAGAACGTCCGCGCGGTGAAGGTCGGCGACAAGGTCCTGTTCAACCCCGAGGAGCAGTACGAGGTCGAGGTCCACGGCCAGGTCTACCTGGTGATGCGCGAGCGCGACCTGCACGCCATCGCCACCCCGCAGACCGACAACGGCACCGGCCTGTATCTCTGACGGCCGTCTCCGGCGACACCGGCCCGCGCCGTCGACGGCACCCGCCTCCCCGGCCCTCCGGGGTCTCCGGTGACCCCGATGACACGGCCCGCGCCTCCGGCGGTACCGCCCGCACCGCACCCGCGCGCGGGCGTCTCACACGCCGCCGGTCACCGCCGGGTGTAGCCGAGATAGAGCTTGTTGGACCAGTCGTCGGCGGAGAAGGCCGCCAGGACCCGCGTCACCTTGCCCTTCAGCGTGGACAGGACCACCTGGTAGTGGCCCGAGGAGGGGACGACCGCGATGAAGTGCGTCTCGTCCCACCAGCCCCACAGGGCCTTCGGCTTGATGCCCGGCACCTTGTTCACGAGCTTGCCCGAGGTGCGGTCCCAGACGCAGACGTGCTCGGTGTAACTGGAGGGGCACCAGGTCATCAGGCTCCGCCCCGAAGGGGTGAAAGCGTCCTCCCCACCGGCGGGCCTGCCGGTCTTGGCCAAGGTGCGGCGGATCGCGCCGTCCTGCCCGTAGAAGCGGGTGCCCCCCGCGTACTCGGCCACGACATCGAGACCGTCGGAGCTCCAGCGGAACCTCGCGGCCTTGTCGACATTGGCCACGGTCACGCTCTTGGCGGTCTTCGCCACCGTGTCGACGACCACGAAGCCGGAGGTCACCCACGCGGATCCGCTCTTTCTCTCGACGGTCAGCACCGCCTTGTCGCCCCTGCGGTTCCAGTGGACGTAGTGCGCGACGAGCGGCTTCTTCACCGTGCGGATCCTGGTGCTCTTGGAGGCCGCGAGGTCGAGCAGGACGACCGAGTCGTAGCCCTCCTGGTAGGAGGCGGGCACCGCGAGGGCCTTGGTCGCCTTCGGCGCGACCGTGATCTCCTGGTAGGCGGCCTGCCGGGTGAATCCGGCGCCCCTTCGCAGGTAGGTCATCTTGCCGAAGGAGTAGGAGGTCACTCTGAGCGCGTCCTTGGAATCCTCCCTGACGGTGACCCGGGTGCCGGGCAGCACGATGTCGACGGGCGCGGCGAGAGGCCCAGCGAGAGGCACGGCGGCGGGTGCGGCGGCGTGTGCGGCCGCCGGAACCGGCACGAGCACCGAGACCAGAAGCGCCAGGCTTCCAACCACTCTGTAAATCCCAGGAGTCACGGACACGGCGGCATCCTAAGCCGGAAAGCCCTCAAGATCGTGATCTAGAACGAATCGGTTAGAAGAGGTGTGGGAGAGGGTGAGCGGGGTGAGGAGACACTGGAAGCGCGTGAGACGGAAAATCGAGGACACGCGCGAGCGACGAACCGGGAACGCGAGCGGGCAACGCAAAGTCGCCCGGACGAAGTGGGCTGGATTCGGCCACGATGAGCCCTGTCATGGAGTTAGCAGCCGTATCGCCGATTAATGTCCTCCCATGAGGGATCGGTCATGTGCGCCCCGCTCCTGGGTGCCCACCGCGGCCGGTTACGCGGCGATGGCGATCGGCGTCCTGGACATCCTCAGGGCCGTTCTGCCCTCGTTCAGGAGAAGCCGGGTCGGCGAGCTCACCGGACTCCTGCCGGGGACGTTCACCTCGCTCGCCCAGGCCGCCTCGCTCGTCCTGGGCATCCTCATCGTCATGCTCGCCCACGGCCTCCGGCGCAGGAAGAGAAGGGCCTGGCAGGCGGTGATGGTGCTCCTGCCACTGAGCGTCCTCACCGAGTTCCTGCACTCGCACCGCCCCTTCACCGCCCTCCTCAGCACGCTGGTCGTCGCCCTGCTCGTGGTCAGACAGCGCGAGTTCTACGCCCTCTCCGACCCCCGGACCCGCCGGCGGGCGCTGTGGAACCTCCTCGCCCTGGGCGCCCTGGACATCGTCATCGGCTGGGTCGTGGTCAACGCCCACCCCCGGACGATCATCGGTGATCCCAGCGCCGGAGAGCGACTCCAGCACGTGCTGCTCGGCCTCGTCGGGGTGGAGGGCCCGGTCGGATACTCCTCGGAGCGGACCGCCGACCTGGTCTACTTCTCACTCCTCGGTCTCGGCGCGCTCACCGCGGTGACGACCCTCTACCTCGCGCTGCGGCCCGAGAGGCCCGTCGCCGAGCTGAGCCCCGAGCAGGAGGCCGCGGTCCGTGCGCTGCTCGCCGGACACGGCGCCCGCGACTCGCTGGGCTACTTCGCGCTGCGCCGCGACAAGAGCGTCGTGTTCTCCCCGACGGGCAAGGCGGTGATCGCCTACCGGGTGGTCTCGGGGGTCATGCTCGCCAGCGGCGATCCCATCGGGGACGTCGAGGCGTGGCCGGGCGCGATCAGGCGGTTCATGGAGGAGGCGGAACGGCACGCCTGGGTGCCCGCCGTGATCGGTTGCAGCGAGACGGGCGGCGAGGTCTGGACGAGAGAGGGCCGCCTGTCCGCCCTGGAGATCGGTGACGAGGCGATCGTCGACGTCGCCGGCTTCACCCTCGAGGGCAGGGCGATGCGCAACGTCCGGCAGATGGTGAAGCGGGTGGAGCGCGCGGGCTACACCTGTCTCGTACGGCGGGTCGGGGACCTCACCGAGGCGGAGAAGGACCGGATCCGGCACGCCGCCGACTTCTGGCGCGGCACGGACACCGAGCGGGGCTTCTCCATGGCCCTCGGACGGTTCGGTGACCCCGCCGACGCCGAATGCGTCGTCGTCACGGCGCACAGGCCCCCCGATGGCACCGAGGGCTCAGGAAACACCGCGAAGAGCAGTGATTCCGGGGATTCCGGGGATCGCGAGTACGGCGAGGGCGGAACGGACGGCACAGGCGGCGCGGAGGCCGGAGACGGCGACAGGGGCGGCCAGGGCGACGTGAACGGTGCGAGCGGCACCACCGGCGCGGGCGGCAAAGGCGGCGCGAGCCGCATGACCGGCGCGGGCGGCGCGCACGGTAAGGGTGCCGCGAAGGACGGGAGAGAGCCGGGTGAGGACATCCGCGCCGTCCTGCACTTCGTTCCCTGGGGCGAGCGCGGCATCTCCCTCGACCTGATGCGCCGTGACCACGACGCCGACCCGGGCCTCAACGACCTGCTCATCGTCAAGGCCCTGCAGGCGGCCCCGGCCCTCGGTGTGAGCGTGGTCTCGCTCAATTTCGCGATGTTCCGCGCCGCGCTCGCCAGGGGCGAGCGACTGGGTGCGGGCCCGATCCTCCGTCTCTGGTACGGCGTCCTGGTCTTCCTGTCCAGGTGGTTCCAGATCGAGTCGCTGTACAGGTTCAACGCGAAGTTCCAGCCGCTGTGGAAACCCCGCTTCCTCGTCTATCCCTCGGCGCGGGACCTTCCGCGGATCGGCCTGTCGGCGCTCCAGGCGGAGGCCTTCGTCTCCCTCCGCCTTCCCAGGATCGCCTTTCGCCGCGTCAGGCCCCTCCGCCCGGCGCCTCCCCGCACCTCACGCACTCCATCTCCATGACCATGGGAACCTCCATGACCGCGGGAACGTGATGGCGCCGGTGCTCGTAGAACCGATGACCGAGCCCTGCCGCGACGAGCACCCCGCCGAGCAGCACGAGCATGAACGGTCCGTACTTCTCGTGCCCTATCAGCCCCATGACGAGGTGGGCTATACCGGCGGCGACGATGATCGCGCCGACGTTGAGCAGTTCCCTGTTGAGCGTCCACCCCGAGGCGGATCGTTCCCGTTCCGTCTCACTCATGCCCTCAGGTTCACTACGGTCAGTTACAGTCCTCGACGGATTCCGTCACCGTGATGTAAAACGCGGAGCGGCGATGTAAAACGCGGAGCATCTTCTCCCGGCGGCAAATGTTGTGATCCATAAAGAAACAGGACTTTCCCCGGCCGAAAGACCTGACAGCCTCGGATGCCGGCCCCGTCAGCCGCCGAGCCGGCGGAACCTGCGCGCCGACAACGGCAGGAAGACGGCGATCAGCAGCAGCGGCCAGACCACCGCCATGAGCGTGGCGTTCTGCACGATCCAGGACTCCCCCGCCCAGCCGGGGTTGTCGAAGAGCCGTCTCGCGGCCGTCGCGGTGGCCGAGAGCGGGTTCCACTCCGCGATCGCGCCGAGCCAGCCGGGCATGGTGGCGGGGTCGACGAACACGCTGGACAGGAAGCCGACCGGCCAGACCAGGATCTGCACCGACGTCACCACCTCCGGTCCTCCCGCGACGAGGCCGATGTAGATGCCCACCCAGATCAGGGCGAAGCGCAGCAGCAGGAGCAGTCCCACGGCGCCCAGCGCGTCGGGCACCCCTCCCCCGGCGCGCCAGCCGAGCAGCAGCCCGGCCCCGATCATGACGGCCAGCCCGACGACCGAGTTGAGCATGTCGGCGATCCCGCGGCCCATCACGACCGCCGAGGCGCTCATCGGCATCGAACGGAACCTGTCGGTCACGCCCTTGGCCGCGTCGGTGGTGACCGCCGTCATCGTGCTCTCCAGGCCGAAGAGCATCGTCATCGCGAACATGCCGGGGATCAGGAAGTCGAAGTAGCCGCCCCCGCCGGGGACGCCGATGGCGCCGCCGAACAGGCCGCCGAACATCAGCACCATCAGGACCGGGAAGAGCCATCCGACGGCGACCGTTCCCGGGCGACGGCCCCAGTGGCTCAGGTCGCGCAGGGTGATGGTCCAGGAGTCGGCCAGCGCCCAGCCGAACCGGGCGAGCGGGGAGGCGGCGGGCGTGGTCGGGGTCGTCGTGCTCACGTGGATGCCTCCGCATCGGGGGTCGGAATCGTGGTACTCACGCGGATGCCTCCGCATCGGGATCGTCGTACTCGGCGGGGGCCCACCGGGAACGGTGACCGCCCGCGCCGGGGCGCACGGCGGCGATGTCCGTCCGGTCCCTTTCGCGGGAGAGCGAGATCACGGTGTTCACGCGGACGCCCCGGCGTGGGCGGTCGTGCTCTCGGCGCCGCCCGTGAGGTGCAGGAAGACCTCGTCGAGCGTGGGGCGGCGCAGTGTGACGTCGACCGGCTCGATCCCGGCGTCACCGAGCGCGGTGGCCATGGTGACGAGCGCCCGGGTGCGCTCGGCGACCGGGATGCTGACCCGGCGCGACTCGGCGTCCACGTGGATCTCACCGGAGGCGACTCGCGCCGCGAGGGCCTCGGTCGCGGCCACGTCCGCCGGGTCGGTGAGGACGATGTCGAGCCAGTCGCCGCCGATGGCGGACTTCAGCTCCTCCGGGGTGCCCTCGGTCACGACCCGGCCCGCGCCGAGCATGGTGATCCGGTCGGCCAGCCGGTCCGCCTCCTCCAGATACTGGGTGGTGAGCAGCACGGTCGTGCCGGAGCCGACCAGGTCGCGGATGGCCGACCACACCTCCTGGCGGGCGGCCGGGTCGAGGCCGGTGGTGGGCTCGTCCACGAACAGCACCCGGGGCGAGACGATGAGGCTCGCCGCCAGGTCGAGCCGCCTGCGCATGCCGCCGGAATACTCACCGACCGGCTTGGCCCCGGTGTCGGCCAGTGAGAACCGCTCCAGCAACTCGTCGGCCCGCCGCCGCGCCCCGGCCGCGGGCAGATGGTTCAGCCTGCCGAACATCACGAGGTTCTGCCGCCCGCTGAGGATCTCGTCGACCGCCGCGTACTGCCCGACCAGCCCGATCCGCTCGCGCACCTGCCGCGCCTGCGTACGGACGTCGAATCCCGCGACGCTCGCCCGGCCCGAGTCCGGGCGCAGCAGCGTGGACAGGATTCTGATCGCCGTGGTCTTGCCCGCGCCGTTGGGACCGAGCAGGCCGCAGACCGTTCCGGCCGCCACCTCCAGGTCGAATCCGTTGAGACCCGTGCCCTCGGCGGCACCCGCGTAGTTCTTTCGCAGGTCGTAGGCGGCGATCGCCGCCGCGTCCCGTCCGGCCGCCCTCGCGTCTGCTGGTTTCACTCTTCGCACCCGTCTTCCCGTCCGGCACTCACCGGCAGTTCGCCCCACATCTGCGCGCTCCTTGAACGTAGACCGTACCGTACACCGTACGGCTCGGCTACGGTGGTCCCAACGCCGAGAATCTGGAGACTGTTCCCGTGAGTGCGAAGAAAGCTTCCGACGCCGACCCGGCACGCAGCCTGGCGCTGCTGTGGGGCTCGCACAGCAAGCCGGGGCGCTCGGGGCTGACGGTGCGTTCGATCGTCCTGGCGGCCGTCGAGCTGGCCAACGCCGAAGGGCTCGAAGCGGTCTCGATGCGCCAGGTCGCCGAGCGGCTGGGGGTCGGGACCATGTCCCTCTACACCCACGTCCCCGGCAAGGGCGAGCTGGTCGACCTCATGGTCGACACCGCGTACGGGGAGCTCTACGACGACGTGGACGCCCCGTCCCGGCAACCGGGCGGGTGGCGGGGCGCGCTGGAGTTCGTCGCCGCCCGCAACTGGGACCTCTACCGGCGCAACCCGTGGATGCTGCAGGTCATCGACGCCCGCTCCACCCTGGGACCGAACGCCTCGCTCAAGTACGAGGCCGAGCTACGCCCGCTGGACGGCGTCGGCCTGACGGACGTCGAGATGGACTCCGTCCTGGCCCTGGTCCTCAGCCACGTGCAGAGCACCGCCAGAACGGCCGCCAACCAGGCACGGGTCCAGGAGGAGAGCGGGATGACCGACGTCGAGTGGTGGGTGTCCAACGCCCCGCTGCTCGACAAGATCATGGACGGCACCCGCTTCCCGGTCGCCTCCCGGGTCGGCCAGGCCGCGGGCGAGGCCCACCAGGCGATCTCCGACCCCGCACACGCCCTCACCTTCGGCCTGGACCGCATCCTGGCCGGAATCGCCGCCCTGATCGCGGGCCGGAATCGCTCATGAACCCGGATCCCGAGGAGTGCCCCGCGGACGATCCGTCACAGGAGAACGGACGCCGTCCCCTCAGACCGTTCCCCGCTTTCCTTCGGGACCCGGGTGGCGATCGTGGCGGCACACCGCGAGCGCGTCCCCGCGCCGGTCGTGGAGGCGAGAGCCGACGATCGGTTCGCCGCCCTGCGCCGGTCGCGGGCGGGGGTCGGTGCCGGAAACAGAAAAAGCGGGGTGTGCGGGACGGGAAGGGCCTTGGTCGCCGTTTCCGTCCCGCACACCCCGGAGGGCCGGTTTAGTAGTAACCGGTGCCCGTGATGGCCGCGGGCTGGTTGCCCATGTTCTTCACCCGGTAGCGGATGCACTGGGCGGGCGGGGTGGTGGTGGCGGCGACGTACGCGGCGTGGTCGTTCGCGGCGATCGGCACCGACCCGACGTATTTGCCGCGGCAGTTACCGATCTTCACCTTGACGGGCACGCTGTTCTCGTCGAGCTTGACCAGAACGTTTCCGCCGTACCGGGCTCCGGGGACGAGTTCGGGCGTGAGGAACACCTCCTCGCCCGGCTGGACCCTCGCGGCCAGGTTGACGTCGTCGGCGTGGGCGGGGGTGCCGGTCAGTGCGACGGCTCCGGCGGCCGCCAGGACCAACATCGAGGACAGGGCGCGCATCGAACGTCACTCTCCTTACTCGTCTCTGCGGATCGGACGTGGAGACACTACGAAGAGTCACATCCGCGAAAGATAACGAGGTGGAAGGGCCTGGGTAAAACTCCGGGGAGCGCCGGTCCCGTTTCCCGGACAGCGTGCGTCATAGGCGGTCAGAGTGCCGCCGGCGCCGTTGCCGTGGGTGACGGCACGGAGGCGGGACATTCCGGGGAAAGCTCTGCGGGCCGGACAGGACGCCGTCGTCGCGGCGGGCCCAGAAGAAACGGAGCAAGGGCCGGGCGGGAGCGAGGGCGGCTATCGGATGAGGAACTTCTGGGCCTCGACGATCAGGTCGATGTGGAGGCTGAGCTTGAGGCCGTAGTAGACGATCGCGGTGGCGGTCACCGCCGCGACGGCGACGACCAGGATCTTGACGCTCCAGCCCTGGCGGCCCAGCCAGGCCGTCCAGGCCGACAGGGTCCGCTTGCCGAACTCCAGCAGCCGGTGTGCCCAGTGGAACTCGGTGGCCAGCACCGCGAGCCCCGCGAAGACGACCAGCCAGCCGGGGCCGGGGAAGGGCACCATGATCAGTCCGCCGACGACCAGTACGGTGCCGATCACGCCGATGACGATCTTCAGGGTGAGACGGCCCGCGCTGGTGGACCTGACGCCGTCGAGCCAGCCGTGGATGCCGGACCGCCCGGCCGCCGCGTCTTTCAGCGCGTCGGCGTCGCCCAGCTCGACCCGGCCGTCACTCCCGGCGCCGCCGATGGCGGTCTCGCCCTGGACGCCACCGAGTCCGGTCTCTCCGTGTACGCCGCCGCCGGTGCCGGTCTCAGACGGCTGCCCGGTCGCGCCGTGAGGCTCGCGCACCCCATCTGAGATCGTCATGTTCTCCCCAGCACAGTCGGTTTCTTCCACAATAGGCTCTGCTGGGCGACCCGGCCCCGCCGACGTCCTCAGATCATCCTCAGGGGGGAGGGCCGGGGGTCCTCAGGGGGGAGTCCCGAGATCGCCACGGTCGCCCCTCTCGCCCTTTTAAGGGCGAGAGGGGCGACCTGATGGCATTCGGTCGCCTCCCGGGTGGGCCCCGCCCGCCCTCTGCGGGAAAAACGGTGAGAGAGCGGGCGGGAGGCGGTCAGGGGGCGGTACAGGTGACGGTGGAGGGGACCCCGTTGGTACCGGTCCAGGAGGCGCCGAAACCGAACGAGGTGGAGGCCCCGGGGGCCAGGACGCCGTTCCAGCTCACGTTCTTCACGGTGACGGCCGCACCGGTCTGGGTGTGGGTGCCGCTCCAGAGCTGGGTGATCGTCTGACCGTTCGGGAACGACCACTTCACGGTCCAGCCGGTGGTCGCCGAGGTGCCGGTGTTCTTTACGGTCACCTCGCCCTGGAAACCACCGGGCCAGGAGTTGGACACCGTGTAGGTCGCGGTGCAGCCGCCGCCGACCTGTCCGGCGAGGGTCTTGAAGGTCACCGGGGTGGAGGCGTCCGAGCTGTTGCCCGCCGCGTCACGGGCGATCACGTAGAAGGTGTACGACGTGTCGGCGGTCAACCCGGTGAGCGCGAACGACGGCGAGGTCGGCGACCCCACCTTGACATCCGTCGCCCCCGCCTCACGGTAGACGTCATAGCCACTCACCCCGACGGCGTCCGTCGAGGCCGTCCAGGTCAACGTCGCACCCGACGACGTGATCGCCGAAGCCACCGGAGTGCCCGGCCTGGTCGGCGGGACGGTGTCGACCTGCCCGGCGAGGGTCTTGAAGGTCACCGGGGTGGAGGCGTCCGAGCTGTTGCCCGCCGCGTCACGGGCGATCACGTAGAAGGTGTACGACGTGTCGGCGGTCAACCCGGTGAGCGCGAACGACGGCGAGGTCGGCGACCCCACCTTGACATCCGTCGCCCCCGCCTCACGGTAGACGTCATAGCCACTCACCCCGACGGCGTCCGTCGAGGCCGTCCAGGTCAACGTCGCACCCGACGACGTGATCGCCGAAGCCACCGGAGTACCGGGCTTGGTCGGCGGGACGGTGTCAGGGGGCGGGACGGTCCCGTCGTTGTCGGCGTACAGGATGCCCCGGCCGTTGGTGCCCAGGTAGACGCGGCCGTAGACGCGCGGGTCGCCGGTGATCGCCTCGCCCGCGTTGCCGTACTGGTGCTTGTCGTCGTTGATCCGCACCCAGCTCGCGCCGGTGTCGTCGGAGCGGAAGACGCCGGTCACGCCGCCGATCGTGGCGAGGGTGTACAGCGCCTGGTAGCCACCGGCGGTGGCGGATTTACCGAAGCCGATGTTGACGGCGTCGGTGACGCCGGACAACTTGGTGAACGACGCGCCGCCGTTGGTGGAGCGCCAGATGCCCGAGGCGGCGCCCGCGCTGTTCGCGGGTCCGGTCAGCCAGATGTCGCCCTCGCGGCCGGGTACGGCCTTGAACTTGACGTTGCCCTCGGCGGGCAGTCCGGTCGCGGCGGTGGCCGTGAAGGAGACGCCGCCGTTGGTGCTGGCGTAGAACTTTCCGCCGCTGAAGCCGTAGAACCTGTTGGAGTTCACCCGGTCGGACTCGACGACGGCTCCCGTCGGGAGTCCGGTGGAGGGGGTCCAGGTGTTGCCGTAGCCGACCGAGTAGTGCACGCCCACACCCTTGGGCGCCCAGACGAACCGGGAGCCGTTCGCCGCCGCGGCGATCGTGCCGCCCTCGTTGATGCCACCGGGTTCGGTGCCCTGGAACCAGTTGGCGCCACCGTCGGTGGAGAACGCGGCGTGACTGTCGTTCGGCCGGTCGGCGTCGGTGAAGTTGCCCGCGCGGACCATGATCGACGGGTTGGTCTCGGCGTAGTCGAGGCTGGTCGTCGAGGTGAAGACCGGCGAGGTGAACAGCATGGGCGGTACGGCGTCGAGGTTGGTGTGCCGGAAGCCTCCCAGGTCACCCAGGGCACTGACCAGCGGGGCGCCGGTCGGCGGGCTGATCAGGTCGAGGACTGCGGTCTCCTCAAGCCCCTTGACCATGGGCTTGATGGTGAACTTGCCGCCGGTGTCCCACTTCTTGAGGTCCTCGGTGCCGTACACCGTGGCGCCGGTGCCGTACATCATCCGGTTGCCGTCGAACGGGTCGATCTCCAGCGACTCCGTCATCCAGCCGAGCTTGGGGGTCGTCTCCGGCGGCTGCGGGTTGGTCCCGAAGGTCAGCCACGGCGAGGAGGAGATGTCCATCGTGTAGCGGAGGCTGCGGTCCGGGTAGGAGGTGAAGTCCCAGACGCGGGTCCAGGTCGCGCCGGAGTCGGTGGACCTGAAGAAGATCACGTCCGGCCACCAGGAGATCTGGGTCGCGACCATGATCGTGCCGGGGTTCTGCCGGTCGATCGTGAGGCCGCTGTAGCCGAAGTAGTTGTCGGACGAGCTGGAGGGGATCGGGCTGATCTGGGTCCAGGCCCCGGTGGTGGTGTTGAGCTTCCACACGTCGCCCTTGGAGCCGTCGTACGGGCCGCCGGTGTCACTGGTGGCGATGTAGAGCGTGCGGCTGACGTGATCGAACACGCCCTTGTGCGCCATGTAGCCGGTGGGCTGTCCGGCGACCCTGCTCCAGGTGGTCCCGCCGTCCGAGGAGCTGTAGACGGTGTTCGCCTTGTCCGCGACGCCCACGTAGATCTTCTGTGTCGTGTTCCCCGCGGTTCCCGAGGTCGGGTCGAAGGTCACCCAGACCACGCCGGGACGGTGGCTGAGGTAGCCGTTGGGATCGGAGGGGTCCTGGGCGTAGTTTCCCGGGTTGGGGAAGCTCGCGACCTTGGCCCAGGTCACCCCCTTGTCGGTGCTGCGCCACAGGCCGTTGCCGTCGGGCGCGCCGAGGTAGACGACGCTGTTCCTGTTGGGGTCGACGGCGAGCCGCTCCCCCATCCCCCGGCCCGGCATGTTGCCGCCGAGTTTGAAGGGCAGCGGTGTGGCCTGCCAGGTCGCGCCCTTGTCGGCGGAGCGCAGGATGGCCCCGTTGTTGGGGTCCCAGCTGTTGGTGTACATCCCGGCGGCGACGTAGACACGGTTGGTCTCCACCGGGTCGGTGGCGAGGCTGACCACACCGTTGTAGCCCCACTTGTCCCAGCCCACCCAGTCGAGCAGCGGGGTCCAGCTCTTGCTCGCCTGTTCCCAGCGGTACGCGCCGCCGATGTCGGTGCGGGCGTAGATCAGGTTTTTCTCGGTCTGGTTGAAGATGATCCCCGGCACGAACCCGCCGCCGTCGATCCTCACGTTCTTCCACTGGTACGTCTCCGCGGCGGCCGCGGAACCGGTCCCGGTCGCCACCGTCTTCACCGCGGTCTTCGCCGCGGTCCCCGACGCGGACGCCTGGGCGCCCCCGACGGCCGCGCCGACCGACGCGCACGCCACCGCCACGGCGGCGAGCATGCTGAACAGCCTTCTTCGCATGTACGGCTTCCCTTCGCAATGCAACGGACAAACCGCCATGCACGATCAGGTGACGGGACCCTGACCGTCGACCGCCATGATGCGCGTGCATGAACGCCCAGAGGTTCACATGCCGGACCCCGGATCGTCAATAGTTTGACTAGACAACTAACAAACCCACGGCGAATCCCCCGGGGAGACATCGGCGCTCCCGCCGGGGCGCGCCCTGTCGCCCGTCGCCGCCGCCCCTTGCCCGAGGTGCGGGATCGGTGCGAGAACGCGACACCGGAGCCGCGTGCGGGAGCGACACGGGGCGTCCCCGGCCGACGGGACGGACCTCGTCACACCTCGCAGGGAGCGCAGCTCTGGCGGGGCGGGAGCATCAGGCGCGAGCCCGGTCCTCTCGCGGCGGCCACGTCGTCGGGGTTGGCGAGCGCGCAGCGGTCCAGGGAGAGGCACCCGCAGGCGATGCAGTCGGTCAGACCGTGGCGGAGCCGTTCGAGCTGCCTGATGCGGTCGTCGAGCTCGTCCTGCCACACCGTCGAGAGCCTCGCCCAGTCCTCCCTGGTGGGGGTGCGCTCGTCGGGAAGCGCCGACAGCGCCTGCTGGATCGTCCTGAGCGGGATCCCGACGCGCTGGGAGACCCTGATGAAGGCGATCCTGCGGAGCGTGTCACGGGGGAAACGGCGCTGGTTACCCGCGGTGCGACGGCTGCGGATCAGCCCCTTGGCCTCGTAGAAGTGCAGGGCGGAGACCGCGACCCCGCTGCGCGCGGAGAGCTGGCCGACACTCATCTCCGGATTGTTGGGCATGCGCCAGTCTAACTTGACCTCAATCAACATTGAGGTTACAGAGTGAGTACATGACATTCACGGAGGCGGAGCTCGCCTATCTCGAAGGGCAGCGCCTGGGCCGCCTGGCCACCACGGGCCCCGACGGTTCCCTGCAGAACAGCCCGACCGGTTTCCGCGTCGACACCGAGACCGGCGTCGTCGACATCTACGGCCGCGCGATGGGCACCACCAGGAAATTCCACAACGTCCGGACGAATCCGCGGGTGGCCTTCGTGGTCGACGACGTCGCCTCCACCGACCCCTGGCGGGTGCGGGGCGTGGAGATCCGGGGTGAGGCCGAGGCCGTCGAGGACCACGAACCGCCCTCCCCGTACCTGAGCCGGGAGATCATCCGCATCCATCCCCGGCGGATCATCTCCTGGGGCGTCGACCCCACCCAGGAGGGCATGAGGGGCCGTGACGTCTGACTCCGCGTCCTCGGGCGCTTCTTCTGCGGGGAAGAGCCATCAGGTATGAATGGCGCATGACGAGAACACTGGTGCTGGGTGGCGGAGGCGTGGCGGGCATCGCCTGGGAGGCGGGGATCGTCACCGGTCTGCGCCGGGCCGGCATCGAGCTGGGAGAGGCGGACCTGATCATCGGCACCTCCGCCGGATCGGTGGTCGGGACGCTCGTCGCCACCGAGGCCGACCTGGAAAGCGCGGTCGGCGTCCAGGCGGACACGGAGGTCTCGAACGTCTCGACCGCCTCCGCCGTCGACATGGAGGCGGTGATGGCCGCCTTCGGCGTGCTCTACGACCCGTCCCTGGAGCCCCTGGAGGCCCGGCGCCGGGTCGGCGAGATGGCCCTCGCGATGCGGGACACCGGCGCCAGGATCGAGACGATCGGCAACCGGCTGCCCGTCAAGGAGTGGCCGGAGCGCCGCCTGCTGATCACCGCCGTCGACACGGGGACCGGCGAGTTCGTGGTCTGGGAGCGCGAATCGGGGGCTCCACTGGTGGCGGCGGTCGCCTCCAGCTGCGCGGTCCCGTGCGTGTTCCCTCCGGTGGAGATCGGAGGGCGCCGCTACATGGACGGCGGGGTCCGCTCGGCGACGAACGCCGACCTGGCGGCGGGCAGCTCCGCCGTGGTCCTCCTGGAACCGCTGGCGCACGTCTCACCGAGGTCCCGCCTCGAAGCCGAGCTCGCCGAACTGGGTGAGGCCACCGTCGCCCACGTCGTCCCCGACGAGGCGTCGGTCGCCGTGTTCGGCGCCAACGCCCTCGACCCGGCCCTGTGGCGCCCCGCCTTCCAGGCCGGCCTCGCCCAGGCGCTCGCCGCCCAGGAGAGCGTGGCCAGGGCCTGGAAGGACTGAGATCGTGACCGGCCGGAGGCGGACCTACGACAGGTTCTCTCGCGGGGTGCACGGGGGTCCACCGAGGGCTGCGACGGAACGTGCGGCGACCCTCTCGGTGCCCCCGGTGGGATTCACCGCGGAGGGAAGGTGAGCGGGGTGGCGCCGCTGTGGGTGGTGAGCGGGCCACCGGGGGCGGGGAAGTCCACCGTGGCGGCGGCGCTGCTCGCGCTGCTCGACCCGGTTCCCGCGCTGCTCGACAAGGACACCGTCTACGGCGGTTTCGTCGCGGCCACCCTCCGCGCCCACGGACGTGACGACGGGGAGCGCGAAGGCCGCTGGTACGACCAGAACATCAAGCGTTATGAATACGAGGGGTTGACAGAGGTCGCCCGCCAGATCCGTTCCCACGGCTGTCCGGTGATGCTGGAGGGCCCCTTCACCACCCAGGTGCACGACGCGACGGTGTGGGAACGCTGGGTCGAGCGGCTGGGCGGCCCGCCCGTGCGTCTCCTCTGGATCCGTTCGGACGGCCCCGCGCTGCGGGCCCGGCTGGAGGCGAGAGGGCTCGCGAGGGACGCGGGCAAGCTCGACCGCTTCGAGGACTACCTGCGGGCGATCAGGGTGGACGAGCCACCCGTCGTGCCCCACGACGAGATCGACAACCGCCCCGGCGCGCCCTCGCTCACGTCGCAGCTGGAAAGACTCGCCCGCCGCCTCGCTGCGGGCGGTGAGGACACTGAGAACACCGAGGACACCGCCCGCGCCTGAACGCCCGGCGGCGCGGGGCGCGGCGTTCAGGGGACCTGGAAGCGGTCGTCCCTGGCGTCGGTGATCGCCATGTGGCCCGGGAGATGGCCGATGGCGAAGGACACCCCGCTCGCCATGACGGCCGCCTGTGGCGTCACCCCGCAGGCCCAGAAGACCGGGGTCTCCCCCGCCCGCACCTCGACGGGATCGCCGAAGTCGGGGACGCCGAGGTCGGCGATCCCGATCTCCTCGGGGGCGCCGACATGGATCGGCGCCCCGTGCACGGCCGGATATCTCGCGGTCACCCGTACGGCGGCCGGAACCAGGGAGGCCGGGACGGGGCGCATCGAGACGACCAGCGGGCCGCCCAGCGATCCCGCGGGACGGCAGGCGATCGAGGTGAGATACATGGGCACGTTCGTCCCCGTCTCGATGTGCCGTACCGGAACCCCGGCCCTGAGCAGCGCGTCCTCGAAGGTGAAGCTGCAGCCGAGCAGGAAGGCGACCAGGTCGTTCCGCCAGAGGTCGCGCACGTCGCCGACGTCGGCCACGGCCCTGCCGTCCTGGTAGACGCGGTAGGCGGGCAGGTCGGTGCGAAGGTCGCCGCCGAACAGGACGGTGCTCACCGCGCCGGGATCGCCGACGTCCAGGACCGGGCAGGCGACGGGGTTGCGCTGGGCGAACAGGAGCAGGTCGTAGGCGAGTTCGCGGGGCACGGCGAGCAGGTTGGCCTGGGTCCAGCCCCGGCACCACCCCGCGGTGGGCACTCGCAACCCCTCCCTGAAGTGACTCCGGGCCCGCGCCGGGGTGAGCGCCGCTACGTCCATCGGCGGATCATAACCTCGGCGCCGTCCGCCGCCCAGCGTTCCTCGGCCGCGGGCGGGGATACGGATGCTGGATATCGGTGTCTGCGACAGCCGAAACTTCGGCGCAACTCCGGTCCCTGGAATCTCGGATGTCGGACACCGCTGTCAGACTCCGGCCGGCGGGGGCGGCTGTCCTCAAAGCGAGACGGCCGGAAAGAGGCTAACGGCCATCCATAAATACCCAAATTAAGGCGCCTAAAACGTTTTTGGAACGATTCGACAAAATTGAGTCATATTTCATGACAAGTTTGCATTGCAGGTATAACGCCCCGGCCTTACGTTCCCGGTATGGATCTCGAGCTCCGACACCTCAAGATCGTGCGCGCGGTGGCACAGGCCGGCAGCGTCACCAAGGCCGCCACCCACCTCGGATTGGCCCAACCCGCGCTGACGGCGCAGCTCAAACGGATAGAGCGGGTTCTCGGGGGAGCTCTTTTCGAACGCGACCACAACGGCGCCAGGCCCACGCCCCTGGGGCAGCTGGTCCTGTCACGTGCACTGGTGCTGCTGCCCGCGGCCCGCGAACTCCAGGAGGAGGCACTTCGATTCGCCAACGCGAACGCCGACCTTCCCAGCTACCGGCTGGGCGCCACCCACGGCCCGATACTCGGCGGTCTGGTGGACCGCCTCGCCACCGCCTGGCCGTCCACCCCGGTGAGCACCCACACCTCCTGGTCCGCGAAGGAGCTCACCGCCATGGTGATGCTGGGCCGGATCGACTTCGCGTTCATCGGCGCCTGCGGAGAGAGCCCTCCGCCGGTGGAGGGGCCGGTGGTGTGGTCGACCGTGGGGACCGACCCGGTCTTCGTACTGCTCAACGAGGATCATCCGCTGGTGGACAGGAAGGAGGTGGAGCTCGCGGAGCTGGCCGACGAACAGTGGACGGTGACCCCGGGCGACAGCTGCTTCGGCGACTGCTTCGCCACGGCCTGCGCCCGTGCCGGCTTCACCCCCAAGACCATCTACGAGACCGACGTGGCCACCTGCATGCACCTGGCCAAGGTCGGACGCGCCGCCGCGCTGTGTCAGGCGACCTTCCAGCCCGCCGAAGGGCTGAAGCTGGTACCGCTCGCCGGGGCCCCGCTGCGCTGGCGGCAGCTGCTCGGCTGGCACCCGGAGGCCGCGAGCGCCACGGTCGCGGCATCGATCCTCGAACACGCGAAGGCCGCGCATTCCGACGCGATCGGACGGAGCAGACGATACGCGGCGTGGCTGACCGAGAACCCCCGGCTGGGCACCTCGCCATAACGTGACGGTAGGGGGCATCTGATAGAGGCGCGCCTCAGGCGCACCCCGTTACGTTGACGACACCCCCACCCGAGGGGTTCCAGAGACCAGGCCGGTCCGCCGCCCCCGCGGCCCGGCCGTCCCCGCCGCCCTTCCCCGCCACGAGCTTGTGCGAGCTCCTGGCGGGGAGGGCGGCCTCTCCACGTCCGGGCGTCGAGAACAATGGGGGGATGAGCGACCTTCTGACGCTGAGCGAGGGCGCGGTGCTGACGCACCTCGCCACCCGGGCCGAGCTGGCGAGCGGGGTGCTGCCCGCCTCCGACGACCTGCGGCTGTGGGCACGGCTGGCCGACGGTGCGGGAGTGCCCCTGGCGGGCGGCGGCCGGGTGCGGACCTCGCTCGACACCGGCGAGCCCGTCCTGACCGGACCCGACGGCTGGCTCGCCGGGGTGGAGCCAGAGCAGGTGATCGCGCTGCGGTTGCGCGGCGGCACCCTGGAACTGTCGGTCACCGAGTTGGACGACGTCCCCGCCGAACGGGTGATGCGGGTCGTCCAGGAGTTCGGCGAGCAGGCGCTCGACGCGCTGCGCGCCTTCGCGGAAGGGCTGGAGCCCAGTCCCGGCGTGCCGGTCGACGTCGTGGTCCTGGAGCTGCTGATGAAGGCCCCCGAGACCTTCGCCGACCCGCTGCCGCCGCTGTCCCCGCTGCTGCTCAACGCCTCGCTGGAGCTGCGCGAGGGCCGGGTGGGCATCGTGGGCGCCCCGTGGGACACGGCGTCGGTCGCCGACCTGGCCCCGCTGGACATCATCAGGCTCGCCCTGGTGCGCAGCGCGCTGCGCACGTACGGGGAGGGCGCCGACCTCTCCAAAGCCGTCACCTACCTGTCGCGGTCGGACGCGGTGCTCGCGAGGGTCGCCGACGAGGTGGAGCGCGAGCCGCTCGGCCCGGCACTGGTCGAGGCACTGCCCCGCACCGAGCCGGCCGCTCTGCTGCTGATCGCGAGGTCTGCCGAGGGCGAGGGCCGTTCGTTCGAGGCTGCAGGGCTGATCTCCGAGGTGCTCTCCCTCTCCCCCGAGCTGGCACCGGCCGTTCGCGACGCGGCCGAGTACGCCGCGTGCCGCACCACCCCCGGGGCTCCGCTGCCCGAGCGGGCCGCGCACCTGTTCCGGCAGCTGCTCACGTACGCCTACCGCCCGGCCCGCAGGCGGCTGATCGAGGATCTGATCGCGCTGAGTGTCCGGGTGGCGGAGCCCGCCCTCGCGGACCTGGCGCTGTTCGAGAACGACGTCGTCGGCGAGTTCCTGGACGCGCGGGCCGAGTGGCTGCGCGACGACGAGGTGGAGCTGCTGGAGTCCTGGCGGCGGACGCCGCTGCGGCTGTGGGAGGTCCTCGACGTGTCCGGGGACGAGATCACCGTGGCCGCCCTCGGGGACGGGACCGGAGAGCGGGTGAGGCTGGTCGACGAGTTGCTCTCCGGGCAGGCGATACCGGGCGACCTGATGCTGACCAGGGTGCTGGGCGACGGGACGGGGCCGCACGTGTTCGGTCACCCGTTCAAGGTCGATCCCGAACGCGGGGAGGAGATGCTCGCCCTGCTCTCCGACCCCGTCGACCCCTACGCGGTGGCCGCCTTCTTCAGGCGCCCCAGGCGGGCACCCGCCGCCGCCCCCGGCACGGACGCGGCCGAGGCGGCGGACTCCACGGTGACGGACGACGACACCGGCCGCTGAACGGCTCCGGGATAGGCGGGGTCTGAGCCCGTCAGAGGGTGCGCAGGAAGGCCAGGCCCGTGGTCGCGAGGTCGTCCTGCGTGTCGGCGAGGGGGCGCCAGATCGAGGCGGCCGTGGCGATCGTCCGGTTGTGCGCGGTGAACGACTCGATGCAGAGCGGTCCCCGGTAGTCCACGGCGCGCAACGCGTCGGCGAGGGCGGGCCAGTCCATGTGGTCGGCCCCCGGCGCACCCCGGTCGTTCGCGCAGACCTGCACGTGCGCGACGAGATCCCCGGCCAGCCGTACGGCCGCCGCCGGGTCCCGCTCCTCGATGTTCATGTGATAGACGTCCAGCGCGAGGCCGACTCCCGGGATCCCGCCGACCGCCTCGACGGCCTGCTCGACGGTGTTGACCAGGCTGGTCTCGTAGCGGTTGAGCGGTTCGACGGCGACCGTCACCCCGCGTTCCGCCGCGTACGCGCCGACCGGGGTCAGGTTCTCCCGCAGCTCGGCGTAGCAGCTCTTGCGCTCCTCCTCCGACATCCGCCAGGTCCGCCCCACCGAGGCGTAGGCGGGTCCGCCGATCACCGGGCTGCCCACCGTCACGGCGGCGTCCACGCATCGCCGCAGGTAGTCCTGGGTGTCGGCGACCGTCGCCGCGTCGGCGCCGACCAGTTCCCTGCCCGGTGGCATGACGAGGACCACCGAGGCCTTCAGCCCGAGGCTCTCCAGCAGTTCGGCCGCCCGCGCGGGATCCCAGTCTCCGGCCTGCTCCACCGGTAGCTCGATCACGTCGAACCCCCAGTCGGCCACCTTCGGCGCCAGCCGGGCGAGATCCTCGTCCGTCAGCGGCGAGACCCATACCCACGTGTTGACCCCGATGGGGAACATCGGCAACCCCTTTTCGTGCTGAACGCGTACTCGATGTCTCCGAGCCCGTCGGCGGACTCGTCTGGCGGGCCCTTCGTGAGCCTCGTGGCACCGGGCTCCGGGCACCGTCTCGCGGTGCCCGGAGCCCGGTGGATCCGCCTTGCTCACCGCCCTGGCCGGGGGATCGCCCGGCCCGCGGGGAGATCGGCCTTACTTACCGCCCCAGGCGGCGGGGAAGTCCGGCAGCTTCTCGCAACCGCAGAGCGCGTAGTGCAGCGGCGGCATGTTGGGCTGCAGGTAGGTGTCCAGGTTCTCGGAAGTGATCTTGGGCTGGGGCAGCTTCCAGGTCTTGGGCACCTCTTCACCCTTGAGGATCTTCAGGGCGGCGATGATCGGGGTGCGCCACTGGTAGGTGGGGTAGGTCGGTGCGACGGCCGTGAGGCCACCGCTCTTCCACTTCTGCAGGAAGTCCTGCTGGTCCTCGCCGACGATCGCCGGCACCGGGACCCCGGCGTCCTCGAACGCCTCGACGGCCGCCACGGCGGTCGCGCCCGCGTCCATCCACACCCCGTCGATCTTGCCGTGCCGCTGGATGTAGTCGCTCACGATGCTCTTGGTCTTGGCCGCGTCGCCGTCGGTGAACTCCACCCCGACCACGTCGAGCTGGCTCTGGTCGAAGGTGACCTTCGCCGCCGACCAGCGGGTCTCCAGCACGTCGACGCCCGGCAGGATCCGCAGCGCGAGGACCTTGCCCCCGGCCGGCACCTTCTCCACCAGGAACTCGGCGCCGTCGGCGCCGAAGGCGTAACCGCCGATGGGGTTGATGAACGTCACCGGGCAGTCGGTCTCCACGCCTCGGTCGAAGACGATCACCGGGACCTTGGGGCAGGCGCCCGTCACCGCGGGGGTGAGCGTCGCGGTGGTGTTGGGCGAGACGATCAGAGCGTCACATCCCTTGCCGACCAGCTCGGCGATGTCGGAGATCTGCTTGTCGTCCTTGCCCTCCGCGTCGAGGGCGGTGAACTTCTTGATCTCCTTGTGCAGCGCCACCTCGGCCTGCATGGTCTTCCAGCCCACCTGCCGCCACGGGTTGTTCACCGCCGCGTTGGAGAAGCACAGGTTGTAGGGACCGTCCTTCTTGTACTTGGCCGTGTCCACCATCTCCGGGGCGATGGCCTGCTCCCACGGCTTGTCCGCTGGCCCCTCCGCGCTCTGGGCCCGCATGGCGAGCTGGGCGTCGTAGTCGGCCTGGACGAAGAACTTCGACTGCTCTCCGGTGTTGGAGGACGCGGCGGTGGAAGGGGCGGCCGCTGAGCTCTCCGGCGCCGCGCTTGAGGTCACCGGCTTGTCACTGGCGCATCCCGCGGCGAGCAACATCGCGGAGACACCCGCGACGAGCACCGTGATCGATCTGTTCAAAGAAGGCTCTCCTTGTTTCTCTGGGGGGCGTTCAGACGCGTAGGGCGCGCCTGAACGGAAGCCGTACGGAACTCGCCGCGACGGCGGCGATGATGATCACGCCCTGGACCGCGAACTCCAGGGCCCCCGAGATCCCGTACAGGTTGAGCAGGGTGAACAGCGCTTCGAGGGTGAATGCCCCGGCCATCGCGGCGACCACGGAGCCGCGCCCGCCACCGAGCGCGACGCCACCGAGGACGACGGCCGTGATGGCCTGGAACTCCAGGCCCTGCCCGACCTGGGCCGAGACGCCCGCGAAGCCGCCGAGCAGGATGCCCGCGACGGCCGCGGCCAGGCCGGAGATGACGAAGGCGGCGATCCTGGTCCGGTCGACCCTCACCCCGGACAGTCCTGCCGCGCGTTCGTTGTCGCCGGTGGCGATGAGCCGCTTGCCGAAGTCGGAGCGCATGAGGAGGATCGCCGCGGCGCCCGCGACGAGAAGAATGAGCACCGACCAGGGCACCGGGCCGAGGTCCCTGCGACCGAACATCCGGAACGTCTCCGACAGCGCGCCGCGCGGGGCGCCACCGGTCCACAGGAACACCGCGCCGGACAGCACGAGCATCATGCCGAGCGTGGTGATGAACGACGGCACCCTCAGCTTGGTGGTGATGGCCCCGTTGGCGAGCCCGACCAGCAGCCCGATCACGATCAGCAGGGCCAGCACCGGCCAGGTCGCCTGCTCCTGCCCGTCGATCAGCCGGGCGGCCACCACGACCTGCACGGTGACGAGCGACCCCACCGACAGGTCGAACTCCCCCGAGACGATCACGAAGTACTGCCCGGCGGCCAGGATGACCAGCGGTGCGGCTCTCTTGAGAAAGGCGAGGAACCCGGCGGGTTCCAGGAAGAACGGGTTCACCAGCGCGATCAGCACCAGCAGCACCGCCAGCACGGCGAGGATCGGCCCCATGGACCTGAGGGCTCTCATCGGGATCGCCTCCTCGCGCCGCGGCGGGCGTAGACGGCCACGGCGACGACGATCACCAGGCCGCGGACCACGTCCTTGAAGAACGCGTTGACCTCCAGCTGGTTGAAGACGCTGTCGAGCACGGCGAGCAGCAACACCCCGCCGACCGTCCCGGCGACCCCGCCCCTGCCTCCGGCCAGGGCCGTACCGCCGAGGACCACCGCGGCGATCGACTCCAGGTCGTAGCCGCCGTCGGTGCCGACCGTGGGCGCGCCCGCGCCGAGCCTGCTCGCCAGCAGCAGCCCGGCGACGCCCGCGCAGACCGAGCACAGGATGTGCGCGGCGACGACGATCCTGCCGGTCCGTACGCCGGACAGCCTGGCCACCTCCTCGTCACCGCCGACCGCGTAGATCCGGTACCCGAGCCTGGTGCGGCGCAGCAGGAACCAGACGGCGAGCGCGACGGCGGCCCACAGCAGCGCGGAGACGGGGACCGGTCCGATCCTGTCGTAGCCGAGCCGCTGGAAGGATTCGGGCACGCTGCCCGCGGGACCGTCGTAGAGGTGGTCCACGATCCCCTTGACGATGAGGGCCGTTCCGAGGGTCGCGATGAAGGCGTGGACGTGCAGCCGGGTGATGACCAGGCCGTTGACCAGCCCGATCAGCGCGCTCACCGCGAGCACCGCCGCGACGCCGGGGACGATCCCGCCGTCCTGCCCGGCCATGATCTCGGCCGCGACGAGGGAGGTGAGGCTGATCAGGTACGCCACCGACAGGTCCAGAGACCCGACCAGGATCGCCAGCGTCTGACCCACCGCGACGATGCCCAGCGCGGCCGAGCGCTGCTGGATGCCGACGATGGTCTCCAGCGTGAGGAAGTCGCCCCCGTCGAGGGCGACCAGCACCCATCCGACGAGCATGACCCCGGCCAGGGCGAGGTAGATGACCTGGGTCGAGCCGATGCGGCCCGCCAGGGCGCGCCTTCTCTCCCCTTCCTGCGGGACGGGGGCGGCGGGCGCGGCGGTGCCGGTCGCCGCCGCGGGCCTGCCAGGGCCGGTCACGACGTCACCTCACCGGCGGCCAGGCGCATCACGGCCTCCTCCGAGGATCCGGCGGGCAGCGCACCGGCGATGCGGCCGTCGCGCATCACGACGACGCGGTCGCTCATGCCGATCAGCTCGGGAAGCTCGGACGAGATCATCATGATCGCCATTCCGTCCTCGGCCAGGCCGCGCATCAGGTCGTGGATGGCGGCCTTGGCACCCACGTCGACCCCGCGCGTGGGCTCGTCGAAGATCAGGACCTTCGGCGCCACGGTCATCCACTTGGCCAGCACGACCTTCTGCTGGTTGCCGCCGGACAGGTAGCGGACCTCCTGCTCGGGGCGGGGCGGGTGGAGCCGTACCGCCTCCAGGAGTTCGAGGACACCGGTCCCGCCGGTCCCGCCGATCCTGCCGCCGTTGCCGATCCTGCGCACCGAGCGGGAGACCAGCAGGGCGTTGTCCCGTACGGACTGGCGCAGCGCGAGCCCTTCGGCCTTGCGGTCCTCGTTCACCAGGCCGATCCCGGCGGCCACGGCCTGCCGCACCGACGCCGGCCGCAGCGGGCTCATCGTGCCGCGCGTGAACGGCTCGGCGCCGAACAGGGCCTTGGCCAGTTCGGTGCGGCCCGACCCCTGCAGGCCGGCCACGCCGAGGATCTCGCGTTCGCGCAGTTCGAGGTCGATTCCGTCGAGCACGGCGTTGCCTCCGCCGCGCACGCTGAGCCGTACCTCTCCCGGTTCCGTGCCCCGGTCGGGGAAGTAGGTGCCGAGGTCGCGGCCGACCATCAGCCGGACCAGCTCGTCGGAGGTGATCTCGGCGGTGTCCGCGGTCCTGACCAGCGTGCCGTCCTTCAGCACCGTCACCCGGTTGGACAGGTCGAAGACCTCCCGCAGCCGGTGGGAGATGTAGAGGACGGCGATCTTCCGCTCCCGCAGGCGGGCCACCAGCCGGTAGAGCAGTTCCACCTCATGATCCGCGAGTGCCGCCGTGGGCTCGTCCATCACGATGATCCGGGCGTCCTGGGAGAGCGCCTTGACGATCTCCACGACCTGCTGCTGGGCGATGGAGAGGTGACGGACCAGGTCACGGGGGGTGAAGGAGGTCTCACCGAGTTCCTGGAGCAGCCGGGCGGTGGCTGTCTCCATCGCCTCCCTGTCGACCAGCCCCCGCCGGACGGGCTCGCGGCCCAGGAAGACGTTCTCGGCGACGCTGCGCTCGGGCAGCAGGTTGAACTCCTGGTAGATGATCGCCACCCCGGCGCGCTGTGCCTCGACGGGGTGGGCGAAGGAGACCTCGGTGCCGTCGATCTCGACGCTGCCCTCGTCAGGGGCGTGCACCCCGGCGAGAACCTTCATCAGCGTGGACTTTCCCGCGCCGTTCTCTCCGACGACCGCGTGTACCTCCCCGGCGGCGACCTCCAGATCGACCCCGCTCAGTACGCGGACTCCGAGAAAACTCTTGGCGATGCCACGCATTCTCAGGATCATGAGGCTACCGTCCCCGCGCGAGATACGGCGGCGGGAAAACGCGTCTTAGGTGCCAGGGACACCTGGGATATCAGGGATAGGGCTAACACATCCGAAAATCCGGTCCCGACGTCACCGGATGGTAATCGATTCGTCGGTAACCGGCCGATTTCCTTCATGTGTCCGGATGCTAAAGCGCTCTTATGGCGATGGTCAAGCAAAAGGATGTCACCATTTGGCATAATGAGGCAGGCCGAGCGCCTAAGTCGCTTTGACGCAGCGGAAACAAGGGGTGTTGACTGTGTGCATGTTCAGCGAAGCGAACGGTTCGATCGCCGGTGCGGGGGCGCTTCTCAACATCCTGCGCGACGGTCAGGCCAGAACGAGGGCCGAACTGGTCCAGCTCACCGGGCTGGCCAGGTCCACCCTGGCCCAGCGTCTCGACGCGTTGCTGAGCCAGCAGTGGATCATCCCGACCGAGGAGGCCATCTCCTCGGGGGGCCGCCCCGCCATCGCCTTCACGTTCAACCGCACCGCCCGCGTCGTCCTCTCCGCCGACCTCGGCGCCACCCACGCCCGGGTGGCGGTCACCGACCTCGGCACCACGGTCCTCGCCGAGCGCGCGGCCGAGGTGCCGATAGACCGCGGGCCCGAGGAGACACTCGGCTGGCTCCAGCGCACCTTCGAGGAGATGCTCGCCGAGATCGGCCACCGCCCGGAGGAGATCTGCGGCATCGGCGTCGGCCTCCCCGGCCCGGTCGAGCACAGCTCGGGACGCCCGGTCAATCCGCCGATAATGCCCGGCTGGGATGGTTTCCCCGTTCCCGAGTGGCTCGGCTCGCGCCTCGGCGCCCCCGTCCTCGTCGACAACGACGTGAACATCATGGCGTTGGGCGAGCACTGGGCCGCCCGCCCCAGCGCCGACCACCTCATCTTCGTCAAGATCGGCACCGGCATCGGCTGCGGCATCATCAGCGACCGCCGTCTGCACCGGGGCGCCCAGGGCGCGGCCGGCGACATCGGGCACATCCGGGTGGCCTCGGCCCTGGACACCGTCTGCCGCTGCGGCAACATCGGCTGCCTGGAAGCCGTCGCCAGCGGCGCCGCCATGGCCGCCAAGCTGTCCGCGGACGGGGTGGAGGCCGACGACAGCCGCGACGTGGTCCGCCTCGTACGCGCGGGCAACACCGACGCCGTGCAGCTCATCCGGCAGGCGGGCCGCGAGGTCGGCGACGTGCTCGCCTCGATCGTCAACTTCTTCAACCCCTCGGTGATCGTGGTCGGCGGCGACATCTCCGAGGCCGGTGAGCAGGTGCTCGCCGGGCTTCGCGAGGTCATCTACAGCCGGTCGCTGCCCCTCGCCACCCAGCACCTGACGATCACCGCCAGCGAGCTGGGCGACCGCGCGGGGGTGATCGGCGCCGCCGTCATGGTCATCGAGCACGTGCTCGCCCCCGGCAGCGTCGACCGCTCCGTCGCCGTCCCCGCCGTCTGACCGATCCTCGGTGCGGCCTTCGCGATCCACCTCGCCCATCCCGCTTCCCGGCGGGTAGGGAGCCGCGATTTCCCGGCGGGCAGAGGGGCGCGATCCACCCCGCCTGCCCCGCTTCCCGGCGGGTAGGGGGCTTTCCCGATCCGCCCCGGCTCCGGCGGAAAGGCGGGCTCTCAGCGGGGGATCAGCTCCTGCGACGCGCTGAGTTCCCGCGCGAACCAGGCGATGGTACGGCGCAGTCCCTCGATGACGTCGATTTTCGGCCGCCACCCCAGCGCGGAGACGGCGCGGGAGATGTCGGGACGGCGGATCTGCGGATCGTCGTCGGGGCGGCCGACGAAGCGGATCGGTGACTCCGAGCCGGTCAGGTGACGGACCGTCTCGGCGAGGGCCAGCACGCTCAGCTCGGTGGGATTGCCGATGTTGACCGGCCCGGTCATCTCGCCGCGGGCCAGAGCCAGGATCCCCTCCACGGTGTCGTCGACGTAGCACACCGACCGGGTCTGCCCCCCGTCGCCGGCCACCGTGATCGGCTCACCGCGCAACGCCTGGCGCACGAAGGTGGGAATGGCCCGGCCGTCATAGGGGCGCATCCTCGGCCCGTAGGTGTTGAAGATCCGTACGATCGCGGTGTCGGTGCCGTGACAGGTCCGGTACGCGGTGGTCAGCGCCTCGGCGAACCGCTTGGCCTCGTCGTAGACGCTGCGCGGTCCCACCGGGTTGACGTTGCCCCAGTAGGTCTCGCGCTGCGGATGCTCCAGCGGATCTCCGTAGACCTCGCTGGTGGAGGCGAGCACGAGCCGGGCGCCCTTGTTCCTGGCCAGTCCCAGCGCGTGCAGCGTGCCCAGGCTGCCCGCCTTCAACGTCTCGATCGGATGGCGCAGATAGTCCACCGGCGAGGCCGCCGAGGCGAGGTGCAACACCAGGTCCACCTCCCCGGGCACCCGCAGGAAACCCGTGACGTCGCACTCCACCAGCCGGAAGGCGGGCAACCCGACCAGGTGCCCGACGTTGGCCGGCGAACCGGTGAGGAAGTTGTCCAGGCAGACCACCTCCGCCCCCTCGCCCAGCAGCCGCTCACACAGGTGTGACCCGACGAATCCCGCGCCACCGGTCACCACCACCCGCCGTCCGTTCACCGCACCCCCACCTCCATCAGGCGCGCGGCGGCGTCGAGGACGTCCCAGACCCCGATCTCCAGCAGTCCCGGATCGGGCCGGTACCCGTAGGGATCGCCGAGACCTCCCGCCCACAGGACGGTGTGCGGCCCCGCCGGCGGCGGTCCCCACAGCGCGGGCGAGACGGGGCCGAACAGCGTCACGGAGGGGGTGAGGAAGGCGGCCGCCAGGTGAGCCACGCCGGTGTCGCCGCAGATCACCAGCCGCGCCCTCGCCACCAGCCCGGCCAGTTCGAGCAACCCGGTACGCCCGGCGAGCACGGACGTGGACGGCAGCCCCGCGAGCAGGGCCACCCGTTCGGCGAGGTCCCTTTCCCGCTCGCTCCCCGTGACCACGACCTGGTGCCCGTTGTCCCGCAGTTCCGCGGCCACGAGCGCGAACCGCTCCGGCGGCCAGCGCCTGGCCGGGTACGCGGCTCCCGGGTGGATGACGACCGGCCGCGAGCCCTCGTCGGCGAGGAGAGGGCGCTCCAGCTCCAGATCGGCGGGATCGGCCTCGATGCCGTACCAGCCGAGCAGGTCGCACCAGCGCCGCACCTCGTGCACGCCGTCGGGCCAGTCCGGTCCGTACGCGTCGGGGAAGGCGGGATGCCGGTAGGTCAGCAGTCGCGCCGGGCCGGTGCGGTGCAGCGCGGCGATGCCTCGCCGGCCACCGCCGTACAGGTTGACGGCGACGTCGACGCGCCGCCCGAGGCGCGGCACGTGACCGGGGCCCGACACGTCGCACACCTCGTCCACCCCGCCGATCAACGGCACCAGGGGCGCCAGCGCGGCGGGCGCGGCCAGCACGATCCGGTGGCCGGGGTGGGATCGCCGCAGAGCCCGCAGGGCGGGGACGACGGTGAGCAGGTCACCCAGTCCCAGCCCGCGCAGCACGATCATGACCGGCCGATCGTCCTCCGGGGCGACGTTCCGCCTCGCGGTGTCACCGCCGGTCTCGCTGCCGGCATCAGAGGGACGCGCATGGTCCGGTACCGGGGGGAATCTCATGTGACGACCTCTTTCGCGAACGTCGGGGCGATCCTCATGTGACGACCTCTTTCACAAACGTCAGGTGTTCGACCGCCTCGACGACCCGCGCGCTCGGCACCGACGCCGGACACGGGTGACCGACGACCGGACGGGCTGCGGCCCCCGTCGTCTCGCGGGGCGTCCACCGGTCTCCGAGGAGCACGGCCGGCACCCCGTACGGCGCCCGGCGCCCGGCGGAGGCGAACAGTCCGACGACCGGTGTGCCGACCGCCGCCGCGAGGTGGGCGGGTCCCTCGTCGGCGACGACCACCGCGCACGCTCCTTCGAGCACCGCGGCGAACTCGGGGTAGGTCGTCCTGCCGCCCAGGTCGACGACGGACCTGCCCGGGTGGCCGCCGGGCCGCCCGTCACGCGGACCCGGGGGTCCGTTCGGACCCCGGCCACCCGTCGCGGCCGACTCACCGTCGACCCAGCCCGCCGTGAAGGCGGGCTCGTCCACCTCCCAGCCGCGCAGGCGGGTGGGGCCTTCGCTCATCCAGTCGCCCGCGAAGAGGGGCCCCGGCGACAGGCCGTGCTGCCCGGCGCCGGAGGCGATCCGCGCGGTGAGTCCCCGCTCGTCCCGGTCGCCGGTCACGACGACCCTGCGACCCGAGCGGACCAGGTCGTGGACCACGCGCGCCCAGTTCTCCTCCGGCCACGCCCTGGCGGGTGCCGAGACGCCGGGGTGCAGGACCACGTAGCCCGGCGCCCCGGTGAGGTGGCCGACATCGGGCAGCGGGTGCCGTACGGCGAGGCCGCCCGCGTCTCCCGCCGGGAGCTCGAATCCCGTCGCCGCGGCCAGCCCGAGCATTCGCTCGGGCTCCGGCGTGTCCGCCTCCTCGTCGACGACGTGCCACACGTCGAGCAGCGAGCCCGGATGGTCGGTGGAGATCGCGGCGATCCTCGGCGTGTCCGCCAGCCTGAGCAGCAGAGCCAGCGGCAGCGGAGACCGGTGGTGCGAGGTGAGGATGAGCGCCTGGTCGGGAGCCACGTCACGGACGACGCGCAGCAACCTCAGGACGTGCGTGCCGGTCACGGGCGGCGCGACGGGATCGATCCATGGCGTACGCCACTCCACCACTCTCGACACCCCGGGCAGCAGTTCGGCGGCGGCCCGGCCGTACGGCCCGGTCAGCAGCACGACCTCCCGCGCGCTCGCGGCCACCGCGCGGATCGCGGGTCCCGCCAGCAGAACATCGCCCGCCTTGTCCAGGCGGGCGACGAGAACGGTGCCGGTCACCGTCGCTCCCCCGGTCGCGTCACGACGTGGGTGATCTCCCCATTGACCAACAAAACAGCCAATGAGTCACGAAATGTCGCATTTTTACCGAGAAATCCCATGGCGCTCGGCCTCTCGTTCGATATCTACTGACTACCGAGAGGAGCGACTACACAAACCGAAAAATCGTACATAAGCGCAGTTAAGAGGATTATGCAATTACTTTTATCACTATAAGTAATCACTACCGCGATTACCCGGCCCATCGGCCGGGTAACGAAGCACCGCGAGCCCGGACGGCCCGGACGGCCCGGACGGCCCGGACGGCCCGGACGGCCCGGACGGCCCGGACGGCCCGGACGGCCCGGACGGCCCAGACGGCCCAGACGGCCCGGGGGCAGGCACGGGAGGCGGCGAGCGAGGAGCCGATCGGCCGGAGAGCCGGGCGAAGAGCCCCTCAGCCGGGAACGAGGTGGGCGTTGGGCTCGCGGGCCCGGTCCGCCAGCTCGGGAATCTCCAGCACGGTCACCCCGGCCGCCGCGAGTTCCTCGGCCCCGTGGCAGTCGACGAAGACCAGCGGCTCGCGCCACGCCATCACCACGCGCCGCACGCCGCTGTCCAGGATGAGCCGGGTGCAGGTCCTGGGACGCGAGGCTCGCGCGCTGCACGGCTCCAGACTGCTGTAGACCGTGGCGCCGGCCAGCCGGGGATCGTCCGGGGAGATCTTGGCCAGCGCCGACTCCTCCGCGTGGACGTGCGGATCGTTCTCCCGCGAGTAGCCCCGGGAGATCTCCTCACCGTCGGCGGAGACGACCACGGCGCCGACCGAGAAGGCCGTCTCCGAGGGCGGGCACGACCGCGCCAGGTCGCACGCCAGCTCCAGCCATTCGCGGTCGCTCATCTCGGTCTCCCCCATGGACGGCGTCTCAGGTCAGCAGGTAGCGCAGGAGAGTGACGTCGCCCATCTTGCGGACCTCCGCCAGGTCCATTCTGCGATCGCGGTCACGGGGGAACTCCCCGCCCCCGACGAAACGCGGGGCCGCCGGATCACCGACGAAGAACGGGGCGACGACGAGGTGGAGTTCGTCCACGAGATCCTCCCGCAGGAAGCGGGTGTGCACGGAGGTACCGCCCTCGACCATCAGGCGGCGCACCCCCCGCCCGTACAGGTCACCCAGGACACGGCCCAGGTCGACCGTGCCGCCCGTACCGCCCGTGCCGATCGTGCCGATCGTGCCGACTGTGCCGTCCGTGCCGCCGTCGGCACCCGGGGCACCGGCGTCGACCACCTCGGCGGCCCCGCCAAGACGCCCGTCGAGCTTCGCCACCGCCGCCGGCGCGGCGTACACGATCTTCTCCGCGTCACCGGCCGTGAAGAAGGCGGCGCCCGGGTCGAGGTCTCCGGTGGCGGTGAGCGTCACCTTCGCGGGAGACGGCGGCAGGCCGCGCGCGACCCGCTCCAGCGCGCGCTCCCGCGACCTGACGAGGAGCCGCGGATCGTCGCGGCGGACGGTGCCGGCTCCGACCAGGATCGCGTCGCAGGTGGCGCGGACCGCGTCGACCCGGTCGAAGTCCTCGTCGTTGGAGAGCAGGAGCCGTCGTGGCGTCTCGTCGTCGATGTATCCGTCGACGGACATCGCGCAGCTCAGCAGCACGTAGGGGCGCTCGCCCACCCTCCACCTCCCCGCCTCGGCACCGGCCGATCGTAACAACCTCGCCGTACCCGCTCGCGGCGACGTCCGCCTCCGCGCGTCCCGCCCGGCCACTTCCCGCCGGTCGCGTATCGGCGAAGACAGGATGTCATCTGTACGTCAGCGGCAATTCCCCCTTCGTTTACCCTCTGTTAACCTAAAACTAAAGCTTTCTCATTGAAGGGGCATAAATGCGCGCGAGTCCGCCGAGATGTGGCCACGGACCATCCCCAGGTCTCCTCCGTCCTCTCGGAAGGCCGACTCGCCACCGTCTCCGCGGCACCGGCCGCGCGCACCCCCTCGCCGTCCCCGCCCTCCGCACCGCCCGTGCCCTCCGCGCTCCCGGGGGCGAGGGGGAGGCGTGACGGCGAGGCATCCGGGAGACCGGTGCGGCGTGGGCGCGAGGCACGAACGGCGGTATCACCGCTGATGGGATGGACCCTCGCGTTCGCCGTCGTGGCGATCCTCTTCGTGCTGGCCAGCGGGGCCAACGACGGGGCCACCATCATCGGTCTCGGGCTCAGGTTCCCCCGCTCCCCCGGATGGGCGGTCACCGTGCTCCTCGTGGCCGTGCTCTTCGCCGTCCCGTACCTCCTGGGGGTCGCGGTCGCGCGCACGTTCACCGAGCGGCTGGCCGGGCTCGGGACGAGCGGCGGCGCGGCGGCGTTCCTGGTGGGAGTGGTGATCGCGGTGGCGGTGGTCGCGATGCTGACCGGCAGGGGCCTGCCGACCAGCCTCACCCTCGCGGTGATCGGCGGCATCAGCGGCGCGGGACTCGGCGCCGGGCTCTCCGTGTCGTGGAGGGAACTGGGCACCGTCCTGGCGATCGGGGCCTGCGCGCCCCTCGCCGGGCTGGTCCTGGGCTATCTGCTGGGGGCCCTGTCGCACCACGTGCCGTCCTACCGCCGCATGCCGCGACTGGTGTTCACCACCCACCTGCTCGCCTACTCGGCCCAGTGCGTGGCGTACGCGGTGAACGACGGCCAGAAGATGATCGCGGTGGTGAGCGTGGCGATCGGCGTGAGCCGTCACGGGCTCGGCGGGGTGGGGCCCGTCGAGGTCCCGCCGGTGTGGATGGCCGCCCTCGTGGCGCTCTTCCTCGCCGGTGCCCTGACGAGCCTGATCCGCGTCGGAGGCCGGTTGGGCCGCGGGGTGGTCATCACCCGCCCGCTGCACATCGTCTCCGCCGAGACGGCGGCCACCGGCGCCGTCCTCGGCAGTTCGGCCCTGGGAAGCCCGGTGAGCATGACCCAGTCGATCACCGCGGGGGTGGTCGGCGCGGCGACGAGCGAGGGAACGAGGAGAGTGCGATGGCAGGGCGTCGTGAACGTGGGTACGGCATGGCTGGTCACGCTGCCGTCGTCGATGGCGCTGGGCTGTCTCGGCGGTCTCGCGCTGAGGCTGATGTGAGCGGCACCGAGGGCCGCACCCGGAGGTTCGCGCGTGCCTGGGACGACCTGCGCGGCCGGTCGGGGCGACGGATCGTCTCTCTGGTGCGGGAGCAGGTCGCCATCGCGCGGGCGGGAGCCGTGCTCGCCCTCTCGGTCGCGGACGGCGAGATCGAACGGTCGAAGGCGCGGGCCCGGATGGCCGACGTGGAGCACGAGGGGGACGAGGCCAGAGCCCGGCTGGTACGGATCCTGCGGCGGGTGCTGGCGACCCCTCTCGACAGGGAGGACCTGTTCAGGCTCTCCCGTTCGATCGACGACGTGCTGGACCAGCTACGCGACTGTGTGCGCGAGATCGACCTGTTCGGGCCACAGGACGTGCGGTTCGCGGTCGAGCCGCTGCGGGCGGTGATCGACGGTCTCGACGAGCTGGAGGGCGCCGTACTGAAGATGATCGACGACCCGGCCTCGGTCACCGGGGCCGTGCTCGCCACCCGCAAGGCGTGCAGTCGCGTCCGCCAGCTCTACCAGGCCCGGCTCGCCGAGTTGTTCGCCGAGCGGCTGACCATGGACACCCTGCGCAGGCGCGAGCTGCTCTCGCGGCTCGACGCGGTGGGCCGCCGGCTCGGCGAGGCCGCCGACGCGCTCGCGGACGCGATGCTCAAACGGAGCCACTGAGGAGCCGCCGAGGAATCGCCGAAGGGAACTCCCGCGCGGCCGGATTCGTCAATCTCATGCGACCGTTCACCATGCGACGTCCCCGACGCTGAGAGGCATCTCCCGTGCGCAGCTCGTTCTTCGGAAACCTTGACCAGGACCGGTTCCCCGGCCACTTCGCCCTGCAGAACGCCAAGATGCTGCGGGTGCGGCTGAACGGAGAGGTCCTGGCACGGCAGGGATCGATGGTCGCCTTCCAGGGACAGATGGACTTCGACTACGAGGGCGCGGGGAGCGTCGGCCGCTTCCTGAAGAAGATGGTGAGCGGGGAGGGCGCACCGCTGATGCGCGTCCGCGGGCAGGGCGTGATCTTCTTCGCCGACAACGCCACCGACGTGCACCTGTTCTACCTGGAGGACGAGGCGCTCACCGTCAACGGCACCAACCTGCTCGCCTTCGACCCGCAACTCACCTGGGACATCCAACGCGTCCAGGGCGCGGGCGTCGCCACCGGCGGCCTGTTCAACACCACGCTCAAGGGCACCGGCTGGGTGGCGGTCACCGCGCACGGCGCCCCCGTGCTCCTCGACACCTCCCAGGCGCCGACCTTCGCCGACGGCCAGTCCGCGGTGTGCTGGAGCGCGGGGTTGCACGTGGGGGTCAACCGCACGATGAAGGCGGGGGCCCTGATCGGGCGAGGCAGCGGCGAGGCTCTGCAGCTCGCGTTCAGGGGTGAGGGCTTCGTCCTCGTCCAGGCGAGCGAGGGCCCGATCATCCCCAGCTCCGGCTGACCCGGCCGCTCACGCCCTGGCCTGGATGAGGCCGTGGGCACCGGTGGTCAGCCAGGGACCGCCCGTGGCCTCCAGCGACGTGACCACGTCACCGTCCAGGCCGACGGCGACCTCGGACTTCAGGGTGCGCAGCGCCACGACCGGGCCTGGGAAGTACGCGGTGGCCTCGGCGAACGGGGTGGTGTGCGGCCAGGCCCTGTCTCCGACGAGGCGGCGGTAGTTCAGGTCACCCTTCATGATCGTTAGTGATGCGGACGCGAAGTCCTCCCGCATGCCGAAAGGCATCTCATGGTAGGGCAGGGGCGCGCAGGAGAAGGCGTACGCCCGCAGGAGCAGCCTCCCCGACCCGAGCGCCGCCCGCAGCCGCCCCGCCACCTCTCCCGCCTCGCCGCCGGCGGCGGCCATCCGGCGCAGGCAGGCCAGGACGTCGGCGGGGGTGGCGTCGGACAGGTAGTACGGCAGGGGCTTGACGTGCAGGACGACCTCCTCCGCTCCCCTGGTGTGCAGCAGGTGGTCGATGAGGACGAGGTCGGGCAGCAGCTCGCTCCCGGCGTTGTCCGCGACGAGGCAGATCCTCGTGAGCCCTCCGCGACCGGCCTCCCCGCCGTCGACGAGTGACCACAGGAGCGCGCTGTCGTCGGCGAGGAGCCCGGACTCCCGCCCGGCGAGCTCGGGGCCGGCCGCGACCCGGAACACCAGGTCGGCCCGGTTCCCCCACAGCGCCCGCAGAACGAGCGCCTGGGCCCGCTCGGCGGAGGGCAGTTCGGCCAGGGCGTCGAGCTCGCCGAGCTCCTCGTCGACGGCCTCGCCGAGCAGCTCGGCCTGCTTGAAGGGCTCGAACGGGTCGACGCCTCGCCACGGGCCCGGCCCGAAGTAGCCGACCGCGGACAGCAGCCTGCGGTAGAAGTAACTCTCCGCCCACAGGAACGGCGCGTCGTCCCACCGCCGCCCGACATGGCCCCGGTCCCAGCTCTCCCACAGGTCACGGTCGTGCGCGGACTCCTCAAGCGGCTCGATCACCCCCTCGATCTCCTCCAGCAGCAGGTCGAGTGCCCGGTTCACCCCGAGGTCGTACGGCGTGGCGGTGCGGACCTTCTCGATCAGGGCGGGGTGCCGTTCATGAAGAACGCGCCACGGATAGGAACCGGGGACGTCGCTCAGGAACACCTGCGGATCCTGCGGCGCCCAGGGCCCTGCGGCCCGCTGCCGGGCATCACCGTCTGCCATTTCCGACTCCTTTTTGACGCGCGACGACTCTTGTTATGAAATATGTTTAGCTAGAGCGAACAGGCGGCCACGCCGCTTGACGGAGGGAGCCGCGGGTGGGCACATCGGAGCGTCACAGCGGTGAGGAGCTGGACCGCCACGACGCCGTCGGAGCCCGGATGCGGCAGTTCCGTAAGGAGCGCGGTCTGACCCTACGCGGTCTCGCCACCCACTCCGGGCTCTCGATCGGGTTCCTCTCGCAGGTCGAGAGGGGGATCTCCTCCATCGGCCTGACCGCGCTCAACAGCGTGGCCACCGCGCTCGACCGCAGCGTGGCGGAGTTCTTCAACGACGTGCCGCCCGAGGAGGAGACACAGGAGACGCGCGCCCCGGTCTCCCATCTGCCGAGCCACTTCACGCTCACCCGCTCGGCGACGGCCGCCACCGAATACATCTCGGGCCAGCAGACCTACCGCATGCTCTCGGCGAGGGGCCCGAACCTGGTGCTCGAACCGCTGCTGGTGCACATCGCGCCCGGCGGCAAACGCGAGAACTCCTACGGTCACGCCGGGGAGGAGTTCGCCTTCGTGCTGGAGGGCGAGCTGCTGTACGAGGTCGACGGCGTCGAGCACCGGCTGTACCCGGGCGACAGCGTCCACCTGAGGTCGACCGTCCCGCACAGCATGTTCAACGACACCGACCGGGTCACCACGGTCGTGTCCGTGGTGACCCCCCGGCTGTTCTGACCCCTCCCCCGGGCGCGAAGACGGTCAGCGGCGGCGCAGGGCGCGGGTGGCCAGTGCGATCGCGGCCAGCGCGCCGAGCGCCCCGGCGGCGACCGCCCCGCGCTGGCGGGAGATGCGCCGCTGGATCTCGGCGTAGGGCACCGTGCTGAACGAGACGAGCTCGTAGCGGGAGACGTAGACGCCGGGCAGCAGCCGTTCCAGGCCGTGCTCGACGCGTTTGCGCAGCAGGAAGGACCGAGAGGCGACCTTGTCGCGCATCTCGACGAAGTTCTCCAGCGCGAGCTCGGCGATGGTGTCGGCGTGCTCCTTGCGCCGGGCCCCGTACATGGCGAGGGCCCTGGGGAAGTCGTCGCCGGCCTCCTCCAGGCAGCGGTCGAGCTCCACGCAGTCCTCGAAGCCGCAGTTCGCGCCCTGGCCGTAGAAGGGGACGATCGCGTGGGCCGCGTCTCCGAGCAGGCCGACCGCCGCTCCCCCTGTGCCGCGTACGTGCCAGGGGCGGGCCCGCATGGTGACCAGGTGCCCGATCGGGTTGTGGGCGTAGTCGTCGGCGAGGTCGGGCATGAGGGCGTGGGCGTCGGCGTAGTTCGCGGCGAAGAACTCCTCGAAGCGCTCCGCGGTGTCCAGTTCGGCGAAGCTGCCCGGCCCCGACTTGGGCCAGAACAGCGTGCACGTGAAGGACCTGTCCGGGTTGGGCAGAGCGATCATCATCGCCTTGCCGCGCGGCCAGATGTGCAGCGCGCCCGGGTCGAGGGCGAACCCGCCGTCGCGCGCCGGGATCGTCAGCTCCTTGTAGCCGTAGTCGAGATACTCCTGGCTGAAGTCGAAGCCGGGCAGGAACTGCAGCCGTCCCCGTACCGCGCTGTAGGCGCCGTCGGCGGCGAGCACGACCTGGGCGGTGCGGGTGACGGGACCGCCAGGCGTGTCGAAGTCCATCCGGCCCGAGTCGACGTCGAGTCCGGTCAGCCGGTGCTCGAAGAGCGCGCGGACCCCCGGCATGCCGAGGGCGGCGTCCAGCAGGGTGCGGTTGAGCTCGGAGCGGCTGATGGAGTTGATCGCCCGCTGCCCTCCCGCGCTGTAGGGCTGGAAGCTGAGCGTGCCGTCGGGGGCGTGCATCATCCGGCCGGGCATCGGCAGCGCGGCCTTCAGCACGGCCTCGTCCAGCCCGATCCGGCGCAGCGCGTCGATCCCCCGTTCGGAGATCGCCAGGTTGATCGAGCGCCCGCGCTCAGGCGTGGCCTCGCGCGGGTCGGGCCTGCGCTCGTACAGGGTGACCTCGTAGCCTCGGCGGGCCAGGTAACAGGCCGTCAGGCAGCCGACCAGCCCCGCGCCGACCACGGCGACCTCGCCGGGGGACCTCATCTCGGGCTCACCTCCCTGGCGAGCGCGTCGGCGGCCCGCCAGCAGTCGTGGAACGTGGAGTACAGGGGCACGGGGGCGAGCCGGATGACGTCGGGGCGCCGCACGTCGGCGAGGACGCCGTGGACCTCGTGCAGCCGGTCGGCGAGAGCCGCGGCATCGAGAGCGCCGTCGGCGCCGGGGACGCCGCCGGTCACCCGCAGGGAGAGCTGGGCTCCGCGCCTGGCCGGGTCGGCGGGCGTGACGATCTCCAGCGGGCGGTCGCGGACCACCTCGGCGAGCAGCCGTTCCAGGTAGCCGGTGAGCGCCAGGCTCCGCTCCCTCAGCGCCGCCATCCCCGTCTCGGCGAACATCCGCAGCGAGACCCGCACCGGGGCCATCGCGAGGATCGGCGGGTTGGAGATCTGCCAGGCGTCGGCGGTGGGTACCGGGACGAGCTCGGGCCGCATCTCGAAGCGGGTCGCCTCCTCGGTGCTCCACCATCCGGCGAGCCGGGGCAGCGTGGGATCGGTCACGTGACGCCGGTGCACGAAGCATCCGGCGACGGCGCCGGGCCCCGAGTTGAGGTATTTGTACGAGCACCAGGCCGCGAAGTCCACGTCCCAGTCGTGCAGCGCGAGCGGCACGTTCCCCGCGGCGTGCGCGAGGTCCCAGCCGACGCGGCACCCGGCCGCGTGCCCGGCCGCGGTGACGGCGGGGATGTCGAGGAACTCGCCGGTCAGGTAGTTGACCCCGCCCAGCAGCACGAGCGCCACCCGGTGCCCCTCGCGGGCCAGGTAGTCCACGATGTCGGCGGTGCGCAGGCAGTCCTCGCCCTCGCGGGGGCGCAGCCGGACCACCGTCTCGTCGGGGTCGAGGCCGTGGTGCACGGCCTGGCTGCGCACCGCGTAACTGTCGGAGGAGAAGGCGTGGTCCTCGATCACGATGCGGGTGCGCTCACCGGCCGGGCGGTAGAAGGTCGCCATCATCAGGTGCAGGTTGACCGTGAGGGAGTTCATCACCACGGTCTCGTCGGGGAACGCGCCCACGAGCGCCGCAGCGTCCTCGCGCAGCTCCGCGTGGTAAGGCAGCCAGGGGTGCGCCGCGCGGTGGTGGCCCTCGACCGCGTGCAGGGCCCAGTCGTCCAGCTCGGCGGAGATCGCGGCGCGGGCGGCGCGGGGCTGAAGGCCGAGCGAGTTGCCGGCGAAGTAGGCGAGCTCGGGGTGCCGGGAGGTCGCGGGGGCGGGCGGGACGAGGAACTCCGCGCGGCGGCACACCGGCCTTCCGGCGGCCTCGGCCTGTCGCGCGGACTCGGCGTCGGCGGCGAGCGCCTCCCGCTCACCGGGCAGACCGCCCTGCCCAAGGCCGCCACGGCCACCGGATCCTTCGTGTCCGCCCAGGTCACGGTGCGAGGTGCGGTCCACGTCACCGCCGGTGTCATGCGGATCGCCGAGGCCCCCGGTCTCCTCGACCGTCACGCCCGACATCTCCGTTGCCGGACCCCCGGCGCGTTCACTCGTCACATCATCTCCTTCTCCTCTCTTATGTTCACCCATACTGAACTGAGGTGAAAATCAGGAGAGTGAGACGATTCGGGCCGTGCGCTTTCCGGACGGAAGGTTCTCGGGGCATCCGGTTTCAAGATGACGGAGCGTCACCGGAGGGTGTCGCGCCTCACACCGGGCCACCGCCCCGCGCCGCGGGGGATCGGTCCAGCAGCGGCAGCACCTCGGCTCCGAGCAGCTCCACGCCCCGGTCATCGCTGAGACCGTGCGGGGTGCCGAACTCCACCCGGTGCGCGCCGGCGTCGATGAGGGCCTGGGCCTGCGCGGCGACCTGCTCGGGGGTGCCGGAGAAGGCGAACAGGTCGAGCAGGTCGTCGGGGATGAGGCGCCCCGCCTCGGTGTCCCTGCCCTCCCCGACCAACGTCTTCACCCTGTCGAGCAGGTCGGCGGGGATCTCCACGGTCGGATCGAGGTCGGCGACCACCGCGAGGTACATCGCGACCTCGCCGCGCGCCTTGGCGCGGGCCGCGGCGCCGTCGGTGTCCACCACGGTCACCGCGCCCAGGACGACCCCGATCGCGCCGGGATCGCGCCCGGCCGCCACCGCCCCGGCCGCGACCCGCTCGCGGATCACCCCGACCATCGCCGGGTTCGCGCTGCCGCCCACCTTGATCTCGTCGGCGATCCGTCCGGCCAGCGCCGCCCCCCTCGGCCCCCACGTGCCGAGCAGCAGCGGCGGCCGGGGCCGGTGTACGGGGTAGCGCAGCCCGGTGCCCGGCGCGAGGCGGAACATCTCCCCCTCGTACCCTCCGGTGTCACCGGCGAGCAGCCGGTAGACCACCTCCGCCGCCTCCGCCAGCGCGGTGAGCGGCCTGGGCTGGGCGATGCCCACCGCGCCGAGCCAGGTGCCGCGTGCCAGCCCGAGGTAGGCGCGGCCGTGCGAGGCGAGGTCGAGGGCGGCGAGCTGCCCGGCGATCTCGTACGGTGCCGTGGAGTAGGGGTTGAGACAGGCCGCGCCGAGCCGCACCCGCCCGGTGGCGGCGGCCATCTCCAGCAGGGGGAAGATCGGCGGCTGGTACATCAGGTCGCCGAACACGCTCAGCACGTCGAAGCCGTGCTCCTCGGCGCGGCGCGCGAGCCGCGCGTAGTCACCGGCCCGCTTGTCGCTCTGCAGGCCGAGGCCGATCTCGGCGGCGGTCATCGGGGGCTCTCCTGCCCGGTGGCGGTCGTCACGGATTCCTCACAGTCTGCGGTCGTCGCGGATCGCCGCGTGATCACGGCGGTCCTCGGGGATGCCTCCGGAACGCCGGTCATCGCGGGTCCTTCTCAGGTCAGGTCGGCTCAGGTCAGGTCGGCGGAGTTCATCCGGCGGCGCCCGGTCCGCTCGACCCGCATCACCAGCCGCTCCTCCGGGTCGGGGCAGGTGAACAGGGTGTCTCGCTCCAGCCAGTCGCCCTCGGCGAGGTCGCGCTGCTTGGCGGCGAGGAACGGCAGCACCGAGGCGAGCGCGTAGACGCAGAAGTGCTCGCCGTCGGGGAGCCGCAGGTGGGCGCTGTTCTCCAGGGTGAAGCAGTCGCCCACCTCCATCCCGCAGACGGACCTGCCCTCGATGCGGTCGACCACCACCCGCAGGTCGTACAGCTCCATGTCGCCCTGCTCGTCCCCGCTGTTCCCACTGATGTCGTTCACGCCGCTTCCTCCCTCAGCCCGTCCGGACCATGATCTTTCCTGTCGTACGGCGTTCGGCCAGGTCGGCCAGGGCCGCGGGGGTGTCCGCCAGGCTCACCACGCGCGACACGAGCGGCCGTACGGCGCCCGAGTCGAGCAGGGCGAACAGCTCCTCGTAGGCGTCCCGCACCGCGTCGGGTCTCCGCCACGGGTACGCCGACCCCCACGACACCCCGACCAGGGAGGCGTTGGCGGCGACGAACGCCATCGGGTCGACCGGCGGCGGAAATCCTCCGGCCGCACCGACGGCCACCAGACGCCCCTCGAAGGCGAGGCAGTCCAGCGAGCGCGCGAGGACATCGCCGCCGACGGGGTCGACGACGACGTCGGCGCCGTGGCCGTCCGTCAGGTCCATCACCGAGGCGGCGAAGTCGACCTCCAGGTAGTCGATCGCCTCGGCCGCACCGTTCTCCCGGCACAGCGCGGTCTTGGCCGGGCCACCCGCCGTGCAGATCACCCGCGCCCCGAAGGCGAGCGCGAGCTGGGTGGCGGCGATGCCGACACCTCCCGCGCCCGCGTGCACGAGCACCGTCTCCCCCGCCGCGAGCCCGGCCCTGCGCAGCGCGAACCACGCGGTCTGGTACGTGACGGGCAGGGCCGCGACCGTGACGGGGTCGAGCCCGTCCGGGTAGGGCACGACGAGGGCGGCGTCGACGGTGACGACGTCGCCGAGGGCCCCGTGCGGCAGGGTGGGGCAGGCGAGGACCGCCCTGCCCTCCAGGTGCTCGGCACCCGCCCCGGCGGCGACCACCGTTCCCGCGGCCTCGACGCCGGGCGTCATCGGCGGATCCGGGCGTACCGGGTAGGTGCCCCTGCACAGCATGACGTCGAGGTAGTTCAGCCCGACGGCCCGCACCGCGATCCGCACCTCGCCGTCGCCGGGGGCGCGCTCCTCGGGCACCTCCGCCAGGGAGAGGACCTCCTCGGGCTCGCCGTGCTCGTAGGCGACCAGCCGCCGGTTCACGGCGTGAGCAGTTCTGAGTGATGGTGCACGATGAGCCAGTCCCCGCCGACACGGCGCAGCACGTCGGTCACCCGGCTGCGCTGGACGGGTCCGTCCGGCGGCTGGGCGACCAGCACATAGCGGGCGACGCCGGTGTCTTCCCACACGTCGATCCACTTGTCCTCGGCCTCCAGCCTGGCGAGGCGGGGACGCGCACCCGAGCCGTCCCTCTCGTCGCGGTAGGCGTCGAGTTCCCGCCGGGTCCTCAGCGGTCCCGGCAGGTGCGTCTCCCAGGTGGTCACCGCGTCGTGCAGGTGCCCGTCGAAGCGGTGGCGGTCGGCCGCGAGGAACGCGTCGTACATGTCGTCGATGCCGGCCGAGATCAGATCGGCGTCCGCACCGGAACCGGTGTTCACGACTTCTCCCATCGGGTCGGCGTCCACCTCGGAGCCGGGGTTCACGGCTTCTCCCATCGGGTCGGTGCTCACCTCGGAGTCGGGGTTCACGGCTTCTCCCATCCCGACCGGTCGTCGCGGACGACCCGGCCGCCCTTCATCACCCAGCGGACCCCGCGGAAGGCCGAGGTGCCCGCGAGCGGGTCGGCGTCCATCGCGATGAGGTCCGCGTACTTGCCGACCTCGACGGTGCCGAGGTCGGCCTCGGCGCCGAGCCAGCGGATCGGGCCGAGCGTGCCCGCGTACAGTGCCCCGGCCGGGCCGAGACCGCCTTCGGACATGCACTCCAGCTCGCGTACCGAGGCGTTCGTCCCCTCGAAGTCCCAGAACGGCGGCATGTCGCTGCCCAGCAGGACGTCCACCCCCGCGTCGAGGGCGATGGCATAGCTCTCCAGGTGGCGGGGGCCGGCGCCGAGCGAGCGGCACTGCATCCACTCCGGCACCCCGAGCTCGTCGAAGAACTCCTTGCAGCGGGTGACGAGCAGCGTCGGCACCAGGGACGTGCCGCGTTCGGCCATCCTCTTCGCGACCTCGGGGGTGAGCTGGTAGCCGTGCTCGACGCAGTCGAGGCCCATCTCGACGGCCTCGGCGATCACCGCCGCCGGACCCGCGTGCGCGGTGACCTTGCGGCCCCAGGCGTGCGCGGTCTGCAGCGCTGCCGCCAGTTCGTCGGAGAACAGCTGCGGGGTGTCCATCTGCTCGTGTTCCCCGGCGATCCCGCCCGAGATCATGATCTTGATGAGGTCGGCGCCCGCCTTGATCTGGCTGCGCACCCCGCGCCGGAACCCGTCGGCGCCGTCGCACTCCAGCGTGTCGCTCCCCTCGTGCCCGTGGCCGCCGGTGCAGACCAGGGCGCGACCGGCGGTGAAGATGCGCGGGCCGGCCGCCCGGCCCGACTCGATCGCCCGGCGCAGTGCGAAGTCGGCGTGGTCCTTCTCGGCCACGCACCTCACCGTGGTCACCCCGCAGTGCAGGGTGCGCCGGGCGCCGTCGGCCATGTAGAGGGCGAGCTCGTGCGCCGTCATGTTCTTGACGCTGTCGCCTCCCTGGCCGGGGAGCGACAGGGACAGGTGGGTGTGCATGTTGACCAGGCCGGGGGTGACGTACGCGCCGTCCAGGTCGAGCAGTTGGGCGTCGCCCGTCCGCTCCAGGATCCGCTCGCGAGGACCCACGGCCGCGATCCTGTCACCCCGGATCCACACCGCGGCGTCGGCGATCCGCCCCTCCCCCTCCGCCGTCCGGACCGCGGTGTCGGCGATCCGCCCGTCCGTCGTCCGGGCCGGCCGGATGGCAGCGTCGCCCGAGAACGGGACGCCCGCCGTACGACCTCCCGAACCGGCGGCGCGGGCGTCGGTGACGGTGCAGTTGACCAGGACCACGTCGTTGACCATGTCGTTCATCGGACGACCTCGGCTCCATAGATCTCGCGGGCGGCTTCGGGGGAGACGTAGCCCTCGGCGACGTCGCGGCGCACCAGGTCGGGATCGCGTTCGCGCGGATCCCCGTGCCCACCGCCGCCGGCCGTGAGCAACGTGATCCGGTCGCCGACCTCCACCCTGGTCCGCTTCGTGCTCACCCGATGCTCACGCTCGGTGCCGGGAAAGACCACCACCTGGTTGGGCTCGGGCTCCAGCCCGCCCTCCAGCGCCCACGGCCGCGACCGCGTCTTCTTGATCACCGACAGGAACTCCCCCGGCACCACGAAACGAATGTCACGCCGCAACCCCACCCCACCCCGCAGCCGTCCCGCGCCGCCGGAGTCCTCACGCATCTCCACCCGCTCGAAGAACATCCCGGTCCTGGCCTCCAGAACCTCGACGGGGGTGTTGCGGGCCTGGGTCTGGCACAGGTGGTTGGCGGCGTTCATACCGTCGTGGGACGGGGTCGCGCCCCAGCCGACCGGGTCGTTGTTGCTGACCGCGAACATCTGCCCGGTCTCCGGATGGATCCCGACCATCATGAACCCCGGCACGTCACCCCCCGAAGAGGCGGGAAGCCGCTCCGGCATGCCCTGCGCCAGCGCCTTGTAGATCAGCTCCAGGGCGACCGTCCCCGTCCACTGGGTGAAGGTCGCCGCCGGGTAGGCGGCGTGGAAGAGGGTGCCGGGCTCGGCCCGCACCTCCAGCGGGGCGAAGTGCCCGGCGTTGGTCTGCTCTGTCGGCGTGGTGATCGCCTTGAACGCGACCCGGCAGGTCGCGATGGTCGCGCCGAACGGGAGGTTGACCGGTCCCGCGGTCGCGCCGGACGATCCGGCGAAGTCGACGGTGAAGGTGCCGTCGGCGACGGTGACGGTGACCTGCATGCGGACCGGATCCTCGGTGATCCCGTCGTCGTCCAGCCAGTCGACCGCCGTCCACGAGCCCTGCGGCAGGCCGGCGACGGCCTCGGCGGCGGACTCGGCGGCGGCGGCGATCACGGTCTCGACGACGGAGGCGACGACGTCCCCGCCGTAGCGGGTGTACAGCTCGCGGAGGCGGCGCTCGCCGGTGCGCAGCGCGGCGACCTGCGCGTTCAGATCACCGATCACCAGATCCGGCATCCGCGAATTGAACCGGATCAACTCAATGATCTCCCGATTCGCCACCCCCTCCGAGAACACCTTCGTCCCCGGAAAGATAATCCCCTCCTGATGCATATCCGTGGAATCCAGCACATACCCCGGATCCTTCGCCCCCAGATCCATCCAGTGAGCCCGCACACACAGGAAACCCACCAGATCGGCATCCACGAACACCGGAGAGAACAACGTCGCGTCGTAAGAATGCGCCGCGTTCCAGTACGGATAGTTCAACAACACCACGTCACCGGGACGCAGATTCTCCTGCCCGACATACTCCACCCCCTTACGGATGGAATAGTCGTTGGCGCCGAGAAAGCGGCTCAGCCCCGTCGACTCGGCAACGAGACGAAGATCCGCGTCGTAGACGGAGATGCCGAAGTCGAACACCTCGTAGATCACCGGGTTGAAGGCGGTACGGACGAGCGTGGCCCGCATCTCCTCTGCGACCGAGGAGAGGTGGCTGCGCACCACCTCGACCGTCGCGCCGTCCACCGGGCCGAGGCCGCCGCCCGCGCGACCGGCCCTTCGCCCTCCTGAGGCGGCGGGCCCGGTGGACTCCGGGGCCGCGGGGCCGGAAGGGCCGGAGACCGCGGTCCCTGGGACGGCGGAGCCGGACGGGTCGGAGACCGCGGCCCCCTGGACGGCGGGGCCGGACGGCGTGGAGGCGGCGGGCTCAGACATCGTCGATCCCGTAGGTCTCGCGGGCGGCCTCGGGGGAGACGTAGCCCTCGGCGACGTCGCGGCGCACCAGGTCGGGATCGCGGTCGCGCGGATCCCCGTGCCCACCGCCGCCGGCCGTGAGCAACGTGATCCGGTCGCCGACCTCCACCCTGGTCCGCTTCGTGCTCACCCGATGCTCACGCTCGGTGCCGGGAAAGACCACCACCTGGTTGGGCTCGGGCTCCAGCCCGCCCTCCAGCGCCCACGGCCGCGACCGCGTCTTCTTGATCACCGACAGGAACTCCCCCGGCACCACGAAACGAATGTCACGCCGCAAACCCACCCCACCCCGGAACCGTCCCGCGCCGCCGGAGTCCTCACGCATCTCCACCCGCTCGAAAAACATCCCGGTCCTGGCCTCCAGAACCTCGATCGGTGTGATGCGTCCGGTGCTCCCCGAGACGTGGGTGGCGGCGTTCATACCGTCGTGGGACGGGGTCGCGCCCCAGCCGACCGGGTCGTTGTTGCTGACCGCGAACATCTGCCCGGTCTCCGGATGGATCCCGACCATCATGAACCCCGGCACGTCACCCCCCGAAGAGGCGGGAAGCCGCTCCGGCATGCCCTGCGCCAGCGCCTTCAGGATGAGTTCGACCGCGACGATGCCGGTCCACAGGGTGAACGTCGGCTGCGGGTAGACGGCGTGGAAGAGCGTGCCCGGTTCGGCCCGCACCTCAAGAGGAACGGTCGTGCCGAAGTTGGACGGCTCGTCGGGCGAGGTGAGCGCCTTCAGGACGACCTTGCAGATCGCGATGGTCGCGCCGAACGGCATGTTGATGGGCCCTGCGGTGGCGGGCGAGGAACCGGCGAAGTCGACGGTGAAGGTGCCGTCGGCGACGGTGACGGTGACCTGCATGCGGACCGGATCCTCGGTGATCCCGTCGTCGTCCAGCCAGTCGACCGCCGTCCACGAGCCCTGCGGCAGCTCGGCGAGGGCGGCGCGGGTGCGCGCCTCCCCGTCCTCGACCATCCGCTGGACCGCCGCCTCCACGGTGGGGCGGCCGAACTTCTCCAGGATCTCCTGGAAACGGCGCTCGCCGGTGCGCAGCGCGGCGACCTGCGCGTTCAGATCACCGATCACCAGATCCGGCATCCGCGAATTGAACCGGATCAACTCAATGATCTCCCGATTCGCCACCCCCTCCGAGAACACCTTCGTCCCCGGAAAGATAATCCCCTCCTGATGCATATCCGTGGAATCCAGCACATACCCCGGATCCTTCGCCCCCAGATCCATCCAGTGAGCCCGCACACACAAAAAACCCACCAGGTCCTCGCCCATGAAAACCGGCGAGAAAAGCGTCGCGTCATACGCGTGTGCCGCGTTCCAGTACGGATAGTTCAACAGCACCACGTCACCGGGACGCAGATTCTCCCGCCCGACATACTCCACCCCTTTACGGAGTGAGAAGTCGTTGGCGCCGAGGAAGAAGGTGAGTCCGGTGGCCTCGGCGATCAGCCGCAGGTCCGCGTCGTACATCGACATGCCGAAGTCGTGGACCTCGTAGATCACCGGGTTGAAGGAGGTGCGGATCAGCGTGGCCCGCATCTCCTCCGCCGCCGCGAGCAGGTAACTGCGCACCACCTCGGCGGTCGCGCCGTCCAGCCGGGCGCCGTCCAGCCGAGCACCGTCCGCCCCGGCGCCGTCCGATCGAGCACCGTCCAGCCGCTCCGTCATGACGTCGCCTCCACAAGCCGTACCAGCAGGTAGCCGTGTTCCTCGACCTCGACCCGCTGCCCCGAGGGGACCACGGTGGTCGAGGTGCCCTCGTCGACCAGGGCGGGTCCTTCGAACGCGTCGCCCGGCTCAAGCAGCGCGCGGTCGTAGACAGCGAACGACGCCGTGGCGCGGGTGCCGAAGTCGTAGGCGTCCCTGTGGGCGAGCAGCGCCCGGCTCGCGTCGCCGTCACCTGGCGGGCGCGTCACCAGTTCGGGCCGGTCGGTACGGCCGATGCCGCGCACCCGCAGGTTGAGGATCTGCACCCGGTTGTCCATCGCGTGCCCGTACCGCGCCGCGTGGGTCTCCTCGAACGCCCGCCTGATCGCGTCGCGGTCGAGGTCGCGGCCCGTGGTGACGATGAGCGAGTGCTCCTGGCCCAGGTAGCGCAGCTCGAACTGGCGCTCAAGGACCATGCGGTCCGCCGGGACCCGCTGCGCCTCCAGGGAGGCGACCGCCTCGGCCTCGACGCTCTTGAACACCGTCTCCAGCCCGTCGAGGTCGGCGTCGTCCAGGGTGGCCATCACCGTACGGGAGAAGTCGTCGACGATGTCGGCGCTGAGCATGCCCCAGGCGGAGAAGCCGGAGGGCGCGAACGGCACGATGACCTCGCCGATGCCCATCTCCGCCGCGAGCAGCGGGGCGAGCAGCGGCCCCGCCCCGCCGAACGCGAGCAGCGAGAAGCCCCGGGGGTCGTGTCCCCGCTCGACCGTGATCTGCCGGACCGCGCCGACGGTCTTGGCGAGCAGCACGTCGAAGACGCCCGCCGCCGCCGCCTCGGGGCTGAGCCCGAGTGGCCCGGCCACCTGCTCGTCGAGCGCCGCGCGGGCGGCGTCGGCCCGCAGCTCCATGGTCCCGGCCAGGAAACGGTCCGGGTCCACGTAGCCGAGGACGACCGCCGCGTCCGTGACGGTGGGACGGGTGCCGCCCCGGCCGTAACACACCGGGCCGGGGTCGGCACCCGCACTCTGCGGCCCCACCTTCAGCAATCCCCGCTCCAGCCACGCGATCGAGCCCCCTCCGGCGCCGATCGTGCGGATGTCGTAGGTGGGGATCAGCAGCGGGAAGTGCTCCAGCTGCGCCTCGTAGGCGGCCACCGGGGACCCGTGCTCGATCACGCACGCGTCCAGCGAGGTGCCGCCGATGTCGAAGGTGAGAAGGTCCCGGCGACCGAGGGCGGCGGCGATGTGCGCCGCGCCCACGATGCCGCCCGCCGGGCCCGACAGCACGGTGTGCGTCGGGGAGGTCTTGGCCACGGCCGACGTCATGGAGCCGCCGCCGGAGCGCATGATCAGGAATCGCCCGTCGAAGCCGCGCTCGGCGAGCCCGCGCTCCAGCCGGTCCACGTACCTCTCGAAGATCGGCCGGATGTAGGCGTCGAGGACGGTCGTGCTGGTCCGCTCGTACTCGCGGTACTCCCGCACGATGTCGGTGGAGACCGAGACCGTCACCTGGGGGTACGCCTCGCGGATGATCCGGGCGGCCTCCCGCTCGTGGGAGGGGTCGAGGAAGGAGTGCAGGAAGCAGACGGCGATCGACACCACTCCCCGCTCCTCGACCAGGACGCGGGCGGCCTCCCGCACCCCGGCGGCGTCGAGTTCCTCGACCACCCGGCCCCGGTGGTCGAGCCGCCCCCGCACCCCGGCGGTGTGGCGTCGCAGCACGAGGCTGTCGGGCCGCTCGTACTGGAAGTCGTACATGTGGTCGGAGGGCACGTTGCCCCGGCCGATGAGGAAGATGTCGCGGAAGCCGTCGTTGGTGATGATCCCGGTGGGCTCGCCGCGCCGCTCCAGGACGGCGTTGAGCCCGAGGGTGGTGCCGTGGATGAACAGCTCCGCCTCCGACAGGTCGGTGCCGAGCGCGGTGACCGCGTCGAGCACGCCCTCCCAGGGGCGCGCCGGGGTCGTCGAGGCCTTCCTGAAGCGCACCTCGTGGGTGCGCGTGTCCAGCTCCATCGCGTCGACGAAGGTGCCGCCGATGTCGACGGCCAGACGGATGTGCTTGGGGTCGGGCATTGCGGGTGTCACCTTTCGATCAGCGCGGGGATCTCGGCGGCGCGGTGGCAGGCGACCAGGCTCGCGCCGTACGGGCGGAGTTCCTGTTCCTGCTGCCGGCACTCGTCGGTCGCGAAGGGGCAGCGCGGCGCGAGGGCACAGCCCGCGGCGGCGTCCGCCTCCTCCAGATCCTTGGTCAGTTCGACCCGCGGTCCGCCGTACCCGGCGCCGAGGCTCGGGGCGCTGGACAGCAGCGCCCGGGTGTAGGGGTGCAGGGGGTTGCCGAAGACCTCTTCCACCGGCCCCTCCTCGACGATCCGCCCCAGGTAGAGAACCACGACGCGGTCGCAGAATCCTCGAACGGTGGCCAGGTCGTGGGAGATGAAGACGCTGCCGCGCGAGCGGTCGCCGCTCACCTCGGCGATCACCTTCAGGATCTGCGCCTGCACGGTGACGTCGAGCGCCGAGGTGGGCTCGTCGAAGACGATCAGGTCGGGGTCGCCGACGAGCGCGCGGGCGATGCCGACGCGCTGCGCCTGCCCGCCGGACAGCTCGTGCGGGCGCCGTCCCAGGATGGACGGGTCCAGTTCCATGCGTTCCAGGACCGCGGCGACGCGTGAGACGCGCTCGGCGGCGGGCACCCCGGCGGCGCGCAGCGGCTCGCCGATCGCGTCCTGCACGGTCCGCCGGGGGCTGAGCGAACCCACCGGGTCCTGGAAGACCAGCTGTGCCCGGGTGCGCAGGCGGCGCAGCTCCCGGCCGCGCACCTCCGACAGGACCCGCCCGGCCACCTCGACCCTCCCCGTGGAAGGGGCGACCAGCCCGAGCATCAGCCTGGCCAGGGTGCTCTTGCCGCAGCCGCTCTCCCCGACGACGCCCAGGGTCTCACCGGCGGCGACGCTGAGGCTGACCCCGCGCAGGGCGTGGTGGCCCCCGCCTCCGAAACGGGAACCGTAGACGACGTGCGCGTCCTCGACGCGCAGCACCTCCCCGCCCGTCCCTTCTTCGGGGCGCGTCCACTCTCCCGAGTCCGTCTTCTCAACCGAGCGCGTCCTCTTCCCCGAACGCGTTCCCGCGCCGGAGGACGTTCCCTCAGCGGGGCGGGTCCCCTCCCCCGTCGAGACGGCGGCCGTACGGGCGGGCGGCTCCGTGGGCGATGGGGAAGGGGGGTCGAGGTGCCCGGTGAGCGACTCGGACGACTCGGCGAGCGGCCCCGAGCGGGGGTGGAAGCAGGCGGCGCTCCAGTCGGAGGAGAGGGTCCTGGCGTACGGACGCTCCGCCACGCACAGCTCCGTCGCGTGCGCGCAGCGCGGCACGAACGGGCAGGAGGAGGGCTCCTCGGAGAGCAGCGGCATCGCACCGGGGGTGGCGATCACCGCACGCCCGTCGATGTCGGGCACCGAGCGCAGCAGCGCCCGCGTGTAGGGGTGGGCGGGCTCGTCGAGCACCTGCGGTCCCGGACCGCTCTCCACCACCGTCCCCGCGTACAGCACCACGACGCGGTCGCAGACCTCCGCGATGGAGGCGAGGTCGTGGGAGATGAGCAGCACGCCGCGCCGCTCGGCGTTCGCGGCGAGCCGGAAGCGGTTGAGGATCTCCCTGGTGAGGGTGACGTCCAGCCCGGTGGTGGGCTCGTCGGCGATGAGCAGGCCGGGGGCGCAGCCGGTGGCGAGTGAGATCATGACGCGCTGCGCCATGCCGCCGGAGAGCTCGTGCGGGTAGGCGTCCAGGCGGCGCCTCGGGCTGCGGATGCCGACCGACTCGAACAGCTCGGCGGCGACCTCCCTCGCGGGGGCGGGGGCGAGCGCCTGGTGGGTGACGAGCCGGTCGACGAGCTGGCGGCCGACGGTCCTGGTGGGACTGAGCGCGCCGCGCGGGTTCTGGAAGCAGATCGCGGCGCCGTGCCCGCGGAAGGACTCCAGCTCGGCGGCGCCCATCGTCAGCACGTCGGTGCCCTCGAACAGGACCCTCCCGGTCGTACGGGAGCCGCCGGGCAGCAGGCCCACGATCGAGCGGGCCACCATGCTCTTGCCGCCGCCGCTCTCACCGACCAGGCCGACCACCTCGCCCGGCTCGACGGTCAGGTTCACCCCGCTCAGCGCGGCGACCCGGCGTCCTGGGCGGTGGATCACGACGGAGAGGTCCTCGATCGACAGGAGTGTCATCGTCCGTCACCTCCTCGTGGAGTCGGCGCGTTCCTGCAGGCCCTCACCGAGGAGGCTGAAGCCCAGGACGCAGATCAGCAGGAAGAGACCGGGCGGCACCGAGGTCCACCACCGGCCGGCGACGACGTCTCCGGCACCGAGGCTGATCATGGCGCCCCACTCGGCGGTGGGCACCGGCACGCCGAGCCCGAGGAAGGACAGCCCGGCGAGCGTGAGCATCGCCCAGCCGCAGTTCAGCGGGGCGATGACGCGCACCGGGGTGAGGCTGTTGGGCAGGACGTGCCGCCAGAGCACCCCCCAGAAGGAGGCGCCCGAGGTGCGGGACGCCTCCACGAACGGCAGTTCCCGCACCGAGCGCACCTCGGCCCGCACCAGCCGGGCGTACGCGGGCGCGTTCACCAGCGCGATCACCGCGATCAGGTTCGCGGTCCCGCCGCCGAGCAGCGCGGCCACCGCGAGAGCGAGGATGAAGGTGGGGAACGCCTGGAAGACGTCGAGCACTCGCATCAGCACGTCGTCCGGCCAGCCGCCCCGGTATCCGGCGACGAGGCCGACGAGGCTGCCCGCGACCACGGCGACGGCGACCGCGGCGATCGCGATGCCGACGTCGAGCCTGGCGGCGTGCAGGACCCTGCTCCACACGTCCATGCCGTTGAGGTCGGTGCCCAGCAGGTGGGCGCCGCCCGGCGCCGCGAGGGGCGCGAGGGGGTCGATCTCCTCGGGGCCCCACGCGCTGAGCAGCGGCGCGAACACGACCGCCACGGCGACCAGCGCCAGGATGGCGGAGCCCGCGATGATCAGGGACGACGCGAAACCGCGGTCCCCGCCGACCTCCCGGACGCGCTGCGACATCAGATCCTCACTCTCGGGTCGAGGATCGCGTGGACGACGTCGGCGATGAGGAACACCACCACGTAGAACAGCGCGATCACGAGCACCGACGCCTGCACCACCGGGTAGTCCCGGTAGAGCAGGCCGCGCAGCGCCCACTGCCCGAAGCCCTGCCAGGAGAAGACGTACTCCACGAGGACGGTCGAGCCGATGGAGAAGCCGAACACCAGGGCCGCCAGCGCGGGGAGCCGCACCAGCGCGGCCCGTACCAGGTAGCCGCGGAGCAGCAGCCGGTCCTTGAGTCCGTGCGCGGCGGCGGCCGTGTACGCCTCGGAGGCGAGCACCTCCAGCGCGGAGGCCCGGACGCTGCGCAGCAGCGGCGCGACGATGGCGATCACCAGCGTGGCGACCGGCAGCGCGAGGTGCTCCAGCGCGGAGACGAACGCGGGGCCGTTCGCCGTCAGCGCGGCGTCGAGCAGGTCGGCGCCGGTGATCAGGCTGAGGTCGGTGTCGGGGTCCACCCGGCCGCTGGGCGCGGGGAACCAGCCCAGCACGCTGTAGCCGACGAGGACGAGCACCAGGCCGAGCCAGAACTCGGGCACCGAGTTGCCGATGAGCGCCGCGACGCGGACGGTGTGGTCGCCGAACCGGCCCACGTTCCGCGCCGACCAGATGCCGAGCACCGTGGCCAGCAGCAGCGCCACGGTGAGCGCGATCACGACGAGTTCCATGGTGGGACCGATACGCACGGCCATCTCGGCGCCCACGGAGGTGCCGCTCTGGATCGAGGTGCCGAAGTCACCGGTGAACAGTCCCCCGACGTAGTCGAGGAACTGCCGCCACAAGGGCTGGTCCAGCCCGAACCTGGCCCGCGCGGCGGCGGCGTCGGCCTCCGTGGCGTTGGGGCCGAGGATGGTACGGATCGGGTCGCCCGGCAGGACCCTGACGAGGAGGAAGGTCACGACGACCACCCCGAGGAGCACCGGGACGAGCTGGAGCAGCCGCCTGAGGAGGAACCGGAGGACACGCATGAATCACCCGGTGACGTTCAGGTAGCGCAGCCGGGCCAGACCGTCCATCGGCTGCACCCATCCCTGCACCTCTTCCCTGACGGGGAGGTTGAAGTTGGGCTGGCAGACGACGACCCACGGCACGTCCTCGGCCATGATCTCCTGCACGCGCAGCCAGAGCTTGGCGCGCTCGGCCTCGTCGACGACGGTGTGGGACTCCTCGAAGATCTTCTCGATCTCGTCGTTGACGTAGTTGGAGTAGTTGAGGTTCGCCCCCTTGGTGAAGCTGGTCCCGAGCATGTACTCCACGTCGTTGACCCAGAGCTGGCCCAGGGTGATCTGCAGGGGGATGTTCTTCTTCTCCCTGCGCTCGGCGAGTGTGGCGGGGTCGAGCGGGGTGAGCTTCAGCTCGATGCCCGCCTTCCTCGCCTCGCTCTGCACGAGGACGGCGATCTGCTGCTGCTCCTCGTTGTCGGTCTGGAAGACCAGCTCGGAGGTGATCGAGGTCTTGCCCGCCGCGGTCAGCGTCTCCTTGGCCTTGGCGACGTCGTGGGTGTAGGGGTAGCCGGTCTCGGAGTAGCCGGGCATGTCCAGCGGGACGACGCTCTTGGTGGGCCGCGCGTCGCCGCCGTAGACGTTGGCGATGATCTGCTCGTACGGGACGGCCTGGGCGAGCGCCTTGCGCACCGCGGGGTCGTCGAAGGGGGCGGTGGTCACCGACATCTGGATGGCGAGCTGGTTGTTGCTCGGCGCGGAGATGACCTTGATGCCCTCGGTGGTCTTGAGGTCCTTGATGTCGCGCTGGCCGATCCCGAAGGCGATGTCGATGTCGCCGTTCTGCAGTTGGAGGCGCTGGTTGGAGGCCGCGGGCACCACGGTGAGCCTGATCTGCGGGCTCTTTGCGCCGTCGGTGCCGGGGTAGCCGGTGTTGGCGCTGAGCAGGATCTCCTGCCCCTGGACCGCCTTCTCCACGTTGAAGTAGCCGCCGGTCGGGGGGTTCTTGGCGAACCACTCCTTGGCCCAGGGGTCGTCGTCGGTGGCGTGCTTCTTCGCCTCTTCGGAGTCGAAGACGTACAGCGAGATGGCCTGGATCTGCCGGGTGAGGGCGCTGGGGAAGGCCTGGGTGAACTTCACGGTGTAGTCGTCGACCACCTCGACCTGGTCGGCCTTGGTGAGCCCGATCAGCCGGTAGACCCCGGCGACGTTCGCCTTCGCGGCGAAGGCGCGGTCCTTGGACCACTTGACGTCGTTGGCGGTCATCTCGTTGCCGCTCGCGAACTTGACGCCCTGGCGCAGCTTGAGGGTCCAGACCTTGTTGTCGGCGTCGGGTTCGAAGGACTCGGCGAAGGTCGGGGCGATCGCCTCGGTGTCGAGGATCTGGCCGTCGCCGACCGAGGTGACCCCGTAGTCGATCATGTAGGGGAAGACGTTCTTGTAGAGCATCAGCGCGGTCAGGTCGAATCCGACGAAGTCCTGGTCCCAGCTGCTCAGGTAGCTGCCCACCGCGATCCGCAACGCCCTGGCGGCGGGGGCGCCGCTCTCGCCGGGAGCGGTGCTCGCCGCGGGGGCGGGGTCGCCCGCCTTGGTGCCCGCGGCGCACCCGGTCGCGAAGAGGAGGGCGACCCCACCCCCGAGCTGCAGGATCGAGCGGCGGGACAGCGCGGGGGATCCCGGACCGTGGGGGTGAGAGAAACCGGGCATCGCAGTCCTCCAGGGGCCATGAGGGTTAGGCCGCGAGATGAGCGGATCGTTCCAGCGACGACCCACTCGACCTACATGTGCCGTTTGTTCTATCAGACCTGAGTTCCGTGAACAAGGGAGTAAGGCTTGTTCACAGATAAAACCCATGCTCAGAGAGCCAATTGGGAGATCTGGCGACCGAGAGGAGTGGCTGTGTTCACTGAATTTCACACGAACGACGCTCGGCTGTGACCCACGCTTCCTACCCTGTCGGCAGGGCCGCGCCGCCCGGAGAGCCCGCACGGGGACGACGAGACGGCCACAGCGCGGACCACATGCCTCCGCCAGACATGATTACATCTCTCAGAACGGGCAGGACCTGTAGGGGCGAGCGCGGATCCGGCCGGATCCGGGTCTCGGCCGCCGTGTCGCCGGAACCCCGGTGACACCCCCTGCGGGAGTGAGTCGATGTTCTCCGTACCTGTACTGCTCGTCGTGACCACCGCGGTCGTGATCGCCGTGCTGGCCTGCGCGCTCGCACTGGTGGCCGGGTCGGCCTGGCCGCTCTCCGTGCTCAGCGGCGTCGCGGCGGGCGCGGCCACCCTCAGCCTGCTCTCCCGCCTGGTGGACGACGGCCACCGGCTTCGCCCGTAGCGCCCGGATGCCCCCCGTGCGCCGGAACGGATCCCCTCCGAAGGCGGCCGTGACGACAACGGCTTCCGGCACCCCCGCGAGCGGCGGGGGCACCGGAAGCCGGCGGCAACGGGAGGAGAGGGGTTCCGGATCAGAAACCGCGCGCCAGGTGGTAGTACGCCTGGTTCCAGCGGATCTCCTTGGCGAACTGGCGGGCGGTGGTGTCGGCGTCGATGACCAGCAACTCGACGCCGAGCATGTCGGAGAGGTCGGTGAGCTCCTCGGTGGTCAGGGCGGACGACAGCACGGTGTGGTGCGGGCCTCCCGCGGTGAGCCACGCCTCGGCCGAGGTGCTCAGGTTCGGACGGGGCTTCCACACCGCGCGGGCGACGGGCAGGCTGGGCAGCGGCTCGGCGGGGTTGACCACGTCGATCTCGTTCGCCACCAGCCTGAACCGGTCCCCCATGTCGGACAGACCGATCACCACGGCGGGTCCGGGTTCCGCGTCGAAGACCAGCCGGACCGGGTCCTCGCGCCCGCCGATGCTCAGCGGGTGGATCTCGCACGAGGGCACGCCCGCGGCGATCGTCGGGCAGACCTCCAGCATGTGCGCGCCCAGGATCACCTCCTGGCCGGGGGTGAGATGGTAGGTGTAGTCCTCCATGAAGGAGGTGCCGCCCTCGAGGCCGGCCGACATCACCTTCAGGGTGCGCACCAGCACCGAGGTCTTCCAGTCGCCCTCGCCGCCGAAGCCGTAGCCGTCGGCCATCAGCCGCTGCACGGCGAGCCCCGGCAGCTGCCGCAGCCCGCCGAGGTCCTCGAAGTTGGTGGTGAACGCGCCGAAGCCTCCCTCGGTGAGGAAGTGGCGCAGCCCCAGCTCGATGCGGGCGGCATAGCGCAGCGAGTCGTTGCGCTCGCCTCCGGCGCGCAGCTCGGGGGCGACCTTGTAGGTGTCCTCGTACTCGGTGATCAGGGTGTCCACGTCGGAGTCCGCCGCGGCGTCGACGGCGGCGACCAGGTCGTTGACGCCGTAGGTGTTGACCGAGACGCCGAAACGCAGCTGCGCCTCCACCTTGTCACCCTCGGTGACCGCCACGTCGCGCATGTTGTCGCCGAAGCGGGCCAGCCGCAGCGAGCTCAGCTCCGCGCGTCCGGCCGCGGCCCGCGCCCACGCGCCGATGCGCGCCGCCACCGCCGGGTCGCTCACGTGTCCGGCGACGGTCTTGCGCGCCACGCCCAGCCGGGCCTGGATGTAGCCGAACTCGCGGTCGCCGTGCGCGGCCTGGTTGAGGTTCATGAAGTCCATGTCGATGGAACTCCACGGCAGCGCCACGTTGGCCTGGGTGTGCAGGTGCAGCAGCGGCGTGCGCAGCGCGTCCAGCCCGGCGATCCACATCTTGGCCGGGGAGAAGGTGTGCATCCAGGCGATCACCCCGACGCAGGCGTCCGAGGCGTTCGCCTCCAGGCAGACCCGGTGGATCGACGCGGCGTCGGTCAGCACCGGCTTCCACACCACCCGGAACGTCAGCGCGTCGTCGAGCCGCTCGGCGATGCTCCGGGACTGTTCCGCCACCTGGGCCAGCGTGTCCTCGCCGTACAGGCCCTGGCTTCCGGTGAGAAACCAGATCTCACGCTCGTGAAGGGTCACCGCGGACTCCTTTGCCCGTAGACGTTCTGGTAGCGGTCGTACAAACTGTCGATGTCTGCTGCCGCGATCGGCAGCGGCTCGCCCAGCTGGCGGGCCACGTGCACGGTACGGGCGACGTCCTCGCACATCACCGCGGCCTTGACGGCCGCGCGGGCGTCCGCGCCGATGGTGAAGACGCCGTGGTTGCGCATCAGCACCGCCGGGGAGCGGTGGCCCTCCAGGGTGGCGACGATTCCCTTGCCGATGTCGTCCCCGCCGATCAGCGCGAACGGCCCGACCGGGATCTCCCCGCCGAACTCGTCCGCCATCGCCGTCAGCACGCACGGGATGGACTCACCCCGCGCCGCCCAGGCGGAGGCGTACGTGGAGTGGGTGTGCACCACCCCGCCCACCCGCGGCATCGCCCGGTAGACGTACGCGTGCGCGGCGGTGTCGCTGGACGGTGACAGCTCGCCCTCGACCAGCTCGCCGTCCAGGTCGCACACCACGATCGACTCGGGGGTGAGTGCGTCGTAGGTCACCCCCGACGGCTTGATGACGAACAGGTTCTCGCCGGGGACCCGGCCCGAGACGTTGCCCGCGGTCCAGGCGACCAGGTTGTAGCGGACCAGCTCCTGGTGGAGCGCCGCCACCGTCTCCCGCAGCTTCCTGACGACGGCGCTCATCGGGCCACCGCCGTTTCGCACGCGGCCGGGTACCCGGCCGCCCATGGGACCGGACGTCCGGCCGCGCACGGGGGCGGGGACTGCCCGATCGGTTGTTCCTCGCGCCCGGTCACGCGTCCTCCTCGTTCGTCGACGTGTTCTTCTCGTTCTCGCCAGCCGGTGTGCTCGCCTCGTAGCGCAGGGCCCGCAGGCCGTGCAGCATCTTCCCGTCGGCGAAGTGGTCGTGCAGGCGGCGGTACTCGGCGTACAGACGGTCGTAGGCGTCCGCGCGACCGGCGTCGGGGATGTAGGCGGCCTCGGCCCGGCTGCCCATCACGGCCGAGGCGGAGGTGATGTCGGGGTAGGCCCCGGCGGCGACCGCCGCGTGGATGGCGGACCCCAGGGCGCAGCCCTGCTCGGAGCCGATCAGCGAGATCGGGCGGCGCAGCACGTCGGCGTAGACCTGCATCAGGAAGCGGTTCTTGATCAGGCCCCCCGCGGCGACGAACTCGGTCACCGGCACCCCGGAGCTCTCGAAGGTCTCCACGATCGTGCGGGCGCCGAACGCGGTGGCCTCGATCAGCGCCCGGTAGGTGTCCTCGGGTTTCGTGGCGAGCGTCTGGCCCACCACCACTGCGGAGAGGTTGTGGTCGACCAGCACCGAGCGGTTGCCGTTGTGCCAGTCGAGCGCCACCAGGCCGTGCTGTCCCACCCGCTGCGCCGCGGCCAGCTCGGTGAGGAGGTCGTGCACGCTGAGGCCGCGCTGTTCCGCCTCGCGCTCGTAGGAGCCGGGCACCGAGGTCTCGACGAACCACCCGAAGATGTCGCCGACACCCGACTGGCCCGCCTCGTACCCCCACAGTCCGGGCACGATGCCGTCGCGGACCACCCCGCACATGCCCGGCACCTCGGCGAGCGCGTCGGAGGACATGACGTGGCAGGTGGAGGTGCCCATGATGGCCACCATCTGGCCGGGCCGCACGGCGTCGGCGGCGGCGGCCGTGACGTGCGCGTCGACGTTGCCGATCGAGATCGCGATGCCCTCGGGCAGCTTCGTCCACCCGGCGGCGCGGGCGTCCAGCCGTCCGGCGAGCCCTCCGAGGGGGGCCGGGTTTTGGCCGAGCTTGGCGGTGAAACCGGTGAAGCCGGGGTTGAGTTCGGCGAGGAACTCCTCGGACGGGTAGGCCCCGTCCTGGTAGACGGCCTTGTACCCGGCGGTGCACACGTTGCGCGTCTCCACGCCGGTGAGCTGCCAGACGATCCAGTCGGCGGCCTCGATCCAGCGCTCCGCGCGGGCGTAGATCTCCGGGTCCTCCTCCAGCACCTGCAGACCCTTGGCGAACGCCCACTCCGAGGAGATCTTCCCGCCGTAGCGGGGCAGCCACGCCTCTCCCCTGCGTGCGGCGACGGCGTTGATCCGGTCGGCGTGCGACTGCGCCGAGTGGTGCTTCCACAGCTTCGGCCACGCGTGAGGGCGGGAGGCGAACCCGTCGATCTCGCACAGCGGGGTGCCCTCGGCGGTGGCGGGAAGTATGGTGCAGGCCGTGAAGTCGGTCCCGAGGCCGATGACCTGCGACGGGGCGATCCCGGCCGCCGCCACCGCCTTGGGCACCGCCTGGCGGAGCACCTCCCGCCAGTCCTCCGGCGACTGCAGCGCCCAGTCGGGGCCCAGGCGTACGGCGGTGTCCGGCAGCCGCTCCTCGATCACCCGGTGGGCGTACTCGTGCACGGCGGTGCCCATCTCGGCGCCGTCGCTCACCCGTACAACCACGGCGCGGCCCGACAGTGTGCCGAAGTCGACACCGACCACGTAACGGTCGTTGTTAGCGTTCACATTCTCTCCAGGACATCAGGACGGCGGGACCTCGCTCGGGGGGGTTCTCAGGTACGGGGGACCGTGCCGGATCCACGGGGCTCAGGCGTGGCGGAACGGACCCGGGCGTCGCGGATCCGGGCGCGGAACCACGCCCGGGTGCGGCCACCGGTGCGAAACGATACGCGGTCCTAGGCGCGGAACGGCGCGGTGCTGGTCCTCGCCACGAACCGTGGCGGGACGACATGTCGCTCTTGGGACCATTCCGCTCCCGCCTCCATCTGCCTGAGCAGGACCTCGATGCTGTATTTACCGACCGCCCCGAAGTCCTGCCTGATCGTGGTGAGCGGCGGAGTGAAGAACTCCGACTCGGGGATGTCGTCGAACCCCACGACGCTGATCTGCTCGGGGACCCGCACGCCCAGCTCGGCGAAGGCCCGCAGCATCCCGAGCGCCATCTGGTCGTTGGCGACGAACACGGCGGTGACGCCGGGTGTCCCCGCCAGGCGCAGCCCGGCCTCGTAGCCGGAGCGTGGGCTCCAGTCTCCGGACAGCAACTCGGGGGCCTTGCGGCCCGCGGCGCTCAGCACCTCGCGCCAGCCCTCGATCCGCCCGTCGGCCTCCAGCCAGTCCGAGGGGCCGGCGATGTGCCACACGGTCTCGTGGCCGAGGTCGAGCAGGTGCCGGGTGGCCAGGCGGGCGCCCTCGATCTGGTCGACGCTCACCACCGACACGTCGCCGGTGTGGCTGCCCTCGACGGCCACGACGGGGATGTCGGTGGGGGCGCCGGCCAGCGCGGGGGCCGCCGAGCGCTGGGGCGCGACCACCACGATGCCGTCGACGGCCTGCTCGGCCAGATAGCCGAGCGCGTCGCGCACACCCGCGGTGTCGATGGTCTTGAGGCTGACCATGCTGACGAAGTAACCTGCCGCCCTGGCCGCCTGTTCGATGCCGTAGACCGTGCTCGCGGGCCCGTAGAGGGTCGTGTCGAAACTGACCACGCCCAGGGTGCGCGTGTGCCTGGTGACCAGGGCTCGGGCGACCATGTTGCGCCGGTAGCCGAGCTCACGGATCGCCGCCAGGACCCGCTCGCGGGTCTCGGCGCGGACGTTGGGGTGGTCGTTGAGCACGCGCGAGACCGTCTGGTGCGACACACCGGCCCTCGTGGCGACGTCCGCCATCACGGGCGGACGGCGTTCGAGGCTCGGACTCACTTGGTCGGCTCCTTCATGGTGGCTTGGGACAGACTGTGAGCGCTAACAACACCCCGCGTCAAGCACCCGTGAGATTACATTCTGATTACTCGGAGATCATCCGTTAACACCTACTTGACGTTGCCGTCATGACGCCCTTAACTGGCGCATACCTTGTTGTTAACGCTCACATCTCCTGCGAGAAGGACTCCATGACGCGAGGACTCCTGACCGCCCGGGGGTTGACAGTCGGCCGACCCGGGCATTTGATTGCTCGTCACACAGCCGAAGGGACCATCCGGTGGCCTCATGCCGCGGATGTGAGCGCTCACAACAGCGCTTACGCCGGTACCTACGGCAGTACTTACGACGCTGCTCATCACGACGCTTACCACGATGCTCATGACGGTGTCCGCGGCGACGCCCACGGACACGTTCACGAACACTCTCACCGACGCCGGAGCGGGCCGGTTCCCGACCGGCTCCGGTGTCGCCGTGGACCCGATTCGGACACAACACGCCCCGGCGGCACGCCGGAATCCGGGGCGTGCCGCCACGGCACCCGCTACTCCCGGGACGCACCGCGCCTCGCTGTGCCCCATCGGCCAAATCGGCCCCACCGTGTCCCCGGCTCACCCCGGACCGGAGGCACGGAACCCCACCCTGGAGGTAATCGATGAAGTTCGGGAAGCTGGCCACCGCCGCGGTGAGCCTGGCTCTCGCCATGGGAGTGACGGCCTGTGGCTCCAGCGTCAAGACCGTCGACGAGGGAGCGTCGGGAGCCTCCGCGGCGCCCGCCGAGACCCTCGTCGGCGTCACCATGCCCACCAAGTCCTCCGAGCGCTGGATCCACGACGGCGACAACGTCAAGGGCGCCCTGGAGAAGCTGGGCTACAAGGTCGACCTGCAGTACGCGGAGAACGACATTCCCACCCAGGTCAACCAGATCGAGAACCAGATCACCAGGGGCGCCAAGCTGCTGATCATCGCCTCGATCGACGGCACCGCCATCACCACGCAGCTCCAGCAGGCCGCCGACAAGAAGATCCCGGTCATCGCCTACGACCGGCTCATCCGCAACTCGCCGAACGTCGACTACTACGCCACCTTCGACAACTACAAGGTGGGCGTGCAGCAGGCGACCTCGCTGCTGGTCGGCCTGAAGCTGCAGAAGGAGGACGGCTCCGAGGGCGACGCCAAGGGCCCGTTCAACATCGAGATCTTCGCCGGCTCCCCCGACGACAACAACGCCACCTTCTTCTACAACGGCGCGATGGACACCCTGAAGCCGTACATCGACAAGGGCACCCTCGTCGTCAAGAGCAAGGAGACCGACTTCAAGACCGTCGCGATCCTGCGCTGGGACCCGGCCACCGCGCAGAAGCGCATGGAGGACCTGATCACCAAGGCCTACTCCGGCGACACCAAGGTCCAGGGCGTGCTCTCCCCGTACGACGGCCTGTCCATCGGCATCCTGTCGGCGCTCAAGAGCAGCGGCTACGGCACCTCCGGCCAGCCCTACCCGATCGTGACCGGCCAGGACGCCGAGGTCGCCTCGGTGAAGTCGATCATCGGGGACGAGCAGTACGCGACGATCTACAAGGACACCCGTAAGCTCGCCGCGGTGACCGTCGAGATGGCCGACGCCGTGCTCAAGGGCGGCAAGCCCGAGGTCAACAACACCGAGGACTACGACAACGGCAACAAGGTCGTCCCGTCGAACCTGCTCGAGCCGGTGATCGTCTACAAGGACAACTACAAGCAGGTCCTCGTCGACTCCGGCTACTACACCGAGGACCAGCTCAAGTAAGCGGTGCCGGTGTCATGACGGACGGCACCCGGCCGGCGGCGCTCCACCCGCCGCCGGCCGGGCGCACACGGAGCGGGAAGGCAGTACGGAGGCGGACGGCATGACCGACGACATACTTCGGATGCGGGGGATCACCAAGACGTTCCCGGGCGTCAAAGCCCTGCAGGACGTCAACCTGGTGGTACGCAGAGGCGAGATACACGCGATCTGCGGGGAGAACGGCGCCGGCAAGTCGACGCTGATGAAGGTCCTGTCCGGCGTGTACCCGCACGGCTCGTACGAGGGCGAGATCCTCTTCGACGGCGAGCCGTGCCGCTTCTCCGACATCAGGGACAGCGAGAAGCGCGGCATCGTGATCATTCACCAGGAGCTCGCGCTCAGCCCCTACCTCTCGATCGCCGAGAACATCTTCCTCGGCAACGAGCGGACCACCCGCGGCCTGATCGACTGGAACCGGACGAACGCCGAGGCCGCCGAGCTGCTGGAGCGGGTCGGGCTGCGGGAGAACCCGGTGACGCTCTCGATGGACATCGGCGTCGGCAAACAGCAGCTGGTGGAGATCGCCAAGGCGCTGTCCAAGCGGGTCAGGCTGCTCATCCTCGACGAGCCGACCGCCTCGCTCAACGACGAGGACTCCGCGCACCTGCTCGACCTGCTGCGCGGGCTGCGCGACGAGGGCATCACCTCGGTGATCATCTCGCACAAGCTGAACGAGATCCAGGCGATCGCCGACTCGACCACGATCCTGCGCGACGGCCGGACGATCGAGACCCTGGACATGAAGAACGACCGGGTCACCGAGGACCGCATCATCTCGGGCATGGTCGGCCGCGACCTGGAGCACCGCTTCCCTCCGCACGAGCCGAAGATCGGCGAGGAGGCGCTGCGGATCGAGGACTGGACGGTTCACAGCCCCAGCCAGCACGGCCGCGTCGTCGTCTCCGGCGCGAGCCTCACGCTGCGCCGCGGCGAGATCGTCGGCCTCGCCGGGCTGATGGGCGCCGGGCGCACCGAGCTCGCGATGAGCGTGTTCGGCCGCAGCTACGGGGTCGACATCTCCGGCCGCGTCTACAAGAACGGGCGGGAGATCCAGCTCCGCACGGTCGGCGAGGCGATCGGCCACGGGCTCGCGTACGCCACCGAGGACCGCAAGCGGTACGGGCTCAACCTGATCGAGGACATCAAGCGGAACGTCTCGGCCGCGGCGCTGGGGAAGCTGGCGAAACGCGGCTGGGTCGACGACAACAAGGAGTACCAGGTCGCCGACGGCTTCCGGGAGAGCATGAACATCAAGGCTCCCAGCGTGCTGTCGGTCACCGGCAAGCTCAGCGGCGGCAACCAGCAGAAGGTGGTGCTGTCGAAATGGATCTTCACCGACGCCGACGTGCTCATCCTCGACGAGCCCACCCGGGGCATCGACGTGGGTGCCAAGTACGAGATCTACTCGATCATCAACCAGCTCGCCGACCAGGGAAAGGCCATCCTGGTCATCTCCTCGGAGCTTCCCGAGCTGCTCGGCGTCTGCGACCGCATCTACGCCATGTCGGCCGGTCGCATCACCGGTGAGGTCTCGCGGGCGGAGGCCACCCCTGAGCGGCTCATGCAGTTCATGACCAAGGAAAAGGATTAGGGAGCACGATGAGCAGCGGCCAGGTCCCGGCGCACGGAGTCGCCGAACCCGCAGGAAACACCGGAGCACCGCCATCGGGCGGCGACCTGTTGTCGGTGCCCGCGAAGGCACCCGGCGGCCGTTTCTCGATGAACCTGCGGCAGAGCGGCATCTACATCGCCTTCGCACTGATCATCCTGCTGTTCTCCATCCTGACCGACGGTGGACTGCTCAGCCCGCAGAACATCTCGAACATCATGGTGCAGAACTCCTACGTTCTCATCCTCGCGATCGGCATGATCCTGATCATCATCGCCGGGCACATCGATCTGTCCGTGGGTTCCGTGGTGGGGCTCACCGGCGCCATCGCCGCCGTGCTGATGGTCGACATGGACGTGGCGTGGCCGCTCGCGATCCTCATCACGCTGATCGCCGGCGCGCTGATCGGGGCCTGGCAGGGATACTGGATCGCCTACTTCGGCATCCCGGCGTTCATCGTCACCCTCGCCGGAATGTTGATCTTCAGGGCGCTCACCCTCACCGTGCTCGGCAACCAGGGCATCGGCCCCTTCCCCGACGAGGTACGCACCCTCGCCAACGGCTTCGTGCCCGGCTTCTTCGGCAACATCCCCCTCGGCCCGCTCGACGGCGCCGACCTGATCACGCTGCTCGTCGGCCTGGCGGTGGTGGCCGGGATCGCCGGTACGCAGTGGCGGGCCCGCCAGGCGCGGCTGGGCTACCGGCAGAAGGTCGACGCGCTGCCCCTGTTCTTCCTGAAGATCGGCGCCGCCTCCGCGGTGGTGATGGTCGTGATCGTGCAGCTGGCCAGGTTCAAGAACCTGCCCTGGGTGCTGGTGCTCCTCGCGCTCCTCGTCCTGGGCTACACGCTCCTGACCAACCGCGCCGTCTTCGGCCGCCACATCTACGCCATCGGCGGCAACCTGAACGCGGCGAGCCTGTCGGGCATCAAGGTCAAGTCCGTCACGTTCTGGATCTTCGTCAACATGGGGGTGCTCGCCGCGGTCGCCGGCATCATCTTCGCCGGCCGCCTGAACCAGGCGGGCCCGACGGCGGGCAACGGCTTCGAGCTGGACGCCATCGCCGCCGCGTTCATCGGCGGGGCCGCCGTCCAGGGTGGCGTGGGCAAGGTCGTCGGCGCGCTCACCGGCGGTCTCATCATGGCCGTGATCAACAACGGCATGTCCCTCATCGGCGCGCCCAGCGAGCGGGTGATGCTCTTCAAGGGCCTGGTCCTGCTCGCCGCGGTCGCCCTCGACGTGTGGACCAAGCGCCGCGCGGGCGCGGGCCGCTGACCCCTCCCCCTCTCCCACCGAATACGCCCTCGGCCCGCCGGGACACCCCGGCGGGCCGAGGGCGTATTCGGCCGATGATCACCGGGTGTGGAGGTCCCCGCCCTGGGTAAGGCGAATGATCTCGACCGGTAAGAGGGGACAGCGATGGCGATCGACTCGTTGGGCATGTGGATCGCGGTCATCGCAGTGGTGGTGGCGCTGCTCACCCTCGACTTCGTGGTGGCGGCACGCCGGCCGCACGTCGTGGGCATGCGCGAGGCGGCCGCCTGGACGATCTTCTACATCGGCGTCGCCATCGCCTTCGGCCTGGTCCTGCTGTGGCTGGCCGGGGCGGGACTCGCGACGGAGTACTTCGCCGGATGGATCGTCGAGAAGAGCCTCTCCGTCGACAACCTCTTCGTCTTCGTCATCATCATGGCGCGGTTCTCGGTGCCCGAGGAACACCAGCAGAAGGTGCTGCTCTTCGGCATCGCCACCGCGCTGGTGCTGCGGGCCATCCTCATCGCGGTCGGCGCGGCGGCCATCTCCCTCTTCTCCTTCACGTTCCTCGTCTTCGGCCTGCTCCTGATCTGGACGGCGATCCAGCTCGTACGGCACCGCAACCAGGACCCCGACGTCGAGAACAACCCGCTGATCCGCCACGCGGGCAAGGTGCTGCCGGTCAGCGACGACATGCACGGCGGCAGGCTCGTCGCCCGCGAGAACGGCAGGCGGGTGGTCACGCCGCTGTTCCTGGTCTTCCTCGCCATCGGAAGCACCGACCTGCTGTTCGCGCTCGACTCCATTCCCGCCGTCTTCGGCGTCACCCGGCATCCGCTCATCGTCTTCGCCGCCAACGCCTTCGCGCTGCTGGGGCTGCGTGCCCTGTACTTCCTGATCGAAGGGCTGCTGGAGCGCCTCGTCTACCTGTCGATCGGCCTCGCGGTCATCCTCGGCTTCATCGGCCTCAAGCTCATCCTGTCGTTCCTGCACGAGGACATCTCGAAGTCCTTCCCCGAGGTCCCGACCCCGGTCTCCCTCGGAGTGATCTTCCTGGTGCTGCTCGTCACCGTCGTCGCCAGCCTGCGCAGGGTGCGCGCGCACCCGGAGGAGCGCGCCCACGCGGGCACCCTGCACCGGATGCGCCGCAAGGACAGAACCAGCAAGGGCAGCGAGGACAGCAAGGGCGGTGAGGACAGGACCGACGACTGAGGTCCCGGCCGCGGATCACCGGCCGGACGGACGCGCAGAAAAGCGCCCGGAACCGAGGAGCGCCGGAAAGCACAGCGGAAAAGCTCAGGCCAGACAGCGCAGGGCGGCCCTGAGCCTGCGGTCGAGAGGATGGTCGACGGGGTGGCCGTCCGGCAGGCGCCCGACGGTCGCCGCCACGAACGCCGCGGGCGCCAGTTGCGCGCTCGCGTCGTAGGCGTGCACCCAGATCCCGTCGGCGGTCAGCTCGACCTCGACCGTCGCCCCCTGCTCCGCGAGCGCGAACGCGCCCACCCTCACCCGCCACCAGACCCGCTCGTCCTCCTCGCCCTCCGCCACGGGCGCGCCGACGTCGTCGGCGTGGGTGGCGTACTCCGAGTCGTAGTGGAAGGTCTGCGACCCCACCGGGTACGGCCCCGCGAGGGTCGGCAGCAGGGCGTCACGGCCGAGTTCGCGCATCCGCTCGCGCGTCTCCCCGTTCTCGCGCCGCCACTCCTGGAGCACCTCCTCGACCGGAACGTCACGGCGGCGCTCCACGCACCAGGCGTTGAAGGCGTCGAAGCCGCCCTCCACACCCTCGCTCCCGAGCATCGCGGCGAACCCGTCGATGTCGTCGTCCAGACAGGCGTGGTTGTACAGCTCCTCCCCCGCCAGGTGCCCGAGCACGTCGCGCACCGACCAGCCCGGCAGCCGTGAGGGGCGTTGCCAGTCCTCCGCGTCGAGCCCGGAGAAGAAACGGTCGAGGCGACGGGCCTCGGTGTCGAATATGTCGAACGGGTTGAGATCCGCCAGCGGATCCTTCGATTCAGCGGTCATACCTCAGCGGTACCCGGAAACGACGGACATCTCCGTGCTCCCTGCACCTGCAGATATTCAAGATCACAAGGTTTCGCCCGCGCCGGTCTTTCCCGTCGGCGAACCGTCGTCACGGCACCCGGCCGGACAGTGGCGCACCGGTCCGGCAGCCGGTAGCGCCGGAGACCGTCTCACCCGGACACGGGAAGGAGCGGCCGAGGCGATCTCGACCACGTACCGGCTGCCTAGTCCTCGTTCTCGTGGTCGTCATCGTTCTCGTCGTCACTGTCGCCGCCGCGATGACGTGGCCCCGGCTCCCGGCCCTCCTCCTGGAAGGCGAACCCGGATTTGCGCAGGAAGTCGTAGAGCGGTCCGTCTGAGGCGAGCCTGCCCTTCCTGCGCGCCTCGGACAGGTCCCGGCCGAACTTGCGCAGTTCGTCGCGCGCCTTACGCTCATCGCCCTTCCACAGGGCCTCGCCCGCTTTGGTGACCCTCTTACGGATCTCGCGGGCCGTCCTGGGGTCGATCTTCCCCTGGAGCTCCTGTTCGGTGATCGCCCGGTGGAGGATCGGCAGCTGCACCTGCCATCCGGTCCCCGCCGGCGGTGACAGGACCGGATCCGGGGACGGCGCCGCCGCGCTCCGCGAGACGGACGGTGACGGTGTGGGGGTGGGTGACGGCGACGCGGGCGGCGTGGGCTGCTCGGGAGAGGGCGTCTCGGACGGCACTCCGGCCGTGCTCGCCTGCCCGGTCGGCTCCGACGGCGTCAGCGCCCAGACGGTCGCCGCCACCAGCACGGCCACCGCGCCCAGGGCGATCGCGAGGGTCCGCCCGGAAAGCCGCCCCCGCGTGAGCGTGGAGATGCCACCGGACACGGGCACCGGCCCGGAGACCGGCGGCCCCGGCGTGACCTTCGTCGGCGCGGGTGCCTGCATCGGTGCCTGTGCCGGTATCGGTGCCCCGATGTCGTACGTGGCCGTCGGTGCCGTCGGTGCCGCAGGGACCGGGGAGACCGGGGAGACACTGTCGCGGACGGCTGACGTGTGGTGGGCCGTCGCGGTGACCTGGCGGATCACCTCTCCCCCGGTCGGCCGCGCGGCGGGATCCTTCTCCAGCAGGGCCATGACCAGCCCCTCAAGCTCCGGCGGGACATCGGGCCGGTAGCGCCTGAGCGGATCCGGCCGGTCGCGGACGTGCTGGGAGATCACCTCCGCGTCGGGGCCGACGAACGGGGGCCGTCCGCACAGCAGCTCGTAACAGACGCAGCCGAGCGCGTACAGGTCGGAGGCCGTGTTCCCCGGCGTGCCGAGGATCTGCTCGGGAGACAGGTAGGCGGCCGTGCCGATGACGCTTCCCGCCGAGGTCAGCCGCATCGCGGCCTCGCTCGCGACCCTGGCGGTGCCGAAGTCGACGACCTTGAGCACGCCCCCCGTGCCCAGGTGCAGGTTCGCGGGTTTGACGTCGCGGTGCACGACCCCGGCCCGGTGCGCGGCGTCCAGCCCGAGCGCGGCCTGCCTGACCAGGTGGCACGTCTCGGACACGCTCAGCGGCCCCCGCTCGGCCAGCTCGGCGGCGAGATCCCGGCCGGTCAGCGACTCCATCACCAGGTACGGCCGACCCTCGTGCTCACCCATGTCGAGCACCGTCACCACGTTGGGATGGACGACGCGCGCGGCGGTCCTCGCCTCCCCGGCGAACCTCTCACGCACCGCGGCGTCGGCGACCTGCGGCGACAGGATCTTGATCGCCACCGCCCAGCCGGGGCGCAGGTCGTACCCGCGCCAGACCTCGCCCGTACCGCCACGGCCGATCAGCTCGTCCAGCCGGTACCGCCCGGCGAGCACGGCCCCCGCCCCCTCCTGAACGCTCACGATCCTCGCCATCGATTCCGAGCCCGACAATTGGCACCCAACTATATGAGGGGACTTCTCCGACTTATGGATCTACGTCCTAAATCCCGCGACGAACCGAGGCTTCTCGTCCCGTCGAATCTCATCGGCTCGTGGGCGATCCCGGCCTGCGGCGCCCTCCCCCGGAGAAGGGTCTCCGCTGCTCGGCGGCGGTGCGGGACGGGGCCCGTGGCCGGCCTCCGGTGATCCGGGCGGCACCGGAAACGAACCGGAGAACGCGGGAAAACCCGGAAGTCCCGGAGACGGCGTGCGCCTCCGGGACTCCTGGACTCCGGCCGTGTCGCTCAGCCCGCGTTCGCCGGGCCTTCCGCCGCGTTCACCGGGCGGTAGGCGAGGGCGACAAGACCGGTGTCGAACGTCGTGCTGTCGACGAGTTCCAGGGTCGCCGTGACGTCCTCCCCCCGGAACAGCCGCTGCCCCTTGCCGAGGATGACCGGCGAGACCAGGAGCCGGTACTCGTCGAGCAGGCCGTTCTCCATGAGCGCGTCGGTGAGCCGGCCACAGCCCCAGATCATGATGTTCCCGCCGGCCCGCTTCTTCAGTTCGGTCACCGTGGCGATGAGGTCGTCGCCGTGGACGATGGTCGAGTTCGCCCACTCGGCCTTCTCCAGGGTCGAGGAGACCACGTACTTCTCGGTGCCGTTCACGTGGTCGGCGTAGGGGTTGCTCATACCGGGCCACGCCTGGGCCATGCCCACGTAGGTGACCCGCCCCAGCAGCAGGGTGTCGCAGCCGAGGGTGAGGTTCAGGGCGTACGCCATCGACTCCTCGTTCGAGTACGGCATGGACCACAGGTGGGGGTTGTCGATGTAGCCGTCGACCGTGGTGTGGGTCATGGCAATGATCTTCCGCATGATTCTCTCCGTGTCGTTCGCGCCGGATGAAGCCCGTTGGAGCCGGGCTGGACGAGGTCGGATGTGAGGACGGTCAGGGGACGTACGGGCTCCTGGCTCGGGCGTCGCGCAGGGCGCGGGCCCACCAGGTCAGCCGGTCGAGCGTGCTCTTCGCCGCGCTGTTGCACTCCGCGCCGGCCCTCGGCCAGGTGCCGTCGGTCGCGAAGAGGTCCCAGTAGCGGGGAAGGATGACGGCGTCGCGGATGGCGACGGCGTGCAGTTCGGTGAAGACCTGGCGGAGCTGGTCGACCGCGTGCAGGCCACCGGAGTCCCTGCCGTAGGCGACGAAGGCGACGGGCTTGGCCTGCCACTCCTCGTAGTACCAGTCGATCGCGGTCTTCAGCGGAGCGGGGAAGCTCCGGTTGTACTCGGGGGTGACCACGACGAAGGCGTCGGCGTCGGCGAGCCTCGGCGCCAGAGCGGCCACCTCCGCGGGTGCGGGCTCCTCCTGGTCGGTGAGGGTCTGTGGCAGACCGGTCTCGGCCAGGTCGATCAGGTCGACGTCCAGGTCTCCGCGCCTGCGGGCCCGGGAGGTGAACCAGTCCGCCACGGTGGGCCCGAACCGGCCGTCGCGGGTGCTCCCGACGATGACCGCCAGTCGCAGCCTGCCCTCCTCCGGCATCTCCGTACCTCCCTCGTCTCCCGCTCCGTTCGATGTGCCCTCAGCATGTCCGACCCCCTTTACGGAAAAGCTCCCGCCGCTTTACGGCCGACCCGGGGAGCACGGGAATCCGCCGTAAGACGAGTGGTAAAGCGATGAGCGCCCGGGGTTATCGTGGCCTTCATGCGTTTTGGGGTTCTTGGGCCGCTCGCCGTGTGGACGACCGCCGGCGAGCCGGTGGCGATCCCCGGGCTGAAGGTCCGGACCCTGCTCGCCGACCTCCTCGCGCACGAGGGACGCCCGGTGCCCGCCGACCGGCTGGTCGACGACCTGTGGGGCGACGATCCGCCGGGCAACCCGACCGGCGCCCTCTCGGCCAAGGTCTCGCAGCTGCGCAGGGTGCTGGAGGACGCCGAACCCGGCTGCCGGGACCTGGTCGTCCGTCATCCGGCGGGCTACGTGCTGAGGGCCGACACCGACGTGGCCGACTTCCTGCGCCTGCTCGACGAGGCGGCCCTCGCGGGGGATCCACGGGTCAGGGCGGCGCTGCTGTCCGACGCGCTGGCGTCGTGGCGCGGCCCCGCGTTCGCCGACTTCGGCGACGAGCCGTTCGCACGCCCCGCGATCACGAGGCTGCTGGAACGGTGGCTCACCGCGCAGGAGGAGCACGCGGAGACACGGCTGGAGCTGGGCGAGCACGTCCGGCTCGCGGGAGAGCTCGGCGACCTGCTCGCCGCCCACCCGTTCAGGGAGCGGCTGCGCGCCGCGCACATGCGTGCCCTGTACCGCTCAGGACGGCAGAGCGAGGCGCTGGACAGCTACGAGGAGCTGCGCGTCCTGCTCGCCGACGAGCTGGGCCTGGATCCGGGCGCCGACCTGGTCACCCTGCACCGGGCCGTCCTCACCCAGGACCCGGCGCTCGCCGCGTCCGCCCCTCTCCCCGACAGGCCGGGCACCAATCTCCCCGCGCCGCTCACCGACCTGATCGGCAGGGAGGAGGCCGTCGCCGAGATCCGCACCCTGCTGGAGACGGAACGGCTGGTGACACTCACCGGTCCCGGCGGCGTGGGCAAGACCCGCCTCGCGATCGAGACCGCCAGACATCTGACCGCCCCGGGTCCTTCCGGCACCGCCCCCTCCGCCTCCCACGCCCCCGGCACCGCCTTCTCGGTCACCACCGCTCCCGGAACCGTCGCTCCCGGCAACGCCCCTTCCAGCACCGTCCCCTCCAGCACCGTCCCCTCCAGCACGGCCCTCTCCGGCGCCGTCGCTCCCGGCCTCGTACGTGACGGGGTGTGGCTGGTCGAACTCGCCGCGCTCGACCGTCCCGGCGACGAGGACGTGGTCCACCGGCTGGCTGAGACGATCATGACGGTGCTGGACGTCCAGGACGCCGCGGGTGGCGCGGGGCCGGTGACCGCTGCCGACCGGCTCACCGAGGCGCTGCGCCCCCGGAGGCTGCTGCTGGTGCTGGACAACTGCGAGCACGTCGTCGAGCCGGTCGCCGAGCTGGCCGGATCGCTGCTGCGCGCCGCCCCCGGCCTGCGGATCCTCACGACCAGCCAGGAGTCGCTCGCCCTGCCCGGCGAGGTGGTCTGGAGCGTCCCACCGCTGGAGGTGCCCGGCCGGGCCTTCGACGACATCCCCGAGCTGGAACGAACCGGGTCCGTGCGGCTGTTCGTGGCACGCGCGTCCGCCGCGGCCAGGGGGTTCACCCTCGACACGGACACCGCTCCGGCGGTCGCGGCGCTGTGCCGCAGGCTGGACGGCATCCCGCTCGCGCTTGAGCTGGCCGCGACGAGGGTCCCCGCCCTCGGGGTGCACGGTCTTGTCGCCCGCCTCGATGATCGTTTCAGGTTGCTGGCCACCGGGCATCGGGGCGTCCCACCGCGCCAGCAGACCCTGACGGCGATGATCGACTGGAGCTGGGAGCTGCTGACCGGGGCCGAGCGCGCCGTCCTGCGCCGCCTCGCCGTACACGCGGACGGCTGCGACCTGGAGGCCGCCGAGGCCGTCTGCGCGGATGACGACGTCCCCGCCGCGGACGTACTCGACCTGGTGGCACGGCTGGTGAACCGGTCGCTGGTGGTGATGGTGGACGGTGCCGACGGGCCGAGATACCGGCTGCTGGAGTCGGTGGCGGCGTACTGCGTCGAGCGTCTCCAGCGGGCCGGGGAGTACGAGCGGGTGCGGCTGCGGCACCTGCGCCACTACACCGACCTGGTCGAACGGGCCGAGCCGCGTCTCTACCGGGCGGACCAGCGGCGCTGGCTGCGGCGTCTCGACTCCGACGCCGCGAACATCCGCGCCGCGCTGAACGCGGCCGTCAGGAACGGCGACGCGGAGGGCGCGCTGCGCCTCGTCGGCGCGATGGGCTGGTACTGGTTCCTGCGCGGCCGGCTGACCGAGGCCCACCGATCCCTGGCGGCGGCACTCGCCGTCCCCTGCGGACCCCCCGCCGTCTCGTTCGCCGCCCTCCGGGCCAAGGCTCTCACCTGGAAGGCCGTGATCGCGCTCCTCCGAGGTGACGTCGCCGCCGCCGACCGGGAGCGGCTTCGCGGGGCCGCCCTGGAGGCGTACGAGAAGGCGGACGATCCCGGCGGGCGTGCCAGGGCGTGGTGGATCCTCGCCTACGCGGGGGTCGACCTCGGTGACCTGTCCGCCGCCGCGGACCTTCTGGACCGGGCGCTCCCCGCCTTCGAGGCGCTCGGTGACCGCTGGGGAACGGCCGCCGCCCTCGCCCTGCGGGCCAAACTCGCCCACGTACGCGGTGACCTGGACGGGCTCGGACGCGACGGCGAGCGCAGCGCGCGGATCTTCGACGAGCTCGGGGAGCGCTGGGGGCAGCTGGAGTCCGGCGGCTGGCTCGGCGCGCTGGCCGAGATGACCGGCGACCTCGACCGGGCCGAACGGCTGCAGCGTGACGGCATGCGCCTCGCCGAGGAGCTCGGGTTGTGGACGGAGCTCGCCGGGCGGCTGGGCTGGCTGGGCTGGATCGCACTGCAGCGCGGCGACTACGCGCGGGCGGCGGAGTGGAGCGAGAGGTCGCTGCGGCTCACCCTGGAGCAGGGTCACCGGGCCGGGCAGACCTTCGCCCGGATGGGTCTCGCCTTCGCCGCGCGCAGGGACGGCCGCCTCGACGTCGCCGAGACCCACCTGCGCGACGTGCTGGACCACACCCCTCCCGACTCCGGGGAGCCGCCGCCCTACCTTCCGATGATCATGACCGAGCTCGGCTTCGTCGCCGAGGGGCGCGGTGACGCGGCGGCGGCCCTCGACATGCACCTGGTCGCCCTCGATCTGATGGCGAGGTTCGACGGGACCAGGGAGATGACGGTCGCCGTGTACGGCCTGGCCGGGGCGCTCGCCGTCGCCGGACTCCACGACCGGGCCGCCCGGCTCCTGGGCGCGGGCGCCGCGGCCCTCGCGTCCGGTCCCATGCCCCTCACCTCCGTGGAGAGCGGCGACGTCGACCGGATCACCGCGCGGGTCCGTGACGCGCTGGGTGAGGAGCGCTTCGCCGCGGAACGCGAACGCGGCACCGCGCTCACCCCCGAGCAGATCAGGTCCCTCGCCGTCATACCGGAAGGCGCCGCGTCCTCGTTGGCCTGAATCCCCGGGCGGCGAAATCAATCTCGTGATGGATTACGAAGACCGACGGTCCTGGCAGACTGTCCGGCATGAGGAAGAGCACGGAGAACGGGGAGAACAGGGGAGACGGGGGCGACGGAGAGCGGGGGGAAGACGTCTCCGCGCCCCGGCCGCGCCGCAGGGGGCGCCCGCCCAGGGACCGCTCGGCCCCCACCACGCGCGACCGCGTGCTCACCGAGGCGACCGCCCTCTTCGCCAGGCACGGGGCCGACGGCGTCTCCATGCGCGACATCGCCGCTCAGGTCGGGATCGACGTCTCCAGCGTGCACCACCACTTCCCTTCGAAGTCGTCCCTGTACGACGCCTGCTTCGCCCGCGTCTTCGAGCTGGAGCAGGCGACGCTCACGCCGCCGGTGCGCGCCTTCCTCGCCGCCGTGCGCTCGGAACGCCCGGGCGACGTCGTGGACGCGATGCACGACCTGGTGGACGCGTTCGTCGACTTCCTCGACGACCACCCCCAGACCACGTTCCTGTGGCTGCGGCGGTGGCTGGACCCCACCCTCCACCTCTCCCTGGACGAGGCGTACTCGCTGCCGATCTACGGGGAGATCGAGTGCGCCCTGCTGGAGGCGGCCACCCGCGGTCTCGTCGTCGAGCCGACGCCGCACATCACCGTGCGCAGCCTGGTCTGGGCGGCCCACGGCCACGTGACCGCCCTGAGCGCCCGCGGCGGCGACGCCGTGACCGCCGATCGCGAGAGGCGCGAGTTCCGCGCCTACGCCCACCGTTTCGTCGACCGGCTCTACGCACCCCCTGGCGCCAGCGGCTCAGACGGCTAATATTCCATCATCCGATGGAATATGGGAGGCGACGGATGAGCGCAGGGGAAGCGACCGCCGACGACATGCCGGGCACGGAGACGACCGTCGGCGGCGAGGCCGGAGCGGCCCCTGGGACGGCGCCTGAGACGGCCCCTGGGACAGCCACCACCCGCGAAGGCACCCACGACGTGAGGGTGACCGCCGACCGCGAAGGCGTCACCGGCCGAGGAGTGACCGCCCTTGACGACGTACCCGGTCAAGAGGTGCCCCCCGGCCGCGACGGCGTGCCCGGCCGGGGGACGACGGCCGTCGTCGGCGGCGGCGCGGCGGGCATAGCGGCGGCGAAGGCCCTCATCGAGGCCGGTCTGCCCGTCCTCGGCATCGAACGCGCCAACTCCCTCGGCGGCCTGTGGCGGCTGGAGGCCGACACCGCGTCCTACGAGGGCCTGCGCCTCAACACGAGCAGGCCGCGCACCGAGTTCTCCGACTTCCCGATGCCCGCCGAGTGGCCCGACTATCCGACCCGCGCCCAGATGCTCGAATACCTGCGCTCGTACGCCGACCGTTTCGGGGTCGGCGAGCGCTTCCGTTTCGGCACGACGCTGGAATCGGCCCGGCGCACCGAGAACGGCTGGGAGCTGGAGCTGACCGGTCCCGGCGGGCCGTACCGCGAGACGGTGGAGCACCTGGTGGTGGCGAACGGCCACAACCACGAGCCCCGGCTGCCCGAACCGCCCTACCCGGGGACGTTCACCGGCACCGAGTCGCACGCGCACGACTACGTCACCCCCGCCGAGCTGGCGGGCAGGCGCGTGCTCGTCGTGGGCACCGGCAACTCCGCGATGGACATCGCCGCCGAACTGACCGACCACGCGTCCGCCGTGCTGCTGTCGGCGAGACGAGGCGTCTGGGTGCTGCCCAAGCGGCTGCTGGGCCGGCCCTCCGACCAGCTCAACGGCGCCCTCGCGGCCCTCCTGCCCTGGCGGGTGCGGCAGGTGGTCTCCCAGGCGGTACTCAGGGTCGCCGACAGGAAACCCGCCGGGCCGCGTCTGCCCGCTCCCCGCCAGGGTGTGCTTCAGGACCACCCCACCCTGAGCGACTCCGTTCCCCGCCTGGTCGCGGAGGGAAGGGTGCTCGCGCGCCAGGGCATCGCGCGCCTGGACGGCTCGCGGGTCCATTTCACCGACGGGCAGGTGGACGAGGTCGACCACATCGTCTGGTGCACCGGCTACCGGGCCGTGACCCCGTTCCTCGACACCTCCGCCACCGCCGCCACCGCCGCCGGCACCACCACCGGCACCGGCACGGCGCCCGACCCGGCGAGCACGCTGCTCTACCGCCACGTCTTCCCCATCGGCGACGACTCGATCAGCTACGTCGGGCTGATGCAGTCGACCGGTTCGGCACTGCCCGTCGTCGAGGCGCAGGGCCGCCTCCTCGCCGCCGTACGCGCCGGAACCCACCGGCTGCCCGACCCCGAGACCGCGCGCAGGATCGCCTCCGCCGAACTCGACGCCGCCCGAGAGCGTTGGGGGCAGCGCAGGCCCCACATGCGAATCGACGTCGACCAGTATCTCCGCGTCATGCGGCGCGAGCTGCGCGCCTCCCCCTCCCGCGCGCTCGCCGGGCGCCGGATCCTGGTCACCGGCGCGGCCGGCACCTTCGGCAGGGCGATGAGCGCGCGGTTCACCGCCCAGGGCGCGCACGTGGTCGGCCTGGACATCGCCCGCCCCGACGACTCCGACATCCCGATCATCGCCTGCGACATCACTTCCTCCGAATCCGTCGACGCGGCGGTGGCCGAGGCGGCGGCCCTGCTGGGCGGCATCGACCTGCTGGTCAACAATGCCGGCCGGGGCGGGCCGGCACCGGCCGAACTCGCCCCGGGCGACGAGGTGGAGGCGCAGCTGCGGCTGAACCTGCTCGGTGCCTGGCGGGTGACGGCGGCGGTCATGCCCCACCTGGTGCGTGCGCGCGGGCAGGTGGTCTTCATCGCCTCACGGATGGCGGTCCTGCCCCTGCCGCTGGCGGCGGCGTACGGCGTCTCCAAGCGCGCCCTCGCCGCCTACGCCGACGCGCTCCGACTGGAGGTCGGCACGCACGTCGGCGTGACGACCGTCTACCCGAGCATGGTCCGCAGCCCGATCCACGACAGTACGCGCCAGGCCGGGCTCTCCCTGGACGCGGTGTCCCGGCCGGAGCCCGTCGAGGGCGTGGTCGACGCGATCGTCCGCGCCGTCACCGCCCGCCGCGCCCCGCGCGACGTGGTGACCACCGTCCGGGGACGTGTGGAGATGATGGTCGGCAGACACGCCCCCTCCCTCGCCGACCGTCTCGTCCGCCGCACCGTCGCCGCCCGCGTGGCGGCCGGTGACTTCGCGAACGCCCCCCTCGCGGCGGGAATGGTGAGCAGGCACCGCGGCTAGCCCTCGTCGCGGCGTACGCCCTCCCGGCCCGAGACATCCTCCGGATGGCCCGGTGACGGGTCCGGTAACCTCCTCGACCTGTTCGAGCACGCCTTGAGGCAGCGCGCGAAACCGAGCCGAGGTCAGGAAAGGGTGGTGCAGACATAGGGCGAGGGCCACTGGGAAACGCCGGGTGGGCGGACGGCCTGGAAGCCGAAGTTCGCACTGGCCCCGGGCGCGAGGGAGCCGTTGTAGCTCAGGTTGCGAGCGGTGACGGTCTGCCCCTTGGTGGTCACGGTCGCACCCCAGGAGCCGATGAGGCTGTGCCCGGCCGGCAGCGTGACGGTGACGGTCCAGTCGTGGATCGTGGAGGGACCGGTGTTGGTCACTCTGACCGGATCGACCGTGTATATGTTGTTCCCCCCGTACAACACGGTGGCTGTGGCCGAGCAGCTTCCGGCGGCGATGATGCCGTAGGAGAAGTTGTTCACCGCCAGGCCGGTCTGGCCGACCCACGGCTCGAAGCCCGCCTGGACGCTGGTGAGATACCACGACCGCTGGGCATGGCCGCGACTGATCGCGTCGTCGACGAAGGTACTGACGGCGAAGCCGATCGACGCGGTCGCCGAGGAGCGGACGTAGGAGATCACGTTCCAGCCGACGTTGCCGTACCAGACCTCCCAGCTCGCCCCGGCGAGGCTGACCGTACCCACTCGGGAGCCGATCGGCTGGATCGGCCCCACCCGGTTCAGCCAGACCGTGATCTCCGCACCGGTGTTCTGGCCGTCCGTCCGGGGAGCCGGGTCGAGCCAGATGTCGTAGGACGCGTTGTACACGCCGCCGCTCGGATAGGTCATGTGGACGCTGGTCTGGATGCCGTTGAACCGGCTGTCACTGATCCGCATGGGCAGGCCGCTGCCGGAGGTGCACCGGCCGCGGTGACAACCGGCGAAGATCGACGGGTAGGAGCCCGGCGCGCCGTCGGTCGCTCTGTCGTGGCTCGCCTCCGTCACCGAGAAACCGAGGTCCGTGACGTTGACGCACTGCTCGGTGTCGTCGCTCCAGTTGTTGTTCTGGACGTAGTACTTCCCGTTCTGGATGACGGTGGCGCCGTCCTTCTCGCAGATCGTCGTGTCGGCACGCGCCGGAGCGGCGACCGCTCCGGACCCGAGGACCAGGCCGAGGACGGCCAGGACCGTCACGATGACCCGCCTCACTCCACGTTCTCTCGTACGCCTCATGCTGACACCGCTTCCGGTCGCGGATTGGTGGGGAGCGCCCGCATAGTTCGCACCATAGAACTGTTCCTCCCCATCGCAAGCTCCCCCGGCCCGCCGCCACGGTCCCCATGGGGCCACCAGGCCCGATTGGCTCCGGCACGTTCCCCGTCAGGTGAAAGTTCCACTCGCGCTCTCTGCCCACGGCGCGTCCAACCTTCCGGTGGACGTCAGGGGGCGGGCGTCCCGGCGGCTCGAACCCCTCAGCTCGACGGGGTGGCCGAGCCGATCCGCGTGACGTAGAGGTCCCAGAACCGGTCCGGGTCCACCTCCAGCACGGTGCGGCCGTCCGAATCGGAGACGATCTCGGGACGGAGGAAGACCGCCGCGGCCACGGCGTCCCAGACGAACGCCCGATGTCCCGGGTCACCGGCGAAGAGCGGCCCCTGCAGTTCCTTGAAGAGCCTCCTGACCGGGGTCTCCTCGCCCGCGACCACCCGCTCGTAGGTCCGCCTGTCCAAGGTGAGCCGCTGCGCCGCCTCCAGTGTGACGACCAGTTCGCGCCGGAACGGGGCCTCGAACACGACCCGGGACGCCTCGGGGTCGAACCAGCGGTTGAACTCCTCCCCCTCGGTGTCGGCTCCCAGATGGACGACCTCCCTGACCAGGGGGACCATGTCGGGGTGCTCCCGTACGGCGCGTGCCAGGTTGGTGGCCGGGCCGAGCGCGAAGACGGTCACCTCGCCGGGGTGGCGCCGCACCTGGTCGGCGATGAAGTCGGAGGCGCTGCCCGCCGCGGGCCGGGTCGTCGCGTAGCCACCGTGCGGCGGAGTGGCCAGCGCGCGGTGGGACGCCGGTCGCGGCCGGTCCAGGGCTCCGTCGTAGTCGTCCCTCGGCTCCGGCGTATTGCTCTCGCCGGTCACCACGGGGATGTCGGCCCTGCCGATGAGCTCCAGCTGGCGCAGCGCGTACGCGGTGCCCTCCTCCGGCCAGGTGTTGCCGCCCACGGTGGTGACCCCGAGCACCTCCACCCCTTCGGCGGCGGCCAGCAGGAACATGGCCTGGGCGTCGTCGTTCAGCTCGCCCATGTCCGCGTCGATGATGATCTTCCCGGTGCCGGGGGGCCCGTCGAGCGGCACCCCCGGCGAGCACGACGCCGTGGCGCACACCGTGGACAGCACCACCAGCGAAAATAGTATTTTCCTTCTCATGCCTCACTTGTCGGTCGTAACACCGCATTCGGTTCGTTCCATGCGGTGAACCGCCGGGGCCGCCGAACACGACAGCCCCCGGATCCCCGGACACGGCGAACCCGTACGGCACCGGACACCACGAAACCGTGAACCGCCGGAGCGGCCGGATGCGACAGAGAGGCATGACACCGTTGAAGGGGCTCCCATGAGTGAGCACGAGAGCTGGACGGACGCTCGACTGCTCGAGGCCGTCGCCGACGGGGACCGCCGGGCCCTGGAGGTCCTTTACGCCCGGCACGCACCCTGGCTCGTCATCCGGCTCACCCGGCGGTGCGCCGATCCGGCGCTGGTGGACGAGGCGCTCCAGGACACCTTCGTGGCCGTCTGGCGCACGGCACGCACCTGGAAGGGCAAGGGAGAGGTGGCCGCGTGGATCTGGGGCATCGGCATCCGCCGCCTGCTGGACCAGCTCCGCCGTCGTCCGGCGGTGCCACTGCCCGCCTACGAGCAGGTCATGGTCTCGGCCGAGGAGCAGGTGCTGCTCGGCATCGAGTACGGCGAGCTCGGCCAGGCGATGGGCCGGCTCTCCCCCGAGCTGCGCGCGGTGGTCCAGGCGACGGTCCTGGACGGCCTGACCACCCGTGAGGCCGGGCGGCTGCTCGGTATCCCCGCCGGGACCGTCAAGACCCGGATGATGCGCGCGAAGGCACTGCTGAGGGAGGAACTGGTATGAGCACCTGGCACATGGACGACGGCCTGGCCGTCAGGTACGCCGACGGGGAGCTGAACCCGACCCTGGCCGCCTCGGTCGAGGCCCACCTGCTGGCCTGCGATCAATGCCGGAGCCTGCTCGCGCCCCAGGTACCGCGCCCTCGGCTGGACCGGGTCTGGGCGGAGGTGGCCGACGCGGTGGACGCGCCCGTGCCGGGACCGTTCGAGCGGCTGCTGCGGGCGATCGGTGTCCACGAGCACACGGCCCGCCTGCTGGGCGCCGCCCACTCGCTACGCCTGCCGTGGATCGCGGCCAGCGCCGTGGCGCTCCTGTTCGCCGCGTTGGCCTCGGGAGAGATGACGCGGCAGGGGCTGCTCGTCTATCTCACGCTGGCCCCGATCCTGCCGGTCGCCGGGGTCGCCGTGGCCTTCGGCAGGGACGGTGATCCGGCCCACGAGATCGGCCTGGCGGCTCCGTACTCGATGTTCCGGCTGATGCTGATCCGCGCCGCCGCGGTGCTGACGTCCTCGTCGGCGCTGGCGTTGGTGACGGGCCTCGGCCTGCTGGACCACGACTGGACCGCGGCCGCGTGGCTGCTGCCCTCACTCGCCCTGACCTCGCTGACCCTCGCCCTGTCCAGCCGGTTCGATCCGCGCCACTGCGGGGCCGCCGTGGCGGCGACCTGGCTGGTCGTGGCCGTCTCCGTCAACCTTCGCGAGCCGAGCCTGGCGATGTTCGGCGGCGTCGGCCAGGTGGGCTACCTGGTCGTCACCTTCGTGTCCGTCGCGCTTCTCTTCTTTCGCCGCAGGGAGTTCTCATGATCGAGGCAGTCGGCCTGGTGAAGGCCTACGGCCGCGACCGGGTCCTGGACGGGCTCACCTTCACCGTGGGCAAGGGAGTGACCGGCCTGCTCGGGCCGAACGGCGCGGGCAAGACCACGCTCGTCAGGATGCTGGCGACGGTGCTCGCACCGGACGGGGGCGAGCTGAGACTGCTCGGCCGGAACCCGGCCGGGGACCTGCTGGAGATCCGGCGGCGGCTGGGGTACCTGCCGCAGGAGCCGGGATACCAGCGAGGGTTCACCGTCTTCGAGTTCGTCGACTACGTGGCGATCCTGAAGGAGATGGTGGAGCGGCGGGCACGGCACGACGAGGTGCGCCGGGTGATCGAGGAGGTCGGGCTGACCTCCGTGAGCGGTAAGCGGATCCGGACGCTGTCGGGCGGGATGCGGCGGCGGCTGGGCATCGCGCAGGCGCTGCTCGGCGACCCCGAGCTGATCCTGCTGGACGAGCCGACCGTCGGTCTGGACGCCGAACAGCGGCTCCGGTTCCGCGAGCTGATCTCGCACATCGGACAGGACCGCACCGTCGTGCTCTCCACCCACCAGACCGAGGACGTTTCCGCCCTGTGCAACCGGGTGGTCGTGCTCAAGGCGGGACGGTGCGCGTTCGAGGGCACACCCGAGCAGCTCCGGACCCTGGCCGAGGGCAGGGTCTGGCTGTCCACGGAGAAGTCGGGGGTGCTCTCCTGGCGTACCGGTGAAGGACTGTTCCGCAACATCGGGCCCGCTCCCGAGGGGGCCCGGCCGGCCGAACCGACCGTGGAGGACGGCTACCTGCTGCTGCTCGGCGACAAGGCGACGGCGGCGACGGCATGACCTGCGACCACGATCCCCGTCCCCGGCCCGCGGGCCGGGGACGGACGACGGCACGGACACCAGCCCGGGCAGGCGCGCCGCCCCGGGTACGGACACGCGGACCGGCCGTCCGGCCGCGGAAAGGACTGTCATGACAGGCTCGTCGTCGCTCGCCGGCCGGTGGCCCGCCACCACGCGTCACGCGGTGCCCGCGCTGGCCTACGCCGAGCTCCGGCGGCTGCTCCGCCACCCGCTCACCCTGCTCGGGCCCGCGCTGATGACGGCGGGGCTGCTCGGCCACACCTGGGAGTGGCCGCAGGACTCCTTCAGGATGATCACCGCTCAGATGGTGATGATATGGGGCGTACCTGCGTTCTTCGCCGCGAACCTCACCGGTACCGCGGCACACCGGGCGGGCACGGACGAGTTGCTGTCCACCGCCCCGGTCGACCGCGCGCACCGTACGGCCGCCGCCTGCCTGGCCGCCCTCGGGCCGTTCGTGCTGGCCTGCCTGTTCCAGGCGGTGCTGCTGCGCCTCTGCCAGATGTTCCAGGTGGACCTGGGACATGCTCCCACGGTGTGGGAGATGGCCGCCGCACCGCTGTGCGTGCTCGGAGCCACGCTCCTGGGGACCGCGACCGCCCGCTGGGCACCCCGCCAGGGCGTGCCGTTCGCGGTCATGTCCGTACTGGTCGGTTTCAACTACATCGTCTATCAGGGCTCCGAGCGTTTCCTCGGCTTCCTCGTGGAGTTCGTGCTGTGGACCTCCCCCATGTGGACGTTCCAGAAGGCCGAGGGGTCGGCGCTCTGGCACGCGGTCTACCTGCTGGCGCTGAGCCTGGGAGCGGCGGCGCTGGCGATGCTGCGCGACTCGGCCCGGCGTGGGTTCTGGCTCGGGATCGGCGCGACGCTGCTCCTGACCGCGGCGCTCTCCGGCATCTGGCAGCTGCCGTGACCGCCGTCACCGATCAGGAGGGCACGCCGACGACCGTGCTGGCCCGTGTCCGTGAAGAGGAGCGCCGCCGACTGTGCCGGGATCTGCACGACGGGCTCGGCCACGCGCTGACCGAGATGGCGATGGTCGTCAACATGGCCAGGATCAGCCTGCGCACCGCCCCCGCCTCGACCGACCGCCTGCTGGCGGAACTGCGCGACGGCATGGACGCGGTCGGCCAGGAGATCAGAGAGCTGGTACACGGCCTGTACCCGCCCGCCCTGGACGCGCTCGGCCTGGCCGGAGCCGTGCGGGCACTGGCGGACAACGGACCCTCGGTGATCGTCGAGACCGAGGGCGACCTGTCCGGCCTGCCCTCGGCCGTCGAGGTGGCCGCGTACCGCATCGCGCAGGAGGCGCTCACCAACGTCCGCCGGCACGCCGGGGCCCGCTCGGCGACGATCTCGCTCCGGCGTGACGACTCCTTCCTCACGGTCCGGGTCCGCGACGACGGGAGCGGGCCGCCCCCGGCTCCCCGTCCGGGGATCGGTCTCGCCTCGATGCGTGAGCGCGCCCGCGAACTCGGCGGGACCTGCGTGATGGGCCCCGCACCGGGCGGCGGCGCACTCGTGAAGGCCGTGCTCCCCCTGTCGACCGCTGTCTCCGCGCCGTGAGGACCTCGGATCGCCGCCCCCGCGGTTCCCCGGATCCGTCACGGGCCCGAGAGGGGGGAACCGGTCTGCAGCCGGTTGCCCGTACGACGCCAGCGGGCGAGTCCGCCGTCCAGCGGGCGTGCCCGGAAGCCGTGGTCGCGCAGCAGCCGCACCGCCTCCGGGGAGACCACGCAGTAGGGGCCGCCGCAGTAGGCCACGATCTCGACGTCCCCGGGCAGCTCGTCGAGACGGTCCCGCAGCTCGGCCAGCGGAACCGAGACCGCCCCCGGCACATGGCCGAGGGCGTGGTCGGCGGCCGAACGGACGTCGACGATCACGATGTCGGGGTCGGTGAGACGTCCGGCGAGTTCCTCGGCGGTCACCGCCTCCAGGACGGCGACCTCGCCGAGGTGTTCGGAGACCGCCTCACGCAGGTCGGCGAGTCTTTCGGCGGCGAAGTCCTGCAGCTCGCCCAGAAACCGGGAGACCCGCTCGTTGGCGAGCCGGTAGTAGATCCGCGTACCGTCCCTGCGGCTCGTCACCAGGTGGGCGGCGCGCAGCTGCTGCAGCTGGGCCGAGGTGTTCTTCAGCGGGATGTCGGCCGCCTCCGACAGCTGCTCGACGGTGCGCTCCCGCTGGTCGAGCACGTCGAGCAGCCTGAGCCGGACGGGACTGGCCAGCGTCCTGCCGATCCGCGCCAGCTGCCGGTAGATCGGCTCCTCGCGAAACTCCGTCATGGCCGTCAGACCATGTACTGGTCGTGGCGCAGGTAGACGTCCGTCCACTCCTCGTCGGTGAGCCGGCGCCCGCTGCTCGCGATCTCGGCGAGTTCCTCGAAGTACGCCTCGCGCGGCGCGCCCGGGGCGAAGAGCAGGAGCATCGAGGCCGGTTCGCCGGACTCGTTGCGGAAGCTGTGCACCCCGCCCTCGGGGACGTACAGGAAGTCTCCCGCCGTCGCGTCGGTCCAGGACTTCCCGTCGAACAGCCGTACCGTCCCCGAGAGCACGAAGAAGGACTCGGAGATCGTCCGGTGGAAGTGGGGCGCCGGACCGGAGGGTTTTGGCCCCATGTCCCAGCGGTACAGGCCGAACTGCCCGTTCGTCGAGGCGCCGGTGCCCAGATAGCGCACCGTCGTGCCACCGATCACCAGATCCGGCCCCGCGCTCGCCGGCCTGAACACCCCGCTGCTCTCGCCCGCCTCGTCCAGGTAACGAGCCTCCGGATACGACATCGCACTCCCCGTCCTATGAGGAAATACTCTAAAAGACTATAGAACACGGGGATAAAGGAATGAAAGGTGTCACACGAGGCGGGGAGCACCGATGCGAACGGTCCCGCCGACTCCGGTCGGCGGATCACCCGGCGCGACGTCCACCACGGACGCCGGGCGGGTCAGCGGAGAAACAGGTTCAGCACGACCGTGAGGAGGATCGAGAGCAGCACGGAGACGAGGATCATGGTCAGGCAGCCGGCCCAGCCGCCCAGGATCCTGACCTCCGTGTTTCCGATGCGCATGTCCACGCGTTACCCGGTGACGACCTCGGAAAACCGGCCCCCGACGCGGGTCCGTCCGAGGAACGCGCCTCCCGCGTGTCATGCCGACCGGCTCGCCGACACGGATCTGTGCCGTCGCCGACACGCGGCTCCTCCAGTGTGCGTGGGGTGAAGACACCACCGGGAAGAACCTCATGACCCTCGCCTTCGAGACGCGAGGACTCGTCAAACGCTTCGGAAAGACGACCGCGCTCGCCGGAGTCGACCTGGCCGCCCCGCAGGGCACGGTCCTCGGCGTACTCGGGCCGAACGGCGCGGGAAAGACCACCGCCGTGCGCGTGCTGGCCACCCTGCTCAGACCCGACGAGGGACACGCCACGGTCGGCGGGCTCGACGTCGTACGGCACGCCGCCCGGGTGCGCCGCCTGATCGGCCTGACCGGGCAGTACGCGTCGGTCGACGACGACCTCACCGGCACGGAGAACCTCGTGCTCATCGGGGAACTGCTCGACCTGCGCCGCGGGGAGGCCAAGGCGAGGGCCGCGGAACTGCTGAAGGAGTTCGGGCTCGCCGAGGCGGCGGGGCGGGCGGCCAAGACGTACTCGGGCGGCATGCGTCGCCGCCTCGACCTCGCCGCCGGTCTCGTCGGCCGCCCCTCCGTCGTCTATCTGGACGAGCCGACGACCGGTCTGGATCCGGCCAAACGTGACGACATGTGGAGCGTCATCCGCTCGCTGGCCGCCGACGGGGTCACCGTGCTGCTCACCACGCAGTATCTGGAGGAGGCCGACGCCCTCGCCGACAACATCTCGGTCATCGACCACGGACGGGTCATCGCGAACGGCACCCCGGCCGAACTCAAGCACGTCGTGGGCGGGCAGACGATCCTCGTCCGGCCCGCGGACCCGGCCCGGCTGGCGGACGCCGCCGCGCTCGTCGGCGCTGTGGTCGGCCGCACCCCGGAATCACCGGGCCGAGGCGTGATCACCGTTCCGGTCGAGAGCGACACCGCGTTCACCGAGGTCGTACGGCGGCTCGACCAGGAGCGGATCTCGGTCACCGAGCTCAGCCTCCGGCTGCCCAGCCTGGACGAGGTCTTCTTCACGCTCACCGGACGTCACGCCGAGGAAGAGGAGAACGCGGCATGACCCTCACCGTGGAACGCGCGCAGGCGCCGGCGCCACTCAGGAAGCGGCCCTTCGGGCTGGTACGGCACAGCCTCGCGCTCGGCAGGAGGAGCCTGACCAAGACGCTGCGCACCCCCGAGCAACTGCTCGACGTGACGCTGCAGCCGATCGTCTTCGTGCTGATCTACGTCTATCTGCTCGGCGGGGCGGTGGCCGGCTCCACCCAGGACTACCTGCAGTTCCTGCTTCCCGCCATCCTGGTGCAGACGGTGATGTTCGCCGGGATGGCCACCGGGGTGAACCTCAACACCGACATCGACAAGGGGGTCTTCGACCGGTTCCGCAGCCTGCCGATCGGCCGGTCCGCACCGCTGATCGGCTCGGTGCTCGGCGACCTGGCGCGCTATCTGGTGGCCGTCGTCTCCCTGCTCGCCTGCGGCCTCCTGCTGGGGTTCCGTATCCAGACCGACCCGCTCTCCGCGCTCGCCGCATGCCTGCTCACCGTCTTCTTCGCGTTCAGCCTGAGCTGGGCGTTCGTCCTGATCGGGATGCTCATGCGCAGTCCGGGCGGGGTGCAGGGGACGGCCTTCCTGGTGCTGTTCCCGCTCACCTTCGGCACCAGCATGATCACACCGAAGGAGACCCTGCCCGGCTGGCTGCAGACCTGGGTGGGGATCAACCCGGTCGCGCACGCGATGGACGCCTCGCGCGCCCTGATGCTGGGCGGGCCGGCGACGGGCCCGGTGATGTGGACGCTGCTGTCCTCGGTGCTCTTCCTCGCGGTGTTCGCGCCGCTCGCGGTCCGCGCCTACCGCCGCCGTACCTGATCGAGCGCGGCGGTCCGGTCGAGCGCCATGCCCCGCGCGTGGGCGGCGTCGTAGGCGGCGTCGCCCAGCTCGTCCCTGAGCCGCCGGACCAGCCCGGCGATCTCCAGGTTGAACCGGTCGGGGGCGCCGCGGAGCCGCTCGGCGACGCCGAGGGTCTCCGCGGCCCCCGCCAGGTCGCCCTCGCGGGCGCGCAGGGCCGCCGCGGCGACGCCGACGTGGGCCAGGACCGGCATGTCCTTCCCCTCGACCGCCCAGTCGGTCGCCTCGGTGACCCACCGTTCCGCGGCCACGAGGTCACCGCGGTCCACCGCCAGATGCGCCATCGCCCGCAGGACCAACGCGTGGAACTGCGGGGCGACGAACCCGATGCCCTCGATGCCGGTCACCGCCGCCTCGTAGTGCCGCTCCGCCCCGACCAGGTCGCCCGCACGACGGTCGAGGTCACCCAGCGCGAGATGGGCGAACGCGATGTTCCGCTGTGACCACCGCCGCTCCCCTGGCCGCGTCATCGCCAGAAGTTCGGCACGCGCCCGGTCCACGTCGCCCTGCTGCGCCCGCGCGCCGGCGAGCGTGATCCGCTGGTGCACGGCGTGGTCGTCGGGGTTGAGCTCCCCCAGCAACCGGATCGCCTCCTCCATCGTCTCGACGGCCTCGTCGAAGTCACCGAAGACCAGGTGTGCCTCCGCCAGCGAGCTCAGCACCTGGGCGAGCCCCCAGCGGTCCCCCAGGTCGCGGAACCCGGCGGCGGCGGCGAGCAGGTCGCGGCGCCTTCCCACCTGGTCCCCCTCGTTCTCCAGGAGCGCCGACCTGATCATGAAGAGCATCGCGCGGGTCCACGGGTGGGGGTGCGACATCCGTCGCTCGATCGCGGCCACGCCCCGGACGACGTCGTCGGTGAAGATCGCGAAGATGGGTTCGATCAGGGCGAGGAACGGATCCCCGGTGTCGGGAGCAACGACCTCGGCCAGCGCCCCGAACCGCTCGACGACGTCCTCCACGCCCTCGTGCTCACCGGCGAGCATCCTGTTGATCAGGTGGAAGGCGGTCGCGACCGACCGGCGCTCCGAGGAGACCTCACCGGGAACGTCGAGGGCGAGACGGAGCCGGACCACGGCCTCCGCGTGGTTCTCGCGCATCATCCAGAAGGTGCTCAGCGCGGCGGCCAGCCGTACCGCCGTGTCCGCGTCGCCCGCGTCGGCGGCGAAGTGCAGGGCGGCGAGCAGGTTGTCGTGCTCGGTCTCCAGCACGACGAGCCAGACCAGCTGCCGCTCCTCGCGCAGAAAGGGCTCGGCCGTCTCGGCGAGGTCCAGGAAGTACGCCGCGTGCGCGGCCCGCACCCGGGCGACCTCCCCGTTCTCCGCGAGCCGCTCCAGCCCGTACTCCCGGATCGTCTCCAGCATGCGGTAGCGCGGCTGCGGCGCCTCGACCACCTGCAGCAGCGACCTGTCCACCAGCACGCCGAGCAGGTCCAGGGCCGTACCCGGCTCCGCGCACACCCGCTCGGCCGCCTCCACCGAGATCCCGCCGGGAAACACCGCGAGCCGCTCGGCGAACCGGCGTTCGTCACCGAGCAGGTCCCAGCTCCAGTCGACGACCGCGCGCAACGTCCGATGGCGGGGCAGCGCGGTACGGCTGCCACCGGTCAGCAGCCGGAACCTGTCGCCGAGACGCTCGGCCACCTGCGGCGCGGTCAGGGAACGCATCCGCGCCGCGGCCAGCTCGATCGCGAGAGGCAACCCGTCCAGCCGCCGGCAGATCTCCACCACGGCCGCGACGTTCTCCTCGGTGACCGCGAAGCCGGGCCGTACAGCGGCGGCCCGCTCGGCGAGCAGCCGCACCGCCGGGCTGGTCACCGCCTGCCGCACCGAGGCGTCCGGCTCGGGCAGCCCGAGCGGGGTGACCGGGCACAGCACCTCGCCGAGTATCCCGAGGGGTTCCCTGCTGGTGGCGAGGACCCGTAGCCCGGGGCAGCGCCCCAGCAGGTCTTCCGCCAGGTGGGCCACGGCCTCGACCAGGTGCTCGCAGTTGTCCAGCACGATCAGGGTCTCGGCGCGCGAGAGCGCCTCGACCAGGCGGCTCGTCGTATCCCTGGGCACCCCCTGGGGATCGAGCACCCGGGTGCCGAGCGCGCCGAACACCGCCTGGGGCACGTCGGCCGTGTCGGTCACCGCCGCGAGTTCCACCAGCCAGGCACCACCGGGCCACCGCTCGGCGAGCCCTCCGGCGACGGTGGTCGCGAGCCGGGTCTTGCCCGCCCCGCCGGGACCGACCAGCGTGACCAGCCGCCCCTCCGCCAGCGACGCGCCGACCCGCCGCACCTCGGCCGTACGCCCGACGAAGCTGGTCAGCGCGGTCCGCAGGTTGCCCTTCTGCCGGCGGGCGGGCTCCGCCTCGCCCTCCTGGAGCAGCGCGAGGTGAATCTCCCGCAGCTCGGGCCCCGGGTCGGCCCCCAGTTCCTCCGCCAGACGGAGCCTGATCCTCTCGTAACCGGCCAGCGCCTCGGCCTGACGCCCCTGGGCGTGCAGCGCCCGCAGCAGCAGTCCCTGCAGCCGCTCTCTCAGCGGATGACGGGTCGCCGCCTCGGAGAGTTCGGCCACCAGGTGAGCGTGCCGCCCGGCCGCCAGGTCCGCCTCCGCCCGGTCCTCGATCGCGGCCAGCCGCGCCTCCTCCAGACCGGCCGCGTACGCCGTGGCGAAGGAGGCTCCGGCCGCGTCCGCCAGCGCGGGACCTCGCCAGAGCCCGAGCGCCTCACCGAGCAGGGATCCGGCGGCCTGCGCGTCCCCGCCGTTCAGCGCGCGCCTCCCCGCCCGCGCCAGCCGCTCGAACCGGTGCGCGTCGACGGCCTCGGGCGGCAGGTCGAGCCGGTAACCGCCGCGATCCGACAGCAGCACCGAGGCGTCCGGCAGGCTGCGGCGCAGCCTGGCGACGAGCGACCGTACCGCGTTCGCGCGGTCGGCGGGCTGCTCCTGGGGCCAGAGCGCGTCCGACAGCTCGTCGGCGGTGACGACCCGCCCCGCTCCCAGTGCCAGCCGGATCAGCAGCACGCGGAGCCGGACACCCCCGATCTCGACGCTCTCACCGGCCGCCGTCACCTCCAGCGGACCCAGGATGCCCACACGCATGGGGCCAACTGTGCCACGCCCCGGCACGACACGGCTCCTGCGTTTCCACGACGCCGCGCACGCCCACCGACCCGCACCTTTACTCTCCGTACCATCGAGATCACGATCTGTCGGCGATAATGGCACGATCGACGGCGCGAAGCCGCGAGCCCGGTCCTTTCACGACCGGGAGGCCGACGGCAACGGGAGTAGGGGGTTCACGGTGCGGACGCATTTCGATCCGGAGGAGGCCGAGGAGTTCGAGTCGGCGAAGGACCTGCTGGTCCGTCGCTGTCTCGCCTGGGCGGACGAGCGCGGCACGCGGGCCGACGAGGCGATGCTCGCCGCGGTCCTGGACGCGCGCCACCGCAGCCGTGACGGGCGGCTCGCCTACTGGGACACGCGACAGGTGCGGCGTTTCCTCCTGGAATGGATCCCCCGGCACCTCGCGGCCGAGCGCGAGACCCTCGCCTCCGCGCCGGAGAACCTGCTCACGCTCCTGCGCTACCTCACCGCGTCCGGCCTGCGCGACCCCCGGGGCGCCTCCCTCGCCGAGCTGGAGGCGGCCGTGGCCGAGGCGGAGGCGGAGTTTCCCGCGGCGCTCGCCGACCCGGCCCGGCAGGGTATCGGGAGACTCTGGGCGCAGACCGCCCTCGACAACGGCTTCGTCCTCGACGACGAAGAGGACATGGCCCGCTTCCAGCACGACGTCAGCAGCGGCCGGATACAGTTCGACGCCGACGTGGTCGAAGCGCTTCTCCAGGCCGAGTTCGGCGGCGCGGGACCCGACGACGACCGGGCCTTCTCCCAGTGTCCCATCGCCCTCCCCACCGCCGCCGAGCTCGCCGCCGACGCCGCGAGGAGCGAGATCGTACGGCAGCTGACCGCCCTGACCGGCTGGGTGGGGAAGGACGGGCGTCCTCTCACCAAGGCCGGAGACCTGCGGGCGGCCGACGCCCGCGAGCTGGCGGAGCTGCTGGACATCGGGGAGCCGGATCAGCGGGCACGCACGTCCGGCACCCGCGAAGCGACGGAGCCGCCGAACGCGCAGAAGCGCAATCCGGAGGCGCTGCCGGGCACCGGGGAACGGGATCCGGCGCGGCCGACGGACACCGGGGAGGGGGATCCGGCGCACCTGCCCGGCACCGGGGAACGGGATCAGTGGGCGCGCGGCTCCACGGAGACGCCCCGGTTGGACCTCCTGCTGGCCTGGGCGAAGAAGGCGGGCCTGGTGCGGGTGCTCAAAGGACGCCTGGTCCCGGTGGCCAAGGCCGCCCCGCTGCTGCACGACCCGGAGGCGCTGTGGCGGCGCGCGTTCGAGGCGGTCTTCGAGCTGGGCGCCGCGATCTGCGCGCCCGCCTCCGGGAGGGTCGGCTTCTCGATGCTCGTCACGGCGTTCGACGAGCTGCTGCCCGACGTGCTGAACACGATGTACAGCCTGCCGGCCCCGATCCCCGTCGCCCGGCTGCAGGAGACCGTGTGGCTCGCCTGCCAGGAATACTTCCTGCTCGACTTCGCGGAGAACGGCTCCCGCCAGGACGTCTGGCGCCGACGGGTCGACGAGGATCTCCTGGTGGTGTTCGACGTCCTCTCCCGCCTCGGTGCCGTCGAGGCGAGCCACGGCGTGCCCGACGAGCTGTACTCCAGCGACCTGCGTCCCGGCTTCGTCGAGGGGATCGGCGAGCTCACCCAGGACGACCTGCCGTTGCCGCCCGAGGCGTGCGCCCGGCTCCTGACGCGCCTCGCGGAGCCCGGCCCGCTGGTATCGCTAACGCCCCTGGGCACCCGAGCCGTCCGTGAGCGGCTGCTCGCCGACGGGCGGGACGCCCCGCTGATCGGGGAGCTGGCGGACGCCGAGGCGGGCGAGCTGCTGGGAGTGATCGCCCAGCACTACACCCAGGAGACGGCGGTCGCCGAGCTCGAAGGCTGGCTCGCGGCGCACGGAGGTGACATCGAGCCGCTCCTGGACGCCATCCGCGCCTGTCCCTTCCGCACCCGCGCCTCCGCCATGCTCTCCGCCCTGACCGAGTCGCTCCCCGACGGCCGGTCGATGCGGGCGAGACTCCGGCACGACCCGGCGCTGGGATCCCTCGTCCTCACCGCCCTTCTGGAGGAGGGAGAGCTGGGCCCCGAGGATCTCACCGCCCGCGAGCACTCGCTGCTCCTCGCCGAGGGGATGATCATCCTGCTGGAGCTGGGCGGTCCCGAGGCCATCGTGGAGCAGCTCCGCGAGTCGGCGGGCAGGGACGCGCCGGAGTTCGTCGCGGAGGTGCTGGATTCCGGGCATCCCGCGCGGGAGGCGCTGGAGGAGTTGCGCGTGCTGGTGTACGAACCGATGCTGGCCAGGAGCGCCCGGCTGCGGCTCGTGCCCAGCCCGGCGCCCGGCTCACGGGGCCGTGCCAACGGCCGCGGCGGGAAACGCCGACGCTGACGTCTCCGCCGCCGCCACCGGTGACGGCCGGTCGCCGGAGGTCATGACCGGCCGCGCGTCCCCGACGGGGTCGCGACACGCGACCGGGGCCGGAGAGCCGCGCCTCCGCTGTGGAGCACCGTGTTCAGGGGATCGGCGCCACCGCTTCGGGGGCATCACCCCTTCCACAACACCAGAATTACGAAAATTAGGACTATCGCCGACAAAACATGATCGATAGCCTCCTTCGACACTTTGTGTGTCAGAAGGAGATATATCCGTGCAAGTACCTCGTGCCCTCATGCCGGCGATCCTCACCTCCGGATCGATCGGCATGGTCGGCGTCGCCCCCGCGGCGGCGGACCCCACCCCCGCGTCCTCCACCGCCGCGGTCGAGGACGAGCTCCTCGGCAAGCTCACGGCCATCCCCGGGCTGACCGTGGTCTCGGAGACCCGGCCGACCGGCCACCGGTTCTTCGTCGGTCGCGCGTCGGAGTCCCTCCCCCACGACGACATGCTCCCCACCCGCGGAAAGCGCTGACCCCCCATGCGTATCACCAGGCCACTCACCGCCCTCGCGGCCGTCTCGATGACCGCCGCCCTGCTCACCGTGCCCGCCGTACCCGCCGGCGCCACCTCCGACGGCGCCGTCGGCAGTGCCACCGTGGTGCCGCTCCAGGTCACCGGAGCCCCGGCCAAACGGTTCAACCTGATCATCATGGGTGACGGCTACACCGCGGGCGAGCAGTCCACGTTCGCCGCCGACACCGACCAGCAGCTCAACGTGATGTGGTCCATCGAGCCGTACAAGTCCTACCGCAACTACTTCAACGTCTACCGGGTGGACATCGTCTCCGGCGAGTCCGGCATCGGCTGCGACCCCGACCTGTCCGCGGGGAGGAAGAACACCCCGCTGAGCATGGCCTTCTGGGGCGGCTGCAACCCCTCCAGCGTCCAGCGGCTGATCACCATGAGCAACTCGGCCGCCAACACCTACGCCAACCTGGTGGCCGGGACCAGCAGCGCCAACCGGCAGATCCTGGCCCTGGGCAACAGCGGCACCTACGGCGGGGCGGGCGGCGCCTACGCCACCTCCTCCGGCCACAACTCGATGTCGGCCCTCATCGCGCCGCACGAGATCGGCCACTCGCTGGGCGGCCTGCAGGACGAGTACACCTACTACACACGCGGCGTGGAGGGCGGCGCCTACACCGGAGCCGAACCCAGCTCCGCGCACCACACCCTGCTCACCGAGCAGCAGATCGCCGACCAGCGCAGGAAGTGGTGGCGCTGGCTGGGCGAACCCAGCGAGGCCGGCGGCACCATCGGCCGCCACGAGGGCGGCCTGTACTTCGGCACAGGGGTCTGGCGGCCCAGCGAGCACTCCATCATGAGAACGCTCGGCTACTACTACGACCAGGTCAGCCGCGAGATCATGACCCAGAGGATCTCCGCCAAGACCGGCCTCATCCAGGACGGCACGCCGGCCACGTCGCCGGTCGGCGCCGACCGGGTGCTCTGGGTGGAGCCGCTGCACCCCAACAGCCACTCGCTGACCACCGTCTGGAGCGTCAACGGCACCGACCTGGCGGGCGATCGCACCACCCTCGACCTCCGCACGCTGAACCTGCCGGCCGGCACCCACACGGTCAAGGCGACCGTCACCGACCCGACCGACTTCGTACGAGACCCGGCCATCCGCTCCGGTGCCCTCACCGCCACCCGCACCTGGACGGTGGACACCACCGTGACCACCGTCCCCGCCGACGTCGGCCCCGGCCTGCTCTCCTCCACGCCCACCAACCAGGCGGTCGGTCACGACGAGGTCGTCTACGTCGAGACCACCCACCCCGACGACAACGTCCCGACCGTCACCTGGACGCTGGACGGCAGGCGGCTCGACGACAACGACGGGGACCTGGACCTGGGAGAGCTCACGCTCACCCCCGGCAACCACACCCTCACCGCCACCTCCGGCGGCGACAGCCGAACCTGGACCGTCGACAACACGCCGCCCACCACCGGCTACCGGCTCTCCGAGCCCCTGGTCTCCTCCGGTGACACCTACGTCTACAACGGCCCCTTCACCATGAGGCTCACCGGCGACGACGACCAGGACGGGTACGTCGTCAGCGAGTCCCGGGTGGACGGCGACGGCTGGTTCAACTACTTCGGCTGGCCGACCTCCGCCGACCTGCCGTGGACGTTCAGCGAGAGCGGCACCGTCATCGACAGCCTCACCTTCGGCAAGCTGCCCCGGGGCAGGCACACCGTCGAGTACCGCTCGATCGACCCCAGCGGCAACTACGGTACGGCCGAGAACTTCACGGTCACCACCCTCGCGCCGCCGCCCGCCTGCACCACCACGGTCACCGGCACCAGGAACGGCACGCTCCCCGTCCGCTCCGGCGTCACCTGCCTGAACGACGCCCGGATCAACGGCGGGGTGACCGTCTCGGCGGGCGCGTCCCTGGTGGTGACCGGCGGCACGATCAACGGAGCGCTCACCGCGACCGGCGCCGCCGAGGTGCACCTGCTCAAGGCACAGGTCAACGGCGCGGTCTCCATCTCCGGCACCACCAACCGGCTGATCATCGCCGGCGCCGAGCTCAGGGGCGCGGCGGTGCTGAACGGCAACACCACCGCCGACGCGCTCGTGATGGCGGGCAGCAGCGTCCGCGGCGCGCTGGCCTGCACCGGCAACACGCCCGCGCCGTCCAACGCCGGGGTGGCCAACCAGATCACCGGCAGCGGCCAGTGCGCCGGCCTCGTCGACCCCCGCCCCAACCCCCGCGGCAAGACCTACGAGGCCGTGGTCTCCAGCACCATCCCCGAGAGGGGCATGTACGAGCACAACCACAACTGACCCACTCGACCGGCGGGGCGGCCCCACCAACGGGCCGAACGGGGCGGCCAAGCCGCCCCGACCCCACAACCGACACGTGTGAACGGCGGGATGTCCCCACAGGGGCGTCCCGCCTCCGTGTTCTCAGAGACCGTCCCGACCGCACGACCGCACGACCGGACACCGTCCACGGTCACCCCAGGCACCACCCCAGGCACCCCAGGCACCCCAGGTACCCGGGGCACCCGGGGCACTCCCGAAGTCTCGCTCACGTTCACCGCAGCACGAGCGTGCCGTCCGGTTCGAGGTCGACGCGTGACCCGAAGTTCCGGCTGATCCGGTCGAGAACCCCCCGCAGCCATTCGGAGTCCTCCTCCGAGGCGTGCTGGAGCCGCATCCGGCGGGCCCGCAGGGGCACCATCCGCAGACCGGTCAGGTGGCCCGAACCGGGCTCCACCGACGCGAAGTACAGCAGCCGCAGATCGTCCCGGTACTCCTCGTAGCCGGGGATGCCCTCGTAGTCGTCGACGAGGTCACCGCAGCCGTACAGGATGAGCCGATCCCGGTAGACCTCGACGGGCCGGGGATGGTGCGAAGAGTGCCCGTGCACCACGTCGATCCCGCCGTCGACCAGCCGGTGCGCGAAGCGCGTCTGCTTCCGAGGGACGTGGTAGCCCCAGTTGGAACCCCAGTGGATGGAGACCACCGCGACGTCACCGGGACGCCTGGCCCGCCGTACCCGGTCGGCCAGCTCGGCCGCGGCGGCCTCCGACAGCTCGGGCACGAAATCGACCCCGGCCCGGTCCGGCGCCGCCGCCCATTCCGGCGGGACACCGCTGGACTCCGTCCCGCAGGCGAAGACCAGGACCCGCCCTCCCCCCGCCACGGGAACGACCGCCGGTCGCCTCGCCTCGCCCACCTCCCGGCCGGCCCCCACCGACCGCAGCCCCGCCCTGGCGAGGACGTCGAGCGTCTCCTCCAGCCCCCGTCGGCCGAAGTCCATGACGTGATTGTTCGCCAGCACGCAGGCATCGGGCCGGGCGACCGCCAGGCAGGGAAGGTTGGCCGGACTCATCCGGTAGTTCACGGCCTTCCCCGCCGCGAAGTCGTCGCTCCGGGTGACGCTCGTCTCCAGGTTCACCACCCGGACCTCCGGCGCGGCCTCCGCCAGCACCCGCAGGGCATCCCCCCACGGCCAGGAGAAGCCGACCGGCCGGGGAATCCGGCCGTTCGCCGCCTCCGCGAGATCAACGTAGGTCATGGCGTCCTGGACATGCTCCTCCCGCAGCGTCGGGTCACCCGGATGAGGAAGGATCTGATCGACGCCGCGGCCGAGCATGACGTCCCCACAGAGGAACAACGTCACCGGATCGGTACGCACACCTCCAGGCTAGGCGGCCTCGTCCGCCGGTCACAGATGTACCGCCGACTCGCACACCGTTCCGGCGGAAAAGGACGGCCGGGACGTGCCAGGCCCCGCACCCGGCTCACGGGGCCGCCCCAGCGGCCGCGGCGGGAAACGCGGACACCGGCAAAGGCCCGCATGCGGATCACGTCACCGCCGGACCCAGCGGAAGCGTGTACTCGATCGAACGACGTTCGATCCCGAACCCGGCGCGGGTGTAGATGCCGAAGGCCCCGGTCGGATTGTCGGCGTCCACCCCCAGCCCGGCCTTGTCGTACCCCTGCTCGCGGAACTCGCGCAGCGCGTGCGCGAGCAGCGCGCTCGCCACCCCCCGGCCCCGCCACTCACGCAGGGTGCCGATGATCTGAATCCATGCCTCGCGGACCCCGGTCGCCTCGGTGTCGGCCTCGAAATAATGGGTGAGCAGCACACCCACGCTCTCCCCCGCCGCGTCCAGCGCGACGAAGGAGCTCTCCGGTCGGAACACCTTCACCCCGACGATGCTGTTCCGCCAGGACTCCGGCGTGTGCTGGACGCTCCCCCAGTGGTCGACGAACGAGCGGTTACGCACCTGGAGGACCGCGTCCTCCAGATCATCCCGGTAGGTGACGATCCGGAGCCCGTCCGGCGGCGAGACCTCCGGCAGCTCGGCCCCCAGGTCGAGGCTCATCCCGTAGAACCATCGGGCCGGCTTCATCCCGGCCCCGACGACCAACGCCCGCAGTCCCTCGTTGCGGCTGTCCACCTCGACATGGAGTTCGAGCGGCTGCCCGGGAAATCGGCGCTCGTGCAGCACCGGCGTGTTGCCGATCGCCCACTCCAGCAGGTGCCTGCCCAGCCCCCGGCGCCGGTACTCCGGACGCACCCCGCCCCACAGGCTCATCAGATGCACCGGTTGAGCCGTGGCCCGGCTCATGGTCATCCCGTACGCGACCAGCCGGCCGGACTCCCACGCCGCCAGCGTGCCCTCGACCGGATCGAGCAGCGGGTTGGCGAGCTCCTCGGCGAGGTCGTCCGCGTCGACCCTCCCCCCGACCTGATCGACCTCGTCGATCGCCGCCAGCAACTCCGCCCACGCCTCAAGGTCGTCTTTGGTCAGCGGAGCCCACTCGAAGGTCATGACCACCGAGCGTAGAAGCGGGCCGCTTTCCCCGGCCACCCGTTTTCCCTCCGTCTGAGATGCGCCGCGCAGCGCGCGCGGTATAGCCCGCCGGGTGGCGCCCGTACGGGGCGGGCGTGTCGGGTCGTCGTGGCGAATCGTGGCGGAGAGCAGGAGGATGATCTCCATGCCTGGGATGAGGGTGGCCGGCCTCGATGGGTACAGACGTGGCTGTGTCTCAGCGTGAAATCACCCAGGCGGGTGTCCATGTCTCGGCGGTGTCGTGGCCGGCTGTGGTGGCGGCGAAGTGGGCGCGGAGGGCGGCCAGTGCCGGGTGGGGGTTGATGTGGTGCCACAGGAGGGAGTGCGGGTAGACGGGCGTCGGGTCGGTCACCGGGATACGGCGCAGGCCGTGGCCGGTGGGCCAGACCAGGCGGGTGTGTTCGCCCATGAAGGTGGCCAGGGCCGGGGTGTCGGCGATGGTGTCGAGGAGCGCGTCGGAGCCGAAGTTGGGGCCGGTCGCCTCGATGGTGAGGCCGAACTCGGCGACGAGGTCGTCGTAGTAGGCGGCCCACTCGGTCCCGGGGACGATGCCGGGCATCCAGATCCGGTGCCCGGCGAGCTGGGCGACGGTCACCGACCGGGCGTCGGCCAGCGCGTGGGCGGGCCCGGTGAGGAGCTGGAGCGGCTCGTCGAGCACCCGGACGGACTCGATGCCCGCGGGGAGAGGCCGGCCGGGCATGGCGACGGCGCGGAAGGACGCGTCGATCGCCCCGGAGGCGAGGGCGGCGACGGCCGCCTCGACATCGGACAGCATCACCACGTCGAGCTCGATCTCGGGATGCGCGCGGTGGAAGGCCCGCATCAGGCCTGAAGCCGCGACGCGCGAGGCGATCACGTCGACGCGCAGCGGACGGCTGCCGGGGCGTACGGAGGCGACCGCGCGCTCGGTGACGCGCAGCAGCTCCCGGGCGTGGGGCAGGAACGCCTGCCCGTCGATGGTGAGCCTGGCGCCGCGCGCGGTGCGGGTGAACAGCCGCACCGCGAGGTCCTTCTCCAGCCCGGCGACGCGCTTGGAGACGGCCTGCTGGGTGATCGACAGATCCGCGGCGGCGTCCTGGAACCGGCCGGTGTCCACGACGGCGACGAACGTGCGCACGGCATCGAAATCCAACACCCGGCTGACCATATCCAACAACCGGCTGTTGTGCGGTTCCGGCCAGACGGTTGTTTGACCTGCCCTATTGCTCCCCGCTTTGATCCCACGAGTCAACAGATGGTTGCTCTCAAAAGATGGCGAGGCGCGCGGTGGGAAGGTCGCCCGGTCGGCGGTTCGGATGGTTCTGGGCCGCGTACGCGGCGAGCACGTTCGGTACATGGCTCGCGTTCGACGCGTTCGCCCTGATCGCGATTCTCGCCCTGGACGCGGGGCCTACCGAGGTGTCGGCACTGGCCGCGACGGGACTCGCGGTCGGGGCGGTGGTCGCGGTGCCGCTCGGGCCGTGGGTGGAGTTCCGGCGCAAACGGCCGGTGATGATCGCGATGGACCTGATCCGGTGCGCGGCGCTGATGAGCGTTCCCGCCGCCTACCTGCTCGACCGGCTGAGCCTCGCCCAACTCCTGGTCGTGGCCGTCGTCGTCGGTGCCGCCGACATCGCCTTCACCGCCGCGAGCGGAGCGTGTCTGAAGGCGCTCGTCCGCCCCGAGGACCTGCTCGTCGCGAACGGGCGACTGGAGGCGACGACCTGGACCGCCACCGCGCTCGGGCCACCGCTCGGTACCGCCGCGATCGGGCTGGTGGGCCCGGTGACGAGCGTCGCGGCCAACGCGGTCAGCTTCCTGCTGTCGGCCGCCGGGATCCGCGCCATCGGCGGGCAGGAGCCACGCCCCGCGCGAACCGCCGCCTCCTCCCGCCCCGGAGCCGGCGACCTGCTGGAGGGCTGGCGCCACATCCTCGCCGACCCGGCGCTGCGCCCGTTGTTCTTCAACACCGTCCTGGTCAACGGCCTGATCATGGCGGCCTCACCGCTGCTCGCCGTCCTCATGCTCGGCGACCTCGCCTTCACCCCCTGGCAGTACGGCCTCGCCTTCGGCCTCCCCTGCGTCGGCGGCCTCATCGGCTCGCGACTGGCCCGCCCGCTCCTCGCCAGGTTCGGACACCACAGGGTCATGCTCACCGCCGGGACGCTGCGCGCGTGCTGGCCACTGGGACTGGCCTTCGTCCACCCCGGCCCCACCGGGCTCATCCTCGTCGTCACCGTCGAACTCGGACTGATCACCTGCATGGGCGTGTTCAACCCGGTCTTCGCCACCTACCGGCTCCAGCAACTCCCGCCGGACCGGGTCGCCCGCACCCTGGCCGCCTGGTCGATCACGAGTAAGGCCACCATCGCGACCATGACCGGCGCGTGGGGCCTGCTGGCCGGCTTCACCGGCCCCCGCACCGCGATCGCGATCGCCGGACTCCTCCTCCTGACGACCTCGCTCCTGCTGCCCAGAAACGACCGCACACCCCAACTCAACGACGCCGCCCAGACTCCCCAGAAAAGGCGGACACTCGCATGAGCACCATCCCCGCGCTCGACCCCGCACGCACCGCCCTGCTCGTCATGGACTATCAGCGCTGCTCCCGGAGAGCGAGAGCGAAGCCCTGTTGGGACGCATAGAAAAGGCCATCGCCGCCGTTCGTACCGGCGGCGGCAACCTCCGCCGGAGGAGGGCCGGATAGGGTGCCGCTGTGGATCTGGACGTCATCCGGCGCGGCATCGACGCGCTCCGCGAGTACGACACGGACCTCGACCTCTTCGGCGCCCGCGAGCACCGCTACCGGTTCCAGCCACCGCTCGACGAGGCCACACTGGAGGACGTCGAGACGCGGATCGGGGTCCGCTTCCCCGCCGACTACCGCACGTTCCTGACCCGGCTCGGCAACGGCGGCGCCGGCCCGTACTACGGGGTCCACGGGGTGCAGCCGGACGCCTCCTGGACGCGGTTCGGCCCGTTCCCCTTCACCGAGGAGTGGGAGCCGCCCACGGACGACGAAGGCTACGACGAGGCCATGAAAGCCGCCTTCGAGGGACTGCTGCCGGTCTCCGAGCACGGCTGCGGCTACCGCTCCCACCTCGTCGTCAACGGCCCCGCGGCGGGCCAGGTCTGGGGCGACTGGACATGCGTCGGCGAGGCACTCGCCCCGCAGGCCGAGTCGTTCGGCGCGTGGTACCACGACTGGCTGGAGGCTTCGCTGCGCGAGGTGCTGAGCGAGCGGATCGAGGCCACCGTACGCGACGAGACCGGCTGGAACATCGACCGGCGGTTGCTCGGCCTCCTCCCGCCACCGCTCGTCGGCGGCGACGAGAGGCCGGAGGTGCAGGTCCCGCGACTGGTCCGCCGCGCCTACCTCGCCCTCTACGAACGCCGCACCGACGACGCCCGCGACCTCCTCGCCCAGGCCCACGCGGTCGGCGCCGAGGGCGACCACGAAGCGGCGCGCCTCGCGCTCGCGCGGGCCGTGCTCCTGCGCGAGGAAGGCAGGATCACCGACGCCCTGACCACCGTGGAGCACGCGATCCCGCGAAACGGCTGGTGGTACGACAGGGCGTGGCTGCACCGCCTGCGTGTCGAGCTGCTGCTGACGCAGAATCGGCTGGACGACGCGCACGCGGCGACCGAGGAGCACATCGCCCGCTGCCCCAACGACGACTTCGGCTACGTACGCCGCGCCCTCCTGCGGGTGCTGACCGACTCCCCCTCGGCCGCCGAGGAGGTCCTGCGCGCCGACGCCCCCCTTGGAAACGGAATCCGATCGGCGGGCCACCCACGTCCCGCCGACCGCACCCCCGTCGCGCTACGGCTTCGCGCCCGGCGCCTGGCCTGGGAGTGCCGCCGCTGGGGACACGCCGCTGACGCACCCCGCTTCGACGCGATCGCCGCTCACTGAGCGGGGGACTGAAGACCCGACCCGGCCGTGCAATCCCGGCCCGGAGCCGAACTGTGCCGGGCCGTCGTGCCGCACAGCTACGTGAGCCCACCGTCCCTGTGACGCTCGTCGGTGAAACCGAGGGCGACGACCCGCCCCAAGTTCGAAACCGCCGTCACCGATAGTGACGATCTACGGGATGACGACGTCCGCGACAATCACCACCCCCTCAATCACTCTTCGCTTTCGGATGACGACTCACTGAAATGTCGTAGCGGCCCGGCACACTGACGTCCGACACGGGAGGTGGAGCCATGGCACAGGGCCTGGGCAGGAACACGGTCCGGCAGACGCTCGGGCTCAGCGTCTGGGAGATCGAACTCGCGGCCACGACAGGCCTGCTCCGGCGCCTTCCCGACCGGACTTTCGACCCCGTCTCCGTCAGGGCGGCCGAAGCCGACATCGAGCACTTCCGGCAACTACTCGCCGCGGAGCGCCGCTGCACCGTCACCGAGGCGTCGGCCAGGCTCGGTGTCTCGTCCGACCGCTTCAAACGGATCATCGCCGCTACCGGTCTGGCACCGGTGGCCACCGAGGAGATCAGGAAGTACGGCCGGATCCTCACCGTCCGCTACTACCGCGCCGCCGACGTGGACGCTCTGGCCGACCACGTCCACGCGGACACCGAGCTACGCGCCGCCGCGCGAGCGGTCTCCCGTTCCGATGCCGCGAGAAAGGCCGCCCAGACCCGCAAGCTGAACCTCGAACGCGCCGTCGCGGCCCGTGCGGAGATCGAGACGATCAAAACCGCCCTCGACGCGGACCGCGTGCGGGTCCTTCTGTGGACCGCTGCGCTGATGGACGCCGCCGGGATCTGGCCGGGGCCGCTCCGCCCCCTTCACCGCATGGCGGACCCCCGCGTCCCACCACTCACCGAGATCCTGCGCGACGCCCGCCTCCCTCGTACTGAGTTGGAGGCGATGCTCGCCGAACTCACCCCGAGATCAGCGGGGCTCGTGTCCCTCCTGGTCTCGCCCCAGGACGCGGAACGAGAGCTGGGCGTGCCCGTTGAGATGATCCCGGCCGAGCTGCCCCGGTTCGGCGACCACCTGCTCGCCCCCCTCCTCCGCGAGGCGGTCTCCTCACCCCCTCCCTGGCTACTACGGGCACGGGCGGAGGTGGAGTTGCGACGAGCCGTCCAAGCGGAGGAGCGGCGTGCCGCCGAAGAAGCCTCCCGGCAGCGCCGAGCCGAGCGAGCCGCCGTTGACCAGGCCGCCCGAGTGGCCTCCCGGCTGTCCGACGAGTCCGTGGCCGAACTGTTCGGCATACCCGCCGACGTGATCCGGCGGCTCCGCCCGGCCGGCGGCCGTTGGACGGCCGACCACGTCGCGAGGCTGCTCAGGAAAACCCCGCCGTGGCTGCGAGACGAGTCCGCCGCCCGAGCGGAGGCCGACCGCCGTCATCACCGCGAGGCCGACCGCCGCCGTCACCGCGCCGAACGGAAAGCCGCCCGGCGGCTCTCCTGGCGCGTCCTCTGGGCCGAGGCGCTCGGCGTCCCGCTCGACCGGGTCCCCGATTCGGTCGGCCGTCCCACCCGCGCGGCTATCGAGGCCGCCAGACGAGAGCCACCCCGCTGGGCACGCGAGACACCACCCGACTGAAACCTCCGTTCTCATGAGCCGCCGTAGCCTCCCGAAGCGATCGAGAACCATCGCCGAACCCGGCTCCATGGTCGAGCCCTACCTCCGGGAAGTCGGCTGCCCCGAGTCCCCCGGGGCCGCGCACTCCGGATCCTGGGTCGTCGAACCCGAACACCACGAACGAACCTGCCTGGAGACCTACCTCTTCCTCGCCGGACGCATGAGCGGCCGGTTCATCGACCACCAATGGCTCGCCGAGGACAGAACCCTCTACACCATCCCGCTCAGCGGGTAACGACGCTCTCGCCGATGCCGCACATCGACATCAGGGTTCAACTCGACGGTTCTGTGCCAAGCGGGTATCTGCCCTTTCACGGCGAGGACTGGAAAACGATCATGCGTCGGCGGGCCGGTGAAGATGACTCTTCTTGTGGCTTTTGCCGGCCGATGCTCGGGTCAGCTCTCCGGGTGCACCATGAGAAGGACGGCGCGATTGTGCACGGCATGACCTAGGTACAGGTGCGAACGAGCGGCATCGAACCGGATCGAATCGCCTTCGGCCAGATCGGTGGGGGAATCGGCGGGGCCGACGGTGACGCGTCCGTGGGTGAGCACGAGGCATTCCTCGACACCGGGCAGGTGAGCCTCGGAGTGCTGGGTGCTCTGCGCGATTGCGATGTCGTAGACCTCCACGGTGCCGCGCAGCCTGATGCGGTGGAGAAGGCGCGCGCTGACCGCGTCGCCCTCGACCTGCGGCCGCCTGTCACCGGCGCGTACCACCTCGACCGCCGAGGCGGGCGTTTCCAGCAACTCGCCGAGGGATGCCTTCAGCTCGGTGGCCAAGGCCCACAGGGTGCTCAGGGTCGGGTTGCCCTGGCCCTGTTCGATGCCGTGCAGCGTGGTCTTGCTGATGCCGCTGGCGGATGCCAGGTCGGCCAGCGACATCCCGGCCGCCGTGCGCAGCCGGTGCACGTTCTGCCCCACTACGTGCGTAAGATCCATGCGTATCAGCATAGTGATATGTCTGTACCAGTAAAGTGGTCGAACTCGGAGGCGACATGACGGTGACGCGGCTGCGTGACATCCCGGGCATCGGTGTGGACACCGTTGGTGACGCGGCCGACGCCGCAGGCGACCCGGAGTTCTTGCGACTGGAGAATCTCGACACCGACCTGCGTCCGCCCACCGTTGCCATCGCCGCCACGCATGCCGCCGTCGACGACGACGCGGCCAACAGCTATCTGCCGTTCCAGGGGCATCGCTCCCTTCGTACGGCTGCCGCAGCGCACGTCGGGCGCATCTCAGGGCGCCACTATGACGCCGACACCGAGTGCGTCAGCGTGGCCGGCGGGCTCAACGGCATCCTCAACACGCTGCTCGCAACCGTGGAACCCGGGCAGGAGGTCGTGCTGTGCGACCCCATCTACGCCGGCCTGGTCAATCGGATCCGGCTCGCCGGCGGCATCCCCCGCTTCGTCCCCGCACAGCCCACCGCGGACGGCTGGACCATCGACGCCGAACGACTCGCCGACGCCGTCGGCCCCAACACGGCGGCGGTCCTGATGATGGGACCGGCGATGCCGACCGGCCTCGTCCTGGACGACCACCACTGGTCCGCCCTCGCTGACGCCTGCGAACGCCACAACGCTTGGTTGATCTACGACGCGGCCATGGAACGCATCCGCTTCGACGGCCGCCCGCCCAGCCACCCGGCAGCCCACGAGGGCCTGGTACAGCGCACCATCACCGTCGGTTCGGCCTCCAAGGAGCTGCGGCTCATCGGCTGGCGCGTCGGGTGGGTCGTCGGCCCCGCCCCCATCATGGCCGACATCCGCCTCGTCGGCTTGACCAACGTCGTCTGCCAGGTCGGCCTGGCCCAGGAAGCCGTGGCCGCCGCACTGGACGCACCCGACGCCGACGCCGATGTCGCCGCCGCCACCGCCGAATGGCAACGGCGCTGCGAGACGGTCCTGGACCAGCTCGCCGCCTACCCTGTCATCCGGCCGCACGGCGGCTGGTCACTCCTCATCGACACCAGACCCCTGGAGCTGACCGCCCTCGAACTGTCCCAGCGCCTGTTCGACCGGGCGAAGGTCGCAGCCACCCCCATGGACGGCTGGGGCCCCAGCGGAAGGCACTACCTGCGGATCGTGTTCGCCAACGAACCCGTCGAACGCCTCACCGACCTCGGCGATCGATTCCGCCTGGCCATCCGATGACAGACCGGAAGGCACCCCCGCAAGCAGGGCTTATCGTGATCAGTGACACGCTGCCGGAGCAGGCCGGATGACCTTGGCGGTCATCGGAATCGGCCTGGACGGCTCCGGTTATGACATCGACGCGCTGTTCCTCGTCGAGGACGGCCATTCTCGCCGCCCCGTCGGCCGAACTACCGGAATTGGTTATGCCGGTCTCCGCCGGCTCCGGCCAGAGCCCCGATAGGGCCGACCTTCATCCTCCCCTGAGAGCAGAAGGCCCGCTCGGTGACACTCTCAGCCAAGGTAGAGCCGTTCGAGGAAGGCACCCCGCTCAGCTCGCTTGACCTCCGCGACCTTCTCGATGTCCGCCCACTCGTGCCCGTGCACCTTCGCGATGGCCCGCAGCACTTCGAGCACGTCGGCGATCTCTTCCGCCACCTCGCCCGTCGGTGCCTCGCGCAGCTCCGCCGCCTCCTCGAACAGCTTCTCCAGCAGCGCCGCGCGGTAGTCGTCCTCCCCGAGCACGGTCACCACCGGCTCCCTGCCGTGCTCCCGAATGATCTCCGGAATCCTGTCCCGCACGAGTTTCCCCACCTCAGAGCACTCCTTCGCGCACCTACGGCTTCCTTCGGAAAACCCAGAGACTACCGATCTCCTCCGTCGTGCGCGTTTCCCGGCACGAGCGGTGAAAATGGCGTGTATTTCGGCAAATACACACCAAGGGTGGCGGTCGTCATATGGGGCTGGATCTGTCTCATTGGGAACAGAGCGCGCGGTCCTCGTGGCGGATGGCCGTACTGATAGGGGCGAACAGCCGTACCTACAAGTTCGCCCTCGGCTCCGCGCTCCTGGAGGCCGCCGCCGAAGACCGGTCGGAGATCCTGCTCCGTGACCTGGCGGTGCCGTACGCGATGGAGTTGGTACGACATCTCGGCCAGGCCCCGCAAGGACCCGAGAAGAGCGCACGGGGAGAGAAGGATTTCCTCTCGGTGGCCGAGCGAGAGGCAGCGGAGTCGCTCAGACTCGGGAGTCCCACCGAAGAACTACTGGCGGCGGCCATCAAGTCCATGCCCGAGATGGTGATGCAGAAGTTCCACAACCTGCGTGGCGAAGGAGCGGAGATACCGCATCGCTTCTACGAGGTGACCGGCCGCTCCCACGAACGGGTCGTCCGGTTGAGCAAGGAACTCCGCGACATCGCCCAATCGGAGCAGGCCCCGACCCTGCGGGGCGAGTTGTCAGCCCGCTGGAGCATCGTGGAGACGTCCTTCGCCACCGGGATCGGTCAGAGCCTGATCCGTGAGGGTGTCGCCGTGGACCTGACCACCCTGCAGATCACCGACCGGCAGCGCCGCCGATCGGTCGCCGGCGTCGCGGACGCGGTCATCGGCTTCCAACGCGGCCTCTGCCTGATCTGCGCGTACCCCATCGCGTTGGGCATCGACGACATCGCCGTCGACCATGTGTTCCCCTTCTCGTTCAGGAGGCTCCTTCCCTCCGGCGGCAGAGGGACGGTACCTGACCTGGACGCGATCTGGAACCTCGCTCCCACCCACGCGGGGTGCAACGGCAGCAAGAGCAACCGAACCCCCACGGAACAGGAGATGTTCAGACTCGCGCAGCGGAACGCGGCCATCATGCAGTCGCCCCACCCACTCAGAAAGACCTTGGAGCTGACCTTGAAGCGCAGCGGATACAAGACCCCCGGGCCAGGCGAGTGGTTCACGTTCATTCGGCAGGTACGCGACCTTTTTTGACGCACTGCCTTCCATGGAGCCGGGACCGGCGGCGTGAGTCCTGGTCATCACCGCCGGTCCCGGGATCAGGAGGGCAGGTGGTGGTCGGGGAAGGCCGGTGCCCACGGTTGCGTGGGAAGGTGGGCACCGGCCTTCGGGGACGGCCCGTCGTCCGGCACGGGGGAGCTCGGACGCGGGCCGGTCTTGGTGGGCAGCGCGAACCCGACGGCCTTGCCGGGGGCACCGGTGGCGCATATCCGGGTCACGTACGCCCGGCAGCGGCCCTTGGACAGGGCGTGCACCAGCAGCAGCCCTCGGCCGCGCTCGGCGAGCAGGCCCAGATCGGGTTCCTCACTGCAGGCATTCAACCGATCGAGGATGGCGAGGATACCGTCGAGGTCCCGGTCCGCGTCGATGACCTCGCACCAGGACGGCTCACCGTCCACGAAGACGACCCGTAGCTCGAAGGGCTGCCAGCCGTGCTCCTCCGCGTTGGCGGCCAGTTCGGCGACGGCGCTCTCGGCATCGCTGAGCTCCTCGCCGTCGAACCCCGCGTCCTGGAGCACCTGCCTGACGACGGCTCGGGCCCGATGGGCCGCGGAGCCCGGCCGCAGGGTCTTCACCAGCACGCGGTAGTCGTGGAGCCTGGTCGAGGGTGCCACGCCGTACCTCCTGGGTCTCGTCGACGGGCTGATGCCGCCCCGCCTTTCCGTCACCCAGTGGACCAGCAGCGCAACGCAGAGTGACAATGTTTGCGATGTGAAGGTCGTGAACCTCCCGGCCATCCCGTGAAGGTCGTGAAGGTTCGCCGCTCTGAACCACGGGGGCATTCACACCACGTAGTCATCGGGCTACCGTTCGCCTGAGACAGGGAGGCCCGGATGACGCACACGCCCACGGCGCTGGCCGAGATCCTGCAACGTGCCGAGATGAACCCGCGCCAGCTCGCCGCCGCGATCAACTCCTGGCTGCAAGGACGTGGCCTTGGCAACCGGCGTATCGATCCCACCGCCCCTTATGCCTGGGTTCGGCACGGCTACAAGCCCTACGCCCCCATCCCCTCGGTGGCGGCCATCGTGCTCTCCGAACACCTCGGCCACCCGATCCGGGTCGAACAGCTCTGGCCGTCCCGGCAGCCCTCACCTCTGCCCGCCGTCTCCGCTCTCGGCCCCTCGGCGAACGTCGAGGACATCCTCCAGTCGCTCAACGACCTGACGAGTCTCAGCACTGGGAAACACACCGATGTCGCCGCCGCCTCCGGCCCCGACCTCGCCGCCGCCGTACTCGACGGCCTGCACGCGACCGTGTCACAACCTCACCGGAACGCGGGTCGCGACCGGGTCCTGCCATCCCAGGTACGACTGATCGGTGCGCACGTCGAAGCACTACGCAAGCTCGACGACCAGCACGGCGGCGGTGCGCTCAGCCTGCGCTACATCACCAGTGAGCTGCGTAATGTCCTGGATCTGGTCCAGTGCGCCGATTACGAGCCCGCAGTCGGGCAGCAGCTCCTAACCATCGTCGCCGACCTCGCCCAGCTCGTCGGCTGGGTCCACTTCGACGCCCAACGCCCCGGCGCCGCCGAACGCTATCTCCTGCTCAGCGAACGTGTCGCCCGAGGGCTGGGCGAGCTGGGCCGGGCCGCGAACGCCATCGGCATGCTCGCCTACATCTCCGCCTTCGCCGGCCATGGCCAGGAAGCCGTCCACATCGCCTCGTCGGCCGAACGCTACTGTCCGGCTGACGCCGTCACGCGAGCCCGGATCATCGGCCGCGTCGCCACCGCCGCAGCCGCCGCCGGAGACCTCTCCGCATTCCGCGAAGCTTCAGAGAAGGCCAGGGAGCTGCTGGATTCAGCCGACATCGCCCCGGCCTACCTCTATTACCTGGAGCCCGAGCAACTGGCCGCTGAGACCGGACAGGCCCTCGTCGTCCTGGGCGAGCAGATGACCGTCTACCGCAAACCCCTGCTCGACGAGGCCATCGGTCTGCTCTCCCCGATCTCCACAGTCGGTGCCCGTCCCGACTACCCGCGCTCCGCCCTTTTGCACTGCACCTTCCTCACCCACGCCCACCTACTGCGCGGGGACGTGGAAGCGGCGGTCGACGCGGGCCAGGCCGCGCTCACTCGACTCGACGAGGTCCAGTCGATCCGCGCACTCACCTACCTACGCCGCCTACGCCCAGCCTTCGCCCGCCGCAGCCGCTCCCCGGCAGTCGCTTCATTCCTCCCCCACCTCGACACCGCACTGGCCCAGACATGATCGCCACCCGTTTCCTCATCCGGCCCCGTCCCTACGATCACCCAGACGCCACCCACCTGGTCCGCGCACTCTTCGACGACCAACAACAGCGCTACGGCTACGCCGACCCCTACGAAGCCGACCCCGCCTCCTACACCCCACCCCACGGCCTGTTCCTCGTCGGCTACCTCAACACCGTCCCGGTGACCTGCGGCGGCTACCGCACCTTCGACGAACACACCCACACCATCGAGATCAAGAAGATGTACACCGTCCCACGCCTACGCGGCTTGGGCCTGGGCGAACGCATCCTGACCGCCCTCGAACACCACGCCGCACAGGATGGGGCACAGCGCTCCATCCTGGAAACCGGCGTACGCAACACCGCAGCCCTCGCCCTCTACACCGGCATCGGCTACCAACCCGCCGCCCGCTACGTCAACGGTCGCGACCCGACCATCAACCGAGCATTCACCAAGAAACTCACCAGCCCCACCCTCTGATCGGTCCAACTGAGCCGCCCCGAATTCGATACCCCTCGGACAGCCTGGGCCATAGAGTCCACACGTGCGTTGATCTTCCAAGTGGCGGCCGAGTGCCGCCGCGGACGGTGCGGGCGACCCCCGCCAGGCGGGGCAGCCCCAGCAGGCATACCCGTCACCATCCCACCGGAGATCACATGATGCTCACGCAGCAGCCCCTCACCTACCACGCGTTCGTCGAACTCGCCACCGCCGACCCCGCCGTCGTCGGCCTCGTCCTCAAGGGCTCCCGCGCCCATGACGACATGCCCACCGAGCACTCCGACCACGACCTGTACGTCGTCCTCACCGACAACGCGACAACGGCTCTCACCCGGTTTACGGGCCACCGTACTCCCGAACTCGACCTCGTCATCGCTCCCCTCGCCGAGTTCCGCGCGGCCGGCATGCCCGGCTTCGAGCGCTACGCCCTCGCCCGCGCCAAGATCGTGCTCGACCGGCTCGACGGAGGCATCGCCCAGATCCTGACCGCCAAGGCACGGCTCGACGCCGATGAGGCATTCCGGAACTCCGGTGAATGGCTCGACGCCTATGCCAACTCCCTCTACCGCTCCGTCAAGAACGACCGTGACGGACATTCGCTCGCCGCCCGCCTCGACGCCGCCGACAGCATCCGGTTTCTGCTGGAACTGCTCTTCGCCCTCGACCGTCGCCCCCGCCCCCGCCCCTACAACAAGTACCTGGAATGGGAACTCGCTCGATACCCGCTGCCCGGCTGGGACACCGGCATGCTGCTGGACGCCGCGGACCGCATCTCAGGAACGGGCGACGTGCCCCTACAACGACACCTCTTCGCCCATGTCGAGGCAGCGGCCCGGCGCGCGGGGCACAGCGCGGTGCTGGACGCATGGGGCAAGGACCTCGACCTGATGCGACCGCAATAGGAGGAATCGCGAAAGGCTCCCGCGCAACTGTGGCGCCGCTTGAGACTTTCGCAGCAGACCCTAGCGGGGCGGCTGAGCGGGGAAGAACCTCGGCTCAGCTCTGCTTGGCGATGTTCTGCCGGTGGTAGTCGAGGTGATCCTGGCTGATCTCGTGGTTCTGGACGACTCGGAGACGGCCGAGCGAGGCGCCGGAGACCGTGTCCTTCGCCGTGAGGTCCGCCTGGATGGTGATCATCCCTCGATCCAGCAGAACATGGTGGTTGGGGCAGAGGCAGAGCAGGTTGCCGGGTTCGTCGGGGCCGTTGTGCGGCTTTCCGAGCGGGCGAATATGGGCTCCCTCGGCGTAGAAGCCCCGGTGGAGGGCGAGACGGTCGCCGCAGATCTGGCAGTGGAAGTCGTGCGCGCCCTTGATCTGCTCGGAGAGCAGGGAGTCGCGGATGATGCGCTCCACGATCATCTCGCGACGGCTGGCCGGAGGGGACACCGCGTCGAGTCCGACCCGCGCGAGAAGCCTGTTGTGGTCGACGCCGTGGAAGTACGCGCCAAGCAGCCTCACGACGATCTGGGCACGAACGTCCTCCCGGTCGGTGACGATCTCGTACGCCCATGGCAACAGGCCACTGTCCGGCTGGTGCTCTTTCATCCACTGCTGCGCGTGCCGATCACTGGCAGCCGGTACGTCGGCGTGGCCGGGCAGGTCCCAGAGACCGTGGTGGTGAAGCCACAGCACGGGAGACTCCGGGGTGGGCCGGTCCTCTTCGAGACCGAACTCCTCGATGAGCCGCCCGAGTTCGCGGTGGGTGCTCTCCCAGCGCCGCAGACGTGGCTTGCCCTGGGCCGCGCGGCCGATCGCCCAGAGCAGGGTCAACGGCCGGTGCCGTTTCCGCGCACCGGTCGTGGGAGAAACGGCCGGCTTGAGCGAGTCGACCTTCTGTAAGAGGTCTTCGACAGAGGACACCTCGGCCGTCTGCCCCGGTTTCGTCACCTCGAAGCCCAGGCCGCCGAGCACCTTGGCAACGGTCGCATTCCCACCGGAGAACTCGTCAGGACGCAGGGGCCTGCCGCCGACTCCCCGGTACGCGACTCCGGCGATCGCCTTGGAGTCGTACCGCTTGCCGTCATGCACGAGGAAGTAGTCGAGGGCGGGCCGGTAGCCGTACTCCCTGAGAAAGGCGTCGCGGCCCAGCTTGTCGCATTCGTCGATGGCGGCGAGCACCATCTCCCGTCGAAGGTCGGAAAGCGCCACCCCACAAGCCTATGCGGGCGCCGCCGGAACCGCTGCCTATTTCAGGCGAAAGCGGACTTAAGGTCAGCCGCAGCGTCGACCGAAATCCTCCGCATCGACAGCGGTGACTTCCTGGAATCGACTGCACACCATGGGCGACAGAGTTCAGCCTTTACTCGTGACGACTGAAGCGAAGAGCTTCGCAGGGTCGGGTCACTTCTGAACTGCATGGAGGGCGGGAAGAGCCGGTCAGAGGAATTCGAAGCTGTGTCTGCCCACATGCTCGGCCGGCAGGCAGCACGCGTCCTCGCTGATCGGCTCTGTGGTCAGACAGTTCGGAAGCACCTTGAGCTCCCCGTGGATGTCCTCGGTGTCCCAGGTCGCCCACCAGTCCGTGACCGACGACCCCTGCGCCAGGGTGACGTGCCGACCGCGATGTCCCGCCTCCAGAGAGCACCGCATGTAGGGCTCCACGATGAGTCCTGGGCACGGGAGGCTGGAGAGGAACTCCCCCTGGACCTGGGTCAACTCCACGATGGCCGTACAGAACGGCAAGGGCACCATGCGCTAACAGTAGGCACAGCTCAGCGGAGGTGTCCTCCCTTTGGGGCGATGACGCCGACGGCGTTGCCACGGCGGCCTTCGCGCTGGTCATCGCCCGGACGGCGGCTGACTGTCGGTGCTCTCTGGTTGGGTGAGCGGCACCGATATGAGAAAGGCGACGATCATGAAAACTGATGAAGGTTTCTGGGGCCTGGTGGAGGCGGCCTGGGCACCGCTGGGAGTGGAGGTCAATCAGGCGCGACGGGAGTTGACACATCGGACGCCCGCCCTCGACGAGGACCTTCACGGCAAGCCTCCGCTTGTCGTGGTCGAAGCCGCCCTGAAGGAGTTTCTGAGCAACCTCGGCTCCCTCAGCGAGGGGTTGTCGGCGGACGAGCTGACGGATCTCGATCGGGTGGTCGAGGCGAAGCTCCACGACATCGACCGCGCGGACATCCAGGCGGTCACCGATGGTTCCGACGACGGTTTCCTCTACGCGCGTGGCTTCATCGTCGCGATGGGCCGCGACTTCTACACCGCGGTGGCCGAGGATCCGAAGAAGGCGGTGCTGGATGCCGAGTGCGAGAGGATGTGTTACTTCTTCGCCCATCTGCACCACGAGCGCTACGGGACCTTCCCTGACACCGGATCGGGAATCTCCCGCGAGTCGTGCTCGAACCCGGCCGGCTGGCCTCGCTGACCGAGTTCCGCTCACCCCCATTACGCGACGGGAACCGGCGGATCCCAGGTGATCGGTAGTTGGGCGATGCCACCACCGAGTTTCCGTTCGCTCAGCCCTCCGGAGACCGGGATGTCACTGACCGGGATCGCCAGGCGCATGGTGGGCAGCCGGGGCAGAAGCCTGGCGAGTACCTCGCTGATTTCCAGCCGAGCCAGTGGGGCACCGAGGCAGTAGGTGATTCCGTGGCTGAACACCAGGTGAGGGTTGGGCGATCGGGTGACGTCGAACCGTTCCGGGTCCTCGAACACCCGGTCGTCGAACGCGGTCGAGCCGTGGTCGCACAACACGAGGTCGCCGGCGCGGATCGTGACCCCGCCGATCTCGATGTCCTCGCTGGCGTAGCGGGGCAGCGCGGATTCGGCGAATTTGCTCATCCGCACCGCCTCCCCCACCGCGCCGGGCAGCAGTTCCGGGTCATCGAGCACCAGCTTGTGCTGGTCCGGGTTCATGGCGAACAGCGCGATCGCCGCGCTGATGCTGTGCGGAGTCACCTGGTACGACATGGTGACAAAAGCCAGCAACGCACCGACGAAGTCGTTGGGGAGTCCGGATTGGCACAGCGCCGAGGCCAGATCGTCGCCCGGTTGCACGCGTTTGCGCTTGGCAACCTCGCTCAGGTATCTGAACAGCTCCTGCGCCTGGCCCAGTCCCGCCCCCACCCTGCTGACCCGGTCGAGCACCACCTGGTATTCCGCTGGATCCGCTATGCCGAGCAGGTCGCACAGGATCTGATAGGAGAACGGCAGCGAGAACTCGGTGTGGATGTCTATCGGCGGCTGCTTGGCGAGTACGGCGTCGAGATACTCGTCGACCACGGCGCCGACGCGTGGCCGCATGCCGGCTATGCGCTTGGCCGAGAAATACGGGGTGAGATTCGACCGGAGGGCCTGATGCGCACGATGCGCCTCAGCCGGATCCTGGTTCGACACGACCAGGTCCAGCATCGGGCTGTCCAGGTACCGTGCTCTGTTCGGCGGGTCCGGGTGGGTGGTCCCGAGTCGGTCGTCGAGCAGGAGTTGCTTGAGTTCGGCGAGCCGGGTCACCAGCCACGCTTCATCGCCGACCGGGGTACGAACCCGGACGATGGGGCCGCTGTCTCGCAGTTGGCGGATCAACGGGTTCAACTGGCCTAGACATCCAGGTTCGCCCAGTGTCGGCAGTTCGCTATGGACCATCCAAGCCCCCCGAGGTTTGGTTTGAGCGCCACGCTATCGCTAGATGATCTCCTCTCTATAGCTAGGGGTTTTCTCAGATGCATCGGCAATTTTCAGGTCGCACACCATCCCGGCGTCCCGTTAATCCCGTTTCATCTCATTCGTCCTTTTCGCGGCTCGTCAGGCGGTCTCGGAGCCGCGACAGGCGTACAGGTCGGCCAGGAGCTTGCCGCATCTCTTCCGCCTCGTCTTCAAGGGGCCGAGACGCCGTCGCCCCCAAATCTGCCGCTTGGTCCACTTCGACGGCCGCCCTGGCCTCCTCGGCGCAGGCAGCAACGACTCCAGCCGCGCCCACTACTCATCGGTCAGGTCAAACCGCCTCGTCACCGCCAAGGTGGCCACGAGGTCTCCGGTGTTCAGGTTCTTCTTGGTCGATCACCGCAGCAGGAGATCCCGGCGACGCCTCTGCCGTCAACTCCATTGGGTGTGGCCGCATCGTGAGCGGCGAACCGCGTCGAGGCTCTGCTGACAGACTCGTTCTCATGAGAATCACGCTGGTCCAGGGGGACATCACCGCGCAGCGCGTCGACGCCGTCGTCAACGCCGCCAACTCCTCGCTGCTGGGAGGTGGCGGGGTCGACGGGGCCATTCACCGGCGTGGCGGCCCTGCGATCCTCGCCGCCTGCCGTGAGTTGCGCGCCTCGCACTACGGCGGGGGACTGCCGACCGGTCAGGCCGTGGCCACCGTCGCGGGTGAGCTGCCGGCCCGCTGGGTCATCCACACCGTCGGCCCCGTCTTCTCCGCCACCGAGAACCGCTCGCACCTGCTCGCCTCCTGCTACCGCGAGTCCCTCCGGGTCGCCGACGAGCTGGGTGCCACCAGCGTCGCCTTCCCCGCGATATCCACCGGCGTCTACCGCTGGCCCGTCGACGACGCCGCCCGCATCGCGATCGGCACCGTACGTGCCGCGTCTACGCAGGTCACCGATCTGCGGCTCGTACTGTTCACTGCCGACGCCTACGGCGTCTTCGAAAGGACACTTGAGACCGAGGTCTCCTGAGGGAGACATGGCGTCGAACGGTCTGGCTCGACCGATCGACCCGCATGCCGGACACCCTGACCGTCGCGCGCCAATCGGCTCAGGCCGAGATGCCCCGATGGCGATACCGTACGAGAACGAAGACGCAGGCCAGCCCGATGACCAGTTCCAACGCGGTCGCGAGCACCAGCCCGCTCGCCGGTATCCCGTCCAGAGTGATGCCCAGCAGGCGGGACAGGCCGTAGGAGAGGTACATCACGGCACCGGCGAGTGTGGCGGTGAAGGCCAGCCGCGCGACGAACGCGCCGAGCGCGATCAGTGCGCCGGTCGCGAGCAGCGCGCCGCCCCCGGCCCTGATCTCGCTGAGCAGGCCGGCGTCGCTCCCGAGCTCGATGCCGTTGGTGCCGTGGAAGGCCGCGGGCACGAACAGTACGGCCGCGCCTATCCCGATCATCACCGCGCCGGACACGAGCAGGACGAGTCTCAGCGGTCTCGCGTGCCGCATCCTCATCATGTCCTGCGGCGGGCTCGTCATCTCCACGTCCCGGAGGCGGCGGCCGTACGGCAGAAGTCGGTGAAGTCGCGGGGTTCGCGGCCGAGTGCCTCACGCACGCCGTGGGCCACCGAGGCGTTGCGCCCGTCGAACACCTCCTTGCACAGGTCCGTGAGCAGGTCCGCGTAGTCGAGCCCGGCGCTCTGCGCCACGGCGGCGTGAAACACCTCCGGTGAGACGGCGACGTACTCGACCGGCCGGTCAGCGGCCTTCGCGATCTCGGCCGCGGCCTCGTGGAAGGTGAGCGCGCGCGGCCCGGTGAGCTCGTAGAGCCGACCGGAGTGGCGGTCGTCGGTGAGGGCGGCGACCGCGACGTCGGCGATGTCGTCGACGTCGACGAACGGCTCCGCGACCTCGCCGGCCGGCAGCGCGATCACGCCGTCGAGCACCGAGTCCCGCAGGTTGCCCTCGCTGAAGTTCTGCGAGAACCAGCTCGTGCGGATGAGCGTGTGGCTCAGACCGGACTCGCTGACGATCCGCTCGCAGTGCTGCGCGTTGGCCTCGCCCCGGCCGGAAAGCAGTACCAGCCGCCGGACGCCCTCGTCGACCGCGCAGGCGGTCAGCTTCTCGATCGCGGCCGGTGCGCCGGGGGCGGCGAGGTCGGGGAAGTAGGAGATGTAGACGGATTCGGCGCCGCGCAGTGCCTGGCGCCAGGTGTCGGGCCGCTCCCAGTCGAAGGGTGGGTCGAGGTGGCGCGAGCCGCCCCTGACCGGGTGGCCGCGCTCGGCGAGCCGTTGCACGATTCGCCGGCCGGTCTTGCCGGTCGAGCCGATGACGAGGGTGACGGAGGTGCCACGCATGGTCCAGATGCTCCCTTGGTTGTCGGTGAGTCCAGTTTTGTGCGGCACCCGTGGACCAACAATAGAAAAAGGTCCGCTCTCCTTTGCTGTTCGTCCAGGTTTGTGGACGGTCAATCAGGCATGATGAGATCTGTGCCAAATGTCCCCCGCCCGTTCCCCGCTCCCTCCGACCTGCTGGGCGAGAGCCTGCACCTGCTCCGGCTCACCGGCACCCTGTACTGTCGCGCCGAGCTCACCGCGCCGTGGGGGATCGAGGTGCCGGCGCTCGACGGGTTGATGGCGCTGCTGGTCGTCACCTCGGGCCACTGCCTGCTGGAGGTCGACGGAGCCGAGCCGCGCCTGCTCCGGCAGGGCAGCCTCACCCTGATCCCGCACGGCATCCCACACCGGTTGCGCAGCGATCCCGGAGCCGACGTCGAACCGCTCTTCGACATACCGGTCGAGCAGGTCAGCGAGCGCTACGAGATCATGCGCCACGGTGGCGGCGGGGACCTCACGCACACCACCTACGGCGTCGTGCACTTCGACCATGTGGCCGCCCAGCGCCTCGTCGCGCAGCTTCCCGAGGTGCTGCACATCGACGCCTGGGACGAGGACACCGCCAACTGGCTCAGCAGCACGCTCCGGCTCATCTCCCGTGAGGCTCTCGCCCTGCGGCCGGGCGGGGAGACCGTCATCACCCGGCTCGCCGACATCCTCGTCGTCCAGGCGATCCGCTCCTGGCTCGACTCGGCGCCCGAGGCGAACCGGGGCTGGCTGGCCGCCCTGCGCGACGAGCAGGTGGGACAGGCGCTCGCGTTGCTCCACCGCGCGCCCGAACGGCAGTGGAGCGTCGCCTCGCTCGCGCGGGAGGTCGGCATGTCGCGTTCGGCCTTCTCGGCGCGGTTCACCGACCTGGTCGGTGAGTCCGCCATGCGCTATCTCGCCCACTGGCGCATGCAGCTGGCCCGCATGCACCTTCGGCGCACGTCGGAGCCGCTCTCGGTGGTCGCCCGCCGCTTCGGTTACCAGTCCGAGGCGGCGTTCTGCCGGGCTTTCAAACGGGCCTTCGGTGTGCCGCCGGGCAACGTCCGCCAGGCGTCGGACGAGGTGAGCCTGACGGCGCGAGGGTGGGACGGTGCTCCGGCGCGTTGAGCCGCGTGGGCGGCAAGGGCGTCGGGAATTCCACGTCGGGAGCTCTGAGCCGGGAGTTCTAAGCTGTCCGATCGTGCGCTTCCTCCCGCTCCGTGCCGGTTCCCCGCGACCTCTCCGACACGTGACCCTGTTGTCCGCCGTGTGTCTTGCCGTCCTGCCCGCCGGAGCCGCGCAGGCCGCCTCCCCCGAGTCCACGCCGGCGAAGCCGTCGAAGCAGGCCGCCACGTCCGGCTCTTCGTCTCCAGGGCGGACTGTCGCACCCAAGCCCTCGTTGCTGAAGTCCGGGAGGTTGGCGACCACCTCGTGCCCGGAGCCACCGCTCGTCGACAGGGGCATCCCGCGGCCGGGCGAGTATCTCACCGCGGTCACGAGGTGTCTGAGAACCTCGTGGTCCGCTCATTTCGCCCGCGCCGGGCTGCGCTTCCGTACGCCCACGATCCGCATCTACTCCGAGCCCGAGCGGCGCGTCTGCGGAATAGCGTGGCCCACCGGCGCGGACGCCTTCTACTGCACGGAGCGGGCCACGCTCGTGTTCCCGCTCACCGGCCTGTGGATCGAGGACAGGACCGACCTGTACCCCTTCAAGGTGGCGGCGCACGAGTACGGCCACCACCTGCAGAGCCTCACCGGCATCAGGACGCATTTCGAAAGGCGCGTCCGCGCCGAACGCACCCGCCATTTCGAACTCCGCCGCCGCTACGAACTCCAGGCCGACTGCCTGTCGGGGGTGTTCCTGGGCAGCGTACGAGACTCCCTGCCCCGTACCGAGCAGGACTGGAAGGCACTGTCGGAGACGATCCGCGCCAACGGCGACGAGGGCGAGTACCGCACCCACGGCAGCGGCGTCAACCGGGTCCGCTGGTTCGAACGCGGCTACCGGGCTGTCTCCCCCGGCGCCTGCGACACCTGGACCGCCACGCCGTCCCGGGTGTCCTGACCCGCGAACCCCGGCCGACGCGGCGCGGGGAGGGCTTCGGCTCCAGCCGGCTGCCCGTGTCGCCGGGAACCTCAGGGGTTCGGGCCGGCGCGGTGCCTGCCCACGGGGGCGACCCGGCGATCGGCGTACCTGTCTATGGGAGCGACCGGCCGATCGGCGTACCCGTCCTCGGGAGCGATCGGACTGTCGGCGTACCCGTCCCCGGTGGCGGAGCCGTTCCGGCCCAGACGCTCCAGCAGCGGCGACACCAGCCGCACCGCCGGCGGTGTGAACGTGAGAAGCACCGCCGTCACCACGGCCGCGGCGAGGAGCACACCGGCGAGCACGTCGTGCGGGTAGTGGACCCCCACCATCACCCGGAGCAGCGCCGCCGCCACGGCCAGCGGCAGGGTCACCGCGGCGAGGCGGGGACGGAGCAGGGCCAGTCCGACCGCGAGTCCGGCGGCGAGGGTGGCGTGGTTGCTCGGAAACGACCAGTCCCCCACGCCGGGGCACTCCGCGATCGCCGCCGCGGCTCCCGGCACCACCCGGCAGGGGCGTTCCTCGACCACCATCAGCTTCACCGTCTCGCTGATCGCGTAGGCGGTGACGGTGCCCACACCGATCATGACGGTTCCCGCGACACCGCGCGCGTCGCCCCGGCGCAGGGCGGTCCACCACACCCAGACGAGGATCAGGCCGAGGATGACGAGGGTGCCCTCGCTGGCTATCTCCATCGCCGTACTCGCCCAGGTGGGCGCGTTCGCCATCGCCTCGGTCACCGATCGGTAGCCGGAGGCCGAGATGCCTTCCACGACCTTCGCCGGACCGGTTCCTTCCGTTCCCTCCGGCGAAAGCCAGGCGACGGCCCCGGCTCCCAGGCCCAGTGACGCGGTCGAGCCGAGCAGCCGGTTGCGGAGATTGTTCCCACCGTCAGTCTTCATAGCGGATGATCATAAGAAGGAACGTGGCATAACGCCTAAATGAACAGCATTTAACTTCACGATGAAGGCCGGTCGTCATTCGCGGCCAGGTGTCGGGAGCCATCCCCCGGCTCTCGGCGCGTTCCGCGATCGGCCGCGGTACGCCGTCGGCCCGACCCGACCTCGCCACAGCCTCACACCGTCCCCTCCTCGTCCCGCCCTGACCTTGCCTCCGCCTCACGTCGTCCCGCCACGGCCTCGCCTCCGCCGGCGGGTCGAACCCTGCCGAGACGCGGTAGCCGCTGCCGTCCGCCGGGTGACGGATCCGCGCTCCGCCGTACGACGGACGGCCGGACGGCCCGTACCCCGTCCGGAGACGGGGGGTGGACGGCCTGGGTAGCATGCTGTGCATGCCTGGCACGACGACCGGTCTCGCGAGGATCAGGCTGGTCATCGCGGACGACCAGGCCATGATCCGCACCGGGCTGCGTTTCGTCGTGGAGGCCGCGACGGACATCGAGGTCGTCGGGGAGGCGGGCGACGGGCTGGAAGCCCTCTCCGTGACCCGGCGGCTACGACCGGACGTGCTGCTGATGGACATCGCGATGCCCCGAATGGACGGCCTGAGCGCCGCCCGGCGACTGCTCGCGGACCCGCATCCGCCCCGGATCGTCATGCTGACCACCTTCGACACCGACGAGAACCTGCATGCCTCGCTCCGCGCCGGAGTGAACGGCTTCCTGCTCAAGTCCTCGCCCCCCGAGCAGCTCATCGAGGCGGTACGGGTGGCGGCGGCCGGCGAGGCGCTCATCGACCCGGCGGCCGCCATGCGGGTCATCGCCTCGTTCGCCGCGCACCACGAGCCGGTCGCGCCGCCGGAGCTGGCCACGCTCACCCCGCGCGAACTGGAGGTGCTGCGCCTGCTCTCCCGAGGACTGTCCAACCCTGAGATCGCACGGGAGTGCCAGGTCGGCGACGCGACCATCAGAACCCACGTCGCCCGGGTGCTGCACAAGCTCGGCCTGCGCGACCGGATCCAGGCCGTCGTGTTCGCCTACGAGGCCGGGGTCGTGCGGCCGGGACAGCAGGACCGCCCGTGCTGAGGAGACTGCTCGGCGACTGGCGGCCTACCTGGCTGGATCTCCTGCTCTCCCTCGCCGTGGTGATCACCGGCCTCGCCGAGTCCTTCGGCCGTCAGGGCTCCCAGCCCGGCCAGATCAGCGACCCGGTGCCGCTGGCGGTGGGGGCGGTCGTCACCGGGACGCTACTGCTGCTCCGGCGTAGGTTCCCCACAACCCTGCTCATCGCGCTCATCTCGATCGGCCTCACCATACGGACGGTGGCGGGTGACGGCTACTACGCCGCCTGGCACTTCTACTCGACGCTCATCCTCGTCCACACCGTGGCGAGCGCCGCGGAGCTGCGCAGCCGCCGCGGGCTCGCGGGACTGGCGTGCGTACTGGTGGCGTACGCGAGCCTGCAGACGTTCCAGCGCAACGACATCGCCGAATTCATGATCGGCGCCGTCTTCATCGGGGTGGCGTACGGGAGCGGCATCCTGTTGCGCCGCCAGATCGACCGGACGTTGCGGCTGGCGGAACGCGCCGTTCGCCTTGAGGTGGAACGGGAGGAGCGGGCCCGGCAGGCGGTGGCGGAGGAGCGGACCCGGATCGCGAGGGAGCTGCACGACGTCGTCTCGCACAACGTGAGCGTGATGACCCTGCACACGGGCGGGGTGCGGATGCGACTCGGCGAGGAGCACCGGCGGGAGCGTGACATGCTGCTCGGGGTCGAGAAGGCGGGTCGCGAGGCGATCGAGGAGCTCCAGCTCATGCTGGGAGTGCTCCGCGGGAGCGGCGATCCGAACCCCGGCGCCTCCCAGCCGAGCCTGGAGCGGCTGAACGAGCTGGTCACGCAGGTCAGGGAGGCCGGGTTGGACGTACGCCTCCGGATCACCGGCGAGCCGCGTCCCCTGCCGCCGGGACTCGCGCTCTCCGCCTACCGGGTGATCCAGGAGGCTCTGACGAACGTGCTGAAGCACTCCCCCGCCGCCGCTGCCGAGGTCGTCGTCGCCCACGGGCCGACCGGGCTGGATCTGGAGATCACCGACGACGGCACGGGCGACGGCACTTTCCCGGCCGACGTGCCCGACTCGGACGCACAGCGCTCGGACGGACAGCATTCGGACGGACAGCGCTCGGACGGACGGTACTCCGGTGGGCACGGTCTGATCGGGATGCGTGAGCGGACCGCGATGCACGGCGGCGAGTTGTCCGCGGGCCCCCTGCCCGGTGGCGGTTACCGGGTGGTCGCCCGGTTTCCGCTGGACGCCTCGGTGGCGACCGGCTGAGCCGTTTCCCGCCCGGCCCACTCCGCGTCGCTCATCCGCAGCATCCGCAGCCCGATCGCGCCGGAACCGGCCAGGTAGAGCAGGCCGCCCACGGCCGTGCCGATCGGGAAGACCGGGGCACCGAAGATACCCGCGATGATCGCGAAAGGGGCCCACCACGGCCCGTGACCGGCGTAGGCCAGGACCAGGCCGAGCAGGAACAGGCCGAGCAGCCCGAGGAAGCCCGGGATCTGGAACCCGAAGGTGGCGCCGGGGTCGGAGAACGCCTGTTCGGCGAGCTTCGCGCCCTCGGCGGGCGGCAGGGCGCGTTCGAGCCGGGAGTAGAAGAAGTCCCCGAGCATCAGCCCGGAGAAGTTCACCACGCCGAGGAGCGCGAGACCACCGGCGAGATGGCCGAAGACGACTCCCCGGTGCCGGATGAGGTGGATCATCCCGATGATTCCCGGGATCAGCAGCACCCAGCTCCAGTGCAGCAGCGAGGCGCTGACCGAGACCTGTTCCGGATACCTGCCGTAGACGCCGGTGGTGTCACCGCCCTGCCGCAGGGCCGGGTCGGCGACGACGCCCGCGATGTAGATGAGCGGCGCGACGATGAGGCACACCCCTGCGGCCCATCTGCGGAAGCCGAGTGGATTGGAGAGCGATGGCATGAGATCTTCCCTTGCGTTCCGGCCCGCACCTGGACCGGCGGGGCGAGGACGGGAACGCTAGGCAACGACACGGCGTGCGTCGTCCTCCTCCTGGTCTATCGCCACTCCGCCGTCCGGCGGACCGCCGTAATCGGTTTGACTCTCCAGTGACTGGAGGGTTGATGCTGCTGTGGTGAACGACCGCGACCAACTGCTCACCATCGGACAGCTCGCCGACTGCACGGGCCTGTCGGTGCGTACGATCCGCTTCTGGTCCGACATCGACGTCATCCCGCCGACGCGCCGGTCGGCGGGCGGTTTTCGTCTGTACGACATGGAGGCGGTGGCCCGGCTTGACCTGGTGCGAACGCTGCGCGAACTGGGGCTGGACCTCGACACCGTTCAGAAGGTCCTGACCAGGCAGTGCACGGTGGCCGACGTCGCGCGGGCGCACATGCGGGCGGTGGACACCCAGATCCGCTCCCTGCGGTTGCGCCGGGCGGTGCTGCGGTCGATCACCCAACAGGAGCGCACGACCGAGGAGATGGTACTCATGCACAGGTTGATCCGCCTGTCCGCTCAGGAGCGGCAGCGAATGATCGACGACTTCGTCGACCGTACGTTCGACGGCATCGACCCGCAGGCGCCGGGGGCTCACATCGCGGCCTCGATGCGCCAGGTTCCCGCAGAGCTGCCGGACGATCCCACCCCGGAGCAGGTCGAGGCGTGGCTGGAGCTCGCCGAACTCCTGGGCGACGCCGGCTTCCAGGAGCGCGCACGGCAGATGGCGGTGGCCGGTGCCACAGCATCCGGCGACGAGGTGCCGCAGCCGTACGACCCCGCCCTCGTCTTTGAGCACGCGGGGAGAGCGGTGGCCGCCGGCATCGGCCCCGAGTCTGCCGAGGGCAGGGCGATCCTGGATCTGATCGTGGATCCGGGGCTGCCCGCCGCGGACCGCGCCCGGTTGGCCGACCAGGTGGAGACGTTCACCGACCGCCGGGTGGAGCGGTACTGGCAGCTCGTGGGTGTGCTGAACGACAGGCCGCCGTTTCCGCCCAGGGTTCCCGACTTCGAATGGTTCATCGCCGCGTTGCGCGCGTCCTGATCCGCAGCCGCCCTCGGAGACGGGCTCCGAGGGTGGCCGGCACCGTCCGGAGGTGAGGGTCCCCGGCTTCCGGTCCCGGGCCGGTTCGCCGTCGTGGTCGTCACTACGGCTTCACGGCGGTCCGCCACGAGAGGAAGAACCTCGTCTTCGTCGTTGACGACGTTTACCACTCTCCCATAACATCGTCTCTATCAGAGACGATATTTTACGCATCCCGTGGACGTGGGGCTTCGCCTCGGGCGAGGCGGCGAGTGGTAGTAATGAGACCCGTAAAGGAGGCCGGACAGACAAGTTGGTGCACCATGACCGAGCACTTCCTCGGCGTTCTCGGCATCGGCGAGGCGCTGGGGGTGAGCCGACACGCGGTGCACAAATGGCGCTCCCGCTATCCGAGCGGTTCGAGCCACCCCTTTCCGGAGCCCGACGTCGAGGTCGACGGGGCTCCCGGCTGGCGGGCCGACCGACTGGAGGAGATCACGCGGTGGCGTGACGGCCTGCCGGGCCGCGGCGCGGGCGGAGGCCGCCCCTCAGCGGCACGCCAGGAGTATCTGAGGGCGGCGACGGCACGCGGCCTGGATCGGGACGAGGCGATGCGCGCGCTCGTCACGTTCACCGAAGAGTTTCCCGAGATGACCGAGCCGGAGATCTGTGCCTGGCTCATCGAGAAATGGCGCCGGTAGCACTTTCCGGCGACACACCCCAAACGAGACGAGAGGCGATGACGCATGTCCGAAATCGGCGGGAGCACCGCACCGGGATTCGAAGGGGTGCGCGAGGCGTTCGCGGCCAACCTGGCCGGTGGACAGGAGGTGGGCGCCGCGGTCGGCGTCTACCTGCACGGCAGGAAGGTCGTGGACCTGTGGGGCGGGATCGCCGATCCCGAGACCGGCCGCCCGTGGGAGCGCGACACCGTGCAGGTCGTGTTCTCCACCACCAAGGGCGTCACCGCCGCCTGCGCGCACCTGCTCGCCCAGCGGGGCGAACTGGACCTCGACGCACCCGTCGCCGCGTACTGGCCGGAGTTCGCGGCGAACGGCAAGGAGCGCGTCCCGGTCCGCTGGCTGCTCACCCACCAGGCGGGACTGCCCGTGATCGACCACCCGATCACCCCGGCCGAGGCGATCACCTGGGACCCGATGGTGACCGCCCTGGCCGCCCAGCGCCCCTCCTGGGAGCCGGGCACCGCGCACGGCTACCACGCGCACACCTACGGCTGGCTGGTCGGGGAGGTCGTCCGCCGGGTGACCGGCCGCAGCCTCGGCACGTTCCTCGCCGAGGAGATCGCCGCACCGCTCGGCCTGGACCTGTGGATCGGGCTGCCGGAAACCGAGTCGCACCGGGTCAGCCGGATCGTCGCCGACCCGATCGATCTGGACGCGTTCACCCGGATCGACCTGGACGCCCTTCCCGGGCCCGCACGCGAGGTGATGGCGGCGTACGCGGACCCCACGTCGCTGACCAGGCGGGCGATGTCCGTCATCACGCCGCTGCCGGACCACGACGACCCCGCCGAGCAGGCCGCCGAGATGCCCTCGACCAACGGCATCTGCACGGCCCGCTCGCTTGCCCGTTTCTACGCCGCGCTCATCGGCGAGGTCGACGGACATCGCGTCCTCACGCCCGACACCCTGGCCGCGGCGACCGCGGAACAGGTCGCCGGCATCGACCGGGTCCTGCGAGTGCCCGTCCGGATCGGCACCGGTTTCGGCCTGCCGACGCCGGACGCCTTCTGGTACAGCCCGACCGCCTTCGGGTTTTCCGGCTACGGCGGATCGCTCGGCTTCGCCGACCCGGCGAACGGCCTCGCCTTCGGTTACGTGATGAACCGTCTCCAGGAAGGCGTACCGGACCACAGAGCCGCCACCCTCCTCGGCGCGGTCCACGACGCACTCGAACTCCGGGCCCGGTAGGCCCCGCTCACCGTCCCGCGACGGCCCTCCGGCGGTGACCCGCAGGCGCCGAATCGGTTTCCCGGTCACGAAGCGGCTCGTCATGCCGTTCGGAGACCTCGCCCCGAAACCCCCGGGGCCGATGAACAACGGCTCCCTTCGTACGGTTTCGGGAGTCGATACCGGTTCGCTCGGTGATCGCGGATCATCGCTAGATTGATCTCCGGTCAACCTCACCTCCCGACAGACCTGACACCAGGTCGTGCACCGGCATCAGCCGAAGGAAGGAAGATCCGCCATGCCCACCGTGACAGTGCAGATTCCCACCGCGGACGGCCATGCCGACGCCGTGGCCGCCTTCCCCGACAACGGCGAACGGCACCCGGGCGTGCTGATGTACACGGACATCTTCGGCGTGCGGCCCGTGCTGAGAGAGATGGCCCGCGAACTGGCCGACCACGGGTACTACGTGCTCGTCCCCAACCTCTACTACCGGCACGGCCCGGCACCGGTGGTCGAACTTCCGGAGCACATCAGCAAGGAGGTCCGGCCCGCGCTCTTCGCCCAGCTGCTGCCTCTCGCCCAGGCGCACACCACCGAATGTGTCCTGCGCGACGCCGACGCCTACCTCGAGTTCCTCACCACCCGGCCGGAGGTCGGTGCCGGACCGGTCGCCGTGGTCGGCTACTGCATGGGCGCCGTCCTGGCGATGCGCACCGCGGCGGCCCACCCCGGCCAGGTCGCCGCCTTCGCCGGATTCCACCCCAGCCCGCTGGTGACCGACGCGCCCGACAGCCCGCACCTCCTCGTCCCCGAACTCGCCGCCCAGATCCACCTCGGCCTTGCGGAAACCGACATGTCGCCCGAGGCCATCGGCGAGCTCAACCAGGCCATGGATGCCGCGGGGCTCACCTACACCACCGAGGTCTACCCCGGTGCCCTCCACGGCTTCACCATGTCCGACACCGATGTCTTCGACCCCGCCGCGCTGCGGCGCCACTGGGACCGCCTGCTCCCCCTCCTCGGCCGCACCCTGGCCGGCGGCTGAGACTCCGGCTCGGAGACCGTGCCTGACGTACGCCCGGAGTCCCCGGCTCGCACGCCGACGGCCGGGACCCGGTGATCGCGGTCACCGGGATTCCCTCAGGGAACGAGGATGATCTTGCCGCGGGTACGGCCGGACTCGGCGTCGCGGTGCACCGCGGCCAGGTCGGCGAGCGGGCGGGGAGAGCGGTGGCCGCCGGCATCGGCCCCGAGTCTGCCGAGGGCAGGGCGATCCTGGATCTGATCGTGGATCCGGGGCTGCCCGCCGCGGACCGCGCCCGGTTGGCCGACCAGGTGGAGACGTTCACCGACCGCCGGGTGGAGCGGTACTGGCAGCTCGTGGGTGTGCTGAACGACAGGCCGCCGTTCCCGCCCAGGGTTCCCGACTTCGAATGGTTCATCGCCGCGTTGCGCGCGTCCTGATCCGCGGCCGCCCTCGGAGACAGGCCCCCTGAGGGCGGTCAGCATCGTATAGAAGTGAGAGTCCCCGAAGTCCGTTGGCTGGTCGGGGAGTTCGTCCGCCGGGTGATCGACCGCAGTCCCGACACGTTCCTCAGTGAAAGCCGATCGGTTTCCCTGGAAACATCACAGGATCTCCGGCAACAAAGTCAAGGCCGTGACATGACGTGGTCGTACAGCGGTGAAATGGCGACGGTCGATGGTGGCGACCTTCGATATCTCCAATCGCTCCGCCAGTGCGATCACCGAGGCATCGACCAGCCCCAGCCGCAGATCGTCGTAGGTTTCGACGAGTTGCGCGGTGCGCGCTATGTCCTCAACCGTCAGATCCACCAATTCGAGTTCACCTCGCGCTACCGACGCCAAGAACGCGGCCTCACTCTTCGCACCGAGGTTTTTCTCCACATGCCAAGATGTTTCGGTCAGCACGGTCACAGGGAGAAGAAGCCGATCGGGCAATGTGGAAAGCAACCGCGCGGCCACCTCGTGATGGGCATCGGATCGGTCAATCGCAGCGTACAGAACGCCGGTATCCAGCAAGGTAACCGTCACGAAGGACGATCTAACCCTTCACGAAGCAGCTCGTCATGCCGTTCGGAAACATCACCTCGCCCAGAGGCCCCCAGGCCGATGAACGACAGTCCCCTTCGCACGGTTTCGGGGCCCGAATCCTCGACAAACCTGGCGAGCTCCGGATCGGACTCCACAAGCACGCGCAGACGCCGCACCCCAGCCGGAGGAAGCCTGTCGACAAGGTGGTGCATGTCCTCGTAGTCATGGGCAGCGGTCATGACTACGAGTGTACGTGTTGCCCGGCCACGGAACCGGATCTCCTCCATCGCCGTGGCCCTTCGGACACCAAAGATCGGAAGGCGCCATCCGGAGAGTTCACATAAGCATTAATTTCCAGCAAAAGAGGAATCTCCGCCGGACTGACCGGCCATGGCGGGGACGGCCTGGCGGCTGTTCCGAACCACCGGTTCCGGCCGGCGAGCGGCTCGACGGTGATCACACTGTTCGACGGCCGAAGACCGGAATCAGCACCGCGCCGACGGCGAGGTGCATCAGCGCCAGGATGGCCCTGGTCCCGCCGGTCGCCTCGACCGCGAACAGCGGCAGGAACGACACCAGCACCAGGACGACGGCGATCATGGCCCAGATGACCGGCGCCCTGCGGGTCAGCCGATCCAGCAGCGCACGCGCGCCCCAGCCGAGCACAGAGATGACGAGTGTGACGGTGGCGGCGAACGGCAGGCCGATGACTCCGGGGGGTTGGCCGTTGCGGGGGTCGACGCGCAAATCGATGTTCAGGATTTGGGCGACGGCCCATAGCAGCGCCGTGGCACCGACGGCACCCCCGACCGCGAGGGCGGCGACGCGTGGCCGCATGGTCACCGGGGAGGTTGACGTGGTGGTCATGGGGACTCCTTCAGGGAACGAGGATGATCTTGCCGCGGGTACGGCCGGACTCGGCGTCGCGGTGCACCGCGGCCAGGTCGGCGAGCGGGCGCGTCTCGGAGATGTCGAGACGGACGACGCCCGCGTCGACGAGCTTGACCAGGGCGGCGAGGTCGCCCGTGTCGTTGCGGGCCACGAAGTGCCTCGCGGTCACCGGGGAGTCCGCGGGGAGCCTGAGCGGAACGGTGACGGACACGACGAGACCGCCCGGCCGGACCAGCGGCACCAGTGGCCTCGCGCCGGCCGCGACGATGTGCAGGACCACGTCCACCGGTTCGTCCAGCGCTTCGGCGACGGGCGTGGCCGTGTAGTCGACGATCCGGTCCGCGCCGAGGCGGCGGACCGTCTCGGCGCTGCGAGGACCGGCCGTGGCGATGACGTACGCCCCGGCGTGCTTGGCGAGCTGGACGGCGAACCCTCCGACGCCGCCGCCCGCGCCGTTGACGAGCACCCGCTGCCCGGAGGTGATGGCCGCGTGCTCGAACACCGCCTGCCACGCGGTGAGGCCCGCGATGGGGAGGGCGGCGGCGTGCGCGAGAGGGACACCGGTCGGCGGCGTGACCAGGGTGTCCGCGGCGGCGGTGACGTACTCGGCCGCGGCGCCTCCACCGTCGAGCTGGCCGACGACCCGGTCGCCGACGGCGAGGGTGTGCACGCCGTCGCCGACCTCGGCGACCGTACCGGCGACGTCCCCGCCGAGCGTGTACGGCAGGTCGAGCGAGAAGACCGAGCGCAGGAGCCCTCGGCGCAGGCCGATGTCGGACGGGTTGAAGGAGGTCGCGGCGACGTCGATCAGCACCTCCCCCGGGCCGGGCACCGGCCTGGGGATGTCGTCGCGGCGGATGACGGAGGCGTCACCGTACTCGTGGATTCGGATGGCTTTCACACAGTCGAAGCTACGGGCAGCCGACGAGACGAACCATGTTCGGTGATCCCTCATTCATAATCGATCGTCTTCGTGGGGATATCCTCGCCGGATGGACGTGCTCAGCGATGTGATCGCGGTCATGCGGACCGGACAGCCGCGCTCGGCCCGGGTGGCCTGGCACGCCCCGTGGGCGCAGCGGTTCGCCCCCATCCCCGGGGCCATCGGCCTGCAGGTGATCCTTCAGGGACCGTGCTGGCTCATCGGACCGGACGGCGACGCCGTGCAGCTGGTCGCCGGGGATGTGGTGTTCCGCCCCCACGGGCGCGGGCACACGCTGGCCGACAGCCCGTCGACCTCGCCGGTCGCGCCCGCCTGCGACCCGGGCGATCCCCGCCTCCTCCAGCGCTACGTCACCGACACCGTGGGCGCCCCCGACGGCGCCGGTGCTCCGGCCGCCGTGACGCTCTGCGGCGGGTATCACCTCGACCCGGCCCGCACCCATCCACTGCTGAACGATCTTCCCGAGCTCATCCACCTTCCCGCGCACCTCGGACGACACCCCGAACTGCGCTCCACCGTCGACCTGCTCGCGGGCGAGGTGGCGGGCCCCCGCCTCGGTACGGACGCCATCGTGCCCGCGTTGCTCGACACGCTGCTGCTGCACATCCTGCGTGCCTGGCTCGACCGACGGCCGGTCCCCGGAACCACCGGCTGGGCGGCGGCGCTCAACGACCCGGCCACCACCGCCGCGCTGCAGGCCATGCACAGCGACCCGGCGCGACCGTGGACCGTCGCGACGCTCGCCGCCGAGGCGGGGCTGTCCCGGGCGCCGTTCGCCCGCCGCTTCACCGCCCTGGTCGGCCGGCCGCCGCTGACCTACCTGACCTGGTGGCGGATGACCGTCGCCGCGCGGCTCCTGCGCGAATCCGACGCCCCGCTGCACTCCGTCGCGACCAGGGTCGGCTACACCTCGGAGTTCGCCTTCGCCAACGCGTTCAAACGCCAGTGCGGCACCGCCCCCGGCAGATACCGCCGCAGCGGGTAGAACAACGTCATGGTGCCCCGAGACCACGAACTCCTGCAAGCCGCCCGACGCGTCGCCGCCGCGATGGGCTTCACCCCCGACGAGGTCATGCGACGTGTAGTGGAGCTGGGGCGCGGCGAGCGCCTCGGCTGCTCCAGCGGCGAACTCCTGCTGCTCGCCCTCGCCCAGCTCGCGCCCGAGCGGCCGATCTCCCAGAAAGCCGGGGGGCGTGCCTCGACGGTCGAGACCGTCGAGGCGCCGCGCCTCGGCGTCGCCGCCGGCGGGGCCGCCCCGACGTGGGAGGGAGACATCCGCTGATCTCCGCGCGCGACCTCCCTTGAGGCCGACGGCGGCGCAGCGGAGATCACCCCTGGGCACCGGGCGCCTCCCCCGGTCCGATCGCCTGAGACGGTTGTGATCGCCCTCCTCGGAAATACTGGGGCGATGTTCGAAGGCTTCGAGGAAACATCGGTCCAGGTCGAGGAAGCGTCCATTCTCACCCGGTACGGCGGGGAGGGCCCGCCGGTGCTGTTGCTGCACGGTCATCCCCGGACCTCGGCGACCTGGCATCGCGTCGCGCCGCTGCTCGTCGAGCGCGGTTTCACGGTCGTCTGTCCCGATCTGCGGGGATACGGTCGCTCGCGCGGTCCGGCCCCCACCCCCGACCACTCCGGATACTCCAAGCGCGCCGTCGCGAACGACATGGTGGCGGTGATGCGTTCACTGGGACACGAACGGTTCGCTCTCGCCGGACACGACCGAGGGGGTGCCGTCGCGTTCCGCCTCGCGCTGGACCACCGGGACGCGGTGTCCCGGGTGGCGCTCCTGGACTGCCTGCCCATCAGCGAGCACCTGTCCCGCATCACCGTGGAGTTCGCGACACAGTGGTGGCACTGGTTCTTCTTCGCGCAGCCGGGCACCCCGGAACGCGTCATCAACGCCGACCCCGACAGCTGGTACCACGGCGATCCGGAGAGCATGGGCCGGGAGAACCACGACGAGTTCCGTGAGGCCACCCGGAATCCCGACGTGGTGCGGGCCATGCTGGAGGACTACCGGGCCGGTCTCACCGTCGACCTGCGCGACGAGGAGGCCGACCGGGCCGCCGGTGTACGGCTGCGGTGCCCCGCCCTGGCCCTGTGGTCGCTGCGCGACGACCTCGAAGACCTGTACAGCGATCCGCTGGAGATCTGGCGGGACTGGGCCGACGACGTACGCGGCCATGGCATCGACTCCGGCCACCACATGGCGGAAGAGGCCCCGGACGCTCTCGCCGCCGCCCTCGGCGACTTCTTCCACGGCTGACCTCGAAGGACCGGTTTCCTCCGTGACCGGCCGGTGCGGGGTCCAGAGGTCATCGCCGTCAGGGCCCGGAGGACGTCAGTGCCCGGGGGTTCGCCCTGCTCTCGACACGGAGGCTCGAATCCTCGCTTTGATGGAACCGAAAATCTGTAGTGGCCGAGGTAGACATTCGCGTTGGGTGAGGCTAGAGTTCCTGACATCGCAAGGAACGGTTCCACGAGGGCAGAGCAGTACGTAAGCATCACGACGAACTGCCCGGACGAGCGTGGACATCGCAGGACGACGAAGAAAGACGGGCAGAAGGTCGGACGTGCCAGGACCGAGCAGTAGAAGGGTCCCGGCCGTGGACGCGCTGCCACCGCAGTGAACGAGTACCACCGTCGGACGTGCTGGGACCAGCGGTAGACGAAGGGTCCCGGCCGTGGACACGCAGCCGCCGCAGTGAACAAGCACCAACGTCGGACGTGCCAGGACCGAGCAGTTGAAGGGCCCCGGCCGTGGACGCGCAGCAACGAGTACCACCGTCGGACGTGCTGGGACCAGCGGTAGACGAAGGGTTCCGGCCGTGGACGCGCGGCTGCGAAACGTGATGCATGAGCTCGAAGAGGACAGATAACGAAAGGAGTGTTGAACGCCATCAGGATCGCCCGTCGCCGGTTGATGTTCGCCGCACGGGTACCGCAGTCCCACAGATTGGAAGGTGGTCTACGGTCACGCATACGCGATCCCCGCATCCCCGCCCCCTGCGGGCGGCCAATGCGGAAGAAACAGGTTGGCCCCAGGGCCGATAGATGGTGTTGAACCTCGCGGGTCCCGGCGCATCATGGCGCCGGGACCCCTGTTGGCGTTACAGGAAGGTTGTATGGATCGAACACCGATGGCGTCGGCCGTACGCGCGGAGCCCAGACTTCGCGACACCGCCGATAAGGCTGAAACGGCCGGTAAGGCCGACACCGCGGGCAGGGCCGACGAGCTCCCCGCCACGCCGGGCGAGGTCTCCGCTCACCGGTTCGACGACGAAGACTATCCCGCCTACAGCATGGGCCGGGCCGCCGAGATGCTCGGCGTCACCCCGGCGTTCCTGCGCAGCCTGGGCACCGCCAAACTGATCGAGCCGCAGCGCTCCGAGGGCGGTCACCGCCGCTACTCCCGCTACCAGCTCCGCCTGGCCGGCCGCGCCCGCGAACTGGTCGACCAGGGCACCGCCCTGGAGGCCGCCTGCCGCATCATCATCCTGGAAGACCAGCTCGCCGAGGCCCTGCGCATCAACGCCGAACTCCGGCAGGCCAGTGACCGGCAACAGCCCGACAGCGCGGACCGCCGCTCGGCGTGAGACCGGCGATCCACGGCGCGGAAAGACGAGCCAGACGAGTCAAGGGGCGACTCCCGGTCGCCCCGCCTCCGGCTGGAGGTCGATCTGGTAGAGGATGAAACCCCTGTTCACGGCGACCTTGTCGTAGAGCCGCCGGGCCTCGGTGTCGGTCTCCTTGGTCGACCAGTAGACCCGGCTGCAGTCGCGGGCGCTCGCCCACTCGGTCACCGCCTCGATCAGCGCCCGCCCCGCTCCCTCGCTCCTGGCCTGCGGCGCGACGAACAGGTCCTGGAGATGGCACACGTCCAGCGCCGTGGTGCTCGAGTGGATGAGGAAGTGCGCGATGCCGACCAGCTCGCCGTCGAGCTTCGCGCCGAGGGCGTGCATACGAACACCCTCCCGGAACTCGTCCCAGGCCCGGTCGTACAGCTGGGGCGGGAGGGTGCGCCCGTAGAAGTCGTTGTAGCCGCGGAAGAGGGTTTCCCAGCGGGGACGGTCCGCGGGGGTGAGCTTGCCGATCCTGAGCATGCGATGTCCTTCAGGCGAGGGTCGGGAGTTCAAACTCCGTATCCCCCGTGAGGACCGTCCCGAACGTTGACCGGCTGTCGCTTCCCGACAACCTGTGGGAACCGTCCCCACCATTGACCAGGTGTCGCTTCCCGGCAACCGGTCACCGCTTCTCACTCCCTGCCCGACAATCTGCCACCGCGCCTTCCTCCTCGCTCGGCCCCGTCCTTACCGAGACCCCCACCGCCTTCCTCCCCCGCCTGGCGGCGTGGTATCAATTAAATGACCAGATACAGATATGTGGTCAAACTTTTAGGAAATGACGGGGCCATGAAACCGGAGACCAGAAGGGTGGGGCGACCTCCGCAGGACGCCTCCCAGCGGCTCGCGCGGGCGCACCGCATCCTGGACGCCACCGCCGGCCTCGTCCTGCGCTGGGGGTACGACAAGACCACCGTCGAGGACATCGCCAAGCGGGCCGGGGTCGCCAAGGGCACGATCTACCTGCACTGGAAGACGCGCGAGGAGTTGTTCGTCGCACTGCTGCGCCGTGAGCGGGTCGAGATGATCACCGAGGTGCGACGGCATGTCGTAGACGGCCCGGCCACGCTTCGCGACCTGCTCAGGCTGCTCGCCCTGGAACTCCTCGGCAGGCCCCTGATGCGCGCGAGCATCCTGGGCGACTCGGAGGTGCTGGGCAGGCTCACCCGCCAGAAGTGGGACGGCACGGCCGAGGCGGAACTGGGCGGCGGTTTTCAGACCTACCTCGGCACGCTGCTGAAACACGGCGCGCTACGGAGCGACCTGTCGCCCGCCGAACACGTGACCACGTTCGTCTCCGTCCTGTACGGGTTCCTGACCGTCTCGCCGATGATGCCCGCCGGGTACCGGCCGTCCGACGAGCGGCTGGCGGAGCTGGTCGCCGATGCCGGCGGCAACGCGATGGAGGCCACCGTCTCCCGCACCGTCACCGACCCCGCCTCCGCCGTCACCCAAGCGGTGACGCGAGCCACCCTGGAGTACGTCGACGCCGCCCTGGAGGCCGCGCGGCGGAAACTTCGCGTCTCCCTCGGCTTCGAGGAGACCGACCAGTTCGAGGAGCACGAGGAAAACAAGGAGAACGCGCGGTGAAGACCCTCCCCCTTGACAGCGAAACGGCCGATCTCGCGCTGGCGGGCGGCAAAGGAGCCTCGCTGGCCCGGATGGCCCGCGCGGGACTCCCGGTTCCCGACGGCTTCCACGTCACCACGGACGCCTACCGCGACTTCGTCTCCCGCGACGAGCTGAACGACCAGATCATGGAGGCCGTCTCGGGCATGCCCGCCGAACAGGCGTCGCGGCGGATCGCGGCGCTGTTCGCCGAGCGGGAGATCCCGGCGGAGACCGCCGCCGAGATCCGCGCGGCCCACGCGAGGCTCGGCGCGGACGTGCCGGTCGCCGTACGTTCGTCGGCCACCGCGGAGGACCTGCCCGACATGTCGTTCGCCGGGCAGCAGGACACCTACCTCAACGTCCGGGGCGACGGCCTGCTGGACGCGGTCCGACGCTGCTGGGCCTCGCTGTGGACGGCGCGCGCCATCGCCTACCGGGCCTCGAACGGCGTACCCCAGGACGACGTGGCGCTGGCGGTGGTGGTCCAGGAACTGGTGGCCGCCGACGCGGCGGGCGTCCTGTTCACCGCGAACCCGGTCACCGGCGCACGGGACCAGGTCGTGATCAACGCCTCGTGGGGACTGGGCGAGGCCGTCGTCGGGGGGCAGGTGACCCCCGACACCGTCGTCGTCTCCAAGGAGCGCGGCGAGATCGTCGAGGAGCGCGTCGGCGACAAGACCGTGATGACGGTCCGCACCCCCGGCGGCACCCGCGAGGAGGCCGTACCCGAGAACCTGCGCCACCGGCCCGTGCTCGCCCACGCCGAGGTCACCCGGCTCGCGCGGCTCGCGACGCGGATCGAGGAGCTGTACGGGACGCCCATGGACGTGGAGTGGGTGAGGCGCGAGGAGACGTTCCTCGTCGTGCAGGCCCGCCCGATCACCCGGCTCAGGCAGCCCGTCGAGGAGTGGAACGACAGCCTGACCGGCGACTACCTGTGGACCGGCGCCAACCTCGGCGAGGCCATCCCCGACGTGATGACTCCGTGCACCTGGTCACTCGTCCAGATCTTCATCGGGGAGGCGATGTCGACGTCGAAGGTGCCCGGCTTCGACGTGGTCGGCAACATCGGCGGACGCTTCTACATGAACCTGAGCGTCGCGTTCTCGGTGGCGCACGCCCTGGGCATGCGGAGAAGGCTCGGCGCGATCGAGCAGGTCTTCGGCAGGCTCCCGCGCGACCTGGACATACCGTTGCTGCCCGCCTCGCGCCTGCGGATCATCAGAAGCGTGCTGCCGCTCGCCTTCACCGTGCGCAGGCGGGTCGCGGTCAACACCAGGAGGATGCCCGGTTTCCTCGCCACGGCGCGACGGCGCTGCGAGGCGCTGCGCGAGCGGATCGCCGCCACCGCGACGACCGGCGAGCTGGCCGGGCTGTGGGAGAGGGAACTGCTTCCGTACTTCGTCGAGGCCTGCCAGATCCTGGAGGCCTCCGGGCGGCAGGGCGGCGCCGCCCTGGTCATGACCCGCGACAGGCTGCGCGCGCTGGTGGGTGAGATCGATGCCGAGGCCATGCTCACCGGTGCCAACGCCGACGGGGAGCTCGCCAGTCTCGGGACGATCGTCGGCCTGGAGAGGCTGGCCGCGCGGGAGATCGACAGGGAGACCTTCGCCCGCCTCTACGGGCATCGTGGCGCGCACGAGTTCGAGGTCTCCATCCCCCGGCCCGGCGAGGACCCGCGGTGGATCGACGCGCAGCTCGCGGCCATCTCCGAGAGCGACGGGCACGCCGGTACGCTGCTCGACCACCAGCGGGAGGCGCGTGAGGCGGCCTGGAGGCGTTTCGGGGAGCGTCACCCCCGCGAGGTCGCGAAAACGCGCCTGCGGGTGGCGCGGTGGAACGCGATCGTCCGTGACCGGGAATCGGCCCGTTCGGAGGTGGTCCGCGCCTTCTGGGCGTTGCGTGCCTTCGTCCTGCGTGCCGGTGAGCTCACCGGCCACGGCGACGACCTGTTCTTCCTGTCGATCCAGGAGATCCTCGCCGTCCTGCGCGGCGACGACACCCCGACCGCGAAGGTGGCGGTCCGGCGAGCGACGTACGAACGGTACGCGGCCCTGCCCGCCTACCCCACGCTGATCATCGGTCGTTTCGATCCGGAACGCTGGGCCGCCGATCCCGACCGGCGCGGCGACATCTTCGACGCCAGGGGCGGTGACACCCCGGTGAGCGACACCGTGACCGGCTTCCCCGGGGCGCCGGGCGTCGTCGAGGGCGTGGCCCGCGTCATCGCCGGTCCCGAGGACGGCGGCAGGCTCGCGCCCGGCGAGATCCTCGTGACGACGCTGACCAACATCGGCTGGACCCCGATGTTCCCCCGCGCCGCCGCCGTGGTGACCGACATGGGTGCTCCGCTGTCACACGCCTCGATCGTCGCCCGCGAGCTCGGCATCCCGGCCGTGGTCGGCACCGGCAATGCGACCATGCGCCTGCGCGACGGCGATCGGATCAGGGTCGACGGCGAGCGCGGCACGGTCGAACTCCTGGAGCGGTGATCCCCGGAACCCCGAACACGCCCGCCTCCTCGGCACCGCCCTGCCTGGCAACCCCGGCGCCCTGAGCTGACGACCTTGGCATCACGGCTTGACCACCCCGCGCCCTGGCCTGACGACCTCGGCACCGCCCGGCTCTACCATCCCAGCGCCGCCCGGCCTGATCACTTCGGGGTCGCCTCCGGTGTGGAATCCGGCCGCCAGGGCCCACCGTGGTCGAGCAGTCGTTCCAACCTCTCCGCGTACGGCCGCCAGTCCAGCCCCCTGTCCGCGGCCCAGGTGTCGTCGTGGCACGTTCGCAGATGGCGCGGATCGGCGTCGCCGAGCACGGTCACCACGTCACCTCCGACACCCTGGGCGCGCATGCCTGTGACCATCTCCAGCGCGCCCCACAGGTTCGTTCCGGTGGCGGGGCCGACCGGGGATCCGATGTCCCTGCGGACGCGGCGGGCCGCGGCCACACTCGCGGCGTCCGGTACGGGGACGACCAGGTCGACGAGGTCGGGGACGAACCCCGGCTCCAGGCGTGGCCGGCCGATCCCCTCGATCCGGGAGGGCATGCCCGTGCCGTAGTCGGCGGCGCCGCTCGCCCAGCCGGGGAAGTAGGCGGAGTTCTCGGGATCGACCACGGCCAGCCGTCCCGGCAGGTCATGGGTGCGCAGGTGGCGGCCGACGGCCGCGGAGGTGGCGCCGGTGCCCGCGCCGACCACGACCCAGCGCGGGCACTCCTCCAACTGCCCGAACAGCTCTTCGGCCAGGCTCCCTCCGCGCCAGTCGACGTCCGCCGCCGAGGTGTAGTGGTCCAGGTAGTGGCCGCCCACCCGCTCGGCCAGCTTCGCGGCCTCCGCGTAGATCGCGAGGGGCGGATCGACGTGCAGGCATCTCCCGCCCAGCCGTTCGACCCCCTCCCCGGACGACCTCTTCGGCATGACGGCGACATACGGCAGGCCGAGCAGCCGGGCGAAGTACGCCTGCGCGACGGCCATCGCGCCACCGGTGGCCTCCACCACGGTGGTGCCCTCCGTGATCAGGCCCGCGGTGATCGCCCGAGCGAAGAGCGCCCGCGCCAGCCGGTGCTTGAGATTGCCCGTCGGCTGCGCGGACTCGTCCTTCAGCCACAGCCGCACCTCCCATCCGGCGGGCAGCGGGAACCGGCGCAGCGGTGTGGGAGAGGTCCGTTCCCTCTCGCCGTCCAGCTTCGCGATCGCCTCCACCGCCCACGTGCCACCACTCATGACGGCAATCTAGTGCGATTCACCGGTCTGACAGTGACCGAAAAATCCGCGGGGAACGACCGAATGCGCGGCGCTCGGGCGGGGCGAGGGTGAAGGACCCGGTGAACCAGGCGGCGAGCAGCGCGCGGTCGATCAGCGTCAGGTCGGTGCCCGCCGCGTACTCCCTGGCAGGAGCCGTGAACGTCGCGGAGGTGACGAGCACACCGCGATGACCGGGGTAGGCGTGAAGCGCGCCGAGGAGGTCACGGATCTGGGGTGAACCGACCGAGGTGCCCCAGCGCTTGCACTGGATGACGAAGCGGTCGCCGCCGGGCGCGGTCGCGACGACGTCGACACCGCCGTCACCGCTGCCGCCGACCCTGCGCACCCCGCGAAAGCCCTCTCGCCGCAACAGAGCCTCGACGAGGGCCTCGAACCGGTCACCGGTCATCCGGTCGACGATCTCGAGGCGCGCGTTGACCTCCAGCCATTCCCGCTCCCGGGCCTCGATCACCCGATGACGCAGCAGGAGTGCCCCGGCCAGAGCCACGATCAGCGCGATCGTGCCACCGATCACCAGCGGCCAGTTGGCGATGACGACGTCGACGAGCCACATCCCGACCACGACGAGGGCGATGGCCGCGACCATCCACAGGAACGGGCCGCCGTCGTCCTTGCCCCGGCGTGATCTTCGCCCGCCGGAAGCCCGCCGTCGCGCCGTCCTGGCGGGTGTTCGTCGCCGTGCCATCGTGCACCTCCGGGGGACGAGGTCGGAACGTTGCCGCTGACCCTGCCGACTCTGACAACGGGCACCGACAATTTTCAGGGTGACGTGCCTGGGGCGGGCGTGCCTCAGGGGGAACGCGCTTCGGCGTAACCGGCGGACGTGGAATCACGTCGGCCGCGTCGGATGCGCCCCACCCGTGACGATGCCGCGCCCCCTCCGTTCAGGGTCGAGGTCCGGAAGGGCGCGAAGTGTGCCGGGAACCTCACACGTTCCGGGGAGGAGCGGGCGAGTCCTCGGGGAGCGTCTCGCTCGCGCCCCCGACGCCGGCGAGGCGCTCCGCGATGTCGGTGACGAGTGCCGCCTCCCCGTCCTCCGGATGGCGGTGATCCCCGGGAAAGGTACGCAGCTCGAACCCGGAGGCCGCGACGCGGCTCCAGGCGCGCATCTCCCCGTGACTCACGCGCGGGTCTCCCGTCCCCAGGTAGCCGGTGATCGGAACGGTGACCGGCGGGGTGGACGCGGGCCGGTAGGCGTGCAGGAGGTCGTGGTCGGCCCGCAACGCGATCATCGCCAGGTCCATCAGCTCAGGAAAGCGCAGGAGCGTCGGGTCCGCGGCGGCGGCCCGCTGGGCGAGCTGACGGTCACCCACGGGGATCCTTCGCGCGTCGTCCGCGCACAGGTGCGGCGCCGCGTGCGCCGACACCAGCAGCGCCACCGGGGAGATCCGGTACTGTCCGGCGAGCCTGACCGCGACCTCGTACGCGACCACGGCGCCCATACCGTGCCCGAACAGGGCGAGCGGCCGATCCGCGAGAGGGAGCAGCGCCCGGCACACCTGGTCGGCGAGAGGTTCCATGCGGTCGATCGGTCGCTCGCCGACGCGATTCTGCCTGCCGGGGTAACACACGGCGGAGAGCTCGATGTCGGTGGGCAACAGGTCCTGCCACCCCTGGTAAGCGGTCGGGGCACCTCCGGCGTGGGGAAAACAGACGAGGCGCAGGCGAGGCTCGGCGAGCGGGCACTGCCTGCGCAACCACAGGCGGGAGCTCGCCGGGAGGGTCTTTTCGAGCATGTCCCACTCGGGAACGCCTGATTCGGGGACACCCGAACGTGGGATACCGAGATCGGGTCCGAGGACATCGGAATCCGACGTCCCGGAACCCGGGACGTCGAGGTCGGGTCCGAGAGCAACGGAACCCGAGGCTCCGGAGCCCGGAATACCGAGGTCGGGAGCGCTGGGATCAGGAGCTCCCGGACGGGGACGACCTGGCCTTCGAGGGCCGAGCTCCGGGCCCGCTGGACCGGGGCCGGGAAGGCCCGGGTCGGGACCGGGGATTCCGGAACCCGGGCCTCCGGGATCGGGGATTCCAGGACCGGGACCTCCGGGAGCAGGACCTCCAGGACCCGGGATTCCAGGACCGGGGACGGCCGGGTCGGGAAGGCCGGGGCCGGGAGCGCCCGGCCTCGGGAAACCGCGTCTCGCCCTGCCGTCAACCGGTTCGAACCCGTGCATGCTTCCCCTTAGCGGTTATGGACGGCCGCTCGGCGGCTACGGAACTGTTCGGTCAGCACCGCCACGTGCTCGCGCCGGTAGCCCTGCTCCATCGCCCTCAGCACGCGTTCGCGCATCACCGCGAGGTAGGACTGGTCGATCCCCGCCCGCTCCGCGATGCCCGCCAGGTTGTTGAGGACGTCCAGGTGCGAGGTGAGCGGGGCCTGTTCGAAGGTGTAGTCGCGGCGCGCGATGAGGCCGAGTCCGACGCAGATCGTGTTCCGGAAAGCGGGGTCGTAGAGCGGCACGGACTCCGCGAATTCGTGGAGGGGGACGCCGATGCTCTCCGCGATGGCCGAGCATTCGAGGAAACCGCTGAGGAACGCGTAGTGGAAGGCGCTGGAGACGACGTGGTATGCCTTGGCGTAGACGGGGTCGGCGCCCAGGCGCACCTGCTTGCCGGACAGCGCCTCGGTCACGCCCGCCAGTTTCTTGAAGTCCTCGGCCGCCCCGCTGTAGACGGTGAAGCAGTCTTCGGTGCCGATGGCGTCCGGGTAGTTGAGGATCGCGGCCTCCAGATATCTGCCTCCGGCGGCCTCCACCCGCTCGCGCAGGGGGGCGACGTCGTCGGGAACACCTCCGGCGCTCTGGACGACGAGCTTTCCGGAGAGGTCGGCCCCGGCCTCGTCGAGGACCGCGTGGGTGATCTCGTAGTTGAGAAGACACAGCAGCACGATCGGGGAGGTCTCGATCGCCTCGGCCACCGTCGCGTGGAGGTGAACGTCCCTTCCCGCGAGTCTCGCCGAGTGTTCCGGCGTACGGTTCCAGACCGAGACCTCCAGGCCGGAGTCGACGCAGGCCCGTACGATCGCGGAGCCGGTCACGCCGGTCCCGACGACCGTCACATCCGTCATGGCACCACTCCATCCTGGTGAAGGTCATGCCGACCCCGTCGACCTCGATGACGTCCGCCCGCTCGGCGAAGGTGTCGAACCGCCGTGCGGTGCCGGATGTAAGGCGAATTACGCCATTAGCCATAAATCGCCGGTCGCGCTAATACGTCGGCCGAGCGAAACATTAGCAGCGGACGCGGGAACAGTCGATGACCTCGAATATTTGGTTCCCACCATGCAAGGTCAACATTTCCACGGATATCAACCTTGACGTCCCACCCTTTCGCCATAACGCCATCCTCCAGCAAAGGACATCAAAAACCACCCCCCTCGACTCTCCATTTTCAGGGGCCACAGGCATTCTGGCCACGCAAATCATCTGTTTCAAAACAAGGAATCAGCAAATATCGATATTCCTCCCAGATGAGTATTTATGCTCATCTGGGAGGTCGGTGACCCATGACCGGCAGGTGTCATGCGCCCCGTCCGGCCAGATCACCCGGTCCCGCCGCCGCCTCGAACAGGGAAAGCCCCTGACCGGTACGGTCACCCTGGGCAGGGCCTCACCGGAGCAGCGTCGCGCGGTCGAACTCCTCCTGGGGCGCAGCGCGGGTACCGGCGCCTCGCTGTCGGTCTCCCTCGAAGAGGTCGACCGCGTCCTGCGCTCCAGCGACGATCCTTCGTCCGCGGACAAGTGACAAGCAACTTTCCGTGGTTGCTCTTCGGTCGACGCCCACCTGCGAATCAGCCGTTCTGACCTGTGATAACCGCCGTTATCAGGAGCCAGGGTCCCGAGGGGCCGACGCATGGCGCAGGATTCACCCGCCGACGTCGCCGGCCCGGTGGCGGCCGAGTACCGCGGCGATCGGCAGGGAGACGGCCAGGCCACTGAGCAAAAACGCGGCCAGTGCCCCCAGCACGGCCGGTGAATCGTCGAAGGCGAGACCGACGGCGGCCAGGGCCGGACCGACGTTGCGTACCGCTGTGACGCCTCCCATGGTGCTGCGGCGCTGCGGTGTGCCGGTGGCCAGCAGCGAGCCCGTGGCGAAGGCCGTGACGGCCAGGACGAATCCCGCCAGCAGGGTGCGTGAACCGGTCAGCGCGGCGATGTCTCGCCAGTTGCCCAGCAGCATGCCCGCCAGCACGATCAGGAACGACACGTTCGACACCGCCACCGCGGCCGGATGCCACGAGCGCGCCATGGCCGGCGCGTAGTGGCGCGTGATCAGCCCGACGGCGAACGGGATGAGCTGCAGGACGGCCACGGTCCGCACCAGGGCGGCGACGTCCAGGGAGACGCCCCCGCCGACGTTCGCCGCGGTGAGGACGACGTTGACCGTCGGACCGAAGGTGAGGCTGCCGACGGCGGCCAGCAGCACCTGCATCGCCGCGCCCGCGACCACGTCTCCCTTTTGAACCATGCCCAGCTTCGCCCCGAACGGCCCGCCCGGGGAGGAGGCGATCAGTACCGTCGCGACGAAGGCCGCCGTGGGCAGGCTGAACAGGGTGGCGACACCCCAGCCCAGCAACGGGACGGCGATCAGGTTGGCCGTCAGTGCGAGTACCAGCAGCAGGGGGGCGGTCAGGATCGCGCGTAGCGCCGGCAGAGTGGTTCCCAGGCCTGCGGCGAACATGGTGGCCGCGATGAAGATCACCGTGATCGCGGTGAGCAGCAGATGCAACGCGTCCATGATGCTCCCGCCTCGATGGCTTTCGCGGATGACCTGCCCGAAGCGGTGCCGTCCGTCTGTTCTGCCGGTTCTTTGATCAGTCTTCGAGGTCGCCGAGCCAGCGCAGGGCGCTCAGCGAGGGCAGAAAGCAGTACTCGCCGCCGCGCGTGACGACGAACCGCGGCAGACCCTGCAAACGTCGCCGCAGCGGCCTGCGGGGGATGGTGAAGTCGCCGGAGCCGATGACGGGGTCACGCGCGTCGCCCCCGCCGAAGAAGACGCCGTCGTTCAACCATTCGGACTGGACGAACTCGAACTGCCGTCCCAGGTGCGCGCCGATGAAGGCGAACATCAGGCCGCGGTCGGTCCCGTCGTCCTCCAGGACGCCGTCGGGCAGCGGCGGGCCGTAGACGGTGCCGCGCCGGATCATCCGGTGCAGCCGCGGCACGCCCGCCACCGCCGCGTCGCGGGGGTTGCCCCGGCGGATGTGACTGCCGCCGGGGGTGATGAAGCCCGCCGGGTCGTCCTGCCGATAGAGGAAGCTGTTGCGGTAGGGGTCGGTGTCGAGGGTGGGATCGTCGCGCTCCGGGCTGAGCGCGAGGGGCGCTCCGCTACGCCAGCGCCCCATGATCTTCGCCGCCAGCAGTTCCTCGTCCGCCGGATCGGCGGCGTTGTCCCGCAGGTAGCGGCGGAAGACGCCGACGCGCTGGTGGAGTTTACGGAAGGCCGCGTAGCTGCCGTTGCGTCCCAGCACCTCGGGCCGGAGGGTCTGGACGCCGCCGAGCTCGTCGGGGTAGCCGAGTATGAACTCTCCCGCCTTGAGCGGGACCTCCAGCGTGTTGGAGCCCGGAATGCCGCTGCCCTCGACGGCCGGGTGGCTGATGCCGTCGCGGTAGCCGAACGGTTCGGTCTCGGTGGGCAGCGCGTGGCAGTCCTGGCGCCAGATCGCGGTGATGCCGGGCAGCGCGTGGTAGGCGGGGCGGGCCCGGTCGATCGCCTCCCGCAGGCGGGCGCTGTCGGGGGCGAGGGCCACCAGCACCACGTGGACGTCGGGCGTGCCCAATGGCTTCTCCCAGTTCTCCGGGGCGCTGTCGCCGATGTCGCCCAGCGCTTCGGCGCGGGCGGCCATGCCCTGGCGGAACTCCCAGGCGAAGGTCTCCAGCGACTGCCGCGGCACGCCCAGTGCCGCCAGACCGTGATAGGTGAGCGCGACGCTGACCCAGGTCTCGCCCAGAGGGCTGACGGTGTCGGCGGCCGAGGTGACCACCGCGGCAAGGCGCCGTATCAGCTCCCGCCCGTGCGCGCGCTCATCGATGCGGAACAGGACGTAGGTCGCGGCGTACGGGCTCGGCCGGGGGCTGAGCACCCCACGCTGGATGTCGTGCAGGTCGAGTTCGGGTGCGATGTGGGTCTGTGCGGTCACGGCCGCCACCTGCCTTCCCGGGCGTTACCTCGCCGCGACGATGTTCTTCCAGAAGGTGCGCAGGCTCTCATCGCCGCCGAACAGCGAACTGAAGATCGTGGAGTCGGCCAGCAGCACGTCGCCGGCCCGCTGTCCGCCGGGAGGCATCCACAGGAACATGTTGAACTCGGTGTTACCGGCTTCGGTGAACGGGTGCGGCGGCCTGGAGGGGTCGATCGGCTGCCTGCCCAGCACGTGGACGACGTCCGGCGCATCGGTCGTCACGGCGTAGTGCGGCAGGTGCATGTGGAAGTTGAAGGTGCTCACCCCCTCCAGCCACCCCTTGGTGTCAAGGTCCCGGTTGATCGACAGCGGTGCGATCTTCTTGTTTTCCTGTACGGCGGGCCGCAGCCCGTAGCGGTTTTCCACCGGCACGCCCAATCCGGCCATCAGGCCGCGGACGTAGCAGGCGAAACGCTGCTGCCGGGGCACCAGCGCATCACCGTGATGGTGGTATTCGGCGTCGCGCACGGCCAGATCGTCGGAGGCTCCGACGTCGTGGTGCGGCCCCAGCACCAGGCAGGTTCCCTCCCGGGACAGGAACTCCCGCAGCGCCTCGACCTCCCCGGGCTCGGCGTCCTGCCCGGTGACCATGTGGTCCAGGCCGAAGACGAACAAGGTGTCGGTGTCGGCCAGTACCCGCTCGTCCAGCACGGTGCGGAAACCGGCCTGGTCGATGCGCTGGTACACCGGCACGGGGTGGCCGGTGCTCTCCTCGACGAACTGCTGGAAGGGGGCCCAACCCCAGAAGAACAGCTCCAGCGCTCCGGCGATGCCCTGCTGGAAACACCGCGGATCAGACCAGCGGGGCTCCTCATAGGTCGGCCAGTTCACCCGCCGCACCTCGGTCATCGTGGAGAACCGGTTGTCGAGCTCGGCCGTGTTCCTGCCCGCCTCGGCCGGATAGCTCCACGACACGTAGATGCTCACCCGCCGCCCGCCGGGGGTGTAGGGGCGCGATGCGTGGTTCTGGTTGTAGACGCGGGCGGTTCTGGGCTGGCTCATCTGGCCTCCGATCGGCAGCGGGACACACCGGGCACCGGCCCGGCCTCCCCGGTCCTCACTGCATCTGGTCGAGCATCTCCGACAGGGCGCCCTTGATCCGCAACGCCTTCTTGATCTCGTCTGCGGTGACGTAGGGGTACTCCCCGTACTCGATGAAGCTGGGACAGTGGTGCTCGCGGACGAACCTGACGAACGCCTCCGGGTTGGTCTTCCAGTCCTCGGGGAAGCCCACGAGGTTCTCGAAGGTCGTGCTGACCCCCGACCGGCTGAACAGCGCGACGGCGTCCTCGGTGTACTTGTCGAAATCGGTGTCGAAGATCCCCTGATACATGAAGCGCCTGTCGTCGTCGAACAGCACCCAGCGCAGATAGTGCAGCTTCAGCGGTGCCAGCAGATGCGGATCGGCCTCCAGCGCCTTGGCCAGCGTGTGACCGTGGTTCCTGATCGCCTCAGCCCGCCCCGGCTTGACGTCGGCGATGATCGTGAACCCGTAACACGCCGGGGTGCGCGGGAAGACGGGACCGTACTTGCCCTGTTCGAGGTGGTCGGTCTCCTTGGGGATGACCATCGCCTTGGGCGTGATGTCCATGCCTGCTCCTCCGTCACCAGCCAGGGGGGAGCAGGTCGAAAGCCGTCTGACCTGCAGAATTATCGCATAACGTCGGGTCTTCGGCCCGGCAGGCGCGGCCGGATCGGCTCACAGCGGCCATCCGTCGCGGGCAGCAGGGGCTCGATCCGTTGCCAAGGCCTTGTCGGTCGGCTCACCTCGTCGCACCACGAACGATGGTCCAACCGCATCCACCGTGATCATTTATCAGATATCACCTAGGGGCCTCTCACGCGCCTGTGCTGGAAAACCCGGTCCCCGGCACAGGCCGTACGGAGATCAGACGGCCTGCGAGGTCGCGGCCTCGGGGCGCGGGTCGGCGAGGCTCACGCCGGTGGGACCGCCTGTGTCGGGCATTTCGACGTCGTCACGGGGTCGTGCGCCCCAGTGCGGGGGTGAGCGAGATCGGCCCTGCGGACAGGTGCCGGCCTCGGGGGACGGGGTCGACCAGGATGCCGTCGTGGACCACCACCCGGCCGCCGACCAGGACGGTCCGCGGCCTGCCGGTGAGGGTCATGCCCTCGTACGGCGTGTAGTCCGTCGCCATGTGCAGGTCGCCGGCGCTCACCCGCCACCGGGCGGCCGGATCCCAGATCGCGATGTCGGCGTCCGAGCCCGGCATCAGCGTGCCCTTGCGCGGATACAGGCCGTTGGTCCTGGCCGGATTGGCGGCGGTCAGCTCGACGAACCGGGTGGCGGGCAGCCCGGCCCCGGCGACGTACTCAGAAAAGATCACCGGTAGCCGGGTCTCCACCCCGGGCAGGCCGTTGGGCATGGCCCGCACGTCGGTGCGCCGCGACTCCTTCTGCGCCACGTCGTAACAGCAGTGGTCGCTGCCGATCGTGGTGATCTCCCCGGTGAACAGGTGGCGTCCCAGCGCGTCGACCGCCTGGCGGGAGCGGAGCGGCGGGCAGCAGACGAACCGCTCGGGGGCGGGACCGTCATAGTTGCCGTCGTCCAGCACCAGGTGGTGGGCGACCGACTCGGTGAACGCCGGCACGCCGCGCCGCCTGGCCGCCGCCACCAGCTCGACCGCCTCGGCGGTGGACTGGTGCACGAAGTAGACCGGTGCCGACAGCGACTCGGCGATGGCCAGCACCTCGGCCACCGAGGCGGTCTCGGCCAGTTCGGGACGGGTCGCGGCCATGTGCTCGGCGCCGATCCTGCCACTCGCCGCGCACCGCTCCTGGGTGTCCTCGACGATGTGGTTGGCCTCGCAGTGGATCACCACCATGCCGCCCAGGTCGCGCAGCGTCCTCATGGTCCGCAGGATGGTGTCCTCGCCCGCCATGGTCTCACCGCGGTAGGTGGTGAACATCTTCACTGTGGGCATGCCGTCCGCGACCAGCGCGCCGAGCTGGTCGGGCACGCTCTCGTCCCACTCCACGACGCAGGCGTGCAGGGCGCTGTCGCACAGGCCCCGATCGGCCTTGGCCCGCTGGGCGTACGCCGCGTCGGCGGGTGCCTGGCCGGGCCGTGGGATGGCGAAGTCCACGATCGTGGTGGTGCCGCCGAACACCGCGGCCGTCGTGCACGCGGTGTAGTCGTCGAGTGAGGTGAAGTCGCCGGAGGTGAAGCCGACGTGGCAGTGCGGGTCCACCCCGCCCGGCATGACCAGCCGCCCGGTCGCGTCGACCTCGGCCGCGCCGCCCGGCGCGGGTGTGCCCGGCTCGGCCAGGGCGACGACGACGCCGTCCGCCACGAACACGTCGGCGGGGGCGGACCAGCCCGCCTCGACCACCGTGCCGCCCCGCACGACCAGCTCGGCGTCTCTCATCCGGTCGCGCCCTGCGTCCGGCCGGACGCGAGATAGGCGCGCCAGCCGCCGGCCGTACTGATGTCGGTGACCCCCGGCAGGGTCAGCGACTCGTCGCGCATCCGCATGGAGAGCGATCCGCTGCCGTCGGAGAGCTCGATCACGCTCAGCTCCAGTTCCTCGGGCTCGTTCGGCAGCAGATGCTCGCGCAGGATCTCGTAGCTCACCTCGTACAGCTCGCCGGGGACGACGTGCCCGTCGGAGGTCACCGGGTACAGGCCGGGGAACTCGTCGCGTACCGAGTAGAAACGGTAGCGGGGTGCGGTCTCGACGGGTCCGACGAACACCGCGCCGCTCAGCGCGGTGTTCAGGCTGCCGCCCGACATCGCCTGGCCGTTGACGAACATCCGCAGATTCTCCACGGGTCCTCCTTCAGTACTGGGGTTCGGCCGCGCGGCGGGCACGCTCGGCGGCGGGGTCGGGGATCGGGACGGCCGCCAGCAGCGACCGGGTGTAAGGGTGCTCCGGCGCCTCGTACACCTGCTCCCGGGTGCCGATCTCAGCGAGCCGTCCCTGCTCCAGGACCGCGATCCGGTCGCAGAGGTAGTAGACGACCGCCAGGTCGTGCGCGATGAACAGGATCGACAGGTTCAGCCGCAGCCGCAGGTCCCGGAGCAGGTTGAGCACCTGGGCCTGGACCGAGACGTCCAGGGAGGAGATCGGCTCGTCGCAGATGAGCAGCCGGGGCTCGACCGCGAGGGCTCTCGCGATGGCGATGCGCTGGCGCTGGCCTCCGGAAAACGACCTGGGGTAGCGGTCCAGGTGCTCGGCGGACATGCTCACCGTCTCCAGCAGGGTCGCCGCGCGCTCCCTGCGCCGGCGCCGGTCCGGTTCGAGGCCGTGCACGGCGAGTGGCTCCTCAAGCAGCTCGGCCACGGTCATCCGGGGGTTCAGCGACGAGTACGGGTCCTGGAACACCATCTGCATCTCGCGGCGCAGGGAGCGCAGTTCCCGGCGTCCGGCCGCCAGCACGTCGCGTCCGCCGAGTTCCACCTGGCCGGAGTCGGGTTGGGTCAGCCGCGCCACGCACCGCGCGGTGGTGGACTTTCCTGAGCCCGACTCCCCCACCAGGCCGAGCACCTCGCCCGGCATCATGTCGAAGGAGACGTCGTCCAGCACCCGCCTGCCCTCGAACGTCTTGACCAGGTTTCGCACCCGCAGCAGGGGCTCGCTCACGACGGGCTCACCGTTCCCTCCTCGGCCGTCTCCACCGCGGAGCCGATGGTGGCCAGCGGCCTGGACAGGTCTCCCCCGATCCTGGGCACGGCCGCGAGCAGCGCCCTGGTGTAGGGGTGCCGAGGCGCCGCGTAGATCTCCTCGACCGGGCCGCTCTCCACCGCCAGGCCGTGGCGCATCACCACCACCCGTTCGGCGAACCCGGCCACGATGCCCAGATCGTGGGTGATCAGCAGCACCGCCATGTCCCGCTCGTCGGCCAGCTCGTGCAGCAACCGCAGTACCTGTGCCTGGACCCGCACGTCGAGTGCGGTGGTCGGCTCGTCGGCGATGAGCAGCGCGGGTTCCGCGATGATCGCGATGGCGATCACCACCCGCTGCCGCATCCCGCCGGAGAACTGGTGAGGGTAGTCGTCGAAGCGCTGCTCGGCGTCGCGCACACCCAGCCTGGAGAGCAGCTCGACACCGCGCCGCCTGGCGACCTTCTTGGACACCCCTCGGATGACCAGCGGCTGCGTGATCTGCCAGCCGATCGTCATCACCGGGTTGAGCGAGGCGAGCGGGTCCTGGAAGACCAGGCCGACCCCCGAACCGCGGATCTCGCGCATCCGGCGCGGCGGCAGCGCCAGCAGGTCGGTGCCGTCCAGCTCGATCCGCCCGGACAGCGTGGCGTCGGCGTCCAGCCGCAGCACGGCACGCGCGGTGACCGACTTGCCGGAGCCCGACTCGCCGACCAGCGCGACCTTCTCGCCGCGGGCCAGTTCCAGGTCGACGCCGTGCACGACCTCCACCGGCCCCTCGGGCCCGGGAAAACTCGCCCGCAGATCTCGTACGGCGAGCAGTGGTGTGTCCTTCATCGGCCGGCCCCCTCGCGGATCGTCGGGTCGTTGCGCACCCGCAACCAGTCGCCCAGCAGGTTGAAGGAGATCGCGGTCAGCATGATGGCGAGGCCGGGGAAGGCCACCGCCCACCAGCCGTTGGTGAGGTTGTTGGCCGCCGCGGCGATCATCGCACCCCATTCGGCGGACGGCACCTGCGCGCCGACGCCGACGAAGGACAGGCCGGAGATGACCAGCATCACCGCGGCGACGTCCAGCGTGGTCTGCACGTACAGGGTGTTCAGCGCGTTGGGCAGGATGTGCCGGAAGACGAGACGGGTTCTGGAGACCCCGAGCATCCTGGCCGCGTCGACGTACTCGGCGTCCTTGACGTCGCGGACCAGCGTGCGCACCAGCCGCGCGTAGCCGGGCCACCAGGTGAGGGAGAGGGCGATCACCGCGGACTGCAGGCCCGAGCCGAGCGCGGCGGCCAGGCCGAGGGCCAGGATGATCGACGGGAGCGAGAGGCCGATGTCGGTGATTCGCATCAGCACCTCGTCGACGACCTTCCCGCCGAGGGCCGCGACCGTACCGATCACGGTCCCGATCAGCGCCGCGGCGACGATCACGATCATCGTGGCGGGCAGGGTGACCCGCGCGCCGGACAGCACCCGGCTGAGCACGTCACGGCCGCTGGCGTCGGTGCCGAACCAGTGGTCGCCCGAGGGGGGCAGCAGAGCCTTGGACAGGTCGACCGCGTAGGGGTCGTGCGGCGCGATCAACGGCCCGATGACGGCGAGGACCACCATCGCCACGGCCACCGTCACCGCGACGCGCTCGACGATCGGGACGCGGGGCAGGCTACGGCGGCGCGTGCCGGCGTGCGCCGTGGCGCCGGCGCTCACGCGTTCACCTCCGCGAGAGAGGGTACGGCCGGCTCGCCCGTGCGGCGCTTCGTCCTGCGCAGCCGTGGGTTGAGCCAGAGCTGGACCAGGTCCACGGCGATGTTCGCCACCACGAAGACCACTCCGATCACGAGAACCGTGCCGATCACGGTGTAGAGGTCGCTCTGCAGGACGGCGGCGACCGCCTGGGCGCCGATGCCGGTCCTGCCGAAGATGGATTCCACCAGGACCGTGGAACCGAGCATCCAGCCGAGTTGCATGCCGAGAATCGTGCTCGCCGGGACCATGGCGTTGCGCAGGCCGTGCCGTACCACCACACGGAGTTCCGAGGCGCCGGTCGCCCTGGCCAGCGTGATGTAGTCGGAGTCCAGCGTGGTGATCATCGAGGAACGCACCGTGCGGGCCACCACCGCGACGAACGAGGCGGCCAGGGTGAGGGCGGGGAGTATCAGGTGTTGCAGGGCGTCGCCGAAGGCGGCCAGGTTCCCGCCGAGCAGCGCGTCCAGCGAGGTCATCCCGGTGATCCTCGGCACGTCCTGGCCGAAGGCGAGCTGGCCGGTCAGCGGCAGCAGCCTGAGTTCCGCGGCGAAGACGAGCTGAAGCATGAGTCCCAGCCAGAAGACCGGGACCGCCGCGCCCAGCAGGGCGATGAGCCGGGCCGCGATGTCGGCCGACCCGCCTCGGCGGTAGGCGGCGTACACGCCCAGCGGTACCGCCACCACGACGTTGATCGCCATCGCGGCGAGCACGAGTTCCACCGAGGAGGGCAGCATGGCCGAGATGTCGTCGAGCACGGGCCGCTGGGTGAACACCGAGATGCCCAGGTCGCCGTGGAGCAGCCGGTCCAGATACCCCGTGAACTGATGCCACAGCGGCTGGTCGAGGCCGAGCTCGATCCGTACCCGTGCCACCTGTTCGGCGGTCGCGTTACGCCCCGCGGCGGTCCTGGCCGGGTCGCCGGGCAGTACCTGGGTCATCAGAAAGGTGACGACGGCCAGGCCTGCCAGAACGACGACGCTGGTCACGAGCCGCCGTAGCAGGAAACGAGCCATGGGGTACCTCCCCTCAGTGGTGATCTCCGATGATGGGCGGGCTCGGCGCGAAGGTTCGCGCCGAGCCCGGCGGGTCAGCCGACCTGCACCTGGTAGACGTCCACGGTCTGGTGGTGCGCGGGGTCATAGGCGTAGCCGGTGAGCCCTTCGCGGTGAACCGTCACGTACTGCGGGTTGGACATGTTGACCGAGGGGTGATCGGCCGCGATGGTCTGCTGGGCCTCCTTGTAGAGAGCGCAGCGGGCCTCCTCCTCCGTCAGCTTCTGAGCGTCCTCGACCAGCTTGTCGACCTTGGGGTTGTCGTAGCCGCCGCTGTTCTGCCCGTTGTTGATGAACTTCGAGTTGAACTGCAGGTGCAGCACGGAGTCGGGGTCCGGGTAGGGCGGGAAGCCGTAGATCATGCCGAGGTCGGGCGTGGTCTCGTTGCTCTTGAGCATCTCGACGTACTGCGGGTAGGTGACCGCCGACAGTTCGACCTTCACCCCGATCTTGGCGAGGTCGGACTGGAGCAGCGTGGCCGCCTGTTCCATCTCGGCGGTGGCCTTGAGGTAGCTCATCGTGAGCGTGACGTTCTTCAGGCCCGCGGCGTCCAGGATGCTCTTGGCCTTCTCCAGGTCGTAGCCCGCCTGCGCGACCGTGAGGTCGGCGCAGGCCATGGTGCCCGCCAGCACTCCGACGGCCTTCTTGCCCGCGCCCTTGAGGATGGCCGACTGGTGCTGGTCGTAGTCGTAGGCGTAGGTGATCGCCTCGCGCAGCGCCTTGTCGGCCGTCGGCGAGTCCTTCATCTTGAAGAAGGTGTAGAGCTGCACGTTGGTGTCGGCCTTGTCCACCACGTAGCCGGCGCTTTCGAGACCGGCCCAGTCGTTGGGGTCGATGTCCATCGCGATGTCCACGTCACCGTTGCTCAGCGCCGTCTTCTGGGTCGCGGCCTGTGGCAGGTAGCGGATCACCACGTCCTTGGCCTGGTTGGTGAAGCCACCCCAGTAGCCGTCGTGCCGGGTGAACTTGGCCTCCTGGTTGGGGGTGTAACCGACCAGCTTGTACGGCCCGGACCCCGCGCCGTTGGCCGCCAGCCACTGGCGGCCGTCGTCGGAGCCGGCGTTGGCCTCCACCAGCTTGGAGTTGAGCAGGTAGACCCGCGACAGCGCGCCCAGGAACGGCGCGTAGGCCTGCTTCAACGTGATCGTCAGATGGGTGTCGTCGACGACCTCGGCGGAGTCGTAGGCGGTCAGCAGCGACGCGACGCCCATCTGGAGTTTGGTGATCCGGTCCATCGTGTACTTCACGTCGGCGGCGGTGAGCTTGGTGCCGTCGTGGAAGGTCACGTCGTCGCGGAGCGTCAGGTCGAGGGTCTTGCCGTCCTTGGAGAACGTCCACTCGGTGGCCACGGCGGGGTCGAGCACGCCGCCCTTGCCGTACTTGACCAGGGTGTCGTAGGCGGGGATGGACACCTCGTCGACGGTCGAGTTGTCGGCCTGGACAGGGTCGAAGGTGGCCGGCGGCTCGTTCTCCGCGATGATCAGTGTCTGCTTGCGGAGGTCGGAGCCACCGGAGGCGCCGGAGCCGCCCGAACCGCTCTGGCCGCAGGCCGCGAGGGCCAGCGCGCCGACGAGCAGTACGGAGGTCAGGCCCAGCTTGCGCTTTCGGCCACGTGCCGCCGGGGTGGCGGGGGGTCGGTGCACTTTCGTCTACCCTTCGCTCTTGGGTCGGGCGGCCCTGGCCGGCGTGGGCCGCCAGCCGTCGCCGTCCACGATCACGCCATAGGACTGCTCCGCGGCCTCGGCGCCGACGTAGCCGTTGAGTACGTCGGCCACCACCGCGGCCGGGTCGCGGTCGAGAGGGTCGCCGTAGCCACCGCCTCCGGCGGTCCGGTTCACGAACCGGTCGCCGGCCTTCATGTCAGCCCTGTACATGCCGACCCGCTTGGCCCGATCGGTGTCGGGCCACAGCACCATCTCGCTGGGCTCGGGCTCCTGGCCGCCGTCCAGCGCCCAGGGCCTGGTCTTGCTCTTCTTCTTCATCGACAGCACCTCGCCGTCGGCGAGGTAGCGGACCTGCCTGAGCACGCCGACGCCGCCGCGGAACCTGCCGGCGCCACCGGAGTCGGGAATCAGCTCTAGTCGCTCGTGGAACACGGTGGACTTGTGCTCCAGCACCTCGACGGGGGTGTTCCTGACGACGCTCTGGGAGGGGTGCTGCTGGGCGTTCGCGCCGTCGCGGTCCTTGCGCGCCCCCCAGCCGATGCCCTCGTTGTTGCTGATCACGAAGTCCGCGCCGGTGCGCGGGTCACGGCCGAGCGCCATGAAGCCCGGCTCGTCACCACCGGAGGAGGCGGGGATCGAGTCCATCACCTGGGCCAGTGCCTTGTGGATCAGCTCGAACGCGACGATGGCGCTCCACTGGGTGAAGGTCGCGGCCGGGTAGACGGCGTGGAAGAAGTTGCCGGGATCGGCCTTGACCTCCAATGCCCGGTAGTGTCCGGCGTTGGAGGGCTCCCTGGGCGTGGTCAGCTCCTTGAAGATGGCCTTGCCCAGGCTCTCGGTGGAGCCGATCGGCAGGTTGACCGGGCCGGCCACCGCGCCGTCGGAGCCGTTGAAGTCGACCTCCATCCGGTCGCCGTCGATGGTGACCTTGACCTCCATCCGGATCAGGTCCTCGGTGATGCCGTCGTCGTCGCAGTAGTCGAAGGCCGTCCAGGTGCCGTTGGGCAGCGCGGCCAATGCCTTGCGCGCGACCCGATCACCGTGTTCGATGACCTGCCTGATGGCCTGGTCGACGGTCTCGCCGCCGAACTTCTCCCAGACCTGCGCCAGCCGGTTCTCGCCGGTGCGCAGGGCGGCGAGCTGGGCGTGGAAGTCGCCGATGGTCAGGTCGGGCAGCCGGGAGTTGAACCGGATGAGCTCGACGATGTCGCGGACCACCTCACCGCGGCTCACGATCTTGGTGCCGGGGAAGATGAGTCCTTCCTGGTGCATGTCGGTGGAGTCCAGGACGTAGCCCGGGGACTTGGCACCGAGGTCCATCCAGTGCGCGCGCACCGCGAGGTAGGCCGCGGGGCCCTCGTGCCCGTCGCGGAAGACCGGCGCGAAGAGCATCGCGTCGTAGGAGTGCGCGCCGCTCCAGTACGGGTAGTTCAGCAGGTAGACGTCGCCGGGTGCGAAGTTCTCCCGGCCGACGTACTCCACGCCCTTGACGATGGCGTGGTCGTTGGCGCCGAGGAACGAGGTGATCCCCGCGGCCTCGGCGGTCAGGTCCAGGTCGGCGTTGTAGATCGAGATGCCGAAGTCGAGCACCTCGTAGATCACCGGGTTGAAGGCCGCCCGCACCAGGGTGCGGCGCATCTGCTCGCCCACCGAGACCAGGTAGTTGCGGATCACCTCGACGGTCGCGCCGTCCAGACGCTCAGGGCTGTTCACAGGGTTCCTCCGGTACCGGTCACCAGCAGCTGTCCGTAGGTGTCGACGGTGAGCCGCTGATCACCGAAGATCACCGTCGTCGAGGTGCCCTCCTCGACGATCGCCGGGCCGCTCACCTCGTGGCCGGGCGCCAGAGTCGTCCGGTCGTAGACCGGGAACACGGCGGTCTCGCCGGTGGCGACGTCGAAGGCGGGCCGCTCGCCGACCGCCTCGGGCCCACCGGGGCCTGCGGGCGCCCACTCGCGCAGCGCCGGCTTGGCCAGCCGTCCCACCGCCCGCACCCGCAGGGTGAGGATCTGCCCGGTGTCGGCCATCGCGTGGCCGTAGCGCGCCTCGTGCTGGGCGTTGAAACGGGCCAGCACACTCGCCGCGGTGTCACCGGGCTGCAGGTCGATGCCGAGGCTGTGCTCCTGACCGTGGTAGCGGATGTCCAGCCTGCGGATGAGGGTGCGGTCCTCGGGCTTGATGCCCTGCGCGGACAGCACCTCGTCGCCCTGCGCCTCCAGGTCGGCGAACTCGCTCTCCAGGACGGCCAGGCTCTCGTCGCTGAGGGAGCGCAGCACGGTGGCGGCGAACTCGTACTCCAGGTCGGACATCAGCATGCCGAAGGCGGAGAAGGCGGCGGGCACCTGCGGGACGATCGTGGTGGCGATGCCCATCTCCCTGGCGAGCATCGGGCCGAGCAGCGGTCCGGCGCCGCCGATGGCGAGCAGCGCGAACTCGCGCGGATCCAGCGCCCGCTCCACGGTGATCTCGCGCAGCGCGCCGACCATCCGGGCCAGCAGCACCCGGAAGACGCTCGCGGCGGCCTGCTCCACGCTCACCCCGAGGGGAACGGCCAGTTTGGCCTCGACCGCGGCGCGGGCCGCCTCCGCGTCGATGCTCATGTCGCCGCCGAGGAACGCGGCGGGGTCCAGGTAGCCGAGCACCAGCGCGGCGTCGGTGACGGTCGGCTCGGTACCGCCCGCGCCGTAGGCCACCGGCCCCGGCACGGCGCCCGCGCTGTGCGGACCGACCTTGAGCAGTCCCTCGTCGATCCAGGCGATCGAGCCTCCGCCCGCGCCGACGGTACGGATGTCGAAGATCGGAATGAGCAGCGGGAAGCCGTCGATGCCCGCCTCGTGCACCTCGCCCGGCTCGCCCTCCTCGATGACGCAGCAGTCCACGCTGGTGCCGCCGACGTCGAAGGAGATCAGCTTGGGCAGCCGCTGCTCGCGGGCCAGGAAGGAGGCGCCCACCACTCCCCCCGCGGGGCCGGACAGCACGGTCATCAGCGGGGCGCGGCGGGCCAGTTCCGCGGTCATCGCGCCGCCGCCCGAGCGCATGATGTGCAGCGGGTGGGTGAGTCCCGCCTCGGTCAGCCTCGCCTCCAGGGTGCCGATGTAGTCGCTCAGCACCGGCCGGATGTAGGCGTCCAGGGTGACGGTGCTGGTCCGCTCGTACTCGCGGTACTCGCGGGTGATGTCGGTGGAGACCGAGATCGACACGTTCGGGTAGAGCTCGCGCAGGATGCGCGCCGCCCGCCGCTCGTGCTCGGGGTTGGCGTAGGAGTGCAGGAAGCAGATGGCGAGCGAGGCCAGTCCCTGCTCCTCGACCAGGATCCGGCCTGCCTCGCGCACGGCGTCCTCGTCCAGGTCCTGCACCACGTCGCCCTGCGCGTCGATCCGGCAGGGTACGCCGATCCGCCGGCGGCGCGGCACCAGTGGCGGCGGCGGCGCGTAGGAGAAGTCGTACATGTGCTGGCCGGGGACGTTGGCTCGGGCGATCTCCAGCAGGTCCCTGAAGCCCTCGTTGGTGATGATGCCGAGGTCCGCGCCGCGGCGCTGCAGGATCGCGTTCAGGCCGAGCGTGGTGCCGTGGACGAACGCCTCCACCCCGTCCAGCCGGGTGGCGAGACCCCCCACCGCGTCCAGGACGCCCTGGGCGGGAGCGCCCGGGGTGGTCGAGGCCTTGTGCAGCCGGATCTCTCCGGTCTCCTCGTCGTAGGCGATCGCGTCGACGAACGTTCCGCCGATGTCCACGGCGAAGCGGGTACGGCCGGCCGGAGTGTCGGGGGAGTTCACAGGGCGCCTCCAGGGACCTGCTGCGGGGCGGGGACGACCGGCAGGTCGTCGCGGACGATCCGGCCGGCCTGCATGACGAAGGGGATACGGCGCAGCGCGGAGACGTCGCTCAGCGGATCGCGATCGGTGACGATCAGGTCGGCGAGGTAACCTTCCTCGACGGCGCCGGCCTGGCCGGCCAGGCCGACCAGGCGCGCGGCCTCGGACGTGCCGGCCCGTACCGCCTGGAGAGGGCTGAGACCCGCGTCGGTGAGGAACTCCATCTCGCGGACCGCCACGACGGTGTCCTCGATGGGCTCGCCCGGCGGGTAGTCGGTACCGGCGAGCATGGTGATGCCGGGCGCGCCGGGGTCGTCCGGGTCGGCGATGCCTGCCGCGACCGCCCGCCGGATGCTGTCCAGGTGGCCGGGGCCGACCTCCACCGCCCGCTCGATCTGCCAGGGCGTGAAGCTGTGCTCGGCCATCCAGTCGGGGCAGCGGGTGACGCACAGGGTCGGGGTTAGGAACACCCGCCGGTCCGCCATCAGCTTGGCCGTGTCGTCGTCCAGGTCGTAGGCGTGCTCGTAGCCGCGAACTCCGGCGGCGAGCGCCTCGCGGATCGCCGAGCCGGCGCCGGCGTGCGCGGTCACGTAACTGCCGTGCTCCTCGGCGGCGCGGACCACGGCCCGCATCTCCTCGACGGTCATCTGCGCGCCGGTGAACGACTCGCCCTGGTGGGCGATGCCACCGGTGATGAAGATCTTGATCAGGTCGGCGCCCGCGTCCAGCTCCTGCCTGGCCGCGCGCAGGAAGCCGTCGTGCCCGTCGGCGTAGGAGCAGTCGGCGCCCTTGCCGTGGCCGCCGGTGGTGGAGATGGCCCGGCCCGCTCCGACGATTCGCGGCGCGGCCACCCAGCCCTGGTCGGCGGCGGTGCGCACCAGCAGGTCGGCGCGGTTCTGCTCGTGCACGCAGCGGATCGTGGTGACCCCCGCGACGAGGGCGTCCTGTGCCCGGGACAGCGCGCGCAGCGCGCTCAGCCCGGGGCTCTCCGACTCGTCGGTGGCGGAGAAGGGGTAGAGCACCGACAGGTGGGTGTGCACTGAGATCAGGCCGGGCATCAGGTACCTGCCGCCCAGCTCGACGGTCTCTGCTCCCGGGGGCGGGGCGTCCGTCGTGATCTTCTCGATCCGGCCTGCCGCGACGAGCACGTTGGCGTTCCTGCGGATCCGTCCCGATCGGACGTCCACGACGTGCCCACCGGTCAACCAGAGGGTCTCGGGCTCCGACGTGGGCCGCAGTCGAGGTGATGTCAGCACCGCTTACTCCTTCTGTCCTGGTGGTTTTCCTGCTCTGGGCCGTTGTCTTCCTGACTTCGCCGCTCCATCAGCCGGCCGGGACCGAGGTCGGAGACGTCGACCGGCGGCGGCTTCCCCTCGATCAGGCAGCGCAGCGTCTCCCCCCACAGCGGGGCGAAGCTGAAGGCGTAGGTGCCTCCCGCCACGTAGAACCCGGGGGCGCCGGGTACCTCGCCGATCACCGGCATCTCGTCGGGCGTGGCCGCGAGCGGCCCGGCCCACATCCGCAGCAGCCGCAGGTCCCGGATGAACGGCAGCACCCGGACCGCCAGCGCGACGTTGCCGACCAGGCTGTCCAGGCTGGTGGCGCTCCGGCCGGCCAGGTCCATGCGCAGGGCCGGCCAGCCGCCGCCGATCAGCAGGTTGCCCGCGGCGACCTGCTTCACCGACAGTCCCTCGCCGATGTGCTGGACCAGGTGGGACATGGTGGCCGAGGAGCGCACGGTGGCGTGCATCTGGATCGCCACGGGTGTCATCCGCAGCGTGATACCGGCCAGCGCCGCGATCTCCCCCAGCCAGGGCCCCGCGACATCGACCACCACGGGGGTGTCCACCACCTGCTCGGCGGCGCCTCGCCCGGCGACCACCCGCCAGCCGTCGCCGTTGCGAGTGATCCGCCGGACCGGCGCGAACGCCACGGTCCGGCCGCCGTGTCTGGCCGCCGAGTCCAGGTAGGCGGGGGTGACCTTCAGCGGGTTGGCGTAGCCGTCCAGGTCACACCAGGTGGCGGCGGCCACCGTCGGTCCGAGAAGGGGAAGCGCGGCCCGCGCGGCGTCCCCGTCGAGGATCTCGGTGTGTATCCCGGCTGCGGCCTCCCATTCGTGCTTGTCGCGCAGTTCCTGGCACTGCTCCTCGGTCTCCGCGACGGTGAAGCCACCGGTGCGGCGGACCTCCACCGAGGTCTCCAGCTCCTCCTCCAGCGTCTCCCAGCGGTCGCTCGCGGCACGCTGCAGCGGTAGGAACCGCGCGCTGTCCAGCGGTACCCTCTGACCGGGGCGCCTGGTGTGCACGGCCTGCATGTGCAGATTGCCGGCGGTGGTGCCGGAGCCCTCCCTGCCCGGGGCACCTCGTTCGAGGACGAGCACCCGATGGCCGCTGCGGGCCAGGTGGCTCGCCACCGAGGCGCCGAGCACCCCGGCTCCCACGATCACCGCGTCCGCGGTCCGCGTGCTCATGCGTCGCCTTTCTGCGATTCCGGTCCGGCCAGCTCCAGCAGCGTGGTGAGAGGAACGGGGCGCACCGGCAACCGGGAGGGGAAGACCTGCACCCGTGATTCGCCCGCGCCCTGGTCGGGCGCGACGGACCTGACCAGTCCCGCCACCGCGAATCCGCACTCCCGGCCCTGGCAGGGGCCCATTCCCGCGCGGGTCCAGGCCTTGGTCGCATTGAGGTCGCCGTCGGCGCTTCCCGTGGCGGTGGTGCGGATCTCCTCCGCGCGGACCGCCTCGCAGCGGCAGACCATGGTGTCGGCGGGCAGCGCGGGCGCCAGCGTGGCGAGCAGCGCCGCCGGGTCCGGGTAGAGGGAGTCGGTCAGCGCGGTGAAACGTGCCAGACGGCGCCTGGCCGACACCACTCGCCGCGCCTCGGACACCGGCACGGTCACACGGGTCTCACGGGCCAGGATGTCGTGCGCGGCGGCGAGCCCTCTGGCCCTCGCCGCGTGCACCCCGCCGATCCCCGCCGCCTCGCCCACCACGTACACGTCGGCCCGGGAGGCGCGTCCCGCCGCGTCGGTCACCGGCACCGCGTCCCCGCTCGCCGCGTCGATCCGCACCTCGCAGCCCAGCATGCGGGCCAGGTCGGTCTGGGGACGGAAGCCGTACCCGACGCAGAGCGCGTCCACCTCGACGGTGCGGACCGGGCGCGTGGGCCTGGCCGCGGCGGCGAGTGTCACCGAGGAGACCCGGTCGCGGCCGTCGGCGCGGAGCACGACGGTCTCCTGCCAGATCGGCACCCGGGCGCGGGCCAGCCGCGCGGCGTAGGAGGCCAGTTCGCGCAGTCGCGCGGGGTGGCCGAGCGTGCCCAGCGCCCGCAGGCTCGGCCGGTACGGCCTGCCCGCCTCGGCGATGCCCGCCACGCTCACGCCGAGTTCGATCAGCGAGCAGGCGACCGGCAGCAGGAACGGCCCGGAACCGGCCAGGACGACCCGGTCCCCGATGGTGGTGTGGTCGCTCGCGGCCAGGTGCTGGGCGAAGCCCGGGGTGGTCACTCCGGGAAGCTGCCAGCCGGGGAAGGGAAACACCCGCTCGAAGGCGCCGGTCGCCAGCACGAGACGGCGGGCGCGCAACCGCACCGGATGTTCGGCGGCGTCGGAGGCGAGCAGCGTGCGCCCGTCGTCGTCCACGCCCCAGACCAGATGGCCGGTACGGCACTCGACGCCGGCCGCGCGCACCTGGTCGATCAGCCGGCCGCCCTCGGGCCGATGGTCGCCCCAGTGCCTCGCCACCGCGGGCGCGGGCCGCCGGTAGTACTGCCCGCCCAATTCCGGCTGCTCGTCGAGGATCGTCACGGCCAGCCCCGCGGAAGCGAGGCGGGCCGCGGCGCTGAGCCCCGCAGGACCACCGCCGACGATCACGACATCCCGTTCGACGACCTCGCCGTACACGGCCGTGCCGCGCTCAGCGGTCATGCGGAACCTCTCCCCCTGCGGCCGTCTCGACCCGCATTCCGGCATAGATCTTGGTGATGCAGGCACGGACCCCCGGACGCCCGTCCACGGTCACCTCGCACTCGAAACACACGCCCATCCCGCAGAACGGGCCGCGCGGGTCGCCGCCCACCGGATTGCGTCGCAGGCTCCACCGCCGCTCGCCGACGAGGACCGCAGCGAGGCTGATGCCGTCGACGGCCCGCACGGAATCGCCGTCGACGACGATCTCCGTTCGCGGAGCCCGGCCGGGGCCGGCCTGCCGACCGGTGCGGTTCCGCTCCGTCGTCATCGCCCGGCCCGCCCCAAGGCGGTGCCCCCGGCGTCCCCGGAAAGGGCTTCGACGAGGCCTGACTCCTTCAGCACGGCGCCGATCGCGTCGAGCCTCTCCGGATCCGCGATCGGCAGGAGCGGCGGGCGGACGTGCCCGCCCGGCTGGCCGAGCATCGCCATGGCCGCCTTGAGCTGGGCGATGGGCGCGCCGTACACGCCGCTGTAGTCGGGATTGATCAGCCGGGAGGAGAGCCCCGCGTACCGGTCGACCCAGCCGCGCGCCGCCTCGCGATCCCCCGCCGCGACCGCCTCGTAGTAGGGGACGGCGAACGGGGCGCCCATGCCGCCGCCGTCGATGTTCCCGTCCCCGCCCAGCTCAAGCAGCACGGCTAGGCCACGCCGGTGCAGGAAGCTGCCGAACACCCGAACCCGGTCGCTCACCTCCTCCACGGTGCCGAGCATCCGCAGCCAGTCACCGGTGCTGTCCTTGATGGCGACCACGTTGTCCAGGTCGGCCAGTCTGGACATCAGACCGGCGTGGGCGGAGATATCGACAGCCACCCCGCGCGGCCAGTTGTAGACCATGAACGGCAGCTCCGTCGCGGAGCTGACCTCCCGGTAGAAGGCGAGGATGTCCTCGGGCCCCGGGTGCACGTACGGCGGGGGCGTCGCGAGCACGCCGTCCGCGCCCGCCTCGGCGGCGTGCCTCGCGAACCCGATCGCCTCCTCGGCGGTGTACGCCGTGACACCAACGACCACCGGGACCCTGCCGGAGAGCTCGGACACCGCGATCTCGGCGACCCTGCGGCGTTCGGCCGCGCTCTGGCTGAACCACTCACCGGTGCTCCCGTTGACCAGGACCCCGTGCACGCCCTGGGCGGTGTAGAGCCTGAGCAGCGCGCGCCACGCGTCCTCGTCCAGCCCGCCTTCGCTGGTGAAGGGGGTGGGCGCGGCCGGCCAGTAGCCGCGCCAGGTGACGTCGTCGCGGTCCATGGAACCCCCGTAGATCAATGTTGTAGTCATTTTTTGGGATCGCTTGCATTAGGTTGCAGCACTCGGGAGATTCAGGTCAAGGCCGAAAACTGTTTTTAACCTGGGCAAATTTCTCATCACCGCACCAAGAGTCCACGATCTTGTGGCAAAATCTCCCCTCGGATGGGATCGATCCCAGAAAGAAGGACGATGGCGATCACGCTGAAGGACGTCGCCGCCGCGGCCGGGGTGTCACGCAGCACGGCTTCCCGCGCACTCAGCGGCTCACCGCTGATCGCCCCGGAGACCCGGGTGGCGGTGAAGGAGATCGCGGAACGGATGGGCTACCGCCCCAACCGCGCGGCCAGCGCACTGCGTTCCAAGCAGTCTCATGTCGTGGGACTGGTGCTGAACAACCTCATCAACGCGTCCTTCCACACCATCGCCGAGGTCGTGCAGCGTCGCGCCGCAGCCGAGGGCTACCAGGTGATGCTCTGCATCACCGACGCGGACCCCCGGCGGGAGGAGTCCTTCCTCCGGACCCTCGCCGCACACGGGGTGGACGGGCTGATCATGATAGGTACAGGCAAGAACACAGCCATGGCCAACGCGCTGCTCGCCGAGGGCATCGGAGTCGTCAACGTCATCCGCGCCGCCGCCGAGAGCGCCGCGCCGTCGGTGCTCGCCTCCGACCGCGAGGGCGCCCACGCGGCCACCTCACACCTGCTCGATCTCGGTCACGAGCGGATCGGCTTCATCGGCGGCCTGCTGAGCGCCAACTCCGGCCTGGAGAGGTTCGCCGGCTACGAGCAGGCGCTGAGGGAACGCGGGCATCAGGTCGACGAGTCACTCGTCGAACGCGGGCCATTCGACTCCGCCTTCGGCTCCCAGGCGACGGAGCGGCTGCTGCGCCGCAACCCGGAGATGACGGCGCTGTTCGCCGCGAACCACGAGGCCGTGTTCGGCATGCTGCCCACCCTCGTCGGCGCGGGCATCGTCATTCCCGAGCAGCTCTCGCTGATCTGCTACGAGGACATCCCCTGGTTGCGCTGGTGGCAGCCGCCCATCACCGTCGTCGACAACGGGGCGAGTGAACTCGGAGATCTCGCCATGAACTTGCTGCTCCAGCAGATCGAACGGACCGACCGGTCGACGGCTCCCGTACGCACCGGGCGGGCGGGCCGGGCCTACCGGGTAGGCGCCCAACTCGTCCTGCGCTCGTCCTGCGCGAGGCCGCCCGCCGGGTAGGCCCGGGACCGGGCACCCGGCGGCCACCGCGGACCGGTCCGCGGGAGGATTTCCCTGGAAAACGGCGAACGCGCTCTTCGTCGACACGCAAGACCCGCGACAAGGACCCGCCGCCGTGTCGTCGGCGTCGGTCCCGGTCTTGGTCTCTCGGTCTTGGTCTCAGTCGGGATGCTGCGAGGTCGCGGCCTCGGGGCGCAGGTCGGCGAGGCTCAGCTGGTGCGCGGGCTCCTCGGGCAGGACGATCCGGCGCGTGGGGACGAGATCCGGTCCGACGTGGAGCAGTTCGCCGGGTTCCATCGGGCTCCATCCGGGATGGTCGTCCATGTGCTCGCTCGCGACCACGTAGGCGGGGGCGCCGACGAGGTCGCGGGAGCGGACGCGGATACGGCCGTCGGTGCCGCTCTGGTCGAGGTGCCGGCCACCGTGGCACCCGCCCGCGGCACGCTGGAGCACGTACAACCGGTGGGTGTCGGGATAACGCAGCGCCCACAGATCCCGCGGGGTGGTGAGAACCAGGTTGAGGCCGTAGATGGGCAGGTGCTGGGCGACCCAGCGGGCCGCGGCCTCGATACCGGCGGCGACGTCGCCGCCGTGCGCCCTGGTCTCACGGGTGATCAGCGCGAAGAAGCGTTCGGAGTCGGTCTCCCCCTTGACGAGCTTTCGATCCTCGCCCAGTTCCGCGTCGAGGTCGTCCAGGCCCTCGACCACCCCGTTGTGCGCGAAGAGCCGCCCGTCCTGCAGGAAGGGATGCGTGTTGCGTCTCTCCAAGCCGCCGGTGGAGGCGAAACGTACGTGGGCCACGAAGGTGGTGGATTCCACCTCCTTCGCCTCCTCGGCGAAACACCGGTCCCGGTAGGCGGCGATGGGCGCCTTGTGCACCTCCGGGGTGCCGTCGGCGTCGAAGTACCCCAGACCGGTCCCGTCGGGGTCGCGGTGGCTCTGCTCGCTGAGGCTGTCCGGCGCGTCCAAAAGCCAGAAGGTGGCACGCGTACGCCGAGGCGCGCTGCTCAGACCGAACAAACGGCACATCTCACCGTCTCCTTCTCATTCGTCCTTCGCCCACGCCGCCCTCCCCCGGCCGACGCGAGCGCCTGCGCACACCCTCAGCCGTGGTGTCGGTGTCTCTTCCCTGCGCCGTGCGCGAAGCCTCCGGCGTCATCGGCGGTGCGGTGCCCGCCTTGCGCCTCCAGGCGGGGCAGGACCCTGCGCAGGTCCTCCATCAACAGATCGGCCAGGTCGTGGCTGAAGCCGTTGCGGACGACGACGCGCAGTACCGCCAGGTCCGTACGGTTCTCGGGAAAGGTGTAGGCGGGCACCAGCCAGCCGCGCTCGCGCAGCGCGGCGGAGACGTCGAAGACCGTGAAGCCGTCGACTCCCTCACGTACCCGGAAGGCGAACACCGGAGCCTCGCCGCCGTCGGTGAGCAGCTCGAAGTGGTCCAGCCCGGCGATCTCCCCGGCCAGGCGGGTCGCCACGTCCCGGCAGGTCCGCTGCACCCGGCGGTAGCCGTCGAAGCCCAGCCGCAGGAAGTTGTAGTACTGCGCGACCACCTGGGCGCCCGGCCGGGAGAAGTTCAGCGCGAAGGTCGGCATGTCCCCGCCGAGGTAGTTGACGCGGAAGACCAGATCGTCGGGGAGCGCCTGGGAGTCGCGCCACAGCACCCAGCCCACCCCCGGCATCACCAGCCCGTACTTGTGTCCGGAGGTGTTGATCGACGCCACCCGTGGCACCCGGAAGTCCCAGTGCAGGTCCGGATCGAGGAAGGGCGCGATCATCGCGCCGGAGGCGCCGTCCACGTGGATCGGCACGTCGAGTCCGGTGCGGGCCTGCAGGTCGTCCAGGGCCGCGGCGATGTCGGCGACGGGCTCGTAGCTGCCGTCGTAGGTCGAACCCAGGATGGCCACGACCCCGATGGTGTTCTCGTCGCACCGCTCGACGGCGGTCTGCGGGCTCAGGTGGTATCGATCGCCCTCCATCGGCACGTAGCGGGGTTCGATGTCGAAGTAGTCGGCGAACTTGTCCCAGCAGATCTGTACGTTGACGCCCATGACGAGATTGGGCCGGTCGTCTGGGCGGCCCTCCGCACGGCGCCGCTGCCGCCAGCGTCGCTTGAGCGCCAGGCCCCCCAGCATGGCCGCCTCGCTCGACCCGGTCGTCGAGCAGCCCGTCGCGCGATGAGGATCCTCTGCGTGCCAGAGCCTGGCGAGGATGTCCACGCACCGCGTCTCCAGCTCCGCGGTCTGTGGATACTCGTCCTTGTCGATCATGTTCTTCTCGACGCACTCGGCCATCAGCCTCAGTGCCTGCGGCTCCGCCCAGGTGCTCACGAACGTCGCGAGGTTCAGCCGCGCGTTGCCGTCCAGCATCAGCTCGTCGTGAACCAGCTGGTAGGCCGTCTCCGGCTCCATCTCCCCTGCCGGCATGGCGTGGCGCGGGACCCGCAGGGGCTCCCGGCTGAAGATCGGATTGATCTCCAGATCCCGGCTTCCACGCCCGGTGTGACCTGGCCGCCTCAGAGGCATCGTCCACGTCCTTCCCCAGCTGATCAAACCGCTGTGAGCTGGGGTTTTCCCCTTGAACGGGGTACCCAGGCCACCGCCGCGCGACACCCTCGCCGCAGTGGCCCCGCCGAGACCTCACCGCCTGACCGAAGAACCGTGACCGTTGATCGGGGCCGTTGTCCGTGTCCGTGGGCCGGGACCATACGTCGGGAACGTGCGTCGGGAACGTGCGTCGGGAACGTGAAAGCAGATCGACGGATCGGGTGATGAGGGATGACCGCTGATCGCGTCCGAAGGGTTGCACATGACGGGAAGACCATCGTGACCACGATGTCCTGGACCGATCATCCAGCGGACGACGCCGAGGTCCTCCGGCTCTCCCTCGTCGAGTCCGAGCGGTTCAGCGCGATCTTCGACCTCCACTTCCACGAGATCCACCGCTACGTCGCGCAGCGACTCGGCGCCGACAGCGCGGAGGACGTCGTGGCGGAGACGTTTCTCACCGCGTTCCGCAAGCGGGCGCTCTACGACCCGTCGCGCGCCGGCGTGCGGGCCTGGCTGTACGGGATCGCGACCAACCTCATCGGCAAACAACGTCGCGTCGAGGTGCGCACGCTACGCGCGCTCGGGCGCCACGGCCCGGACCCCGACTCGCCGGGACACGAGGAACAGGTCGCGGCGCGGGTCAGCGCGGAGAGCCTGCGGCCGAGCCTGGCGACGGCGCTGGCCGGGCTCCACCGGCGAGACCGCGACGTCCTCCTCCTGGTGGCCCTGGCCGGGCTCAGCCACGAGGAGATCTCCGGTGCCCTCGGCATCCCGTACGGGACCGTCGGGTCACGCCTGAACCGGGCCAGGAGAAAACTGCGCGCCGCGCTGGGTGGCACCAACCCCATGCTCGAACCCGAGGAGACCGATCGTGGATGAGCTGGAGAAGGTTCGCGAACTGTACGGCGAGCCGCGGCCCGACCCGTTTCTCAAGGCCAGGGTGTTCGGGCGGTTGCAGGCCGAACCCCGGCGCCGCCGGTGGTTGCCGTGGACGGTCGCGCTGACCGGCCTCGCCACCGCCATGACCGTGGTCCTGATCGTGGCCGTGCTCGTTCCGACGACGACGGCGGACCGGGCCCCCGAGATCTCCGGGCGGTCGGTCCTTCTCGCGGCGGCGACCAGGGCGGAGGCGGACCCCGCGACGACGGGAGCGTACTGGCGCGTCAAAAAGTCGCACCGCAGGACACGCCCGGAGCCGCTGGGAAAGGGGCAGAACCGCTACCGGGTGGTGGAGTCGTGGCTCACCGAGCAGTGGGCCGCCGAGGACGGCAGGATCTGGGCCGGTTCGCGGACGCTGGGGGCGCGTCCGGGAAGCGCGGCCGACAGCGAGGCGTGGCGCCGCGACGGGTCTCCCAGTGAGTGGGCGGGCGTGGCCCCGTCCTGGAGTTCTTCGGGAGGAGAAACCCTGTCCTCGTCGCCAGGTGAGGGCCTGCTCAAGCCCGTCACCGGCAGGACGGCCTTCAGCGTGGCCGGTCGGGACATGACCTTCGAGCAGATCCGGGAGCTTCCGGCCGACCCCGCCGCGCTGAAGGACCGGATCTCCTCGATGGTGCGAGGTGCGCCGCGCGGTTCGGACAGCGGCGTCCTGGCGGACGCGCTCAGCGGTCTGCTGTGGAGCAAGCCGTCGTCGCCCGAGGTGCGGGCGGCCGCCTATCGTGCCCTGGCGGAGCTGCCGAACGTCCGCTACCTGGGCACGGCGCGGGACGAGCGGGGCAGGAAGGGTGCCGCGTTCTCCTTCACCGTGCGGACCTCCCCGACCGCTCCCGCCCTCGTCCAGCGGACGCTGATCATCGATGTCGCCAGTTCCCGGGTGCTGTCCTCGACCGATGCGGGCGGGCCCGGAGAGGAGGAGGTCGAGGTGGTCCTGGAGGCGGGCTGGACGGACGACAAACCCGCCCCTCCCTCACTCCCGTAACCCGCCCGATCACCGTCTCCCCAGCCCACCGGACGCCCCCGGGGCGGTCACCGTCTCCACATCTCCGTAGCCAACCGGACGTCCCGGGCCTCGCCCGACCGGTCACGTCTCCTTGACCCACCGGCCGTCTTCAGGCTGCGCCGGCCCTCCCGCAGCTCACCGGTTCTCTTCGGGCTGCGCGGAAACGGCCCGGCCATCCCGGTGTACGACCGTTCGCGGGCTCGTGAGGACGTCCGCACCTCACCCTTTGGAGCGATCACGTGTTTCAGCGCGCCCGCAGGGCCCTCGGCCTGGTCACGAGGCGTCCCGCCCCGTCATCCCCCGTGCCCTAGGACGGCCCGGTCGTCTATCCTGCCGGGTGGTTCCCAGCGATCAAGGTTGACGAGGTCATGCGGGGCCGGGTCGCGTTCGTCGGCCTGCCCCCCGCCGACCTGGGCTCGGACATCGACTGGCGCGCCGACCCGTACGGCAACCGTTCCTGGGCGCTGAACCTCCACGCGCTGAGGTGGATGGGCCGCCTGGTCGGGGAGTACGAGCGGTCGGGCAGGCAGGAGTGTCTCACCCGCGCCACGGAGATCGCCGGCGACTGGGTAAGGAAGAACCCTCGCGGCGGGATCGGGGTCAGTCCCTGGGCCTGGGCCGAGCATCCGGTCGCACTGCGCGCACCGGCGCTGGTCTGTCTCAGCGCGCACGTACGCGCCACCTGGCTGTTCGACAGCCTGGCCGAGCACGGCGGGATCCTGTCCGACCCCGCGCTCTATCGTCAGGGCCACAACCACGGTCTGGACCAGGACATCGCGCTGCTCGCGGTCGGCTGCCGTCTCCGGCGGGAACGATGGAGGGACCTGGCCGTCCGGCGGATGACCGAGTCGGCGGAACTCTCCATCGACGCGCAGGGGGCGCTGCACGAGCAGGCCCCGAGATACGGCCTCTACGTTCACCGGCGGCTGGGGGCGGCCCTGGAGGCGATCGGGAGGAGCGGGGCCGCGGTCCCCGCGAGCCTCGCCGCGCGGCGGACATCGCTGGAGGCGTACGTCAGCCACGCCACCCAGCCCGACGGCCGTCTGGTGCCGATCGGTGACAGCCCCGCCGACACACGCCCGGAGGGTTTCCCGCACGAGACGGACACGGTGAAGGTGTTCGACGGCGGCTACGCCTTCGGCAGGACGGCGTGGGACGACCCGCGATCCGCCCACTACTCGATCAGGTTCGGCCCCGGACGCCGCCTGCACGGCCACGAGGACCATCTGGGCGTCACCTACCACGCCCACGGCCGGGACATCCTGGTGGAGGCGGGCTTCCACTCCTACGAGAGGACGGCCTACCGGGAGTGGACGACCTCCCCCGAGGCGCACAACGTTCCCGTCGTCGTGGGCGCCACCTTTCACGAGGGTACGGCGACCCGCCTCGTGAACTCGTTCGTGGAACGCACCCGCCAGTCCTACACGCTCGCCGACGACGCGTACGGCGTCCGGCGCACACGATCGGTCCTGGTCTGCCACGGCACCGATCTGATGGCCGTACTGGACACGGTCCCCGCCGGGTCGGCGCTGCGCAACCTGTGGCACCTCGGCCCCTCGCTCAGGGTCGTCTCCAGCCGCGACGGCAGGGTGGTGCTGGCCGACGGGAGCCTGCGCGTGACGCTGCTGCAACTCACGATGCCCTCCCTCCGGCCGATCGGCGGCCAGGAGGTGCGCCCCTGCGCGATCTCGACCGGCTATCTCAAAAAGGCCGACACGGTGACGGTGCTCTCTCCCCCCGCCGCCTCCCTGCTGACCTTGATCGTCCCCGGCGCCGAAGATCCGGAGATCAGCCTCTCCGAGGGAAGGGTGACCGTCCGCACCCCCGGCGGCCCCGTCTCCTTCACGCCCTCACTCGACCGTCCCTGACCGGTACCGCGCCCTGTCCGAGACCGGCCTCTGGGGGAGTGATCATTATGGCGGCCGAGCCTAATCGCCCCCAACAGGTACCGACCGCACAAAAAGATCGGCATACCAATGCCGGATACGCGATCCAGAAGGGCCCGCACACAGAAACGCCTGATGCGAGGCTCTTTTCCATGTAAATCTGATCGCGTGCATCCAATCACAACTCTCCCCGCCGCCATTCCGCCCGGCGAAGCAGCCGCCGAACCGGCCGTACACCCCCTCATAATCCTCGCAGGCCTCCTGATCATCGGATATCTCATCTCCTGTGCATTTCATCCATACATGAGATGTAAAACCTGCAACAGGTCAAAAGAATCGCATTCCACAACTTTCAAGGGCGCATTTGGTAAATGCCGTGATTGTAATGGAAAGGGACATCACATACGGCGAGGCGCGCGGCTCCTCGGACGGAAGGAGTGACCGGATCGCCCGCGACGTCCCATAAGACGAGATGCCCGCCCTGGGAGGGAAACTCAAAACACGTCGGGTCCAGGCGAAGTCGCCTGGACCCGACGTCCGTCATCGGCTAGCGGGTGGTCATGCCCTGGTCCATCTCTGGGTGGCCTGGCCGTTGCACGTGGCGACGGTCACGGCGGAGGTGTTGCCGGTGCCGGTGACGTTGAGGCAGAGGTTGTTGGCGCCGCTGGTCACGGTGCCGTTGGAGTTGAAGGTCCACTGCTGGTTGCTGTTGGTGTGGCAGTCCCACAGTTGCACGCGGGTGCCGGAGCCGGCGTTCGTGGGTGAGTCCAGGCACTTGCCGAGGGTCTGGAGTCTGCCGGAGTCGTGGCTGAAGAGCTGGTTGGGGTTGGTGTGGCAGTCGTAGATCTGCAACTGGGTGCCGTTGGCGCTGGCGCTGTTGGGCGAGTCGACACAGCGTCCGGCGCCCTCGTTGCGCAGGCGGAAGCTGGTCGTGGGGGTCGGGGTGGGAGTCGGCGTCACCGTCGGGGTGACGGTCGGGGTGGGCGTCGGGTTGGGCGTGGAGGTGCTCTGGAACTGGGAGACGAACTTCCACACCTCCCCCTTGGTCCAGGTTTGGGCGCCGTTCTCGGTGTAGGTCCCGTCCACCGGGGCGGGCGTGTGACCGTTGTCGTACGCGGCCCAGACGACGGGGTATCCGGCCCGGCACCCCGAGTAGGCGGTGACGACGTGCCCTCGGCTGCCCGAGCCCGGCTCAGGCGGGTTCTGCGCGGTACAGCCGTTGTTGCGGACGAACCTGTCCCGCAGCGCCCGCCCCTGCGAGATGTTGAGGACGCTGTCGGTGATGCCGTGCAGTCCCATGTACGCGATGGGCTGGGAACCGTCGCTGCATCCGCTGAGCTGCGCGCCGGCGAACACCGCGACCGCGCGGAAGACATTCGCGCGGCTACAGGCGAGGGAGAAGCTCATGCCGCCGCCGTAGCTGAACCCCATGGCGAAGCGCAGCGAGGGGTCGACACAGAGATCGGCCTCCACCCGCCGCATGATGTCGTCGAAGAGGGTGACGTCCTCGCCGTTGGAGTTGGCCCAGCCGTTGTTGAGGCCCTGCGGCGCGATGAAGATCGCGGTGTTGTTCGACAACTGCCGCTGCCCGTAGTAGGACCAGGAGGCCCCGCTGCTTCCACCGGAGTCGACGTCGTTCATGGTGCCGTTCAGCCAGTGGATGCCGAAGATCAGGCGATAGGGGTTGTTGTTGTTGTAGTTCGCGGGAATTCGCAGAATGAAGCTGCGATTCTTTCCGCTGGACTGAATGGTGTGCGTTCCGCTGCTCAGCGTCGGGTTCTTTCCACATCCCGCGGTTCCCGCGAATGCGGCGGCGGACGCAGAGCTCCCTGCACTGCTGCCGCTGCTCATCGCCGCGTGCCCCGTCATCAGGACGACAGCCGCCGCGAGCGCCACGGCCCCGAGGATGGACCTATGCTTCAACATTTGCGCTTCCCTCTGGCTGTAGGGACCGGGCCGACGATAAAGACATGTTCTGCGTTCCTCTCCATCAGCGGCATCCAATTCCTGGAGTTGTTAAACCGGAATCGAATTGTGAGCGCTAACGTTCACCAGAACTCATCGGTATGCCGCTTGCACGCCGTAGGGGGTGTAGTGCAAGGGAGCAAATACGACCCGATTGCGGATGTCAAGTAACTTGCTTCGCAGCCCTCGGACGCCGAGCCTGCCAGGCACGCGCTTACGCGCGCTGGCCAGGGAAAGGTTCGCGCCCACCCTCTGCCTCACAGGATGAAACTTTCGCAGTGAGGAGGTCGACCGCACGCCGGATGGAGGGCACCAACCCTCGAGTATGATCATGGAATGCCGCTGTCACGTGCATTATGTTCCGCTCAGAAGTTTCGGCAGAATTCCGATAGTTTCGGCACTCATTCGGCGCGATCAACCACCGAAAGCCGACGACCGTTGACAGCCGAACGATCAGAGAACACCTCGGACCGCGTAAGTGCGGGCCACGGATGCTCTTGTCATGACCATGAGGGGTAGGGCGGGCGGGACTCGATCATCACCTGATGAGGGTACGAACCAGAGGTGAACATGGACACTCACGGATAGGCGAGGTTACGCATGATCAAGCATGGGCCACCTCGCTCACCGTGAGCGCACAACCGCCCGGATTCTCGATCCTCGGGCGCGACCGCGGCCTTCGGGGGCCGATGATCATCCGGTGGCGTTTGGCCTGTCAGGCGCGGTCGTGGAGAGTGACCTGGTAGCCGTCGGGGTCGGCGAAGGTGAATGTCCGGCCGAAGGGGCCGTCGATCGGCGCGGAGACGATGGTGTGACCGTCGGCGACGAGAGCATCGTGAATGGCCTGGACGTCTGTGGCGTGGAGCCAGATCGCGGCGCCGATGCCGGGCTGAGCGACGGATGCGAGATCGGTGCCGGGAACGACGTCGCGGAGTGCGAACGCGATCGGCTTCGTCTCGAAGACGACGGCGTGCGGAGGTCCGGCCTGTGAGCGAACGAGGCCGAGGTACCGCTCGTAGAACGCCCGCGAAGCGTCGAGGTCGCGCGCTTGGAGCGAGATGAAGTCGGGGCCGGTGACGGGCATGACGATGCTCCTTCTTTACGTGTCAGTATTCTGACACGGGTTAATCTATGTCAGAATGCTGACATGAGTCAAAACGGTGTCGGCGTCGACCTGGAGACGTCACTGGGCTACCTGCTGAAAGAGGCGTCGAGCACGCTCCGCGCAGCCATGGAGGAGGTACTGCGGCCGCTCGGGATGAGCGTGACGCACTACTCCTGCCTCGAACTGCTGGCTCAACGACCGGGCTTGTCGAACTCCGAGCTCGCACGGGGCGCGTTCGTGACACGGCAGACGATGAACGTGCTGCTCCAGACCCTGGAACGAGAGGGCCACGTGACCAGGCCCGCGAAGGCACCCGTCGGAAAGGTTCTTCCCACACGGCTCACGCCTCGCGGCCGGCGGAGCCTCGAGAAGGCGACCGTAGCGGTCCGGTCCGTCGAGGTCAGAATGCTGGCCGGCATGACCGAGACCGAGCAGTCAGACGCGTTCCGGATCCTGCAGAGCATGATCCATTCCCTGCGCGATGACAACGACGGCTCATAGCTCCTTCCCCGGCACACGTCTCATCGCGCTCGGGCAGGAGGGCAGCCGAGCGTGAAAATCCGTGCGGGCGACCTCGAAAACGACGGACCCCGGCTACACCGGCGTCTGCGAGCCGCTATCTGCGTCGTGTTCACACAGCGCCGAACGCCTCCCAACGGCAGGCCGGCGTCGGTTTTCGCCGCTTCGAGAGCTTCGTGGTAGCCGGACCGGTTCGCCGCCACCGTGGACAGCCGGACCCTCTGAGTGCGAACACACAGGTCAGAGGCGCTTTTTCAGGTGGTCACGGAGGGTAGGGCGGGCGGGACTCGAACCCGCGACCCAGGGATTATGAGTCCCCTGCTCTAACCGGCTGAGCTACCGCCCCTCGCGCACGCCGTACGCGGCATTCAACCAAACGTGGCGGCTGTTCGCACATCTGCCGGGCGGGACGGGTTCAAGATGTGACCTTCGGCGGGAACGAGCGCGGAACCCGGCTCCGATGGAATCGATACCCTACGGGTGAGCCGTGTTGAGGAGTGTTGGATCATGCGCGTTGTTGGGGCTTTCAGGGACTCGTACGGCATGGAGCCGGCCGGGGTGTGGCACGCTCCCGGGCGGGTCAACCTGATCGGGGAGCACACCGACTACAACGACGGGTTCGTCCTGCCGTTCGCGCTGCCGTGGGGGGTGACCGCCGCGGTGTCGCCGCGCGAGGACGGGGTGATCAGGCTGCGGTCGCTGCAGGCGGGTGAGCCGGTGACGCTGGCGACGCCCGACGAGGCCGAGGGCTGGGCACGCTACGCGGCCGGGGTGTTCTGGGCGCTCGGCGAGGCGGAGCGGAAGCAAGGACGAGGGCAAGGGCGGGAAACAGACGAGGGACAGGGGTCAGGGCAGGGGCGTCCGGTCGGCGGGGCGGATGTGGTGATCGACGGGGACGTCCCCCAAGGGGCGGGTCTGTCGTCGAGTGCGGCGCTGGAAGTGGTGATCGGTACGGCGCTGAACGAGCTGTACGGGCTCGGTCTCACCAAGATGGAGATCGCCCTGGCCGCCCAGAAGGCCGAGAACGACTTCGTGGGCATGCCGTGCGGGATCATGGACCAGGCGGCCTCCGCCCTCGGCGAGGAGGGGAAGGCGCTGTTTCTGGACTGCCGGACCCTGGGGACCAGGAGCATCCCGTTCGACCTGGCGAGCCACGGCATGCAGCTGCTGATCATCAATACCGGGGTGCACCACGAACTCGCCGACGGGCAGTACGCCCGCCGCCGCAAGGACTGCGAGAACGCCGCCAAGCGCCTGGGGGTCGACGCGCTGCGCGATGTCACGGATCTGGCGGGCGCCCTCGCGAAGCTGAGCGGCGACGAGCGCAGGCGCACCCAGCACGTGGTGACCGAGAACCACCGGGTGGAGGCGGTGATCGGGCTGCTGCGCGCCGGGGCGGTACGGGAGATCGGTGCGCTGCTGAACGCCTCTCACCTGTCGCTGCGCGACCAGTTCGAGGTGTCCTGCGCCGAGTTGGACGTGGCCGTGGAGGCGGCGGTCAGGGGCGGGGCACGAGGGGCTCGGATGACCGGGGGCGGGTTCGGCGGCTCGGCGATCGCGCTGGTCGCCGACGACCGGGCGGAGTCGGTACGGGAGTCGGTGACCGGGGCCTACGCCGAGCGCGGCTGGACCGCACCGGACATCTACCCGGCGACCCCGGCCCAGGGTGCCCGTCGGCTGCTCTGATCCGATCCGTCTCGACGTACCGGATCACCTGTCGCACCCGGGGTGCCGGTTCTACCCGGCTCACGGTGAGTGCCGCTCCTGCCCCCGGCGTCCGCGACCTTCATCGGTCGGGTTCGCCCCGCTCGCGGTGGGTGCCGGTCCTGCCCCGCACCTGCGGTCCGAGGGTCAGGGCTCGGTCGACACCAGCTTGGGCACCGCGCCGAGCAGTTCGCGGGTGTAGTCGTGCCGGGGCAGGAAGAACACCTCATCCACGTGCCCCTCCTCCACGACCCGCCCGCCGCGCATGACCAGTACCCGGTCGGCGACGTGGTGGACCACCCCGAGGTCGTGGGAGATGAAGATCAGCGCGGTCCCGTCGGCGGCCTGGATCTCCGCGAGCAGGTCGAGCACCTGGGCCTGGATCGACACGTCCAGCGCGGAGACCGGCTCGTCGCAGACGAGCACGTCGGGGCGGGTGGCGAGGGCTCTCGCGATGGCCACCCGCTGGCGCTGGCCTCCGGACAGGCGCCGGGGGTGCCGGTCGGCGATGTCCGCCGGGAGGCCGACCCGGTTCAGCAGTTGGGTCACCCGGTCGAAGAGGGCCTCTCGCGAGGAGCCGTGCCGGAAAGGAACGCCACGCGGGGAGCCGTTCTCAGTGGGAACGCCGCGCGCTGAGCCGTTCCGGGAAGAGCGACCGCGAGGAAAGCCGTCCCCGGAAGAGACACCGGGCGAGGAACCGTTCCGGAAAGGAACAGCGCGCGAGGGGTCGCGTTCGAAGATGGCGCCGCGCAGGGGTTCCGCGACCAGGCGGCCGACCGTGTAGCGGGGGTCGAAGGAGTCGAGCGGGTTCTGGGAGATCACCTGGATGCGGGACCTGCGGGAACGCCTGGCGCGCTCGCGGATCCCCGACCAGGGCTCGCCGCCCAGCCGGACCTCCCCCGAGGCGGGTTCGAGCAGTCCGAGGACGAGCCGGGCGACCGTGGTCTTGCCCGACCCCGACTCCCCCACGATGCCGAGCGTCTCGCCGGGGTAGACCTCGAAGGAGACGTCGTCGACCACCGTGCGCGAGCCGTACGCGGCCGAGAGCCCGGAGACCGCCAGGATCGGCGCGGCGTGGTCGACGGTCCGCTCCGGCAGCGGGGTGCGCAGTGCGATTCCCCCGGAGGCGATGGCCGACAGGCGGGTGCCGCGCGAGACCGCGGAGGGGACGGCGGCGAGCAGCAGTCTGGTGTAGTCGTGGCGGGGCTCGGTCAGCACGCGTCCCGTCGCCCCCTCCTCGACGATCACGCCGTCCTTCATCACCAGTACGCGGTCGGCGACGGCGGAGACCACGGCGAGGTCGTGGCTGATCATGAGCAGTGCGGTGCCCTCGGCCTTGCGGGCGGCGAGCAGCCGCAGGATCTGGGCCTGCACGGTGACGTCGAGCGCGGTCGTCGGCTCGTCGGCGATGATCAACGGCGGGCTCGCGGCGATCGCGGAGGCGATCAGGGCGCGCTGGCGCAGCCCTCCGGACAGCTGGTGGGCGTACTGCCGGGCCCGCACCTCGGGTTCGGGGACCCCAACCGCCTCCAGCAGTTCGATCACCCTTTCCTTCCGGGCGGTGCGGGGGACGACGTCGTGGGTAGTGAGCACCTCGGCGATCTCGTCGCCGACGGTACGGAGCGGGTCGAGCGAGGTGAGCGCGTCCTGGAGCACGAGCCCCGCGAACCGGCCGCGCAGCCGTCGCCAGTCGCGGGCGCCGAAGCGGAGCGCGTCCCCGCCGTTCACGACGAACCGGGAGGCGGTGACCTCGGCGCCGGGTCCGGCCAGCCCGACCAGGGTCCTCGCCGTCACGCTCTTGCCCGAGCCGGACTCCCCGACGATCGCCACGCACTCGCCCGCCTCGATCGAGAGGCTCACCCCCCGTACGGCCTGTACTCCGGCCTTGGGGAAGCCGACCCGCAGGTCCTCGACGTCGATGAGGCTCATCGGTTTCTCCCCTCGAAACGGCGCTGCAGGCGGCGCCCGACGAGCGTCAGGCTGATGACGGTTCCGGTGACGGCGAGGCCGGGGAAGAGCACGCTCCACCAGGCGACGCGCAGGTAGTTGCGGGCCTCGGACAGCATCGAGCCCCACTCCGGGCTGGGGGGCTGCGGGCCCATGCCGAGGAAGCTGAGCCCCGAGGTGGCGATGATGGCGGTGCCCATGCCGATCGTGGCGAGCACCGGCAGGGGTCCGAGCACGTTGGGCAGCACGTGGCGGGCGACCAGTATCGGTCTGGCCAGGCCGAAGGTGACCGCCTGTTCGACGTAGCCGGAGCGGCGCACCACGAACGTCTGGGCGCGGATCACCCGGGCGTAGTTGGGGATCTGCGCGATGCCGATCGCGAGGATCACGTTGCCGGTGCCGGGGCCGGTGATCGCGATGACCAGCAGGGCGAGCAGCAGTTCAGGGAAGGTCGCCACGACGTCGAACAGGCGGCTGAGCAGCTCGTCGACGTAGCGGGGGGACAGTCCCGCCAGGACGCCCAGCAGGGTTCCGGCCCCCGCGGCGAGCAGTACGGCGGCGGCGCCGATGCTCAGCGAGTGTCCCGCGCCGTGGACGACGCGCGACAGCACGTCGCGGCCGAGGTGGTCGGTGCCGAACCAGTGCTCGGCGCTCGGCCCGGCGAGCGCGTGCAGCGGGTCGGCGGCGAGCGGGTCGACACCGGTGAGCAGGCTCGGTGCCACGGCGGCGACGGCGGCGACCGCCAGGAACAGCAGCGGTGCGACCAGCGGCGCGCTGAGGCCGTACCCGCGCCTGGCCGGTGCCGGGGCGGCGGTCGCGACACCCGGGACCTCCGTGACCGTCGTCATCGGCTCCTCCTCGGGTGGTACGGCGAGGGCGCCTCCCGCGGCGGGACCACCGTCGACTCCAACCTCGGCGAAACCGCCGGTGGAACCGTCACCGGCTCTTCGCGCGACGGGGTCGTCATCGGCTCCTCCTCAGGCGGGGGTCGATCGCGAGGTAGGCGAGGTCGACGATCGTGCTGACCGTCACGTAGGCGAGGGCGGATATCAGCACGACCGCCATCACCAGCGGCATGTCCTTGCTGTTCACCGCGCCGACGGTGACCTGGCCGAGCCCGGGTCGGCCGAACACGGCCTCCACGATGATCGCTCCGCCGAGCAGGAAGCCGACGAACCAGCCGGTGAGGGTGACGGCGGGGAGCAGCGCGTGACGCAGGGCGTGCCGGGCGACGAGCCGCCACTCGGTGATGCCGCGCGAGCGGGCGGTCACCGCGAACGGCTCCTCAAGTGCCCGTTCCAGCCCTTCGCGGAGCACCTGGCCGAGCACCCCCGCGATCGGCAGCCCGAGCGCGAGTCCTGGCAGTACCAGGGAGGCGAGTCCTCTGTCCCCGGAGACGGGGAACCAGCCGAGAGTGAAGGAGAAGACGGCGAGCAGCAGGATGCCGATGAGGAACGGCGGGACCGAGACGATGACCAGCTCCGACAGTCCGACCAGGCCGCCGAGCCATGGGCGGCGGCCCGCGGTGGTCAGGGCGAGCAGCAGGGCGAGGACGACCCCGAGGAGGGCTGCGGTGAGCGCGAGCCGGATCGTCGGCCCGATCTGGGAGGCGAGGATGTCGCCGACGCCGCGCTGCAGGATGTAGGAGCGGCCCAGGTCTCCCTGGAGCAGGCGGAGCAGATAGTCGCCGTACTGCTGGAGCGGGGAGCGGTCCAGCCCCCACTCGGCGATGATCTCCGCCCGCCGCTCGGGGGTGTCGATGCCGTCGCCGACGAGCACGTCGATCGTGTCGCCGGGGGCGAGCAGCAGGGCGAGGTAGGCCGCGGTGGCGGCGGCCCAGAGCACGGCGACGCCCGCTCCGAGCCGCCGGCCCACCGGGCCGAGCCACCCGGCGGCGGCCAGCCCCCGCCGCCGGGTGAGTGAAAGGGTGCTCACGTCCCTATCCGGATGTCGTAAGCACTGTTGGGAGTGCCGGAGACCGGCTCGAAGGTGATCCCGGTGACCGAGGCGCTGTAGGCGACCTGGTCGGCGGGAACGTAGAGCGGGAGCAGAAGCGCCTCGTCGGTGATCACGGTCTTCTGCACCTTCGCGTAGAGCTCCTTGCGCTTGGCGACGTCGGAGGCGGCCGACGCGTCGGCGAGCAGCTTGTCCAGTTCGGCGCTCCCGAACTTCGTGCGGTTGATCGCGGCGTCCTTCGCCAGGATCAGGTTGAGCGCCGCCCCGGCGTCGGTGTCGCCGCGCGAGTTCTCGAAGACCTCGTACTCGTTGTCCTCGACGGCCTTCTGCGCGGTGCCCTGATCAACGATCTTGACCTGGAAGTCGATCCCGGCGCTCTGCTTGACGGCCGCCTGGACGGCCTGGGCGAGGACGTCGCGGCGGTCGCGGACGAACGGCGCGGCGTTGACGGTGCGTACGGTGAGCCGCTTGCCGTCCTTGACCCGGAAGCCCTCGGCGTCGCGTTCCTTCCAGCCCGCCTCGTCGAGCAGCCGGTTGGCCCGTTCGGGGTTGTTGCCGAAGGTCTTCTCCAGGGAGGGGTCGTAGAACTGCGGGCTGCCCTGGCCGATGACGCTCCAGGCTCGCTTGGCGGTGCCCTGGTAGACGGAGTTGAGCACCGCGTCCACGTCGACGGCGTCGCGGAAGGCCTCGCGGACTCGCTTGTCGTCGAACGGGGGGCGGGAGACGTTGAAGTAGTAGGAGAACGCGCTTCCGGAGTTGAGGCTGGTCTCCAGTTTCAGCTCGGGGTCGCTCTTGATGAGGCCGATCTCGGTGGCGGGCACGCCCTCGATGACCTGCACCTGCCCGGAGGTGAGCGCGCCGACCCGTACCGCCGCCTCGGACAGGAAGCGGTAGGTGATCTCGGCCAGGTGCGCCGGTCCCTGGTGGGCGGCGCCGGTGGGCGGCCATTTGTAGTCGGGGTTGCGCTTGTAGTGGACCTCCTGGCCGGGGGTGAACCGGTCGAGGATGAACGGCCCGGTGCCGACCACGTCGACGCCGCCCGCCTTGAGGTCCTTCGCGTTCTTCAGCGACTTCGGGGAGACCTGGCCCGCGTACGGGGAGGAGAGGAAGTCGAGGAACAGTCCGTCGGGGGCCTTGAGCGTGACCTTCAGGGTGTACGGCGCGGTCGCCTCGGCCTTCTCGAAGTTGCGCAGTTGGATGGCGCTGAGCGCGGCGTTGTAGCCGGGTGCGACGAGCTGGTCGAGGTTCGCCTTCACCGAGGCGGCGTCGAACTTCTCGCCGTCGTGGAAGGTGACGTCGTCGCGGAGTTCGAAGGTGTAGGTCAGGCCGTCCTCCGACACCTTCCAGGACGTGGCCAGCCAGGGCAGGAACTCACCGTTCACGCCCCGGGCGATCAGTGCGTCGAACTGGTTGTGGACCAGGAGGCGGGCCTTGTTCTGGCCCCACTGGTGCGGGTTGAAGGTGATCGGCTGTGTCTCCACCGCCCACACGAGCGATCCTCCGTCGCCACCGCCGTCCGCACCGGCCTTCGCGCTCGGGGCCCCGCTCTCGGCTCCGCACGCCGCGAGCGCCAGCACTCCGGCGAGCGTCAGGGCGCCCCATCGCAACTTCACGTTCTTCTCCTTGCGCTTCTGTACGACGTGCTTCTCCGCGACGTGCTTCTGCACGGCGTTCTGTACGGCGTTGTTCTGTACGGCGTGTTGTGCGGCGTTGTTCGGTACGGCGCGTCCGGCCGGCTCGACGACACGCCGGGTATGGCGATCGGGGTGGTTCACGCGACGTGCCGTCTGATCTGGGTTCCGGCGGCCTCGGAGAGCACGATCCGGGCGAGGGCGTCGGCGTGGCGGAAGAGCGGGGCGTTGAGGCGGGGCCTGGCGAAGCCGGCGGTGGCCCTGCCGCCCACGACCCAGGGGCCGAGGGCGAATCTGCGGGGGTGCGGGCTGCCTGACCTGTCGAGCAGGCGGCGGTCCGCGGTCCGCACGTTCACCAGGCCCGACTCCTCGTCGAGCTCGCCGCGGTCGCGGAGCGCGCTGATGAGCGGGTCGACGGCCCGGCTCACGCTGGGCGCGGGCAGCCGGGCCTCGACGAGGGTGGTGGCCGCGACGCCGCCGGGCACGGTGGGGCTCTGTGCCCGCCAGCGTCCTTCATGGTGGTCGACCTTGAGGTTCGCGCCGAGGAAGGTGACCACCCCGGCCCTGGCGAGGGCGCGCATCTCCTCCAGCCGGGGTCCCGGCGGGCCGCTCGCGACGTAGCTGAAGAAGCCGCCGAACCACGGGTCGGAGATGCCCAGCTCGGCGAGGACGCCGTAGACGGAGAGCAGTCCGAGGATCATGGCGTGGTCGGCGCTGTGCGTGGGGTCGGAGCGCCGTTCCAGGTCGACGGCGAGATAGCCGTGCATCCACTTCTGCAGGCCCGCGTGGTCGCCGAACCGGATGCCGTCCAGCGGCCGGTCGAGCCGGTCGAAGTCGAGCCGGTCCGGGTGCCGGGGCACGGCCTGGCGGATCAGCTTTCGCATCCCGAGGCTGCGCCACTCCTCGGCCGCGAAGCCCTCCTCGAACTCCTCCCAGCCCAGCTTGACGCGCTTGGGGTGGGCGGTGATGAGCTCGTGGTAGTACGCGAAGGCCAGTTCCTTGGCGACCAGGGGCCACACGTCCCTGCGGAAGTCCCACGGTCCCTCGCCCAGCGCCTCGCGGGTGAGGAAGCGCGGCACCGGCGGGCGGGCGCCCTTGAAGGAGTAGCCGGTCTTGGAGTGGTACGGCACCCCGCGCCGCGAACCCACGTGCAGGAGAGGCTCCTGCCCGCTGGGCAGGTAGACGAGCTCCCCGTCGTACTCGCGGACGAACCGGCCGCCCCGGCCCGAGGTGAGCAGCACCATCAGGTCGACGAAGGCGAGCCCCATCCCCCGTACGATCACCGGCTCCCTCGCGGGGATGCCGTCCAGGTCGAGGTCCGCCGCGTAGCCGGTGGGTAGATAGCGCAGCCCCGTACGTGTGGCGAGGCGGGCCAGCGTGCCCTCCTCACTCGTCGGGGTCACGTCGCCGTGTCCCTGGGCGAGGATCACCGCGTCGACCTCGATCGTCCCGCCGTTCTCCAGCCTCACCGCCTGGCCGCCGGGGACGTCGGCGAGGTCGACGGCGCGGGTGGCGTGCACGTGCACCCGGACGCCGCGCGGCGCGGTCGCCACCGTGTGGCGGAAGACGTGGGAGAGGTAGCCGCTCTGCGCGGGGCGGGTGGCGAACCTGCCGGGGTCTCCGCCGAGCCATTCGGCCAGCGTGGGACCAGGGCGGATCGGTCCCTCGCACCGCACCGACTCGTCGGTGAAGAGCGTCACGTCGGCCGCGGTGGAGTTCATCCAGAGCAGGTCCGGCTGGTCGCGCCGCCAGACGCGCCCGCCGCCCGGCGGGTGGGGGTCGATCACGTGGACGTCCAGCGACGGCCAGCCGAGCAGGTCGGCGGCGTTGGCGCAGATCCGCTCCACCAGGCAGGTGCCCGTCGGTCCCGCGCCGACGACGGCGATCGAGGCGCTCATACGGCGGCTCTGCGGTGCGGCTCGTCCCAGTCGGCGTACAGCGGCTCGACCGGGACACGCCAGGGGTCGGTCTCGCCGCGGAAGGGGGAGATGACGGTGAAGTCGGTGTTCTCGCGGAAGGCGGGGTGGGCGTACAGGTCCCTGGCGTAGGCCCACAGGTTGGTGAAGGCGGTCAGCGGGCGCTCGCTGATCCTGGCCGCCGGGTTGTCGCTCAGGTCGAAGCGGAGCAGGGTCGGCCAGAGCCGTACGTCCGCCTCGGTGATCCCCGAGCCGAACAGGTACCTGCGGTCGGTCAGCCGGTCGTCCAGCTCGTCCAGGAAGGCGATCACCTCTGCGCGCGCCTCGGTGTACGCGGTCTCGGTGGTGGCCGACGCCACGCGGCCCGCCGCCGTGTTGACGATCTCGTAGATCCTCGTGTTGAGCTCGTCGATCTCCGGCCTGAGCTCCTCGGGGTAGAGGTCGGCCTCTGGGTCGCCGCCGAACCGGGTGGCGAGGTCGATCGTGATGTCGGGGAAGTTGTTGCTGACGATGCGGCCGCTCGTCCTGTCCCACAGGACCGGTACGGAGACGTGCCCGTCGAAGCCGGGCTCGGTCGTCTCGTACGCCTGCCGCAGGGTGGTGAAGCCGTTGACCGGGTCGGCCCCGCGCCGCTCACGGAAGGCCCACCCGCGTCCGTCGCGCTCGTCGTCGACGTAGGAGAGCGAGACCACGTCCTGGAGTCCCTTGAGGGAGCGCACGATGGCGGCGCGCTGCGCGTACGGACAGACGGCCGCGACGTAGAGGTGGTAGCGCCCCGGCTCGGCGGGAAAGGCGGTCGTGCCGATCCGCCCGGTGAAGGGGTAGCGCAGGCCGGGCCTGCCACCGGGCCGGTAGTGGCCGTGGGTGTCGAGGTCGACGGGGCTCGCGTGGTTCAGTGTGCTGCTCTTCGGCATCTGGCGCTCCCGGACATGTCGTGGTGACCCCGGTGAGGGGGTCCGCGCTTGCGGCACGCCCACCGTGCCGCCTGGTCTCCCCCGGGGGCACCCCGCCGCGGTGCGAGGGTTGCCGGTCAGCCAGCCGGGGCTTCGCACTGACACTCTTAACCTATTTAGAAGGTAGGAAATACATAGATCTCTGTCAAGCCTTAATGTCGGGGAATGTCCTATGAGAGCGTGAACGTGGTCTACCGCAAGTACGACGGGTCACTGCACTGGCACCACCGCGGCCTGCTGCTCGGCGAGGACGAGCACGGGGTGTGGACGGGCTGCGTGGCCAACTCCGTCGGCCACAAGGGCGACGGCCCCGCAGTCGCCTGGCCTCATCCGTTCGTGATGCTCTTCCCTCGCGACGCCTGGTGGACGGCCGCGTTCAACACGGCACCGCACAAGCACGAGATCTACTGCGACATCTCCACGGTGCCGCGGTGGAGCGACGGCCAGGTCACCATGATCGACCTCGACCTCGACGTGATCAGGGTCCGCGAGAACCTGCTGAAGGGCCGCCTGAGCCGGGTCTTCCTGGACGACGAGGACGAGTTCGAGGAGCACCGGGTCAGGTACGCCTACCCGCCCGACGTGGTCGAGCACGCCCGTGCCTCGGCCGCCTGGCTGATGGAGGCGGTCACCACCCGAACCGCCCCCTTCGGGGACGCGCCGCACTGGCTCACCCTGGTCAGCTGAGCGCGTCCCCTCCGGCCACCTCAGGCGCGGTTACGGAACAGCCTGCCGGACAGCAGCGCCGAGACCAGCAGGAAACCGCCGCACCAGGCCAGCGCCTTCCACGGGTCGCTCCCCACGGGCGTGTCGAGCAGCAGGCCGCGCACGGACTCGATGATCGGCGTGGCCGGCTGGTTCTCCGCGAACCCGTGCAGCCACGCGGGCATGGTGTGGACCGGGACGAAGGCGCTACTCGGGTAGGGCAGGAACATCACCGCGAAGGTGAAGCCGCCCGCGGCCTCCGGCGTCCTGGCCAGCAGGCCGACCACGGCGGAGACCGCGGAGACGGCCAGGACGAACACCACCAGGATGCCCGCCGCCGCGGCCCAGCCCGCCAGGTCCGCGTTCGCCCGGAAACCGAGCAGGAAGGCGACGACGAACACGATGACGAGCGAGGTGAGGTTGCGCACGGTGCTGGCGGCCACGTGCCCGCCCAGGAACGCCGCCCCCCCGATGTCCATCGACCTGAACCTGTCGACGATCCCCCGGCTCATGTCCTGGCTGACGGCGACCGCGGTCAGGGAGGCGCCGTAGGAGGCGCACATGACGAGGACGCCGGGGACGGCGTAGGTGACGTAGTCGGTGCCGGTCTGGATCGCGCCGCCGAACAGGTAGACGAACATCAGCATGATCATGACGGGCAACAGGAACGAGGTGATCAGCGCGTCGAGGTTGCGCAGCGACAGGCGGACGGCGCGGCCGGTCATGACCGGCCAGGCGACGAGCTCAGACACCGGCCCGCCCCCCGCACTCGACCACGGGACCGGACACTCGCCGCTCCTCGATTGTCGAGACGTCCATCACCGTGAGGTCAGACACCGGCCCGCTCCTTGTCCGTCGGATTGTCCGTCAGGGCGAGGAACGCGTCGTCGAGCGTGGCGCCTCGCACGGTGAACCTCTCGACCGCGGAACGCCCGGGATCCACCTCGTCCAGCAGGGCGCGGATCTGCGCGGCGCTCCCGTCGGTGGCCGCCTCGACGGTGAGCCTGGCGGGATCGGCGTGCACGGCACGCGCACCGAGCAGGCGCGTCACCTCGGCGAACGAGCCGGCGTCGGCCAGTACGAGGTTCAGCCGCCAGGCGGCGACCCTCGCCTTGAGCTCGTCGGCGGTGCCCTCCGCCACCACCCGCCCGCCGTCGAGCAGCGCGATCCTGCCGGCGAGGCTGTCGGCCTCCTCCAGGTACTGGGTGGTGAGGAAGACCGTCGTCCCCGAGTCGGCGAGGCGGGTGATCACCTCCCACATCGCCTGCCTGCTCCGCACGTCGAGCCCGGTCGTCGGCTCGTCGAGAAAGATCACCGATGGTGCGCCGACGAGCCCGGCAGCCAGGTCCAGGCGTCGCCACATACCACCCGAGTACGTGCCGACCCGCCGCTTTCCCGCCTCTACCAGGTCGAACCGCTCCAGGAGCTCGGCCGCCCTGCGGCGGGCCCCCGCGCGTGACAGGCCGGACAGGCGGCCCATCATCCGGAGGTTCTCCTCGCCGGTCAGCAACTCGTCGACCGCCGCGTGCTGGCCGGTCAGGCTGATGGCGCGGCGCACCCGGCGGCGGTCGCGGACGATGTCGAACCCGGCGACCGTGGCCCGTCCCCCGTCCGGCCCGACCAGCGTCGCCAGGGTGCGTACGGTCGTCGTCTTGCCCGCCCCGTTGGAGCCGAGCAGCGCGTACACGCTCCCCCTGGCGACGCGCAGGTCGACGCCCTTCAGGACGGCGACCCTGCCGTAGGACTTGGTGAGGCCGACCGCCTCTATCGCTGTATCCACTGCCCCTCCTGTGTATGGCGTACGCTCTACTGTTTATGACATACACGATATTGCGTAAGGTATACACTCACAGAAAAGGACGGTCAAGCCCGGGAGCGCGATGGAAGTGCCGGAGAGCGTGGAGATCGCCTGGGGCCTGCGCGAGCGGCCCGGCAAGGGCCCCAAACGCAGCCTGAGCCTGGAGCACATCGTGGAGGCCGCCCTGCGGGTGGGCTCCGCGGAAGGGCTCGCCGCGGTCTCGATGAGCAAGATCGCCGCCGAGCTGGACGTCTCCACGATGGCGCTCTACCGCTACGTCTCGTCCAAGGGCGACCTGCTCATGCTCATCACGGACGCGGTGCTCGGCCCGCCTCCCCCGCTCCCCGAGCAGGGCGACGACTGGCGTCAGGGCGTCCACCGATGGGGCGCCGCCATGCGCGTCGCCCTGCAGCGACACCCCTGGTCGCTGCGCATCCCCATCACCGGGCCGGGAATCATGCCCAACCACGTCGCCTGGCTGGAGACCGGACTGCGCTGCCTGCGCGGCACCGGACTGGACGCGGACACGAAGCTCGCGGCGCTGCTGCTGGTCAACGGCTTCGTCAGGACCGAGGTGGCGCTCCTCGCCGACCTCCAGGACGCCCACCGCACCTCCCAGGTCACCGACGAGGAGGCGTTGTCCGGCTACGGCAGGTCACTCGCCAGGCTCACCGACGCCCAGCGCTTCCCCGAGATCCACGAGCTTCTCGAAGCCCGGGTCTTCGACAAGCCGGGCGGCGAGAACGACGAGTTCGCCTTCGGCATGGAACGCATCCTCGACGGCCTCGCGGTGCTCGTCACCGAAAAGCCACCCACCTGATCGTCGGCGACCGCACACCGCCCACGCCGTGACCGACACCCCGCGCCCTCCGAGGCCGCCCACGTCACGCCCCCGTGCGCGCCGGAAACCCGGTGGCGTTCCTGCCCGGTGAGCCGAATGCCGCCGGACACGCCATCGGAGCCCACGAGCCTGCCGGGCTACAGCGGCGGGAAGTCAGGGGCGCGGCGCTCGACGAAGCTCGCGACGCCCTCGACGAAGTCCGGCCGGGCGAAGGAGTCGGCCATCAGGCGCTTCGCGGCCGACTCCGACGCCTCCAGGCTCTGCTGCCAGTCACCCCAGACCTGACGCTTGATCACCGCCATCGAGGCCGGGGAGCTGTGCGTCGCGAGCTCGCGGGCGTAGGCCAGCGTCTCCTCCATCAGCCTCTCCCCCGGCACCGACCGGCCGGCCAGGCCCAGCTCGTACGCCTCGGCGCCAGTGAAGGTGCGGCCAGAAAGCAGCAGGTCCATCGCCCTCGCCTGACCGGCCAGGCGGGGCAGGATCCACGACATGCCGTACTCGGCGATGAGGCCGCGCCGGGCGAAGGCAGTGGTCCACTTCGCCTCGGCGGCCGTGAAGACCAGGTCGCAGAGCAGGGCGTGGACCATGCCGAGCCCGGCGCAGGCGCCGTTGACGGCGGCGATCACCGGTTTGCGGATCGTGGTCGGGAAGGTGGTGGGACGCGGGTCGGGTCGCCCCGCGTAGGAGCCGTCCTGGAGGGCGGTGAGCGTCTGGAAGTCCGCACCGGCGCAGAATCCCCGCCCCGCGCCGGTCACCACGATCACCCGGACCTCGGGGTTCTTCTCGGCCTCGGCCAGCTCGTCGAAGTAGCGACGGCCCATCTCGTCGGTCCAGGCGTTGAGCCGGTCCGGGCGGTTGAGGGTCAGCGTCAGCACGCCCCGCTCGATCGACGACAACACCGGATCGGCCATTGCGCATCCCCTTCGACAGTCCGCCGGGGGCTCCCCGCCCGGAGAGCCACAGAATATCGTTCTATACCTTCTCCCTCTCCGGCGTCAGCATGTGCGAGCGGACCAGATCCTCGACCGTGGCGCGCAGGCCGAGGAAGGAGGAGGTGCGCTTGACGGTGAGCGCCCGGTAGGCGGGCAGGTCGATCGGCACCTCGGCGGCGACCCTGCCGGGACCGCAGGCGAAGACGAGCACCCGCTGGGCGAGCAGGACGGCCTCCTCCACGTCGTGGGTGACCATCAGCACGGTCGTGCCCGTGTCGCGCCACACCTGGCGCAGGAAGAGTTGCATGTCCTCCTTGGTCTGTACGTCCAGCGCCCCGAACGGCTCGTCGAGCAGCAGCACGGCCGGCTCGCACGCGAGCGCCCTCGCGATCGCCACCCGCTGACGCTGCCCGCCGGACAGCTGCCGGGGCAGCGCGCCCGCCAGGGACGACAGTCCCACCTCGCCGAGGTACCAGCGGACCCGCCGCTCCCGGTCCGCCCTGGAGATCGGCAGCAGTCGCAACCCGAAGGCCACGTTCTCCGCGACGGTGAGGAAGGGGAACAGCGCGCCCGACTGGAAGACCAGCCCGCGCTCGGGACCGGGACCGGTGACGGGCGCCCCGGCGAGCGAGATGGATCCCGCGCTCGCCGGGGTGAGCCCGGCGATCAGAGAAAGCAGCGTCGACTTGCCCGAGCCGCTCGCCCCGACCACGCACACGAACTCGCCTGGCTCCATCGACAGGTCGATGCCGTCCAGGACGCGCGTGGCGCCGTAGTCCTTGGCCACGCCGCGCAGTACAAGGGTCATGCCGTCCACCTCCCGAAGCGGTCACCCGGAACCCGTGGCATGACACCGATCGGCACGCACCTCACGCCACCCACCTCCCGAGGCGATCGCGCAGCAGGCGCAGCGCGACGTCGATCAGCAGGCCGACGACCCCGATCACGACGAGCACCGCGAAGATCTTGTCGGTCTGCAGGAACCGCTGCGCCCGGACGATCCGGTAGCCGAGCCCCGACTCGGCGGCGATGAGCTCGGCCACCACCACGAAGTTCCACGCGGCGGCGGCGTTGATCCGCGCCGCGTCCACGACCGCCGGGAGCGCGTACGGCCAGGTCACCTTCCTGAGGATCTCGCCGCGCCTGGCGCCGAGGGTGGCCGCGGCCTGGCCCAGCTCACCGGGCACCCGCCGTACGGCGTCGGCGACCATCAGCGTGTTGAAGAACACCACGCCCAGCACGAGAATCGCGATCTTGGAGGGTTCGCCGAGGCCGAGCCAGATGATGAGCAGGGGGATGAAAGCGGCGGCCGGCATGTAGCGGAGCAGGCCGACGGCCGGTTCCAGCAGGGCCAGCGCCACGGCCGAGGTGCCCATCGCGACGCCCAGCGGCACCGAGATCAGCACCGCCAGCCCGAAGCCGGCCCCGACCCTGCCGAGACTGGCGAGGGTGTCGTCGAGCAGCTGCCCGCTGCCCAGCATCTCCGCGAACGCCTCCAGGACGGCCAGCGGGGAGGGCAGGAAGGTGGGATCGACGAGCCCTGCCGTACTGACGGCCGCCCAGAGGGCGAGCGGGACGAGCACGGAGGCCGCCCGCAGGCCCCAGCGGGCCCGGACGGACGGACCTCCCGCTCCGGATCGGTCCTTCCCGAGGAACGTGCCGGAGCCGGGGGTGCGTCTTCTCAGCCGTCCGGGACGGTCCGAGCGCCGGGGCAGCGGCTCCCAGTCCCGCCGTCCCTCGTCGGGAGGTGCGGCGGGCTCCACGGTCCGCGCGCTCATGAGGGCCTCGACCTTCCGGGTGGCGAGCAGGGCGAACTGGACCCGCCCCGGCCACAGCCGGTCGTCACCCGGCGTTGTCTCCATGTCGGCGTCTCCATGTCGGTGCTCCCGCTCTGATCGCTCTCACCGCTCTGACAGCCCGCACGGCTCTCACCGCTCCCACGGCTCTCACGGTTTGAGGCTCCTGACGAATTTCGGCTCGAACAGACCGTCCAGCGACGGCTCGGTGTCGGCCAGGCCCGAGTCGACGAGGAACTTCGCGATCAGGGACGCCTGGTTGTCGAGGTGGTCACCGGTGTCGCCGGGTTCGAAGGCGGCGAGGTTGTCCTCCAGGGAGAAGATCGTGGTCCCCGCGTCGTAGCTCGTGTAGTCGGCCTCGCTCACCCCCGCCCGCTTGGCCATGATCGCGGTGGCGTCGGCCCGGTTGGCGGCGATCCACTCCAGGGTCTCGAACCAGGTCTTCACCAGTGCCTGCACCTCCTGCGGCCGTTCGGCGACGAGCGAGGCGGCCACCACCAGGTGGTCGGGGATGGCGCCGGGGAAGTCCTTGGAGGTGGCGATGGCCGTGGAACCCGGCAGTTCCAGCGCGGTGGTGGTGAAGGGTGCGAAGACCCCGACCGCGTCCACCTGGCCTGCCTTGAAGGCCGCGGCGGCGGCATCGGTCGGCAGCGGCTTGAAGGTGACGTCCTTCTCGGTGAGCCCCGCCTTCCGCAGCGCGAGCAGCAGCAGGTAGTGGTCGACCGTTCCCTGCTCGGCCGCGACGGTCTTGCCCTTCAGGTCGGCCACCGTCGAGATGCCGGATCTGGCGATGATCTGGTCGTTGCCGGTGGAGTTGTCGTTGACCAGCACGATCGTCTGCTTCGCCCCGCCGGACACCGAGGCGATGGTGTCGTTGAGCGTCTGGCTGTTGGCGTCGACGTTGCCGGTGGCGAGCGCCGTCAGGCTGTCGGTGTAGCTGTCGAAGTACTTCAGCTCGACGTCGAGGTTGTTCTTGGCGAACAGTCCCTTCTCCTGGGCGACCTGCCAGGGGAACCAGCCGGGCCAGGCGGAGAAGCCCAGTGTGAGGGTCTTCTCGCCGCCGGAGGCGGCGGGCTCGGCGGCTCCGCCCGGGGTGGAGGCGCACGCCGCGCAGGCGGCGAGGAGGAAGAGCGAGACGAGCAGGCGGAGCGAGAACGGAGCGCGGGACGAACGAAACGACCCGAGCGACCCGGTCCGGCCGGGCGGCCTGGACGAAACAGACCGGCGGAGGGTGAGAGGCGGGCGGCGGAGCATCAGGAGGCTCCCTTCCTCGTGGGCAGGTGCCCGGAACGGACCAGGCAGCCGAGGGTGTCGCAGATGACGCGGGTGGCGATCAACGAGGTGATCTCCGCGTTGTCGTAGGGCGGCGAGCACTCCACGACCTCGATCCCGGCGAGCGGCGCCGCGTCGGCGATGATCTGGATGAATTTCAGGACCTCGCGCGGCAGGAAGCCGCCAGGTTCCGGCCAGCCGGTGCCGGGGACGAACGCGGCGTCCAGGCAGTCGACGTCGAAGGAGAGCCACACGGCCTCGGCGTCCTTCCAGGCGACCTCCAGCGCGCGCTCGGCCGCCGCCTCGATGCCCATGTCCACGCAGTCGGTGACCGTCATGATCGTGGTGCCGCGCTCGCGGCCGACCTTCACCCCCGGCCGGGGCGCCTGCCAGCCGCCGATGCCGATCTGCACCAGGTTCTGCGGCGGCACGTTGGGGATGTCGGTCGCGTGGAACCACGGCGTGGTGTGCATGCGCTCGTCGAGGTCGGTCTCCTGGGTGTCCACGTGCCGGTCGAAGTGGATGATCCCGAGGTTTCCCGAGAGGTGCTCGGCCACGCCGCGCACGGTCGGGTACCCGATGGAGTGGTCGCCGCCCAGGACGACGGGAAAGGCCCCGCTGGAGTAGACGTGCGAGACGGCCTTGGAGATCTGGTCGAAGGTCTTCTCGATGTTGCCGGGGATGGTGAACACGTCCCCGAGATCGGCCATCGTGATCGACTCGCGCAGGTCCACCCCCAGCTCGAAGCTGTAGGGGCCGTACAGGGCGGAGATCTTCCTGATGCCCTGCGGTCCGAAGCGGGTGCCCGAGCGGTAGGTGGTGCCGCCGTCGAACGGCGCCCCCAGGATCGCCACGTCGTACTCCCCGCAGCGCCGCACGTCCTCGACGTACGGGGCCTTGAGGAAGGTGTTGATCCCGGCGAAGTGCGGGAGTTCTCCTCGGGAGAAGGTCGGGATGCGCCGGTCGACGATGGAGTCGGCGCCCTGCAGGCCCACCTCCAGGGCCCAGGCGACCTCGCGTTCCCAGTTGGTGGTGGGCAGTTCGGCCTCGCGGTCGACGGCGAAGCGAGCCTCGGGGCCGTACCTGTCGGGCGCCGAGGGTGCCGCGGACGAGGGGCCCTGGCGGGCGGGGTCGGATGCGGACGGGTGCCAGTGCATGGAGCTCCGATCAGCTCGGAACCCGGCCGGAGGGCAGCCGGGATCGGCCGGCCTCCCGGGCTTTTGTCCCGCCGTGGAACGGCCACGCGGCCGCCTGCACCTCTCGGACCAGTCCCGCGCCGACGCCGTACGACCTCACGGTCGTGACATCCGGCGTCGGCTGCGGCGGAACCCTAGGTGCGCCCCACCATGAGGTGGGTCACTGCAAGTGCATCGCCGGTACGTTTCCCCCGGATTAACCCCCCGTTGCAGTCCGGTGACCGAGTGCACGCTCCAGGGAGTCCGGATGGTGGACGAAGTTCGGTGACAGCTGCCGGTCCTCGTAGTAGCGGTGGAAGACCGGGGTGGCCGAGGCCGAGATGGGGGGCACGATCCAGGACCAGTCGGCTGGGCAGACCCGTCCTTCCTTCTCCTCGCGTTCCAGATGCATCAGGAAATGTCTGGACTCGGTGTGGTGGTCGGTCATCGTCACCCCGGCCCGCTCGAAGGAGTGCAGGACCGCCACGTTCAGCTCCACCAGCGCGTAGTCCCGCCAGAGTGAGCGGTCGCTCTCGGTGTCCAGGCCCATCCGCCGGGCGATGACCGGCATCAGGTCGTAGCGGTCGGCGTCGGCCAGGTTGCGGGCGCCGATCTCGGTCCCCATGTACCAGCCGTTGAACGGGGCCGCCCGGTAACAGATCCCGCCGATCTCCAGGCACATGTTCGAGATGACCGGAACCGCATGCCAGCGCAGTCCCAGCTGCTCGAACCACGGATAGGCGGGGTGTGAGAGCGCGACCTCCAGCACGGCGTCGCCGGGGATCGTGGACAGCAGCGGAGGCCCGTCCCCCATCGAGATCGCCAGCGGGAGGACGTCGAAGGGACTTCCCGGCCCCCCTGCCCAGCCCAGCTCGCGCAGCATCGCGGTGAAATCGGTGTAGCGGGGATCGCCGACGACCGAACCGTCCTTCGTCGCGTATCCGGCGTAGCGGATGAGCTGCTCGTTCCAGATCCTCGGCCCCGGAGCCCCCGGCCGATCGGGAGGGAACACCGTGATCGTCGGGCGGATCCTGCGGTTCGGCGCCGCGTCCCGCAGGTGGTTCACGCACTCGACGGCGACCCCCTCGGCCGTGGTGACGTGTCGCCGGTCGCGCACCCGCAGCGAGCGCCAGTACAGGCGCCCGATGCACCTGCCGCTGTTGCGCCAGGCCACCCTGGCACCGAAGATCAGCTCGCCGGGAGTGTGCGTGTACGTTCCGGTCCCGGCGATCTCCTGCCGGACCTCACGCAGGCGTTCCCGCAGGGTTCCCGCCCCGGGGTTCTCGGCGTGGAAAAGCCTGAGGTAATCCTCGGCCGCCGCCACGTCGACCGGGGGCACCTCGGGAACGCCCCTGGAAACACCGTCAGGGACACCGCCGGGAACACCGTCGGAAATGCCCACGGGCCCGAGTACACCGGGGACGTCGCGCATCGAATCCGGCGTGCTCCGCCGGGACCTTCGCCAGGTCAGCACAGAAAAACCACCCATTGTGGCTCACGGGCACGGCGACCGTTCCGGGCGGCGCGGTGCCCTCGACGCGGCGGCCCTTCCCCGCTGCGATCGCTGTTGTCCGCGGCAGCCGCGCACCGGTCCGCCCGCCAAGATCATGGCGGCGCCGGGCGTGGCGTTCCCTATTTTCTGGGATTCACAGTGGTTTGTCCGGCGAACTGGAACGCGGGAGGCTGACTGAATCAGGACAGAAGACGGCAAAGGCCCCGGAAGCTGGGCTTCCGGGGCCTTTCAACTGGCTCCCGCGATAGGACTCGAACCTATAACCTGCCGGTTAACAGCCGGCTGCTCTGCCGATTGAGCTACACGGGATTGCGCTTCGCGCTGGTCGGACCGGGTGTCCCCCGTTCCTTGCGGCGCAGGAATAGATTAGCGCACTCCGTGGGTGTGTGTCGCATCGATACTCCGGGGTAGGGGCGAGACGAGGCGATCCGCGAGTGATCACAGGACAGGGTCCGCGGAACATGTTTGTGGAGGTGGACATGCGTTATCGACTGATGCTCGGAGTGGGATTCGCGGTCGGCTACATCCTGGGGAGCCGCGCCGGCCGGGAACGTTACGAGCAGATCAAGCGGCTGGCCCAGCGCGTCTCCGACAACCCCGCCGTGCAGGAGACGGCCGGCCTGATGGGCGCCAAGGTCTCCCAGGCGACGGATGTGGCGAGGACCAAGGTGAGCGACGTGGCCAAGAACCGGCTGCCGTTCCTGCGCTCGACCAACGGCTGGCACAGCGACCAGCACGACGACACGGGCACCGGCTGGCCGGAGAACCAGAAGACCAACGCACCCTACTGATCTTCCTGCCGCCGCTCCGTCGGCAGCCACGGGCCGAGCACGGCCCGCCGGTGCGAAGGGCCCCTACGGGGGCCTTTCGCGTGTCCGGAGGCCGATATCTCAGACGCCGAAGCTTCGGCGTGTCTCCTCAAGCGCCTGCTCCGCGAGGGCACGCAGGCCCGGATCGTCCGGGTCGAGGCCGACGTCGAAGACGAACTCCCAGATCAGCCGGTCGGCGTCGGCCTTCCTCGCCACCAGTCGCACTCCCCCGCGCGCGTCCAGCGGAACGTAGTGGTTGACCACGATCGAGGCGATCACCCGCTCCCGCACGGCCTCGGGGATCCGGCCCGGCTCGGGCAGCAGCGCCCGGTGCGAGCGCCCGTCGGTGGTGGTGACCGTCAGCCCCTCCTCGTCCCACACCCCGCGATCCACCTGGAACCAGGGCACGCGCTCGCCGCCCAGGTAGAGGGCCTTGTCCGCGGCGATCACGTAGCCGTCGGGGCCCTCCGCGTAGGCGAGCACCCGGTCGCCGGGGACGGCGGCCGCGCGGACCTCGGGGGGCATGCGATTGAAGAGCTTCACCGTTCCACGGTATCCGCCAGCAGGTCGAGGGTGAGCGCCGCCGACCAGGAGAAGTCCCGGCTGCCGCGCCCGCTGCCGTCGAAGGGGTCGAAGCACTCGCGAAAACCCGCCTGCCGTACGAGGCGCAGGGTGCCCGAGCCGAGCACCCGCACCAGCCCTTCCAGGCCGTGCACGGCCGCCGCCCGGCGCAGCAGCCAGTTGGTGTTCACCCAGGACGGCCCGCGCCAGTAGCAGGACCGGTCGAACTGCGGTGCGCGGATCTCGCAGCTCGGCACCGGATATCCGGCGGCCCCCATGAAACGGGCCGACTCCAGCACACTCACCAGATCCGCGACCCGTTCACCGGGCATCCCCTCGTCGAGCATCGGCCCGAAGCAGCCGACCGTGCACACGGGACTGAGCCGGTCGCCGCGCAGGTCGCGGGCACGGAAGACCCCGCCGTCCCAGAGGCGTTCCAGCAGCGCCGCGCGGATCCGCTCCACCGCCTCCCGGTGCGGGCCCGCGTCCGCGCCCGCCACCGGGGCCAGCTCGGTGAGGGCCTGGCAGGAGGCGAGCCAGATCCCGTTGAACATCGGGTCCTCGACCGCGAACGGGTGCTCGTCCCGCAGATAGGCTGGGTCGTAGCCGGAGTCCCGGCAGCCCAGGGCGAGCGCCATGTAGCGGTCGTGGCGGCTGTCGGTACGCCACTCGGGGAGTTCCTCGCGCCGCCGGTAGGCGGGACGGACCGGGGGGAGCCCCTCCAGGGGCGCGTCCCAGGCGGGGCTGTCGTCCATCCCCGACTCCCACGGGTGCACGATCGCGGCGAGCCCTCCCCCGCCGAGGTCCCTGCGGGTGGCGAGGTAGTCGTGCTGGGCGACCAGCATCGGATAGAGCCGCCGCACCAGGGCCACGGCCGTGTCGCGGTCGGCCGCGTGCCGCCATATCCACCACAGGGCGAGCGCGTGCAGCGGTGGCTGCGTCAGCCCCGAGGTGCACACGGTGCGGGGGGAGGCCGGGTGCTCCCGGGATCGCCAGACCGAGGGGCCGGGGAAGTATCCGTCCGCGTGGACGGGATGGAAGACGATGTGCGGCACCATTCCGGTCGCCCACTGCCCGGCCAGCAGGCTGATCAGCTCGGTCCCCGCTCTGCGGGTGTCCCAGCGGGCCAGGCCGATCGCGACGAAGGTGGAGTCCCAGTTCCACTGGTGGGGGTAGAGGCCGGGCGCGGGGACGGTCGCGGACCCCGTCCAGTTCGCGTCGAGCACGGACCACGCCTCGCGCCCGAGCGCGGCGTCGTCGACCGCCGCTCGCGACTCCATCCGCCCAGTCTGCGCCTGTATCGCCCAGGAGAACAGCCCGGCCCCCCGAATGCGCCGAACAGGAACGCCGTACGCCCCGGAAAACCGGGGCTTTTGGAGTGATCACCACGACAGGAATCCCTGGTGATCGGCGCCGGACCACCGCACCGGCACGAACCGGGGAAGCGGGGAGACCGGGTGATCCGCGCCGGACCACCGGAAAGATTCCCTCGGGAGGGCGAGGACTCCAGGTGACCGGTACCGGACCACCGGAAAGGTTCTGCCCGGGAAAACGAGCTCCAGGTGATCGGCGAGAGCGGCACCGGCCCGGAGAGAGGGCGCCCTGACGGCCGCGGTGGTGAGGTCGGCCGAACGGCGCGGGCCCCGGGAACGGAGGTTCCCGGGGCCCGCGCCGTGTGGCTCCTCAGTCGAGGTAGTCGCGAAGCATCTGCGCCCTCGTCGGGTGCCTGAGCTTGGCGAGGGTCTTCGACTCGATCTGCCGGATGCGCTCGCGCGTCACGCCGAACTCCCTGCCGACCTCCTCCAACGTGCGGGGATGTCCGTCCGCGAGCCCGAAGCGCAGCTGGATGATGCGCTGCTCGCGATCGGAGAGGGTCGCGAGGATGTCGTCGAGCTGGTCCTGCAGCATGATGAAGGCCGCGGCCTCCATCGGCACGACCGCGTCGGCGTCCTCGATGAAGTCTCCGAGGTCGGAGTCCTCCTCGCCGATCGGCGACTGGAGCGAGACCGGCTCCTGGGCGATCCGCTGGATCTCGATCACCCGGTCGATCGGCAGGTCCATCTCCAGGGCGATCTCCTCGGGCGCGGGCTCGCGGCCGAGATCCTGGTGGAGCTGGCGCTGGACCCGTACCAGCTTGTTGATCGTCTCGACCATGTGCACCGGAATTCGAATGGTGCGCGCCTGGTCCGCGATGGCCCTGGTGATCGCCTGGCGAATCCACCAGGTGGCGTATGTGGAGAACTTGTAGCCCTTGGTGTAGTCGAATTTCTCGACCGCCCGGATGAGCCCGAGGTTGCCCTCCTGGATGAGATCCAGGAACAGCATCCCGCGTCCCACATATCTTTTGGCGATTGACACGACCAGCCGCAGATTGGCCTCGATCAGCCGCTGCTTGGCCCGCGTGCCCTGCCAGGCGAGCTCCTTGAACTCCGGGAAGACCATGCGTGAGACGACGCTGGTCAGCTTGTCCTCGGCGAACAGGCCCGCCTCGATGGACTTGGCGAGCTCCACCTCCTCCTCTGCCGTGAGCAGGGGGACGCGACCGATCTCCCGCAGGTATATGCGGACAAGATCGCTGGTCGGGGCCCTTTTTCCGACATCCTCCTCATCGGCCCGGGCGGGCTCCTCATCGCCCTGGGGCTCAAGAACCTCCACTCCGTTCTCGGCGAGCATCCGGACGACGCGTTCGAGCGCGTCGGACGGCAGCTCGGACTTGTCGAGAGCGGCGGCCACGTCATCGACCGTGACGCTTCCGCGCTCTCTTCCCTTCGTGACGAGGTCGGCCACCTGGTCTACCGATGGCGGCCCACTTGGCAGCACCGATGCACCCACGGGAGACAGTCTGCTGTATTGGGTCCCCTAAATGGCAGACCTATTTTTGTCACCGAAGGTAAGGCGACGATCATTATCGGATCGAGACCTTATTCGGGTTTGGTGTAATCAGTGCGCGGATATTAATGCCATTTATGCCGTCGGCTCCCGGCCATCGGCTCCCGGCCGTCAGCTCCCGGCCGTCAGCTCCCGGCCGCGCGCTCCCTGAGCACGCGCCGCTGGTGCTCCAGCGCGACCAGCTCTCCGAACAGCCGGTTGTACTCCTGCTGCTCGTCGACCGGGTTCGTCCGCTCCATCCTCGACTTGAGCCGCTCGATGGCCCGCGTCACCGAGACGAGCTCCAGGGCCGCCAGCATCGCCGAGGCGTAGCGCTCCTCGCTCGCCAGGTCGGCCCGCAGCTCCTCGACGGCGAACCGGGTGACGACCCCGCGCAGGGAGTCTTCGGCCCCGCGCAGCAACAGGTCGACCCACTCGCGTCCGCCCTGCCCCGCGGCGGCGGTGCCGCCGGAGTCGACGATCAGCCGGTAGAGGGCCGTGTGCTCGGCGAGTGTGAACGCCTCCGCTCCCAGCGCCTCGAAGCCGGGGCCGAGCAGCGCGGGACGCTGCACGGCCAGCCGGAGCACCTCCGCCTCGGTCCGCACCCCGGGGTCGGTGAGGTCGGCGACCTTGCGGGGTCCCGCGGGGCGCTGGGCGCGCGGCTGGGCCGCCGCGGAGACCTCGGCGATCCGGTCGAGGACGAACTGCTCGTTGTTGAAGCCCAGCCACCGGTCGAGGTCGACGGCGTACAGCCGGCGCAGCGACCTGTCCTTGATGCCGGCCACGATCGGGGCGGCGGCGTCGAGGGCGGAGAGCCGCCCCTCGTTGGTGCTCCCGTCGTAGCGGGAGATCACGCTGCGGATGGCGAAGGCGAACAGCGGCTCGCGCCCGGCGATCAGGTCGCGCACGGCCGCGTCGCCCTGCCTGACGCGCAGATCGCACGGGTCGAGGCCGTCGGCCTGCACGGCGACGAAGGTCTGGGTGACGAACTTCTGCTCGTCGGCGAAGGCGCGCAGGGCCGCCTTCTGGCCGGCCGCGTCGCCGTCGAAAGTGAAGATCACCTCACCCCGCGACCCCGACTGGTCGAGCAGCAGCCGCCGGAGCACCTTGATGTGCTCCTCGCCGAACGCGGTGCCGCAGGTGGCCACCGCCGTCGGCACGCCCGACAGGTGACAGGCCATCACGTCGGTGTAGCCTTCGACGATCACGGCCTGGGAGCGCTTGGAGATCTCGCGCTTGGCCAGGTCTACCCCGTAGAGGACCTCGCTCTTCTTGTAAAGCGGGCTTTCCGGGGTGTTCAGGTATTTCGGCCCGTCTTCGGCATCGTTCAATTTCCGTGCGCCAAAACCGATGACGTCTCCGGTTATGTCGCGGATAGGCCAGACCAGCCGTCCCCTGAAACGGTCGATCGGGCCACGCCGCCCCTCCTTCGCCAGCCCGCCCTTGATCAGCTCCGCGGTGGTGAAGCCCTTCGCCATCAGGTGCCGTGAGAGGGCCTCCCACTCGGCGGGGGCGTATCCGACGCCGAAACGCTCGGCGTCGACCCGCTCGAACCCGCGCTCCGACAGGAACCTGCGCCCGATCGCGGCGTCGGGGGCCGAGAGCTTGGAGGCGTAGAACTCGGCCGCCGCCCGGTGCGCCTCGATCAGGCGGATGCGCTCGCCCTGCTCGCGCCCGGGGACGTAGCCGCCCTGCTCGTAGCGGAGCTGGACGCCCGCCCGGTTGGCGAGCCGCTCGACCGCCTCGCCGAACGACAGGTGCTCCAGGCGCCGGACGAAGGTGATGACGTCACCGCCCTCGGCGCAACCGAAGCAGTACCAGTAACCCCGGGTGGGGGTCACGTTGAAGGACGGGCTCTTCTCCTCGTGAAAGGGACAGAGCCCCTTCAGGTTGCCGCCGCCGGCGTTGCGGAGCTGGATGTGCTCACCCACGATGTCGGCGATCGGCGAGCGCTCCCGTACGAGCGCGATGTCCTCATCACTGATCCGGCTTGCCACGCCGCGAGTCTAGTCCGGCCTCCCGACAGATCGGGGCGGGGAGCCGGGCCCGCTCCCGCTTCGATCTTCCGGCAGGCCAGGGGGACCACCGGGACGGGAGGGACAGGAGGAACGATGACTTTCCCGAATTGGTCCTGACCAACCAGGACGTCGGTTACAAAGGTAAAGGCGGATTCTCGATAATGTACGCGGGTGGAGATCATGCGATCGGGGCATATAGCACGATTGGCCGCCGTGACCGGCGCGGCGCTCGTCACCGCGGCCTGTGCGCCGCCGGGCGGGGTGGCGGGCATCGGTACTGCGGCCCCGACCCCCGGAGCGGAGTCCGCGGCCGGAGCGCCGGCCTCGTCGGTCACCGCGACCATGCCCCAGGCGACTCCCACCTCCGCTCCCCCTCCCACGGCCGTCGACCGCCCCAAGGCCGACTCCCCGGTGCAGGTTCCGCCGCCGAAGGTCTCCGAGCACACCTACGTCTTCCCGGTGAAGGGCTGCTCGGTCACCTACGAGAGCAGGCTCCTGGTTCTGCCCAAGACCACGATCTGGGCGGGCAAGGGCTGCTCGTTCGTCTCCCCGGTGAACGGCGTGGTCGACGAGGTCAACACCAAGAACCGGTGGAAACCCTCCACCGATCGCGGCGCCGACCGTGAGGGCCGGTTCGTCACGGTGATCGGCGACGACGGCGTCCGCTACCTCGGCGGCCACCTGGACAAGATCGCCCTGGGGGTACGGCCGGGACTGCGCGTCAGAGCCGGTCAGGTCCTGGGCCAGGTCGGCAACTCGGGCAACGCCCGCTCGACCGCGAGCAACCTCTACTTCGCGATCTCCTGGAAGACCTCGCCCTCGATGTGGTGGGTACGCCGGGGCATGGTCAAGCCCTGGGACTACCTGGACGCCTGGCTGAAGGGCAATCCCACGCTCTCCCCCAGGGAGGAGATGCTCGCCGTGATGAAGCAGACCGGGGCGGCTCCCCGCTGCTTCACCCTGTGCGCGTCGAAACCGCAGCCCACGCCGACGAAGAAGCCCACCAAGAGGAGGTCGGAGCCGTCGCAGGAGCCGGTGCAGATCCCGTTGAACGGCGGCACCTGACACCGGGAACGTGACAGGGCGGGCTCGCCCGTCCACCGGTCGGCCCCTGACAGTCGGCCACTGACGAAGGAGGGTCGTCCCCGTCGCCGGAAGGCGCGCCGGGAACGCGACAGGGCCCGGTCAGCGGCCGGCGAGGGCGCGGTGCCAGGCGACCGCGGAGGTGTCGGTGAGCGAGGCGATCTGGTCGACGACCACGCGAAGCCGGCCGGCGTCACCGGCGGCCCTGGTGAAGGCGGGCCTGAAGGCGGGCTCCAGGGTCCCCGGGGCGCCCAGCATGATGTGGTGGGCCAGGTCGTGGATCAGCTCGCGCTGCCTGACCTGGTTGGCGCTGTGCGCGTCGCTGCTCATCACGTAGTGGGCCGTGACCCCCTTGAGCAGCGCGCACTCCAGACGGGTGGCCCTGGGCACGATCAGGTCGGCGCTGTAGCGTCCGGCCGCCGGTCCGTACGCCTCGCGGGTGGCGACCTCGGCGGACCTGCAGAAGCGGCCGATGAGCGAGCTGGTGAGCCCCTTGATCGCGGCGAGGTCGGCGAACGAGCTGTCGAAGTGACGGGGCCAGAGCGGCTGGGTGATGAGACGGTGGAAGAGGTCCTCCAGCTCGCCCGGCTCGGCGTCGGGGGCGTACCACTCGCGGGTGGTCGCGCAGACCTCGCGGCGCTCCGCCGGATCGCGCATCGCCTCCAGCAGCACGCCGCCGGAGTGCAGGGCGTCCTCCAGGTCGTGCACGGAGTAGGCGACGTCGTCGGCCCAGTCCATGATCTGCGCCTCGAAACTCACCTGCCCCTCCGGAGCGCCCTCCCTGATCCATTCGAAGACCGGCATGTCGTCGTCGTAGACGCAGTACTTGGCGCTTCTCTCGCGGGTCCACGGGTATTTGACGGCGGCGTCCAGGGAGGCCCTGGTGAGGTTGAGCCCGGCGCTGCGGCCGTCCTCGGTGACGACCTTCGCCTCCAGCCGGGTCAGCAGGCGCAGGCTCTGCGCGTTTCCCTCGAAGCCGCCGCACCCCGCGGCGAGGTCGTTGAGCGCCGTCTCCCCGTTGTGGCCGAACGGCGGGTGGCCGAGGTCATGGGCGAGGCACGCGGTCTCCACCAGGTCCGGGTCGCGGCCGAGGGTCTCCCCCATCTCACGGCCGATCTGCGCGCACTCCAGGGAGTGGGTCAGCCGGGTGCGGGGGATGTGCTGGCCGCTGCCGAAGGTCTCTCCCGGGCCGACGACCTGGGTCTTGGCGGCCAGCCGCCGGAGCCCGGCGCTGTGCAGCACCCGCGCCCGATCGCGCTCGAACGGGCTTCTTTCCGGGTTGCCGGGTGGTTCCGGCACCCACCTGACCTGATCGTGCTCGTCATAACCATGCATAAGTGCACTGATTTTATCCGCGAAAGGCACCTGCTATGCGGAACGGCGAGAAAACACCAGGTTATCGGGTATGCGGCGCCGTTCCCCGCCCGTTCGCGCGCTCCTTCGGGAGCGCTACCGAGGGAGCGCGACCCGCGGCCACCGTTCCCGCCCGCCGGGAGCGCGGGCGTCGCGGGCGTGAGGTGTACCGGTCCCCGCGGCCGCCCCGGGTGAGGGTGGGACGGGCCGCGGGGACCGGCTCCGCGGAGAGTCGCCCCGGCGGCGCCGGAGGCGACTTCCCGCGAAGTCAGGGTGCCGACCGCGAGGGTCAGCGGGTGTCGGAGCCCTCGCACACCAGGGTGGCTCGGGCGGCCTCCAGACGGGCGACCGGGATGCGGAACGGCGAGCAGGACACGTAGTCGAGACCGGCCTGGTGGCAGAAGTGGATCGAGTCCGGGTCACCGCCGTGCTCGCCGCAGATGCCCAGCTTCAGGTCGGGCCGGGTCGCGCGGCCCTGCTCGACGGCGATCTCCACGAGCCTGCCGACGCCGTCGCGGTCCAGGGTCTCGAACGGGGAGACCCCGAAGACGCCCAGCTCCAGATACTTGGAGAAGAAGGCGGCCTCGACGTCGTCCCGGGAGAAGCCCCACGTCATCTGGGTCAGGTCGTTGGTGCCGAACGAGAAGAACTCGGCGGCCTCGGCGATCTGCCCGGCGGTGAGCGCCGCGCGGGGCACCTCGATCATCGTGCCGATCAGCGCCTCGACCTCGGCCTCCGCGAGGATCCGCCGCGCCTCGTCCCGCACGTGTTCCAGCTCCTGGACGGCGGCCACCAGCGGGATCATGATCTCCGGGCGGCTGCCCGGCACCGCCTTGGCCGCCGCCGCGATCGCCCGGACCTGCATGGCGAACACGCCGGGGATGACCAGGCCGAGCCGCACGCCGCGCAGGCCCAGCATCGGGTTCTCCTCGTGGAGCCGCTTGAGCGCGGCGAGGAGCTTGCGGTCCTTCTCCTCCGCCGCGTCACCGGCGAGGGCGACCCGTACCGACAGTTCGGTGTAGTCGGGCAGGAACTCGTGCAGCGGCGGGTCGATCAGGCGGATCGTGACGGGCATGCTTTCCATCGCCTGGAAGATCTCCGTGAAGTCCGCCCGCTGCAGCGGCTCCAGCGCGGCCAGCGCCCGCTCGCGCTCCTCGTCGGAGACGGCCAGCACCAGGTCCTCGACCAGGGCTCGACGGTCGCCGAGGAACATGTGCTCGGTGCGGCAGAGGCCGATGCCCTGGGCGCCGAACCTGCGAGCCCTCGCGGAGTCCTCGCCGGTGTCGGCGTTGGCGCGTACGGCCATCCTGCGTACCTCGTCGGCGTGGGACATGATCCGGTGCACGGCGCGGACGAGCTCGTCGCCCCGGTCACCCGAGCCCTCGAAGTACTCCACGACCGGGGAGGGGACCACGGGCACCTCCCCGAGGTAGACGGCCCCGCTGGTGCCGTCGATGGAGATCACCTCTCCCTCGGAGACCACGAGGCCGGAGGCCGTGGTGAACGTGCGGTCCCTGGCTGAGACCTCCAGCTCCTCGGCGCCGCAGACGCAGGTCCTGCCCATGCCCCTCGCGACCACGGCGGCGTGCGAGGTCTTGCCCCCGCGGCTCGTCAGCACGCCCTGGGCGGCGATCATCCCGGCGAGGTCGTCGGGGTTGGTCTCGCGGCGGACCAGGATGACGGCCTCTCCGCGCCCGGCGAGCTCGACGGCCCTGGCCGTGGAGAAGACGGCCTTGCCGACCGCCGCGCCCGGCGAGGCGTTCATCCCCCTCGCGATCATCTTGGTGCCGGCGTCGTCGGCGAAGCGGGGGAACATGAGCTGGGCGAGCTGGTCGCCGGACACGCGGGTCACGGCCTCGTCCAGGTCGATGACGCCCTGGTCGACGAGCTGGACGGCGATGCGGAACGCGGCGCCCGGGGTCCGCTTGCCCACGCGGGTCTGGAGCATCCAGAGCTTGCCGCGCTCGACCGTGAACTCGATGTCGCACAGGTCGCGGTAGTGGTTCTCCAGCGTCTCCATGGTCCGCATGAGCTCGTCGTAGACGGGCTTGTCGAGGCTCTCCAGCTCCTGCAGCCGCATGGTGTTGCGGATGCCCGCGACCACGTCCTCGCCCTGGGCGTTCTGCAGGTAGTCGCCGTACACGCCCTGCTGGCCGCTGCCGGGGTCGCGGGTGAAGGCCACCCCGGTGCCCGAGTCCATGCCGCAGTTGCCGAAGACCATCGAGCAGACGCTGACCGCGGTGCCCAGGTCGGCGGGGATGCGTTCCTGGCGGCGGTACAGCACCGCGCGGGGGGCGTTCCACGACGCGAACACGGCCTCCACCGCCATGCGCATCTGCCGGTGAGGGTCGGCGGGGAAGTCCTCGCCGGTCTTGGCGTAGACGATCTCCTTGTACGTCGCGACCAGGCGCCTGAAGTCGGCCGCCTCCAGCTCCAGGTCGTCGCGGCCGTCCTTGAGCTCCTCCAGGGCGCCGTCGAAGAGTTCGCCGTCGATGCCCTGGACGGTCTTGCCGAACATCTGGATGAGGCGCCGGTAGGAGTCCCAGGCGAAGCGCTCGTTGCCGCCCGCCTGCTTGACCAGTCCGTGAACCGAGTCGTCGTTGAGCCCGATGTTGAGAACGGTCTCCATCATGCCGGGCATGGAGAAGGCGGCCCCCGAGCGCACGCTCACCAGGAGCGGGTCGTCGGCCTGGCCGAGGCGGCGGCCCATCGCGGCCTCCAGGGCGGCCAGGTGCGCGGAGACCTCCTCCTGCATCCCCTCGGGCAGGGTCCCGTTCGCGAGGAAGCTCCGGCACGCCTCGGTGGTGATGGTGAAGCCGGGGGGAACCGGCAGCCCGAGGTTGGTCATCTCGGCGAGGTTCGCTCCCTTACCGCCGAGCAGATCCCTGAGATCTTTGTTGCCCTCGGTGAAGTCGTAAACGTACTTCGGCACGGTTGCTCCTTCTGCGACTTCAGAACGATGTCTGGTTCCGCCTCCATCCGGACTCTACCGACGAACAAGGCAACGAAACGGCACCCACCACGTGAAACAGCATTATCGCAGCTCAGAGCACGTACACCGGTCTAATCCAATTCAAATCACGGCCAAATGCGTAAGGATATCGATCACCTGGGAAATTGGTTTACACCAATTGGTATAAACCAATTTTTCCGGCATTCAACCCCGTTCACGGCCGGTTCAGCGACCCGCCAGGCCCACTTCCACGAGAGGGTTCAGGTCGGGGACATCGCCTTCCGCGGGGCCCTCTCCCGACGGGAGCCACAGCACGAACACGCTCCCCTCGCCCAGCCGGGAGAACAGCCGCACGTGCCCGCCGTGCGACTCCACGATCTGGCGGACGATCGCCAGGCCCAGTCCGCTGTGCCGGTCGCGGCGGCTGGTCTGGCCGCGCCAGAAACGGTCGAACACCCGCGTCTGGTCGTCCTCGGGCACCCCCGGGCCGGCGTCGCGCACCGCGACCCAGATCCAGCCCTCCCTGCGGCCCCCGGTACGACCTGCCGCCACGACGACCTCGCTCCCGCCCGGCGCGAGCCGTACCGCGTTGGAGAGCAGGTTGCCCACGGCCCGGCGCAGGGCGTCGTGGTCCCCCACCCCGCGCAGTCCGGCGGGCAGCGCCTTGCGGATCGACAGCCCGCGTCCCGCGGCGAGCGTGGTGAACTCCTCGGCCGCCTCGGCGGCGAGCGCACCCACGTCCACCTCGGCGTCGGCGAGCGCGGGCGCGGACCGGCGCGCGGTCGCGAGCAGATCCTCGACCAGGCGGGTCATCCGGGTGGTGGCCCGGTCCACGATGGCCACCGCCCGCATCCGCTCCTCCTCGGTGCTGTCGGGCGAGGCGAGGACGGCGTCCACATTCGCCCGGATGATGGCCAGCGGGCTGCGCAGCTCGTGGGAAGCGTCGTCGATCAGCTGCCGCTGCGCCAGGAAGGCGCCCTCAAGGCGGCCGAGCATGGTGTCGACGGTGTCTGCGAGGTCGCGGAGCTCGTCCTTCGGACCGGTGAGCAGGATCCGCCGCGACAGGTCGGTGCCCTGGATCTCGGCGGCGGCCCTGGTGATCGAGCGCACCGGACGCAGCACCCGGCCCGACAGCACCCAGCCGATGCCGAAGCTCACCAGGAAGAGCCCGCCCAGGGTGAGGAACGAGTAGTCGCGCAGGGTCCGCAGGGTGAGCAGGTTGACCGCGTTCTCCACCTCGGCGAGTTCGACGACGGGGGCCTTGCCCACGTAGCGCTCGGTGTCGACGCTGTAGAGCTTGGCCTGCTGGACGGTGTAGGGCCGCTCCTCCGCGCTCCTGGCCACGGCGACGTACAGCACGCCGATGACCAGGGCACAGAGCAGGAACAGCAGGCTCGAGTAGAGGACGGTGAGCCGGAAGCGGATCGTCTGCACGAAGGAGAACCTCACGTGTCCTCCCTCAGCCGATAGCCCTTGCTGACCACGGTCTCGATCACGGCGTCGGCTCCGAGCTTGCGCCGCAGGTTTCCCACCGTCACCCGCACGGTGTTGGTGAACGGGTCGGTGTGCTCGTCCCAGACGTGTTCCAAAAGCTCCTCGGCGGAGACGACGTGCCCGGGACGGGTCATCAGATAGTGCAGGACACCGAACTCCTTGGGGGTGAGTCCCAGCTCGCGTCCGGCCGAGTGGGCCTCCACCCGGGAGGTGTCCAGCCGCAGCGAACCCACCTGCAGGATCGCCGTCCCACCGCCGGGCTCCCTGCGCAGCAGCGCGCGGACGCGGGCCAGGAGTTCGGGGAAGGCGAACGGCTTGACCAGGTAGTCGTCGGCGCCCTCGTCCAACCCCCTGACCCGGTCGTCCAGCCGGTCCCGCGCGGTCACCATGATGATCCGCACGGCCTGGCCCTGGTCGGTGCCGCGCAGCGCCCTGCACACCTCGAAACCGTCCCCTCCGGGCAGGTTGAGGTCGAGAAGGACCAGGTCGTACGAGTTGACCTGGAGCTTCTCCCGCGCCTGGGCCACGTCGTAGGCGACGTCGACCGCGTATCCGGCCCGGACGAGCCCCACCCGCAGGGCGTCGACCAGATCTTCCTCATCTTCGACAACGAGCAGTCGCATGGTACGAACCTAGGTCGTGCGCGGCCGGAAACGCGGATGCCACCGCCATACCGCGCTTCTCTTCCCTCGCATTTCCTTCCCTTCGCTTTCGTCCACCTCTGTTCACCCCGTCACCCCGTCACCCCCGGATGATCCGCTCGGCGACGGGGGCCGCCCGGTCGATCGGGATGGCGAACCCGATGCCGATCGACCCGCTCCCCCGCCGCGAGAGCGTCGCGATCGCGGTGTTGATCCCGATCACCTCGCCCCTGGCGTTGACCAGCGGGCCTCCGGAGTTGCCGGGATTGATGGAGGCGTCGGTCTGCAGAGCGGTCTGCCCGCCCCCGCTCCCGTTCCCGCCCAGCCTCACCTGGCGGTCGAGAGCGCTGACGATGCCGCCGGTGACCGTACCCGCCAGGCCCAGCGGGGAGCCGATGGCCAGCACCTGATCGCCCACCGCGACGTCCGCGGACCTCCCCAGCTCCGCCGGGACCAGAGCGCGGGTGTCGTTCACCCTGAGCACCGCCAGGTCGTACGCCGCGTCGGTGCCCACGACGGTGGCGGGCAGGCGCCGCCCGTCGTTGAGCACCACGGTGACGCCCGCGCCACCGGTGAGGACGTGCGCGTTGGTGAGCAGGTGCCCCGAGCCGTCGATCACGAAGCCCGATCCCGAGCCCCGCCCCGACTCGACCGACACGACGCTCGGCAACACCTTGGCCGCCGTACCGCTGAGGCCGCCCGCGGCCCCCGCGGGGCCGGACGAGCCGACCGGGCCCGCGGTGGACCGGGGCAGCGCCGCCGGGGCCGCCTGCCCGTCTCCCGCCAGCCGGGCCCCCGCGACGCCCGCCGCGCCGCCGGTGACCGCGGCGACGAGCGCCGCGGCGACCAGGACGCGTGCGGCCCCCGCCTTCCGCGCGGTGGCCGCCGGACCGGGGCGCGGCCCCGGCTCCTCCGGTGGCGCGGCCAGGGGCGGGTCCCCCGGTGTGAAACCCGGTCCGCGAGGCCGTCCGAGACCCGAGAGCCGATCGTGCGATGTCACCATGGCCGACTCCTCACAGGATCCTTGAGAACCAGAACAGGGAGGTTCCGGCCGCCACGACCGCCCCCAGCAGGGCCACCCCGACGAACCACGGCCAGATCTCCTGCCGCTCGGTCCGGTAGCCCACCGAGCTGCCGATGTCGTCGTAGACCGCCCGCAACTCGTCACCGGAGGCCGCCTCGTAGAAACCCCCGCCGGTGACTTCCGCCAGCTCGCGCAGCGCGGGGCCGTCCACCGGCACCAGGGTCTCCCTGCCGCCCAGCTGGATCGTGCCCTCGGAGGTGCCGTACGCGATGGTCGAGACCGGCACGCCCCTGGAGGTCGCCTCCTGTGCCGCCAACTCCGGTGACCGCCCCATGGTGCTCGACCCGTCGGACATCAGCACGATGTGGGCGGGCGGCCGTTCCTGGGCCTCCAGGGCGTCGATCGCGTCCAGGGACGAGAACACCGCCTCGCCGATCGCCGTACCGGCGTCCGTGGTGAGCCGGTCGATCGCGGACAGCACCGCCGCCCTGTCGTCGGTGGGCGGCACGCTCACCGAGGCCGAGGACGAGAAGGTGACCAGGCCGAGGTTGAACCGGGAGGGCAGGTCCTCGACGAACCGCCGCGCGGCCTCCCGCGCCGCGGTGAACCGGTCGGGCGCCACATCGGTGGCCTGCATCGACGCCGAGACGTCGAACGCCACGACGATCGTCGCCTCCTCTCTCGGGACCCGCACCTCGGCCGTCGGCCGCGCGAACCCGACGACGAGGAGCACCAGCATCGCCATGAACGCCGTGGCGGGCACGTGCCTGCGCCACCCGGGCCTCCTGGGCGCCAGCTTGTCCAGCAGGTCCAGATTCGTGAACCGCAGGGCGTAGCGGCTGCGCCGCAGATACATGACCACGTAGAGAACCGCGATCATCAGCGCGGGCACCAGCAGCCACAACCAGACAGGGGACAGAAAGGTCATGCCACACCACCTCTCGCACCGTTCGAACCACTCGCGCCACGGGCCCGCGCCAGGCGGCGCTGGAGCACGACATGACAGACCAGGTCGCGGACCCAGTCCCGATCGGTGTCCAGCCGCAGGTGCGCGGCTCCAGAGCGGCGCAGCGCGGTCGCGATCGCCGCCCGCTGACTCGCGGCGGCCTCGGCGTAGCGCTCACGCAGACGACCACCGGCCGTGGAGACCTCCCTGCGGCGGCCGGTCTCCGGGTCGACGAGGGTGAGCACCCCCACGTCGGGCAGCGTCAGCTCCCGGGGATCCACGACCTCCACCGCGAGGAGCTGGTGGCGCAGCGCGATGTGGCGCAACGCCCTCTCCCAGGTCTCCGGAGGGTCGAGGAAGTCCGAGACGACGACCACGAGCCCGCGGCGGCGCACCACGCGGCGGAGATCGTCGGCGGCCGGTCCGAGGCGCGGCGCCGGGGTGCCCGGCTCGGTGCGCGGCAGCGAGAACACCGCGCCGAGCAGCGCCATGAGATGCGGGCGCCCGCTCCTGGCGGGGAACCGCCGAACCTCGCCGCCGTGCAGGATGTGCGCCCCGACGCGGTTGCCCGTCCGCTCGGTGAGGAAACCGATCGCCGCGAGGGCGGCGAGCGCGAGTTCCCGTTTCTCCATCAGCGCGGTGCCGAAGTCCATGCTGGCGCTGGCGTCGAGCAACACCCAGGTCTCCAGCTCACGGTCGGCGATCATGTCGCGTACGTGCGGCTCCGCCGTACGGGCGGTGACGTTCCAGTCCATCCGGCGCACGTCGTCACCTGGCGCGTACGGTCTCGCCTCGGCGAGATCGCCACCGGGTCCGAGGGTGAGCCCTCGGTGATCTCCCTGGAGCAGCCCGTCGAGACGCCTGACGACCGTCAGCTCCAGCCGCCTGAGCACCCGCTCGGACAGCAGGTGCCGCATCAGGCCGCCTCTCCCTGCCCGGGGGCGATCCTGGGCATCGGGATCGCCGTGACCACCCGGTCCACGATCCGGCGCGGGGGGACGTCGTCGGTCAGCGCGTCGAACGACGGCACCAGCCGATGCGCGATCACGTCGCCGGCCAGGTCCGCGACGTCCTCGGGCAGGACGTAGTCACGGCCGCGCAGCAGCGCCAGCGCGCGGGCCGCGGCCACCAGGCCGAGCGTCGCCCGAGGGCTCGCGCCGTAGGCCAGCAGCGGTGCGACGTCCGCCAGCCCGAACCGCGCGGGCTCCCGGGTCGCGTACACCAGCCGGACCGCGTACTCGGCGACGGCGTGGTGGACGAAGACGTCGTCCACGGCCCTCTGGAGCTCAAGCAGTCGCTCCGAATCGAGCACCTGCCGGGAGACCGGCCGGCCGATGCTCATCCGGTAGAGGATCGCGAGTTCCTCCGACTCGCTCGGGTATCCCACGTCGATCTTCATCAGGAAGCGGTCCCGCTGGGCTTCCGGCAGGTGGTAGACACCCTCGGACTCGATCGGGTTCTGGGTCGCCAGGACCAGGAACGGGGCGGGCACCGGGTGGGTGCGACCGCCGATGCTCACCTGGCGCTCGGCCATCACCTCGAGCAACGCCGACTGGACCTTGGCCGGAGCCCTGTTGATCTCGTCGGCGAGCACGAAGTTGGCCATCACGGGGCCCAGCTCGGTGTCGAAGCTCTCCGTGGACGGCCGGTAGATACGGGTGCCGACGATGTCGGCGGGCACCAGGTCGGGAGTGAACTGGATCCGGGCGAACGAGCCGCCCACGACGCCCGCGAGCGTCTCGGCCGCCAGCGTCTTGGCGATGCCGGGAACCCCCTCCAGCAGGCAGTGCCCCCTGGCGAGGACCGCGACGAGCAGGCGCTCGACCATCCGGTCCTGTCCGACGATCATCCGCTTGACCTCGAACAACGCCCGCCCGAGCACGGTGCTCTCCGGCGCCCTGTCCGCTCCGCCGTCCATGCCGGACGGGATCTCCCGCACGTGCTCCGCGTACCCGGTCACCGGGCGGTCGCGGAGGTCGAGGCGGGACAGTCGTCGACGAGCAGCCGCAACTCGACCGCGTCATGCGTGGGTCGCGGGTCGGCGTGAGCGGCACTTCCGGTGAGCAGGAAGACGACCCCGGCGAGGGCCACGACCCCGGGGACGGCTTTCCAGGGTGATACGTGCGCCATCGTTCTCCCCCTTCATTGAACGAACGATCACCCTGATGTCATCAAAAGGACCCGAAAACCGCCGTAAGCCCGCTTTTTATCTCGTCTTTCGCCCGGCTCACCCTGGGGAAAAGCCCCTGCCGGGAGCCGCCAGGGCGGAGGCGGGCCGTTGGGAGACGAGTGGGAGGAGAAGCGGGACGAGCGGGAGGAGAGCCGCACCGGGAAGCCTCGCGGGGAGAACCGCGCCGCGCGGGAACGACAACGGCCGGCGACCCCGCGAACGGGGTCGCCGGCCGTGACCGGTCGGGTGGGGCGGGCCTTAGTCGTTGAGGTGCTGACGAAGGTAGGAGTCGACCTGGTCGAGAGCCACGCGCTCCTGGGCCATCGAGTCGCGCTCGCGGATGGTCACCGCCTGGTCGTCGAGGGTGTCGAAGTCGACGGTGATGCAGAACGGCGTGCCGATCTCGTCCTGGCGGCGGTAGCGGCGGCCGATCGCCCCCGCGTCGTCGAACTCGACGTTCCACCGGCGGCGGAGCTGGGCCGCCAGATCCTTGGCCTTGGGCGACAGGTCGGCGTTGCGCGACAGCGGGAGCACCGCGACCTTGACCGGCGCGAGCCGGTGGTCGAGGCGCATGACCGTGCGCTTCTCCATCACGCCCTTGGCGTTGGGCGCCTCGTCCTCGGTGTAGGCGTCGATCAGGAAGGTGAGCGTGGCGCGGTCGACACCGGCGGCCGGCTCGATCACGTACGGGACGTAGCGCTCACCGGTGTCCTGCTCGAAGAAGCTCAGGTCGGTGCCGGAGGCCTTGCTGTGCGCGGTCAGGTCGAAGTCGGTGCGGTTGGCGATGCCCTCGAGCTCACCCCACTCGGTGCCGGTGAAGTTGAAGCGGTACTCGATGTCGACGGTCCGCTTGGAGTAGTGGGAGAGCTTCTCCTGCGGGTGCTCGTAGATGCGCAGGTTGTCCTTGTTGATGCCCAGGTCGGTGTACCAGCGGAAGCGCTCGTCGATCCAGTACTGGTGCCACTCCTCGTCGCTGCCCGGCTTGACGAAGAACTCCATCTCCATCTGCTCGAACTCGCGGGTGCGGAAGATGAAGTTGCCCGGGGTGATCTCGTTGCGGAACGACTTGCCGATCTGGCCGATGCCGAACGGGATCTTCCTGCGCGCCGACTGCTGCACGTTGAGGTAGTTGATGAAGATGCCCTGGGCGGTCTCGGGACGCAGGTAGGCGAGGCCCGACTCGTCCTCGACCGCGCCGAGGTAGGTCTTCAGCAGGCCGCTGAACTGCTTCGGCGAGGTGAAGGCGCCCTTGGTGCCGCAGTTGGGGCAGGCGATGTCGGCGAGGCCTCCTGCCGGCTGCTTACCGTGCTTCTCGGCGTACGCCTCTTCGAGGTGGTCGGCCCGGTAGCGCTTGTGACACGACTGGCACTCGGTCAACGGATCCGTGAAGGTCTCCACGTGACCACTGGCCTGCCACACCTCTCGGGCGAGGATCACCGAGGAGTCGAGGCCGACCACGTCGTCACGCCCCTGCACCACGGTCTTCCACCACTGCCGCTTCACGTTGTTCTTGAGTTCCACGCCCAGCGGACCGTAGTCCCACGACGCGCGCAGGCCGCCGTAGATCTCGCTGGAGGGATACACAAGACCACGCCGTTTGGCGAGGCTGACGATGGTGTCCATGATGTCGGTGCGGCGTGCCATAAGGGAGAATCTCCATCCGGCTGGAGGTCGGCGAGGAATTGATTGAGCCCCCAGCTTAGGGGAGACGGGCTCACGGGACGTGCGGATAAACCACGCCGCCCGCTTCGCCCCCGGCAAAGCCTCTCCTGGACGCCGGGCGAAAGGTCAGGGACGCTCGACGTCCTCGAACGCGCTCGGCTCGTTGATCATGAGTGTCATCAGCGGATACATCACCATCCGCGCCGCGCCCAGCGCCCTGCGGTAGAAGCCCGCGCCCTCCCACTCGCTGACCAGCGCCCACAGCTCCGGCTCGTCCACCGACCTCGACACCCGGCCGCTCACGTAGCCCGGCTGCCCGGCCAGGGTGTCGACGATCTCGTGGGCCCGGAGCGTGAACTCCTCGGTCTGGCCGGATGGCACCGAGTAGCGGATGAGAGCAAGCACCCGCCCAGCATGCCAGAGCCGGCTCCCGGCCCGGCGGACGCTTCCCGGGGCCGCGCACGGTGGACGGGTCCGGAACCCGAGATCCGTCCGGGGTTCGAGGGGCGAGCACGGCCGGCGGGCCCGAGGTCCGAGCATGGTGAGCGGGTCCAAGAGCGGGGGCAGAGGTCGGGGGCGGGGCATGTCATGGCGGGCGTGGTGGCGTTAGGCTCGACCCGTGGCAGAAAAGCGTGAGGAACGGCCCGCACACCCGCTGGCACAGCCCCGCCCCAGGCAGGGCAGGCGCCCGCTGCCCCCGGGTGAGCAGTTCTTCACGCCGGGGGCGACCGGGCTGAGGCGGAAGGTCGAGCGGCACAGCGCGGCCCCGCTGGTCTTCCTGTTCCAGCTCCCCCGCTGGATCGTCCCCGTGGTCCTGGTGGCCCTCCTGCTGGCCGGTTTCGCGGTGCCGTCCTTCTGGGGCGGTCTCGCCGTGCTTCCGGTGATCGGGTTCGTCGGCTGGCTCGCCTACATGTCGTGGCCGTCTCTGGGGGCCGGGGGGCGTCTCCTGCGCGTCGCGCTGCTCACCTTCCTGATCCTGCTCGCCGCCGACCGCTTCGGCGCCTTCTGACGCCGCCTTCGCCTCTTCCGGAACCCTTACCAACTCTTCGGTCTCCAGGGTCTTCGCAGGGGGCTACGGCGGGACGCGTACAGGACGGCCTGGCCGGCACCTCGCCGAGGCCGTCACCCCCGTTCCCCGCCCCCTCTCCCGGTTACCGCCGCGACGTACGGCATCGTTATCCGGTGCCGGACACGCGGGGGCATCCGAAACGAGCCGGGCAACGTCGGGCAGCGGAGTCCTTCCCTGCCGGAGGTGGCCCTCTCGGCCGTCGCGCGGCAACTCCCCCGGGACATGTGCCGACTCCTTCCGCGAACTCCTTCGCGCTCGATTTTGACAATCGTTTTCATTTGCGCGCATACTAGATGGCATGATGTCCGAGTCCTCCCGACGTATCCGCATACGTAATGTCAGCCTGGCTGCCTCCGCCGTCCTCCTCGCCGCCACCGCCGCCTGCGGCACGGAAGCCGGTCCGGCCAGCGGCTCACCCGGGGGGGCCTCAAGTGATTCCGCGGACGGGAAGCCCACCGTCACCGCGGCCATGTATCCCCTGCAGTGGCTCGCCGAGCGGGTGGGCGGCCCCGACGCGGCCGTCACGGGCCTGACCAAACCCGGCGTCGAGCCGCACGACCTGGAGCTGTCCCCGGTGCAGGTGGGCGGGCTGGAGAAGACGGGACTCGTCGTCTACATCAAGGGGATCCAGCCCGCGGTGGACGAGGCCGTCGAGCAGCACGCCGCCGACCGGGCCTTCGACGCGGCCACCGCGATCACCCCCCTTCCCGCGGCCGCGGAGGAGGAACACCACGACGAGGAGGGACACGAGCACGGGGATGTCGACCACGACCCCCATCTCTGGCTCGACCCGGCCCGCTTCGCGACGGTCGCCACCAAGCTCGGCGAGAGGCTGGCCGCCGCCGACCCCGCGCACGCGCAGGGCTACCGGGACCGCGCCGCCGCCACCGCCACCGAACTCACCGCCCTGGACCAGGAGCTGGCCAAGGGCCTGGCGACCTGTTCCTCGGACGCGATCGTCACCGCCCACGCCGCGTTCAGCTATCTCGCCGATCGCTACAAGCTGCACCAGATCGGTATCAGCGGCCTCGATCCCGATGCCGAGCCCTCTCCCGCCCGCCTCGCCGAAGTGGCAAAAGTGGCCAAGCAGGAGAAAGTAACTACGATTTTCACCGAAACCCTCGTCAGCCCGAAGGTCGCGGAGATCCTCGCCCAGGAGGTCGGTGCGAAGACCGCGGTCCTCGACCCCGTGGAAAGCCAGCCGGCGAACGGCGACTACCTGTCCGCCATGCGCCAGAACCTCTCCACACTCCAGGAAGCACTCAGCTGCTCGTAAAGGTCACACGTGACATCCACTAAAACGGTCTTCACCATGAACGGCGGCCAGGTCAACCTGGACCGCCGTCCGGTGCTTCGCGGCATCGACCTGTCCGTCGAGCCAGGTGAGGCGGTGGCGGTGCTCGGTGCGAACGGATCGGGGAAGTCCACCCTCATCCGCGCCCTGCTCGGCCTCGTCCCCCTGTCCGGCGGCGAGACCTTCCTGTACGACAAAACCCCCGCCCGGTTCCGCGACTGGTGGCGGATCGGCTACGTGCCCCAGCGGCTCTCGGTGGGCGGGGGCGTGCCGACCACGATCCGCGAGGTCGTCGCCTCCGGCAGGATCGCGAGGCAGCGACGCCTGCGGCCGACCGGTGCGGCCGACCGCGAGGCGACCGGCAGGGCCCTGGCGTCCGTCGGAATGGCCCACCGTGCCTCCGACCCGGTGCAGGCGCTGTCCGGCGGGCAGCAGCAGCGGGTGCTGATCGCCCGCGCCCTCGCCGGAGAGCCGGACACCTTCGTCATGGACGAGCCCACCGCGGGCGTCGACGCCGAGAGCCAGCGGCTCCTCGCGGAGACCCTGTCCACGCTCGTCGACCAGGGCAAGACGGTCCTGCTGGTCGCGCACGAGCTGGGCCCGCTGGAACCCCTGATCACCCGCGCGGTGGTCCTCAGGGACGGGTACGTGTGCCACGACGGCCCGCCGCCCCGGGCGGTCGGCACGCACGCGCTGCCCGGCCACGACCATGTGCATCCGCACGGCGAGGAGGAGCCCGTGAGCCCGCTCGACTGGAGGCCGATCCCGTGATCGAGCTTCTGCGGTTCGACTTCATGCAGCGGGCACTGATCGCCGCCCTCCTGGTCGGCCTGGCCGCCCCCGCCATCGGCACGTTCATGGTGCAGCGCCGCCTCGCCCTGCTGGGTGACGGCATCGGGCACGTCGCGCTGACCGGGGTGGCGCTGGGCTTCCTGACGGGAACCGCCCCGGTGCTGACGGCCGTGGTGGTCTCGATCCTGGGCGCCGTGGCGATCGAGCTGGTTCGCGCGCGCGGCAGGACCAGCGGGGACGTGGCGCTCGCGCTGCTGTTCTACGGCGGTATCGCCGGAGGCGTGCTGCTCATCTCACTGGCTCCCGGTGGCAGCAACGCCACGCTGATGTCCTACCTGTTCGGCTCGATCAGCAGCGTCACCGTCGAGGACGTGTGGGTGATCGGCCTGCTGGCGGTGGCGGTGCTCGGTGTGGTGACCGTCTTCGGGCGGGAGCTCTACGTGCTGTGCCAGGACGAGGAGGTCGCCAAGGCCGGCGGCCTGCCGGTCCGCTTCCTCAGCCTGCTGATCGCGGTGACCGCCGCGCTCACCGTGGTCATCGCCATGCGCGTCGTAGGATTGCTTCTGGTGAGCGCGTTGATGGTGGTGCCGGTGGCGACCAGTCAGCAGCTCACCCGGGGGTTCGTGAGCACGATGCTTCTTTCCATGCTGTTCGGAATGATCTCCACGGTCGGTGGTCTGACCTCCTCCTTCTACGTCGAGGTCCCACCGGGCGCGATCATCGTCGTCGTCGCTCTCGCGGGGTTCGTCCTCGCCCTCGGGCTCGGTAGATTCGTACGTCGAAGCCGATCTCAGGAGTTCAGTCATGAGCAACAGGCGTGATGCCGTCCACGCGATCCTCCGGCAGAGCGAGGGTTTCCGCAGCGCGCAGGACGTCTACGCGGAGATGCGCGCGGAAGGCGCCAAGATCGGACTGACCACCGTCTACCGGGCGCTCCAGGCGCTCTCCGACACCGGCCACGTCGACGTGCTGAGAACCGACGACGGCGAGTCGGTGTACCGGGCGTGCGCCAGCGGCGACCACCACCACCACCTGGTCTGCCGCAGGTGCGGCCGTACGGTGGAGGTGGCCGGGCCCGCGGTGGAGCGGTGGGCCGAGGCCATCGGCTCCGAGCACGGTTTCACCGAGATCACCCACACGGTGGAGGTCTTCGGCACCTGCGCCTCCTGCTCCACCGCCGCCAAACCGCTGCGCACGCCGAGCCGCGCCTGAGCGGACGGCCCGGGAGGCCGCGCGTGCGAGGAAAGCGATTCTTAACCCATCGGACATATCATGCAATAGCAGGACATAATTGCATAGAATGCCTTATAACACGGGGCACGCCGCCGCGACGGGCGTGCGCGAGAGGGCACCGGAGGTTCACCGGAGAGATACGCTTCCGACACGGCGAGCCGCCGTACGCGCCCTCACGCTGCAATCGCTTATACGGGAGTCAACATGCCATTCGGACATGACATGGTGCACTCACTCGCCACCGCGGTCGACCTGGTCAACACCTCCCCCTCCACCGGAGGCGAAGACACCCTGACCGACCTGCGGAAACTCAGCGACTTCGTGGCACGCTGGGAGGTCAGCGGGATCGGCGAGCTGAACGCCGCCGACCTGGCCCAGGTGCGCGCGCTGCGCGAATCCTTCCACAAGGTCTTCACCGCCCCCGACCAGCCCACCGCGGTCATCCGGCTGAACACCCTGCTGAGCGGGACCCGCATCACCCCGCGCCTGACCGAGCACGACGGCCACCCCCTGCACGTCCACTACTTCGCGCCGGACGCCTCGCTCCACGACCACCTCGCGGCCGACATCGGGGTCGCGCTCGCCCACCTGCTCGTCGAGGACGAGTGGGAGCGCCTGCGCACCTGCTCGGCCCCCGACTGCGACCACGTCTTCGTGGACGAGTCACGCAACCGCTCGCGGGTCTACTGCGACAGCCGCACCTGTGGAAACCGGATGCACGTCGCCGCCTACCGCGCAAGACGCCGAGCCTGATGTCACTCTCCGCTAATACCTATTGACTGAGTAGGTAATGCGGGTAGGTTATGACGTGATGTCGCCTACCCCCGAGGAGAGCTCATGAGCGTCACCGACGACCTGCTCGCCAACGCGGAACGTTACGCGGAGACCTTCCGCAAGGGCCACCTGCCCATGCCGCCCGCGCTCGGGGTGGCCGTGCTGGCCTGCATGGACGCCCGTCTCAATCCGTACGCCCTGCTCGGGCTCTCGGAGGGTGACGCGCACATCATCCGCAACGCGGGCGGCGTGGTGACCGCCGACGAGCGGCGCAGCCTGGCCATCAGCCAGCGTCTGCTCGGCACCAGGGAGATCATCCTCATCCACCACACCGACTGCGGCATGCTCACCTTCACCGACGACGACTTCAAGCGGCAGATCCAGGCCGAGGTCGGGGTGAAGCCCGAGTGGGCGGCCGAGGCCTTCACCGACCTCGACGAGGACGTCGTCCAGTCGCTCCACCGGATCAGGAACGACCCCTTCATCCCGCACACCGACTCGGTACGTGGTTTCGTCTACGAGGTGGAGACCGGTCGTCTGCGCGAGGTCAAGGCCTGACGACCGGGGTGCCGGCCCCGCGAGGCCCGAGGCGCCGGCCAGGCAGCTCAGCCTGAGCCGGCCGGCGCCGACCAACGCCGGGGCCGGTGTCGCCTCATCCCGCGGCGCCATCCGAGGTGTCCCGTGCGGGCGCGACCACGTTCGGCACCGCTCCTCCGTATCTCCTGTCGCGCTTGGCGTACGTCTCGCACGCCTCCCACAGATCGCGGCGGTCGAAGTCGGGCCAGAGGCGGTTGAGGAAGACCATCTCGGCGTACGCCGTCTGCCAGATCAGGAAGTTGGAGATGCGCTGCTCCCCCGAGGACCGCACGAACAGATCGACATCGGGAATCTGTGGCTCGTCCAGATAGCGGGCGAAGGTCTCCTCCTTCACCCGGCCCGGCTTGACCCGTCCGTCGGCGATGTCCTGCGCGAGACGCAGGGCGGCGTCCACGATCTCGGCCCGGCCTCCGTAGTTGACGCAGAACTGCAGGGTCAGCGTGGAGTTGTCCTTGGTCATCTCCTCGGCGTCGCGCAACTCCTGGATGACGCTCCTCCACAGCCGTCCCGGACGACCGGCCCAGCGGACCCGCACGCCCATCGCGTGAAGCTGGTCCCTGCGGCGGCGGATGACGTCGCGGTTGAAACCCATCAGGAAGCGGACCTCGTCAGGGGAGCGCTTCCAGTTCTCCGTGGAGAAGGCGTAGGCCGACAGGTAGGGGACGCCGAGCTCGATCGCGCCCTCGATCACGTCGAAGAGCGACGCCTCACCCGCCTTGTGGCCCTCGGTGCGGGGCAGGCCGCGCTGCTTGGCCCACCGTCCGTTGCCGTCCATCACGATCGCCACGTGCCGGGGCACGAGGTCACGCGGGATCGGAGGCGGGGTGGCACCGGAGGGATGCGGGACGGGTGGGCGGACGTTCACGTGGCGTGCTCCCTTTCTACGTGTCGAAGAGAGCGTATGCCGTGTTCGAGGTGCCACTGGAGATACGCGGCGACCAGGCCGCTGCACTCGGCGCGGTGCCGGGCGACGGAGGCGTCCGCGGTGGACCAGTCGCCCTTGAGCAGCGCCACCATCAGAGCGAGCGTCTCTCCCTCGGGCACCGCCGCTCCCGCGGGGCGGCAGGCGCCGCACACGACGCCACCGGCCACGATGGCGAAGGCCCGTACCGAGACGGCCTTGCAGCGGGCGCAGGCCTCCAGGGCGGGGGCGTAACCGGCCACCGCGAGGGAGCGCAGGAAGTAGGCGTCCAGGACGAGCCTGGCCTCGTGATCACCTGAGCCGAGCGTGCGCAGACCGCCGACGAGCAGCAGGAACTGGCGCAGCGCCGGCTCTTTTTCCCCCATGACCAGGCGGTCGGCGGTCTCCAGCATCGCGGTGCCCGCCGTGTAGCGCGGGTAGTCGGAGACGAGCGACTCGCCGTACGGCCTGATGGTCTCGGCCTGGGTGATCATGTCGAGCGTGCGGCCGGTGTGGAGCTGGAGATCGACGTGGGTGAACGGTTCGAGCCGTCCGCCAAATCGTGATGTTGTCCGCCGGACCCCCTTGGCGACGCCCCGGATCTTGCCCATCCGGCGGGTCAGCACGGTGACGATACGGTCGGCCTCTCCCAGCTTGTGGGTGCGCAGCACGATGCCGTCGTCACGGTACAGACTCACCCGCACAGTCTAGTGGGACGGTCCACTTGGCAGAGGTGGAACCATGATCAAACGACACGGATAGATCACTGGTGCGTGTTGTTCACCTAAAACTCACTAAACTTTGGCCCCTGGCGAAATGCCGCCCCCGGTTACACCGCCTCACACCGTCTCCGCACGAAAGGGTGCCATGCCCCGCGTGGTCCTGCTGGGCTCATCGCCCGGCCCCGATGCCGCTCCCGGCCAGGTGACGCCCGCCGCGTTGCCCCTGCCCGCGCTTCCCGGCTGCCCCACGGTGATCGGCAAGCTGCACGGCCAGCTCGCCTCACTCGACTCCGAGCCGGTGACCATCGTCCGCTCGGGCGACGCCGCCGCCCACCGGGGCTTCCCCGGCAGCCTTGTCGAGACCTCCGACCTCGCCGGTGACCTGCGCGCCGTGGCCGACGCGGTCGAAAACGCCACCGAGAACCTGCTTCTCCTTCCGGCCAACTCGCTGATCCACGACGAGCTGATCTACCAGATCACCAAGTCGAAGCGCGGAGCCCTCGCGCTGATCGCCAAGGAGCCGCGCGAGGAGGACGAGAACGGCGACGTCGTCGTCCCGGACGTCCCGATCGAGGAGGCGCTGCCGGAGATCGGCGCGCGGACGCTGGAGGGCCTGCCCGTCAGGGTGCGCGCCCGCAGGTCCCGGGTCATCTCGGTGGGCTCGGCCTTCCACGGGGTGACCAGGCCCAACTCGGTCCTGCTCGGCCCGCTGCACCTGCACCACAAGCACGCGCCCGTCCTGGCGGAGGCCGCCCGCGAGCTGGCCGACATGGCCCACCTGCTGGGGCCCGAGGACGACCTGGTCCAGCTGCTGGTGCTGGGTCTGGTGCGCAAGGGCGTCTCCGTCGGCATCCGCGGCCGCCGGGACCTGTTCTTCCGCCGGGTCTCCACTCCCGAGCAGGCCGCGGAGGCGCTGGCCGAGATGTCCACGTTCAACGAGGACAGGGCGCGGCTGGACAACGCGGTGAAGGGCGCCGACGGCTTCTTCACCACGTACTTCGTCAGCACCTACTCCCGGTTCATCGCCCGATGGGCGGCGAGGCGAGGGCTCACCCCCAACCAGGTCACGTTGATCTCCATCGCGCTGGGCGTGGCGGCGGCGCTGTGCTTCGCCACCGGTGAGCGGGCCGGGATGGTCGCGGGCGGGGTGCTGATCTACTTCGCGTTCGTGTTCGACTGCGTGGACGGCCAGGTCGCACGATACGCCCGTAAGTTCGGCGTGCTCGGGGCGTGGCTGGACGCCACATTCGACCGGTTCAAGGAATACGTGGTCTTCGCGGGCCTGGCGGTCGGCGCGGCGGTCTCCGGGGTAGGCGACGTCTGGACGCTCGCGCTGATCGCGCTCGGCGTGCAGTCCATCAGGCACCTCCTCGACTTCTCCTACGGCGCGGCGAACCGGCGCAAGCCCCCGTCGCCGCTGCCGTCGGTCCCGCTCACGGTGAGCGCCGACACCGGGCTGCGCCAGGCGCTGGAGGAGCGCAAGAACGCGGTGACCGGCGGGATCCGCAGCCTGCTGAAGATGTGGGGCAGGGCCGGCAGATACCGCGCCGTACACTGGGCCCGCAAGATGATCGTGTTCCCCATCGGCGAGCGTTTCGCCGCCATCGCGATCGTCAGCGCCCTGTTCGACGCCAGGATCACCTTCCTCACCCTGATCATCTGGGGCGGCATCGGTGCCGCCTACTCGCTCACCGGACGCCTGATGAGGTCTCTCGCATGATCACCCAGCCGCAGACCACCCCCGTTCCGGATCCATACGAGGAGCGGTTGCGCGTGCAGACCGCGCGGCTGCTCGCCTACCGCGACGACGGCCCGCTGGTGACGCTGCTCCGCGACAAGGTGGGGCCGGGGCTGCCCCCGGTTCCCGCCACGCTCGCCGCGCTGCTGGCGATCATCGCGATGGCCGTGACCGGGATACTGGTGGAGGGGCCGATCCTGCTCGTCCCGGCACTGGTCATGATCGTCCTGGTGCTGCCCACCGCGGCCCGCGACCATCTCGGCAAGCTCGACTGGCTCGCGCCGCCGCTGATCCGGGGGACCGAGTTCCTCACGATCATCCTCGTCGGCCTCGCGGTCGACGCGCCCAAGTGGCTGCTCTACGTGCTGATCTACGTGATCGGCTACCACACCTACGACACGGTGTACCGGACGCGGCAGAGCATCTGGCCCGCCCCCTGGGTGTTCAGGGCGGGGCTCGGCTGGGAGCTCCGGCTGCTGATCATCAGCGTCGGCGCCGTGCTGGGCGTGATGACGTGGGTGCTGGCCGCGCTCACGCTCTATCTCGGTGTGTTGTTCGCGGTGGAGAGCGTGACGAGCTGGGTCGGCCTGGACAAGCAGACGGCGAACGCCGCGCAGGCGAGCGACGACCTGGAGACCTCCCCCGAGGAGGCCCAGGAGCAGGCCACCGGCGAGGCCGACCAGACCTGAGCTGCTCCGGCCCGGTCCGACCGGACCTGATCAAGATCGATCAGGGCTGATCGGGACTGATCGGGGCTGCACGAACGGCGAACGCCGCCGGACGGATCATCCGTCCGGCGGCGTTCGTGTCTTCCGGGCGCGGGCCACCGGCGCCCGTCGCGAACCCGCGCCCGTCCGAAGCGGTATACAGGTCTTCGTGGAACTGGACAGGCTGGATCGCGACATCATCGGGGCGCTCGTCGAGGACGCCCGCGCCACGTACGCGGAGATCGGGCAGCGGGTCGGCCTGTCGGCGTCGGCGGTGAAACGCCGGGTGGACCGGCTGCGCGAGACCGGCGCCATCACCGGGTTCACCGCCCGGGTGGAGCCCGCGGCGCTCGGCTGGACCACCGAGGCCTACGTGGAGTTGTTCTGCGCGGGCAAGACCTCGCCGTCGGAGATCGGGGTGGCCATCGGCCGCCATCCGGAGGTGGTCTCGGCGTGCACCATCACCGGTGAGGCCGACGCGCTGCTGCACATCAGGGCCACCGACGTGCGGCACGTGGAGAGGGTGATCGAGCGGATCGCCTCCGAGTCGTTCGTGGTGCGGACCAAGAGCTCCATCGTGCTCTCCCGGCTGATCGAGGCACCCCTGGTGACCTCGCGCAGCGAGCCCTTCATCGCCCCGCACAACGAATCGACGTTTCTGACCTGAAGCACGCGGGAAACCCGCGCCGACGCGCAAAAGCAGGCTCTTGGCCTGCGAGAACGCGCTTCCTAGGCTGATGACGCCGCCATCGGGACCGTGATGGGCGGCTGTCACCACGACCTTTCACACGCGGGGGTTATCCATGACCAGGCACTACCTCATGTGTCGGCCCGACCACTTCGCGGTCGAGTACGCGATCAACCCGTGGATGCACCCCGAGGCCGGGGCCGACCGCGAGGTGGCGATCCGTCAGTGGGAGGCGCTCAAGAGCGTCTACGAGGAGCTCGGGCACCGCGTCAGCCTCATCGACCCGGTGGAGGGCCTGCCGGACATGGTCTTCGCCGCCAACGGCGCGCTGGTCGTGGACGGCCGTGTGTACGGCGCGCGGTTCACCCACCCGCAGCGCGCGGCCGAGGGGCCCGCGTACCTGCGCTGGTTCGTCGACAACGGCTACCGGCGGGTCCGTGAGGCGGCCTTCACCAACGAGGGCGAGGGGGACTTCCTCACGCTCGACCACCTGGTGCTGGCCGGGACCGGGTTCCGTACCGACATCACCGCGCACAAGGAGGCCCAGGAGTTCCTCGGCCGCCCGGTGGTGACGCTGCAGCTGGTGGACCCCCGGTTCTACCACCTGGACACCGCACTCTTCCCGCTTAACGGACATAACGTGGCATACTTCCCGGAGGCTTTCTCTCCTGGAAGTCAGGAGGTGCTCCGCACCCTCTTCCCCGAGGCCGTCATCGCGAACGAGGACGACGCGGCCGTGCTGGGCCTCAACGCCGTCAGCGACGGCGTCAACGTGGTGATCAACGCCGAGGCCGCCGACCTGCAGCTCGAACTCAAGCGCCGGGGTTTCGAGGTCATCGCGGTGGACCTGTCGGAGCTTCGCAAGGCGGGCGGCGGCCCCAAGTGCTGCACGCTGGAGATCCGGGGACAGGGCGGGGCATGACAACCACAGACCAGACGTACCGGGTGGACCGGGCATATCGGGGAGGGGCGGATCATCGGATGACCGGCACCGACGAGTTCATCGAGCTGAGCGAGCGCCGCAGCGCGCACAACTACCACCCCCTGCCCATCGTGATCCACGAGGCACGGGGCGCCTGGGTCGTCGACGTGGAGGGCAGGCGGTTCCTCGACTGCCTGTCCGGCTACTCCTCCCTGAACTTCGGGCACGGCAACCCGAAGATCATCGCAGCGGCGCAGGAGCAGCTGTCGCGGCTCACCCTGACCAGCCGCGCCTTCTTCCACGACCAGTTCGCCTCCTTCGCCGCCGGGCTGGGCGACCTCACCGGCAAGGACATGGTCCTGCCGATGAACACCGGCGCCGAGGCCGTGGAGACCGCGATCAAGGTGGCCCGCAAGTGGGGCTACGAGGTCAAGGGCGTGGCCGCCGAGCAGGCCAACATCATCGTGATGGAGGACAACTTCCACGGCCGGACCACCACGATCGTCGGTTTCTCCACCGACCCCGACGCCCGGGGCGGCTTCGGCCCCTACCCCCCCGGCTTCAGGATCGTGAAGTACGGCTCCGTCGAGGCGATCCGCGAGGCCGTCGACGCCAACACGGTCGCGGTGCTGCTCGAGCCCATCCAGGGTGAGGCCGGGGTGCTGGTACCGCCGGACGGCTACCTCACCCAGGTCCGTGAGCTGTGCACCGCGGAGAACATCCTGATGATCGCCGACGAGATCCAGTCGGGTCTCGGCCGTACCGGCGAGACCTTCGCCTGCGACCACGAGGGCGTCGTCCCCGACATCTACGTGCTGGGCAAGGCCCTGGGCGGCGGCGTCGTCCCGGTCTCGGCGATCACCGCGAACGAGGACGTGCTCGGTGTGATCAGGCCGGGGCAGCACGGCTCCACCTTCGGTGGCAACCCGCTCGCCTGCGCGGTCGCGAACGCGGTCATCGAGATGCTCGGCACCGGCGAGTACCAGGCGCGGGCCAGGGAGCTCGGCGAGGTCATGCACGAGAGGCTGCGCGGGCTGATCGGCCACGGCGTGGTCACCGTGCGCGGGCGCGGCCTGTGGGCGGGGGTCGACATCGACCCGTCGCTGGCGAGCGGGCGTGAGGTCTCCAAGGCGCTCATGGCCCACGGCGTGCTGGCCAAGGACACCCACGGCTCGACCATCCGCCTCGCCCCGCCGATCGTCGTCTCCGAGGAGGACCTCCTCTGGGCGGTCGACCAGCTCGGCGCGGCCCTCGCCGAACTGGCGAAGTGAACCACCCCGGCCGAGCCCGGGCATGACGGAGCCGGTGCGGCTCTCCCGTCCTGGACGGGAGAGCCGCACCGGCTCCTCACGTTTCCGTCTCCCGGTCCCCGAGCAGCGGGGACCGGAAGGCAACTCCTAGGTGGTCCAGCCGTCGCGGGTGGTCAGGCCCAGCCGTCTGCGCCGTTCCTCCTCCGCCACCAGCCAGGCCGGCCTCGCCTTGGCCGGAGGCCGGTAGAGCCGCTTGACGGCGATCCCGCCGAAGACGAAGGACCCGAGAAAGCCGAGCCCGACGAGCGCGTCGAGGATCTCCTGCCCGGACACCCAGGTGTAGGCCAGCAGCACCGCCCAGAGGGAGAACATGATCGCCCCCGGGACCTGGGCGAAGGGCAGGTTGCGCCACTCCTTCGGCTTGGCCTCGTCGAAGTAGCGCTCGGCCCACACGCTCTGCGCGTCCGCTCCACGGAACCGGCGATGGTTGACGAACCCGAGGACCGCCATGAGGGCGGTGGCGAGCACCGCCCACACCGGCGCGTGCGGGTACCCCGTCAGCACGGCTGTCTCATCCAAAGAGCTTGTTCCATCCCTTCTTGATCCCGGAACCGATGGACTTGGCGGTGTTCACCACCGGATCTCGCGCCTTGTCGTAGGCGGCGATGGCGGTGTCACCGACGACTCCGCCGACCATACCTCCGATGTAGGCGCCGGCCGCACCGCAGACCGCCGCGAGGACCACTCCGGGGCTGCACGCCGCGGCCCCGATGGTGGCACCCGCGTAGGCGCCGCCGGCCACCGCGGCGCCGCGGATACCGGCTCGCAGGGCTTTCTCGCCCTTGTTGATGTCCTTTCCCTTGTCGGAGTTCCACTGGGTCAGCGCGCCGTCGGCGAAGGTGGTCACCAGTCCGAACCGGCCCAGGAACTTCCCTGCCTTGGCCAGGCGTCCGCCCCACTTGATGCCGCGCGCCTCGACCCTGACCGACTTGGCGTCGTACCACTTGCGCAGCCCGTTCCAGAACCAGCTGGACTTCCAGTTTCCCTGCGGGTAGCTCGCCGCCTTGAGGGCGTAGATGCCACCCATCACCCGCCCCTTCTCGGCGACGTTGGTTCCCCAGGTGTTGAGCATGTCGGACGGGCCGCCGAAGCCGTAGGCGAGCCAGCCGAGCGCGGTGAACTTGCGGGGATCGACGCTGCTGAGGGTGTTGGTCTTGACGGTTTTGCCGTAGGAGGTGCTCACGCCGCCGCTCGGCGCCGGGCGGTGCGGCGCACCGCCACCACCACCGCCACCGTTGCCGCCGCCGCCCTTGTGGCCGCCACCGCCGCCGTTGAGCAGCGCCGCCAGCGCCCGGATGATCGCCAGCAGGGCGGCGATCCAGCTTCCCCAGAACTTGCCGTCCGGGTCGGTGAAGGTGACCGGGTTGTTGTTCGCGTAGGCGTACCCGTTCATCTGCTGGGGGTCCTGCGGGTCGATGATCGGGTCGACGCTGATGAAGCGGCCGGTCGCCGGGTCGTACTCGCGGGCGCCCAGATGGGTCAGGCCGGTGGAGGAGTCGACGGTGCCGCCGACGAACCCCTTCTCCGAGGGCCATGACCCCGGTGGTGCCCCCCGAAGCTGGCCGAAGGGCTTGAAGCGGCGCTGGGAGACCGCCTGGGTCGCGGCGTTGACCGCGAGCTCACCGGTGCCGTTGTGGTCGTTGGCGACGAAGGTCACCCCCGCCGTGGTCCTGACCGCGACCGCGACCGTGTCGTGGACGTAGTACCTGGTCGCGGCGACCTTCGCGGTCGCGGTGTCCAGCCGGAGCTCCATGCCCGGCAGGTACAGGGTCGTGGCGGTCGGCTCCCTGCGGATCAGCCGGTTGCCGTCGGCGTCGTAGAGATAGGAGGTGACCTTGGCCCCGTCGGTGACCTTGCTCAGCCGTCCCTCGACGTCCCAGTCCAGCTTCTGGTCGACGGCGCCGATCTTACGGCTGGTCGTGTTGCCGGTGGCGTCGTAGCCGTAGCTCTCCACGCGAGCACCCGCGGCCCCGGTCTGGGTCACCGAGGCCAGCGCGTGCGGCTGCGGGGACCCCGCGGCCGGGTAGCCGTAGACACGCTGGGTGTCGGCGGCCCCGCCGACGCCGTGCTCGACCTCCTTCGTCCTGTTGCCCGTCGCGTCGTAGCCGAACGACTGCCAGTACGGTGCCACCCCTCCGACGAGGTTCGCCGCGGGCGTGGTGGCGCAGCTCTGGGTGCCCTGCGTCCACGCCTCGGTCATCCTGCGCAGGTGGTCGTAGGAGAAGCACTGGGTGTCCGTGCCGGACCGGGAGACGTCGGAGACCGCGGTGACGTTGCCCGCCGCGTCGTAGGTGTAGGTGGCGTGGCGGTCCACACCGGCGACGTCCTCACGGTCGACCCGCGCCGACTTCAGCCGCTGTGTGCCGTACTCGTAGGAGTTGGTGAGCCAGACCTTCTTGCCTCCGGTGGAGAGCTCGTACTGCTCGGGTTTGCCGGTGAGGCTGTGGATCGACCTGGTCACGTAGGAGGTGAGACCGGAGGTGGCCGTGGGCCGCCGCAGCTCGTCGTAGGAGTAGACGACGGTCTCGGCCGCCAGGCCCCCCGAGGCGGGGAAGGTGGCGGACTGCACCGTGCCGTCCAGCTTGTAGCGGGTGTCGAACTGGTAGCTGCCCCCCAGCTCCTTCTCGGTCTCCGGGACGGTGATGGTGGTCCGGATCGCCCGGTCCAGGTTGTCGTAGGCGTTGACGGTCGTCGTGTACGCCTGGCCGCCCGCGTTCCTGGTGGAGCTGGAGAGCTGCCCCTTGCGGACCGTGTCGTAGGTCCACGCCGTCAGGACGTTGCCGGTCGCGGACCCCTCGCGGACCTCGGTCTTGCGGCCGAGCGCGTCATAGGTGGTGAACAGCTTGGCGCCCCTGGCGTCCTCGGTGGAGGTCACCCGGTCCAGGTCGTCGTAGGTGGACCTGGTCGTGCCCTTGTCCGGGTCGTCCACCCGGATCTCCCTGCCGCGCAGGTCGTAGTGGTGGGTCCAGGTGTTGCCCGCCGCGTCCTCGACCGTGGCGAGCTTGCCCAGCGGGGTGTAGGTGTAGCGGGTCCGGTCGAAGTCGCCGGTCGGCGAGTCCCCCCGATACTGGCGCAGCTCGACGATGTGGTCGCGCGCGTCGGTGAAGGTGGTGACCGGCGTGTCCCCGGTCGGCGGGTCGACCGTGACCCGGCCTCCCGCGTACGAGGTGATCGTGCGCCACTTCTCCTGGGTCTCGCCGTTGCCGACGAGGAACCGCTCGACGGTCACCCGATTGCGGCCGTCGAACTCGAAGACCTTCTGCGACTCGACGTTGCCGTCGAAGGCCCCGAAAAGGGTGGTCGAGGGCGCCCCGGTCGAGTAGTACTGCCCGTACTCGCGCGCGACGTTGCCCCGGGAGTCGTAGAGCTTGTCGGAGATCAGCCGCCCGCCGTCCGGCCCCGGGTCCTGGGTCTGACGCAGCCGCAGCCTGCCGTCGTACAGCTCGTAGGTGGGCTCGGTCTGGCCGCCCTCGGCGGTCAGCCGTTTCGTGCCGATCGCGATGATCTGACCGTCGGAAACCCGGTAGCTGAACTCCAGGTTCGGTGTCTGCTTGGCCGCCTTGGAGCGGTCTGCCATCCACACCTTGAGCAGGCGGCCCAGCGCGTCGTACTCCAGGTCGGTCCGCTTGCCTCCGGCGTCCACCTTGACCGTCTCGAAGCCGAAGGCCGGGTCGAGTTCCTCGCTCGTGACGTGGGCCGTACCGGGGTCGCCGGGGGTGACCGGTGGCCCGGTGGTCTTCACCAGCGTGGCCAGGCCCGCGGTGTCGGTGTAGGCGACGGTGGTGACGTTGCCCGCGGCGTCCTTGGTGGTGAGCTCACGGCCGTAGGAGTCGTAGGTGGAGATCTCGGTGGGAACGTACGTCGCGGCGGTGCCGTTGTGGCTCGCTATCTTCTCGACCCTGGTGACCTCTCCCCTGTCCGGCGCCGCGCCGAAGGCTTTGCCGTCGTAGAAGGAGCGCCCGTCCTCGATCACGTGTTTGGACCGGTCGGGCGTGACCGAGCAGGCCACCGAGAGGCTCTCCACCCGCGAGGGGAACTTCAGCATCCAGGCGGTCTTGTCCTGCGCGTACGTGGTCCTGACGCACCGGTCGTCGGCCGCCGTGGCCAGGTCGCCCTTGTCGTCGACCTGGGTGGCGAGACCCGTGTCGGGGTCGTAGGAGGTCACGATCTCGGTCTCCCGCCACTTCCCTCCGTCCATCGCGGTCCAGGTGTGGCTCTTGGCGACGTCCGTCAGGTTCGCGGTGACCGTCCCCCAGCTCCTGGTGCGGCTGGCGGTCTGCTCGCGCCACGGGGTGTTGACCGTCTTGACGGCCACCGCGCCGCCGACCCCCTCGTACTCCGTCCGCTTCAGCTCGAAACCCTGCAGCGCCTCGTGGTCGACGTGCGTTCCGCCCTCGCCGTCGGCGACGGAGACCTTCTTGGTGCCGCCGTCGGCGTCGAGCCGGTCACCGTCCATGCCCCGCAGGAACAGGCGCTCGCTCTGGGAGCGCAGGTCGTTCCAGCCTCCCGTCTTGATCCGCACCCGGCCGTAACCGCGCCACTGCGACCAGGTCTTGTACTTCTCCTTGGTCATGCCGTCGTCGTCGTCGTAGTGCCAGGCGGCGCCGTCGAGGTATTCGTAGGTGGTGAGCATGTCCGGCGCCTTGCCGGTCCTGTCGCTCTGCACGACCTGGGTGACCACGTACTTGTGGAACCAGTCCCGGATCGGGTCGGCGTAACCGGCCGGTGTCCACTTGACCGGGAAGCAGCGCCGGGTGTTGGTCTCCGGCGTCGGCAGCGAGGACAGCGTGCAGTCGGCGTCGGAGTAGTTGACGTCGATCTGGCCACCGGACTCGTCGTAGATCGCCCCGACCCTGTACTTGACGAACGGCGCGATGTCGTCGCCCAGTTTGTCGACCCGGTTCGGCAACTGGACGTGGTTGAACGTCACCGGGGGCAGCGTGACGGCCGGGGACGCCGCATGACCGGTGTGCTGGATCGACTTGACCAGCAGGGCCCGGTCGATGTCGGCGTCGCCCCAGAGGTGGTCCAGCTTCCAGGAGTCGACGTCCCGGTAGGCTCCGTCCGCCTTCAGCACCTGGGTGGTGACCTTGGTCAGCCGCTTGCGTGACCAGAAGGTGGGCGCCAGTGTGCCCTTGGTGCCCTTGCACTCGGTGCCCGCGGCGCAGTTCAGGTCCCAGGGCACGTCCGGCCACCTGGTCGGATGGTCACCGATCTTGTCCTCCGCGCAGTCGGCGGCGGTCGCCGACAGGCAGCGCTCCGAGAGGCCGAAGACCACCCTGGCCGACGGCTTCGCCGAGAACAGGGTGGCGGCGCGCTGGCCGTAGTCGATCCGGTCCAGCCAGCCGCCCCGCACGTAGGGGGTGTCGTCGGCGGGCTTGAGGTTGCGGCCGTAGCGGTTGCCCTCCTGCGTGTAGAAGTAGGAGATGGCGTTGCCCCGTGGGTCCACGACGTAGTCGAGGTTCCACCGGTAGGCCTGCTGGCACCAGGAGGTGGCGAACGTGGAACCGTGACAGGGCTCGTCGGCGTCGTCGCCGAAGACCGGGTGGGTCCACGTCGACTTCGTCTCCTCCTTGCCGGTGCTCCAGCCGGGCAGGCGGTTCATGCCGAAGAAGTACTGCACGCCCTCGGTGGTGGTCAGCTTCCAGTACTCGCCGTCGTTGTCGCCGTTGGCCTTCCCGGTGTCCTTGACCCGCTCGATACGCGTGCCGTCGTCGTTCTTCATCCGCCAGGTGCCGTCCGCGGCCTGGACCAGCTCGCCGCCCTTGCCGTTCCAGCTGAGCGTGGCGTTGTCGTAGGCCCAGCACTGGTCGCCCGGCGGGGTGCCCCACTGGTCCTTGGGAGCCCCGTCGTCGGCACACGGCTTGTAGCCACGCTGGATGTAGCCGGGCCAGTAGTCGAATCCCTCTCCCACCCAGGACGGCTGGTTGTTGGTGTTGGACGTGCGGCCGTCCATCGCACCCGAGGAGTAGCCGATCTCCACCTTGGGCGCGAGCTCACCGGGGACGGGCGGCACCCGCATCGGGTACGACCAGGCGAAGTCGCCCGACTGCTCGGAGACCGCCCAGGTCGACGAGGCCGACAGCGCCGTCGCCTTGTAGTCGCCCTTCTCACTGGACTCCCCCGCCACCGCGGCGAGCACCGTCGCCTGCGGTGCGGCCGTCACCTCGGCCGACAGCGTTCTCGCCTCGGTGTCGTTGCGCGAGGGGATCTCGGTGCCGGTACGGCACTGCGGCGCGTCAGGGGTGGTCAGCGCGCAGGCCGGCAGCCGGACCAGGCGCAGCCGGCTGCCGTAGGACCCGCCGAAACCTCCGGCGAACCCGGAGTAGTCCAGCTCGACACCGACCTGGCCGGTCCCGGGACCGCCCACGGTCAGCACGACCCCGTCCACGCCGGCCCGCCGGGCCGCCGCCCGTTCCAGGACCTGGACCTTCACCTCCTCCACGGGGGGCGCCGCCCCCCTGGCCCGCGACTGGGGAGCTCGTACCCGGACCGGCAGCTTCCCGGCGCGGACCGCCTCCCCGCTCGCCGGTACCTTCGCCTCGGTCACTCCCGGCTCCGGCCAGCCCGCCGGGGCCGGGTCTGGCTCGGCGGCCGCGGGGTCGGGCTTGCGCGGCCTCACCGTCTCCGCCCTGCCGGGCACCACGCGCTCGGCGCTCTCGACCTCGGGACGCTCTCCGTCCGGCCCGGCCCCGGCGTGCGCCGGTGGCGCCACCAGCAGGCCCGCGGCGGTGACCAGTGCCGTGAACACGGCCAGCCAACGCCGGGTACCCGATTCGTATAACCCCTTCATGAAAATCCTCCGCACAGGCGCAGGCCACCGGCCGCCGTACGCGGCGGCCGGGGCACCTCGGGAAATGGGGATGGGAAGGGGATCGCGGGCCGTGGCCCGCGATCCCGTTCCTCAGGTCAGGGGCCGGTCTCGGTGTCGAGCTCGTTGCCCGCGGCCAGCATCTGGATCTGCTCCTGTGTGGCGACTCCCTGGAAGGCCCACACGTCGTCGATCACGCCGGGCCAGTACTCGCCCCAGGCGCCGTCGCCCTTGGTCCGGCCGAGCTGCAATCCCTTCGTGGCGTTGAAGCCCAGCACGTTGAACCGCCACGACACCTGCTCCTCGGTCTGTTCCAGCTCCCCGTTCACGTAGAGCCGCATCTCGTCCTGGAGCGCGTCGTAGGCGATCGCCACGTGGTCCCACTCGAAGCCCGACTGGAAGGCCGAGTGCTCCGAGGTGGGGCGGGTGGCTCCGGTGGCGTCGGAGTCCGGCATCTCGATCTGGTAGCCGCCCGCGTTGACCGGATCCGCCGGGTCCGGCCGGTAGCGGAGGGTGAAGGCGCTGTTGACCGCGCCCTCCTGGCTGAAGACCGTCGCCGGCCGGCCGGGACGGCCCGCACTGGTCACCCAGCCGGCGACGGTGAAGCTGTCGTCCGTGCGCACCACGGGACCGGCGCTGGCCGCGTAGTCGCCGTCACCGTCCAGGACCAGCGCGCCGGGCGGGGTGCCGACCCAGCCCGCGCCCTGGTCGATGCGGGCGTTGCCGTACAGGGTGACGTGCCGGCCCGCGGTGCCGTCGTCGGCCGCGATGGTCAGCGGGGATCCCGAGGCCAGCGTGGCGATCTCGGAGTCGGTGACGACCTGGTCGAAGATCCGCAGGTCGTCGATCTCGCCGGGGAAGAACGACCCGGCCGCGCCGTCGTAGGAACCCGCGCCCAGCTGCACGGGTCCGGTGGCGTTCCACGGCGTGGTGAACGCCGTGGTCGAGGCCAGCTTGCCGTTGACGTAGAGCCTGATCTGCTTGGCCGCCGCGTCGTAGGTCCCGGTCAGATGCGTCCACACCCCGCCCTGCGGCACCGAGGTGGACTGCGCCCGGATGATCGTGGCGGAGGCGTTGTTCGCGCTGAAACGGTTGAAGATCCACCGGTCGTAGGAGGAGGAGTAGTACAGCTCGAACGCCGGTTTCACCGACGCGGTCTGGGTGGCGATGATCCCCGCGTGGGTGGGTTTGGTGGCGGGGAGCCTCGCCCACGCCGACACCGAGAAGCTCTTGGTGGTGTCGAGCACGGCCCCGGTGGTCTTCAGGTACCCGTTCGTGCCGTTGAGGGTGACGGCCTTGCCGGACTTCCCGGTCGTCCCGAAGGTGACGGTGCCGACCTTGCTCGCCGGGTGGACGCCGCCCACCTCCTCGGCGCGGGTCGCGCCCGCCGCCTCGTCCAGCTTCCAGTACGCCTTGCTCGCCCGGACCGCCGAGGCCGAGTCGTTCAGCTTCCAGCGGGCGTTCACCACCGGGTGCTGGCTGAAGAGGTTGCCGACCTCCTCCGCGGTGACGATCCGGTCGAAGATCCGCAGGTCGTCGATCTCACCGGGGAAGAACGCGTCCGGGACCGTGCTGTACAGGCTCGCGCCGAGTTGTACCGGTCCGGTGGCGTTCCACGGCGTGGTGAACGCGGTGGTCGAGGCGAGCTTGCCGTTGACGTAGAGCCTGATGTGCTTGGCGACCGAGTCGTACACGCCGACCAGGTGCGCCCACTCCCCGCCCTGCGGCGCGGTGGCCCCTATCGCCCGCACGATCGTGGCGCTCGTGCTGTCGGTGCTGAACCTGTTGAAGATCCACCGGTCGTAGGAGGAGGAGTAGTACAGCTCGAAGCCCGGTCGAGCCGTGCCCGCCTGGGTGGCGATCACTCCGGCGTGGGTGGGTTTGACCTCGGGGAGCCTCGCCCACGCCGACACCGAGAAACTCGTGGTGGTGTTCACCACCGGGGCCGTCGTCCTGGCGTACCCGGTGGAGCCGTTGAACTGCGCGGCGCTCTTCGAGACGCCGTCCACCCCCAGCGTGACGCCGCCGGTGACGGTGGCGGGGAAGGTTCCCCCGACATCCGTGACCTGCGGGGAGTCGATGGGCTCGTCCAGCGGCCACTCCGCCTTCGCCGGCGCCCCGGTCTTGACCCTGAAGGCGTGACGGCCGATCTCGCTGACGTTGCCGGCCGCGTCGAAGGCCTGGACCGTGACGTAGTTCAGTCCCGCGTGCTCGGGCGCGATGTCGATCGTCACCGGCCCGCCGTTGGTGGCGGGCTTGCGCTCGTTGGCCTGCGTGGGGTTGCCGTTGATCCCGAACCAGTACTTGACGACGTCGGTGGAGGTGGAGGTGGCGGTGAAGCGTCCGTAGCGGCCCACCCCGTCGTACCACGGGTCCAGCTCGTCCTCGGGATCCGATTTGGGGTAGGCGGTCGAGGTCAGCGCGGGGGCGGCCGGCACGCTCTTGTCATAGGTGTAGTAGCAGCCGGTCGCGTCGCCCGCGTAGCTCCACGGACTGTACTGGTAGCCGTCCCAGGTGCGTACCGACCAGGCGATCGTCTTCTTCTCGGGGATCGTCGAGGGCATCTTGACCTGGAACGTCGATCCGGTGGTCTTGGGGCCGATCCTGCCGGAGGTCCACTTCGTCGCGCCGTCCCAGCTGGCCTGGAACTCGGCGTACACCTTCTTGGCGTCGGCGGAGTCGGAGTCGTGCAGCACCGCCGAGAGCGTCGGGGGCACCCGCACCGCCGGGGCCGGGGAGTAGACGCACTTGCCGCCCGGGTCCATCGTCAGGTTGGACATCTTCGGCTGCGGCGGCGGGGTGTTGTAGTTGACCCGGAGCCAGGCGTCGTCGGCGAACCGCTTCCACCCCTTCGGGTCGGTCTCGTACCCGGCCCTGAGTCCGAACGTGGTGGTCGACCACTTGCCCGCCGCAGCGTCCTTCACCGCCGCGGTCGCGTTGAACTCCACGTCGCCACCCGGGCAGTCGGAGGACCAGCCCTTCGCCACGTCCCGGGTGGCGAGGTGTTCGAGCCAGTTGTCCTTGGTGGAGTTCCAGGTCGAGCCCTCGACGAACCCCTTGGTCCGCCAGAGCTGCACGGTACGGCCGTCGCAGGAGTAGGACCAGGTCTCCTTGGCGACGAACTCCGCGGAGATGATGTGCTTGCCCGCGTACGCGCTGGTGGGCATCCGGTAGAAGATGCGCTTCACGTCCGAGGGCGCGCACCTGGCGTCACCCGAGCAGTAGCCCATGCCGGAGTCGGCCTTGCCGCTGAACTTGTAGTACGACGTGCTCGGGTAGGTACGCGAGACATATCCCCAGGCGGACGCCTTGACCGTCTTCCACACCGGGTCGATGTAGACGGGGAACCGTGTGTCGGGGGCGGTCAGCAGCGTGGTCTCGGGGGTGAGGGTGAGCGAACCGTCCTCGACGGCGGTCCCGACATCGGCCACCTTCGAGGTCGGGGCGGGGCCCCTGGCGAGGTCCTCCTCCGGCTCGGCCGTCGTGCGCCTCGCCGTCTCAGCGGGCGCCGACTCTGCGGGCGTGCTCCCGGCCTGCGTGCCGGAATCCCACATGATCGCCGACGGGGCCTCGAAGACCGCGCCCCCTCCCTCGGTGTCGACGGCACGCAGTCGCCCGTCCGGCTCGGCGCGCACCGCCAGCTCGGTTTCGCCCAGGTCGAAGCCGAGCCGGGCGAGGGCTCCGTTCTCCGCCGCCTCCCTGGTCTTCACGACGAGCGTGTGCGCGAACCCGTCGGTGTCGGCCCGAACGACCAGGTCGATGTCCTTGAGCACCGAGCGGTAGACGGCCGAGTCGCCCTGCAGTTCCGGCTCCGGCAGCTTTTCCGGCCACTTCAGCGACATCTCCCGGCCGGCGCGCGCCATCCGCACCATGGGCTCGTCCCCTCCCCCGGAGAGGGTCAGGTCGACGGTGGAGGCCTTGGGCCCGATGGACCCGTCGGGCCTGCGGATCAGGGTGACGTCCGGCGCCACCCAGGAACTGTCCTGCCGGACCCTGACAGGGCGAAGGTGCTCCACCGCGGTGAAGGAACCGTCGGGATTGGCGAAGACCTCCCTGCTCTCACCTCGCTTGGCGAGGATTTCCGTACTGCGGCCCGTCTCGCGGGCGATCCTGCCGGCCTGCTCATCCGTCGGAGCCACCGGCTCCGCCGAGGAGGCGACGGCTCTCGGAGCCCCTCCATGAACGTCGATCGCAACTGTTGACCCCGTAGCGATAACCCCGGCGGCCAGTACGGCCGCCAGGCCCCGTAACGTTGACATGCGCCTCACCAGAAAAAGAGATGACGGCAGCACAAAGCTGTGTCACCTGGTAGAAAAGGGGCAAATCAGCGCTGATGATCACTATGTAAAACCGAGTGACGTTCGATGTCAACGTTTTTTATGATCAAAACGAGCACGCCCGCGGCCCCCGGTAAGCGATTTCCGCATCCGCCCAGGTGAGCACGCCTCACATACTTCCCGGCGCGCGAGAAGAGCGCCGCGGTCCGCCGACCGGCCCCCGGCCGGAAGATCGCGACGGCCCCCGGCCCTCTTCGGAGCGCGGGGGAACGGAGGGCGCTTCGCTAGCCCTCCTCCAGCTTCACGACGGTGATCTCCGATACCTCGGTTCCCGTGGCGGTGTCCCAGCGGACCGACGTGGGGGCCGTGTCCAGGGAGAGGGTCGCGACCGCGTTGGAGAACCACGGGCCGTCGGTGATCCGCCACTTGAAGGGCGGCTTGGGAATCCTCGCCGTGCGGGAGAGTGTGCGGCCGACCAGGCTCGCGATGCCGAACTGGGCGACGATGTTGGCCAGGCGGAGGGTGCGGCTCAGCGGGTTGCGGATCGGGGAGCAGACCAGCTGGTAGACGGGAAGGTCGCGCGCCTTGGCCACGTAGGAGTAGTGCACGTCGCCGGAGAGCATGATCACCGGCTTTCCCAGCCCGGCCAGCAGCTTGGACAGGTCCTCGAACGAGCGGCGGAAGGCCGCCCAGTGCTCCAGGTCGACGGCCTGGCGCAGGGCCTCGGCCCAGCGCGCCACGGTCTTGCCCCAGGCCCCCTGGGCGAGGGCCTCGTTCCAGTTCTGGATGTGGTGGATGCCCGCGGGGAGCAGGAACGGCACCGAGGAGCCGATCACGAAGCGCTTCGCGCCCCCCTTGTGCAGCTGCTCGGTGAGCCACTCCCACTCCACCGGGTCGATCATGCGCCGGTCATCGGGGTCGAGCTGGCGGGAGCAGCGGGAGTCGAGCATGATCAGGCGAGTGTCGCCGAGGTCGCGGGCGTAACTCCACCGGCTGTCGGCGGGAACGTCGTAGGCGTGCTCGGCGAAGGCGTCGAGGACCTCGGCGCCGTCCCCCTCGGCCGCGCACACCTTGCTGAGCAGCTCGTCCGAGGCGCGTTCCGCCGGCGACAGGTTACCCAGGTGCTGGTAGACCCAGTAGGCGCCGATCCCGGAGATCACCCGGTGCCGCCACCACGGCACCTCCTCCATCGACGTACGCCAGGAGATGGAGGTGTTGAAGTCGTCGCGCAGGTCGTGGTCATCGAAGATCATCGCGCTGGGCACCGTGGAGAGGAGCCAGCGGATCTCCGGGTCGGTCCACGCCAGGCGGTACAGCTCGGCGTACTCCTCGAAGTCGGCGATCTCCTTCTTCGGCTCGGTGTCCCTGCGGCCCGCGATGAACTCCAGCATCTCCGCGGACGGCTCGTCGGCGTAGACCTGGTCACCGAGCAGCAGCAGCAGGTCGGGCCAGCGCTCGTCGGGCGTCTCGGGCAGCGTGCCACCGTACGCGCGCAGCACGTCCACCCCGTGGGAGATCGTGTACACGAGGTCGTGCGGCACGCTGGTCCGGCAGGAGCCGAACATGACGCGATTCGGACCGTCGGGGCCGAGCAGGCGGATGCGGCTCGGCGGCTGATCGGGCAGGGGCCACACGGTCTCCCCGCCCAGGCGCACCTCGTAGGCGCCTCCGCCCTCCACGTCCACGATCGCGTAGTGGTGACCGTGGACGGTGAACGTCCTCGCCTCCGAGCGCACGCCGCCGACCTCGACCGTCACCTCGCACGGCTCGCTCGTCTCCATCCACACCGACGCGCTCGTCTCGTCCACGTAACGCAACATCGGCCCGACCACAAGTTCCGGCACTTTCATCCCCTCGGCTGCACAACGGTAGGAATCCTGACCGGATTCTGGAAAATCTATGTTTTACTCCCAGATTGCCCAGGGGAGCAGGCAGATAACAACACACCTCCTGCTCGCAGGCTCGCGACCCGATCCGCGAATCAGTCATGAGAACGAAACACGGCCCGACCCTGCGGGCAAAAAACCGCGCCTAGTCTGATCGTGACCATGTGCCCCGAGCGGAGCAAGGGCGCTTCGCTCACCGTACGGAGGTATCCCTTGAGAACGCTCACGGTGCCGTCGACGACGCCGGCCGCCACCGCTCCCGTCAGTCCCGGCCGACAGGCCCTCGACTCCGCGCTCTTCCAGCTCGACCGGGCCGCGGACCGGCTGGACCTGGACGACAGCCTGCGCACCATGCTCGCCACCCCCCGCCGCTCGCTCACCGTCTCGGTCCCGGTCCGCCGCGAGGACGGCCGGATGGACGTCGTGCAGGGTTTCCGGGTGCAGCACAACACTACCCGCGGCCCGGCGAAGGGAGGCATCCGCTTCCACCCCCGCACCGACGTCCACGAGGTCACCGCCCTGGCCATGGGCATGACGTGGAAGTGCGCGCTGGCCGGCATCCCCTACGGGGGCGCCAAGGGCGGCGTCTCCCTGGACCCGGCCTCGCTGAGCGCCCGCGAGCTGGAACGGGTCACCCGGCGCTACGTCAACGAGGTCCTGCCCGTCATCGGTCCCGAGCGGGACATCCCGGCCCCCGACGTCGGCACCGACGAGCGCACCATGGCCTGGATCATGGACACCTACTCGGTGAACGCGGGCTACCCGGTGCCCGGCGTGACGATCGGCGGCCCCGTCTCCCCCGGCGGCGTGCCCGACACGGCCGGGACCGCGACCGCCCGCGGCGTGCGGATCGCCGCGCTCAGGGCTCTGGGCGGCTCCCCCGAGGGCCGTACCGTCGCGATCCAGGGCTTCGGCAAGGTCGGCGCCCCCGCCGCACGCTACCTCGCCGACGCGGGCTGCCTCGTGATCGCGGTCTCCGACCGCACCGGGGCCGTGATCGACCGCTCCGGCCTGGACATCGACGACCTGCGGGCCTGGTCGGAGGAGACCGGCGGGGTACGCGGCTACCGCCGGGCGGACGCACTGCCGGCGGAGGAACTGCTGGAGCTCGACGTGGACGTGCTCGTCCCCGCCGCCATGCAGGGGGCGATCACCGAGGAGAACGCCACCCGGATCAGGGCCGGCCTGGTCGTGGAGGGCGCCAGCTCCCCCACCACGCCCGGTGCGGACCGCGTCCTCGCCGACGCGGGCGTCACCGTGGTCCCCGACATCCTGGCCAACGCCGGAGGTGTGATCGTCTCCTACCTGGAGTGGCTCCAGGACATGCAGGCGCGTCGCTGGAGCGCGCGCGAGGTCGACGCGAGGCTTCGCGGCATCGTGCGGGACGCGTTCGACACGACCGCGGCGGTCTCCGCCGAGTGCGGGATCACCCTGCGCGAGGCCGCCCATGTGATCGGTGTCGGCCGGGTCGCCGACGCCCACCGGGCACGCGCGCCGCATTCCTGAGACCGTCGGGGACGTGCCGCACACCGGCCCGGACATACCGGCCCTCCCCGGCGGCGGGAACCGGCGTTCCCCCGTCCCGCGTACCGGGTGTGCCCGATGGTCCGCGCCCGCCTTCAGAGCGTCGTGGCACCCGTCCCCGCGTACGAAGGCGCGCCGTCACGCCGCCACGGCCAGGCGGCCGCGCCACCACGCGAGCGTCGCGGCCAGCGCCTCGCCCATCGGGGTCGGCGCGAGACCGAGGGCCGCCTGGGAGACGTCGGAGTCGAGGACGAAGGGACGGACGAACTGGTAACGCAACTCCTCCAGCTCCCTGAGCATCGGTGAGAAGACCCCGCCGGTGCGCAGCATCCAGTGGGGCAGGGCCTTCACCTCCGGGTTGGGCACTCCCGCGAGCGCGCACAGGCGCTCGGCGACCTCGCGCACCGGCATCGGCTCGTTCGTGGGGACGTGCCACGCGCGACCCCAGGCGTCCTCGCCCTCACCCGCCGCGACCAGGGTCCGCGCGACGTCGGGCACATAGGTCCAGCTGTGCGGCTGGTCGGGGTCTCCGGCGAAGCGGACGGTCCTGCCGGCGAGCAGTGCGGGGACGAACCTCTCCCCGAGGTGCGACTGGTCCAGGCAGCCGGGGCCGAAGTAGTCGGATCCGCGCACCTCGGTCACCCTGACCCGGCCCGCCTCGTGCGCGGCCAGGGCGTCCCGCCACACCTTCACCCGGATCGCGCCCTTGGCGCTGGGCGGGTCGAGGGGGTCGTTCTCCCTCATCGGCCGGTCGGGCGCCGCGTAGACGTACAGGTTGCCGAGGATGACGTATCCGGCGCCGGTGGTCTCGGCGGCTCCCAGCAGGGACGCGGCGAGCGGCGGCCAGTCGCGCGCCCACTCGTGGTAGCGCGGGTTGACGCAGTTGTAGAGGACGGCGGCGCCCCGGGTCAGGGCGGTCAGCTTCTCGCGGTCGCTCACGTCGGCGGCGACCCTGCGGACACCCGGCAGGTCGGGGCCCGAGCCCGAGCGACTGATGAGGACGACCTCGTGCCCCTGCCCGGTCAGCAGCCTGGCGACCTCCGAGCCGACCTGTCCGGCTCCGGCGATGACGTGCTTGGCCATGATTCCTCTTCCTGTGCGGTGGCTTACCCGTTCCATTCTGAGAGCAATGCTCTCGCTAGAGAGCACTGCTCGTCAAGAGCAGTGCTCTCGTTTTTTGCCAGTGCTCTGATATGGTCGCGACATGAGTTCGAGCCTCAGCGCACGCGAGAGGGTCAGGGCCGAGCTGACCCGCGAGATCACCGACGTCGCCCGCAGGCAGCTCGCCGTCGACGGCGCGAGCGGCCTGTCCCTGCGCGCCGTCGCCCGCGAGATGGGCATGGCCTCCTCGGCGATCTACCGCTACTTCCCGTCCAGGGACGACCTGCTCACGACCCTGATCATCGACGGCTACAACGCCATCGGCGAGGCCGTGGAGAACGCCGACGCGGCCGTCCCGCCGGAAGACCACGGGAGGCGGTGGATGGCGGTCTGCCACGCCGTGCGGGACTGGGCACTCACCCACCCGCACGAGTACGCCCTGCTGTACGGCTCACCCGTCCCCGGCTACCGCGCCCCCCAGGACACCGTCCCGGCCGCGGTCCGCGACACCGCCGTCTACGGCCGGATCGTCTCCGATGCCCACCGCGCCGGAGCGCTGAACCCGCCCGACACCACCCACCCGCCCGTCCCGCCGTCCTTCCACGAGGACGCCGCACGCGTGCGCGAACTGATACCCGACGTCCCCGACGACGTGGTCGTCCGCGGTCTGATCTCCTGGACCGGCCTGTTCGGCTGGATCAACTTCGAGGTGTTCGGCCAGTTCGACAACGCGATCCTCGATCCCGCGTCGGCCTTCGACCACGCCATGCGCTGTCAGGCCCGCACCCTCGGGCTGTCTGTCTGATACGTCACGAGTTGGCCGGGTAATTCACCCCGCACAGCAGGGCCTCGGCATGGACGCTATTTGTCGTCACATGTCACACCAGGTTGCAGAGAGAGGGGCGATCGCGCCGTACTCAAGGTATTGAATTCCAGGGTCTTCCTGGCGTCGGTCAGACGGGCACCCGGCGATCCACGGCCCCGAGGGGCCGTGGGACGACGGTCCACGTGAGACCGTGTGAAGGGCCGCAGGCCCTCTACCGGGAGAACTTCTTGCGCGCGGCTCCCCGGATGACCTGGCCCGGCCGCTGCTGCTCTCCGTGCAGGGAGGTGAGCACGACGAGCACCCCGGTGACGGCGGGGACGACCCACTGCATGAGACGCAGCTGCTGTTGTGTCTTGGCGACGTCCTCCGGAGTCTCCTTCTCCGGTTTCACGGCACCTTCCACCGGCACGTCGCCCGCGTCCGCGAGTTTGGCACCGAGCACCCCGGTGTAGGCGGTCGCGGCGAGCGCCCCGGCGGTCAGCACGGCCTTGGCCGCGGTGCTCGCCCCCACCCCGCGCTGGTACGCCACGCGCCGCCTGTTGGCGGACAGCAGACCGAGCGAGCCGACGAGAAAGGCGCCGACGCTCGCCGCGCTGACCGGCGCCCACCTGCCCCATCCCGCGTTCGCGACCCGCAGGCGCTCGCTCCTGTCGCTCACCGCGGCGGTGGCACCGTTGAGGCCGATCGCTCCCATCAACGATCCCCCGAACCAGGCGGCCAGCCCGACATCGTGCATCGCGCGCACGACCGTATTGCGTTCCATGCTCTCCCCCTCATCACCAGCGCTGGATTCACGAGCTCTAACGGTGGATATCGCACTGTTATCACTGTGATGGGAGTTGACTACCCTGATCCGATCGTAAGATCCGCTTGTGAGTTGATGTCCGGATCAAGGTTGAGGCTGGGAACCGTCAGGAAGCGAAGACACGGGCGTCGAGGAACGGGGTACGGAACTTGCCCGTGGGATCGAGGTCGGCGGCCAGGCGCCGGAAGTCCGGGAGCCGGTCGTACAGGGAGTTCAGGCGATCGGGTCCCATGAGGAAGAGTTTGCCCCAGTGTGGGCGGGCCTCAAAGGGCTCCAGCGACTCCTCGACCACGGCGAGCACCCGGCTCACCGCGGGCCAGTCCTTCTTCCAGGTGAAGTGGACGGCGACGACGTCCTCGCGGTAGGCGGTGCTCAGCCACAGGTCGTCCGCCGCGACGGTACGGATCTCCGAGATCTGCAGGACGGGGGCGATGACGTCCCTGACCGCGTCCAGCGCGCGGAGCGCGGCGAGGGCGTGGCGGCGCGGCAACAGATACTCCGACTGGAGCTCCTCCCCGCTGCTCGGGGTGAAGTCCAGACGGAAGTGCGGCAGCCGGTCGTACCAGGGGCCGGGGACGCCCATCTGCGCGGTGCAGTTGACGGCGGAGATCCCCGGCAGCGGGTGCCGGTCGGCCGTGGCCGCCGTGGCGTCCAGCCAGCGCGGCGCCGCCTCCCACGGACCGGACTCGTCCTCGCGGCGCTTCACCCACACCTGGTCGATCCGGGGGCCGATCCAGCCGGTGAACAGGCTCACGCTGTACGCGGCGGAGAGGACCTCCTCGAAGTGCTCCTCCAGACGCGCCCACGGCAGGTTCTCGTAGACGTACTGCCGCACCTCGAAGGCCGGGACGACATCGAGGACGACCCTGGTGACGACGCCCAGCGCGCCGAGGCCGACGACCGCCCCGGCGAAGCGGTCGCCGTCCTTCTCGCGGCTGAGGACGGTGATCTCACCGTCCGCGGTGACGAGTTCGAGGCCGGAGACCGCGGTGGCCAGGTTGCCGTTGGCGACGCCGGAACCGTGCGTGGCCGTGGCGCAGGCGCCGGCGACCGAGATGTGCGGCAGGGAGCCGAGGTTGGGCAGCGCGTAGCCCTCGCCGTACAGCCACCGGCTCAGCTCGCCGTAGCGCACCCCGCCGCCGACCGTGACCGTGCCCCGCTCCGGGTCGAGTTCGAAGGCGGCGGGCAGGCCCTCCAGCGAGACGAGGTCACCGCCGGGACGGTCGGCGATCTCGTTGAAGGAGTGGCGGGTGCCGAGCGCCCCGATGGCGGCGCTGCCCGCGACCACCTCCTGGAGCTCCTCGACGTCGCCGGGGCGGTGGATCCGCGCGGCGCCGTAGGTGATGTTGCCCGCCCAGTTCAGCAACCCTCTGGTCACGATGTGCCCTCTCCACGCCTCACGCCAGGCCGTACGCGGCGGATGCGCGCCACACGCGGTGATCGTGCCGGGACACGGACTCACTCGGGTGACCGGGCGGGGGCACGGATCGCGGCCGGGCGGTCGCGGTCGTGGCCGTGCGCGAGCACGGCTCATGACCGGTGATCGCGCGAGACGCGACGGCGGGCATTGCCGCCCCCAGGTTAGTTCAGAAATGTCTGGACATCACCGGGGGCCTTCATCGGCCGCGGGCCGCGCACTCGATGCAGGTCCTGGCGATCGGGCGTGCCTTCAGGCGCTCCAGGGCGATGGGGCGCCCGCAGTCGTCGCACACGCCGTAGGTGCCCCGCCGAAGTCGCCCCGCCACCTCGTCGAGATCGTCGAGATGGGCTCGCGCCCTGTCGAGCAGGGCCTGGAGATGGGACCGTTCGAAGGCGATCGTCGCCCCCTCCGGGTCGTGCTCGTCGTCATTGCCCACCAGCGCCGACGCCTCGACGAGGTCGTCCCAGTCACGTATCAGCGCCGCGATCTGGGCCACCGTCCTCTCGCGGTCCTCGGCGAGCAGATCTCGCATCGCCGCCCGCTGGGAGGAGGACAGCACGGTTTTCCCGGGCCGCTCGCCCATCGCCGTCTCCCCCGTCCTGTCGCGGATCCACTCCTGGCCGTGAGCATCGTCGACCCATGTCATGAGGCCACCGACCTGTGTCCTTCCCCCGGTTCAGGGCGCGTGAGGGGGAACGGCCCGTACGGCGACGTGGGCACCCTCGCCGCCGTAGGAGCCTTTCGCGGGAACGGGGACCGGGGACCGGGCCCGCCGTTCCACGGCAGGCACGCTCGATCCTCTCCGGCACCGATCAGCGGGCCCTCCCGTGTCCCGGACGCCGCCCCGTGCCCGGAGCGGCGTGTTTCACGGGACGGGTGTCAGAAGGAGAAGATCGGCCCTGTCGCGGTGCGCAGCTCGCACTGGTTGCTGAAGGTCCGCTGGTATCTGATGAAGCGGCCGTTCCAGGTGCCTGTCGCGGTGACGGTGATGGGGTCGTAGTACTGCGGGCAGGCCCTCCAGGGCAGCCTGATGCGTGCGGGGTCGCCCTGCGCCCTGAGCAGTAGCGAGCATGCCTGGCTTCCCTCGGGGTGCATGCCGTAGGGCGGCGCGCATCCGAGGCGGATGGTCCGCTTCCTGCCTATGCGCGAGACGGTCAGCGTGAGGTGCTTGGCGTACGGGCCTCCGGCCGTCGGCCACGGCGGGCGGGGCGGCATCGGGGCCGGAATCGGCGGAGGCGGGATGGGCTGACCCCACGGCGGGCGCGGGATCGAAGTGGGCCAGAGCGGCATCGGAACGGGCGGGGTCGCGATGGGCTTGGGCGGAACCGGGGGCGGATCGGCGACCGACTGGGCCACGGGCGGGTCGGGTATGTGGTTCGGTGGTGACTGCGTGTCCGCGGTGGCGGTACCGCTGAGGATGACGAGCCCGGCGGTGGCCAGGCCGAGAATACATCGCATAGTTTCCCCCGATAAATACAAATTTCGCATATAACCGATAAGTCGTTTTCGGTTTATTCGGGGGGAGCGAGTCGTACCCTGAGCTGCGAAGAGGCTACGTCGATAACGCGGGGATGTCTCGCAGTGACTCGCCACGGAATGCCATGAATTCACCGGTCGAGGGCGTCTCCGAACGGCCGCTCGGGGCAAAGGTCCGCGAGCATGATCGATCACACCGCAGATGGCACCGTCCGCGGTGAGGGCGTGGGTTTCCGATGATCGCCGAGGTGACCGCGGGATGGCTGATGACGAAGGCCGGGGCCCGGGGCTGAAGGCCGGGTGGTCCGAGGCGGCCCGGGAAGGCCGCCTCGGGCCGGACTCGGACCGGATGGGTGCGGTGGTCAGCCGGCGTAGGGGGCGGCGACATCGAGGATCCAGGTGACGCCGAAGCGGTCGGTCAGCATCCCGAAGCCCGGCGCCCACTGCGAGGGACCGTACTTCTCGATGAGGTCGGCGCCGTCGGCGAGCCTGTCCCACAACGCGCCGACCTCCTCGGCGGTTTCGCCGCGGACGGACACGAAGAACCGCTCGCCGGTCAGCGTCATGCCGTGCTCACGAGTGGTGGCGGCGGGCACGGCGGCGGCCGGTGCCTGGCCGGGCACGTCGTAGGCCATGACGGCGAAACCGTTGTCGGCCGCGACCTGGCCGAAGACGATCTTGTCGGCGTCGGGCATGTCCTTCGGCATGCCGAAGTCGCCGTAGGTGATGGTGGTGAGGTGGCCGCCGAACACGGTCTGGTAGAACTCCAGCGCCGCGCGGGCGTCGCCGCGGAAGTTCAGGTGGGTGGTGGTGGAAATGGCCATGTGGGTGACTCCTTGTTGATTTTCCAGGCGCGGTACGGCCTGTATGGGGTGGTAAGCCTCATTTGAGAGCACCGGCGAAAAAAGGGGTGTCCGGGTCGCGGTGGCCGACCGGCTCGAAACGAAGATTCGCAGGGGTAGGTGACAGTATGTGGCACCTACTTCGGACAGAATCAGGTTCATGCCGAAGACTTCCGCCCGACTGCTGGCCCTGCTGTCGCTGCTGCAGACCCGCCGGGACTGGTCCGGCACGGTGCTGGCCGCTCGCCTGGACATCAGCCTGCGCACCGTGCGCCGCGATGTCGACCGGCTCCGCGAGCTCGGCTACCCCATCGCCGCCGTCAAGGGTCCCGACGGCGGCTACCGGCTCGGCGCCGGCACCGACCTCCCCCCGCTGCTGTTCGACGACGAACAGGCCGTCGCCCTCACCATCGCCCTCCAGATCGCCGCCACCACCTCTGGCAGCGGCCTCGCCGAACCCGCCGAACGGGCACTGAACACCATCCGGCAGGTCATGCCCTCCCGGCTCCGGCACCGCGTCGACGCGGTGCGCGTCACCGCCGTCGAACCCCCTGCCACCCGACCGGCCGCCCCGGTCGACGGCGACGTACTCCTGACTGTCAGCGCCGCCGTCCACGCCCGCGAGATCCTGCGCTTCGACTACGCCGCCGGGGCCGCGGACGAACCCCCGCGCCGCGTCGAACCCCACCACGTCATCACCTGGGACGGACGCTGGTACCTCATCGCCTGGGACCTCGACCGCGACGACTGGCGCACCTTCCGCGCCGACCGGATCACCACGCACACCCCCAACGGGCCCCGGTTCACCCCACGCGTACTGCCCGGAGGAGACGTCGCCGCCTTCGTCACCGGCACGTTCCGCGGCTCCGGCGACTCCTCGGGCAACTGGCCCTGCCAGGGCACGGTGATCCTCGACCTGCCCGCCGCCACCGTGGCCCTCTACACCCGCGACGGAGTCGTCGAGGAGATCGGCCCCTACCGCTGCCGGCTCACCCTCGGATCCTGGTCCTGGCCCAGCCTTGCCGCAGCCATCGCCCGCTACGACGCCGACTTCGAAATCGTCGGCCCCGACGAACTCGCCGGCGCCTTCGAACACCTCGCCCGCCGATTCACCAGAACCACAGCCGGCCCCGTCGCCCGCTCAGGCCAGTGGTACCGAGGCAGTGCGCCTGAAGCCCCCCGAACACCATGAAGGCAGATAGTCACCCACCACACACGGCCAACTGTTCGGAGCCACCCAGGACGACCGCGACACCGTCTTCGCCCTGAGGTCACGAGCGTCTCCGGCACCGGAAGGCGAGCGGAGACGACTCGACCGCGCCCGGGCGGATTTCGCGGTGGGCGCGGTCGGGTGAGCGACGTCGATGCCTTGTGGGCCTCTGTCGAAACCTCCTACGGCAGATCGTGCCGTACGGTCCTTCGCTAACGGCCGGCGCGGTTGACCGCGGAGATGACGGCCTTGAGCGAGGCGGTGGTGGTGTTGGAGTCGATGCCGACACCCCACAGGGTGCGGCCGGCGATCTCGCACTCGATGTAGGAGGCGGCCTTGGCGTCGGTCCCCGCGCTCATGGCGTGCTCGGCGTAGTCGAGGACGCGCACCTGGACGCCGACCCTCGCCAGGGCGTCGCAGAAGGCGGAGATGGGACCGTTGCCGACCCCCTCGACCTCGCGGATCTCACCGTCGAGGCGCAGATCGGCGCTGATGGCGTCCTTGCCGTCACCCCTGGAGGTGGTGCGGTGGGCCAGCAGACCCAGACGGCCCCACGGGCTGGCCGGGTTGGGCAGGTATTCGTCGGTGAAGACCTCCCACATCCGGGTGGCGTTCACCTCGCCGCCGACGGTGTCGGTGTGGGCCTGGACCGCGCGGGAGAACTCGATCTGCAGGCGGCGCGGCAGGTCCAGGTGGTGGTCGGCCTTCATGATGTAGGCGACGCCGCCCTTGCCGGACTGGCTGTTGACCCGGATGACCGCCTCGTAGGTGCGGCCGATGTCCTTGGGGTCGATCGGCAGGTACGGGACCGCCCAGGTGAACTCCTCGACCGGAACGCCCGCGGCGGCCGCGTCACGCTCCAGGTGCTCGAAGCCTTTCTTGATGGCGTCCTGGTGGGAGCCGGAGAAGGCGGTGTAGACGAGCTCGCCGCCCCATGGGTGGCGCGGGTGGACGGGCAGCTGGTTGCAGTATTCGGTGACCCGGCGGATCTCGTCGATGTCGGAGATGTCGACCTCGGGGTCGACGCCCTGCGAGAACAGGTTCATGCCCAGCGTGACCAGGCAGACGTTGCCGGTGCGCTCACCGTTGCCGAACAGGCAGCCCTCGATCCGGTCGGCCCCCGCCATGTAGCCAAGTTCGGCGGCGGCGACGGCGGTGCCTCGGTCGTTGTGGGGGTGCAGGGACAGCACGATCGAGTCGCGGTGGGCGAGATTGCGGTGCATCCACTCGATCTGGTCGGCGTAGACGTTGGGCGTGGCCATCTCGACGGTGGCGGGCAGGTTGATGATGACCTTGCGGTCGGGGGTGGGCTGCCAGACGTCGTTGACGGCATCGCAGACCTCCACCGCGTACTCCAGCTCGGTGCCGGTGAAGGACTCGGGGGAGTACTGGAAGTAGATCTCCGTGTCGTCCATCTGGGCGGCGAGCTTCTTGCAGAGCTTGGCGCCCTCGACCGCGATCGCGGTGATGCCCTCACGGTCCTGGCCGAAGACGACCCGCCGCTGGAGGGTGGAGGTGGAGTTGTACAGGTGGACGATCGCCTGCTTGGCCCCGCGCACCGACTCGAAGGTCCGCTCGATCAGCTCGGCCCGCGCCTGGGTGAGGACCTGGATCACCACGTCGTCGGGGATCAGGTCCTCTTCGATGATCTGCCGTACGAAGTCGAAGTCGGTCTGGGAGGCGGCGGGAAAGCCCACCTCGATCTCCTTGTATCCCATCTTCACCAGCAGCTCGAACATCTTGAGCTTGCGGTGGGAGTCCATGGGATCGATCAGTGCCTGGTTACCGTCACGCAGGTCGACGGCACACCATCGGGGGGCTCGGTCGATGACCTTGCCGGGCCAGGTGCGGTCGTCCAGCCGGATCGGCGCGAAGGACTGGTAACGCGTGAAGGGCATGGGACTGGGTTGCTGCTGCGGATACATGCAAGGCTCCTCGACTGGGAAAACAATCGTGGCCGACGCGCATGGCTCGCTCCGCGACGAGGGAGCCGGCCTCTACAGGCCCTCGTCGCGGCAGCTAAGAAGCAGACCGCGCAGCATGCCTAGCACGTTAGCAGACGTCTCAGGATCCCCGTGCCTCGGTCTCACATCGCGGGACTTCGAAGATCTTCCAGATCCCGTCCGTACGGGAGGCGCCGCCCACGACGGCCGCCGCGCGAGGCCGCCCGATTCCCCCGGTGCGACGATCCACTGATCGGATACAGTCCAGAAATACTCTGACAGGGGGAACGGCCATGAAGGACGGCGACATCCTCGCCCACATCAACGAGCTGATCGCCGAGGAGCGGGAGCTCCGGGCGAAGCTGGGCTCGCACTCGATCTCCTCACACGAGGAGAACAACCGGATCAGGCAGCTGGAGGAGGCTCTCGACCAGGCTTGGGACCTGCTCAGGCAGCGCCGGGCGCTCCGCGAGTTCGGCGAGGACCCCGACTCGGCGGCCCCCCGCCCGATCGACGAGGTCGAAGACTACCGTCAGTGACCGTTCACCCGGAAAGTCGTCACAGGGAGTGCGTCGGCCGCCCCGCGAGCTGACCCGTCACTCCCGCTCGCCCGCCCCTGCCGCTCCGCCGCACTCACCCGGCGCGCGGCTCGGTCACGGACGGAGACTCGGCGGAAGTCGGAGACCTGGCGGGGGTCGGAGACTTCTCCGTACTCGGAGACGGATGTGGAGACGGATCCGGGGACCGGTCGGAGGACGGTGGCAGCGGGCCGGTCGCCTTCTCCGGACGGCCCTCGCAGCGCGAGTCCGCCGAAGTCCGCTGCGACGCCGGGGCGAGCCAGGAGATCACACTCTGTTCGACGTACCAGCCGTGCAGGTTCACCCACGTCCTGGGCACCTCACCGGGATCGGGGCAGAGCACCTTCGACTGCAGCCTGTCGTTCTGGATGAACTCCACGGCACCGTCACGCTTGAGGACGGTGGTCATCTGGTCGTCGCTGGCGACCATGTAACCCACGACCACCTCGGCGGGCCTCTTCGCGGTCGGACTCTCCACGCTGATCTGTATGGCGATCAACGGGAGGATCGGCGCCCTCATCACGACCACGCCGACCAGGAACGGTGTGAACACCGCCATCCCGATCGCGATGCCGTGGGTCAGCACCCTGGCCGGCGCCTCGGGCACGGGACCGGTCAGCAGCGCCGCGAACACCGGGGGAAGCGTGAGCAGGATCGCGGTCGCCACGTCCCGCGCGGTGAACGCCGAGACGATCGCCGGCCACAGCATGACGTACGACAGCACGGCGGCGATCACCGGCAGCGCGTAGCAGAACGTCGTCCGCAGCTCCTCGTGATCCGGGAACCGTTCGCGCACGGTCAGCCCGAGCAGGGCGAGTGACATCATCGCGAGCGTCGGCAGGAAGCGCAGCTGCCAGGTGCACACACCCATCGCGACGGCGAGGACCACGACCCAGCCGGGCAGCCGCTGGGCGCTGTGCACCAGCCACGAGAAGCGGCCGGTGCTGATCCAGTAGAGGGTGCCGAGAAGCCTGCCCCCGACCACGACGACGGGCAGCACCCACACCGTGGTCAGCAGGACCGCGCTCAGCAGGCCCAGCGGGCTGATGGTCTGCACGAGCAGGAGCAGCGTCTGGGTGTCCTGCCTGCTGGCGTACCACAGCCGCATCACCAGCAGGACGATCGGGAACACCGGCAGCAGCGTGAGGAACCACTCCTGGTTCCTCGGCGCGTCCCTCAACCGCGCGTTGGGCTTCAAGGCGCGGAGGGGCAATCCCGCACGGGGAGGGTCCGCTCCCAGGGCCAGCGGCGTACGTCCGGGGGAAGCGCGCACGGCTGCTGCGCCTGCGCCACGTCCACCCCCGGGTTGGCCGCCAGCAACGGCCGGATGTGCTTCTCGTACGCCTCCTCCCACATCTTGTTGCCCGGATCGGCGTAGGAACGGTAGAGCGCGAGATCGACCAGGGTACGCAGCGCGCGGTTGGAACCCGCGTTGACCGCCCACATCTCCGTCTTCTCCAGCGCGATGTCGTGGTGGCGCAGCTTCCTCTCCGGCTGTGCGACGAACCCGGCCAGCAGGGCCGCGTCGGTCGTCACCGCCTCGGCCGCCCTGTCGCTCGGCACACCGTCCGCCAGACGGTCCACGCACTTGCTGATCAGGAGCTCGGCGATGGGATCGGTCTTGATCGCCTTCCTCAGTTCGGCCAGGGAGGTCGAGGTGCCGAGTGAGCAGACCTTCCTGCCTTCAAGCTGACCCAGCGAGGCGACGTTGTCGTCGGGGTAGTCGGCCCTGGTCACCACCGACTGCTCGGTGTAGAGGTAGGGCGTGGAGAAACCGACGGAGGGGTCGGCCCTGCGTTCCGGCGTCACGCTGAAGGTCGCCACCACGAGGTCGACCTTGACGAACGTGTCGTCCGTGTCGCGGGCCTGCATACGCGCCCTGTCCTCGGTCTCGATGGCGAGGAAGTCGACCTGGTCGGGCCGGAATCCCAGATCCGCCGCGATCATGTAGGCGATGTCGATGTCGAAGCCGGTGAAACCGGTCCCGCCCGGCTCCCGCAGGGCGATGCCGGGGGTGTCCTCCTTCACCCCGATCAACAGTCTGTCCTTGTTGAGGAGTCCCGCCTTCTCCCGCAGCTCGGCCTCGGTGGGAGGCCCGTTCACCCACGCGATGGACACCCCGACCACGACCGCGGCGAGGACCAGCGCGATCCAGGCGGCCAGCCGGAAACGTCGGAAACGGCGCCTGCGGGGCGGCCCCGGCGCTCCGGCCGGGGTGGTCGGCGGCCCGGGCTGGAAGCCCTTGACGTCCGCGTCGTCGAATCGCGGAGCGCGATCGTGGCGGTCGTCGTAGCGCCGGTCGCGTCCGTACCCGTCATCGTCCCGTCGGTCACGGTCATAGCGGTCGTCGGACCTCCGGCCGCGCTCATATCGTCCGCCGTCGCGCCGGTCGCGTCCGTACCCGTCATCGTTCCAGCGGTCCCGGTCATAGCGGTCATCGGGATCACCACCCCGCCGGTCACGCTCATACCGATCGTCGCCCCGCCGGTCACGGTCATAGCGGTCATCAGACCTCTGATCGCGGTCGTGGCGGTCATCGGGATCACGCCCCTGCCGGTCGCGTCCCTCGTCGCCTCGCGAGCCGGGGGCGGCGGGGGCACCGGAGGCACCACCGTCCGGCTCGCCGATCGCCCCGCCGGGCGGTGTCTCGCGCTCGCCGACGGCCGGAGGGCCGGTCTCCCCCGAGCCCGCGGCCAAGCCGCCACTCTCTCCCGGGGAAGACCGGCGCTGCTTCTCGGGAGGTGAGGGAGCCCTTTCCGGGCCCGTCTCCCCGTCCGCAGGTTCCTTCGCCATGACACCCCCGGACTCCGCTTTTCTGGGCAGATTATGTCGTCGTCACCCGCCGCGGGAGGCTCTTCATCAAGAAGTGATCAAATGGGCCCTTCTTGATATTGGAAGTCCGATTCGGATTTTCTGCGGATCAGACGGCGAGAAGACGGTGAATTCCCTCCCCGCGCAGTTCTTCGGCCGCGCCAGAGTGGACGACGTGCCCGGCGTCGAGGATGAGGAAACGGTCGGCGAGGCGGAGCGCCAGATCCAGATACTGCTCGACCAGCAGAACCGACAGACCCGTGGCGTGCAGCCGCTCGATCGCCTCCTCGATCTCGATGACGATCGACGGCTGGATGCCCTCGGTGGGCTCGTCGAGGATGAGCAGCTTGGGACGGGTGACGAGGGCGCGGGCGATGGCGAGCTGCTGTTGCTGCCCGCCGGACAGGAATCCGGCGCGCCGTTTGAGCAGCGGCTTCAGACGCGGGAAGGTCTCCAGGGCCTCCTCCAGCGCCTCCTGCGACCCCTTGGCGGCCTCCAGCGTGACCTGCAGATTGCCGAGCACGCTGAGCTGCGGGAACGTCTCGTGCCCCTGGGGGACGTACGCCATGCCGAGCCGGACCCGCTCGTGCGGCGGCATGCGGGTCACGTCGCGGCCCTCGAAGGTGACCGATCCCGCGGTGGCGGGCAGCACGCCCATCACCGTGTTGAGCAGGGTGGTCTTGCCGACCCCGTTGCGGCCCATCACGCACATCAGCTGCCCCGGCTCCACCTCCAGGGAGACTCCGAACAGCACCCGGGCCCTGCCGTACCCGGCGTCAAGTTCCTGTACCGACAGCATCGCTGCGTTTCCTTCCGATATAGACCTCCTGCACGCGCGGATCGTCGCGAACCTCGTCGACCGACCCCTCGATCAGCACCTTGCCCTCGTGCAGGACAGTGACCTGCGAGGCGTACCTGCGCAGGAACTCCATGTCATGTTCGATCACGATCACCGTGTGGTCGTTCGCCACGGACGTGAGAAGCTCGCCGGTGCGCTCCCGCTCGTCCTTGGACATACCGGCCACCGGCTCGTCCAGCAGGAGCAGCTTGGGACTCTGGGTGAGCAGCATGCCGATCTCCAGCCACTGCCGCTGACCGTGGGAGAGCACCCCCGCGGGCCGGTCGGCCAGCTCTTTGAGGCCGGTGGTCTCCAGGGCCTCGGCGACGGCGTCTGAGATGCCCCGCCTGCGCCGGGTCAGCGACCAGAGCGGCCTGCGGAACGACGCGGCCAGGTCGAGGTTCTCCAGGACAGTCAGCTCCTCGAAGACCACCGAGGTCTGGAAGGTCCGCCCGACGCCGAGCCGTACGATCTTGTGTTCGCGCTGCCCGACCAGGCTTTTCCCGTCGAAGACGACCTCGCCGGTGGTCGGGCGGGTGAGGCCGGTGATGACGTCGATGAGCGTGGTCTTCCCCGCCCCGTTGGGGCCGATCAGGAAGCGCAGCTCCCCCTTCTCGACGGTGAGGTCGATGCCGTCGATGGCGCGGAAGCCGTCGAAGACCACCGACAGCCCGCGCACCTCGATCATCGGGCTCATCCGACCTCCTCCATGACTCTCACTCCGGGGGCGTCCGCGGGCGGCGGTTCCGGGTCCGTACGACGTCTCGACCTGCGCGCCCAGGCGTCGCGCGCCGACGCCGCCACGCCGAGGATCCCCTTGGGGGCCAGGGTCATGACGAGGATGAACAGCGCGCCCTGCAGGTAGAGCCAGCCGTCGGCGAACTGCTCGCTGAAGGACGTCTTGGCGTACCCCATCACGACCGCGCCGAGGATCGCCCCGGCCAGCGCGAATCTGCCGCCCACCGCGACCGCGACGACGAGTTCGAGGGAGGGGACCACTCCCAGCAGCGCGGGCGAGATGATGCCGACCACGGGCACGAACAGGGCCCCCGCGAGCCCGGCCATGCCCGCTGAGAGCGCGAAGGTGACGGTCTTGATCCTGGCGGGGTCGTAGCCGAGGAACCTGACGCGGTCCTCGCCGTCCCTGATCGCGACGAGCAGCCGCCCGAAGCGGCTTTTGACCAGCTGGCGGGCACCGAGATAGAGCAGTCCCGTGACGATCGCGACCGCGAAGTACAGCCCGCGCTGGGTGGAGTCGGCCGCCAGGTCCTGGCCGAACAGGTCGTAGAAGTTGGTCAGGCCGTTGGTGCCGCCGGTCAGGCCCTGCTGGCCGACGAGCAGGATGACGAACGCGGCGGCGAGCGCCTGGGTGAGGATCGCGAAGTAGGCGCCGCGCACCCGCTGCCTGAACACCAGCAGGCCGAGCACCGTGGCGATCGCCATCGGCCCGACGACGACCATGGCGAGCGCGAACACCGGGTTCGCGAACGGTTTCCACAGGGCGGGCAGCTGCTCGACCCCGCTCCACACCATGAAGTCGGGCAGGTCGCCCTGGGCGTCCACCAGTTTCAGGTGCATCGCCATGGCATAGCCGCCGAGGCCGAAGAACACGCCCTGGCCCAGGGTGAGCATGCCGCCCTGCCCCCAGGCCAGGCCGATGCCCAGGGCGATGATCGCGAAGCAGAGATACTTGGCCAGCAGGCCGAGACGGAAGGGCTCCAGCAGGAGCGGCGCGACCACGAGGGCGAGCACGGCCACCACCGCGAAGACCCCGGGCCCCCTGAGACGTGCGAGATTCATGTCAGCGCCCTCGATCGGAGTACGAACAGGCCCTGGGGCCGGAACTGGAGGAAGGCGATGATCGCGGCGAACACGATCACCTTCGCCAGGCTGGCGTCGCTCCAGAACTCGGCGTAGGAGTTGAGCAGGCCGAGGCCGGCGGCGGCGATGACGGCGCCGCGCAGCTGGCCGAGGCCTCCGGCGACGACCACGAGGAAGGCGTCGACGATGTAGTAGGTGCCGAGGGCGGGTCCGACGGGGCCGATGAGGGTGAGGGCCACTCCGGCGACCCCGGCCAGGCCGGAGCCGATGAAGAAGGTGCGCTGGTCCACGTGGGCGGTGTTGATGCCGCTGACCGCGGCCAGCTGGCGGTTCTGCATCACCGCCTGCATCCGCCGCCCCTGGCCGGTGCGGTTCATGTAGGCCCAGATGCCGACGACGGTGACGATGGCGAGGGCGAAGATGAAGAGCCGGTTGTAGGGCAGGGACGCGATGCCGCCCTGCAGCCAGGTGGGTGCCTGTACCTGCACGTTGGGCGCCCCGAACAGGTCGCGGGCGAGCTGCTGCAGCACGAGGCTCACGCCCCAGGTGAGCAGCAGGGTGTCGAGCGGGCGGCCGTAGAAGTGGCGGATCGCGGTCCGTTCGAGGATGAGCCCCATCAGCCCGGCGACCAGGAAGGCGACGGGCAGGGCGACGATCACGGCCATCCGGCCGGTGAGGTCCTGGAGCAGGTAGGCGGTGTACGCGCCCGCCATGATGAACTCACCGTGGGCCATGTTGATCACGCCCATCTGGCCGAACGTGAACGTCAGGCCGAGGGCGATGAGGAGCAGTACGGCGCCGATGGACAGGCCGATCGGGAGCTGGTTGAGGAAGGCCTCCACCGAATCCCCTTCCTAGAAGTGTCTGGCTCCGGAGCGGGCCGTGCCGCATTGTGGGTGCGCCACGGTGCTGCCCGTGATCTGGTCACGGCCCGGTCCGGAGCCGGTCTGAGAGGGGGTCAGCCGTTGGCCAGGCCGCTCGCCCAGGGGTAGCCCTTGAGGTAGGGGTCGGGCTTGATCGGTTCGCCGGAGTTCCAGACCTCCTTGATGAGGCCGTCGGGCTGGATCACTCCGATCCTCGCCGTCTTGTACATGTGCTGGTTCTCGCCGTCGATGGTGACCAGGCCCTCGGGGCGCTCCAGGGCGATGCCCCCGGCGGCCTTCTTGACGGCTTCGACCTCGACGGTTCCGGCCTTCTTGGCGGCCTCGGCCCAGAGGTAGACGGCGTTGTATCCGGCCTCCATCGGGTCGGAGGTCACCTTGTCGGCGCCGTACTTGGCCTTGAACGCGGCGACGAACTTCTCGTTCGCCGGGTTCTCCGTGGTCTGGTAGTAGTTCCAGGCGACGGGGTGGCCGGCGATGTTGTCGACGCCGATGCCCTTGACCTCCTCCTCGGCGACGCTCACCGACAGGACGGGCATCTTCTCGGCGGTGACCCCCGCACTGTTGAGCTGCTTGAAGAAGGCGACGTTGCTGTCACCGTTGAGGGTGTTGAAGACCGCGTCCGGTTTGGCCTGGACGACCTTGTTGGTCAGCGTGCTGTACTCGGTGTGACCGAGGGGGGTGTACTCCTCGCCGAGGATCTCCATCCCGTTCGCCGCCGCGTACGCCTTGATGATCTTGTTGGCGGTGCGGGGGAAGACGTAGTCGCTGCCGACCAGGAATATCTTCTTCTTGCCCTGTTCCTTGAGGTAGTCCAGGCCAGGGATGATCTGCTGGTTGGTGGTGGCGCCGGTGTAGAAGATGTAGGGCGAGCTCTCCAGGCCCTCGTACTGGACCGGATACCACAGCAGGGCCTTGCTCCGCTCGAACACCGGCAGCATCGCCTTGCGGCTGGCGGAGGTCCATCCACCGAAGGTGGTGGCCACCTTGTCCTGGCGGATGAGCTTGGTGGCCTTCTCCGCGAAGGTCGGCCAGTCGGACGCGCCGTCCTCCACGACGGGGATCAGCTTCTTGCCGAGTACGCCTCCGGCGGCGTTGATCTCCTCGATCGCGAGCAGCTCGGAGTCCCGCACGGTCACCTCGCTGATGGCCATGGTCCCGCTGAGCGAGTGCAGGATGCCGACCTTGATGCCGTCCTCACCGCCACCGGCACTGGCCGCGTTCTTGTCCGCAGGGGCTTCGCCTCCACATGCGGTCAGTGCCATGGCCAGCGCCACGGCGACGACTCCGGAGCGCCACACTGTGTTCCTCAATGACTTTCCTCCTTGCCGGTACGGCCCCCGCACCGAGCTATCTGCCGTCAAGGTGACTGAGTGAGGTTTCCCGACTAGTTCGCAGTTGTTAATTGCGCTTTACCGGGATTTCACCGCTGTGACAGGACGTGGCGGCGCGGACACCGCGCCACTTTTTATCCTGACAAATCAGCAAATTTCGTGATATTCACTTCGGAACGCGTCGGTATACCCGCAGGAAAGGGGACACCGATGGCCGCTTCTCCCCCGTTCGTACGATCCGCACCACCTGGAAACCAGCACGACATCGACGTGCAACATCATGGAAACCGCTGGTTCCTATGGTCCGGGAATGCGGCTCACACCACACGAGCAGGAACGCCTGCTCATCCACGTCGCCGCCGGTGTCGCCCGCGACCGCAGGTCACGGGGCCTCCGGCTCAACCACCCCGAGGCCACCGCGATCATCGCGTCCTTCCTCATGGAGGGCGCCAGAGACGGGCGCACCGTCGCCGAGCTGATGGACGCGGGCCGCAAGGTGCTCTCCCGCGACGACGTCATGGAGGGGGTGCCCGAGATGCTGTCGTCGGTCCAGATCGAGGCCACCTTCCCCGACGGCACCAAACTCGTCACCGTCCACCACCCGATCCCGTGAGCCCCGGCCGATCTCATGAGAGCCCACGACTTTCCACCGGCCCCTCACATCCCAGGAACGGTGAGCGCCGATGACACCCGGTGAGATCCAGTACGGCGACGCGCCCATCCCGCTCAACCCGGGCCGCGAGCGCGTCACCGTCCGCGTCGTCAACACCGCCGACCGGCCGATCCAGGTCGGCTCGCACTACCACTTCGCCGCCTGCAACCCCGGCCTGGAGTTCGACCGCGAGGCGGCCTGGGGCACCCGGCTCGACGTCCCCGCCGGCACGGCGGTGCGGTTCGAGCCCGGTGTGGAGCGCGACGTCACCCTCGTACCGATCGGCGGACTGCGGATCGTCCCCGGCCTCCGCCCCGAGTGGGCCGGACCTCTCGACGGGAGCCCCGGTGTTCATTGAACGATCGCGCTACGCCGCGCTCTACGGCCCCACCACCGGCGACCGGGTCAGGCTGGCCGACACCGACCTGCTCATCGAGGTCACCGAGGACCTGTCGATGGGCCCTTCCGGGGCGGGTGACGAGGCCGTCTTCGGTGGCGGCAAGGTCATCAGGGAGTCGATGGGCCAGGCCAGGACCACCAGGGCCGAGGGTTCGCCCGACCTGGTGATCACCGGCGCGGTGATCCTCGACCACTGGGGCGTGGTGAAGGCCGACATCGGGGTCAGCGACGGCCGCATCGTCGCGATCGGCAAGGCGGGAAACCCCGACACCATGGACGGCGTCCACCCCGACCTGGTCATCGGCCCCTCGACCGAGATCCTCGCGGGCAACGGGAAGATCCTGACCGCCGGGGCGATCGACTCCCACGTCCACCTGATCTGCCCGCAGATCCTCGACGAGGCCCTCGCCGCGGGGGTGACCACCATCGTGGGCGGCGGCACGGGACCCGCCGAGGGCACCAAGGCCACCACCGTCACCGGCACCTGGTATCTCGCGCGGATGCTGGAGTCGCTCGACTCCTACCCGATCAACGTCGCGCTGCTCGGCAAGGGCAACACGGTCAGCCGCGAAGGGCTGCTCGAACAGCTCCGCGCCGGGGCCTCGGGGTTCAAGCTGCACGAGGACTGGGGCACCACCCCCGCCGCGATCGACGCCTGCCTCTCGGTCGCCGACGACACCGGCACCCAGGTCACGATCCACACCGACACCCTCAACGAGGCCGGGTTCGTGGAGTCGACGCTCGCGGCGATCGGCGACCGGATGATCCACGCGTACCACACCGAGGGGGCGGGCGGCGGTCACGCGCCGGACATCATCCGAGTCGCCTCCTACGGCAACATCCTGCCGTCCTCGACGAACCCGACCCGCCCGCACACCGTCAACACGCTCGACGAGCACCTCGACATGCTGATGGTCTGCCACCACCTCAACCCGTCCATCCCCGAGGACCTGGCGTTCGCCGAGTCCCGGATCCGGCCGTCCACGATGGCGGCCGAGGACATCCTGCACGACATGGGTGCGATCTCGATGATCGGCTCGGACTCCCAGGCGATGGGCCGGGTGGGCGAGACGATCATCCGCACCTGGCAGACCGCGCACGTGATGAAGCGCCGCCGGGGCGCGCTTCCCGGTGACGGCCCCGCGGACAACCTCCGCGCCCGGCGCTACGTCGCCAAGTACACGATCTGCCCGGCCGTGGCCCACGGCCTGGACGGCGAGGTCGGCTCGGTGGAGGTCGGCAAGCTGGCCGACCTCGTCCTGTGGGATCCGGCCTTCTTCGGCGTCAAACCGGACCTGGTGGTCAAGGGTGGTGTCATCGCGTACGCCCAGATGGGTGACGCCAACGCCTCCATCCCGACACCGCAGCCGGTCATGCCGCGCCCGATGTTCGGTGCCGCCCCGCTCACCGCCGCCGCCACGTCGGTCCACTTCGTCGCCCCCCTCGCGATCGAGGACGGCCTCGCCGACCGGCTCGCCGTACGCAGGCGCCTGCTGCCTGTCGCCGACGTGCGTCGCAGGGGCAAGGAGAGCATGCCGCTCAACGACGCGATGCCCAGGATCGACGTCCATCCCGACACCTTCGCCGTCAGCGTCGACGGCGAGGTGATCGAACCCGCCCCCGCCGAGACCCTGCCCATGACCCAGCGCTACTTCCTGTTCTGACCGGTTCCCGATCGACCGCCCCGCTGTCCCGTCCAAGCGAAGGTGAGGCCCCGTAGCGCATGAACGCCGCGTTGCTGCTCCTGGCCGACTCCCGGTTGCCCGCCGGGGGTCACGGTCACTCCGGAGGCGTCGAGGAGGCGGTCAGGATCGGTGCGATCCACGACCTTCCCGGCCTCGCCGCCTTTCTGCGGGGCCGCCTCGCCACCGCGGGTCTCGTGACGGCCGCCCTCGCCGCCGCGGCCTGCGAGCTCGGCACGGCCCACCTCTCCGCGAGCCTCTCGCCTCCGGCGGGCGGCCCTCCGGCGGAGGTTCCCACGCGGACGAACGGCCTCCCCCCGGCTGACGGCGCCGCTCTCGCGAACGGTCCGGCTCTCACGCCCGCGAACGGCTCGTCTCCGGATCCGGAGACGAGCCGTTCGCTCTGGGTACGGCTGGACGCGGAGGCAGACGCCAGGATCTCCTCGCCCGCCCAGCGGGAGGCGAGCCGCACGCAGGGCAGGCTGCTGCTGCGCACCTCGCGGAGAATCTGGCCCTCCCCGATGCTCGACGCGCCGGCCGGGGCCGTCACCTCGGGGGTCCACCACCCTCTCGCGCTCGGCGCGGTGGCGGCGGTGGCGGGCTGCTCCCCCGCCGAGGCCGCCCTCGCGGCGGCCTACACCTCCGTCACCGGACCCGCCACGGCGGCGGTACGGCTGCTGGGACTCGACCCGGTGGCCGTCCACCGCCTGCTCGCCGAACTCGCCCCGGCCCTGGAAAGGGTCGCGGCCGCCGTCCCCACCGGGCCTGCGTCCCGATCCCGGGAGTCCTGGGGAGCCGGAAAACCCCGAGAACCCGAGAAGACGCGGGAGTCCGGAGAAACCGGAAAGTCCCGAGGGCCCGGGATGTCATGGGAGTCGCGGGAATCGTGGGAGTCACTGCCCGCGCACGCCGCCCCCGCGCTCGACCTGCTCGCCGAACAGCACATCCGCGCAGATCTGAGGCTCTTCGTCTCCTGACGACCATCTGGAAGGACGGTGACCCCCATGGGCGCCAACCACGACGACCACCACCACGCCGCCGACCCTCACGGACGAGCATTACGCCTGGGCATCGGAGGCCCGGTCGGCAGCGGCAAGACCGCGCTGACCGCGGCCCTGTGCCGGACGCTCGGCCCCTCGATGCGCCTGGGTGTGGTGACCAACGACATCTACACCACCGAGGACGCCGACTTCCTGCGCAGAGCGGGCGTGCTCCATCCCGAGCGGATCGTCGCCGTCCAGACCGGATGCTGCCCGCACACCGCCATCCGCGACGACATCGCGGCCAACCTCGACGCGGTGGAGAGCCTGGAGGAGCGGTTCGGCCCGCTCGATCTGGTGATCGTGGAGAGTGGCGGGGACAACCTCACCGCCACCTTCAGCAGGGGCCTGGCCGACCGGCAGATCTTCGTCCTGGACGTGTCGGGCGGCGACAAGGTCCCGCGCAAGGGCGGCCCCGGCGTGACGACGGCCGACCTGCTCGTGGTCAACAAGACCGACCTGGCGCCGATGGTCGGCGCGGACCTCACGGTGATGTCACGCGACGCGGCGGCCGTACGGGAGGGCAGGCCCGTGCTGTTCACCTCGATCAGGGAGGACCCGAGCGCGCACGCGGTCTCGGAATGGGTCACCGGCCTGGTCTCGTCCTGGGCCCACGAACACTCCGGCGTCTGACCTCATGTCCGTCACCGACTCCGCTCCCGCACCCGCCGACAACGCCACCGCATGGTCCGCACGATCCCTACGACCCGAGCCCGGGCGGGCCGGGCGGCGGTCGATGAGGGCACGGGCGGAGATCGTCACCCGGCGGGACTCCGGCGGCCGGACCGTCCTGGCCACGATGCGTTCCGGACCGCCGCTCACGGTGCGGGCGACCGCGCCGGGCCGGGTGCACCTGGTGTCCACCGCCGCGGGTCCGCTGGGCGGCGACGACCTCGCCCTCGACATCGAGGTGGCACCGGGCACCGCGCTTGAGGTGCGGTCGGTGGCGAGCACGCTGGTGCTGCCCGGTTTCACGGGGGCCGAGTCGCTGATGACGATCACGGCCAGGGTCGGCGCGGGCGCCTCGCTGCGGTTCGCGCCGGAACCGACGGTGCTCGCGGCGGATTGCCTGCACCGGACGGCCGTCCGGCTGGACCTGGCCGAGGACGCGCGGGTGTTCTGGCGCGAGGAGATCGTCTTCGGCCGGTACGGCGAGCGGCCCGGGCGTTGCCACTCGCGCTTCGACGCCGTTCTCGGCGGGGTGCCGCTGTTGCGGCAGGAGTTCGTGGTCGGCGATCCGGAGATCGACGGCAGCTCCGCCGTCTACGGTGACGCCCGCTGCGTGGGCAGCACCCTGATCACCGGACGGGCGCCGGAGACGACGGTGGGGGACGGCTGGGCCGTCCTTCCGCTCGCCGGCCCGGCCACCCTGGTCTCCGCGCTGGGCCGGGACGCCGTCGAGCTGCGGCGGCGGCTCGGGCACGGTGAGGAGGCGACCGCCCTTGAGGCGACGATGACGAATCCTCGCTCGTAGAGACCCGGCAGGCGGAGCCACCGGGCCGTCACAACGACCTTGCGGGAAAAACCGGATCCGGCCGTCATCAGGTGGTGATACCCGGTCAACGTTCAAAGACGGACCGGCACCCGTCGTGCTCTCGCCGGGTTCGAAGTGCCTCGGTGCCGCTCTCAGTCGTAGAAGCCCAGGCGGCGGAGCTGCTTGGGGTCGCGCTGCCAGTCCTTGGCGACGCTGATGCGCAGGTCGAGGTAGACGCGGGTGCCGAGAAGCGCCTCGATCTGCCCGCGGGCACGGCTGCCGACGTCCTTGAGCCGGGAGCCCTTGTGCCCGATCACGATGGCCTTCTGTGACGGACGCTCGACGAACATGTGCGCGTAGATGTCGAGCAGGTCGTCGCGGCCCTCCCTGGGCATCATCTCGTCGACGACGACCGCGATCGAGTGCGGCAACTCGTCGCGTACGCCCTCCAGGGCCGCCTCGCGGATCAGCTCGCCCACCAGCACCTGCTCGGGCTCGTCGGTGAGCCGGCCTCCCTCGTACAGCGGCGGGCTCGGTGGCAGGCGCCGGACCAGCACGTCGGCGAGCACGTCGAGCTGCTCGCCCGACTGCGCGGAGACCGGGACGATGTCATCGAAGTCGGCGAGCTGGGAGATCGCGAGCAGCTGCGCGGCGATCTGCTCGCGGGTCGCCAGGTCGCACTTGGTCACCACGGCGACCACCGGGGTCTTCTTGATGCCCGCGAGCTTCTCCGCGATGAACCGGTCGCCCTTGCCGATGGGCTCGTTGGCGGGCACGCAGAAGCCGATCACGTCGACCTCGGTGAGGGTGGAGAGCACCAGGCTGTCCAGCCGCTCGCCCAGGAGCGTGCGGGGCCGGTGCAGCCCGGGAGTGTCGACGATGATGAGCTGGGAGTCGGGGCGGTGCACGATGCCACGGATGGCCCGGCGGGTCGTCTGGGGCTTGGAGGAGGTGATCGCCACCTTCGTGCCGACCAACGCGTTCATCAGCGTGGACTTGCCGACGTTGGGCCGGCCGACGAAGCAGGCGAAACCGGCATGGAAATCAGCAGCTGAGGAACTCACGTCCACCATTGTCCCCGATACCGGACTCAGCTCTGACGCGGTGTCCCGTCGGGGCCGGCCACGAGCACGGTCTCACCGCCCAGATCGCGGACCGCCCGCGTGTCGGCATCCGAGGGGCCTTCACCCGCCGTGACCAGCGCGGCGGCCTCCAGTGACTCCGCTCCGCTGGAGACAGCCATCGCCACGGCGACCTGGAGCGCGGAGAGGGTCAGTGACGGCAGCGCCACGTTGGTCGCCGAGTAGGTCCTGCCCGTCTCGTCCCGCACGGCGGCCCCCTCCGCGGCGCCGTTGCGGGCACGGGCGGAACGGGCCAGCACGATGATCTTCTTGTCCTCGGGATCGAGGGTCGCGTCACTCACGGCACAAGGGTATTCAGCCATCACCCCTCACCGCGACCCGGCCTCGCCCCGGCGGGGTTCTCCCGGCGAACCCCGCCGGGGCGAGGCCGGTTCTCCCGGCGAACCGCGGGCCGCATCCTGCCGGCGCATCCGCCGGTACGGCGTGCCCTTTCACGTGCCGGCCTCGTCGACCAGCAGGCGGGCGAGCTGCCCGGTACGCGCGGCGTCGACCTCCCTCACCCCGGCGTGCACCAGCGAGATCAGGGTGTGACCGCTGAGCGCGAACACCAGGTGGATCTCGTACGGGTATCCGTCCAGCCTGCCGTTCAACCGCCTCGCCCGCACCCCGTCACCGACCCCGCTCAAATCCAGGTCCAGGTCGGAGACCCTGAAGGCGGTGCCGCGACCCGCCATGGGCGTGCGCACGACAGGGCAGCCGCCCAGCGCCTCGGCGAGCTCGCCGAAGTGGAGTGCGGCGTCGTCGCCGTCGTAGGAGGCCAGGCCGAACCCGGCCAGTTCCCCGACCCCGTCGCCCTGGTAGGTCACGGCGGCCCGCGCTTCCAGCGCCCGCTTCGGCGGCCTGCCTCCGGCGGCGTCGAGGACGAGTCTGCAGTCCTCGTCGACGGCTTTGAAGGGGGCGCGCCAGCCGGCGCGCGGGCGTGCCGTGAACCCGTCAGGCAGCCCTCGCGCCTCGCCGAGTACCGCCCGCAGCCGGTCCCGCTCTGCGGCGCGATCCGGCACCCCGCCCTTTTCCTGCTCGCCGCACCCGACCAAAACACCCGATAAAAGTCCACACAACACTACAAAAACGACAAAACTCATCCCCCGTGTCATGACCAATCCCCCGATGTCATGTGCGAGGCATCCCTGTCCCCACCGACCCGCTTTCTTCCCCATCGGCAAAAGCGGCAATCATTCAATAAACGCCTAAGGGTGCCCTCAACCGCACTTCACGGTCGAGAACACCCTTGCGCGAGTCACGCAGAACAGCCTCGGAGCTCTGCGTGACCCTGTCTCCCCTGAGGTAGATCCCTCGCACCGCGAACCCCTCCGGGCACCGGGACCTTCCCCACCGGCTCCCGCGCGACCGGGTGCCGTGAGAGAAGAGTCGCGTGTCCCGGTTGCGAGAGGCTTGCGAATGGCTTGTAAACGGATAACCCACCCAAAACGCATGGGGCGCCTCCCCGGGCCGCCGCGGCGGCCCGGGACCCCTCACTGGTCGGCGGAGGCCGAGACCGAGTCGGGCTCGGCGGGAACGGCCCTGGTGACGAGGACCGTGCCGATCCGGTTGCGGCGCCCGGCGAGGCTCTCGGCCGTCAGGCTGAGACCCTCCACCACCGCGTGGGAACCGGCGATCGGCACCCGGCCCAGCGCGTGCGCCAGCAACCCTCCGACGGTCTCGACGTCGTCGACCTCAAGCTCGATGCCGAACAGGTCCTCCAGGTCGCTCACCGGGAGCCTCGCGGTCACCCGGACCGCGCCGCCCTCCAGCGGCTCCACCCTGGGCGCCTCCTGGTCGTACTCGTCGGCGATCTCACCGACGATCTCCTCCAGAATGTCCTCGATGGTGACCAGACCGGCCGTGCCGCCGTACTCGTCGATGACGATGGCCTGGTGGATCTGGCGGGCCTGCATCTCACGGAGAAGCTGGTCGATCGGCTTGCTCTCCGGCACGTAGGTGGCCGGACGCATGAGGGACTCCACCGGCTCGGCACGCCCCTCGTCACCGGTGTCCTGCACCCGGCGCGCGATGTCCTTGAGGTAGGCGATACCGATGACGTCGTCCTCGTTCTCACCGACCACGGGGATCCGCGAGAAACCGCTGCGCAGAGCGAGCGACAGAGCCTGGTTCAGCGTCTTGCCGCGCTCGATGAACACCATGTCGGTGCGGGGCACCATGACCTCGCGGGCCAGGGTGTCACCGAGCTCGAAGACCGAGTGGATCATCTCCCGCTCGTCGGGCTCGATCACCCTGCGCTCCTCGGCCAGGTCGACCAGGTCGCGCAGCTCGGCCTCCGAGGTGAAGGGCCCCTCGCGGAAGCCCTTGCCGGGCGTCACGGCGTTGCCGAGCAGGATGAGCAGCTTGGGCAGGGGGCCGAAGATCCGGGTCAGCCCGTAGACGAGGGGCGCGCTCGCGAGCGCGATCGGCTCCGCGTGCTGACGCCCCAGCGTGCGCGGGGAGACCCCGACGATCACGTAGCTGATGACGATCATGACGGCCGCGGCGGCGGCGTAGGCACCGCCCCGGTCGCCGAGCCAGTCGATGAAGAGCAGCGTGGCGATCACCGTGGCGACCAGCTCGCAGCTCAGCCGGAGCAGGAGCAGGAGGTTCAGGTAGCGCGGCGGGTCGGCGACGATGGCCTGCAGGCGCTCTGCGCCCCGGCGGCCTTCGCGGCAGAACTCCTCCGCGCGAACCCTTGAGATGCGGGTCAGGGCCGTCTCCGCGCTGGCGATCAACCCGCCGACCACGACGAGGACGACGGCCGCGAACAACCACCCGTTGGCGAGGTTCACCGCTGGGGGCGCACCTCCCGCCACGACTCCAGAAGCTCGCCCTGAAGGCCGAACATCTCCTTGTGCTCCTCAGGCTCGGCGTGGTCGTATCCGAGCAGGTGGAGGATGCCGTGCGTGCACAGCAGCTCCAGCTCGGCCTCGGTGCCGTGCCCGGCCTCGGCCCCCTGCTTGGCGGCCACCTGCGGGCAGAGCACCACGTCACCGAGGAGCGCCGGGTCGGTGGGCGCGTCGCCCTCCTGCCTCGCCCCCGCGCCGGGCCCGGGGCGCAACTCGTCCATCGGGAAGGCGAGCACGTCGGTGGGGCCGGGCTCGCCCATCCACTGCTCGTGCAGCACCGACATCGCCTCTTCGTCGACGACCAGGATCGACAGCTCGGCGAGCGGGTTGATGCCCATCCGCTCCAGCACGTGCCCCGCGAGCGAGACGATGAGCCCCTCGTCGATCTCGACACCGGACTCGTTGTTGACCTCGACGCTCATCGGGCGCTCCTCGCTCCCCGCTCGCCACGCGGCCGGCTCGTGCCCCGCGCCCCGATCGGTTTTCCGCGCCGGAGTCGCTCCACGCTCATCGCCTCTCGACCGGCCGTTCTCATGATCTCCCTCGGGGACGCTTGACCACGCCCTTGATCTGCTCCACCGCGCTGCTCTGGCGCTGCGTCTCGTCGTAGCGCCCGTACGCGTCCACGATGTCTCCCACCAGCTTATGCCGCACCACGTCAGCGCTGGTCAGGCGGCTGAAGTGAATGTCGGAGATGCCATCCAGGATGTCCTGGACGACCCGGAGGCCGCTCTGTGTGCCGTTCGGCAGGTCGACCTGGGTGACGTCTCCGGTGACAACGATCTTCGAGTTGAAGCCCAGCCGCGTCAGGAACATCTTCATCTGCTCCGGCGAGGTGTTCTGCGCCTCGTCCAGGATGATGTAGGCGTCGTTGAGCGTACGGCCGCGCATGTAGGCCAGGGGGGCGACCTCGATCGTGCCCGCGGCCATCAGCCTGGGGATCGAGTCGGGGTCGAGCATGTCGTGCAGCGCGTCGTAGAGCGGGCGCAGGTAGGGGTCGATCTTCTCGTAGAGCGTGCCCGGCAGGAAGCCCAGCCTCTCGCCCGCCTCGACGGCGGGGCGGGTGAGGATGATCCGGTTGACCTTCTTCTCCTGGAGGGCCTTCACGGCCTTCGCCATGGCGAGGTAGGTCTTGCCCGTGCCTGCCGGACCGATGCCGAAGACGATGGTGAACTTGTCGATCGCGTCGACGTAACGCTTCTGGTTCACGGTCTTCGGGCGGATGGTCCGGCCCCGCGAGGAGATGATGTCCAGGGAGAGCACCTCGGCGGGCCTGTCGGAGGTCATCCGCAGCATCGCGATGCTGCGCTCGACCGCGTCGGCCGTGAGCTGCGCGCCCCCGCGGACGAGTTCGGACATCTCCTCGAAGAGCCGCACCACGGTGCTGCTCTCCTCAGGGCTGCCGGTGACGGTGATCTCGTTGCCCCGGACGTGGATGTCGGCGCGGAAGGCGCCCTCGATGACGCGCAACAACTCGTCGCGCGAGCCCAGCAGGCTGACCATCGACTGATCGTCCGGAATAACCACCTTCGCCTGGGTCCGGCTGGCACCCCGGGACCTCGGCGGCGTTCTGCTGGAATCGTTTGTCTCGGACATGAGCGGGCCTTACGGCCTGTTCGCCTCCAGATATAGGCGCGGAACTTCAACGCCATGCTATCCGCGATCGTCAAGATCACGCCTACCGGTTTTCAGCCGGGCGGCCACTTCAGGCCCCGCCCGCCGATCACGTGTCCGTGCACGTGGAAGACGGTCTGGCCGGCACCGGGCCCGGTGTTGAACACCAGCCGGTAGCCCGACTCGGCGACCCCCTCCAGCAGGGCGACCTCGTGCGCGGCCTTGATCACCTCGTCGGCCAGGCCGTGGTCGGCCGCGGCGAGGGCCGCCGCGTCCCGGTAATGGTCCTTGGGGATCACCAGCACGTGGGTCGGCGCCTGGGGATTGACATCGCGGAAGGCCAGCGCGTGATCGGTCTCGTAGACGATCTCCGCGGGAATCTCCTTGGCCACGATCCTGCAGAACAGGCAGTCGGCTTCGCTCACCATGACAGGCACCATACCGCTGAGGACGTTGTGAATCGGTGATGGTTCCCGTCCGCAAACAAAGATCCGCCCGGATATGGTGGGTGTGCAAAACTTCAACCACGACAGCCCTTTGCGCACAGCAATATATGGCCGCCTGGCGAGGACACGACTGGGTCATGCCCCCTAATGAACCGGAAGAGCGTAAACCCTCTGGGAAGGCCAAGCGTCCCACTGATGTGACCACCGAGACCCTCGTGGCCGACAGGTCGCTCGGGGCGGTGCCCGTCGGATGGGACGCCGACATGGCCGTTACCGCGCTCTACAGCGCGCACTATCGGTCTCTTGTCCGTCTCGCCGTCTTGCTCGTCCGCGATATGGCAACCGCGGAGGAGGTCGTGCAGGACGCGTTCGTCGCCATCCATGGCGCCTGGCGCCGACTGCGCGACACCGACAAGGCACTGGCCTACCTGCGTCAGTCGGTCGTCAACCGATCACGTTCGGTGCTTCGGCATCGAGCGGTCGTCGAGAAGTACGCGCCCAAGGGCATGCCCGACGCGCCGAGCGCCGAGAACGGCGCGATCGGCGAGTTCGAGCGTTCCGCCGTCATCGAAGCGCTGCGCGGGTTGCCCGCACGCCAGCGGGAGGCCCTGGTCCTGCGTTACTACGGAGACCTGTCCGAGGCGCAGATCGCCCACGCGATGGGCATCAGCAAAGGCGCGGTCAAGAGCCACACGGCTCGTGGCATGGCCGCCCTACGAACCTCACTGGAGCAACTGTCATGACCGACTCCCCGGATGAGTACGGCGAGCTGCTTCGCCGCGCGCTCAGCGCGGAGGCGAACTCGGTCGTTCCCTCCCCGGACGGGCTGGAGATAATCCGCGGCCGCATCGAGCGGCGCGGACTCCGCGGGCTGATGTGGTGGCGTGCCGGAGCCTCCGTCGCCGGTGCGGTCCTCGTCGCGGCGACCGTCGTCATGGTGGTTCCCCAGTTCCGCGAACAGGTGATCCCTCAAGTGAGCACCGAAGGGGTCAAGTACGCCGAGTCGACTCCTCCCGTCGACGGGTCCGCCACCTCGCGCCCCCCTGCGGCCTCCTCGCAGCCACCGTCCGCCCACGCCCCGCTTCCGACTCTCGACAGGTCGGGCGGCTCCGGCGCCACCATGCTCCCGCCGACGCCCACACCGTCCAGGAGCGCGGCGTCCAGCACCCGGCCGTCCAGGACCGACTCGGCGCCGACGCCCCGGGCGGCGCCGACGCCGACGCCGACCTGCCCCACTCCCCCCGACAGCCCTGAGGTCGAGCCCAGCGGGATCATCAGCAAGTGCGAGGAGATCGAGGCGACCCCGACGCCGTCGCGATCGAGGCCACCGGCCCCCTCGGAGAGCCCGTGCTCGCCCGACGAGTGCGCCCCCTCGAGCGACGTGTCGCCCCCCATGCCGACGGAGGCGAACACCCTGGCTCCGGCCCCCATCCAGAACTAGCGCGGTAACCGGTCACGGCGAGCCGTGACCGGTTCTTTGTCTCACGGCTGCCGAGACCTCACGGCGCGGATCCCCCGGGCCCCGTGGTCGCCGTGCGATCGGTGGCGCGTCGGCAGGGGCGCCCTACCAGCGGCCACTGCGCGTCTGGAGCACCGCCGCCGCGACGACGCCGGCCGTCGAGGTGCGCAGCACCGTCGGCCCGAGCAGCGCGGGCACCGCCTTGGCCTCGCGGAACGCGGCGATCTCCTCCCCCGACACCCCGCCCTCGGGTCCGACCACCACGACGATGTCGCCGCCCGCGGGGAGAGGCAGGCCGGACAGCGGGGAGGCGGCCTCCTCGTGCAGTACGACGCCCAACGCCGCCGCCGACAACAGGCTGGCCACCTTCGCGGTGGACGCGAGCTCCGTCACCTCCGGCAGGTGAAAGCGGCGCGACTGCTTGCCCGCCTCGCGCGCCGTGGAGCGCCAGCGGGCCAGCGCCTTGGCCGCCCGCTCGCCCTTCCACTGGGTGACGCACCTCGCCGCGGCCCAGGGGACGATCACGTCGACCCCCGCCTCGGTCATCATCTCCACGGCCAGCTCGCCCCGGTCGCCCTTGGGCAGGCCCTGGACCACGACCAGGCGCGGCGACGGCACGGGCACGTCGTGGCGGCGCAGCACCTCGACCCGGAGTGAGTCTCTGCCCGCCTCGGTCACCACACACTCGGCGACGGAGCCCGCCCCGTCGGTCAGGTCGAGCCGCTCACCCGCCCGCAGCCGCCGTACGGCCGCCGCGTGGCGTCCTTCGGGACCGCCGAAGACGAACTCCGGCCTGGCCAGGTCGGCCGGGTCCGCCAGGAAGACCGGGACGGTCATGGGCCGTCCGGGCGGACCGCCCCGAGGTGCCCCCGGCAACGCGACCGGGACGATGCCTCGGGACGGACCCGACGCCCCGGCCGGGAACCTGCACCGGGCAGGGTGCGGGCCGGACCGTGACGACGCGACCGGAAGCGGGGCGGAGCGGCCGTTGAGACCTGGTCAGCGGCCATTGAAAGCGTCCCGCAGGCGGGAGAAGAAGCTCTGCTGCCCGGGGGCGAACTTACCGGGCGGGCGCTCCTCGCCGCGGAGCCTGGCGAGCTCCTTCAGGAGGGTCTCCTGCTCAGCGTCGAGGCGGGCGGGGGTCTCCACGTTCACATGGATCAGCAGGTCGCCTCGGCCCGTCTCGTTCAGCCGTTGCACGCCCCGCCCGTAGAGGGGGATCGTCTGCCCGGACTGCGTGCCGGGACGGATGTCGAGCTCCTCGGCGCCGTCGAGCGTCTCCATGGTCAGGATGGTGCCGAGCGCGGCCGCGGTCATCGGGATCTGCACGGTGCAGTGCAGGTCGTCGCCGCGCCTCTCGAAGATCTCGTGGGGACGCTCGACGATCTCCAGGAACAGGTCTCCGGGCGGACCCCCGCCCGGGCCGATCTCGCCTTCGCCGGCGAGCTGGATGTGGGTGCCGTCCTCGACACCGGCCGGGATGCGGACCTTGATGGTCCGCCGGGTGCGGACCCGGCCGTCACCCGAGCACTCCTGGCAGGGGTTGCGGATGATCGATCCGAAGCCGCCGCACTGGGGGCAGGGGCGGGAGGTCATGACCTGGCCGAGGAAGGACCGGGTGACCTGGGAGACCTCTCCCCGGCCGTGACACATGTCACAGGTGTCGGGGTGGGTGCCGGCCGCGGCCCCTGAGCCCGTGCAGACCTCACAGACCACGGCGGTGTCGACGACCAGCTCGCGGGTGGTGCCGAAGCCCGACTCGCGCAGGTCGAGCTCGACCCTGATGGTCGCGTTGCGCCCGCGGCGGGCACGGGAGCGGGGGCCTCGGCCACCGCCTCCACCGGCCGCGCCGAAGAAGGCGTCCATGATGTCGCTGAACGGGAAGCCGGCGCCGAAGCCCCCGGCGCCCGCACCGCCGCCCGCGGCGAACGGGTCGGCACCCATGTCGTACATCTGCCGCTTGCCGGAGTCGGACAGGACCTCGTAGGCCTGTGTGATCTCCTTGAAGCGCTCCTGAGTCTCAGGATCGGGGTTGACGTCGGGATGCAACTCGCGTGCCAGGCGGCGGTACGCCTTCTTGATCTCTTCCGCACTGGCGTCACGGCGCACCCCGAGGGTGCCGTAGTAGTCGCTCTTAGCCACTTTTCGTTGACCTCTTATGATGCAGCCAGAATCTGGCTGACGTAGCGTGCCACCGCGCGCACCGCGCCCATCGTGACCGGGTAGTCCATTCGCGTCGGGCCCAGCACACCGAGCCGGGCGAGTTGCTTGTCCCCGGAACCGTATCCAGCGGCGACGATGGATGTGCCCTGGAGTCCGGTGTAGGGGTTCTCCGAGCCGATCCGCACGGTCAGCGCGGAAAGGTCCGAGGTCTCACCGAGCAGTCGCATGAGCACGACCTGCTCTTCCAGGGCCTCCAGCACGTCGCGGAGCCCGACGGTGAAGTCGGCTCCCGCGAGGTTGGCGGCCCCGGCAAAAACGATCTTCTCATCATGCCTGTCCACCAGGGACTCGAGCAGTACGGACAGGATAGTCGCCGCGAGCGGTCGATCCTCCGCAGGCAACCGCTCCGGCAGATCGGCGACCCGGTCGGGAACGCTGGTGAGCCCGCATCCGTCGAGGGAGGCGTTGAGCATCGCGCGCAGGTGTGCCACGCGCTGCTCGTCGATGACGTCGGGCACCTCGATCACGCGCTGCTCGACCCTGCCGGTGTTGGTGATCAGCACGAACATCAGCCGGCGCTCGCTCAGCGGCACCAGCTCGACGTGCCTGACCGTCGAGTGGGTCAGCGTCGGATACTGCACCACGGCGACCTGCCGGGTGAGCTGGGCCAGCAGCCGCACCGTCCGCATGACGACGTCGTCGATGTCCACGGCGCCCGCGAGGAAACTCTCGATGGCCTTGCGTTCCGCGCTCGACAGGGGTTTCACCTGCGAGAGCCTGTCGACGAAGAGCCGGTAGCCCTTGTCGGTGGGCACCCGGCCGGCGCTGGTGTGGGGTTGGGCGATGTAGCCCTGCTCCTCCAGCATCGCCATGTCGTTACGGATCGTCGCCGGGGACACCCCCAGGTTGTGCCGGTCCGCGAGAGCCTTCGACCCCACCGGTTCGTTGGTGGACACGTAGTCCTCGACGATGGCGCGGAGCACGGCGAGCTTGCGGTCGTCGACCAACGTGGTCACCTCCCTGCCTGCGTTCAGAGGGAAACACGAGGCTTGGCACTCTGTGTTCCCGAGTGCCAAGTGTACGGCCCCCGCACGGAAGGCGCGATAAGCGAAAGCGGTGGATGATGACGGCAAGCCTTTGTCAAGTCAACTGCTATCGCGATCCAAGCGATACCCACCACAATTTGCACATGTCCAACGATTTCGGTTCTTATCCGGGCGACGCCTCCCGCGGCCCCGGTCACGGCGGCCCTCAGCAGCCGTATGGTCAGCAGTACGGCCAGCAGCAGCCCGGCCAGCAATACGGTCAGCAGCCGTACGGCCAGCAGCCCCCCTCGTACGGTTACGCCCCTCCCGGTTACGGCGCCCCGCAGGGACCGCCTCCCAGCGGAAAGATCAAGCCTGGCATCGGGTGGATCGTCGGGGTCTGGTTGCTCGCCCTGGTCAGCATCGTCGTCGGCATCGGCGGCTTCGCCGGTGGCATCCTCGGCGCGGTCACCGACGCGGCCCCGACGCGGACGTTCGCCCCCGGCGAGACCGCGACGGTCGCGCTCGACCCGGCGGACAAGCCGGCGATCTACGTCGCCACCGGCGGGCCCACCAAGTTCGAGTGCACGCTCACCGGCGGTACGAGCACGCCCCGCCTGCAGAAGCCGGACATCCAGCAGACCGTCGCGGGATCCGACGGCGTCACCTGGGAGATGGGCCTGCGGGTCGGCGTGGACCAGGCGGGCGACTACCAGGTCCAGTGCTCCGCCGACCCCGCCGACGGCACGACCTTCGGCGTGGGCAGGGAACTGTCCGCCGACTCGCTGGTGGGCGGGGTGGCCGCCCTGTTCTTGATCCCCGGTATCGGGATCCTGCTCGCCATCGTCGTGACGATCGTCGTGCTGGTGAAGCGCAGCGGCGCCCGCAAGCGCCAGGCCGCCGCCGCGTCGTCGATGGGGCAGTGGGGACAGCCGGGACCCTACGGCAGGTGACGCCGGTGTTTGCTAGCGTCCCACCTGATCCCCGGCGAGAGAGGGTGGCGGTCGGTGATGTACGAGCGTGACGTTCTGGCGGGAGACTGGCGGCGCCCGCGCAGGGGGACGATCCCCCAGGTGCCCGCGGAGCTCGACCTGGTCGTCGAGGACGCCGACGGCGGCTTCTGTGGCGCCGTGGTGGCCTGCGACAAGGAGGCCGTCACCCTGGAGGACCGCTTCGGGCGCCGGCGGGTCTTCCCGCTGGAGCCGGCCGCCTTCCTTCTGGAGGGCAGGGTCGTGACCCTCGTACGACCCGCCGCCGCGCCGCGCGGCCCGAGGCGGAGCGCGTCGGGTTCCATCGCGGTCGAGGGCCTGCGGGCCCAGGTCGCGATGGAGAGCCGGATCTACGTGGAGGGCGTGCACGACGCCGCGCTCGTGGAGAAGGTCTGGGGGCACGACCTGCGGGTCGAGGGCGTGGTCGTGGAGTATCTGGAGGGGGTCGACCACCTGCCCTCGATCGTCGATGAGTTCGGCCCGGGGCCGGGGCGGCGGCTGGGTGTGCTCGTCGACCACCTCGTCCCCGGTTCCAAGGAGAGCCGGATCGCCGCGCGGATCTCCTCACCGCACGTACTGATCGTCGGGCACCCGTTCGTGGACGTCTGGCAGGCGGTCAGACCGCAGGTGCTCAGGATCCCCTCCTGGCCGTCGGTGCCCCGCGGGGTGCCCTGGAAGGAGGGTGTCATCGCCGCGCTGGGCTGGAATGTGGAGCCTGCCGCCGCATGGCGCCGCATTCTCGGATCGGTCACGACATATGCCGATCTGGAGCCAGAGCTCCTCGGCCCCGTCGAGGAGCTGATCGACTTCGTGACGGTTCCGGACGAGGACGGATAGGCCGTCAACCCATCAGGAGAGGACATGAGCGAGAACCCCGAAGGCCCATCGGCCGACGACCCGACGCGGCGGGTCGGCAACCCTCCGCCGGACCACTCCTGGCCGGGGCAGAGCACCCCGCCCCCGGACCAGGGATACGGGCCCGGCGGCCAGGGTCACCCCCCACCGGGCCAGGAATACGGATCCCACGGGCAACCGGACCAGCGGTACGGGGGCTACCCGCCGTACACCTCCCCGTACGCCTCCGACGGCTACCCGGGTGGTTACCAGCACGGATACCCCGAATACGGGGCGTATGGCCCCCCGCCGAGATACGGCCACCAGGCGCCCCCTGGAACGTACGGCCCGCGACCGGGCAGCGACGACACCACCATGGCGATGCTCGCCCACCTGCTGGGCCTGCTCACCTCCTTCGTCGGGCCGCTGGTGCTCTATCTGGCGAAGAAGGACGAGTCGCCCTACGCGCGCGACCAGGCCGCCGAGGCGCTCAACTTCCAGCTCACGGTGCTGATCGCCTACGCCGTCTGCTGGGTCCTGGCGTTCGTGTTCATCGGTTTCCTGCTGATGTTCTTCCTCTGGGTCGGATCGATCGTCATGGCGATCGTCGCCGCGCTGGCGGCCAACCGGGGAGAGACCTACCGCTATCCGATAAACATCCGCTTCGTCGGCTGACCCGCCCGGCGGACCGGCCGGTGCCCCGGAGCTCTCAGGTGAGATCCCGGACCAGGGCGTCCGCCAGGAGACGACCGCGCAGGGTGAGCACCGCACGGCCCGCCTTGAACGGCTCCACCTCCAGCAGGCCGTCGGCGAGCGCGCGAGCGACCACGGGCGGGCGTTCCAGCTCGCCGAGCGGGAAACCCCGGGCTAGCCGCAGCTCCAGCATCAGCCGCTCCACCGCCCGGTCCTGAGGGTCCAGCACCTCGCGCGCGTGCGCGGGCGAGGTGCCCTCGGCCAGACGCCGGGCGTAGGCGGCGGGGTGCTTCACGTTCCACCAGCGAGTGCCGCCGACGTGGCTGTGCGCCCCGGGACCGACGCCCCACCAGTCGCCGCCGGTCCAGTAGAGCAGATTGTGCCGGCAGCGCCCGGCCTCCGAGGTCGCCCAGTTGGACACCTCGTACCACTCGAACCCCGCCTCGGCCAGCATGGCGTCGGCGATCAGGTAACGATCGGCGGCCACGTCGTCGTCGGGCATCGGGAGCTCGCCGCGCCTGATCCTGGCGGCCAGCTTCGTTCCGTCCTCGACGATCAGCGAGTACGCGGAGACGTGGTCCGGCCCCGCCTCGATCGCAGCGGCCAGCGACGCGCGCCAGTCGTCGTCGCTCTCCCCCGGCGTGCTGTAGATCAGGTCGAGGTTGACGTGGTCGAACCCCGCCTCCCTCGCCTCCCGTACCGCCCGCGCGGGGCGGCCGGGGGTGTGGCGGCGGTCCAGCACCTGGAGCACGTGCTCGCGGGCGCTCTGCATCCCGAAGCTCATCCGGTTGAACCCGCCCGCGCGCAGCTCCGCCAGGTAGGCGGGATCCACCGACTCGGGGTTGGCCTCGGTGCTCACCTCGGCGCCGGGGGCGAGCCCGAACTCCTCCTCGATCGCCTTCAGGATCCGTACCAGATCCCCGGCGGGGAGCAGGGTGGGGGTTCCCCCGCCGAAGAACACGGTCTCGACCGGGAGACGCGCGGTGCCGAGGTTGGCCCGCGCCCGCCGCACCTCCTCGACGGCGGTGTCCGCGTAGTCCTTCTGCGAGGCGCCGGGGCCGAGCTCGGACGCCGTGTAGGTGTTGAAGTCGCAGTAACCGCACCGGGTCACGCAGAAGGGGACGTGGACGTAGAAGCCGAAGGGCCGCTCGCCGAGTCCGGCGAGCGCGCTCTCCGGGAGCTCGCCGGAGGAGGGTACGGGATCCCCGTCGGGAAGTGTGGATGGCACGCCCCAAGTCTGCCGCTTTCCCCGCGATGCCCGGTACGCCGAAGATCCGATGCTCAGGGACACCGACCGGCTCGAAGCCAGGGCCGTCGGCTTCGAGCCTCGGCCCTCGCCTATCGACCGGAGTCGCCGCCGTCGGCGAGGACCGCGGCCGGCGGAGGCGGGGGCCAGACCTTGCGGTCCTGGCGAGGCGACCGGGCACGGCCCCTCGGGGCCGGGTCGTCCGGCGCGGGCGGCCGGGGGCGCTCGTCCGGTGGAAGATGCTGCTGCCAGTCGGCGGGATCCTGCCGCCACTCTTCGGGCGGGATCCTGCTCCCGCCCGGAGGGACGCCCCCGGCCGCCCGCACCGAAGGCGTCTGAGCCGACGGGGCCTGGAGCGGCGGGAACCCGGCCGGCGAGGACCGGCTCGCCGAGGGCAGGCCCCCTGTGGACGCCCCACACCCGGGACATCGCGACAGCCCACGCACAGGGGTGCCACATCGGTTGCAGAACGCCTGCTGCTCCATGCCTTACCAAGGTAGTCGAAGCGTCCTGCCGTCCACCGGTCAAAACGCCGATGGCCGTTGACGGCCAGATCGCGCAGGTCTACGATCCGGGAAAACTTAAAGGAAAGTTTCCTATAAGTTACTATTCCAAGCAGTGGAGAAGCCCGTGCAGAGACTCCTCCGTAAAGTGATCGCGACAGCCCTCGCCGCGGGTCTCGTGGCGGTGGCCGCGCCGGCCCCCGCCCAGGCTCAGGCATCTCAAGGACTCCAGGGACACGGTGACCGCTACAAGCGGGTCGCCTACTTCGTCCAGTGGGGCATCTACGGTCGCAACTACCACGTCAAGGACATGGACACCAGCGGCGCCGCGGCCAAGCTCACCCACATCAACTACGCCTTCGGCTTCGTCAACGCCGAGGGCTCCTGCTACTCCCCCGACCCGTGGGCCGACTGGCAGCGCCCGGTGCCCGCCGAGCAGAGCGTGGACGGCGTCGCCGACGTCGAAGGGCAGGCGCTGAACGGCAACCTGAACCAGCTGAAGAAGCTCAAGGCCAAGCACCCCGGGCTCAAGGCCCTGATCTCCCTCGGCGGCTGGACCGGCTCGAAGTACTTCTCCGACGCGGTGCTGACCCCCCAGGGCCGCGCCAAGCTGGCCTCCTCCTGCATCGACCTGTGGCTGAAGGGCAACCTGCCCGGTACCGCCCCCGGCACCGGGGCCGGTGTGTTCGACGGCATCGACCTCGACTGGGAGTGGCCCGGCTCCTCAGGGGAGGTCGGCAACATCATCCGCCCCGAGGACAAGCGGAACTTCACCCTGTTCGTCGCCGAGATCCGCCGCCAGATGAACCAGTTCGACCAGCGCACCGAGCTGACCGCCTTCCTGCCCGCCGCCGCCGCGAAGATCGACGCGGGCTTCGAGGTCCGCGACGTCTTCAAGCAGCTCACCTTCGCCACCATCCAGGGCTATGACCTGCACGGCTCGTGGGAGACCGTCACCGGCCACAACGGCAACCTGTTCAACGACCGGCGCGACCCCCACCCGGTGAAGTACAGCGTGGACCAGACGGTCCGCGACTACCTCACGCGCGGCGCACCCGCCAAGAAGCTCGTGGTGGGCGTACCGGCGTACGGCCAGGGCTGGACCGGCGTCACCGGCGGGAAGAACGGCCTGTACGGCACCGCCACCGGCCCCGCTCCCGCCACCTACGCCGCCGGAAGCGAGGACTACAAGATCCTCGTGAAGAAGCCGGGCAAGCGCCACCGCGACCTGCTGACCGGGACCGTGTGGCTCTACGACGGCAACGAGTTCTGGTCCTACGACGACCCGGCCACGCTGCTGCAGAAGGCGGCCTACATCCGCCTGAAGGGCCTCGGCGGCTCGATGATGTGGTCCATCGACCAGGACGACACCCGGGCGTCGCTCACCTCGGCGCTCCACAGCGTCCTGCGCTGAGCGATCCCCCTCATACCGGGCGAGGCCGCAGGATCTGGGTCACCAGCGGCCTCGCCCGCACGTTTCAGCTATTTCTTGGCCTTGTCCGTGGAGGACTCGGTGGACAGCGCGGCGACGAACGCCTCCTGAGGCACCTCGACCCGGCCGACCATCTTCATCCGCTTCTTGCCCTCCTTCTGCTTCTCCAGCAGCTTGCGCTTTCTGGAGATGTCGCCGCCGTAGCACTTGGCGAGGACGTCCTTGCGGATGGCGCGGATGTTCTCACGGGCGATGACCCGGGCGCCGATCGCCGCCTGGATCGGCACCTCGAACTGCTGCCTGGGGATGAGCTCGCGCAGCTTCTTGGCCATCTCGACCCCGTAGGCGTACGACTTCTCCCGGTGGACGATGGCGCTGAAGGCGTCCACGGCCTCGCCCTGGAGCAGGATGTCGACCTTGACCAGATCCGACTCCTGCTCGCCCGAGGGCTCGTAGTCCAGCGAGGCGTAGCCGCGCGTACGGGACTTGAGCTGGTCGAAGAAGTCGAAGATGATCTCACCGAGCGGCATGGTGTAGCGGATCTCGACGCGGTCCTCGGACAGGTAGTCCATGCCCTGCAGGTTGCCCCGGCGGTTCTGGCAGAGCTCCATGATCGCGCCGATGAACTCCGAGGGGACGAGCACGGTCGTCTTGACCATCGGCTCGAAGACCTTCTCCACCTTGCCGGTGGGGAACTCCGAGGGGTTGGTGACGACGACCTCCTTGCCGTCCTCCATGATCACCCGATAGACCACGTTGGGCGCGGTCGAGATGAGCGAGAGGTTGAACTCGCGCTCCAGCCGCTCGCGGACGATCTCCATGTGGAGCAGGCCGAGGAAGCCGCAGCGGAATCCGAAGCCGAGCGCCGCGGAGGTCTCCGGCTCGTAGTCCAGGGCGGCGTCGTTGAGCTGGAGCTTGTCCAGGGCCTCGCGCAGGTCGGGGTAGTCGTCCCCGTCGATCGGATAGAGACCCGAGAAGACCATGGGCTTGGGGTGCTCGTAACCACTGAGCGCCTGGAGGGCCGGACGCGTCACGGAGGTCACCGTGTCGCCGACCCGCGACTGGCGGACGTCCTTCACCCCGGTGATCAGGTAACCCACCTCGCCGACGCCCAGCCCCTTGTCGGCGATCTTCGGCTCGGGCGAGATGACACCGATCTCCAGCGTCTCGTGCGCCGCGGTGGTGGACATCATCAGGATGCGCTCACGCTTGCCCAGGTGGCCGTCCATCACCCGGACGTACGTGATCACGCCGCGGTAGGTGTCGTACACCGAGTCGAAGATCAGCGCACGGGCGGGCGCGTCGGCGTCGCCGACCGGGGCCGGAACGTTCGAGACCACGTGGTCCAGCAGCTCGCGGACGCCGACGCCGGTCTTGCCGGAGACCCTCAGCACGTCCTCCGGCTCGCAGCCGATGAGGTGGGCGATCTCCGCGGCGTACTTCTCCGGCTGGGCGGCGGGCAGGTCGATCTTGTTGAGCACCGGGATGATCGTCATGTCGTTGTTCATCGCCAGGTAGAGATTGGCCAGCGTCTGCGCCTCGATGCCCTGCGCGGCGTCGACCAGCAGGATCGCGCCCTCGCACGCCTGGAGCGACCGGGAGACCTCGTAGGTGAAGTCGACGTGCCCGGGGGTGTCGATCATGTTGAGGACGTAGTCGGTGTCGCCGACCTTCCAGGGAAGCCTGACCGCCTGCGACTTGATCGTGATGCCGCGCTCGCGCTCGATGTCCATGCGGTCGAGATACTGGGCACGCATGGAACGGTCGTCGACCACTCCGGTGATCTGCAGCATGCGATCGGCGAGCGTCGACTTGCCATGGTCGATATGCGCGATGATGCAGAAGTTGCGGAGCACAGCGGGGTCGGTCTGGCCAGGCTGAATGCGCACCGGGATCCGTTTCAACAGATTGATGACGATCATACGGCTGGCATGCCAGCCGTCTTCCATGGTGACATGTCCGGGTGATTGCCCGGACCAGAGCACGGCGCGGCCTGCGGTTCCTCGCTACGGTGGCGGCCCTGCTCCTCGCGCTTCCAGGGGTGGCCGTGGCCATCCTCACCCTGCAGTTTACCGGGACACCCGCCCCATGGGCGAAGACGACCGGCCACGACGCCCTGTGGCTGGGCCACGCGTGGGTCGACGGCCGCAAGACGGCCGACGACGTGCGGACCCTCGCCGCCCGGCTGCGAAAGACCGGGATCAAGGACGTGTACGTCCATTCCGGCCCGTTCGACTCGGACGGGACACTGCCCGCCGGCGCGTATCCGAAGGCGGCCGACTTCCTGAAGTGGTGGCGCGAGGAACTCCCCAAGGTCAGGGTGTCCGCCTGGCTCGGCCAGAAGGTCGACGGCGTCCTGGATCTCGACGACGCCGCCTCCAGGCAGCGCGTGCTGGAGGGGGCCCGTGCGATCACGGAGCTCGGCTTCGACGGCGTCCACTACAACTTCGAGCCGATCGGCGACGGCGACACCGACTTCCTCGACCTGCTCACCCAGACCCGGGCGATCGTGGGCGACGGCCTGCTCTCCACCTCGACCCCGCAGATCGAGCCGTTCCCGCTCGTCCGGCCGGCCGTCCGCGCGGCCCTCGGCCACGACAAGTACTGGTCGCCCGCCTACTTCCGCGAGGTCGCGAAGCTCACCGACCAGGTGGCGATCATGACCTACGACTCCTACCTCCCCTTCCCCACCGTCTACGGCGGCTACGTCGTACGGCAGACCTCGCTCGCGCTGGAGATCGTCCCCGAGGAGAAGACGGTGCTGATCGGCGCCCCGGCCTATCACGACCACGGTGTCTCCTGGGCCGACGAGGCCGAGAGCGTCGAGAAGGCGGCGACGGGCGCCCGGCTGGCGCTGACCTCGTACGGCAAGCCGCGCGAACGGTTCGGCCTGGCGCTCTACGTCGACTTCGCCGCCACCAAGGAGGACTGGGCGGAGTACGAGAAGTTCTGGTTCAAGCCATGAGGATTCCGGCCCGAGCCATCGGGACCACACGCTAGACTGATCAGGCATCCCTCTGCCCGGCCTGTCGATTTGAGTGTCGACCACGGCAGTTGGTAGCCTAGTCAACTGCGTGTGGCGCGCCCTCTCTGCCCGCGCGCCCCATCCAACGACATTCACCGAGGCTTCTTCGTGGCGAACATCAAGTCCCAGATCAAGCGCAACCGGCAGAACGAGAAGGCCCGGCTGCGCAACAAGGCTGTCAAGTCTTCCCTGAAGACGGCCATCCGCAAGTTCCGCGAGGCCGCCGACCAGGGTAACGTCGAAGAGGCTGTCGCGCTGCAGCGCGCCGCCTCCCGCCAGCTGGACAAGGCTGCCAGCAAGGGCGTGATCCACAAGAACCAGGCCGCCAACCGCAAGTCGGCGATCGCCCAGCGCACCGCCGCCCTGTCGGCCGCCAAGTAGTCCCAGGTTCCGCGAACGCCGCATCCCTTTGGGATGCGGCGTTTCTGCGTTTCCCGCCGTCCCGCCCCGGCGGCTTCGGTTCCCGGCGGTCCCGTGAGGGGCTCCTCTCCCCCGTATCCGCCTAACGCCCCGTGCGACTGGCGACCACGGTCTGGACCATGTGCTCCAGCGCGTACGCGGGGTCGGCCCCGCCGCCCTTCACCTGCGCATCGGCTGTGGCGGCCGCCTGGATGGCACGGGCGAGCCCTTCGGGCCCCCAGCCGTTCAGCTGCCGCTGGACCCGGTCGATCTTCCAGGGCGGCATGCCGAGATGGCTGGCGAGCTGACCACCCCGGAGATTGCGGGGAGCGCCTCCCACCTTGGCCAGCGAGCGCAGGCCCCCGGCGAGCGCGCTCACCAGCAGGACCGGGGCCGTACCGGTCGAGAGCGCCCAGCGCAGCTGCTCCAGGGCATCGCCCAGCCGCCCCTCGACCGCCGAGTCCGCCACGGTGAAACCGCTCACCTCGGCCCTGCCCCGGTGGTAGCGCGCGACGGCGGCCTCGTCGATCGTCTTGCCGGGGGTGTCGAAGGCGAGCTGGCTGCACGCGGCGGCCAGCTCGCGCAGGTCGTTGCCCACGGCGTCGAGGAGGGCGGAGGCGGCGTCGGCCCCGATGGTGCGCCCGGCCCGCTTCAGCTCCGCCTTGACGAACGCGAGACGCTCGGCCGGTTTGGTCACCTTGGTGACGGAGACCACCTGGGCACCGGCCTTCTTGACCCCGTCGACCAGGGCCTTGCCCTTCACTCCTCCCGGATGGACGAGGACGAGCACGGTCTCGTCCGCCGGGTGTGCCGCGTAGGAGACGACCTCGGCGATGACGTCCTTGCCGAGGTCCTGGGCCGAGCGGACGACCACCACGGACCTCTCGCCGAACAGCGAGGGCGACGTCATGCGGGTGAGCTCCCCGAGCTCCATCTTCGAGCCGGGGAGGTCGTGCACCTCGGCGGTCGGATCGGCCGCCTTCGCCGCCGAGGTCACCTCGCTCACCGCGCGGTCGGCCAGGAGTTCCTCGTCGCCGAGGATGAGGATCACAGGTGCCGGATCGATTGCCGCCATGTCGAGCAGCATGCCACGTCCCGGTGACCGGCTGGGCCGTCGGCAAGCCGTTCGCAATCGAAATGCAGGTGCCACCGGGCACCCTGGGAAACACCAGAGGAGGTGAGAACCATGACAAACTCCACCATTCGCCGGCACGCCTGCCCTCGCTGCGGAACATCCCTCGACGAGGGCCCGATCATGTACCGTTGCGCGCGCTGCAGCCGGTCGGTCTACGCCGCCGATGTGGACACCGAGTTCCGCCGCCAGGCCGGGAGCGGGAACTGATCCGCACCGGCGCGACCGGACCCGGAAGCCTGCCCACCTCGGCCCGGACGCCCCGAGCCGCCCGCGAACGAGTCTCCGCCCCCCTCGCGATGACGGCCAGAGCCCCCTCGCGGACCACCACGGCGAGGTCTCCCGACAGATCCGTTCGGTAGACGCGGGCGCCGAGTCGGCGCAGCGCGGCCAGGGTCGACGGGGCGGGGTGGCCGTAGCCGTTGTCCGCCCCCACGCTGATCAGAGCGGCGCGGACACCGGAGGCGGCGAGGAAGCCCGGGTCGTGCCTGCCCGATCCGTGGTGCGGAACCTTGAGGATCTCGGCGGACGGCAGACCGCGCCGGAGCAACTCCGCCTGGGCCTCGGTCTCGATGTCGCCGCTGAGCAGGGCCGCCCCCGCGGCCCAGCGGACGTGCACCACAACGCTCGCGTTGTTGACGGCCGCCCCCTCCCCCGCGCCGGGCGGGGGCGCTTCGGCCGCCGGGCCGATGACGGTGAGTTCGGAAGGCCCGAAACACCAGCTCACACCGGGCCTCGCCGCCCACTCGACCACATGGCGACGGGCGAGGGCGTCGCTCAGCCTCCTCCCCTCGTGCCCTCCGGCATCGTGTGGGGTCACCACCACCGCCCCCACGACGCGTCCGCGAAAGACCCCGTCGAGCCCTCCCACATGGTCGAGATGCGGATGGGTGAGAATGACCAGCGGCACCTCTTTGATCCCCATGGAGCGCAGGCAGCGGTCCATCCGCACCGGGTCGGGGCCCGCGTCCACCACCACGGCCCGCCCCGGTCCCGCCGCGACGAGCAACGCGTCTCCCTGACCGACGTCACAGGCCAGGAGCAACCATCCGCGAGGCGGCCAGCGTGCCACGATCGGCACGGCCACCGTCACGGCGAGAACCAGCCCGGCCAGTGCCGCGAGGGCGATCAGGCGTGACCGCCGGTGTCGCAGCACCAGCACCGCGAGCGGGACGGCGGCGGCCAGCAGGAGCAGGCCGGTGACGCCGCCCGGCCACGGGATCACGCCCAGCGGGAGTCCGGCGGCGTGCGCGGCCACCTCGATGATCCATCCGGTGGCCAGCCCCGCCGGCCGGACCAGCAACTGGGCGAGCCCCATGTGCAGCGGGGCGATCAAGGCCACCACGAAGCCGAGCAGGGTGGCGGGGGCGACGGCCGGTCCCGCGAGCAGGTTGGCGGGAATCGCCACCGGCGCGAGCTGCCCCGACATCAGGACCAGGACGGGGGTCACAGCGGCCTGAGCCGCGGCGGCCACCGCGGTCGCCTCCGCGAGCCATCGGGGCATGCGGGCCGAGAGCCGGTCGCGCCAGCCGGGAGCGAGGACCAGGATGCCCGCGGTGGCCGCGACCGACAGGGCGAAACCGTAGGAACGCGCGAGACCGGGAACGAAGAAGATCAACCCCAGGACCGTCACCGACAGGGCGGCGACACCGTCACGCGAGCGGCCCGTGCCGAGGGCGAGGGCGGCGACTCCACCCATCAGGAGTGCCCTGAGCACGCTCGGCGAGGGCCGGGCGACGACCGCGAAGGCGACCATGGCCGACATCGCCAGCACCGCCCGCGCCGCGAGGGGCAGCCCGGCCATTCTGGCCAGCGCGACCGCCGCCCCCGCCACGACGGCGAGGTTCGCGCCGGAGACCGCGAGCAGATGGCTGAGGCCTGCCGCCTTGAAGTCGGCCTTGACCTGCTCGTCCATCCGGGACACGTCACCGACCACCAGGCCGGGCAGCAGTCCGCGCTGCGCCGGAGGCAACACGTCGGCCGCCTCCCGCAATCCCGACCTGAGTGCCCCGGCCGCGCGCTGCTCCCAGGACGGCCCGCTCAACACTCGCGGTGCCCCTCTGACCAGCACCACCGCCGCGAGCAACTCTCCGGGGCCGGCCCGGCCGAAGCGACCGGTGACCTCCACTCGCTGGCTGGGCAGCAGGAAGCGCCACTCGGCGCCCGAGACGAACAGCACCACCGGAGCCCGCAGCACCACCCTGCCCGCTCCCGTACCGACCGACTCGACCCTGGCGGGCACCACGAAGCTCTCCCGGAGGGAAGGCCCTCCCCTCCTGCCCGTCTCCCGCGGGTCGTCGGTCACCACCACCTCGGCCACCGCCAGGGCGTTTCCTCCCGCGAGCTCGGCGACCGGCCCCGTACCGACCGCGTGCACCCGGAAGGCCACCGATCCCGCCACCGCGGCCGCGCACCCAAGGACCGCGATCATCGCGTTTCGTCGGCCCGCCACTCCCGGTGGCCGGGTCAGGACGGCCATCGCCAGGGCACCTGCGGCCATGAGACCGGCCGTCACGGCACCGGTCACAGCCGAGCAGCCCAGCAGGACGAGGGCGGTGATCCATGAGGCCGCCGCCGGCAGCACCAGCTGAGCGGCATGTGCGCGCCTCCCCTTGCCGGAACCCTCCGGGCCTCCCTGCCCGCCCGAGCCTGCCGCACCTCGGGAATGACCGGGGTCGGCGGACCATCGGGGACCGCCGGAGCCGATGGACTCCTCCGGTCCGCACGCTCCCCCGAGACTCCGAAGAGCGGCGACATCGCGGCGAGGAGGGCCACCGGAGCCGGCTGCCGTGATGACCGTGACGAGCCGTGTCACGACCTCCCTCGCCGTCGGCGCGTCAGACACGGACCTTGTCGCGCATCTCGGCGTACTTACGGTCGCCTATCCCGCTCACGTCGCGAAGCTCCTCGACGGTGCGGAAACCACCGTGGGCGTCGCGATATTCGGCGATGCGCCGGGCGAGCACCTCACCAACGCCCGGTAACCGCTCAAGCTGCTCGGGGGTGGCCGTGTTGAGGTCGACGACGGCGGTGGCGGGATCCACGGGATTCACCGGGTTGGGCGCCGCCGCGACGACGGCCGCGCCGGAGGGTCCGACGACGATCTGTTCGCCGTCGACGAGCCTGCGCGCGAGGTTGAGGGATCCCGTGGCGGCCGCCCCACGGATGCCCCCGGCTGCCTTGACCGCGTCGGCGACCCGGGAACCGTCCGGCAACGTGAGCACTCCGGGACGCCGGACCTTACCCGTCACGTGAACGGTGAGTCCGGTGAGCGGCGCGGACTGCCGACGTGGAGCGATGGCGGGCGCCGACAGCGGTGGCCCGGAGACCGGCACAGGTGGTGCCAGGGGCTCGGGCTCCGGTTGGGACCGCCAGGCGTACACGCCTCCCATGACGAGGGCGATCAGGGCGACAAGCAGCAGGAGACGCGGCCCGGGACGGCCGGGCACGAGCGCGGGGCTCTGGATGGCCACGACCTTGCGAAGCGCCTCGAAGGACGGGGGGATCGGTGCCGAACGCAAGCGCGAGGCGGGGCTGTCGTGGACGACATCCTCCATCCCGTCATGAACGCCGGGCCGAGCGTGCCGGCCCCGGCGCGGTATGCCGCCCGGACGGCGTGGCGAGAGCAGGGGGTCGGGGGCGGATGATTCGCACCCCGTCAGGATCCTCAGCCGCGACTCGGCTCGGAACCGCTCGATGTTCTGGCCTGTGGTCCGCACCCGCAGGACGTTACGGTGGCGGCGGCGAGCGAACTTTCACCGAATCTGGTTCTGTGGATAACCGGAAGATCGCGCGACAGAGGGGGTGGACGCCGGTCATCTGATCGGCGTGTGGGACACCGAAGGCCCGGAGACCTGCGAGCGCAGAGAGGTGCGAGCGCAGAGAGTCACGGGCGCGAGACATCCGCGGGTGTCCCGTGTGTCCCCGCTGTCGCTGTCACGAATTCGGAGACGTCGGCTCCGAATCGGAGACGTCAGGGCCCCGAAGACGTCAGAGGCTCACGAGAGGAGACGGTGATGCCCAGCATGCCGGGGCCGACATGGGCGCCGATGACCGAGCCGACCTCGACGACGACGACCTCGGTGAGTGCGGAAATACGTCCCTGCAGGCGTGCGGCCAGGGCTTCCGCGCGGGACCGTGCGCCGAGATGCTGGACGGCGATCTCCACCGGGCCCGTGCCCGCGGCCTCGACCGCGAGGTCTTCGAGGCGGGAGATGGCACGACTCGCCGTACGGACCTTCTCCAACGGGACGATCATCCCGCCGGATATGTGCAGGATCGGTTTGATCATCAGCGCCGAGCCGAGGAGGGTCTCCGCGGCGCCGATCCGGCCTCCCCTGCGGAGATGCTCCAGGGTGTCGACGTAGAAGAGGCTGCGGGCCGACTCCGCCCGGCGACGGGCGACGTCCGCCACCTCTGTCCGGGGCGCGCCCCGCGCGGCGGCGCTCGCGGCCGCGAGGACGGGGAATCCGAGACCCATGGCGATGGACCTGCTGTCGACGACGTCGACGGGAACGGGAGAGTCCTCGGCTCCCGCGCGGGCGGCCTCGACCGTACCGGACAACTCCGCCGACAGGTGGACGGAGACGATACCGCTCGCGCCCCGGGCCGCCGCTTCGCGGTAGACATCGGTGAAACGTCGTGGGGCGGGCCTGGAGGTCGTCACCCGGCCTCGTTCCCCCAGCACGTCCTCGCCGCCCGCGCCGTCGGTCCACGCCATGTCGTCGAACGACCTGCCGCCGACGACCACCTGGAGGGGCACCACGACGACTCCCAGGCGGGAGACCTCCTCCTGCGGGAGGTAGGCGGTGGAGTCCGTGATGACGGCGACCGGTGCGGGCATGTCCAGAGGCTACGTGGAGGAGATCACGCGAAGGAGACGGGGTCGATGCCCAGGAGGGACCCGGCGGGTGAGGGTTTCGAGTGCGGACCCGCCGGAGGAGGGAGGGCTCTACTGGACGGGGGTGCCGCCGCGCCAGACCCGGCGAGGCTTGAGGCCGAAGGACCAGGCGAAGGCGCCCTCGTGGTCGGCGTCCCACTGGACGATGTCGGCCAGGCGTCCGGGAGCGAGGACACCGCGGTCGGGAGCGCCGAGGACCGTGGCGCCACCGAGGGTGGCGGCTCGGAGGGCGTCGCCGACACTCATGCCGAAGGCCGCGACGGCGAGGCTGATGACCAGGGACATCGAGGTGATGCCGCAGTGGCCCGGATTGTGGTCACTGCCGAGAGCCACGGTGACCCCCTGGGCGAGCATCCGGCGGACCGGGGGCAGGCTGCCACGCTGGAGGGCGGTCCCGGGGCAGACCACGGCGGGGACACCGTAGCGGGCCAGGATCGCGATGTCCTCGTCGGTGGTGTGGTGGAGCAGGTCGGCGGAGGCGCAACCGAGTTCGGCGGCGAGCTGAACGGCGCCGCGTCGGCTGTAGGCGCCGGCGTGCACGCGCGGCAGCAGGCCGACGTTGCGCCCGGAGGCGAGGACCCAGCGGGCCTCCTCCGCGGTGAAGTGGCCCTCGTCGCAGTAGACGTCGACACCGTCGGCTCCCGCCGCGGCGGCGTCGGCGCACCAGGAACCCACCGCCTCGACGTAGTCGCGCTGGCGGCCGAAGTATTCGGGCGGGACGACGTGCGCGGCCATGAAGGTCACGTGGACCCGCGGCATCATCGGCTCTTTCTCCAGCTCGCGCAGGAGCCGCACGTCGGCCAGCTCACCGTCACGGGTGAGGTGATAGCCGGTCTTGGCCTCGATGGTGGTGGTGCCGCTGAGCAGCCATTCACGGAGTCGCTCACGGACGCCGTTGCAGAGCGTCCAGGGGTCGGTGCCTCGGGTGACCGTCACGGTGGAGCCGATGCCGCCGCCCGCCGCGGTGATCGCGGAGGGGGTGGAACCGCTGGAGCGCATCGCCATCTCGGCGTAGCGGTTTCCCGCGTAGACCGGGTGGGTGTGCGCGTCGATCAGACCGGGGGTGACCAGCGCGCCGCCCAGGTTCTCGACGTGGTCGACGTCGACGATGTCGTCGACGACACCGGGCACGCTCTGCGGAAGATCCGCGGCGCGACCGACCCAGGCGATCCGGTCGTTGTGGACGAGAATCGCCGCGTTGCTGAACACGTCGTTTCCGGTCCAGAGCCGGCCGATGTTGGTCAGGAGGCGGACCGTCATCGCATCACCGCCTTGTGTTCAGGGGAAGACACCTGGAGGAGGACCGCACCCGGACGGGGCGGGCCGCTCCGCGCGGCGCCGAGCACCGCACCCTTCGAGCCCGCTGTGAGTCCGGACGGCATCGGGGGTCTCCTGCTCTCATCCGCGTGTCTGTTGTGCGGCGACAGTATCGCCGGGATCATGATCGGGCGATTTCAGTTCAGTTACGTTATTTCACAAGTCGGCCCGCTGTACAGGCTAATTGGGAAGAACGCCGCCCCTCCGCGACCGCACCTCACCCGCCGGCTCGACGGTCACGCGTGGCGTCGAACAACTTTCCACAGCTCAGACTACTTCTTCATCGCTCGTAACAGTAGTCACCAGAGCAACTTGCGTCATAACATCTCGCTAGATTTGCCTTATGGTAGCAATCTAAACCTTGGGCGACCACTGCAACTTTTGAGGCTTTTGTACGTTTTCGCACTCTCACAGTGCAGCCACCGCAGGCCGTCGGGCGCAAGTTCTGCCATTGAAACGCGGTTCGCCACCACTCTAGATTGGAACTCGAAAGACTCAAACCGCGCCCTTCCGGCGACCCGCCCCACCTGCCCGCGGGCCTGCACCGCGGCGTGACGGCGATCCCACGGTCACCCGCGAGCTCCGACACCCTCGCCTCCAACGCTCCCGGTGGGCACGCCCCCCGCCCTCGATGGGCACACGCCCCAGGATGACGTCCGAGGACCTCTCGGGACCGCGCGATGTGATACAACGCACAGGCCGTCCAACCTGGTCGCTCTCCCTCGAAGATCTGACCACAAGCGGCCCACCAAACCCCCAAAAAAGGTCGTAAGCAGGACGTTCCATGTAGCCTTTCGTGCGAGTTGTCTTCAGGTCGTACGCATGGGAGTTGCCTTGTCCGTCCACGCGGACGCCGGTCGGCGTCGCATCGAAGAACTTTTCCAGGAGCACGAGGCACGCGTCTTCAAGCGCTGGCTTGAGATCGCCCGTTCGTCCATCGGGGACCATGCGGAGAGCGGAAAGCTCGCCGATCAGTTGCGCGAGCTCTCCCAGGCGCTGCGTCAGTCCTTCGGGGACTCCGGAGACCTCAGTGACCTGCGCGGCCTGCTCTCCGAACTCTCCCGGGACCGTGCCCGCCAGGGGTTCACCCCGACCGAGACCGCGACCCTGGTCTTCGGTCTGAAGGAGGCCCTCTACGAGGTCGTCGAGGATGACGGTTCCCCCGAGGCCATTCGTGGTTTCATCTGGTTCTCCCGGGTAATCGACGACCTCGGCCTCTTCACCATGGAGAGCTACGCGGCGGCCAGGGAGAAGATCATCATTGACCAGGCGGAGCAACTGCTGGAGCTGTCCACCCCGGTGGTCAAGCTCTGGGAGGGCATCGTCGCGGTGCCGCTGGTCGGCACGCTCGACTCCGCCAGGACCCAGGTCGTGATGGAGAAGCTGCTCCAGACGCTCGTCGACACCGGCTCCGAGCACGCGGTCATCGACATCACGGGGGTCCCCGCCGTCGACACCGAGGTCGCCCAGCACCTGCTCAAGACCGTGGTGGCGGCCCGGCTGATGGGTGCCGAGTGCGTGATCTCCGGTATCCGCCCGCAGATCGCCCACACCATCGTCACCCTGGGCATCGAGTTCGGTGACATCGTGACCAAGGCCACCCTCGCCGACGCGCTGGCCCACACGCTGCGGGCGAGCGGCGTCAAATTCGTCAAGGGCGGGGCGTCCCGCATCGCCGTGCGGACGGTGGAGGGCTGATGGATCGCGTTCCCATCCTCAAACTCGGCGACATCCTGATCGTCTCCATCCAGATCGACCTGCAGGACATGAGCGTGCTCGCCCTGCAGGAGGACCTGTCGGAGAAGGTCGTCGAGACCGGAGCACGAGGGGTGATCATCGACATCACCGCCGTGGAGATCGTCGACTCCTTCATCGGCCGGATGCTCGCCACCATCGCGGCGATCTCCCGCATGCTCGACGCCGAGACGATCGTCGTCGGCATGCGACCGGCGGTGGCGATCACCCTCGTCGAGCTCGGCCTCTCCCTCGGCGGCGTACGCACGGCGCTCAACCTCGAGAAGGGCGTCGCCCTGCTGAACCAGATCGAAGAATCCCAGCACTTCGAGGCCTCCCGGTGACGACCGCGAAGGAACTGCCCATCAACGTCAACGGCGATGTCGTGCTGGTCCGCCAGCACGTCAGGACCGTCGCGGTGGACGTGGGCCTCTCCCTGGTCGACCAGACCAAGGTGGTGACCGCGGCCAGTGAGCTGGCCCGCAACGCCCTGGTCTACGCGGGAGGCGGGCAGGTACGGGTCGAGGTCGTCCACAAGGGCATGCGGCGGGGCCTGCGGATGGTCTTCAGCGACAACGGCCCCGGCATCTCGGACATCGAGCAGGCACTGACCGACGGGTGGACCACCGGCGGAGGCCTGGGGCTCGGCCTCAGTGGTTCGCGTCGCCTGGTCGACGAGTTCGACCTCGAATCGACTCCCGGTGAGGGAACGTTGATCACGGTGACGAAATGGGCGCGCTGATCCACTCACAGCGTGACAACTGGGTAAGGGCCGAGGACGCCAGCGCGATCGGCGCCCTCCGCCGCACCGCCGTGACACTCGCCGAGGCGCGGGGATTCAGCGAGGAGGACAGCGGACGGGTCGCCGTCGCGGTGAGCGAGGCCGCCTCGAACCTGGTCAAGCACGCGACCAACGGGGTCATGCTGATTCGCCCCCATCTGGAACTGGACTCGGCGGTGGAGGTCCTCGCGATCGACCAGGGGCCGGGAATGCGGGACGTCTCCCGCGCCCTGCGCGACGGCTACTCCACCACCGGCACCCTCGGCATCGGCCTGGGGGGCATCGCCAGGATGGCGAGTGGATACGAGGTTCACTCCATGCCCGGCCGGGGCACCGTGCTCGGTATGTACTTCGTCGCGCAGGGCGCCCCGCGGCCCCGGTGCCGGGTGAGCGGCCTCACCCGCCCGATCGGCGACGAGACCGTCTGCGGCGACGCGTTCGTGATCACCGATGAGGGCGCCGTGACGACCGTGATGCTCTGTGACGGCCTCGGCCACGGCCCCGCGGCCGCCCATGCCTCCCAGGAGGCGGCACGGCTGTTCCTGCGGCACGCCGACCTCGCTCCGGTCACCGCCCTGGAGCGCATCCACACCGGTCTCGGCCACACCAGGGGCGGCGCGGTCGCCGTGGCCCGCGTCGACGGCACCGCCGGCACGGTGAGCTTCGCCGGCCTCGGCAACGTCTCCGCGTGGATCGCCCACAACGACGGCCGTCAGGGGATGATCTCGGTTCCCGGCATCGCCGGTCACAAGGCCAGGACACTGCGCCAGTACGAGTACGCCCTGCCACCGCACAGCGTCGTCCTGCTCCACTCCGACGGTCTGTCCGAGCGGTGGAACATCACCTCCTATCCGGGTCTTGTCACACGCCTTCCCTCCGTCGTCGCCGGCACGCTGCTGCGTGAGGCCGGGACCCGCAGGGACGACGCCTGCGTGGTCGCCGTCAGGCCGGGCACATGACCGGGGACGAGCTGATCCAGATCCATGTCCGGGACGACCAGGATGTCTTCGCCATGCGCAAGCTGGGCCGTGAGGTGGCGGAGAACGTCGGGATGGAGACCCAGGACCAGATCCGGGTGGCCACCGCGCTGAGCGAGATCGGCAGAGAACTCGTGGAGGCGGGGAGCGACACCTTCGTCGCCTTCCGGCTGGAGCGGGACGCCCTGCGCATCGCGATCGACTTCTCGAAGGCCGACTTCCGTCCTTCCGACGGCATGACCCTGGCGGGGCGTCTCGTCGACCGCATCGAGCTCGATTCCGCCGAGGGAAGAATAAGTATGGTCAAACGGCTCCCGCAGGGCCGCAAGCCGAGATTTTCGGCGGAGGAGATCCGCGCCAAGCTCGCCGCGGTCGCGCCCACGACGGCCCTCGACGAGCTGCGCAGGCAGAACCGCGAGCTCGCCGAGACCCTGGAGGAGGTCCTGCAGCTCAACACCGAACTGCAGGAGACCAACCAGGGAGTGCTCGCGCTCTACAACCAGCTGTCGGAGGAGTTGGAGGAGACCAACCGCGGCGTCGTGGCGCTCTACGCGGAGCTGGACGAGAAGTCCGCGCAGCTCCGGGCGGCGAGCGACGCGAAGAACAGGTTCTGGGCCACCGTCAGCCACGAGCTGCGCACCCCCCTCAACTCGATCATCGGCCTGGTCCGCCTCCTGGTGGGCCCCGGCGGGGACCCCCTCGCCGACGAGCAGCTCCACCAGATCAACCTCATCGGTTCCTCCGCGGAGACGCTCCTGTCGCTGGTGAGCGAGTTGCTCGACATGGCGAAGGCCGAGGCGGGCAGGCTCGACCCTCAGCCCTCCATGGTCGATCTGACGGCCCTGGCCGAACGGCTGCGCATGACGTTGCGCCCCACCACCGGCCACGACGGGGTGCGGCTCACCGTGGAGGTCTCGCAGGCACCGGTGGAGATGCTGGTGGACGAGGTGATGCTCACCCGGATCCTGCGCAACCTGCTCACCAACGGACTGAAGTTCACCGAGCAGGGTGAGGTCAAGCTGGAGGCGAGGCTGGACGAGACCACCCAGGATCTGGTCTTCACCGTGACCGACACGGGAATAGGCGTGCCCGAGGAGTATCTGGAGCGCGTCTTCGAGGAGTTCTTCCAGGTTCCCGGACCGATCCAGGTGCGGAGCAAAGGGACCGGGCTCGGCCTGCCGTACGCGCGTCGGCTGGCCGAGGCAATGGGCGGCGGGCTGCACCTGACCAGCGTCGCGGGCTCCGGCACCACGGCCACCCTGAGGCTGCCCTACCGGCACGACGGGGCCCCCGTGGTCGACCGGTTGCTCGTCGTGGACGACGACGAGGAGTTCCGCGCCGTCGTGCGCCGGATGCTTACCGGATTCGCCGCCCACATCGACGAGGCCTCCGACGGCCTGAGAGCCCTGGAGATGATGGAGGAGAATCCACCCGACGTCGCCCTGGTGGACCTGCTGATGCCCCGGCTCGACGGCACCGCGCTGATGCTGCGGATGTCCGACGACGAGCGGTTGCGCAAGGTGCCGGTGATCGTCGTGACCGTCGCCACGGCGCGCCAGGTCCCCGAGAGGGCGCACATGATGGTCCCCAAGCACGGCCTCCGCCGCGACACCCTGCTGGAGGCGATCGAGAGCGCCCTGGGACACGTCGATGACTAGGAAAACCGCGAGGAAGGAGGCGACCGTACTGGTCGTGGACGACACCCCGACCAAGCTGTACATCCTGTCGAGCTGGTTGCGGCGCTCGGGTCACCAGGTCGTGCAGGCCACCGGCGGCATGGAGGCACTCGCCAAGGTGCGGGAGCTCCTCCCCGACCTCGTCGTCCTGGACGTACGGCTGCCCGACATCAGCGGCTACGAGGTCTGCGAGCAGATCAAGGCGGATCCGGCGACATCCTCCATCCCGGTCATCCAGATCTCCGGGGCCGCGATCGCCCCCGCCGACCGGGCACAGGGGCTCGAACGCGGGGCGGACGCCTACCTGGCGGAGCCGGTAGAGCCGGACGAGTTCGCCGCGACGGTCGAGGCCACGCTGCGCTACTACCGTGCCCGGCAGCGGGCCGAGCTGATGGCCGGACGACTCGCCGCCCTCACCGAGGTCACGCTCTCCATGAACTCCGCCGAGACGTTCGACGAGCTCCTCGCCACGGCCGTCGAGGGAACCTCACGGATCCTGGGACGGCACGCGGGCGCGCTCGCCCTGCCCCCCGACGGCCGGACCCGCAGGTTCGCCGCGACTCCTTCGGAGAACGTCGCCCAGGCCAAGGTCGCGGCGCCGGACACGCTGCCCAGGCTGAGCGCGATGTCCCTGGGTGCCGCCGCGGGCACCCAGGTCCTCACGGTGCCGGCCGCCGAGTGGATGAAGTTGATGCCCGACGCGACGCTCGACGGTGCCGTCTCGGCGGTGATCTGCCGCACCAAGCTGGGCAGGCCCCCCGTCTATCTCGGGGTGGTGGAGACGCCGCCGCTCGACCCCGACGAGTCCAACGTGCTGCGCCAGCTCGGCCAGGCCCTCGCCCTCGCCGTGGACGCGCTGCGGGCGTACGCCGAGGAGCACGCGATCGCCCTCACCCTGCAGCGCAGCCTGCTGCCGGCGCGGATCCCCGAGATCCCCGGAATCGCGATCAGCTGGCGGTACCAGCCCGCGGTCGACAACGTCGAGGTCGGCGGCGACTTCTACGAGGTCCTGCGGATGGACCACCGGGTGCTCATCGCCATCGGCGACGTCCAGGGGCACTCGCTGCTCGCCGCCACCGTCATGGCGGAGTTGCGCCACGCGCTGCGTGCCTCCGTCATCGGCGCCCAGGACCTCGGCGCGTCGATGGCGCTGCTCAACAACGTGCTGCGGCGCTACCACCCCGGCATGACCGCCACCGTCGCCCTGTTCCTGATCGATCCGGTGACCGGGGAGATGGAGATCTCGAACGCGGGGCACATCCCGCCTCTCGTCATCGCCGACGGCCACGCCCGCTACCACGCTCTGGGCAACCTCCTGCTTGGGGTGGCCGAGGAGACCTACCGGGTCGACCGGGTGAACATCCCCGAGGGAGCCTCGGTGCTGCTGTTCACCGACGGGCTCATCGAGGATCGCGACAAGCTGCTCGACGAGAGCCTGGAGATCGTACGGCACCTGGCGGAGAGCCTGGAGGGAGACCAGGAGGCCTTCTGCGACCGGCTGATCGAGCGGTTCGGCGCCAGGGAGGACGACGTGGCGCTGGTGATGTTCCGGCGCGAGAAGCGCTGAACGACGTCCGGGAGGCGGCGGACGCGTCCGGATGTGCTAGATGCGCCGTACCGCCACAAGAGGACGGTACGGCGCACCGGCGGGTCAGACTGCGGTCTCGACCGGTTTGGCGGTCTTCTCCAGCTCGGCGAAGAGGCCGGGCAGGACCCTGGCGTGCAGCACCGTGCCGTCTCCGGTGTGCTCGACGCCGAGGACCTCGCCCTCCTTGTGCGCCCTGGAGATCAGGTCACCGCGCTCGTACGGCACGAGAAGCCTGACCTCCTGGTCGAAGCGGGGCAGCTCCCGCTCGATCACGGCCCTCAGCTCGTCGAGTCCGGCGCCGGTGCGGGCCGAGACCACGACGGTGTGCTTCTCCTTCGCGGTCAGCTGGGCCAGCACCACCGGGTCGGCGGCGTCGGCCTTGTTCACGACCACGATCTCGGGGATGTCGCGGGCGCCCTCGATGTCGCCGATCACCTCGCGTACCGCGGCGAGCTGCGACTCGGGGTCGGGGTGCGAGCCGTCGACCACGTGCAGGATCAGGTCGGCGTCGCCGACCTCCTCCAGCGTGGAGCGGAACGCCTCGACGAGCTGGTGCGGCAGGTGCCGGACGAATCCGACGGTGTCGGCGAGCGTGAACAGGCGGCCGTCGGGCGTGTGCGCCTTACGGACCGTCGGATCGAGCGTGGCGAACAGGGCGTCCTCGACCAGCACCCCCGCGCCGGTCAGCCGGTTCAGCAGCGAGGACTTGCCCGCGTTGGTGTATCCGGCGATGGCCACGGCGGGAACCTCGCGCTGCAGGCGCCGCGAGCGCTTGGTCACGCGGGCGGTGGTCATCTCGCCGATCTGGCGGCGCAGCTTGGCCATCCGCTCGCGGATCCGGCGGCGGTCCAGCTCGATCTTGGTCTCACCGGGTCCGCGGCCTCCCATGCCGACGCCGCCCGCGGCGCGACCGCCGACCTGGCGTGACAGGTTTCCACCCCAGCCTCGCAGGCGCGGCAGCAGGTAGTTGAGCTGCGCGAGCTCGACCTGCGCCTTGCCCTCGCGGCTCTTGGCGTGCTGGGCGAAGATGTCGAGGATCAACATGGTCCGGTCGATGACCTTGACCTTGACGATCTCCTCAAGCTGGCGGAGCTGGCCGGGGCTCAGCTCTCCGTCGCAGACCACGGTGTCGGCACCGGTGGCGGAGACGATGTCGGCGAGCTCCTGCGCCTTGCCGGAGCCGATGTAGGTCGCGGTGTCGGGCTTCTGCCTGCGCTGGATCAGACCTTCCAGGACCTCCGAGCCCGCGGTCTCGGCGAGGAGCTTCAGCTCAAGGAGGGAGTTTTCCGCGTCGGTCGACGTACCGGAGGTCCAGACACCGACGAGGACGACCCGCTCAAGCCGCAGCTGGCGGTATTCGACCTCGGTGACGTCTTCCAGCTCAGTGGAGAGGCCCGCCACCCGGCGGAGTGCCTGGCGTTCGGCCAGGTCCATCTCGCCGTTGTCGAGCAGGTCGTCGAATCGGTCGATGTCCAGCGGCTCACGAGTGTCTATGTCGTCGCTCCATTCAGATGGTTGGTGCGTATGCGTTCTTCTCACAGGAGAGAACGCCCCGACACCCCGGGTCTCTTCCCCTTGATGGTGCCACGGGAACCTCCGGTCATCACCTGGTTATCACCGCCTCGTCCCGGCGCGCCGTGAACGCCCCTCGGTCGGGGCCCTGGGAACGGCTCGAAGGCGCGGCCTCAGGGAAGCCGGACCGAGGCGTCGCCCGAGCCGGTCCGCAGCGTGACCTTGCGGGGTGAGGAGGGGTCCCTGACCACCTCCACGGTCTCCTGACCCGAACCGGTGTCGGTGGTGACGTCGTAGCCGCCCTTGGGAAGGTAGGCGACCACGTCGCCGGAGCCGGTCTCGATCCGCACCTCCTCGGGCGCGGCGGAGAACCTCGCCTCGACGTCGCCGGAGCCGGTGTCGGCGACGAACCGCTTGGAGGTCAGGGCGCCGGCCTCGATCTCGCCGGAGCCGCTCGTGGCCTCGACCTCCCCGGTGAGCCCGCGCATCGTGATGGTGCCCGAGCCGGTGTCGAGTTTGGCCGTGAGGCCCCGCGGGATCTCGACCTTGTAGTCGACCGAGCAGTTCCCGCGGCATTCGTAGCGCAGGGTGAGCGTGCCGCCGTCCACCGGGTGCCGGAGGGTGGGCTTGTCGCCACGCCAGTGGATGGTCTCGGTCACCCGGACGGCCTCCCGGTCCGACTCGGCGACCACGATGTCCCCGGAGCCGGTGGCGACGTCCAGGGCCTTCAGCTCGCCGGTGACGTCGTAGGAGACGACCTCCTGCTGCCGGTCGCGGAAGTCGAGTGCGCCGCACCCCGAGAGCACGAACACCGACCCCAGGATCGCCCCTGCGACGACCATGTTCCTCTTCATGTGCTCAGTCCTCGACCTTCCGGGAAACCTTCGCTTCCCAACCGACGTGCGACGGGTTCGTCCTCTCCCTCTGCCGACCTGCCGAGGGCGCTCACCCAACTCTGACCGAGCCCGCCTCCCAGATCATCGGGGAACGCCCGGATCAGCCCCTGAGGGGGACCCTGCCTTTGACCGGTGACCGGCCCTGAAGTAGCGTCGATTCCACAATTCAGAATTACTTTTCCACCATATGGAAATCCGCGAGGAAAAGAGGACCCATGGACGGCGTTGAGATCGGCGGCCCCCTCCAGGACCGCTTCGAGGAGATCCTCACGCCGGAGGCACTGGCCTTCCTGGCCACCCTCCAGCGCGAGTTCGACGGCCGGCGTCTGGAGCTGCTGGAGGCCCGCCAGACCCGCCAGGCGGAGCTGTCGGCGGGAGGCACCCTCGACTTCCTGCCCGAGACCCGGCACGTGCGTGAGTCCGAGTGGCACGTCGCCCCGCCCGCCCCCGGCCTGGTGGACCGCCGCGTGGAGATCACCGGCCCCGTCGACCGGAAGATGACGATCAACGCGCTGAACTCCGGCGCCAAGGTGTGGCTCGCGGACTTCGAGGACGCCAACGCTCCCACCTGGGAGAACACCATCAACGGACAGCTCAACCTGCGCGACGCGCTCGATCGGACCCTGGACTTCTCCGCCGGGGAGAAGAGCTACGCCCTCAAACCGGACACCGAGCTCGCCACCATCGTGGTCCGGCCCCGCGGATGGCACCTGAACGAGAAGCACCTCACCTGTGACGACAGGCCGTTCTCCGCCTCCCTCGTCGACTTCGGCCTCTACCTCTTCCACTCGGCGCAGCGGCAGATGGCCAAGGGCAGGGGCCCGTACTTCTACCTGCCGAAGATCGAGTCACACCTGGAGGCCCGCCTCTGGAACGACGTCTTCGTCAGGGCCCAGGAGCTGCTCGGCATCCCCCACGGCACGATCCGGGCGACGGTGCTCATCGAGACCTACCCCGCCGCGTTCGAGATGGACGAGATCCTCTACGAGCTCCGCGACCACTCCGCGGGGCTCAACGCCGGCCGCTGGGACTACCTCTTCAGCGTGATCAAGAAGTTCCGCACCCGGGGCCGCGAGTTCCTGCTGCCCGAGCGCAACGCCGTGACGATGACCGCTCCGTTCATGCGGGCCTACACCGAGTTGCTGGTCCGCACCTGCCACCGGCGCGGGGCCCACGCCATCGGCGGGATGGCCGCGTTCATCCCCTCCCGCCGCGACCCCGAGGTCAACAAGGTCGCCCTGGAGAAGGTCACCGCCGACAAGACCCGCGAGTCCGGCGACGGTTTCGACGGCTCGTGGGTGGCGCACCCCGACCTCGTGCCGATCTGCCGCGACGTCTTCGACGCCGTCCTGGAGGACCGGCCGAACCAGCTCCACCGCCTGCGCGAGGACGTCTCCGTCTCCGCCGCCGACCTGCTGGCGGTCTCCAAGACCCCCGGCGACATCACCGAGGCGGGGCTGCGCAACAACGTGGACGTGGCGCTGCGCTACCTGGCCGCCTGGATGGGCGGGCTGGGCGCGGTGGCGATCCACAACCTGATGGAGGACGCGGCGACCGCCGAGATCTCCCGTTCCCAGATCTGGCAGTGGATCCACAACGGCATCGAGCTCGCCGACACCGGTGCCGTGGTGACCAGGGAGCTGGTCGAGAGGATCATCGACGAGGAACTCGCCAAGATCAAGGCGGAGCCCGGCTACGACGAGGCCCGCTACGGTCAGGCCACCGCCCTGTTCAAGGAGGTCGCCCTCGACGACGACTTCGCGGAGTTCCTTACCCTCCCGGCCTATGCGCGTATGCCGTGACATGACCAGCCCGACAGTGCGAAATCCTCATCCCCCGGCGGGGATTCCTCACTCCGGGCGGTCCCCGCGGGCGGATGCGGACGCCGGGCTCAGTGGATACTTTGCGTGCATGAGCGATGACAGGAACGGCGAAGGAGCCGACCAGGGCGAGTACGCGGCACTGCTCGACGCCGTCAAACGCGAGATCATCGGCAGCAGGGGACGGGTGGCGCTGCTCACCACCGACACCGAGCTGATCCGGCAGTACTGGCGGATCGGCCGCCACATCCTCGATCGGCAGCCGGACGACGACTGGGGCAGAAGGGCGGTGCCCCGGCTCTCGACCGACCTGCGCGGCGCGTTCCCCGAGGCGATGGGGTACTCGCGGACCAACCTCCTCTACATGAGGGCCTTCGCGGCCGCCTGGCCGGACTCCATCCCGAGGACGACCCGGCCGATCCCCTGGGGCCATCACATCGTCCTGCTCGACATGCTCGACAACAGGGCGACCAGGGAGTTCTACGCGCGCAAGACCGCGGACGAGGGGTGGGCGAGGGGCGTCCTGATCACGATGATCAAAGGAAGGCTCCACCTGCGCGTCCGGCACTCCCCGCCGGGCCCCGTCCGCACGCCGCCCTCCCCCGAGCGCCGTACCCCGCAGCGGGCGCCCGGAGAGCCCTGCTTCTCCGGCCTCGTGGACGACGGCCCCAGACACGGCAGGAACGCCGGCGCCGCCGCGCTGAGTGAGAATTCGAGACGAGGATGACAAGAACGGCGTCCTCGATCGGCCGATGGAGGCCGGCGGGCACCGGCGACAGCGCCGGGACGCCGGGCACGCCGGAGGAGGAGCGATGTCGACGAAGACCCTGGACGAGCCGGCCCGCAGGTTCGAGGAACTCCTCGGACCCGGGTCGGTCATCACCGATCCCGTGCGGCTGCGCACCTACGAGTGCGACGGGCTGACCCACCACCGGGTCACCCCCGGAGTCGTGGTGCTGCCGGAGAGCACCGAGCAGGTCGCGGCCGTGGTGAGGATCTGCAACGAGTACGACCTGCCGTTCGTGGCCAGGGGCGCCGGGACCGGACTGTCGGGCGGTGCCCTGCCACGGTCCGACGGGGTGCTGGTCGTGACCTCGAAGATGCGGCGGATCCTCTCCGTCGACCTGCCGAACCGGAGGGCGACCGTGGAGCCGGGGGTCACCAACCTGGCGATCACCGAGGCCGTCCGCGACCTGGGCCGCTACTACGCGCCCGACCCCTCCAGCCAGCAGGTCTGCACGATCGGCGGCAACGTGGCCGAGAACTCCGGCGGCGCCCACTGCCTGAAGTACGGCTTCACCGTCAACCACGTGGTCGGCCTGGAGATCGTCACCCCCGACGGTGACATCGTCGAGCTGTCGGACACCGATCCCGGATACGACCTGCTGGGCGCGTTCATCGGCTCCGAGGGCACCCTCGGTATCGCGACCAAGATCGTCGTACGGCTGAGCAGGCTGCCGGAGGCCGTGACGACGCTGCTCGCGGCGTTCGAGGACATCGAGCGGGGCGGGCAGGCGGTGTCGGCGATCATCGGCGGAGGCATCGTGCCCGCCGCGATCGAGATGATGGACGCCCTCGCCGTCGAGGCGGCCGAGGCGGCCGTGGCGTGCGCCTACCCGGAGGGCGCGGGGGCGGTGCTCATCGTGGAGCTGGACGGCCCCGCGGAGGAGGTCGCGCACCAGTTCGGCGAGGTGACGCGACTCTGCCGGGAGAGCGGCGCGTTCGAGATACGGGTCGCCGACGACCCGGCGGAGCGGGCCGCGATCTGGCGGGGCCGCAAGTCGGCGTTCGCCGCGGTGGGCCGGATCAGCCCCGCCTACATCGTCCAGGACGGTGTCGTCCCCCGCACCGCGCTGGGCGGGGTGCTGGCGAGCATCGACGCCCTCTCCCGCGAGTACGGCATCAGGGTGGCGAACGTCTTCCACGCCGGTGACGGCAACCTGCACCCGCTGGTGCTGTTCGACGACGCCGAGCCGGGTGCGGAGGAGAGGGCGGAGATCGTGTCGGGGAGAATTCTCGACCTGTGCATCGAGCACGGCGGTTCCATCACCGGCGAACACGGCGTCGGCGTGGACAAGTCCCGATATATGCCGAAAATGTTCTCTGACGACGATCTCAACACCATGCAGCTGGTGCGCTGCGCCTTCGACCCCCGCGGCCTGTCGAACCCGGGAAAGATCTTCCCGACCCCCCGGCTGTGCGGCGAGGTCCCCGGGGTCCGCAAGGGCGCGCACCCGCTGGTCGAGTCGGGACAGGCGGAGCACTTCTGATGGGAGCACCGCTGGAGGCACCCTTGAAGGCACAAAAAGCACAGGAAGCGCAGCAGGCGCTGCGCGCGACGGGCGTGACGATCCGGGAGGCGACCTCCGACGACGCGGTGGGCGGGGTCTCGCCCCGCTGGGTGGCCCTGCCGGAGAACACCGGGGAGGTCGCCGCGCTGATGCGCGTCTCGGCCGCCCACGACCTGGCCGTGGTCCCGGTGGGAGACGGCACCAAGCTCGGCTGGGGCAATCCCCCCGAACGGTGCGACCTGCTGATCGACACCTGCTGCCTGCTCCTCGGGGACGGATCCGCGGTCGAGCACTCCTCGGGCGATCTCGTGACGCGGGTCGGCGCGGGACTCCCCCTCGGCGTCCTCAACGCCACGCTCTCGCGGTCGCGGCAGGAACTCGTCCTGGACACGCCCCTGGGTGCCGGCACGGTCGGCGGCACGCTCGCCACCGCGGTCGCCGGTCCCCGCAGGTTCCGCTACGGCACCGCCCGCGACCTGCTGATCGGCATCACGGTCGTGCTGGCCGACGGCACGATCGCCACCTCGGGCGGCAACGTCGTCAAGAACGTCGCGGGCTATGACCTGGGCAAGCTCTTCACCGGCTCCTACGGCACGCTCGGCGTCATCACCGAGGCCACCTTCCGCCTCCACCCGATCCCCGCCGAGCGCCGGTGGGTCACCGTGGACCTGCCCGCCGGCGGACCGGGTTCCGCCGGTTCCCCCGCGAGGGACGGACTGGACGCGCTGGACGCACTGGTCGCCGAGCTCGCGGCCTCGCAGGCCGAGCCGAGCGCCGTCGAACTGGAGTGGCCGGACATCACCGGCGAGGCCACCGTCTGCGCGCTCGTCGAGGGAGTGGCGGCCGATGTCCGCGCGGAGGCCGTGCGCACCTCGATGGACGAGTACGGGAGCGCGCGGATCACCGCCGAGGCGCCCGCCTGGTGGTCGGTGCCGCCCGGCGAGGAGGTGCTGCTGGAAATGCGGGTCCCGCCTGCCGCGGCCTGCCCGGCGCTGCGCGCGGTCGCCGCACGCGGGCTGCCCGCTCGGGTGCGCGGGTCGGTGGCCTCAGCGGTTCTGCTGGCCGCCCTGCCGGGGGACGTCGGCGAGGCGGAGTTCTCCGGGTTCGTGACGGGCGTACGCGACGACCTGCGGCGGCTCGGTGGCGCGCTCACGGTGCTCGCCGTGCCACCCGCTCTCGCCCGCGGGATCGATCGCTGGGGTCCCTCCGGCGCCCTGCCTCTGATGCGGCGGGTCAAGGAACGGTTCGACCCCGGCCGGAGGATGTCCCCCGGCCGGTTCGCGGGAGGGATCTGACATGGACCCTGAGCTGATCAACGACTGCGTGCACTGCGGGTTCTGCCTGCCCTCGTGCCCGACGTACGTCCTGTGGGGCGAGGAGATGGACTCCCCGCGCGGCCGGATCCACCTGATGAAACAGCACGTCGAGGGCACACCGCTCACGCCCGAGATGGCCGGGCACTTCGACGCGTGCCTGGGGTGCATGGCGTGCGTGCCCGCCTGCCCGTCCGGGGTGAGGTACGACCGGCTGATCGAGCAGACCCGGGCCGAGGTGGAGCGGGTGCACGTGAGAGAGCCCGACGACAGGGCGCTGCGGGCGCTGGTCTTCCAGCTGTTCCCCTATCCCCGGCGGCTGCGGGCGATGCGGCTGCCGCTGCGGCTCAGCGCCGGGCTGCGCCGCGCGGTCGCGCCGAGGCTGGAGCGGATCAACCCGTCCCTGGCGGCGATGGCCGACCTCGCTCCCCCGGCCGCCGACCGGACGCGGCTGCCGCGAAGGATCGCGGCGCGGGGCCCGCACCGGGCCACGGTCGGCATGCTCACCGGCTGCGTGCAGGGGGAGTTCTTCCCCCAGGTCAACGAGGCCACGGCCCGGGTGCTCGCGATGGAGGGCTGCGACGTGGTGATCCCGCCCTCGCAGGGCTGCTGCGGGGCGCTGTCGCTGCACTCCGGCCAGGAGAGGCAGGCCCTGCGGTTCGCGAAGCGGACGATCGCCACCTTCGAGCGGGCGGGCGTCGACACGATCGTCGTCAACGCCGCCGGATGCGGATCGACGATGAAGGACTACGCGGAGATCCTCGAGGGCGAGGGCGGCGAGTGGGTCGAAAGGGCCCGGGCGATCAGGACCGTCGACCTGGCGGAGTATCTCGTCGCGCTCGGCCCGGCGGCCGAGCGCCATCCGCTGCCGCTCACCGTGGCCTACCACGACGCCTGTCACCTCGCCCACGCCCAGGGGGTACGGTCCCAGCCCCGCGAGCTCCTGGGCGGCGTGCCCGGCCTGAAGCTGAAGGAGATCGCCGAGTCGGCGATCTGCTGCGGCTCGGCGGGAACCTACAACCTGTTCCAGCCCGAGACCGCGAAGGACCTCGGTGACCGCAAGGCGGAACGGGTGCTCGCCACCGGCGCCGACCTGCTGGTCTCGGCCAACCCCGGCTGCACCATGCAGATCGCCTCGGCGATCCGCCGCCGGGGCGCCGAACCCGTCCCCGTGGCGCACACCGCGCAGGTCCTCGACGCCTCGCTGCGCGGACTCGCGAGGGTGCCGTGAGGGCGAGCGGGGATCTCGTGAGCGGCCCGTCCCGCCGGTACGGGACGCGCCAAGGTCGGGGGCCGTCCCGTGGGGAGGGCACATGAGCGCGGTGCAGTCGGTCGACCGGGCGCTGGACGTGCTGGAGGCGCTGGCCGAGCGGGGCGGGGAGGCCGGCCTCTCGGAGATCGCGGCGAGGACCGGCCTGCCGTACGGGACGATCCACCGGCTGCTGCGCACGCTGCTCGCCCGGGGCTACGTGCGCCAGGAGTCCGACCGCCGCTACGCCCTGGGGGGCGCTCTGGTGCGGCTCGGCGGGGTGGCCGAGCGCATGGTGGGCGTGTGGGCGCAACCGTATCTGACGAGGCTCGTCGAGCTGTCGGGTGAGACGGCCAACCTGGCGGTGCTCGAAGGGGACTTCGTGGTCTACGTCGCCCAGGTGCCCTCGCCGAGGCGGCTGCGGATGTTCGCGGAGGTCGGCAGGCGGGTGCTGCCGCACAGCACCGCCGTGGGGAAGGTCCTGATGGCCGACAGGGCGGACAGCGAGGTGGCGTCGCTGGTCGAGCGGACCGGCATGCCCCGCAGGACCGCCAACACGATCACCGACCTGCCCGGGATGCTCGCCGAGCTGGAGCGGGTGCGAGAACACGGGTACGCGATGGACCTGGGCGAGGAGGAGCTGGGCGTGCACTGCCTGGCGGTGGGCGTACGGGACGGGACGCGGACGATCGCCGCGCTGTCGGTGTCCGGGCCGGCCGAGCGCATCGCCGCGCTCGACCGGCGGGACCTCGCCGAGGGCATGCGCAGGATCGCGCACGACTTCGGCGCCGAACTGGGCCCGATCACGCCCGGCGGAGCCGAGCGCGTCTCGTGAGCCGATCGCCGCCCTGGTAGGGGGCGGCGTGGGGCGGCCGCGGGATCACCGAAGACGGCCGCCGCTCCGCTCGCCCGGCGAGGGCGAGGGAGCGTGAGACGACCGCGGGATCACCGGGGGCCGGACGGGGGTCCCGGGGCCGGACGGAGGTTGCCGGAGGTTGGGTGCCGGGGTCATCGTCCGGGAGGGGTGATGTTGAGGTTGCTGCCCTGCGGCACCGGGACCACGCTCACCTGCCCCTTCTGGATGGCCTGCCACAGCACGGCCCCCTCAGGACCGAGGACCTTGACCAGGTCCTTGATCGATTCGATCTCGGTGCGGACCTTGGCGTTGCGCTGGGTCTGCGCGATGTTCTCCGCCTTCGCCGCCTGCTCAGCGGCCAGGGCGGAGACCAGGGCCTCCGGCGGCTCGGGCTTCTGGATGGTCAGGACGATGTCACCGCACTGCCCGCTGCCCACGTAGTTCTGGTTGCAGAAGTAGTCGCCCCCGGACGTCTCCTTGATGAACTCCCTGGCGAGCTGGCCGACCCGCGCCTCCCACGCCTGCTTCACCTTCGGGTCGTTGAACAGCCCTCGCCACTCGAACTCCTGCGAGGCGGCGTCCAGCGCGCGGTCCAGCGGCACGCGCATGTAGATGTTGAGCATCCGCCGCCAGCCGCCGGACGACTCGCCCCCCTCGTAGTAGGCGCGGAACTTCAGACCGATCTTCTCGTGGAACTGCTGGAGCGTTTTGCAGTCGGTGTTCAGCGTGAACGTCGCCACCCCGGAAACCGTCATCTCCACGTTGTCCTTGGAGACCACCGACAGCGGCTTGGCCTCGGCGTCGTCCGCCCCGGAGAAGTCGAAGGTCCGCTGGCCGAACGGATAGGAGTATCCCTTGTCGCCGGGGCCGAGAAGCGTGGCGCCGCTGGAGGGATTGATGCACTTCTCGAACTTGATGGCCTCCAGGACACCGCCCGCGTAGTGCAGGACCACCTCGTCGGGCTGGGTGCTCACCCGCGAGCACGCGCTGAGCGCGAACCCGGAGACCACCAGCAGGACCACCGCGAGGAGAAACCCCTTCAACAGCAGCCGCCTGCCGCCACCGGCCTTCTGAGCGCTCATCGTCTCTCCCTTTCGCACCCGTTTCGTGAAGGCGGATCCTAGTGGCGGCCGATCACGGGTAGCGGGGCGGGCCGTTACCGACGCTCAAAGGAGATATATCAACTTATGGAACCCGATAGTGGTGAGAGATGAGAGCCCGGATCAGCTGTGCAGGCGGTGGACGGGTGATCCGTCGGCCGCGCAGCGGACCTCGACCTTGACCTCGTCCTCCTCGGACTCGAACTCGACGCGGGCCCGGTCGGCGGGTCCGCGCTCCACGTCGTCGGCCTGGAAGCCCTGGGCCGGACTCCACGACCGCAGGGTGACGAGGCCGCCCTCGCACCGGGCGATCACTCTGCCGCCCTTCGTGATGATCAGTCGGCTCTCACCGGGCTCCGCGGCAGGCGTGGCGGTGGTGGCGGGCTCGGGGGTGGCCTCACCGGACTCCTCGACGCCGTCGGTCTCGGAAGGGGCACTCTCGGAAGGGGAGGGAGCGGTGGGCGGGGCACTGGGAAGGGACGAGGCGAGGGCGAGCGCCTCATCCACCTCGGCGGCGGAGAGCGGCCGAAGACCGGTGTCCGTCAGCGGCTCACTGAGACGATCGATCACCGCCACACCCGCTCCGATCGCGAGAAGCCCGGTGATCAGCCATCCGGCCACGACCAGGGGAAGACGCTTGCGCATGTCCTCACTGTGCCACCTGGAACGATAAGACAACGCTAAGGAGCGGCTAACCCGCTTTTGACGCGGTGCCGGAGAAGGCTAACGTGGCGGCAAATGTCGAATGTGCTGCTCATCGAGGACGACGCCGCGATCCGCACCTCCCTCACCCGGGGCCTGCGCGATCGCGGTCACGCCGTGTCGTCCGCCCCCACCGCTCTCGAAGGCCTGCGGCTGGCCGTCGAGGAACACCCCGAGCTGGTCGTCCTCGACCTCGGCCTGCCCGACATGGACGGCCTGGACCTGCTGCGGATGCTCCGCGCGGTGAGCCGGGTCCCGGTGATCGTGGCGACCGCGCGAGACGGCGACACGGAGATGGTCAGGCTGCTGGACGCGGGTGCCGACGACTACGTGGTCAAGCCGTTCAGCGCGGCCCAGCTCGACGCGCGGATCCGGGCCGTGCTCCGGCGGGTGGCGGGCGAGAGCCGCGCCGACAGCGCGGTCACCGTCGGTGGCCTGCGCATCGACCCCCGTACCCGGGAGGCGACCCTGGACGGGACGCCGCTGGATCTGAGTCCTCGCGAGTTCGACCTGCTGCACTACCTGGCGGCCAGGCCCGGCGAGGTGGTCACCAAGCGGGAACTGCTCACCCACGTCTGGCAGATCCCCTACGGCGGAGCCGACAAGACGGTGGACGTCCACCTCTCCTGGCTCCGCCGCAAGCTGGGCGAGACATCCCAGGAGCCCCGCTACCTGCAGACCGTCCGGGGTGTCGGCGTGCGACTGGCCGCCCCGGCATGAGGCGCTGGCTGACCCTGCTGGTCGCGGCGACCACCTCTCTCGTACTGATCGCCCTGCTGGTCCCGCTCGCCCTGCTGGTCCGCACGGTCGCGGTGAGCGGAGCGGTCAGTGAGGCGGAGAGCGAGGCCGAGTCGGTGGCGGTCGTGGTCGGCGCGGTGGACACCGAGACCCTGCGGCTCACCGCGGAACAGGCCAGGCATCCGGTGACGGTCTTCCTTCCCGGCGGGGAGGTGATCGGCGATCCCGCACCGCGCTCCACCGCCGTGGAGCTGGCCTCCCACGGCCGCAGCGTCACCGCCGCCGCGCCCGGCGGGCGGGAGATCCTGGTCGCGGTCCAGGGGGCGCCCGGGGGCACGGCGGTGGTCCGGGTCTTCCTGGACGACGCCGACCTGACCAGGGGCGTGCCCCAGGTCTGGGCCGGGCTGGCGGCGCTCGGCCTGGCCCTGGTCGGACTGGGCGTGCTGGTCGGCGACCGGCTGGCCCGCGCGGTGATCAGGCCGATCACCGCGCTGGCGAAGGTGTCGCACCGGCTCGCGGCGGGCGACCTGTCCGCCAGGACGGTGCCCGACGGCCCTCCCGAGGTGCACGCGGTCGGTCTCGCCCTCAACCACCTGGCCGAGCGCATCACCGGCCTGCTCGCAGAGGAGCGGGAGAGCGCCGCCGACCTGTCCCACCGGCTGCGCACCCCGCTCACCGGGTTGAGGCTGGAGGCGGAGTCACTGGCCGATCCCGAGGAGTCGGCCAGGATCGAGGCCAGGGTGGACGCCCTGGAACGCGCCGTCACCTCGGTGATCACCGAGGCGCGGCGGCGGGTGCGTGATCGAGCCGAGTGCGACGCGGCGGCGGTGACCGGGGCGCGGGTCGCGTTCTGGTCGGTGCTCGCCGAGGACCAGTCACGAGACTTCACCCTGGATCTCGCCCCGGGACCACTGCCGGTCGGGGTCGCCGCGGACGACCTGGCCGCCTGTGTGGACGCCCTGCTCGGCAACGTGTTCGCGCACACCCCGGAGGGGGTCTCGTTCTCCGTACGGCTGGAGGCGACCGGCGACGGCGCGCTGCTGACCGTCGCCGACGCGGGTCCCGGCTTCGCCACGCCCGATCCGCTGCAGCGTGGCGAGAGCGGGGCCGGATCGACCGGTCTCGGCCTCGACATCGCCCGCCGCACGGCGGAGTCGGCGGGTGGCTCGCTGTCCCTGCGCACCTCCCCCTCCGGTGGGGCGAGCGTGATCCTGTTCCTGCCCGCCGTCACGTCCTGACCCCGGAACCCTCGCCCCCGCGGTGGCCGGAGGTGGACGCGGTGGCCGGGGAGTTCACGGAACCGATGAGGAAGCCCCCGCCCATCCCCGCGACGCCCGCGTGCTCGCCCTATCTGTGATCTGCCGCACTTCAGACAATGAAATGTTGCACAATCTGAAAGTTCCTCCCTACTGTTGACGTCGTGACCAGTGTGGAGAGCGTGGACGAGCTCGGCCGGAGAGATCGAAAGAAGCTCGAGACCCGTGCGGCGCTGGAGCACGCCGCCCTGACGCTGGTGGCCGAACACGGCCTGGCGGGTGTCACGGTGGAGGACATCGCCACGGCGGTGGACCTCTCCTCGCGCACGTTCTTCAACTACTTCCCGTCCAAGGAGGACGCGCTTGTCGGAGCGAGCCCGGCGTCCGTCGCCGAGCTGCGCGAGAGGCTGGAGGCCGTGCCGGCCGAGGTGCCGGTTCTGGAGGCGCTGCGCCTGATGTCGCGGGTCGAGGCCGAACACGTCCAGCAGCGCCGCGAGCAGTGGCTGCTGCGGTTGAAGGTGTTCGAGCAGAACCCGTCACTCCTGCCGCGGCTGGTCGCCAACGGCACCGAGACCGAGCGCGCCGTGTCCGCCGTCGTCGCGCGCAGAATCGGCGTCGAACCGGGTACGAGCGGCTATCCCGAGCTGGCCACCGCGGTGGCCATGGCGGCCTTCCGGGCGGCGATGATGCGCTGGAGTGCCGCGGACGGCCGCCCGGCGCTGGCCGACCTGGTCGACGAGGCCTTCTCCCAGCTCGCCGCCGGCCTGCCCAATCCGTGACCGTCCCGGTCACCGTTCTCCTTCGATCACCCCCCGAACACGTTCCCGTTCGGAAGGCGTCCGCGCGAGTCACGCGGAGCGCCGGTCCCCCGCCCGAGAAATCGAGGAAAGATGACATCCACCAGCGCGCAGCCCGAGTCCGTGGCCGCGGCGCCCACCTCCAGGAGAAAGGTGCTGCAGGCGCTGTCGGGACTGATGGTGGGCATGTTCGTGTCCATCCTGGCCTCGACCGTCGTGGCCAACGCCCTGCCCCGCATCATCACCGACCTGCAGGGCACGCAGACCGTCTACACCTGGATCGTCACCTCGGAGCTGCTGGCCATGACGGCCACGGTGCCGCTCTGGGGCAAGATGGCCGACCTCTACAACAAGAAGTTGCTGATCCAGCTCTCGCTGGGGCTGTTCGTGGTGGGCTCGCTGATCGCGGGTCTCACACCGAACGTGGAGATCCTCATCGTCAGCCGCGTCGTGCAGGGCATCGGCGCCGGTGGCATGACCGCGCTCGCGATGATCGTGATGGCGGCCATGATCCCGCCGCGTGAGCTCGGCCGCTACGCCGGCATCTTCGGCGCCGTGTTCGGCGTCGGCACCGTGGCGGGCCCGCTCATCGGCGGCGTGCTCGTGGACACTTCCTGGCTCGGCTGGCGCTGGTGCTTCCTCATCGGCGTGCCGTTCACGATCCTGGCCATCGTCCTGCTGCAGCGCACGCTCGACCTGCCGGTGGTGCGCAGGGACGTCAAGGTCGACTACCTGGGCGCCCTGCTGATCACACTGGGTGTGTCCACGCTGCTGATCTGGTCGTCCCTGGCGGGCAACCAGTTCGAGTGGGGCTCCTGGTGGACCGTCGCCCTGGTGAGCGGCGCCCTGGTCACCCTCGCGCTCGCCATCTGGGTGGAGTCGAGGGCGGCCGAGCCGATCATCCCCTTGACCATCTTCAGGAACCGCACCGTCACCCTCGCCACCGTGGCGAGCGTGCTGGTCGGCGTGGCCATGTTCGGCGGCACGGTCTTCCTGTCGCAGTACTTCCAGGTGGCGCTCGGCAAGTCGCCGACGGTCGCCGGCCTGCTGAGCCTGCCGATGGTGTTCGGCCTGCTCGTCTCCTCCACCGTGGCCGGCCAGCTCATCACCAAGTGGGGCCGCTGGAAGGGCTTCCTGGTGGCCGGCGGCGTCGTCATGCTCGCCGGGATGGGCCTGCTCAGCACCATCGACGGTCAGACCGGCATGGTGCTGCTCGGGATCTACATGGCGGTGCTCGGCATCGGTGTCGGCATGCTCATGCAGAACCTGGTCCTCGCCGCCCAGAACGACGTACCCGCCCACGACCTGGGGGTCACCACCTCGGTGCTGACCTTCTTCCGCAGCATGGGCGGCGCCGTCGGCGTCAGCGCCCTGGGCGCGGTGCTGGCCAACCGGATCACCGCGCTCATGACGGAGAGGCTCGGCCCGATGGCCGCCGGCGGCGGCGCGGGTGGCGAAAGCGGGGCCGTACCCGACATCTCCAAGCTGCCCGCTCCCGTCGTCCGCATCGTCCAGGACGTGTACGCGACGGCAACCGCCGAACTTTTCCTCATCGGCGTGCCGCTCACCGCGCTCGCACTGGTGGCGGTCCTGTTCATCAAGGAGAAGCCGCTCAACACGCTGTCGGGCGAGGAGCGGCTGGCCCGGGAGCAGGCCGCGGCCGCCGGTCACTGATCGGACCGCCGGAAACGGCGCTGGGGAGCACGCCGGAATCCGGTGGCGGGCCGTACTCACCGTCGGTTAACGATCTCTTAGCGTGCCCCTAGCAAAGTCTCCGCAAATCTTGACCCATGACACGAATCACCAGAATCACCGTCGGAGCCCTCGCAACCGCCGCCCTCCTCACCGGTGGAGGCGGCATCGCCCTCGCCGCGCACCAGACGGACGGTGCGGCGATCACCGCCACCGCGGCCACGACCGGCACGACCGGCGTGACCGCGGCCGGCACCACGGGTGCCGCCACCGCACCCGTCACCACCTCGGCGTACATCTCCTCCGGCCAGGCCGTGAAGATCGCCAAGAAGCGCGTTCCCGGCGCGCGCGTGAGCAAGGTCGAGCGCGAGTGGGAGCACGGCCGGCGCGCCTGGAAGGTCGAGCTGCACAAGGGGGCCTGGGAGTACGACGTCTACGTGTCCGCGAAGACCGGAAAGATCATCAAGTTGAAGCGCGACTACGACGACTGATCAGCAGGATTTGAGGACGTCCTCCATGGCGTCCTTCTCCCCCGGCGTCACCCACATCTCGTACTTGACCTTCACCTTGATCTGACGTTCCACATAGGGGCACCGGTAGGCGCGGTTCGGCGGCAGCCAGGTCGCCGCGTCTCCGGCGCCCTTCTGGCTGTTCAGCGGCCCGTCCACCGCCAGCAGGTTCAGCGGGTCGTTGGCGAGTTCCTTCCGCTTGGAAGCGGGCCACTGCTGGGCGCCCTTCTGCCAGGCGTCGGCGAGCGCGATCACATGGTCGATCTGCACCGCCATGCTGGTCCGTGTCCCGCGCTCGAACTTGATGGTCTTGCCGCTGTAGGGGTCCTCAAGAATTCCGGACTGCACGATGCAGCCCTCCTCGCCCTTCTTGAAGACCTCCTCCTTGAGGTCGCGAATGAGAATGTCGTTGCGGGTGTCACAGCCGTTCTTGTCGACGTCCGACCACGCGGGACCGAACTTGTCGCGGTTGAATCCCGTCATCGGGGCACGCCCCTTGACCTCGAGTTTCCTCAGGTCCTTGAGCGCCTCGGAGGCGGAGTTCCTGTCCCCGGAAGCCCCTCCCGAGGACCGCGTCCCCTCGTCCACGCCTCCGTCGGGAAACGGGCCGCAGCCCGCCACCGTGAACGCGATCATCGCGACGACCACGCCTCGTACCAGTGCCGTCCGCACCCTGCCACCTCTCACGTGCTCACCAACTGAAGCGGCAAATTACCTCAGATGCCGCCCTCAATCTTAAAAGCCTTAAGAAGCCTTTGGGAGAACGAGAGAATTTCTGACCCATCAATCCATGCCTTACCAGCATCTTTCTCACTCGATACGGACAAAAGCTACCAAAGACACTCCCCTCGGATCAGGTGATCAGGATCCCGCCGTCGACAGGGATCACCGCACCGGTGACGTACGAGGCGGCGTCCGAGGCGAGGAAGATCGCGGCGGCGACGAGCTCGGCCGGGTCGCCCGCACGCTTCATCAGCACCCGCTGCTCAAGCTGCCTGGCCAGATAACCCTCGGCGTACTGCTCGGTCATCTCCGAGGCGAAGAACCCCGGCTCGACGCAGTTGACCCGGATGCCGCGCCGCTCCGTCCACTGCTGGGCGAGATCGCGCGTGAGGCCGACGACCCCCGCCTTGGAGGCGCTGTAGGCGGCCTGCGGCAGACCGGCGGTCGTCTCGCCCAGAATGCTCCCGATGTTGACGATCGAGGAGCCGGGCCTCATCACCCTGGCACAGGCCTGCGCCATCCAGTAGGTGCCGTGCAGGTTGATGTCCACGACCTGCCGAAACTGCTCGGGCGTCTCCTTCAGCGCCGGGACCGCCGAGCCCACACCCGCGTTGTTGATCAGGATGTCCACCGCGCCGAGTTCGGCCACCGCCGTCTCGGCCAGTGCCCGGCAGTCCTCCGGCCTGGTCACGTCGGTGGCGAGGGCCACGCACCGCCTGCCGGTCTCCTCGACCAGTGCGCGGGTCTCCTCAAGGCGGTCCTTCCTACGGGCACCGATCACGATGTCCGCGCCCGCCTCGGCCAGCCCTCTCGCGAACGCGACACCCAGCCCCGAGGACGCGCCGGTGACGATCGCGACCTTGCCGTCCAGCCGGAATCGTTCCAGCATCGGGGTCCTCCCTCATCCGTCCAACATGCCGAATGAGATTCTAGTGACCGTGCCGGAAACCGCTCGCGAGGGGTCGGTCCACTCGCGGGCGACGCGGTGTCCTGTGCTCGCCGGTGATCCTGGCGGGTCACCGGCGACACGGGCTCCGAGTGGGTCACGAATGACCGCGCCCCTCCCTTCCTGAGGCGGCGCGCGGACCACACCTCCCGAAGAGCGGGCGGCGCCACGGACCGCCGGGCACGGCCGTGGCGAGCCGTCCTACAGGCCGTACTCCTTGGTGATCCGCTCGTGCCGCTCCACCTCGACGTCGACGGCCTTGGCCAGGTCGAGCCAGGCCAGCGGGTGCACCCAGCGCTCGGTGGCGTCGTCCAGAAGCGCGTCGAGCTCGACCGGGCTGACATCCGGCGGGACCGCGATCCAGCCGAAAACGCCGGGCAGCGGCTCGCCCGAGGTCGGGTGGGTCACGGTGTAGTTGTCGTCGCTGTAGACCCACATCGGCCAGCCGCGCTCGACCATGACGTCGTTGAACTCCGTCCAGTCGGCCTGGCTGGGAGCGGCGCCGTCGAAGAACCAGCTGGTGTAGCCACCCGGACGGAGCATGCTGACCGCGGCGAAGGGCGGGACGAAGCTCTCCTGCTCCTCGGCGCTCTCCGGGATCGGCTCAAGCAGCTGCGGCTCGAAGACGACCAGGTCACCGGCGTTGTACTCCATACCGGGAGGCTGGGGGATGGCCAGACGCGCCGTCGCGGGGCCGGTGCGCACGCTCAGGACCTGGCGCTGGCTGCCGTCCGGGGCGGGAAGGATGATGCGCACCAGGCCCATCTCCTCCTCGATCGGCCCCTCGGTCGACTGCAGCGGCATCCCGATCTTGGCGGTGCCCAGACGGACGGTCTCCCAGTCCTCCGCGGCCGTCGCCATGACGATCATTCGCCAGATGTCCTGCTGCTCGATCTCCTCCGAGTCGAGGAGATCACGCAGCACGCCGGCGCCCTTGGCGTTGTCGCCGAGCTGCTGCGCCGCGGCCGACCACAGGCGGACCGCCTCGATGCCGCCGCCCGCGGCGACCGCCGCCTCGCCCTCGGCCGCCGCCTGCTCCCAGCGCTCCCGCGAGGTGTACAGGCGGCCCAGGGCCATGTGGCGCTGCGCGACCGGCAGCCGCTCCGCCACCTGCTCCAGGCGCTCGTCCTGGCGGGCCTCGATCAGCAGGCCGCTGAGGTACGAGGCGTCCTGCGGGTCCGCGGTCTCGATGTCACCGGACTCGACCAGCATGGTCCAGTAGATGTCGGCGCCCTTGGCCGGGTAGCCGAGGAAGCCCAGCGTGGTGGTGTGGCGCCGGGTGGCCTCCACATCACGGCCGGACAGCGGGGCCAGCCAGCCCACCCAGCGCTCCGGGTCGGCGTTGAAGCCGTCTGCGGCGTCGAAGTAGCCGACCAGCTCGTCCGTGGGACCCGGGGCAGGAAGCGCGGTGGCGGAGTCCGCGGCGGCGCGCAGCTCGGTGATCCGCTCGGTGATGTCACCGGGGCTCCTGAGCTCTCCTGCCGCGGACTCCGCCAGGTCGGCCAACAGCCGCGCCTGCCAGATTCCCTGGCGCGCGACCGCCAGGTGCCCCGCGACGAGCGCCAGCTCGACCCGGGCGCGGTAGCCGCCCATCATCGCGAAGTAGTCGATCCACTGCTTGAGCACCCGGCCCAGCTGCCAGGTGTTGGTGATCTGCGTCGCTCCGGTGAGCGCGTGGATGGCGTGCGACCACTCGACCCAGACGCGAGGGTGGTCGCCGACCACGTCGAGGTCGGGCAGGGCGTCGACGGACTCCTGAACCCTGCCGAGGGTGGCGAGCACGAGTGAGCGGAGCACTCCCTCGCGGTGCTCCTTGGCCACCGGGTCGTCGGGCTTGAACCCGGTCGCGGCGTCGAGCGCGGTGAGCGCGTCCTCGGCTCGTCCGGCGGCGAGCAGCGCGCGGGCCGAGGCGGCCCCCAGCTCCCAGCTCGCCTCACGGTCGGCACCGCCGAGCGCCGCCACCGCGGTCTCGGCGTGGGAGACGGCCTCGTCGACGCGCCCCGCGTCGACGAGCGCCGCGACGTACTGCTCGGCGACGGAGGCGAAGGCCAGCGAGCCGGGCTCGACGTCCAGGGCCGAGAGCGCGGCCAGCCGCTCGGAGGCGTAACCGGGACCGTCCGCGTTCGCCTGCGCGATGGCCAGCGCCACGACGGCACCGGGCACGGACGGGCACTCGCGGACGTCCTCCCGCTTGGTGAACTCCACCAGCGTCTCGGCGTCGGCGATCGCGACCGTCCCCTGCGCGCGGTCGCCGACGCGGCCGATCAGGTGCCAGTAGCGGGCGTAGAACTCCAACCAGGGCAGTCGCAGGTTCTCCGCCTGCTGCGCGATGGCGGGCGCGAGCACGTCGAGCTGCCCGTACCGGCCTTCCAACGCCTGCGCGGGCACGTCTCCGATCGCCATAGCCAGACCGGTGTTGCCTGCCTCATGCAGTTGCCGCTGGGTGTCGCCCACCCAGGCCCAGATGTCCACGTCCATGGGACGTCAGTCTGCCAGGTCGGGGAGCATGCCCCAAACGGCTTGGCGATCCCGTGCACCTCCGAGGCCTCACGGTGTGGCCCCGCACGTGCGGATGAGCGTGTCCCCGCCGGGCGCGGGGCCCGCGGCGACGCCACGAGGGTCACGAAAGATTCACCTCCGCGCCCCGGAGCGTGTCCCCGGCGGGCACGCCGCGCCCGCGCGACAGTGCGGGCGGCGAAGGCGGCGAAGGCGGCGACGTCATGCGCACCGCTCGGAACGTGACCGGGACACGTACCACTCCGAACGCGACCACACAGGACACGGCCGAGGAAACGTGCCGTTCGGCGCGTGACCCACACCGGACACGACCCAGGACGCGCACCGCTCAGAGCGTGACCACACCGGAGGCGACCAGGACGGCGGGACCCGCCAGGTAACTGGTGTGTTCGTCGAGAGTGACGGTGACCGTGCCTCCGAGCACCTCCACCGCCCAGGTGCCGCCGCTCTCACCGGCCAGCCGCGCGGCCGCCACCGCCGAGGCGACGGCGCCGGTGCCGCAGGACCTCGTCTCACCCGAACCGCGCTCGAAGACCCGCATGACGACCCGGCGCGGGCCCACCGGATTGAGCAGCTCGATGTTGACCCCGCCGGGGAAGGTCTCGGGGTCGAACGCGGGCTGGTGACTCAGGTCGAGCTGGGCCACCGGGTCGCCGATGACGCAGGCCAGGTGGGGGTTGCCCATGTCGACGTGCAGACCCTCGTACTCGTGGCCCGCGACGGTCGTGCGACTCGACCCCAGCACCCTGGGCGGGCCCATCTCGACGGTCACGTCACCCGTCTCCGCCAGCCGCACCCGCTTGACGCCCGCCCTGGTCGCGACACCGAACTCCCCGGGCACGGCGAGTCCCGCGTCGACCAGGTAGCGGGCGAAGACCCGCACCCCGTTGCCGCACATCTCGGCGACGCCGCCGTCGGCGTTGCGGTAGTCCATGAACCACTCGGCCTCGCCCGCCTGGCCGGACACCTCCGGGCTGAGCTTCGTCCGCGTCACGCGCAGCACGCCGTCCGCGCCGATCCCCGCGCGCCGGTCGCACAGCGCCGCCACGGTCGTCGCGGACAACTCCAGCTCACCGTCCGGGTCGGGGAGGATGACGAAGTCGTTCTCGGTGCCGTGTCCCTTCACGAATCGCATTCACCAACCCTATCCGGGCACGCTTCCGCCCTCATCACCCCGGCCGGTCACCCGCGCCTCCGTCCGCACCCCGGCCGTTCACCCACGCCCGTATCCGCTCCCCGGCCGGTCCCCCGGAGTGGTCAGCCGCGAATCGCGGCGAGCGCGCGCCCCAGAAGGTCGGGCTCCTGCTGAGGAAGCCAGATCACGCGAGGATCGCGGCGGAACCACGACTCCTGGCGGCGGACGAACCTCCGCGTCGCCCGTACCGTCTCCTGCTTCGCCTCCTCCTCGGTGCACTCCCCGCCGAGGAAGCGCAGCACCTGCGCGTACCCGAGGGCACGGCTCGCCGTACGGCCTCCGGCGAGCCCGCGCGCGGCCAGCTCCCTGACCTCGTCCACCAGCCCGGCCCGCCACATGTGGTCGACCCGCGCCTCGACCCGGGCGTCCAGCGTCGCCCTGGGCACCTCCACCCCCAGCTGGACGCTCTCGTAGACGGCGTCGTACGACGGCATCGTGGCCGAGAACGGCCGCCCGGAGATCTCGATGACCTCCAGCGCGCGGACGATCCTGCGCCCGTTGCCGGGGAGGATGGTCTCGGCGGCCTTCGGATCGCGCTCGCGGAGCCGCTCGTACAGCGGGCCGGGGCCTCGCAGGTCGAGTTCGGCCTCCAGTCGGGCGCGGACCTCCGGATCGGTACCGGGGAACTCCAGGTCGTCCAGGGCGGCCCGCACGTACAGCCCCGATCCGCCCACCAGGATGGGCACGACCTCCTTCGCCCGCAGGTCGTCGATGAGCGGCCGGACCAGCGACTGGTACTCGGCCACGCTCGCGGTCGTGGTCACGTCCCAGATGTCCAGCAGGTGGTGGGGCACTCCCCTGCGCTCCGCCACGGACAGTTTCGCCGTTCCGATGTCCATTCCTTGGTAAAGCTGCATGGAGTCGGTGTTGATCACCTCGCCCCCGAGTTCGAGGGCGAGATCCACGGCCAGATCGGACTTTCCGGCCGCGGTCGGGCCGACGACGGCGATGACGGGTAGTTGAGGCACGAGGTAAGTCTGCCAACTCCCCGGGTATGGATGAGAGGCGATGTGTCCTCGCATCGGAATTGGGGGATTCACCATGTCCATCCTCGACAAGGTCAAGCACATGCTGGGTGGCGGCGCCAAGACCGAAGAACTCGCCAAAAAGGGCATCGACAAGGCGGAACGGTTCGCCAAGAAGAAGCTGGGTCCGAAGCACGCCCAGCAGGTCGACACCGCCGCGCAGAAGGCCAGGAAGATGGCCGACAAGATCGACGAGCCCGGCCGCGCCACGCCGCCGGATACGAAGCCCACGCCCGGACACACCACACCTTCCGGGCCTTCCGGGCGGGACGACACCGCGTCCGGTCCCGGCACAACGCCGCCGCCCTCAGGGCCTTAGGCGATCCGCAGACGATTTACCGTGGCCGATTCCGGTCCACGGTCAGTCCCAGTCGAGCATCGGCTGCAGGTAGCCCTCCAGGGTCAGCAGCCAGCGCTTCGACTCCACGCCGTCGCCACCGCTGAACCCGCCGAGCCCGTTACCCGCGACCACCCGGTGGCACGGCACGATGACGGGGATCGGGTTGGCTCCCATGATTGACCCGATGGCCCGCGCGGGAACACCCGTCCCGCTGCGGGCCGCCAGCTCTCCGTAGGTCACCGCCTTGCCGTACGGGACCGTCTCGTACAGCGTGCCGAGCACCCTGCGCTGCACCGGCGAGGTCAGCCGCCAGTCCAGCGGCACCCCGAAGACCTTCAGTCTGCCCGCGTAGTAGTCGCCCAGCTCGCCGAGCACGGCCGCCGTCATGCCGGGATCGTCCGTCTCCTCCAACCCCAGCCGTTCGAGCAGGCGCGCCCTGAACCGGGACGGATCCTCCCAGCCGACGCTCACCACGCCGTCCTCGGTCACGGCGACGGCCATGTCCCCCAGCCGCGTCGGAATGCTCCCGAACGCCACGGTCCCCGCCATCGGCCTCGTCTTCCCTTCGCGAGATCGTCGTCACCGACGCCCCTGGCGCCGTCCTCGTCCGCCACGGTATAGCCACTTCCCTGCGAGATCACTCCGTCCAGCGGGCGACGAAATAACCGACGCCGTAAGGCGCGTCGTCGTAGAGGATCTCGCCGCGCAGGGCGCCTCGGCACCCGCCGAGAACCTGCAGGGCCGCACGGCCCGCGACCCACAGCCCGGCGGCCTCACCGGGGTCGAGCGCCGGGATCTCGGCGCGGGCCAGTGCCTCGACGATCGCCCGGTTGTACGGTTTCGCGCGGGAGTCCAGATATCCGGGGGACTTCTCGGTGAGGCAGGCCGAACCGTCGGCCATGACGAGCATCGCCACGCGACCGGCCGTGGCCGCCAGCCGCTCTCCCAGGGCCGCGCACTCCCCGGGAGAAGCGTCGAAGGAGATCGCGTGGAATCCCGAAGCGGTCAGGCGCTCCGCGTCGAGGAGGCGGCGTCCGATCGTCAGGGACAGCGGCAGGACAGGCTCCCCCTCGCCGCCTCGGACGTCGACCCCCCAGGGGGCGAGGCTTCCCGCCGCGTCCGCGCCGTACGCCGCGGTTCGGTCGGCGCCTCCCACCACCACGATCTCGTCGGCTTCCGCGCCGCGCAACGCCCCGACCGCGGCCGCGCAGGCCGCCCTGAGGTCGTCGAGCTCCGAGGCCGCGGCCCCGGCCAGCTCGGGGACCAGCAGCGGGGGATGCGGACACACGGCCGCGGCGACAAGCACCTCGCCAGACTAACGGAGCCCTCCCCCGGCGACCGTCTCGCGGCCTCGCGGCGAGGATGGTCGTACAAGATCCGGAAACGCGCCGGGGCGCGGTGCCTCTCGCACCGCGCCCCGGCCGTACCGATCATCTTTGACTCATCGCCCCTGGGTCAGTAGCCGCCGACGGGCCCCTGGGGATGCACATAGCCGGCAGGGCCATCGCTCAGATCGCCCTCCTGAGGGCCCTGCGACTTCTGCGGGCTGCTCTGCCGCTGCTTCGACGGCTTGTCCTCCGCGGGTCTCCCCGCGGCCGGCTCGTTCCCGCCCGTTCCGCCGGTGTTGGCGTTGGCGTTGGAACCGCCGCCTCCGGTGTTGGAGCCACCACCTCCGGTGGACGTGTCATCGCCTCCGGAGGCGACGTCCGCGCTCTTCTTCGGCTTCTGCTTCTCGTCCTGCGGCGAGCTCTGGTCCGGCTCGGGCTCCTGGACCGCCTCCTGGGCGCTGTCCGGCACCGCCGGCACTCGGGAGTCGTCGCCTCCGGCGTTCACGTAGGCGAAGACGGCACCTCCGCCCAGGAGCGCGGCGGCGAGGACGGAGAAGACGGCTATGGCCAGGCCGCTTCTCCGTCGGGGCTTACGGGATTTACGTGACTGTCTGGGCTCGTCGGCGGGTCCGACGATGATCTCTGGTTCCTCGGGACTGCCCGAAGATGGAGGGACGTGCATGGGGAAAACTCCCTGCGGTTCTCGGGGGGAAACCTCCACGGCTTCCGCGGGTGCTGAACCACAGTAGCCACAGCAGGGAAATGCTCGCACATCAATCACGGATGAATCACGAAATATCATCCGTTAAGGGGCCGACGGCGACGCCGTGCACGTCCTCCCTGGCAGGAGCATCGGCGTCACCGGAATCACCGTCCCCACCGGGGGTTCCGGCGATTCGATCATGGACTCGCACCACCTGGAGAGGCGTCCAGAAAACAATCAGAAGATCTCCCCCAGAGGGGGAGCATTCCGAAAAATCCCGGCCCAGGGAAGGAGCGCGTCACGAGGGTCGTCCTGAGAGGGCACTCCGGGCGCACGCCCCGGAAAACCCGCCGGGAGGGAGCGCCTCAGGAGAGTTGTCTCCCGTGCCCCTCTCAGGAAGGGCAGGGCCTCAGGAGACAGGCCGGGGCCGCGAGAGACCGGACCGCGCTCAGCAGCTCGTGGAGCAGGGGCGAGCACCGGACCTCGGACGCCCGGCCGGGAGACCGGACCTTCAGGAGACGGAGCAGCCCGAGGTCTCGGGGAGCGGGGCGGGGCGGCCGATCGAGGGCATGCCGAGCATGACCCCGGAACCGGCCCCGGCGGGGGCGCCCTGACGCGCCTGCCAGGCGTCGCCCGCGCGGGTGCGGCGAAGCCTCAGAGCCGGACCGTCGGCGACCAGGTGATGCGGTGCCGCGTACGTGACCTCGGCGCTCACCACGTCACCGGGACGCGGAACCTCCGCACCGGGGGTGAAGTGCACCAGACGGTTGTCGGGGGCCCGGCCCGACATGCGATGGGTCGCCTCGTCCTTACGGCCCTCGCCCTCGGCGACCAGCACCTCGAGCGTCCGGCCGACCTGCTTCTTGTTCTCCGCCCAGGAGATCTCGGTCTGCAGGGCGACGAGCCGCTCGTAACGCTCCTGCACGACCTCCTTGGGAATCTGGTCGTCCATGGTGGCGGCCGGGGTGCCCGGCCGGATGGAGTACTGGAACGTGAAGGCGTTGGCGAACCGCGACTCGCGCACCACGTCGAGGGTGCCCTGGAAGTCCTCCTCGGTCTCGCCGGGGAAACCAACGATGATGTCGGTGGAGATCGCCGCGTCGGGCATCGCCGCGCGGACCCGCTCGATGATGCCCAGGTAGCGTTCGGCCCGATAGGAACGGCGCATGGCCTTGAGGACCCGGTCGGAGCCCGACTGCAACGGCATGTGGAGCTGGTGCATCACATTGGGCGTCTCGGCCATGGCCGCGATCACGTCGTCGGTGAAGGCCGCCGGGTGCGGGCTGGTGAAACGGACCCGCTCCAGCCCCTCGATGTCGCCGCAGGCCCGCAGGAGCTTGCCGAAGGCGAGCCGGTCGCCGAACTCCACGCCGTAGGTGTTGACGTTCTGACCGAGAAGGGTGATCTCCAGCACACCCTGGTCGACCAGGGTTCGCACCTCGTTCAGGACGTCGCCGGGACGGCGGTCCTTCTCCTTGCCGCGCAGCGCGGGCACGATGCAGAACGTGCAGGTGTTGTTGCACCCCACGGAGACCGACACCCACGCCGCGTAGGCGGACTCGCGCTTGGTCGGCAGCGTGCTCGGGAAGGTCTCCAGGGATTCCTTGATCTCGACCTGGGCCTCCCGCTGGACGCGCGCCCGCTCGAGCAGCACCGGCAGCGAGCCGATGTTGTGGGTGCCGAACACCACGTCCACCCAGGGCGCCCTGCGGACGATCTCCCCCTGGTCCTTCTGCGCCAGGCAACCGCCCACGGCGATCTGCATGCCGGGGTTGCCCACCTTCGAGGGACGCAGGTGGCCGAGGTTGCCGTAAAGCTTGTTGTCGGCGTTCTCCCGCACGGCACAGGTGTTGAACACGACCACGTCGGCCGTCTCCCCCTGGGCCGCCGGGACGTATCCCGCGTCTTCCAGGAGGCCCGACAGGCGCTCCGAGTCGTGCACGTTCATCTGGCACCCATAGGTACGGACCTCGTACGTGCGGGCGCTCTCCACGGTGGCAGTCATCTCACGACAAGGGTAGGCGCTCCGCGGAACCTTCAGGTACGCCCTCACCCAGCCGAACCCAAGGTAATCGAACGGTCACACACCGTCAATCATCTCGTTGAGCTGGGGTTCCGAAGCCGCATGCGAGGATGAGGACTCGACCGACAGCTGAGAGTGGTGAGCCACGGTGGCGATGCTCGTGCAGACCTCGGAGGCCCCTTTGAAGGCCAAGAAGCCCACCCAGAAGCCACGCAAGAAGCCGCAGACGCCCGCGGCCCCGGCGGCGAACTTCTGGGAGACGCCCGGCGAACTCAGTGTTGACGAATGGTTCGAGCTCAATTCCCGGGACGACGGCGGTCGCTACGAGCTCATCGACGGGAGCCTCACTGTGTCTCCTGCTCCACCCGCCCAGCATCAGTGGATCGGCGACCGGCTCCGCCGGTTTCTGGAAGACGCCGCACCCGAGGAACTGATGGCCATCACCGCCACCGGGCTTCTCCTGGATGCCAGGCCGGGCGTCATCCCGGACGTCATGGTGGTGGAGAGGCAGCCGATCCGCAACGGCGCACAGCTCATAGACCCAGAGTGGGTGCACATCGTCGTGGAGATCGTTTCCAGATCCACCACGGCGATGGACCGGATCATCAAACCGGCCAAGTACGCACAGGCGGGGATACCTCACTTCTGGCGCGTCGAGATGGAGCCATTCCGAGGGCAGGGATCCGACGAGCTTCCCGTGATCTTCACATATGCCCTCGACGAGAACGGCGAGTACCAGCTCATCCACCGTGTCGCCACCGGAACGACCGTGGACCTGACGGAGCCGTTCAAGTTCAGAGTCGACCCTGAGGCTTTGAGCAGGATTTGATGATCAAGGCGTGAGCAGGACGTGATCTGATCGGTACCGCAGGGTTAGCCCCAGGTGCCCTTTACAGAATTACGTTGTCCAGCATGACGGAGAACGGGGACAAGACTCCTCTGGTCGTGCTTGAAGGTGTCAACAAGCACTTCGGCAGCCTGCACGTCCTTCGGGACATCAATCTGACGATCTCCCGCGGCGAGGTCCTCGTCGTCATCGGCCCCTCAGGCGGCGGCAAGTCGACCCTCTGCCGGACGATCAACCGGCTGGAGGCGATCGACGAGGGGACCATCACCTTCGACGGGCAGCCGCTCGCGGTGGAGGGCAAGACCCTGGCCAAGCTCAGGTCCGAGGTCGGGATGGTGTTCCAGTCCTTCAACCTGTTCGCCCACAAGACGATCCTCGAGAACGTCACCCTTGGGCCGATCAAGGTTCGCGGCGTCGCGAAGGAGGCCGCGGAGCGGCGGGGCATGGAGTTGCTGGAGCGGGTCGGTATCGGCGCCCAGGCGTCGAAGTATCCCGCGCAGCTCTCGGGAGGCCAGCAGCAGCGCGTGGCGATCGCCCGCGCCCTGGCCATGGACCCCAAGATGATCCTGTTCGACGAGCCGACCTCGGCACTCGACCCGGAGATGGTCCAGGAGGTGCTCGACGTCATGATCGGCCTTGCCCAGGAGGGGATGACGATGATGGTCGTCACCCACGAGATGGGCTTCGCCCGCCGCGCGGCGAACCGCGTGGTGTTCATGGCCGAGGGCCAGATCGTGGAGGAGAACACCCCCGAGGAGTTCTTCACCAACGCCCGGACCGACCGGGCCAAGGATTTTCTTTCCAAGATCCTCACTCACTGACGGCCTGCTCACCCCTGATGTTCCTGATGTCCCTGACGAAAAAGAGGTAGCAAGAATGCGTGTACGTCGTATTGGAGCCGTGGTCATCGCAGCCGCGGCGGCGCTGGCTGGTCTGACCGCGTGCGGCGACGACGGCGGCAGCGGAGGCGACAAGTTCGTCGTGGGAATCAAGGTCGACCAGCCCGGTCTCGGCCAGAAGCAGCCTGACGGCTCCTTCAAGGGTTTCGACGTCGATGTCGCCCGCTATATCGCCAAGGAGCTCGGCTACACGGACGACAAGATTGAGTTCAAGGAGGCCATCTCGGCCAACCGTGAGTCTTTCATCCAGCAGGGCCAGGTCAACGCCGTGATCGCGACCTACTCGATCACCGACGACCGCAAGAAGAAGGTCGCTTTCGCCGGGCCGTACCTGGTCACCGGCCAGGACATCCTGACCCGGGCGGACGACACCACGATCAACAGCGTCGAGGACCTCAAGAGCAAGAAGGTCTGTGGCGCCCAGGGCTCCTCCTCCCCCGCCCGCCTGGTCGAGAAGTTCGGCGACGAGTGGAAGAGCGGCTTCCTCACCGAGCAGCAGGGCTACGGCGCCTGCCTGCCCCTGCTGGAGAACAAGCAGGTCGACGCGATCTCCACCGACGCGACGATCCTGGCCGGCTTCGCCACCCAGTCTCCCGGCAAGTTCCGCCTCGTCGGCCAGCCCTTCTCCGAGGAGAAGTACGGCATCGGCCTGAAGCTGGAGGACACGGAGACCCGCGAGAAGGTCAACGCGGCCGTGGAGAAGATGTTCACGGACGGCAGCTGGAAGAAGGCCATCGACGCCAACTTCGGCGAGTTCGGCAAGTTCTTCACCAACCCGCCGACCGTCGAGCGCTACTGATTCGGTCACACCTCGGCCGGGGCGTACGGACGCCCCGGCCTGTGACCACGGGAGGGATGAGTGCAGGCACTCTTCGATGAATACCAGGTCATTCTGGGCGCTTTCTGGTTGACGATCCGGCTCACCCTCGCCAGCGGGCTGGTGGCGCTCGTGCTCGGGACGATCCTCGCGGGCATGCGGGTCAGCCCGCTGCCGGTCCTTCGCGGGATCGCCACGACGTACGTGAACACCCTGCGGAACACCCCGCTGACCCTGGTGATCGTGTTCTGCGGACTGGGGCTCGGCCTGGTCCTGGACGTCTCGTTCTCCGAAAGCCTGTCCACCAACTACCTGTGGCTCTCCATCATCGGACTGTCCGCCTACACGGCGGCGTTCGTCTGTGAGGCGATCCGCGCCGGGATCAACACGGTCCCGGTCGGCCAGGCGGAGGCGGCCCGTGCCATCGGGCTCACCTTCGGGCAGAACCTGAGGCTGATCGTGCTGCCCCAGGCGTTCCGCGCGGTGATCGCCCCGCTGGGCAGCGTCCTGATCGCGTTGATCAAGAACACCACGATCGCCGCGGCCATCGGGGTGGGTGAGGCGTCCCTGACCATGAAGACCCTGTTCGAGGCGCACGGCGACGCGGTCATCCAGATCTTCGCCGGGTTCGCGCTGGGCTTCCTGATCCTGACCCTGCCGACCGGACTGCTGTTCGGCTGGCTCGCCAAGCGCCTGGCGGTGGTCCGATGACCGCTGTGACCACAGAACGGCCCCCGGCGCGCAAGCGGCGCGCCGAGAGCTCGGAACGCGTCAGCGTCCTGTACGACATTCCCGGCCCCAGGGCCCGGATCCGCAACAACGTTCTCACCGTGCTCGTCATCCTCGCCGTGCTGTTCGCGGTGTACGTGATGGTGACCAAGCTCGGCGAGAAGAACCAGCTCAGCGCCGAGTTGTGGACGCCGTTCCTGCGCGGCGACGTGTGGATCAACCTGATCCTGCCCGGCCTGGTGAACACGCTCACCGCGGCCGCGGTCGCCGCCCTGATCGCGGTGCCCTTCGGGTTCGTCTTCGGCATCGGCAGGCTCTCCACGAACGCCTGGATCCGGCGCGCCGCCGGTGCGGTCGTCGAGTTCTTCAGGGCGATCCCGCTGCTGATCATGATCTTCGCGGTGATGTTCGGCGGCAGCGCGGTCTTCGGGCTCACCGTGACGCCGTTCTGGGCGGTGGTGATCGGCCTCGTCCTCTACAACGGCTCGGTGCTGGCGGAGATCGTCCGGGCGGGCATCCTGTCGATCCCCCGCGGGCAGAGCGAGGCCGCGCTCGCGGTCGGCATGCGTCCCGGCCAGGTGATGCGGATGATCCTGCTGCCGCAGGCGGTCACGGTCATGATGCCGGCGATCGTCGCGCAGCTGGTGGTCCTCCTGAAGGACACCGCCCTCGGCTTCATCGTGTCGTTCGAGGACCTGCTGAACGCGGGGGCACGCGTGCTGCCCTCCAACTTCAACAACATCATTCCCGCTGTGATCGTCATCGCGATCATCTACATCATCATCAACGTGATGGTGGGCGCCGTCGCCACCTGGCTGGAGAGACGGAGCCGTCGCAGCAGGAAGACCGCGGCCAAGCCGATCGCCCGGCCCGACTCGCCGACGGCGGTCGAGGACGGCCCCGGCACCCCCGCACCGTAGGAGTACTGAGCCGGATCGCGATAGTCGGAGCCAATGAGTGGCCGCGGCCTGGACGGTTTGGGGCACCGGATCACACTTGTTGGCACCAGGTAGGGAATTATCAGGCTATCGCTACTGATCCTTGCGATCGACGGACTGTGGCGGGGTACAGGACCCCTGTGCCCCGCGGCGGTCCGCCGGCGTGCCGGTCGACTCCGGACCTGGCCGGGAGGAGCGGGTTATGCGCAGGCGGCCGACGACATGGGCTCCCGTGCGTCACCGTGGTGAAAAAGTCGTTGCCGTCTGATCCCTTCTCCCACGGCACGAGCATGTAAGTACAGCAGCCGCTTTCGGACAAGCCGGTAGCCGACCTTTCGGAAACAGGCACATCGCCAACAGGAAACACACCCCGCCCAGGGAGGGAGGGTCCCGGAGCCGGTGCCGAGCTTGTCGCCTACCAGCAGACCAAGGCCGCTCAGTTCGCCCGCCTCACTGTCACCGCGACCCAAGGATCGAGATTGCGATCGAGCGCATGCAGGGCCCCGAGGCTGCGTCCGATGCCGTACGCCGCGACGGTCAAGGAGGCGACCAGCTTCACCCGGTCTCGCTTGAGGCTCGGGACCACGATGCCCACGGCCGCGACGACCCGTCCGTCGCCGACCCGGACGGGCACGGCGACGGAGCACGCCCCCAGGCTCATCTCCTCAGTCGTCGTGGCGTAGCCGTCGCGCTCGACGCGGCGCAGCTCGGCGACCAGACGTCCTGGCTGGGTCACCGTGTAGGGCGTGACCCGCGTGAGATTCTCGAGCACCTCGGCCCGCACGACCTCGGGCGCATAGGTGAGGAGGACCTTGCCCACGCCGGTGCAATGCATCGGCAGGCGGGATCCGACCGTGCTCACGATCGGTACGGACTGCGATCCGGCGAGCCGGTCGAGGTAGAGGACCTCGGAGCCGTCGCGCACCGCGAGGTGCACCGTCGCGAGCGTCGCCGCATAGATGTCGTGCAGAAACGGGGAGGCGATCTCGCGGAGACCCGTCTGCAAGGGCGCCAAGAGTCCGAGTTCCCAGATCCGCCGGCCGACGACGTACTCCCCCGACGACCGTCGAACCAGGGCACCCCAGTCCGTCAGCTCTGCCACCAGACGGTGCGTTGTCGGGAGAGGGATGTCCGCCCGGCGGCCTATCTCGCTCAGGGTCAGAGACCGGTGGTCGGCGTCGAAGGCACCGAGGACGGCCAGCAGCCGCGAGGCCACGCTCGCCCCGGGGTTCGAGGTCCGTCCGGCCATGAGCCGCCCTTTCATCCAGTGAAAGGCCATCCTCTCACTTCGCAGCTCACGAACCTAATGTCAGGAGCGTGAACGAACCCACCCTCGCGATGCAGGACGAGATCAGCCGCGAGATCGCGGCGATCTCCAAGGAGTACGGACAGTCGCGCCTCCCCCAGCCCGAGACCCAGCCGCGGCTCAACTATCCGCCCTATCGCAGCAGCGTCCTGCGCCACCCGACGAAGGACCTGCACCACGTCGATCCTGAGACGATCGAGCGGTGGGCCCCGTGCTTCGGCCCGCAGGACGTCGGTCCCCTCGAGGCCGACCTCACGATCCAGCACAGCGGCGAGCCGATCGGCGAGCGCATCACGGTGACGGGCCGCGTCGTCGACGGCGACGGACGCCCGGTGCGCGGACAGCTCGTCGAAGTGTGGCAGGCCAACGCCGGTGGGCGCTACATCCACAAGCGCGACCAGCACCCCGCGCCGCTCGACCCCAACTTCACCGGAGCCGGCCGGTTCCTGACCGGCGACGACGGGTCGTACACGTTCCAGACCATCAAGCCGGGCCCGTACCCGTGGAAGAACCACCGCAACGCCTGGCGCCCCGCGCACATCCACTTCTCGCTGTTCGGCACCGACTTCACGCAGCGTATGGTCACGCAGATGTACTTCCCGGGCGACCCCCTGTTCGCCCTCGACCCCATCTACCAGTCGATCACCGACGAGAAGGCGCGCGCTCGCCTCATCGCGACGTACGACCACGACCTGACGACGCCGGAGTGGAGCACGGGCTACCGCTGGGACATCGTCCTGACGGGCAGCCACCGTACGTGGATGGAAGACGAGAGCGAGGACCACGTATGAGCCCCCTGCCCCCCACGCCCGGCCAGACCGTCGGGCCGTTCTTCCACTACGCGCTCCCCTTCGGGGGAGACTCGGAGCTCGTGCCGGCCGGCAGCACCGACGCGATCCGCCTGCATGGACTGGTGGTCGACGGCGAGGGCACCCCCGTCCCCGACGCGCTCGTCGAGATCTGGCAGGCCGCTCCGGAGGGGACGATTCCCCAGCGGCCCGGCTCGCTCCACCGCGACGGCTGGACGTTCACCGGCTGGGGACGCTCGGCGACCGACGGCGCGGGACGCTACTCGTTCTCGACCCTCGTACCCGGCGCCACCGAGCCCGGCCGTGCACCGTTCTTCGCCGTCACCGTCTTCGCCCGCGGCCTGCTCAACCGGCTCTTCACCCGCGCCTACGTCCCGGGTGACCCTCGGCTGGCGGACGACCCCCTGCTGTCGTCGGTCGCGCCAGAGCGGCGGGGCACCCTGGTCGCCGAGGCCGACGCGACCGGCTTCGTGTTCGACATCCACCTGCAGGGGGGCCGCGAGACGGTCTTCCTGACCTACCCCGGTCATTGAGCGGCAGGCTGTCTCCATGACCGATCTCTTCTGGCCCGGCGACGAACGCGCGGGCGAGCTGATGTCCGACGCCTACCTGCTCCAAGCGATGGTGCGGGTCGAGGCCGCCTGGCTGAGCGCTCTCGTCGACGCCGGACTTGTTCCGGCCTCAGACGACGTCGACCTCACGGCTCTTGTCACGGCGGATGACGTCGAAGCGATCGCCCTGGGCGCGGAGTCCGGGGGCAACCCGGTCATCCCGCTCGTGAAGCTGCTGCGTTCACGCGTCGGCGAGGACGCGGCGGCGTGGCTCCATCGCGGACTCACGAGTCAGGATGTGCTCGACACGGCGCTGGTCCTGACCATGCGCCATGTGCTCGACCGCCTGCTGGACGAGCTGCGGGCGCAGGTCACGACCCTGTCGGTCCTGGCCGAGCAGCACGCGACCACACCCATGGTCGGTCGCACCCTCACACAGCACGCGGTGCCCACGACTTTCGGCGCCATCGCGGCGTCGTGGCTGGACGGCATCGTCGACGCAGCCGAGTCGGTCGTGGACGCGCGTGGCCAGCTGCCGGTCCAGCTGGGCGGCGCCGTCGGCACCCTCGCGGCGACGACGGAGCTCGCCGGCCTACGCGACCTCACCGATGCGCCCTCCGTGGCCGCCGAGGTCGTGGCGATCACGTCGGAGGCGCTCGGTCTTCGAACCCGCCGGCCCTGGCACACCTCGCGTGGTCCCCTGACCCGCACCGCCGACGCGCTCGTCGCGTGCACGGACGCCTGGGGACACATGGCGACCGACGTCGCGACCCTGTCCCGCACCGAGATCGGCGAGCTCGCCGAGCCGGCCGTCGACGGGCGTGGCGGTTCCTCGACGATGCCGCACAAACGCAACCCGGTGCTGTCCGTGCTCATCCGTCGCGCCGCCCTCGCGGCCCCGGGCCTCGGCTCGTCGATGCACCTGGCGTCCGCCATGGCAGGTGACCAGCGTCCCGACGGCGCATGGCACGTCGAGTGGGCGACGCTGCGCACCCTCGCGCGGCGCACCGTCGTCGCGGCCTCCCAGACGACCGAGCTCCTCGAAGGGCTGCACGTCGACACCGAGCGCATGCGCGCGACGCTCGACCACTCGGCGGACGACGTCCTGGCCGAGCGTCGCGGTGTCGCCGACCTACTCGACGCGAAGCACGACGACGACCCCACCACCTACCTCGGCTTCTCGGGCGACCTTGTCGTCGACGCGGTCGCCCGGGCCCGGACCTTCCTTGAGGAGAACGCGTGACCATCCCGCAGATCACCGCCGTCCGGCTCGGCGGCTCTCCCCGACTGCCGCTCCTGGTGCTCGGCCCCTCACTCGGCACGTCGGCCCGCACGCTCTGGTCGTCGACTGCCAAGCACCTTTCCGGCCATTTCGAGGTCATCGCGTGGGACCTGCCCGGCCACGGCACCAACTCGATCGTGGCTGAACCGTTCACGATGGCCGAGCTCGCCATCGGCGTGCTCGCGATGGTCGACGACGTGCTCGCCGAGCGCGACGCGGTCGATACCTCGTTCGTCTACGCCGGCGACTCCGTCGGCGGCGCCGTAGGACTGCATCTCCTGCTCGACGCACCGCAGCGCATCGACTCCGCCGTCGTGTTGTGCACCGGCGCCAAGATCGGTGAGGCTCAGGCCTGGCGCGATCGGGCCGCCACCGTCCGGGCGTCCGGCACTCCGGCCGTCCTGGAGAGATCGGCCTCCATCTGGTTCGCGGACGGGTTCCTCGAGCGCGATCCCGAGACCGGTGCCGCTCTGCTCCACGCACTGCAGAACACCGACGCCGAGGGGTATGCCCTGGTGTGTGAGGCGATCGCAGGCCATGACGTCCGTGACCGGCTCGCGGACATCCAGCAGCCCGTGCTGGCCATCGCCGGCCGTGAGGACGTTCCGACTCCCCCGGCGTCACTCGAGGAGATCGCCGATGGTGTGAAGAACGGTCACCTGGTCGTGCTCGACGGCGTCGCGCACCTCGCACCCGCCGAGCAGCCGGCCGAGGTGGCCCGACTGATCCTCGCCCACGCCTCGGGCGAGCCCCTGGTCGATGAGCCGCTGACCGTCGCCGAGGTGCGAGATGCCGGTATGAAGACCCGTCGCGAGGTGCTGGGTGACGCCCACGTCGATCGCGTCACCGCGTCGGCGACCGACTTCACGACCGAGTTCCAGGAGCTCATCACGCAGTACGCCTGGGGCTCGATCTGGACCCGCCCCGGTCTGGACCGACGCAGCCGCTCGCTCATCACCCTCACGGCCCTCGTCGCCCGGGGGCACCACGAGGAGTTCGCCATGCACGTCCGTGCCGCTCGCACCAACGGGCTGACCAACGACGAGATCAGGGAGCTGCTCTTGCAGACCGCGATCTACTGCGGCGTCCCGGACGCCAACACCGCCTTCCGCATCGCCCAGGAAGTCCTGGCCAAGATCGATCAGGAGCAAGCATGACCAGCGCCCACCTCTACGCGGCCGGCCGCACCCCCTTCGGCAGGTTCGGCGGGGCCCTCGCCGACGTGCGACCCGACGACCTCGCCGCGACGGCACTCACGGGCGTGCTCGCCAAGGCACCAGGCCTCGACCACACCGCGATCGGCGACGTCTTCTGGGGCAACGCCAACGGCGCGGGCGAGGACAACCGCAACGTCGGCCGCATGGCGGTGCTGCTCGCGGGGCTGCCCACCTCCGTCCCGGCGACGACCGTCAACCGGCTGTGCGGGTCGAGTCTCGACGCCGCGATCATGGCGTCGCGCGCGGTCGAGACGGGCGACGCCGACATTGTCGTCGCCGGCGGCGTGGAGTCGATGACGCGGGCCCCCTGGGTCCTTCCCAAGCCGGCCCGCGGCTTCCCGGCCGGCGACACGACCGCCGTCTCCACGACGCTGGGGTGGCGCCTGGTCAACGTGCGGATGCCGGCCGAGTGGACCGTCTCTCTCGGCGAGTGCAACGAGCAGCTGCAGAAGAAGTTCGGCATCAGTCGCGAGCGGCAGGACGAGTTCGCGGCCCGCTCGCACGAGCTGGCCGTGGCCGCTTGGGACGCCGGCTTCTACGACGCCCTGGTCACGCCGGTCGACGGCGTGGAGCTCACGCGTGACGAGTCGATCCGCGAGGACACCACACTCGAGAAGCTCGCGGGTCTCGAAACGGTCTTCCGAGTGGACGGCACCATCACCGCCGGCAACGCCTCACCGCTGAACGACGGCGCCTCCGCGCTGCTGATCGGCTCGGCCGAGGCGGCCGAGACGATCGGTCTCGATCCGCTGGCCCGGTTCGCCGGACGCGGCGTGCACGCGCTCGACCCGCAGGACTTCGGGTTCGCGCCGGTCGAGGCCGCCAACACCGCCCTCGCCCGCGCAGGCATCAGCTGGCCGGACGTCGGTGCCGTCGAGCTCAACGAGGCGTTCGCGGTGCAGTCGCTCGCGTGCGTCGACGCCTGGAAGATCGACCCGGAGATCGTCAACGTCAAGGGCGGCGCGATCGCCATCGGTCATCCACTGGGTGCCTCCGGAGCGCGCGTCCTCGGCACGCTGGCCCACCGCCTGGCCGAGTCGGGCGAGCGCTGGGGAGTCGCGGGCATCTGCATCGGCGTCGGCCAAGCTCTCGCCGTCGTGCTCGAGAACACCGGCTCGTCCAAGGGCGGGGTCCGATGACCACCATCGAGAGCTCGACGCTCGAGGCCGTCGCGGACATCGAGGACGGCTCCACAGTGCTGGTCGGCGGGTTCGGCATGGCCGGCATGCCGGTCGCGTTGATCGACGCCCTGATCGAGCAGGGCGCCACCGACCTGACCGTTGTGTCCAACAACGCCGGCAACGGTGACACCGGCCTGGCGGCGCTCCTCGCGGCCGGCCGCGTGAGCAAGATCGTGTGCTCGTTCCCGCGCCAGTCCGACTCCTACGTCTTTGACGGGCTCTACCGCGCGGGCAAGATCGAGCTTGAGGTCGTGCCGCAGGGCAACCTGGCCGAACGTATGCGTGCGGCCGGCGCGGGCATCGGCGCGTTCTTCTGTCCCACCGGCGTCGGCACCCCACTGGCCGAAGGCAAGGAAACCCGCACCATCGACGGGCGCGACTATGTCCTCGAGATGCCGATCCACGGCGACGTCGCACTCATCGGCGCCCACGCCGGCGACCCGATGGGCAACCTCGTCTACCGCAAGACCGCTCGCAACTTCGGGCCCGTCATGGCGACCGCCGCCGCGACGACCATCGCCCAGGTGACCCACATCGTCGCGACCGGCGACCTCGACCCCGAGGCCGTCGTCACGCCCGGCATCTACGTCGACCGCATCGTACAGGTCGCACAGGAGAAACCCACATGACCATCACCGTCAACGTCGACCGGACGATCGAGCGCGCCGACCGCGGACCCCTGAGCCGCGACGAGATGGCCGCCGCAGTCGCGCGCGACATCCCCGACGGATCCTTCGTCAACCTCGGCATCGGCCAGCCCACCCAGGTCTCCAACCACCTGCGTCCCGGCTCCGGTGTCGTCCTGCACACCGAGAACGGCATGCTCGGCATGGGCCCCGTCGCGGAGGGAGACGAGATCGATCCCGACCTCACCAACGCCGGCAAGGTCCCGGTCACCGAGCTCTCCGGTGCCTCGTACTTCCACCATGCCGACTCGTTCGCCATGATGCGCGGCGGGCACCTCGACGTCTGCGTCCTCGGCGCCTTCCAGGTCTCCGAGCACGGCGACCTCGCCAACTGGCACACCGGCGCCCCGGACGCCATCCCCGCCGTCGGCGGGGCCATGGACCTCGCCATCGGAGCCAAGAACGTCTTCGTGATGATGACCCTCTTCGCGAAGGACGGCTCGCCCAAGCTCGTCCCCCACTGCACCTACCCGCTCACCGGCCTCGCCTGCGTAAGCCGGGTCTACACCGAGTACGGCGCCTTCCTCGTCGGCCCCGACGGCGTCGTCGTGGTCAACACCTACGGCATCACCGTCGCGAAGCTGACCGACCGTCTGGACGTACCCGTCCGTCCTTTGGCCTCTGAAAGTTGAGCCGCCGCGTCGCAGTGATCAGTTCTACGGTCACAGCGGGATGGCTTTGCCGCAGGCGAGCTGGTAGGACTTGGTTACCTCGGGTAGAAGACGGTATGTCACCTGCTTCGGAGGTGAGCCGACGCGCACGAGAGTGGCCAGGAGCGTCCACGACGCGGGCCGGTCGGCCTTCACCCAGATGCTGGAGTACAAGGCCGCCCGGTACGGACGGACCGCGGTCATCGGATCCGGTGACCGCCCTTCCGTGTGACAGGCGGGTAAAAAAACCTCCGCAAGCCGATTTATGGCAGAGACCGGGCCAACCGCCCTCACCTCATCATTCCCACTGATCTCACGGCCCGTTCGGTTCACCGACGGCATATCTCCGATGACGCGAGCGTGATACCGGCGACACGCGACGGGTTATCGGGCAGGATTACGCCATGTCCCCCGAGCAGGTCGTCCTGCCGTACGCCACGTGGCCGTCGCCGGTCTCCACCTCCGACGTCGCCCGTTCCGGGCTGCGCCTCGGATACCCGACTGTTCTCGGCGAGGAGGTCTGGTGGACCGAGGACCGTCCCGCCGAGGGCGGACGGACCACCATCATGCACCGCAGCGCCGACGGAGCCCAGCGCGAGCTGCTGAGCGCGCCGTGGAGCGCCAGGACCAGGGTCCACGAGTACGGCGGGCGGTCGTACGCGGTGGTGCCCGGCGAGGGCGTGGTGTTCACCAACTTCGTCGACCAGCGCCTCTACCTACTGCCCGCCGGCGGTGAGCCCAGACCCCTCACGCCGGAGCCCGAGGAGCCGGCCGGCCTGCGCTACGCGGACCTGGTCGTCCACGACGGGCAGATCTGGTGCGTGAGGGAGCGTCACGACGACGGCCGGGTGAGCCGGTCGATCGTGTCCATCCCGCTGTCCGGCGAGGACGCGCCGCGCGAGCGGGCCGGCGGCCACGACTTCTACGCCTTCCCCACCCTCTCCCCCGACGGCGAGCACCTCGCCTTCGTCTGCTGGGACCACCCCCGGATGCCGTGGAACGGCACCGAGCTGTGGGTCTCCCGGCTCGCCGACGGCACCGCCTGGAAGGTGCGGGGCGGCGTCTCCGAGTCGGTGCTCGCCCCGCAGTGGCGTGACGAGCAGAGCCTCTACCTGATCTCCGACTGGTCGGGCTGGTGGAACCTCTACCTGGTCGGGATATACGGCACCGAGCCAAGGGCGCTCTACCCGGCGGAGGAGGAGTTCGCGGGTCCGCTGTGGCAGCTCGGCGCGGTGCCGTACGCACCGATGGCCGACGGGAGCCTCGCGGTCCTGCATGGGCGGGGCAACCTGCGTCTGGGGGTCTTCGACCCGGACAGCGGCGTGCTGAGCGACCTGGACGTGCCCTACGAGGGCTGGGACGCGGTGCTCGCCACCGACGGGCACGCCCTGGTCGGAATCGGGTACGGTCCCGCGCTGCCCCGGTCCATCATCCGGGTCGACACCGTGACCGAGCGGGTGGAGGAGCTCCGCAGGGACGTCAACGAGCTGCCCGACGCCGGTTACCTGCCACTCGCCAGGCCCGTGGAGTTCGAGACCCGGTTCGGGCGCGAGGTGCACGCGTTCCTCTACCCTCCGTCCAACCCCGAGGCGCGTGGCGAGGGCCCCGCGCCGTACGTCGTGTTCGTGCACGGCGGGCCGACCGGGCACAGTGTCGGCGCACTCGACCTGGAGAAGGCGTTCTTCACCAGCAGGGGCATCGGTGTGCTCGACGTCAACTACGGCGGTTCCACCGGCTACGGCCGCGTCTATCGCGAGCGGCTGCACGGTCAGTGGGGCGTGGTCGACGTCGAAGACTCGATCGCCGCGGCCGAGTGGCTGGCCGCGGAAGGTCTGGGCGACCCGGCGCGGATCGCGATCAGGGGCGGCAGCGCGGGCGGATGGACGGTCATGGCGGCCTGCTGCGCGTCCGAGGCGTTCGCCGGAGGTGTCTCCTACTACGGCGTGAGCGGACTCGCCAACTTCAGCGCGACCACCCACGACTTCGAGTCACGCTACGTCGAGTGGCTGATCGGCCCGGAGGATCCCGCCCTGTACGCCTCGCGCGAGCCCGTCGGCCAGGTGGCGGGGGTGAGCTGTCCCATGCTGCTCCTGCAGGGGCTGTCCGACCCGGTGGTCCCTCCGGCGCAGTCTCAGGCCTTCGTCGACGCTCTCACCGAACGCGGCGTCCCCTGCACCTACCTCACGTTCGAGGGCGAGGCCCACGGGTTCCGCCGCGCCGAGACCCGTAGTGCGGCCCTCGCCACCGAGCTCGCCTTCTACCAGCAGATCTTCCACTCCTGACCGGTCGGCGAGGTCAGCGGCTCAACGGGTTTTCAGCGGTTCGGCGGGGGCGACGGTTCGGCGGGGTCAGCGGGCGAACTCGGTGGCCCGCGATTCACGGACGACCGTGATGCGGATCTGGCCGGGGTAGGTGAGCTCCTCCTCGACCTGTTTGGCGACATCTCGGGCGATCACCTGGGCCTGGATGTCGTCGACCGCGTCGGGCTTCACCATCACCCTGATCTCCCGCCCCGCCTGCATGGCGAAGACCTTCTCGACGCCCTCATAGGAGGTGGCGATCTCCTCAAGCCGCTCCAGTCGCTTGACGTAGGCCTCCAGCGACTCGCGGCGGGCTCCGGGGCGGCCGCCGCTGATCGCGTCGGCGGCCTGGGTGAGGACGGCCTCGACCGTCTTGACCTCGACCTCGTTGTGGTGGGCCTCGATGGCGTGGACGACGTCCTCGTGCTCGCCGTAGCGTCTGGCGATCTCGGCGCCGATGAGCGCGTGGCTGCCCTCGACCTCATGGGTGAGCGCCTTGCCGATGTCGTGCAGGAGCGTGCAGCGCTTGAGCAGTGTCGTGTCGAGCCGCAGCTCGGCCGCCATGATTCCGGCGATGTGGGCGGACTCGATGAGGTGACCGAGCACGTTCTGGCCGTAGGAGGTGCGGTAACGAAGCTGGCCGAGAAGGGTGACCAGCTCGGGATGCATATCGGTGATGCCGAGCTCCACCAGGGCGTCCTCACCGGCGCGCACGCACAATTCCTGGACCTCCGCCTTGCTGCGCTCGTGGGCCTCCTCGATGCGCTGCGGATGGATGCGCCCGTCGAGGACGAGTTTCTCCAGGGTCAGTCGCGCGGTCTCCCTGCGGACCGGGTCGAAGCACGACAGCAACACGGCTTCCGGTGTGTCGTCGATGATCAGGTTGACGCCGGTGGTCGACTCGAAGGCGCGGATGTTGCGGCCCTCACGGCCGATGATGCGCCCCTTCATCTCGTCACCCGGCAGGTGCAGAACGCTCACCACGGACTCGGCGGTCTGCTCGGTGGCCACCCGCTGGACCGCCAATGTGACGATCTTGGTGGCGCGCTTCTCACCCTCCTTGCGGGCCTCGCTCTCGATCTCCCTGATGATCAGCGCGGCCTCGCGCTTGGCCTGGTTCTCGATCTCTCGGACCAACTCGGCCTTGGCCTGGTCGCTGGTGAGTCCGGACACCCGCTCCAGGATGGTCTTACGCTCCTCGGCGACCCGTTCGAGATCCTCACGGCGGTCGGCCAGCTCGACCTCCGTCTCGGCGAGCTTGCGGGCCCGGTCGGTCTGGCGCCTGGCCTCCTCGTCGAGACGCTGCTCCCGCTCGGCGAGCCGGTTCTCCCTGCGTTCGAGGTCGGACCGGAGCTCCTTGAGCTCGTACTTCAGGATCTTGCCCTCGGCCTCGGCCTCCTTGCGCATCTCCGCCGCCGCCTCGACCGCCGTCTCCGACTTGCGCAGGAGCTCTCCGGCGTCATCCCTGGCTCTCGCCCGAATGTCGGCGGCCTCGCGCCTGGCCTCCTCCAGATGGGTCTCGGCCTCGGCCTCCTGCTCGGGGGTGGGGCCCTTCTGCACGGGCCCGGCTCCACCGATACGACGCAGCAACACGACCAGCACGGCTGTCATCACGGCGAGAGCCACAACCGTCACTACCAACATGACGACCACGACCGGATCCATGCGCGCCTCACCTTCCTCGCGTCGCAAATATCAGGCACACGAGGGGTCACACGCACGGCACGGAAAGTCCAGGTGGCGGCGCTGTCGGGACAGAAGTGACCCCAGAGGGGATCACCTACCGGCTCTTCCCGCCGGTCCGTCGTTCCGTCCTCATCCGCCAAGCCTGTTTGCCCGTACTACACCGCTATGACAATCCGCACTGCGCGGAGTAACTCCTCACTGCCGTTGAGATTAAGCGTCAGAGAGGTAACGAGCAAGCAAAGACCCGCTGTCAAGCTGCTTTGGACTAGTCAAGCGAATAGCCCGAATCATCCGTGAATGACGATGTTTCCGCACCCTCGTCCTCCAGCACTTCGCGGATGACGCGAAAGGCCAGGCCGGGGCCGTATCCCTTCCGGGCGAGCATGCCGGCCAGTCTGCGAGTCCTGACCGCGGGCTCCAGGCTTCGGGTCGAGGAGAGCTTGCGCCGAACGAGGCGACGGGCGGTCTCCGCCTCCTCCTCGGGATCGAGCTGATCCACCGCTTCCTTCACGGTCTCCTCTTCCACCCCGCGGTGGCGGAGCTCCGAGGCGAGGGCCTTTCTGGCGAGCCCTCGCCCGGCGTGGCGTGAACTCACCCATGCCGCGGCGAACGCCTCGTCGTCGATGAGTCCGACCTCGGAGAAGCGGTCCAGCACGGCGTCCGCCGCCTCCTGTGGCACCTCACGCTTGCGCAGCGCCTCCGCGAGCTGGGCTCGGGTGCGCGGCGCCATGGTCAGCAGCCGCAGACAGATGCCTCGCGCCACCGCCTGCGGGTCGGCCTCGGACTTCCGGCTCGCCCCGGCCCGCTCGGCCGATCCGTCGGACCCGCCTGGTCCGTCGGGGCCGTCGGATCCTTCGGGAAGGAAACCCGGGGTAGCCCTCCCTGAGCGCCGCCCGCCACGACGGGAGGCACGTTTCCTCCGGCCGCGGGGTGCGTCGCCCGCAGGTTCCGCGGTCTCCTCGCGGAACCCTTCCTCAGAAGCGGACGAACCGAAGTCGCGCCCACGTCTGCCCGGTGAGGCCGCCCGAGGTTCGTCGGGCCAGGCGCCCCAGTCTCTCGGCCCGGCCTGGTCGGCCGGACCGGAGTCAGGTCCCGTCGTCATCGATCAGCCCGGACTCAGGCGTCACCCGGCTTGGGAGTGGCGGCCTTGGAACCGCGACCGGACCCGGCGGAAGACGCGGCACCGGCCGCACGGCCGGACGCGGCGGCCGGGGCCGAAGCCGCGGGGACGGGCGACGGGGCGGCCGGGCTGTCAAGGCGCGGGCCGACACCCAGCTTCTCCTTGATCTTCTTCTCGATCTCGTTCGCCATGTCCGGGTGGCTCTTGAGGAAGTTTCGCGCGTTCTCCTTGCCCTGGCCGAGCTGGTCACCCTCGTAGGTGTACCAGGCGCCGGACTTGCGGACGAAACCGTGCTCGACGCCCATGTCGATCAGGCCACCCTCGCGGGAGATGCCGACGCCGTAGAGGATGTCGAAGTCGGCCACCCGGAAGGGCGGGGCCATCTTGTTCTTGACGATCTTCACCCGGGTGCGGTTGCCGACCGCCTCAGTGCCGTCCTTCAGCGTCTCGATGCGGCGGATGTCGAGACGGACCGAGGCGTAGAACTTCAGCGCCTTTCCACCGGTCGTGGTCTCGGGCGAACCGAACATCACGCCGATCTTCTCGCGGAGCTGGTTGATGAAGATCGCGGTGGTGCCGGTGTTGTTGAGCGCGCCGGCGACCTTGCGCAGCGCCTGGGACATCAGGCGGGCCTGGAGGCCGACGTGGCTGTCGCCCATCTCGCCCTCGATCTCGGCCTTGGGCACCAGTGCGGCGACCGAGTCGATGACCAGCAGGTCGACGGCGCCGGACCGGATCAGCATGTCGGCGATCTCCAGCGCCTGCTCACCGGTGTCGGGCTGGGAGACGAGCAGCGCGTCGGTGTCGACGCCCAGCTTCTGGGCGTACTCCGGGTCGAGCGCGTGCTCGGCGTCGATGAACGCGGCGATGCCGCCGCCGCGCTGGGCGTTGGCCACCGCGTGCAGGGCGACCGTGGTCTTGCCCGAGGACTCGGGACCGTAGACCTCGACGATGCGGCCGCGTGGGAAACCGCCGATGCCGAGGGCCACGTCGAGCGCGATGGAGCCGGTGGGAATCACCTCGATGGGAGCCCGGGTCTCGTCGCCCAGGCGCATGATCGAGCCCTTGCCGAACTGACGCTCGATCTGAGCGAGTGCGGTCTCAAGCGCCTTCTCGCGGTCGTTAGCTGCCATGGGAGCCCCCTGAAGGGTCGCGGGTTGGATCGGTTGCCAGAAAGCTACGGGGTGCCGCCGACAATTTCGGGAGGGCACGCCAGGAGTGGTGGCCTGTTCAATATAGCCGAACGACTGTTCGATCGCCGCCCGTTGGCACCACGGGTTGCGGGAGTCGCGAACCATCGCGGAGGTCACCCGCGCACGACCGGGCACGACCGGACGCCGACGAACACAGACGGACGCGGACGAACACGAGCGGGCGCGGACGGCGGGTCCACCTTGGCGGTCCAGATGTCGCGTGGCGGTCCGACGAACACGGGGGCGCGGACGGCGGAGCCGCCGGCGAGGCGTGCGTGACACCGGGTGCGACAGGCATCATCGGGCACGAATGGCTACGAAACACATGAATAGCCGGTAACTGGCATAGAACGCCATAGGTCTACGCAACCAGGCACGGGCGGCGGGGCCGCCGACGAGGCGCGTGGCGCCAGGCGCCGTGGGCACCGGCGGCGGGAGAACCGCCCCGGAGAACCCGGAACCCATCCGAAAGGCGACATTTCCAAGAATTACCTGGAGCCTGTTGTAACCGGGCTGACCTGGGGTGATCCTGAGGGGAAACGACCCGAGGTGCCCGACGTGCCCAACGCGTTCACACAGCAACGCCTAGCCCATCTCGACTCCCTCGCCGCCGAACTGCGACAACGAGGGATGGTGAGCCGCACCCTCGGCGGCACCGCCCCCGTGCTGTGGGTGTGGCATCCCGACAGTCACCGGCAGACGATCGTCTTCGCCACGCCGGTCAAGGACGGCTGGCTGTTCCTGTGGGCACCGGACGGCGAGGAGAGCGCCGACGATCCCGCGCACGCGGCCGAGGTGGTGGAGAGGCTCCTCGTCCCGCTTCCCGAATCCTGACCGGTTCTCAGCGGAGCCTGGGTGAGACGTCGGTCACCCCGCACACGGCGTGCCAGACCTCCTTCGCCCCCACGCCGTCGGCCAGCGCCTGGACCACGGTCCGACCGCCGAGATCGGCGATGACGTAGTCGTTGGCCCATGAATCGGCGTACCGGTCACCGAAGTGTGACTTCATCCGCTTCCAGAATTCCGACAGGCGCATACCCCAAGTATGGGTCCACTCCGGGGTGGGGGAGCCCGTTCCGAGACGCCGCCTGACCGCGAACCACCCCGTCTCCCGATTTCCCGTCCAGGTCCGCCGGGACCGGGACGGGAGACGTACGGGGGAAGGGCCGTCGCCGGTGAGAACGCGGGCGGCCAAGGTCCGGGGTGAGGAGGCGGAGTCGTCAGAGCACTCGGGAGCCGTACATCTCTCCGAGGGGGTCGGCGAGCAGCTCCAGGCGTGCGCCGTCGGGGTCGGCGAAGTAGATGGACGCGCCACTCTCGACCTGGTGCGGCACTCCCGCCGCCTCCAGCTTGCCCCGCAGGCGCTCCCACGTGGAGGGATCGACGGAGATGGCGATGTGGTGGAGCCCGCCGAGAACCTCTTTGTAGGGGCCGAGGTCCAGGCCGGGGAAGTCGAAGAAGGCGAGGAGGTTGCCGTTGCCGATGTCGAAGAAGAAGTGGTTCGACCCCCGGTAGTCGCGGTTCTCGAAGATCTCCGTGAGCGGGAACTCCAGGAGGTCCTGGTAGAACGCGATCGTCGTCTCGACGTCGGAGGAGATCAGCGCGAAGTGGTGCAACCCCCTCGCGCTGCTCGGCGGGCGGTGCTCCCTGAGGTGCTCCGCCTTGATCCGCTCGCGTGTCGCCTCGATGGCCTGATGGTCGATGCTCACCGTTAGCTCACCACTCAATGCGTCGTGTGTTCGTCAAAGTCGTGTCCGTGACGACAGGGGGCCAACCTATCCCGGACGCCATGTCATGGTCGCAGGGCGTCGGGAAGACCCCCGGGAGGCGTGGTCTCCCTCGTTCCTGCCGCGAGGCCGGTTCGTGTGTCCGCAGGTGACGCGCGGTCCGTCCACTCCCGCCCGCCGGTCGGCGGTGGCGGGTTCTGTCGGTGGGACCGTGCAGTATGGGCGGTGACCCGGTTGGTCGGCCGGACCGGGAGCCAGGGGGGCGGCGATGAGCGAGACAACGGGCACGGGCGGCGCGCTCGACCACTTCACCCGGATGACCAGAGACTGGTTCACCGGGGCGTTCTCCGCGCCGACCGCCGCGCAGGAGGGGGCGTGGGCGGCGATCGCCCGGGGTGACAACACCCTGGTGGTCGCGCCCACCGGCTCCGGCAAGACGCTCGCCGCCTTCCTGTGGTCGCTCGACCGGCTCGCCTCCGCCCCTCCCCCCGACGCCGAGACCTCCGGTACGGGTCAGGCGGGCGGTGCGGGCTCGCGACGCGGGCGGGGGCGTTCTCGCGGGGACGGCGAGCCGGCGAGGCGGTGCCGGGTCCTGTACGTGTCGCCGCTCAAGGCTCTCGCCGTCGACGTCGAGCGCAACCTCCGGGCCCCGCTCGCCGGGCTGAGGCAGACCGCGCGGCGGCTCGGTCTGCCGGTGCCGGAGATCTCGGTGGCGATCCGGTCGGGCGACACCTCCCCCGAGGAGCGGCGCCGGTTCGCGACCAGGCCGTCCGACATCCTGATCACCACCCCCGAGTCGCTGTTCCTGCTGCTCACCAGCCAGGCCCGTGAGGCGTTACGCGACGTGGAGACGGTCGTCGTCGACGAGGTGCACGCGGTGGCGGCCACCAAGCGCGGCGCGCACCTCGCCCTCAGTCTGGAGCGGCTCGACACCCTCCTGCCCAGGCCCGCCCAGCGGATCGGCCTGTCCGCGACCGTGCGCCCGGTGAGCGAGGTGGCCGCCTTCCTGGGTGGGACGCGCCCGGCGACAGTGGTCCAGCCGCCCTCCGAGAAGGAGATCGCGGTCGAGGTGGTCGTCCCGATCGAGGACATGACCGAGCTCGACACGCCTCCCCCCGCCCCCGACGACGACCGCTGGCTGACGGAGACCCCGGCCAGGCGGTCGATCTGGCCGCATGTGGAGGAGCGGCTGTTCGAGCTGATCGGCGACCACGCTTCCACGATCGTGTTCGCCAACTCCCGGCGGCTCGCGGAGAGACTGTGCACCCGCCTCAACGAGCTGGCGTGGGAGCGACGGGACGACGGCGGGGAGCGGGCGGCGGAGGAGGGCGTGGGAGCGGAGCCGGTGCACTGGGCCGAGGGGTTCCCCGTGCCACCGGCCTCCATCTCCACCCCTGCGGCGATGATGGCGCAGGCCGGTGCGGCCAAGGGGGTCGTCCCTGAGATCGTGAGAGCCCACCACGGTTCGGTGTCGAAGGAGGAGCGCTCCCAGATCGAGGAGGCGCTCAAGTCCGGGCGGCTGCCCGCCGTGGTCGCGACCTCCAGCCTGGAGCTCGGCATCGACATGGGCGCGGTCGACCTGGTGGCGTGTGTCGGGGCACCGCCGAGCGTGGCGAGCGGCCTGCAGCGGATCGGCCGGGCCGGGCACCAGGTGGGGGCCGTCTCGCGCGGCGTGATCTTCCCCAAATACCGGGGGGACCTGGTCCAGACGGCGGTGGTGGCCGAGCGGATGAGGAGCGGGGAGATCGAGGATCTGCGCTACCCGCGCAACCCCCTCGACGTGCTCGCCCAGCAGATCGTCGCGATGACCGCGCTGGACGAGTGGACGGTCGACGAGCTGGAGGAGGTCGTGCGGCGGGCCGCCCCCTACCGGACGCTGCCCAGGAGCGCGCTGGAGGCGACGCTCGACATGCTCGCCGGGCGATACCCGAGCGAGGAGTTCGCCGAGCTGCGGCCGCGCATCGTCTGGGACCGGGTGACCGGCACCCTGCGGGGCCGTCCCGGAGCCCAGCGGCTCGCGGTCACCAACGGCGGCACGATCCCCGACCGGGGATTGTTCGGCGTGTTCCTGGTCGGGGAGAAGTCCTCCCGGGTGGGCGAGCTGGACGAGGAGATGGTCTACGAGTCGCGGGCCGGTGACGTGTTCGTGCTGGGCGCGACCTCCTGGCGGATCGAGGAGATCACGGCCGATCGGGTGCTGGTCACGCCCGCCCCCGGCCAGCCGGGAAAGCTCCCGTTCTGGCACGGCGACACCGCGGGGCGGCCCGCGGAGCTGGGGAGGGCCATCGGCGCGTTCCTCCGCGAGATGTCGGCGGCGGGCGCGGACGCCGGAGTGGGAGGCGGGGGCGCCCGGAGCCCGGGGACGGGAGCGGCGAAAGCCGAAGACGGAGCGGCGGAGGCGAGAAGCGCCGGAGCGGGAGGCACGGGAGACGGAGAGAGGAGGAAAGCGGGGAACGGGAAGACAGGTAAGGCCGAAGCGGGCGACGCGGCGCGGGAGGGCGCCCTGGAGAGGATCAGGGCGGCGGGACTGGACGAGTTCGCCGCGGCCAACCTGCTCTCCTACCTGGCCGAGCAGCGGCAGGCGACCGGCTACGTGCCGGACGACAGGACGTTGCTGGTCGAGCGCTTCCACGACGAGCTGGGCGACTGGCGGGTGGTGGTGCACTCCCCGTACGGTGCCCGGGTGCACGCGCCGTGGGCGCTGGCGATCGGGCGGCGGCTGCGGGAGCGCTACGGCGTCGACGTGCAGGCCGTGCACTCCGACGACGGGATCGTGCTGCGTGTTCCCGACACGCTCTCCGATCCTCCGTCCGATGTCGCGATCTTCGACGCGGACGAGATCGAGCGGATCGTCACCGAGGAGCTGGGCGGCTCGGCGCTGTTCGCGGCGCGGTTCCGCGAGTGCGCGGGAAGATCCCTGCTGTTGCCGCGCCGCGTGCCGGGCAGGCGGTCGCCGCTCTGGCAGCAGCGGCAGCGCGCCTCGCACCTGCTGAGCGTGGCGGGCCGCTACGGGTCGTTCCCGGTGGTGCTGGAGACGATGCGCGAGTGCCTCCAGGACGTGTTCGACGTGCCGGGGCTGGTCCGGCTGATGCGTGACATCGAGGCGCGGCGGGTCCGGCTGGTGGAGGTCGAGACCGGCCAGGCGTCGCCGTTCGCGGCGTCGCTGCTGTTCAACTACATCGGCGCGTTCATGTACGAGGGCGACGCCCCGCTGGCCGAGCGACGCGCCCAGGCGCTCGCGCTCGACACGAGCCTGCTGGCCGAGTTGCTCGGCCAGGCGGACCTGCGCGAGCTGCTCGACCTCGATGTGATCACCGACACCGAGCGGGAGCTGGCCCGGCTGGACAGGCCGCTGCGCGACGCCGAGGATCTGGCCGACCTGCTTCGCTCCCACGGCCCCCTCGTGGCCGAGGACGTCGGCGTGCGCGAGGGCGACCCCGCGTGGCTGACCGCGCTGGAGGGCTCCCGGCGGGCCATCAGGGTGCGGGTGGCGGGGCAGGAGCGGTGGGCGGCGATCGAGGACGCCGCCCGGCTGCGCGACGCGCTCGGCGTGCCGCTGCCCGTGGGTGTGCCGCACGCGTTCCTGGAGCCGGTCGACGATCCGCTGGGCGACCTGCTCGCCCGGCACGCCCGTACGCGCGCCCCCTTCCTCGCGAGCACCGCCGCGGCCAGGTTCGGCCTCGGTGCCGCGGTCGTCACCGAGGCGCTGCGCCGCCTGGCCGCCTCGGGGCGGGTGGTGAGCGGGGAGTTCAGGCCGGGGGGCCGCGGTGAGGAGTGGTGTGACGCGGGGGTGCTGCGGATGCTGCGCCGCCGGTCCCTCGCCAGGCTCCGCAAGGAGGTGGAGCCGGTCTCCCCGGAGACCCTGGCCGCCTTCGCGCCCGCCTGGCACGGCATCAGCGGCTCTCCCCCACGGGGCAGGCCGCCGATCGACGCGCTGGTGGGCGCGATCGAGCAGTTGCAGGGTGCGGCGGTGCCCGCGTCGGCGTTGGAGACGCTCATCCTGCCCTCGCGGGTGCCCGGATACGACCCGTCGCTCCTGGACGAGCTGACCGCCTCGGGCGAAGTGGTCTGGGCAGGGCAGGGGTCCCTGCCAGGCGGTGACGGCTGGGTGTCGCTCTACTTCGCCGACACCGCGCCGCTGCTGATGCTCCCTCCCTCCGACGTCACCCTGACGCCGGTGCACGAGGCGGTGCTGGAGGTTCTCGGCGGCGGGGGCGCGCTGTTCTTCCGCGAGCTGGGCAGCCGGGTCGGGGCGCTCCTGACCGGTTCCGTCCCGGATGACCGCGCCCTGTCCGCCGCCGTGTGGGATCTGGTGTGGTCGGGCCGGATCACCGGTGACACGCTCGCGCCGCTGCGGGCCGTCCTCGGAACGGGACGCCCCGCGCACCGCCCGGCCCCGACCAGGCGCCGTCGGGCGGTGCTGCCGACGAGGAGCGGCCCGCCCACCGTGAGCGGGCGCTGGTGGGCACTGCCCGCCCTCGCGGAGGACACCACCCAGCGCGCCCACGCCCAGGCCGAGGTGCTGCTGGAGCGACACGGCGTGGTGACCAGGGGGGCGGTGACCGCCGAGCGGCTGCCGGGCGGGTTCGCCGCCGTCTACCAGGTGCTTCGCGCCTTCGAGGAGAGCGGCCGATGCCGTAGGGGTTACTTCGTGGAAGGGCTGGGCGGCGCCCAGTTCGCCCTTCCCGGCGCCGTCGACCGGATGCGCTCCACATCCCTCTCCCCCACCGGGCCGGACACGGCGCCGGCGCCCGACCCGTGGAGCACGCGGAAGCCGGAGAGGGCGGAGGCGAGCACCCGGCGGGCGGTGGTGCTGGCGGCCGCCGACCCGGCCAATCCGTACGGCGCGGCCCTGCCGTGGCCCGCCCATCCCGGGGAGGTGTCCCACAAGCCGGGCAGAAAGGCCGGGTCCCTGGTGGTGCTCGTCGACGGGCACCTCGCCCTCTACGTCGAGCGCGGCGGCAAGACCCTGCTCTCCTTCTCGGGTGACGATCGTCTCCAGCCCGCCGTCGACGCCCTCGCGCTCGCCGTGCGCGACGGCGCCCTGGGCAAGCTCACCGTCGAGCGGGCGGACGGCACCGCCGTCAACGACTCCCCCCTGGGCGCGGCCCTGGAGTCCGCCGGGTTCCACCCGACCCCGAGAGGGCTGCGTCTGCGGGCATAGAGCACCGTGACCTGTCGTCCGGTCCGGCCCCACCTCGCGTCGACGCGCGTGCCACGTGACCTGTCATCCGGCCCGCGTATCGATACGTGCGCTCCATGCCCCGTTGTCCGGTCCCGCCCGTATCGATACGCGCGCGCTCCATGACCTGTCATCCGGTCTTGCCCGTGTCGGCGCGTGTGCTCGGCGAGGCGATTGCAGTCGTCCACCACTGGTTCGCAACCGGAGATTGGGACATTGGCCGCGTTGTCAGATCGAAAGGGGAAACAACGATGGCCAAGGCCAAGCCTCAGCTGTCCGAGCTGGCCGGGATCGGCACCGAGCTGGAGGAGAGCCAGCTCGCGCAGGTCAACGGTGGGTACTACTGGGATTTCTACCACTGGGAGGACTTCGCCCCCGGTGGCTGGGCGTACTGACGCCGCGCGCGTAGCCGGACAGGCATGAGAGGACGGGGCGTGGTCGTCGACCGCGCCCCGTCCGTTTTCTCTTCGCCCGTTCCTTCCGGCCCTCTCCGAAAGAGGGCCGGGGTTACGCCGCTCAGGACGGGGTCGTCGTCTTCCTGATCGGTTCCGGGAGTAAGCCATCCGGCGGACTCCCGGTGGTGGCCGCCGCCAGGTGAGCACTCTGTGTTCCCGGGCCTTGAGTCCTGATGAAAGACCGCGCCTCTGCCGACCGGCCGGCCGGGAGAAGTGATCGCTTTCAGCGTGGAGACCCCGCCTTCGGGCGTGGGAAGGACGTCATCTCCGAATCGAGATCACCTCGGCTGTCGGCTCGCCGCGCTCGCGTTCCTGGCGCTCGCGCTCCTGGCGCCTCTGGATGGCCTGGAAGCCGACCAGGTCGTCCGGGAGCGCGTCGGGGACGTCGGTGTCGAACCTGGACAGCGTGCGGGTCCGCATCGCGACCAGCGCCGTGACCACGATGGCGACGGCGAACAGCACGTACATCAGGCCGACGCCCCGGCCCTCGCCGGTGCCGAGCACGAGGCCGACCGTGTCGGCCAGCGGCCCTCCGGGGAGCATCAGCGGTTCGAACAGCTCGCTGCCGTACGGGGCGACCAGGCCGAAGCCGACCGGCAGGGTCGACCAGGCGACGAGCGTGTTGAGCGCGATGACGCGACCGTGGAAGCGTTGCGGCACCTTGACCTGGATGATCGTCGCGTAGACGCCGTTGAGCATGGTCAGCCAGAACGACATGCCGAAGGCGCCGATCCCGATCAGGATCAGGTTCTGCTGCAGACCGGTGACCAGGCAGAAGACGCCGAGCACGAGGGTGGAGAGCATGACGCCGCGCAGCCGCTGCCGTCGCGGGCCTCCCCAGACGGTCATGGTCAGGCCGCCGAGGAAGACGCCGAGACCGCCGAAGAAGGAGATCCGGCCGACGTCGTCCAGGGTGGCGAAGCCCAGGACGAGCGGTGAGATGAGCAGGAAGAGCGGGGACAGGAAGATGTTCAGCACCGCGAAGAAGAACAGCATGCCGCGGAAGCCCCGGTTGCCCCAGGAGAACTTCCAGCCCTCGACCATCTCGGCGACCAGCGACTCCCTGCGCTTCCACGCCATCGTCTTCGGGAAGCGGACGAAGAGCAGCACGCTGATCGCGAAGACGTACGCGGCGACGTCCAGGACGAGGATGCCCTCCAGCCCGATCGCGGCCATCAGGCCGACCGCGGCCAGCGGGACGACGAGCTGAGCGGTACCGGTGACCATCTGGACCACACCGTTGGCGTGCCCGAGGAAGCGTTTGGGCACCAGTTGCGGGATGGCGGAGTTGTAGGCGAGGCGCTGGAAGGTCAGCGCGATCGACAGCAGCACCAGGAGCGGGTAGATGTGCCAGATCTGCAGGTTGCCGGTCCACAGCAGGATGCCCAGTGTCAGCTGGGTGCCGAACGCGCCGATGTCTCCGGCGATCATGATCTTGCGCCGGTCGTGGCGGTCGACGAGGGCTCCGGCCAGCGGGGAGACCAGCATGCCGGGAACGAGCGCGAGGACGGAGAAGAGGGCGAACCTGGCGAGCGAGTCGGTGGTGATGTAGATCCACAGCGGGATGGCGAACTCGGTGAGCGACGACCCGACGATCGAGACGAGCTGCCCGGCCGCCACGACGGCGAACCGTTTCATGCTGGGCGGAGGTCCCGAGCGCGCCGGGGTGCCCGTCGCGAGCGGGTCTGTCGTCCCCGGTGGCGCGCCGCCCGTGCCGGAGCCGGGAAGGGAGGACGCCGCGGAGTCAGGACCGGCGGAGTCAGGACCGGCGGGGGCGACCGGTCCCGCACCGGTGATCGCGGGTGCCGTCGTCGCCGGGGCGACTTCGGCGAGGTCGTCCTGGGTGGAGACGCCGCCGAGCCACCAGGTGGACCGGTCGGTGCGGGCCAGCTTGGCCGTGTCACCCGAGGCGATGGCCCGGTGGGTGCCGGTGACGATGGTCGCGAGCTCTTCCGCCCGATATTTCAGGAAAAAGTGCCCGGCCTCGTCGAGGACGACCACGGCCGTGGAGCCGGTGAGAAGATGCCACTCGCGGTAGCGCTCCTGATAGAACTCGGTGGCCGGGTCGCGGTCGCCCGCCACGGAGATGATCGGCGCCTTGAGCGGCTCGACGCCCTCCTCGAAGAGGTGGGTGAAGTAGCGCTCCGCCTCCTTGGTGCCCTTGCGACGGTTGTCGATCATCAGCTTGAGCTGGTCGCGCTCCAGGTCCTCCACGTCGAGACCCGCGGCCTGCAGGGCGTTCGCCCAGACCTGGTCGCTGCGGAGGCGGTCGGTGAGGTTCGACAGCTTGGCCAGCACCGAGGTGGGGCGGGCGAAGGGGAAGATGCCGCCGAGGTAGATCGCCTCGACCTGGCGGCCCGCGGCCTCCAGACGACGGGCGATCTCCACGGTCAGCATGACGCCGAGCCCGCAGTGCCCGTACAGCGCGAGCGGGCCTCGGATGTCCTTGAGGATCTCGTCCACGCAGCCCTGCGCGACCTCCGCCACCGGCCGGGTCTCCTCGATCAGCCCCATCTCCTGGCCGGGGACGGCGACCGCGTGCAGCGCCCAGTTCTGGGGCAGCCTGTCGGCCAGCGGCTGGTAGATGGCGGCGCTGCCGCCGCCGTACGGCACGCAGACCAGGGTCGAGGTGGCCGCGCGGGCCGGGGTGAGCCGGTGCAACAGCATGCGCGGGCCGTCGTCGGCCGTCTCGACGAGCCGCGCCAGCTCGCGGACGGTCCGGTGCTTGAACAGGTCCAGGATCGTGACCTGGCGCCCGCCTTCAGGAATGGCTTTCCGAAGGCGGGCGACCACCTGTGCGGCGAGCAGCGAATGACCGCCCAGGTCGAAGAAGTCGTCCAGCACGCCGACCTGTACCAGGCCGAGCACCTTCGCCCACACCTCGGCGATCGCCTCTTCGAGAGGCGTCTCCGGCGGGACGAATCCGGCTTCCTGGTCGGGCCGCGCCTCGTCGGGTTCGGGCAGCCTGGCCCGGTCGACCTTGCCGTGCGACTTCAGGGGCAGCTCGTCCAGCCAGACGAACCGCCCGGGGATCATGTACTCGGGGAGCCGCTCACCGAGCCGCGCCCGCAGCTCGCTGACGCTGATCTGGTCTCCGGCGACCTCGCCGACCACGTACGCGACCAGCCGGTCCCCGCGCAGGTCGACGACGGCGTGGGCGATCCCCGGCTGGTCGGCGAGCACCGACTCGATCTCCGGCAGCTCCACCCGGTAGCCCCTGACCTTGACCTGCAGGTCGCGGCGGCCGAGGAAGCACAGGTCGCCCGAGGGCAGCCACCGGCCGAGGTCACCGGTCCTGTACATGCGGGCGCCGGGCCCGCCGTACGGGTCGGGCAGGAATCTCTCGGCCGTCAGGCCGGGCCGCCCGAGGTATCCGCGGGCGAGCCGGTCGCCGCCGAGGTAGATCTCGCCGGTCATGCCGGGCGGGACCAGCCGCAGGTGCTCGTCGAGCACGTAGACCGCGGCCCCGGGCAGCGGTCTGCCGATCGGCAGGTTCAGCGCCCGCTCGTGCTCGCCGGTGACGGCGTGGGTGGAGATGCCGACCGTCGCCTCGGTGGGGCCGTAGTGGTTGACCACCGTGCTGTGCGCGGTCAGCTCACGGGCCCAGCTCCACCGGGAGGCCTCGCCGCCGAGGACGAGGAGCTTGCGCGGGAGCAGCTGCGCGGGGTCGTCCACCGCGGCGAGCAGCGAGGCGAGGTGGGAGGGGGTCATCTTCAGGTAGTCGGTGCCGCTCAGCAGCCCGGCGAGCTCCTCGGCGGGGGCCTGCGGGTCGGCCAGGTGCAGCTCTCCGCCGGTCATGAGCGACAGGTAGAAGATCGTCACCCCGAAGTCGAACGAGAGCGACTGCAGCAGGGTGTAGACCCCGCCGGGTTCGACCTCGAAGCGCTCCTCGACCCCGGCGAGATAGTTGAGCACCTGCCGGTGCTGCACCCCGACGCCCTTCGGCCGCCCGGTGGTCCCCGACGTGTAGATCACGTACGCGAGATGGCCGGGCGACACCTCCGGTGGCTCGAACCCGGTCTCGTCAAGCGCCTCGGAGTCCAGGCGGATCGTCGGCGCGCCGGCGCCGGCGACGTCGGGAAGCAGGTCACACAAGGCGGAGGTGGTCAGGACGGCGACGGCTCCGGCGTCGGCGAGCATGTACGCCAGCCGGTCACGGGGCTGCTTGGGGTCGAGGGGCACGTAGGCGCCACCGGCCTTCAGCACGCCGATGACGGCCGCGGCCAGGTCGGTGGACTGGTCGAGGAAGACGCCCACCCTGGTGTCGGGGCCCACGCCGTGACGGTTCCTCAGCAGGGCGGCGATCCTGGTGGAACGCTCGTCGAGCTCGGCGTACGTCAGCGAGCCGCCCGCCGTCGACGCCGTACCCGGCCCTGAGCCGCCGCGCGTGGCGGGCAGCGTGGTCGAGACGGGCGAGCCCTCGTGGACCACGGCCGTCGCACCGGGTGTGAGCGCGGCCCGCGCGGTGACGAGGTCGTGCAGCAGTTCGTGACCCGACGGCCGGAGCGCGGGACCCGAGCCGAAGCCCAGGACCCTCTCCCGCTCCTCGTCGGAGAGCAGCGACAGCTCGCCCACCCGCGTGTCCGGGTCCGCCACGATCGAGCGCAGCAGCGTCTCGAAGCGCGCCGCCAGCAGTTCCACGGTCTCCGGGTCGAAGAGCGCGGTGCTGTAGGCGAGGTGGCCGACCAGCCCGTCCGGGCTCTCGAACAGGTAGAGGCCGAGGTCGAAGCGGGTCGTCCTCGCCGGGAGCGTGAGGTAGGAGACGCGCCCGTCCTCCTCGCCCGCCTTGAAGTTCTGCAGCGCGAAGGTGACCTGCGCGAGCGGCGACCGGCTCACGTCACGGACCACGTTCAGTTCGTTGACCAGCTGGTCGAACGGGAGCTCCTGGTGCGCGTAGGCGTCCAGGGCGCTCTCGCGCGTCCTGGCGAGGAAGGTGGTGAACGACGGGTCGTCGGCCAGGTCCGCGCGCAGGACCAGGGTGTTGACGAACATGCCGACGACCCCGTCCAGCTCGGGCAGCCCGCGCCCGGCGACCGGGGAGCCGACCGCGAAGTCCGTCTGTCCCGAGTAACGGGCCAGCAGGACCTGGAAGGCGGCGAGCAGCGTCATGTACGGCGTGGCGCCGGCCTCGGCGCCCAGCTCGGTGAGCCGCCTGGTGAGGTCGGCGTCCACCCGGACGTCGAGGGCGGCTCCCTCGTGGCGCTGCTCGGCGGGGCGCGGCCTGTCGGTGGGCAGCTCGATCGCGGGCAGCCCGGCGAGCCGGTCGCGCCAGTGGTCGATCTCGCGGCGGTGGTCGCGGCCCCGCTGCCAGAGGGCGTAGTCGCCGTAGCCGACCGGTGCGGACGGCGGGGTCCCGCCGTCGTGCAGGACGAGCAACTCGCGGATGAGCAGGTCGCTGGACCAGCCGTCGATGACGGTGTGGTGGGCGGCGATGAGAAGGACGTGGTCGTCGGGCGCGATCCTCACCAGCACGGTGCGGAAGAGCGGGCCGTGCTCCAGGTCGAACGGGACGGCGAGGTCGGCGTCGAGCAGCTCGATCGCGGCGTCCACGCCGTCCGCCTCGACGACGCGCAGCGCGGCCGGACCCGGCTCGTCGACGACGAGTTCCGGGGTGCCGTCGTCGGTGGTGAGGAACCGCGTCCGCAGGGCCTCGTGGCGCGCGACGAGCTCGTCCAGCGCCCGGCGCAGCGCGTCTTCGTCCAGCTCACCGCGCAGACGCACCGCGACGGGGACGGTGTAGGTGGTGGTGCCCGGCCGATACTGCTCAAGGAACCACAGGCGTTCCTGGGCGTGGGACAGGGGCGGGACGGTTCCTGAGGCGCGGCGGGCGACGGTGGCCCGTGACTCTCCGCGGCTCTTGAGCCGCCTGGCGAGCAGCGCCTTCTTGGCGTCCGACAGTGTTGTCTCGGTCACGCTTGTAACTCCATCCGGAGGGCCGCGAGGAAGAGCGCGGCGTCCCGTCCGTTGATCAGCCGATGGTCGTAGGCGAGGCCGATGTTGGCGACGGTTCTCATCGTCACCGTGCCGTCCTCGGCGAGTCGCGGTTCGGGCTGCGGCGAGGTGATCGCGAGAGCGCAGACCGTACCGGGGAAGATGAGGGGGATCGCGAGGATGACATCGGCGTCGGTGTGCAGGGTGACGGCGATGTTGGCACCGGTGAGGTCCTTCTCGCGGAAGTCCCCCTCGGTGGCGGCGAGCCGGTAGCGCATGAGCGCGTCGGCGATGGCCTTGAGCGAGCCGGTGTCGTGGACGACCGGCACGTACAGGCCCTCTCCCATGTCGAAGGTGACGCCGACGCGCGGGGCGTCGGCCGGATGTACCCGGTCACCGTCGACCGAGGCGAAGAACAGCGGGAACGCCGGGTGCAGCGCGGCCACGGCCTGGACGAACAGCTCCGCCGGCCCGACCGGCCTGCGTACCTCCCTGCTCAGCCCCTTGGCCCGCTCCAGCAGCGGGCCCACCTCGAACTTCACCACGGTGTACGCGGCGGGGATGGTCGCGTGCGAGGTGGTGACGGCACGCGCGACGGCACGCTGCACCCGCGAGAGGCGGTGCGCGCCCGGGTCCGCGGCCGACTCCCGCGCGTCCTGCCGCTCCTTCCGCGCGTCTTCGTGCACGTCTTCGTGCACGTCTTCGTGCACGTCGGAGGCCGTCTGCCCGGTACGGCGGCGGACCAGGGCCTCCACGTCGGTCCTGCGGACGACGGCGAGGCCCAGGGACGCGACCTCGGCGTGGGAGACGCCGAGCTCCTCCATCGCCACCCGCGCGGGAGCGGTGACGACCGGCTCGGCCACCGGCGCGTCCCGCTGCCGCGCCGCATCCTCGGAGACCACCGGGGCGGACACGCCGGTGACCGGCGCGGGCACGTCGGTGACCGGGGCGGGCTGCGGAACCGCCTCGGCGGTGATGCGGGCGAGGAGCGCGCCCGGAGCGATCCAGCTGTCGAGGGCGGCGACGTGGTGCAGGTAGCCGCTCTCCCCCGCCTCCAGCTCGTCGGCCGCCTTGGAGGTCTCCAGTACGGCGATCGGCTCTCCCGCGACGACGGGCTTTCCGTTCCCGACGAGCCACTCGACGACCAGGTACTCGGTGTCGTTGTTGTTGAGTTTGGGAACGTGGATGTCAGCCACGCAGAGCCTCCCGTACGGCGTGGTGGATCGTGGACTCCCCGGCCAGGACCTCGTTCTCCAGGTGCGCGGCGGTGGGGATCACGGAGTCCTGCGAGTGGACGAGGCGGACGGGTCCTCGCAGACGGTCCCAGAGACGGGCGTGCAGCAGGTGGGCGACCTCGCTGCCCCAGGTGCCCCCGGCGGTGCTCTCCTCCGCGACCAGGACGACATCCCCGAGGTGGGGCAGCAGCGTGTCGACGTCCAGCGGGTAGAGCCGGGAGGGGACGAGCAGCCGGGCGGAGATCTCCTCCTCCATCATCAGGGAGCGCATCGCGCCCAGCACCCGGTGGACCATTCCGCCGGGAGCGATGACCACGCAGTCGGGACGGTCACCCGCGTCGCGGATGTCCACCACGGCCAGGTCCCCGTCGCGGCGCATCAGGAACAGCGGGTCCACCCGTTCCATCTGCCGGGTGTAGAGGACCTTGTCCTCGAAGAACACGCACGGCTCGCCCCGTTCCAGCATCGCCGCGAACACCGCGCGGTTGTCATGGAAGGGGGACATCTCGTACAGCGACAGTCCCGGCATGCCGACGAAGTGCTTCTGCAGGCTCTGGCTGTGCGTGGGACCGTAGCCCCGGCCGCCACCGGTGGGGCAGCGCACCACCATTCGCAGCGGCAGCCGCCTGCCGTACATCGACACCGACTTGCCGGCGAAGTTGCACAGCTGGTCGAAGGCGAGCGCCACGAAGTCGCCGAACATGATCTCGGCCACGGCCGTGTTACCGGCGAGCGCCAGTCCCGCCGCGACGCCGGTGAGCGCGCCCTCGCTGATCGGGGTGCCGATCACCCGCTCGGGAAAGCGGGTGGAGAGCCCCTTGGTGATTTTGAAGGCGCCGCCGTACGGGTCGAGGATGTCCTCGCCGAGCACGTAGGCGGTGTGGTCGTCGTTCAGCAGCCCGTGCAGGGCCGCGTTGAGGTTCTCCGCTACACGCACGATCCCTCCCAGCGGGAGAGAGGGCGCGCGGCCACCTCGTCGGCGACGGCCTCGACCTCGGCCTTGACGACGCCGTCGAGCCGGTGGAAGTGCTCGGGGTGGTCGTGGGCGTAGCGGGCGTACCAGTCGTTCTCCCTCGCGGCCTGTACGACGTCGGCCGGGCGGATGTCGTCGCCCTTGCTGTGCGGCCCGAGGCGGTGGGTGACGAACTCGACCACCAGGGGCTGCCCCTCGCGCACCCGCGCGATCTCGCGTTCCAGCGAGAGGCGGATCTCGTTGACGTCGGTGGAGACGACCAGCCGGTGCGCGATGCCGAAGGCCGCCGCCCGGCCGGCCACCGTCCCGGCCATCTGCGAGGCGGTCGGAGTGGACTGGGCGATGCCGTTGTTCTCCACCACGACGAGCAGCGGGAGCCGCCAGAGCGCGGCGAGGTTCAGCGCCTCGTAGACCGCGCCCTCGCCCCAGGTGCCGTCGCCGATGTGGACGCAGGCGAGGGTGCCGGGCTCGGAGCGCTTGAGGTGCAGCGCGACACCGGCGGCGACCGGCATGCTCTCACCCTGAACGCCGGTGGACATGTAGCGGTCGCGGTGGATGTGCTGGCTGCCGCCGACGCCCCCGCAGACCGCGCCCTCCCTGCCCATGATCTCGGCGAGCAGGCCGTGCGGGTCGCGGAACCTGGACAGGTAGTGGCCGTGTCCCCGGTGGTTGCTGAAGACGTGGTCGGCCGGGCCGAGCAGGGATCGCAGCGCGACCGGGACGTACTCCTGGCCGAGGCAGGTGTGCGTGGTGCCGTTGAGGTCGCCCCTGCCGTACAGCTCCAGGAGCTTGAGCTCGAAGTGCCTCACCAACAGCAGGAGTTCCAGGTCGTCGTCGGCGAGGCGGGAGAGACGGAGGCCGTCGAGGATCTCAGTCATCGCCGAGGGAGTCCACGATCCCGGCGATTGTCGGGTTGTCGAAGAAGTCGTCGAGGGAGACCTCGATGTCCAGGCGCTTGCGCATCCGGGCGATGATCTGCGTGATGGTGAGGGAGTGACCCCCCAGATCGAAGATGTCGTCGTCATCGGCGATCGGTGATATGCCGAGCACCTCTTCCCAGATCTCGCGTACCTGGTCGTTCAGCGTGGTGACGGAACCCATCTCGTCCTCCAGAATTTCGTGCAGTGTCAGGTTGGGGTTGTGCGTGGCGCGTTCCAGAAGGAGACGCAGGTCGTCGGCGACCCTGGCGGCGTCGGGCACCGTCTCGGGGTCGTGGCGCAGGCTGATCTCCAGCCCGCCGGGACCGTCCACGCACTGCAGGTGCAGCGCGCCGCGTACCGCGTGGTTGAAGACGGTCCACTCCACCGACGCGTCGAGCCCGGTGAACACCGGGTCCGTGTCGCGGCGGGTGCGGTAGCTGACGGAGACGGGGACGAGCGCGGCGTGTGGTCTGAGGCGGGGCATCGCCCGGGAGAGCGGCACCTGGCGGAAGCGGTAGATCTCCCTCAGTTCGGTGCGCAGCGCGGTGGCGAACTCGCGGAAGGTCGCCTCGGGGGACGGACCGGAGGCGACCGGGAGTTCGTTGACGAACAGCCCGATGTGTCCCGCGGCCTCGGGGGTCCGGGTCGACAGGTCGACGGCGGTGGTGACCGCGGTGTTGCCGTAGCCGAGGAGCAGGGTGTGCAGCCCGGCGAGCAGCACCTCGAACCGGGTCAGGAGGGGGGTGGAGGAGAGGTCCCGCGACGGGTCCGGCTCGATCGACGGGTTCACGGTGAACCGCAGTACCCGGCCCTGGGCCGCTCGCCGGGATCTCAGCGCGCGGCCGAGAACGACGGTCTCGCCGGGATCGCGCCAGCGGGGCTTCCAGAACTCGCGCGCGGCGGGAAGCAGGGCGGCCACCCGGTCGCGCTCGGCCCGCCCGTGGTCGATTTCCGGCAGCGGGGGCGGCGGCTCGCCGTTGTAGAAGGCGGCCAGATCGCGCACCAGGATGTCCTTCGACTGCCCGTCGAAGATCAGGTGGTGGGCGACGAAGAGCAGGAGGTTCCGTCCGGGACCGATCTCGAACAGGGTGAACCTGGCCAGCGGCCCCTTCTCCAGGTCGAACGCGCGCAGGATCTCCTCCCGCACGGCCCGCCCGTACCGCTCGCCGTCCTCACCGCTCTCGCCGTCCCGGGAAGGCGAATGCGGCGAGGGCGAAAGGTCGCGCGTGTCCCCCGCCGCCCCCGCGGCGACGTCGGCGGAAGAGGGGATCGTCACTCGGCGTACGGGAACCTCGGCTCCCGGCACCAGCCGCAGCTCGTTGTCCACCTCCGCCACCACATCGCGCAGCATCGGATGCCGGGCGACCACCGCCGCGCAGGCCGCCAGGAGCGCTCCGGTGTCCAGATCGCCGCGCAGGTGGACGAGTATCGGCATGTGATAGGCGGCGCCCCCGCCCACGCTCTGCTCGGTCACCCACATCCCCTGCTGGGTGAACGTGACCTCCGGCAGGCCCGCGGACGTGTTCTCCCGCGAGGTCTCCGAGGTCTCCGCCACCTCGTTCCGTGAAGTGTTCTCGGCGGCGAGACCGGCCATCACTCGCTCTCCGTCATCCGGCGCAGGGCCTTCTTGTCGACCTTGCCGCCGGCGTTGCGCGGCAGGGCGTCGACCGTGATGACGTGCGCGGGCAACTCGTGCGGGGCGAGGCGGTCCTTGAGAAAGATCCGCAGATCCTCGGGCGCGAGGGCCTCTTCGGTGACGAGGGCCACCGCGACGACGGTTCCGAGCACGGGGTGGGGAACCCCGAACGCGGCGGCCTCGATCACCGCGGGGTGCCGGTAGACGACCTCCTCGATGTGGATCGTGGAGACCTTGAAGGCCCCGGACTTCACCACGTCGCTCTCGCGGTCGACGAGGTAGAGATAGCCTTCGGCGTCGATGTAGCCGAGATCGCCCATCCGCACCCAGCCGCCGCGGAAGGTCCCGTTCTCGGGGTCGCCGTAGTAGGCGCGCGGTGCCGCGGGGGATCGCATCCAGACCTCCCCGGTCTCTCCCGCCTCCAGTGGCTCCCCCTCCGCGGTGGCGATCCTGACCCGTCCTCCGGCGATGGCGCGGCCGACGCTTCCCGGCCGGTCCGGGTCGAACATCATCACCGTCTGGGCCGGGGCCGCCTCGGTCGAGGTGTAGTAGTTGGTGATCGTCGCTCTGGGGAAGGCCGTGGTCAGCGCCTGGGCGACGGCCGAGGGCAGCGGCGCGGCGGCCGAGCCGAGCAGCAGCACGCTGGACAGGTCGTGCCGTTCGGCCACCTTCGCGTTGATCAGCTCGATGGCCATCGCGGGGACGAGGAAGACCGTTCCCGCACGGTAGGACTCGATCAGCGAGGCGAAACGGGCCGGGGTGAAGCGCGGCAGCGTCACGACGGCCGGATGGGCGTCGAGCGCGTTGATCAGCATCGCCTGCCCGGCGTTGGTCCCGATCGGGAAGGCGTGGACCAGATGCCGGGAGTGCGCGAACGGGCGGCGTTTGGCACCGCAGCCGTAGGCCAGATTGGCATGGGTCGCCGAGACCCCCTTGGGACGGCCCGTCGTACCGGAGGTGTAGAGGATCTGGGCGAGATCTCCGGGCTCCGGAGGCGCGATATCGGCCTTCTCATAGGAGGTTTCGACGTTCAGACCGTCGACCGTGGCGCTCCAGCCGACCTCGGGCACCGCGAGACCCGGGGCGTGCACGACGCCGGTCGCGCGGCAGTTCTCCAGCATGAGGCGCAGGTCATCGAGGGCGAGGCGGTCGGAGAGCGGTACGCCCACCGCCCCTGCCGCCAGCACCCCGCAGAACGCCACGGCGTAGTCCGCCCAGTCCGCGGCCCCGAACACCAGACCCACCCGGTCGCCTCGGGTGACGCCCCGTGCGACCAGGCTGTTCGCGAGCGCGGTGGACCGCTCGTGCCACTCGCGATAGGTGAGCCGAGCCGAGCCGTGCACGATCAGCGCGACCCCCTCGGGGTCGGCGAGGGCTCGGTCCCTGAGCAACTGGGGGACGGTCAGGTTCACCAAGTGAACCTCCCATTAAAGATCGGATGTATGCGCGTTCGATGTGTGCGAGCACCGAAGGCGCAACAGGAAAGAATCTTTACTATTTAAAATCGAGCGCTAGTCTTACATGATCGTAAGGCTCACACAAGACTTTGGGGAGGGGGTTCACAAAGGAACTGAAAACGCGCGAAAGTGACCCTTGCGCCCTCAGGACGAAGGTGTAACACTGACGACCGCGGAGCTAACTGAAAGGTTTCTTTCCAGAAAGAGACCTTTCCCGACGCCCACTTAACTGGTCAAATAGGCACAGAGTGGGTTTTTTGCGTACCAACCTCCAACGCGATTGCGTGAACTAACGGGCCCGTGGCCGACAAAGGAGCCCTTTGTGTTCCCACCGGAGACCGTTCCAACCGGTCAAACAGGGACGGAATACCCCCTGTCGTACGGTCAGCAACGGCTTTGGTTTCTCCACAAGCTCGACCCCAGCGACTCGGCCTACAACACATCCTATGTTTACAGGTTGAAAGGTCGCCTTGACAAGATCGCTTTGGCCGCTGCTTTCACCGCCGTGGCGGCACGGCACGAGAGCCTGAGGACCCGGTTCCGTGAAGTGGCCGGGGAGGCCGTCGCGATCGTCGAGCCGCCGTCGCCGGTGACGGTCGAGCACCTCACCGCCCCCGGCGAGCGGGAAGCCGCAGCTCTGGTCTCGACGCTCACCAACACGGCCTTCGACCTGGCCGCCGCGCCGCCGTTCCGCGTCTCGCTGATCGAGCTCGGCCCCGCCGATCACGTGCTCTGCGTCGTCCTGCACCACATCAACGGCGACGGCTGGTCGCTGAGCGTGCTCCGCTCCGAGGTCGCCGTCCACTACGGAAGCCGGGGCGGCGCCCCGCTGCCCGAACTGCCCCTGCAGTACGGCGAGTACGCCCGCGCCCAGCGTCCCGAGGACTCCGAGCTGCGCTGGTGGACCGAGCGGCTGGCCGGGGTGCCTCCCCTGGAACTCCCCACGGACCGGCCGCGCCCGGCCCGGCGGACCGGCGCGGGCGCCCAGGTCGACTTCCGGATCGCCCCCGACCTGACCGCCTCGATCGGCGACCTCGCCCGCCGCACCCGGTGCACACCGTTCATGGTGCTGCTCTCCGCCTACCAGGTCCTGATGCACCGGCACACCGGCCAGAGCGACTTCTGCGTGGGCACCCCCTCGGCCGGTCGCGGCAGCACCGAACTGGAGACCATGATCGGTTTCCTCTCGACCACCCTCGCCCTGCGCTGCGACGTCTCCGGCGACCCCACCTTCGAGGAGCTGCTCAGGCGCACTCGCAGGGTCGTGCTGGACGGGCTCTCGCGGCAGGACGTCCCCTTCGAGCGCCTCGTGGCCGATCTCGACGTGGAACGGGACCTGAGCCGCACTCCCCTGTTCCAGACCCTGTTCGCCTTCCACACCCACGGCGAACCGGACGAGCCGCTGCCCGGCCTCGACGCCACGTACTTCCCCAACGGCTGGGCCCGCGCCCGGCTCGACCTCTCGGTGGACCTCTACCGTGGCGAGGACGGCGCCCTGAACGGCACCGCCATCTACAGCACCGACCTGTTCGACCACGAGACCGTGGAACGGATCATCGCCCGCTTCCAGGAGCTGCTCACGGCCGCCGTGGCGGATCCGGGCGCTCCGGTGAGCTCGCTGCGGATGCTGCCGGACGCCGAGCTCGACCTGCTGGAGGAGTGGAACGACACCGCGACCGAACTACCGGAGCTCACACTCGTCGACCTGCTGCTCGAACAGGTCGCGGCGACCCCCGACGCGATCGCGGTACGCGCCACACCCGCCCCCGCCGCGACGCCGGCCGGGACCACCCCGCTCACCGCGAACGAACCGGTGCGCGAGGGAGCGCCGGTGGACGGACCCGCCGCGCGGGAACTGACGTACGCGGAGCTGGCCGGGCGGGCGGCGGAGCTGGCCGGGCGGCTGAGCGCGGCCGGGATCGGGCGCGGCTCACTCGTCGCGGTCCGGATGGAGCGCGGCGCCGACATGCTCGTCGCCCTGCTGGGCGTGGCGATGAGCGGCGCGGCCTACCTTCCCGTCGACCCCGACTACCCCGAGGCCCGCGTCTCGTACGTGATCGAGGACTCCGCGGCGGCGCTCGTCCTGACCGGCCTCGACGACCTCCCCCCGATGACGGACGCGGTGACGGGCGAGGCGACCGGCCCAATGACCGGCACAGCGACCGGCACAGCGACCGGCGCGCTGGTCCCCGCGGCACCCGCCCGGCCGCTTCCCGACGACACCGCGTACGTGCTCTACACCTCGGGATCCACCGGCCGGCCGAAAGGCGTCGTGGTACCCCACCGGGCACTGACCAACTTCCTGCTGGCCATGCGTGACCTGGTACGGTCCTCGCCGCAGGACGTGTGGCTCGCGCTGACCTCGCTGTCGTTCGACATCTCCGCCCTGGAGCTCTACCTGCCGCTGGTGACGGGAGGACGGGTGGTCGTCGCCGACGCGGAGACGGCCCGCGACGGGGTACGGCTCGCCCGGCTCGTGCGGGACGAGGGCGTGACCCACGTCCAGGCGACGCCCTCGGGGTGGCGCGTCCTGCTCACCGGCGACCTGCCGCGCGTGGTGGGCCTGACCGGCGGCGAGCCGCTCGCCCCCCGGCTCGCCCGCGAGCTGCGTCCCCGGGTCGACCGGCTCGTCAACGTCTACGGGCCGACCGAGACCACCATCTGGTCCACGGCCTGGGACGTTCCCGAGGACCCCGGCGAGATCGTCATCGGCCGCCCGATCGCCAACACCGTCGTCCACGTCGTCGACCTCGGCGGCGGGTCGTGCCCGATCGGTGTGGCCGGGGAGCTGCTCATCGGCGGCGAGGGGGTCGCGACCGGTTACCTCGGCCGCCCCGCCCTGACCGCTGAGCGCTTCGTCCCCGGCCCCGGCGGTTCGCGGCACTATCGGACGGGAGACCGTGTCCGCCTGCGTAACGACGGCACCCTGGAGTTTCTCGGCCGGACCGACAACCAGGTCAAGCTGCGGGGTCACCGTATCGAGCTGGGCGAGATCGAGGCCGTGCTCGACGCCTGCCCCGGCGTGCGGCAGGCGGTCGTCGTGGTGCGCGGAGACCGCCTGGTCGCCTTCGCCGTACCCGCCGCTCTCTCTGAGACGGACGCGGACACCGCGGCCACCGGACCGGACGGCACGGAAACGGGCCGCGCGGAAACAGGCGGGTCCGGAGCAGGTCACGTGGGAACGGACGGCACGGAAACGGGCCGCGCGCAGGGCGCGGGCGCGCTCGACGGCCTTCGGGAACACGCCGCGCGCGAGCTGCCCGGCTACATGGTGCCCAGTGTGTTCGTCGAGGTGGAGACGCTGCCGCTCACCCCCAACGGGAAGGTCGACCGCAACGCGCTCCCCGACGTGGACGCGGCGCCCTCACCGGACGCGATCGCCCCCCGCACCCCGGGCGAACGGATGGTCGCGCAGGTCTTCGCCGAAGTGCTCGGGACCGCGGAGGTCGGGGCGTACGACGACTTCTTCACCCTCGGCGGCCACTCGCTGCTGGCCACCATGGTCACCGCGCGGCTGACGGCGCTGTCCGGGATGGAGGTGCCCGTGCGGGAGGTGTTCCTGCGGCCGACGGTCGCCGCGCTGGCGGATCTGATCGCCACCGCGTCCGTGGCGGACCTGATCGCCACCGCGTCCGTGGCAGAACCGATCGCCACCGCGTCCGTGGCAGAACTGATCGCCACCGCGTCCGGCGACAGGAGCGACGGGCCGCGACCTCGGCCGGAGGGAACCGTCCCGCCGCTCTCCTTCGGGCAGGAGCGGCTCTGGTTCCTCAACCGGCTCGATCCCGATGACGCGTCGTACAACATGTGCCTGGTCAGGCGGCTGCGCGGGCCACTGGACCGGAACGCGCTCGCCGGCGCCCTCGCCGGGACCGTCGCGAGGCACGAGAGCCTGCGCACCCGCTTTCCCGAGGTGGACGGGGTGCCGGTCGTGGTCGTCGACCCGCCGGGGCCGGTGGCTGTCGAGGAGACGGACGCGGCGGGCGAGGCCGGGGCGTTGGAGCTGGTCGCGACCCTGACCAACGCGCCCTTCGAGCTGGGCGCCAGGCCGCCGCTGCGGGTCACACTGATCAGGATCGCCGAGGACGACCACGTCCTGTGCGTCGTGCTGCACCACATCCTCGGCGACGGCTGGTCGCTCAACCTCATCTTCGACGAGGTGTCGCACCTGTACTCCGGCGCCGGCGCCCTGCCGCCGGTTCCGCTCCAGTTCGGCGACGTCGCCCTCTGGCAGCGCGGGCGCGATCTCGGCGACCTGCTCGGCTACTGGCGGGACAGGCTCGCCGACCCCACCCCGCTGGACCTTCCGGTCGACCGGCCGCGCACCGCGGGTGCCGCCAGGCGCGGCGACGTGGCGAACGTCCGGCTGGACGCGGCGGAGGCCGCCGCCCTCGCCCGGCTGGGCAGGGAGCACGGCGCGACCATGTTCATGGTCCTGCTCGCCGCCTACCAGGTCCTGCTGTCACGGCACACCGGGCACAGCGACATCCTGGTCGGTACGGCCACCGCGGGCCGGGACCGGGTCCAGCTCGAACCGGTCGTGGGCTATCTCAGCGACACCCTGGTCATGCGCGGCGACCTGTCGGCCGACCCCACCTTCGCCGAGCTGCTCCGTGAGACCCAGATCGGCGTCCTGGACGCCTTCTCCCACCAGGGCGTGCCGTTCGAGGAGCTGGTGGCGGCCCTGAGGGTCGAGCGCGACCTCACCCGCACGCCGCTGTTCCAGACCATGCTCATCCTGCACACCCAGGACGTCGGCCGGCCCCGCGACGCCTTCGCGGGGCTGACCACGACGGGGTTCGAACACGGCATGCGGCAGGCCAAGCTCGAACTGATGCTGGAGGCATGGCAGGACGAGCACGAGCTCACGCTCAGCTTCGTCTACGACGCCGAACTGTTCGACCGGTCCACGATCGAGGCGATGGCCGCGCGGTTCCGCCTGCTGCTCACCGCGCTGCCGGAGGCGTCCGGCGACCGGATCTCCGAGCTTCCGTTGCGCACCGGGGAGGACGACGCCCTGCTGCGGCGCCTCTCGCGGGGACCCGCGCGACCACCCGCGCTCCCGGTGCCCGCCCTGTTCGCGGCGACCGTACGGGACACGCCGGACGCGACGGCGATCGGATGCGGGGGCGCCACGCTCGGCTACGCCGACCTGGACGCCCGCGCGGACGAGCTCGCGGCGCTGCTGCGGGGGCGGGGGGTCGTGCCCGGCGACGTGGTCGGCGTCTGCCTGGACAGGTCGCCCGACGCCATCGCGGCCCTGCTCGCCGTCTGGCGGGCGGGGGCGGCCTACCTGCCGCTCGACCCGGACCATCCCGCCGAGCGGCTCGCCTTCATGCTGGACGACAGCGCCGCCTCCCTCGTCCTCACCTCGGCGGACCTGGGCGACCGCCTGCCGCCTGGAACGCCACGCGCGCACACGAACGAACGCCCTCCCGCCATGCTGAACGGCACGGTGAACGTCCCCGCGCCCGGCTCGGCCGCTTACGTGATCTACACCTCCGGATCCACCGGAACGCCCAAGGGGGTCGTGGTCTCGCACCACAACCTGGCCGCCCGCGTCGCGTGGATGCGCGAAGCGTACGAGCTGGGCCCCGAAGACCGGGTGGTCCAGTTCGCCTCGCTGAGCTTCGACACCCACGCCGAGGAGATCTATCCGGCGCTGGCCGCCGGGGCCCGGCTGGAGTTGCTGCCCGAGGGCGGCGTCACCCTGCCCGACCACCTCGACCAGGTCACCGTGCTCGACCTGCCGACCGCGTACTGGCACGCGCTGGTCGACGACATCGACGAGATCTCCTGGCCGCCGACGCTGCGGCTGGTGATCCTCGGCGGCGAGCAGGTGCACGAGGCGGCCGTGACCCGCTGGCGGGAACGCTTCGGCGACAGGGTGCGGCTGATCAACACCTACGGCCCGACCGAGGCGACGATCATCGCCACCGCCGCCGAACTGGACGGCTCCCCCGGACGCCCGCCCATCGGCGTCCCGATCGCCGACACCTCGGTCCTGCTTCTGGACGGCTCCGGTGAGGCCGTGCCGCCGGGAGCGCCGGGTGAGCTGTGCGTCGGCGGGGCCGGGGTGGCCGTCGGCTACCTGGGCAGACCGGACCTCACGGGCGAGCGCTTCCCCACCCTCGGTGTCTCCGGTGATCCCGGTGTCCCCGGTGCCCTCGGCGGAGAGCGGATCTACCGGACCGGCGACCTGGCGCGCTGGCGGTCCGACGGGCGGCTGGAGTTCCTGGGCCGCCTGGACGACCAGGTCAAGGTACGCGGCTTCCGGATCGAACTCGGCGAGATCGAGGCGCGGCTGCTCGCCCACCCGGGCGTCGGCCAGGCGGCGGTGGCGGTCCGCGGGGAGACGCTGGTCGGCTACGTCGTCGGCACGGCCACGGGAGACGAGCTGGCCGGATACCTGGCGGCGACGTTGCCCGCCTACATGGTCCCGGCCGCCTGGGTGAGTCTCGCCGTCCTGCCGCTGACCGCGAACGGCAAGCTCGACCGGGCCGCGCTGCCCACGCCCGAGGCCGGCTCCCGGACGAGGACCGCCCCGCGCGGTGACGCCGAGGAGCTGGTGGCCGAGATCTTCGGCGAGGTGCTGGGCGTCGAGGAGGTCGGCGCCTTCGACGACTTCTTCGCGCTGGGCGGGCACTCGCTGCTCGCCACCCGTGCCGTCGCCAGGCTCCGCGCCGCCGTCGAGGTGGAGGTGCCGATCCGCACCCTGTTCGCCAGAAGCACCGTGGCCGACCTCGCGGCGGCGGTGGAGGAGCTGCTCGTCGCCGAGCTGGCTGAGATGTCCGACGAGGAGGCCGAGCGCCTCATGAAAACCGGGAGCTGAGATGGGTCACCGCGTCGTGGTCAACCACGAGGAGCAGTACTCGATCTGGCCGGACGGCCGGGACCTTCCCGACGGCTGGCGAGAGGAGGGCGTCTCCGGCAGCAAGGAGGAGTGCCTCGCCCACATCGACCGCGTCTGGACCGACCTGCGCCCGCTCAGCGCGAGAAGTTCATGAAAAGTCCGGAAATATTCGACAACTGGATCCGGATCCCGGCGAGCGGCGCCGGAGACCGCAGGAGAGGGGCCCGCAATGGTTAGGGAACGGCTGGCGGCGATGGTCGCCTCGGCGTCCGACGGAGCGGTCACGGCCGGGGAGGCACTCGCCGCCACGGTCCCGCTGTCCGCGCTGGGAGTCACCTCCCTGGCGCAGATGCGGCTGATCGACGCGGTGGAGAACGAGTTCGGGATCGAGATCGACCTGTCCGGCGACGGGTTCGACCTGCTCGACGACCTCGACGCGCTGGAACGCCACATCAACGAGGCGCGAAGCGCGCGTTCCTGAACCCAGCTCCGAACGGGGGAGACACATGGACATCCGGTTCTCGGGGAGCCGCTCGGGAATGGCACCGCTGACCTGGGGGCAGCGGGCCATCTGGGACACGATCAGAAAGACGGCACCGGACGACCACTACTTCAACTTCGGCCGCGTGCTCGCCGTACCCAGGAGAGCCAGGCCGCTCACCGTGGCGGGAGCGGCCGAGGTGCTGCGCACCCTGGTGGAACGGCACGAGTCCCTGCGCACCAGGCTCGGCGAGGCGCCGCACGGGAACGCGGCGCACGCGGGCGGCACGACGCCGTACGGAAAGGCGGTCAACGCGAGCGGCACGACACCCCGCGAAGGCGGCTCTCGCGCAAACGACGGCGCGGAGCCGTGGCAGGTGCTCATCGCCGACGGCTCCATCCCGGTCACCGTGTCGGAGGGCGACCCCGAGCGGCTGCGGGACGCGCTGGCGAAGACCGCGTTCGACTACGGCGGCGAATGGCCGCTCAGGATCGGGCTCGTCGTCGACCGCGACGAGGTCACCCACATCGTGCTCGTCTTCTGTCACCTGGCGGCCGACGGCCTCGGCGCCGAGGTGGCGATCACGGACCTGCGGCTGCTCCTGCTGCGCGGCTCCGTACCCGGCCCGACCCCGCCCTCACCGCTGGAGCTGGCCCGCTGGCAGGGCTCGCAGCACGGTCTGAAGGTCGCGGCGGTGGCCGCGGAACACTGGGCGAGCGAGTACCGGCGCATCCCCCCGACCGTGTTCGAGCGGCGGACGGACGGCGCCGCCGAGGATCCCCCGATCTGGCGGGCACACCTGGTCTCCCGGGCGATGGACCTGGCCGTGCGGCGGATCGCCGCGGTGCGCGGCGCGGCCACCTCGACCGTCCTGCTCGCCGCCGCGTCCGCGCTGGCCGGAAGGGTGACCGGCCACGACCTGGGCGTGATGCTGCCGATCGTGAGCAACCGCTTCCGCGGCGACACCGTCAACGCGGTCACCACGCTCTCCCAGGAGGGCCTGTTCGTGCTGGACCTGCGCGAGGGCGGCTTCACCGAGCTGCTGCGCGCGGCCAAGCCCGCCGCGCTGCGCGCCTACCGGTCCGCCTACCACGACCCGGACGACCGGGACCGGCTCACCGAGCGGGCCGGCCGGGAGCGGGGGGTGCGGATCCACCCGTACTGCTGCTTCAACGACATGCGCTTCACCGACCGGGTGGACGCCTCCCCCGACGAGCGAAGCGTGCGGCGGGCGCTGGACGAGACGACCCTCACCTGGCCGCTCAGCCAGGAACGGCTCAACTGCCGCTTCTGCCTGCACGTGACCGACGAGCCCGGCGGGCTGGGCGTCTCGCTCACCGCCGACACCGGCTGTCTTTCCCGCCCCGCCATGGAACGCTACCTGCTCGACCTGGAGTCCTTGCTGGTCGAGGCCGCGTTCCGCGAGGTGCTGGAGCCGGTCGGTTGACGATCCACGCCTACGCCGAGTCGACGTCCTGCGTCCAGGGCGGCGCGCTCCGCTTCCATCTCGCCCGCGCCTCCCGCGCCCCGCTGCGCGGCTCAGTGCTGGTCGAGGACGTGGCCACCGACCTGGCCGTGCTCGACGGGGAGTTCACCGGGCCGCTGTGGACGCTGGAGGTCTCCCCCGGCTGGCGCAGCTCGCTCTACCGGGCGATCTTCAGCGCCGACGAGGAGAGCAGCGAGGTCTACTTCGTCGTACGGGCCGCCCGTCCCCGCTCACCGGTCCTGCTGTCGATCCCGTTCCCGACCTGGCAGGCCTACAACCGGGCGGGCATCCCCGGCGAGTCCATCTACTGGACCGAGCAGCCGACCCGCGCCGCGCGCGTCTCCTTCGACCGGCCGGGCGGCGGGCCGCCGCCCGAGCGCTGGGAGGAGGGCATGATCCGCTGGCTGGGCCCCGCCGGGTACGACGTCGACTACTGCTCGGCCCTGGACCTGCACTCCGGGCGCGAGCTGCTCTCCGGTCACCGGCTGCTGATGATCAGCGGACACGACGAGTACTGGTCGGCGGGGATGCGCGACAGCGTGGAGGAGTTCGTCCGCCGGGGCGGCAACATGGCCGTCTTCTCCGGCAACACCTGCTGGTGGCAGTTCCGGCTGGAGGACGAGGGGCGCACCATGGTCTGCTACCGCGACGCGGTCGCCGACCCGATGGCCGCGGTGGATCCCGCCCTCACCACGGTCGAGTGGTCGAGCGCGCCGGTGAACCGCCCGGAGAACGGCCTGACCGGGGTGAGCTTCCGGCGCGGCGCCGGGACGTGGGGCCCGTACATGCGGCTCATGCACGAGGAGACCTACACCGTCCGCTTCCCCGAACACTGGGTGTTCGAGGGCACCAAGCTGGACGAGGGCGACACGTTCGGCAAGGGCGCCATCGGCTACGAGACGGACGCCTGCGACTTCGTCGAGGAGGACGGCGTGCCGGTGGCCACCGGACGCGACGGCACCCCGCCGTCCTTCGTCATCCTCGCCACCGCCGACCTGCGCCACTGGCACCGGTACGGCCAGGGTGGCATGGCGACGATGGGCGTCTTCGGCCTCGGCGCCGGGACGGTCTTCACCGCCTCCACCGTGAACTGGGGAAACACCCTGCACGACCCGGTCGTGGACCGGATCACCCGCAACGTGCTGGACCGGCTCTCGATACGCGCGGACGACTGGGAGACCATCGGCGCCGCGGACGAGATCCGGGCGCTGACCGTGTTCGACTCCCTGCTGTACGGCGCCACCTCCGGCGGCTCGCTGCTCGCCCGCGAGGTCTCCGGCCAGAACCTGCGCTGGCGTCCCGCGGGCACCGCCCCCGCCCTCGTCGCCCTCGCCACCCCCAGGGAGGCCACCGCCGTCCACCCGATCGGCCTGTACGGTCTCACCGCCGACGACCGGCTCGTCTACCGCGACCCCGAGCACGGCTGGATCACCCTCGCCGACGGGCCCCGCGACGGGGTCGGCCTGGGCATGGTGAACGGCGAGCTGTTCGCCGCCGCCGCGGACGGCCTGTGGCTGCTCGACCCGGAGACCTCGGCCTGGAGCCTGGTCGAGGCCGGTTCCGGCGCCGTGGCCCTGACCGCGATGAACGGCCGGCTGTACCTGGCGGACGCGGACGGCAGGATCCGCACGCGACTGCCGGTGGCGACCCCGGCCGGATGGACCGACCTGTGCGACGCGAGCGGCTGCACCGTGCTGACCGGGCACGCGGGCACCCTGATCGGCACCGCCGCCGACCGCCCCCTGCTCCGGCGCGCGAACCTCCTGAAGAAGGCGGCGCCCACACCGTGACCGTTGACGAACGTCTCGACGGCGTCGTGATTGAAAAGAACCGTGGAGGGCTGAGGTACGTTCGGCTCAGCCCAGCCAGAAGGCGGCAAGTGACCACGTTCGGGCGTCGCTTGTAGAGCCGTCGTGCGGCAGGAACTCCGTCGGGGCGATATACCCCTCGCCGGGGTCAAGCCTGATGCGCAGGCACCGCAGCGGGTGCCCCTCCGCGGCGTAACGGCGCAGGTCATCGGTGTGTGGGTAGTACTCGTCCTGGTCACAGCCCAGGACGCGGCAGATCTCCTTGATATCCAGGTCGCCGACCAGGAGATAGCGGGTGCCGGGTCCAAGGTTGAGGCAGAGGCGTCGGCGGCTGTCCTGCCTGGTCGAGTAGGGCTGTTGGTCGAAGTTGTCGACGTGCAGCCCGATTCGGTGACCGGTCGTGGAGTCTTCGGTGCTGGTGAGCTGTCCGGGCGGGCTGGCCGCGCAGGCGAGGCGCCTACGCGGCCAGCGGCCTGCCAGCGGGTCGAGAACAGTCGCGGCGTCCAGTCGTCCCGGCAGATCGTCGGAGGTGAAGGCCGGTAAATCCTGGCTGACCAGTTCGACCGTCATGCTGGGCAACGTGTCGACCGTAGGCCGAAGTCCTTCGGCTTCCTCCTTGCTGAGTGCCATCCAGTTTCCCTGGGGAATGATGGCCGTGCCGTCGTCATACCCAGGCACGTCACCCGCCTGCCTGACATCTCCGATGTCGATGCGTCCCCGGATGTCGTCGAACCGGTCGAACAACAGCCGTACGCTCATATCTCCGCCTCTCGCGCAGTAGTTGCCAGGCCCTAACCGATGGTGATCTCCATCTCGGCCGCGAACGCCTCGGCGAGGCCCTGGAGTTGCGGCCGGTCGATGATGATGTTCTTGAGCGCGCTCACTCCGCGAATGCCGGACAGGTCGTTGCCGCGAAGGTCGAGGTTGCGGTACTTGCCGTCGTTGAACTCGGCCAGCGTGAGATCGCAGTCGTCGATGGCCACGCCGCCGCTCAGGTCGGTTGCGGAAAAACTCGCCTCCCGCAGGGAGCAGGCCGAGAAGATGACCGACCCGGTGGCGCGTACGCGGGTGAAAACAGCGAGGTCGAGCTTGCACCTCTCGAAGACCACATCATCGAGGGTGATCCCCTCCCACACGGTGCCGAGCATCTTGCAGTTGGTGAACGTGACCCGGGAGAGCTTGCTGTCATCCCAGTGGAGGCCGGACAGGTCGCAGTCGGAGAACTCCACCGAGTGCAGGCGCAGCTCGTCCAGGCGGGCGCGCTGGGTGGTGAGGCCGATGACGCGTCCGTCCATGAGCTGGGTCCCCGACAGGGGCAGCTCGCGCAGACGGGCGTCGGCGTATCGGAAGTCGCGCAGTTTGCCGTGCTCGCCCTCCAGCGAATCGACCTCGTCCAAATCCGCATCGTTCAACCCCGGCAGCGTGACGCTCGTCTCGCGCACGGTACGTGTATCCATCGTCCTACTTCCCAGGGGAGAGGAGCGGTCCCGTCGTAGGTGCTCACCGCGTCCACGACGGTCGTCCGCTATTTCTTCTTGCTCCAGTTGTCCCAGCTCGGCTTGTTGTCGAATCCCCCCTTCAGGTTGTCCCAGCTTGGTTTGTTGTCGAACTTGGCGGCCTGAACCGGATCGGGGCTCTCACGGGTGCTGCTACCGATCAGCTTGTCGATCACTTTCGCATCCGTGGCGGCCAGGTATTCCAGCATGGTCATGCCACGTTCTCCTTTTTGGTTGCGGTGTACAGAGCGGTGATGAGGGCTTGACGGGTAAGTCGGCAGTAGTCGGTCTCCGTCGTGGCGAAGCTGCCGTTCTCGAAATAGCGGTTGCACGCCTGGGCGCCTCGACAGAAGTCCCAGAATTCGCATTCGGCTTCGCAGCGTCGCAGACCGGCCATGAACTCGCGGGCGTAGCGCAGCCGGTGCGCCTGGTCCAGCATGTCGGCGATGTTCTGAGCGCGGACGTTCCCGGCAAGGAAGTCGCCGTAGGTGTCGTCGCTGATGCCGGCCAGCTCGGGCGAGAACAGCACCACGTCTCCGTCCACTGACACTGTCGGGATCGGATCGAGGCCGTATCGGCACCACTCGTCGCCTCGCCCGCTGCGGGCGAGGCGCAGGTAACCGGCGAGCCGGTCGAGTTCACGCAGCGCAGGCCCTCCGTCGTGGGTCTTGTGCCAGTTCAGGACCCGGTGCCAGAAGCGTTCGGCCTGATCCTGGGTGATCCCGCACCGCTGGTTGTTGACGCCTTCCATCTCCTCCACGTTCAGGCCGATGGTGTGCGGCCCCAGCTCCGAGAGGAAGTCCAGGAGGGATTCGGGCTGCTCGATACCTTCGGCCCCCACGACGGCGATCAGAGAGAAGCGGATGCCGTAGTTCGCGAGGCGGTGGATGCCGCAGACGGTCCGGTCGAAGGCAGGACGGCCGCGAAGATCAACCCGTCGGGTGTTCAGAGCCGCCGGGCCGTCGATGCTGACGCCGACGCGGACCTGGTAACGGGCGAGTAGATCGCACCACTCGTCGTCGATGAGGGTGGCGTTGGTCTGCAGGCTGTGTTGTATCCGGCCCGCTTGGCGCAGTTTCTCGAACGGCGCGAGTAGAGCGGCGAACTTGCGTCGCCCCAGGGTCAAGGGCTCCCCGCCATGCCACACGATGTCCAGCTCGTCACCAGAGCCGGTCAGATCCGCAGCCGAGGCGGCAACGGCCCGAGCCACCTCAGGTGACATCTCATTGCCGAGTCGCCGGAACGGCAGATAGCAGTACGCGCAATCAAGGTTGCACAGCGTGGTCGGTTGGAGTACCAGGGTCTTGGCCTGGCCGAACCACCGATTGAAATCCAACGGTCCTTCCATCTCGTAGCGCTCCTTCCTTAAGGGGTGTCAACTGAAGACCGTTCTCCCTCCGCCACGCGTCTCCCCGAAGCGTCCCCACCCCGCCGGGGACGAACGGCTCACCTGCGTCCGTAAGTGGTTTCCAGCAGGCATGGCAGCGTGGGTCCCTCCAGACCCCACGCCGCCACGCCGTCTAACGGGCACTTCCAGACAGGAGCCCTGTCCAGACGGCCCGAGCTTCGCTGATCGAATGAATGAAGGTGTCGTGGACTTCGGGACTGCGGTCGAGTTGGACGGTTCGCCGGATGAACGCCTGTCCGCCGCCCTCGTACAGCTCGTAGACCGTGGCGCGGCACAGGCAGGTCCACAGCACCGGGCGAACCCGCTCAAGCACAGAATCCGCGTACGGTTGCCGCCATTCCAACCGCACATGCCCTCGCTGAACCATCGCCACGTGCGGCTCACGCACTCATCAAGCAGGATCACAACGCGCTCCCGATGCCAGCTCGGACGGGGGATGAACCTCGCGCAACTCCGCATAGCGAAACGCGATCCGACGAGCGGCACGGGCAACGTCCATCGCCGGATGCCGGGCGTAGACGGGCCGGTGACGCTGTGCGTCCCAGCCGGTGCGCCACCAGTAGCTGTCGTCCTTGCACCAGACGACAGGCCCACCCAGACCGACACCAGCGCCAGCCCGTAGCCGTCATGGACATCGGCTTTGATGTTCAGTTGCCCTAGTTCGGCCCGAAGCCTCTCGGCCATATCGACGGGAGTCAGCGAGGCAAGATCCATACCGGTCATCGACGGATTCATGCACCTAGTGGACCGCCTGTAGTTGGGAGCGCGTAAGCGTGTGATCGACCGTGGGTATGGGAGTCGGTTCACACCCCGTGTGAAAGCGATCCGGCCGTGACAGGCGCCCTGAACGGATGACCTGTCCGGAGCACGTGAGCCTGTTTACACTCCGAGCAAGAGCGGCAGCCCTTGGAAGGCGGGTCGATGAGCGAGCCGAACATCCTGCTTGACTCTTTGCTCGCTGAGGCGGGGATCTCACACGCCGGACTCGCCGCGCGCATCAACAGGGCCACATCCACCGCCCGACGCCCGACGCGTTACGACCATACCGCCGTCGCCCGATGGATCAGAGACAGGGCGATCCCCCGAGGAGACGTACCGGAAATCATCTGCGAGATCATCGGAGCTAAGGTCCGTCGGCCCCTGTCGCTCACGGACATCGGCATGGTGCGCAACGGGATGAGTCAAGACGAACCGGATTTGTCACGAGCAGTTGATCAGGCCGTCGCGTTGTGGCGTGGGGATCTCAGCAACAAGGTCTTCCTGACGGGTGCTTTGATGATCGACGGACCGGCCGCTGTCGCACCTGTCTTCGAGTGGGAGAACCCGCCTCACGAGCTGGACGTCTCCCACCGAGGCCCACGCTCCGTGAGCATGAATGACGTCCAAATCCTCAAGGACGCACGCAGCCGCTACGAACAGATGTACCGCCGCGTTGGAGGCGTACCGGTGCGGCCGCGCGTCGTGGCCTTCCTCAACGCCAACGTGACCCCCCTGCTGAAGGGCGGCCATGACGACCGCACAGGCCGGGAGCTGTTTCGGGCAGCCGGTGGCTTGGTCGCGCTCGCGGGTATCTGCGCCTATGACTCCGATCGTCATGCGCTTTCTCAGCGCTATCTGTTCCACGCCCTGCGGATGGCCAAAGCATCAGGAAACTTGGCGTTCGGTGGTTACGTGGTCGCCCTGCTGGCGAACCAGGCCATGTCCCGGGCGAAATACCGGTACGTCCTGCAGTACGCCGAGACCGCGTTGCGCGGCGCGCGGGGCCACCTGAGTCCAGCACTGATCACCGACCTGCACACGCTCCAAGCCAAGGCATACGCACGAATGGGAGATCGGGCAAGCTGTCATGCGCACCTGCGCCGCTCGGAGGTCACCGCCGCTCAAATTCGCCCAGGCGACGAGCCGCCCGAAACCGGATACGTGCAGCCGGGTTTGCTGGAGTGTCAGCATGCAGAAGCCCTACGGCGGCTTGGTGACCTCATGGCCGCTCAGACCTATGCCGAGGAAGCGCTTCGTTCCGCCGATACCTGCCATCTGCGCGGCCAGACCCACCGACTGGCAACTCTCGCCCTTGTCCTGGCTGAACGCGGCGACCTGGACCAGGCCGTCGCTACAGCTGGGACGATGCTCGACCGCGCACAGGGCATGGAGTCCGGACGCATCGCCGAACGGGTCGCCATGGTGGCCGACGTTCTACGGCCCTTCGATGCCCGCGTGGTCGAAGAGTTTCTGACGCGGGCGCACCAGCACGCACATGTGCCCTTGTAGCGTGGTGCCGAAATCAGGTAACCACGCTGGGAGCACGCCGCATGCGCTGGCAGGTCAATTCCGAAGAACCTCTCTATAGCGACCCGTGGCTTGATGTCCGAGTGGCGGATGTGGAGCTTCCTAATGGCAGGCACCTGGCCCATCGACTGATCCGTACCGCGCCGGGGGCCGGAGCCGTCGTCATCGACGATCGGCACCGGGTATTGCTGATCTGGCGGCATCGCTTCATCACCGACTCCTGGGGCTGGGAAATCCCGATTGGCAAGATCGAAGACGGTGAGGAGCCGGCGACGGCCGCCGCCCGCGAGGTCGAAGAGGAGACCGGTTGGCGGCCCGGACCGCTGCGCCCGCTGCTGCGCGTCGAGCCGACCAACGGCATCTCGGACTCGGTCCACCACATCTTCCGCGCCGACAGAGCCACCTATATCGGCCCACCGACCGAGGCGTGGGAGGCCGAGCGCATCGAGTGGGTACCCCTCAACGATCTCCGCGACCTGGTCGGCAAGGGCGACGTCGTGAGCGGCACCAGCATGGCTGGGCTGCTCTACGTCCTTACCGGCTCGTAGTATGCGAAGCGTGCGGAGTCCCGTCGCCCAACCGCCGTACGGAGTCAGATGGAGACCGGGCCGTAGAGAGCGGCCGGGGAGCCGGTGGCCAGGGCCCAGTAGCGGTCGCCGTAGGACCAGTGCCACCACTCGGTGGGGTAGTTGACCAGTCCTACCGCCTCCAGGGCGGTGCCGAGGAGCTTGCGGTGGTGGCGGGCCTCGGGGGACAGCCCGGGGGCGTCGGTGTAGCAGGCGCCGTCGCTCTGCTCGGGGGTGGCGTTGAGCCGGGTGCCCATGTCGACCTCGGTCCCGTCCTCGGTGGACAGGGTGAGGTCGACCGCCGCTCCCGCGGTGTGCGGGGCGATCTCGACGGGCGAGACGTAGCGGCTCGCCGCGGCTCGCAGCTCCGCGGGCGACATTTCCGGATACAGCGTCTTGAGCTCCGCCGAGTAGCCGTCGAAGATCTCCTTCTGCGTCGCCGGTGGCCGGTACCCCTCCACCATCAGCAGCCGGTATCCCCCCGGCAGCTGCGCCTGGGCCTCCTCCAGCCGGGTGAGCAGCCCGAGCCTGAGGTGGGCGAAGGCTCCCGCGGGGTCGGCGAGCCGCCCGTCCATCCGCAGCCGTCCCCGGACATCCACCAGCCGCTCGCCCGACTCCTCGACGGGGATCGAGACGACTCGGGCATCGGAGATCAGAACGATGTCGCGCATGACCGTAATTCTTCCCCAAGCACCACCGTGCGCGGACCCGCCCGCCACGAGCGAGAGGGCGCACCGGGGAGTGGGCCCGGCGGCGGACAAGATCGTGCGGGATATCGGACCGTGTCCGGGAACAGCGGGCAAGATCGCGCGGGACGTCAGACCGTGTCCGAGAACACCTGCTCACGGGCCTGGTGCAGCGCCGACACCAAGGCACCGCGCAGCACGGGGTTTCCCCTGACCCGGGAGACCATGACCCTGGGCCGGCTCGGGCAGAACCGGGCCACCGCGTCCTGCACCCTGTCGGCGAGCGCGTCTCCCCCGGCCCTGCCGACGTCGCCGCTGAGCACGATGAGCCCGGGGTCCAGGACCACCGCGACGGCGGCGACGCCGATGGCGAGCCGCCCGGCCAGCTCGTCCAGGAACGCCTCGGCACCCTGGGCGACGGCGGTACGGACGTGCTCTCCCACGGAGTCGGCGTCGGGGTCGGCCCCGGGGGCGAAGCCGATGCCGTGGGCGCTCGCGAGCCCGGCCACGGCGTCACCGCCGACCAGGCGCTGGAACGAGCCCGACTGGGGCTCGCTCACGTCGGTGGGGAGCGGTTCGCCGGGGACGGGGAGCCAGCCGATCTCGCCCGCGCCGCCGGTGAAGCCGCGGTGCAGCCGTCCGCCCAGCATGACGCCGAGTCCCTGGCCGACCCCCGCCCAGACGAGCACGAAGTCGTCGACGCCCAGCGCCGCTCCGTACGCGCGTTCGGCCAGCGCGGCCAGGTTCACGTCGTTCTCTATCGTCACCGGGACCCCGAGGTCGCGGCGGAGCTCGGCGAGCACGCCGTTGTGCCAGGAGGGCAGGTCGAAGGAGAAACGCACGTCACCAGTGCCGGGGTCGACGACGCCCCGGGTGCCGATCACGAAGGCGCGCAACCGGTCGACGCCGATGCCCGCCGCCTCGCACGCCTGGCCGAGCGCGCTCCGCACGAGCCGTACCGGGTCGTCGTGCCCGCTGGGATCCGCGGCGACCTCGGCGACGAGGGTGCCGGTGATGTCGGCGACCCCGGCGCTGATCCTGTCCGGCAGCACGTCGAGCCCGGCCACGTACGCGCAGGAGGGCACCACCCCGTAGAGGGCGGCGTTGGGTCCGCGTCCGCCCGCCTGCTCGCCGACCACCGCGACGAGGCCGCGATCCTGGAGTCTGGACAGCAGCTGACCGGCGGTCACCTTGGAGAGCCCGGTATATTCTCCCAGTTCGGCCCGGGTGAGAGGGCCGCTGGACAGTAGGAGTTCCAGCGCTGCGCGGTCGTTGAGCTGGCGCAGCAGCCGGGGGGTCCCCGGGCGTGTGGGCAAGGTCGTCCTCCCCGTCACGATCCGCTAACGATCGTTTCTTTTAAGAAAGTTTCTTGTTAGTTTAACCCTAGTCAGCCCGCAGGCAAGCGATCGGAGCCGCGGGTTGCGGTAAACCCGACAGCTCCCATTGAGTGCAGAGGGTCACGGGGACCCCGGCCATAACAGATGAGCGCAAACCCCGGCGAAAGCCTGAAAGGGAGAACTCCAGTGAAGTTCGCGAGAATCGCCACCACGACGGCCACCACGGCCGCCCTCGCCCTGGGTCTCGCCGCGTGTGGCAGCAGCGAGCCTGCCGCTCCGGCCGCCGGCTCCGACGCGACGGCCCCCGCCGCGTCCGGCCCCAAGTTCGCAGGTCAGACGCTGACCGTCTGGCGCCTCGGCGCTCCGGACGAGAAGCAGGACAAGCTGATGGCCGACCTGAACGCCAAGTTCAAGGAGACCACCGGCGCAGACGTCAAGGTCCAGTGGGTCCCCTGGCCCGACGCGCAGGCCAAGTGGACCGCCGCCCTCGCCGGCGGCGAGGGCCCCGACGTCACCGAGTTCGGCAACGACCAGGTCGCCGCCTGGGTCGCGCAGGACGCGCTGACCGACATCACCGACGTCGTCAAGAGCGCACCCGACTTCCAGCAGATCCCGCAGAACCTGTGGGGCTACGAGACGGTGGACGGCAAGATCTACGCCGCCCCGTGGGGTGGCGGCACCCGCGCCGTCCTCTACCGCAAGGACTGGTTCGAGGACCTGAAGATCGAGGTCCCCAAGACCTGGGAGGACCTCGTCGCGGCGGGCAAGAAGATCGTCGCGGAGAAGGGCAAGGACGTCGACGGCTTCGCCTTCAACGGCGGTTCCGACGCCAACATGTCGCTCTCGCCGTTCGTCTGGTCGGCCGGTGGCGACTTCGCCGCCTTCGAGGGCGGCAAGTGGGTCGGCAAGCTGACCGACCCCGGCTTCAAGGAGGGCTTCCAGTACTACACCGACCTGGTGACCAAGCACGGCGTCTCGCGCAAGTCCGCCCTCACCCAGAACTCGGTGGACATCGCGACCCGCTTCGCCAACAGCAAGGTCGGCATGTACGTGACCGGCGGCTGGGACATCACCACCATCAAGGAGCAGAGCGGCGGCAAGGTCGACGACTCGAAGATGGCCTTCTTCTCGCTCCCGGCCAAGGACGGCAGCGGCCCGGCCCCGGCCTTCCAGGGCGGCAACGACATCGCCATCTGGAAGGACACCAAGAACGCCGAGCTGTCCGCCGAGTACGTCAAGCTCGCCGCCGGCAAGGAGTTCGGCACCCGCTACGCCAAGGAGGGCGGTCTGCTGCCGCTCTACCCCGAGGCTCTGGCCGAGTACGCCGCCGACCCGGTGCAGGCGCCGTTCGCCGAGACCTTCAAGGTCGCCAAGGGCTTCCCGAACGACACCAACTGGGCCGAGGCGAACGACACCAAGGCGGTCCTGCAGAGCGCGGCCCGCTCGGTCATCGAGGGTAAGAAGGACGTCGACACCGCGCTGACCGACGCCAACAAGGAACTCGAAGAGATCCTGAACCAGTAACCATGGCGAACACCTCAACCATCGCCCGGGACGGGGGCTCCCCCTCCGTCCCGGCGCGGGGGCACCGAGGCACCACGCCCCCGCGCGGGTCCAGGGGTCTGCCCGCCTGGGCAGTCCCTTACGCGCTGCTCGTCCCCGGCCTGATCGTCATCGCCGGCCTGCTGCTCTACCCGCTGTACCAGATGGTCGTCATGTCCTTCCAGAACGTGGGACTGCGGCAGATCCGGGGGGTACCGGCCGAGTTCGTCGGCGTCGAGAACTACCAGAAGCTGGTCGAGTCCGAGCTGTTCTGGACGTCCCTCCGCAACACCGTCGTCTTCGCCGTCGTCACGGTGGCGTGCACCCTGATCCTCGGCACGCTGGTCGGCCTGCTCCTGCACAAGCTGGGCAAGAAGATGTCGACCTTCCTGATCGTCGGCATCATGGCCGCCTGGGCCACCCCGCAGATCGCCACCGCGATCATCTGGCGCTGGCTGTTCGACGCCGAATCCGGCGTGATCAACTGGGTGCTCAACGCGCTGCCCGACTGGTTCTCCTCCCTGTTGTTCGGCCGTTCCGACTGGACCGGCGAGCCGTGGCTCAACGACGCGTTCACCATCTACGTCGTACTGATCATCGCGGTGGTCTGGGCGTCGTTCCCGTTCATCGCGGTCTCGGTGCTGGCCGGGCTGAAAAGCATCTCCCAGGAGCTGTACGAGGCCGCCAGGGTGGACGGCGCCTCCGCGTGGCGGATCTTCTGGAGGATCACCTTCCCGCTGCTGAAGCCGGTCTTCGCGGTGCTGACGGTGCTCTCGGTGATCTGGGACTTCAAGGTCTTCACCCAGCTGTTCGTGCTCGCGGGCGGCACGTCCAACCGGGAGGCGTTCAACCTGTCGCTGTTCGCCTTCACCCAGGCATTCAGCGCGCCGCCCAAGATGGGCATGGGCGCGGCGATCGCCGTGGTGCTGACGCTGATCCTGCTCGTCATCACCTTCTTCTACGTCCGCCAGATCGTGAAGACGGAGGACGTGCGATGACCACCTACGACACACGGGCATCCCGGCGACGGCGGCCCGCGTCCGGGACGCGGAGCGGCCCCAAGCGGCGCAGGACGCTCGGCAAGATCGGTCTGAACACCACAGCCGTCCTGGTGTTCCTGTTCGCGGTGTTCCCCGTCTACTGGATGGTGAGCACGGCCTTCAAGAGCAGCGAGCAGATCTTCACGACGGACTTCATCCCGTTCCCCACCGACCCCACGCTCGAACACGTGAAGCGGGTCTTCACCGAGGGCGTCGCGGGCCACTCCATCTGGCGCTACCTGCTCAACAGTTCCATCGTCGCCATCGGCACCGTGCTCGTCGGCGCGGTGTTCGCCCTGCTGGCGGCGACCGCGGTGGCCCGCTTCCGTTTCCGTGGACGCACCTCGTTCCTCATCCTGCTGCTCATCGTGCAGATGGTCCCCGGCGAGGCGCTGCTCATCCCGCTGTTCCTGATGGTCAGGCGGGCCGGGCTGTACGACCAGCTCCTCGGCCTCGTCGTGGTGAACGTCGCCATGACGCTGCCGTTCGCCATCTGGATGCTGCGCACCTTCGTCGCGGCGGTGCCCAAGGAGTTGGAGGAGGCCGCCTGGATCGACGGCGCGAGCCGGTTCGCCACCTTCTGGAGGGTGTTGTTCCCGCTGGTGGCCCCCGGGCTGGTGGCGACCAGCATCTTCTCGTTCATCACCGCGTGGAACGAGTTCGTCTTCGCGCTGACGCTCATCGGCGACCAGAGCAACTTCACCATGCCCGTGGCGCTGCGCTACTTCGTCAGCCAGCGGTCGGTGGACTGGGGCGGCATCATGGCCGCCTCCACGCTGATGACCATCCCGGTCATCGTCTTCTTCCTCCTGGTGCAGCGGCGGATGGTCTCCGGGCTCGTCGCGGGCGCCGTCAAGGGCTGACCCCATCGGTGCCGGCACGGCACGCACCCACAAGGCGCGGGCCGTGCCGGCCCTGCCCGTTTTCCTGTTGCTCACTTCCATGTCCGACACCCCCACATCTCAGGTAAGGAACACCTACCGCCATGTCTGAGTTCATCGCGGATCGCGGCGACCAGGGGCTGCGTCGTCTCGCCGCCGGCACGCTGCTCGCCGCGTTCCAGGGCACCGAGGCACCCGAGTGGGTCCTGCGGGAGCTGGAGAACGGTCTCGGCGGCGTCACGCTCTTCGGCTTCAACATCGCCGACGCCGCCCAGCTGTCCGCTCTCACCTCCCGGCTGCGCGCGTCCGCCGATCCGGTCATATCGCTGGACGAGGAGGGGGGTGACGTCACCCGGCTCGCCTACCACGTCGGCAGCCCGTACCCCGGCAACGCCGCCCTCGGCGCGGTGGACGACGTCGAGCTCACCCGGCGGGTCTACCGATCCATCGGCGACGAACTGGCCCGCTGCGGCATCAACCTGGACATGGCGCCGTCCGCGGACGTCAACACCGCCGCCGACAATCCGGTCATCGGTACCCGCTCGTTCGGGTCACAGACCGCGCTCGTCGCCCGGCACACCGTCGCCGCGGTCCACGGCCTGCAGGCGGCCGGAGTGGCCGCCTGCGTCAAGCACTTTCCCGGCCACGGTGCGACCCGGCAGGACTCCCACCTGGAGGTCCCGCTCGTCGACGCTTCCGTGGAATTGCTGCGCGAGCGCGAGCTCGCCCCCTTCCGCGCCGCGATCGAGGCCGGGACCAGATCCATCATGACCGCGCACGTACGCGTCCCCGCCGTCACCGGCGCGCTTCCCGCGACGCTCTCCCCCGCCGCCCTCACCGGCCTGCTTCGCGGCGAGATGGGCTACGAGGGCGTGATCATCACCGACGCCCTCGACATGGGGGCCGTCACCGCCGCCTACGGTCTCGCCGGGGGCTCGGTGCTCTCCCTCGCCGCCGGAGCCGACCTGCTCTGTCTCGGCCCGATCCCCACGGAGAGCGACGTCCGCCTCATCGTGGACGAGATCGTCGCGGCCGTCCACGACGAGCGGCTTCCCGTGGCCCGCCTGGAGGCGGCGGCCGAGCGGGTCGCCGCCCTGCGCGCCTGGTTCGGCACGCCACGCACCGGCGAGGCCGAGCGGGACGTGATCGGTCTCACCGCCGCCCGTCGCGCGGTCAGCCTCACCGGCTCCGCCCCGCCCCCGGTCGACCCGCTGGTGGTCGAGGTGGACACCCCGCCGACCATCGCGGTCGGCGACGTACCGTGGGGCTTCACGCCGCTGCTGCCGCAGGCGGAGGTGCTGCGGGTCAAGCCGGAGATGGCCGACGTGGCGGACATCCTGGAGCGCGCCTCGGGCCGCTCCCTGATCGTCGTCGTCAAGGACGCCCATCGCTACGAGGCCAGCCAGTCGGTGGTCTCCGCGTTGCTGGCCGCCCGCCCCGACGCCACGGTCGTCGAGATGGGTCTGCCGATCTGGCGTCCCGAGGGTGTCACCTACCTGGCCACCTACGGCGCCGCCCGCGCCAACGCCCAGGCCGCCGCCGAGCTCCTGGGCGTCTGACGGCATCGGCCACCCTCGCCTGCGGGGTGATCGCCCTTTCCCTCACGGACGGTTACGTCACCTTCCCGAGGTCCGGGACGAGTGGGCCGGTCGCGGGAGGCTTCTCCTCAAGCGTGGCATCGGCCGATTCTCCGGGCATGGAATCGGCCGATGCCACCAGATCCGCGACCTTCGCACGGGGGTGCTCGGAGACGGCGCGCAGCAGCACGCGCAGGTGACCCGCGATCGCGGACACATCGTCGTGGCCGATCGCGGTGGGGTTGAAGCGCAGGCCGAGGGTGAGGCTCGACCCGGCGTCCACGGCCTGGACGTGCAGCGCGCCGTGGGCGGCCCCGTTGAAGACGGTCCACTCCACACCCGCCCCGACACCGGGAAACTCAGGGACGGCCGTCCTTCTGCGGTAGCTGAGCAGCACCGGTGAGGAGGGCGGCTCGGGAGGCGCGTGCCGGAAGCGGTACATGGCCTGGAGCTCGGTCCGGACCGCACGCAGATAGCCGGGAAAACCCTCTTCGAGGCCGGGGTGCGGAACGAACGGCACCCTCGCCACGAAGGGCCCGACGCGGTCGCGCGTCTCGCGCGTGCGGGTGCCGAGATCGAGGGCGAGCGGTGACGCGGAGGTACCGTAGCGGCGCAGCAGCACGCCCACAGCCGCGAGCAGCAACTCGAACCTGGTGGCACCGAGCTCTGTGGCGGCCTCGGTGAGGGCCCCGGACTCCACGCCACCGAGGACCATCTCGACGATCTCTCCGGGGCCGGTGCCGCGCGGGACTGTGCGCAGCCCGGGCAGGATCGGTTCCGCGGGCTCGCGGTCGCGCTCCTCCCAGAACTCCTCGGCTCCGCAGGGCGTCGCCGGAGACGCCTCGTGGTCCGCCTCCGAGCCGCTGTGCCGTCCCGTCCGCGTGGACGGGACGGCCTGCGCCGAGCCGTACGACGGCGAGACCGGCGAGGAGTGTGGCGTCGGCACCGGCAGGGTCGCCCGGGAGAAGTAGGCGTCGGCGAGGTCGCGGACCAGGACGTCCTTGGAGGCCGCGTCGAACACTCGTCCGTGCGCGGTGAAGAGCAGCCTGACGCGCTCGGGACCCACCGTGACCAGCGTGAACCGGGCGAACGGGCCGCGTTCCAGGTCGAAGGGGCGCGTGGCCTCCGCCGTGGCGAGCTCGGGGTAGCGCTCCGGGGTCGACTCCGCGCGGGTGACTCTGACGCGCCCGAGCACCGGATGCCTGCCGGCCACGTCGGCGCACGCCTCCGTCAGCGCGAGGACGTCGACGGGGCCGTTCAGGTGGAGCGCCAGCGGAATTCCCCGCAGGTCGAAAGGACTGTGCGACATCCTGTCCGTCTCCCTCGGGGGTGGCTCACCTCGGGCAGGCGCCGGGGCCTCCTCGCCTCCGGCATGCGATCTCGACGCTTAATTATTAGGAAAGTTTCTTGTTTATTTAAACAACCAGAATGCTACACACGAGACACGCCTGAGACAAGCGACCTGCCACGAACCGGTCAGGGCACGGTGACGACCGTCCGCGATGCCCGAAAGAGCGCACCGAACGGCGCGAGCTCCGAACCGGCCGGACTCATCGGCACGGGGGTCGCGGGCAAGCGATTCCAGCTTCGGGAGCCCGGACCTTGGAAACTTCCGGCCAGGGATTCCGACTCCAGGAACCGGACCTTGGAAACTTCCGGCCAAGGACTCCCGCTCCAGGAACCGGGCCCCAGGAACTCCCGGCCAAGGAATCGCCGAGGACTCAAGGCCCGGCGACAGAACCTCGGGCCCTCAAGAAGTCAGAAGGATCAGGAGGATCAGGAGGTGAAGATCTCTTCCCTCGCCTGTTCCAGTGCGGCGATGACGGCCCCGCGCAACACCGGGTTGCCCTCCACCTCGCTCGCCACCACCTGCGGCCTGACCGGGCAGCTCCTCGCCACCGCCTCCTCGATCCTGGAGGTGAGCTCGTCGCCTCCGGCCCTGCTCACCTCCCCCGCGAGCACCACGAGCCCGGGGTCGAGCACGACGCACACCGACGCCACCCCCAGCGCGAGCCGCCCGGCGATGTCGTTGATCAAGGGCTCCCCCCGCTCCCCCGCCGCGACCGCCGCCGCGACGCACTCGGCGGCACTCTCCCCCTCGAAGCCGTACGTCGCGGCGAGCTCGGCGACCGCCTCGGCGCTGACCAGGGACTGCAGGCCCCCGGCGAGCGACGGCAACCTGCCCGGCACGGCCCGCACGTCCTCGGCCAGCGGCACCCCGGGCACCGGCAGGTAGCCGATCTCGCCCGCGCTGCCGGAGCGGCCCCGGTGCAGCCGGCCTCCGAGCACGACACCGAGACCGATGCCGCGCCCCACCCACAGGAGCACGAAGTCGTCGACCTCGCGGGCGGCACCGAGGGTGCGCTCGGCGATGGCGACGAGGTTCACGTCGTTCTCTATCCTGACGTCGCGGCGCAGGTCACGGGCGAGCGCCTCGTGGATGCCCTCGTGCCAGCCCGGCAGGTCGAAGGAGAACCGCACGTCCCCGGTGCGGGGGTCGACCACGCCGGGGGTGCCGATGACGACCGAGCGCAGCTTGGAGAGCGCGACCTTGGCCGACCGGCACGCCTTGACCACCGCGCTGTGCACGAGGGCCACCGGATCGTCGTGTCCTTTCGGTGCCACCTGCACCTCGGCGATGATCTCCCCGTGGATATCGGCGATGGCGGTCGTGACGAATTCCGGGCCGACGTCCAGACCCGCCACATAGGCCGAGGAGGAAATAATCCCATAAAGGGCGGCATTGGGCCCCCGGCCTCCCGCCTGCTCCCCCGCCACCTCCACCAGCCCGCGCCCTTCCAGGCGGGCGAGTGTCTGCGACGCCGTCACCTTGGAAAGGCCCGTGAGCTCGCCGATCTGCCCCCGCGTCAGCGGTCCGGAAGCGAGCAGCAACTCCAGGGCGGCCCTGTCGTTGATCTCCCTCAGTAGCCTGGGCACGCCAGGACGTCGCTCCATACGCATGCTCTCTTGCTCGCCGCTTCCTCTTTTGCTCGTCGCTTCCCCGTCGCGATTACTTTCAATCAAGAATAAGAACTCTATTCTTAATAAGGCTTCCTGACAGTTTAGCCCCGCCCTCACCCCGCGAGGGCTACGGAGGACACGCCGGCGCCGCCTCTCCCGCTCGTCGCCGTTTCACCGCACGTCTCCCGCACCCGCCGCCGCGACGCCCGTAGGGCGAGGGGCCGCGACGCCTGCCCGGTGCGTGGAACGCTCCCAGAAGCGGCAGAGATTCTTTCCGGCAAGCCCTCACGGCCGGGGTGGGGCAGACTTCGACACGGACACCATCGCCACGACCCGGTCCGGAGCCGGGGCGGAGGTGTCCACGCTTCCGACATTACGAATATATCGGGAATTTCGCCTATCTGGCACGATCTGGAACGGATCACACCGCCCCCTACCGAGTGAGCCGCGGCGCGGTGGTACCACTGGGCCCACGAGAGCACCCAAAGGCGTCTCATCCTCGTGGCACACACCCCCGACACACCTCTGAGCTGCGACATCACTTCCGAAAACCCGAGGAGATCCCCACCGGCCGCCTCGCTCCGCCGCCGGACCGTACCCCCGCGACGGCACCTCACCACCGTGTCACGCACCCGCCGGGACACACCGGCGCGTCGCTCTACGTGCCCGTCGTCACCGAGAGCGACGGGGGTGATTTCACCTCCTTCGGCCCCTCGCGCGTAAGGAACCAATAGCAGGCGGGATAATCGGCTACATGCGCCTATCCGCTCGTGTCGACTATGCCCTCCGTGCCGCCGCCGAACTCGCCGCCGCGGGTGACGGCCCTACCACGGTGGGTGAGCTGGCCAAAGAGCAGGACATGCCTCCCAAGTATCTTGAGAACATCCTGCTTCAGATGCGCCGCGCCGGACTGGTTCGCGGCCAGCGCGGCCCGGAGGGAGGCTACGTACTGGCCCGCCCGCCCGCCGAGATCAGCCTCGCCGATGTGATCCGCGCCGTTGACGGCCCGCTCGCCAATGTCAGGGGGGAGCGGCCCGAGCACGTCGGATACCGAGGTCCCGCCGAATCACTGCAGCAGGTCTGGATCGCGCTGCGCGCCAGCGAACGGGCGATCCTGGAGGAGGTGACCCTGGAGAACGTGGCCACCGGAGCCCTCCCCGAGCGGGTCCGCAGCCTGTCCGCGGACCCCGCGGCCTGGGACTGACCGTGCCGGGGTGGCCGCCCACAGGGTTCCGGCCGGCCGGGTCCTTCCGGAACCGGCCTCCCGTCCGAGACCGGCTCATCTCAGGAGACCTCGTCTCACTCGACCGCCCCGCCACCCGAGACAGGTCCGGCTCGCGGGATCCATCCGTCTCACTCGACCGGCTCACCGCACGGGAGCGGCCCACGTCTCGGGGCGGGCGCCGTGCCCGAGGGTGACGTCGTCCACCGCTCCGCACTGCGGCTCGGCCGGGCGCTCGACGGACGGGTGCTCACCCGCTCGGACTTCCGCGTGCCCCGCCATTCCACCGCCGACCTGACCGGACGCGCGGTGCTGGAGACCGTCTCGCGCGGCAAGCATCTGCTCACCAGGGTCGAGGGCGGGCTCACCGTCCACACCCACCTGCGGATGGAGGGCCACTGGCAGATCTCACCCGCGGGACGTGGGCTGCCCGGCGGCGATGTCGTCCGCCTGGTGCTCGCCAACGCGAAATGGCAGGCGGCGGGGATACGGCTGGGCATGGTCGATCTGGTGGCGACCGAGCGGGAGGAACTGCTCGTCGGGCACCTCGGACCCGATCTGCTCGGGGAGGACTGGGACGAGACCGAAGCCGTACGGCGGCTGGCACGGCGGCCTGAAACGAGCATCGGGGTCGCGCTGCTCGATCAGCGCAACCTGGCGGGAATCGGCACCATCTATCGCGCCGAGACGCTTTTTCTCGCCGGAGTGTCGCCGTGGCGACCCGTAGGAGCCATTGAGGATCTGGGGGCGATCGTGTCGATCGCACGGCGGCTGCTGGACGCCAACAAGGAACGCCCGAGTAGAACGACGACGGGCGACCTCCGTCCGGGACGGAGCACCTGGGTCTACGGCAGGGCCGGGCGGCCTTGCCTGCGCTGCGGGCGTCGGATCAGTCGTGGGGAGATGGGCGAACAGCCGCAGGAACGGCTGATCGTCTGGTGCCGTCACTGCCAGCCGGAAGAACCGACCGGCTAGGCGGCGACCATGTCGTTGACCTCGGGGAACACGGAATCAGGCACGGTTTCGGGAATCGGCAGACGCTCCCGTTCGGGAACATCGTTGGCCAGGACCGGAGCATGCTGCAGCTCGGCCAAGGCAAATTGATCGGAAACCTCACGGAGAACCTGTGAAAGCGGCACGCCCAAGGCACCGCAGATCGACGCGAGCAGCTCCGAAGAGGCCTCCTTCTGGCCGCGCTCCACCTCGGACAGATATCCGAGAGAAACCCGAGCCAATGTGGACACCTCACGAAGGGTGCGACTCTGGCGCACCCTAAGCCGCCGCAGCACGTCACCGAGCAGCTGACGCAGCAGGACCATCTGTCGCTCCCTCCCCGGCGCGGGCGTCTTCACGACACTCCGCGCTATCGGTTCGTGCCGCCCGTTCTTCGAACGCGACCCTTGGTACATACTCCTCGCCGTCATCATCGCTTGACCTTTACCTCACTCACAGTTCCACCGTACCTGTATCCACCGACAACGCGGCAGACCATGTGGAGCATGTTCGCTGGGGACGTAACGCGGTAATCATCCCGAATGTTCCCTCACGTTCGCCTCCAGCACACCTCGGAGGAGGTCTACGGCCTCATTCACGGTCGCCTCCCGGATCTGATCGCGCGTCCCGGAGAGCCGCGGATCCCGGTGCCATACCCGCCCTCCCGGACCGCTAACAGCGAGATGCACAGTGCCGACCGGTTTACCATCCTGCGGCTCAGGGCCGGCCACCCCGGTGACCGCCAGACCGTATGTGGAACCGACGAGGAGGCGTACCCCTTCGGCCATGGCGGCGGCGACCCCTGGGTGCACCGCCCCCTCACGGGCGAGCAGGTCCGCCGGAACGTTCAGCAGCCGGTGCTTGAGTTCGGTGGCGTAGGAGACGACCCCGCCCAAAAAGGCCGCCGAAGCCCCGGGAGGGCCGGTGAGGGCCGCGCAGATCAGCCCGGCGGTCAGCGACTCGGCCACCGCCACCGTCTCGCCCCTGCGGACGAGAAGGGAGAGGATCTCGGCGGTCACGGGCGGGCGTCGGCTCATCCGGCCCACCTCACAGACTCGGCGCCCGTCCTCATCTGGCCCGCGCCCGCTTCGCGACCTGCCGCAACTTGATCGCCCGGATCACGTAGTCGAGGCCGGTGACGACGGTGACGAGGGCCGCCGCGCCCATCACGACCCAGCGGATCAGGTCGGGCACGCCCGGCCAGATGTAGGAGACGATCGCGGCGATCTGCAGGACGGTCTTCACCTTCCCGCCGTAACTGGCCGGGATGACACCGTGCCGGATGACCGCGAACCTCAGCGTGGTGACACCCAACTCCCTGCCCAGGATCACGGCGGTGACCCACCAGGGCAGCTCTCCCAGGATGGAGAGACTGACCAGGGCGGCGCCGATGAGGGCCTTGTCGGCGATCGGGTCGGCGATCTTCCCGAAGTCGGTGATCAGGCCGTAACGGCGGGCCAGTTCGCCGTCGAGCAGGTCGGTGAGCGAGGCCACCAGAAAGACCACCAGCGCCGCGGCCCGCCAGCCGGTTCCGGGGAGGAAGAGGCAGGCCGCGAAGAACGGAACCATCGCCAGCCGTATCACCGTCACGACGTTGGCGATGTTCCAGGCGCTCACCTTGGGGCGCGCGGATGCCGCTGTCGAGTCGGTGCCGGTCTCTGGCGTGTTGGTCATACGCTCTCCCGGCCCGGCGGCGCACTCATGGGGCCGCCTTGATGCGGGCGATCAGGTCGACCCCCTCCGAGTCGACCACGACGGCCCGGACGATCTGGCCCGGCACCAGCCCGATGCCCTGGACCGTCACGGATCCGTCCACCTCGGGCCCCTGGTGAGCGGCGCGGCCCTCGTAGCCGCCGTCGCCCAGGTCCTCCTCGATCAGGACGTCGACCTCGGTCCCGATCCGCTCCTCGGCCCGCTGAGCCATGAGCTCCTCGGCCAGTTCGGTGAGGGCGGACACCCGGGCGTCGACGATCTCCTGGTCGAGCTTGCCGGGGAGCGAGGCCGCCTCGGTGCCGTCCTCGTCGGAGTAGCCGAAGACGCCGATGACGTCGAGCCTGGCCTCCTCCAGGAAGCCCACCAGCTCCCCGAACTCCTCCTCGGTCTCGCCGGGGAAACCCACGATGAAGTTGGAGCGCACACCCGCCTCGGGCGCGTGGGCACGAATCGACTCCAGGAGGTCCAGGAAACGCCGGGGGTCACCGAAGCGGCGCATCCGGCGCAGCACCGGGCCACTCGCGTGCTGGAAGGACAGGTCGAAGTAGGGGGCCACCCCCTCGGTCGAGGCGATGATCTCCAGCAGTCCCGGGCGGAGCTCGGCGGGCTGCAGATAGCTGACGCGCACCCGCTCGACGCCCTCGGTCGCGGCGATGGAGGGCAGGAGCTTCTCCAGCGCCCTCAGATCGCCCAGATCCTTGCCGTAGGAGGTGGAGTTCTCGCTGACCAGCACCAGCTCCTTCACGCCCTGCTCGGCCAGCCAGGCGGCCTCGCCGAGGAGCTCCTCGGCACCGCGCGAGACGTAGGCTCCGCGGAAGGCGGGGATGGCGCAGAACGTACAGCGCCGGTCGCAGCCGGAGGCGAGTTTCAGTGACGCCACCGGGCCGTCACCCAGGCGCTTGCGGAGCGGCCGGGGGCCGCTCGCGGGGGCCAGGCCCTCGGGCAGCTCGCCGTGGCCCGGAATGCCGGTCCTGGGGGCCGCGGCGCGTTCCACCGGGGAGATGGGCAGCAGGGTCCTGCGGTCGCGGGGACTGTGCGGGACGAGCGGCCTGCCCTCCAGCACATCGTCGAGACGCGTGCCGATGTCGGTGTAGTCGTCGAAGGAGATGACGGCCGCGGCCTCGGGCAGCGCGTCGGCGAGCTGGTCGCCGTATCGCTCCGCCATGCAGCCCGCGGCGACCACCTTGGCCCCGGAGTCGGCCGCGGCGAGCAGCGTGTCGATGGAGTCCTTTTTCGCCGAGTCGATGAAGCCGCACGTGTTGACGACGACGACGTCGGGATCGTCGTCGCCCAGCTGCCAACCGGCAGCCTCAAGGCGAGCGGCGAGTTCCTCGGAGTCGACCTCGTTGCGTGCGCAACCAAGCGTGATCAGCGATGCGGTTCGGCGGGATGACATGGTGAACACTACGGTATCGGGAGTTGGCCACTACCCGATGCACCTCCCCCCATTGAGGCCCCCATCGAGGCCCCGCCCAGGCCTCCGTTCAGGCACCGCCCCACCCCGGGCACGCCGCCGTCGCGGGCGGTCCCGGGGCTCCGCGGGCCTTCCCGGACGCGCGGCGCGTGAGGCGTTCCCCATGGCCTGACCTAGCGCTTCTTGGCCGCGGGAGCCTCGTAGGAGCGGTTGACGACCTGTCCTCGGCGGCCGGGGGCACCCACGTCCTTACCGTTCACCTTCAGCGAGACGGCTCCTCCGTCACCGAAAGTGACCCTCATGCCGACCTTCGCCTTCCAGGTCGAGGTCTTGCCCGCCGCGAGCGTCCCCGAGAAGATCCTCCGGCCGCCCGCGTCCTGCACGTCGAGCCAGGAGGTGCGCTTCGCCTTGACCTGGAGGACGACCATGTCGCGCCGCTTCCCCTCGGCCAGCGACGCCGCCCGGCGCGGTGAGTCGTGACCCGAGCCCGCCGAGGGCGGCGGTACGGCGGGCACCGGCATGGGACGAAGATCCGCCACGGGAGTGTCTCCCCCGCCCATGGTCCGCACCACACCGAAGATGACCACGATGCCCAGCGCCACCGCCATCGCCGTCGTCCAGTTGGGCGAGCGGCGCTCACGGATCTTCAGGGGCATGTCGGCCTGGAAGACGCTGGAGGCCCGCACCGGCAGCGGCACGCCCCCGTGCTGCTCGTCGTAGCGGTGCACCAGCGTCTCGGGATCGAGATCGACGACCTTGGCGATGTTTCTTATATGGCCTCGCGCGTAGAAATCTCCCCCGCATTGCGAGAAGTCGTTCCTCTCGATCGCCTGGATGAGAACCTCGCGAATGCGTGTCCGCGCGCTCAACTGCCCGACGGTCATCCCCATCGACCGTCTGGCATCCGCCAGATCGCTTCCAATGCCCATGGCGCACGCCTCCCAGCCCCCGACGTTGCGTAGCGGTACCTATTCAATCAGTAACCGGGCGGAAGGTGTGCGGCGGGGGTGCCGTTCCCTGTACGGTGCCGTCAGCCCCCGCGCAGGTCGGCCAGGAGGCCGGGCAGATCGTCGGGTTTGACCATGACCTCCCTCGCCTTCGACCCCTCGCTGGGCCCGACGACGTTCCTGCTCTCCAGCAGGTCCATCAGGCGACCCGCCTTGGCGAAGCCGACCCTGAGCTTGCGCTGGAGCATCGAGGTCGAGCCGAACTGGGTGGTCACGATGAGCTCGGCCGCCTGGACCAGCAGGTCGAGGTCGTCGCCGATGTCCTCGTCGATCTCCTTCTTCGCGGTCGCCACGACGGACACGTCCTCGCGGTACTCGACCGTCATCTGGGCCTTGCAGTGCCCGACGATCTCGCCGATCTCCTTCTCGGAGACGAAGGCGTTCTGCAGCCGCATGGGCTTGCTCGCACCCATCGGCAGGAAGAGCGAGTCGCCCTGCCCGACGAGCTTCTCGGCACCCGGCTGGTCCAGGATGACCCGGGAGTCGGCCAGTGAGGAGGTGGCGAAGGCGAGCCGGGAGGGCACGTTGGCCTTGATCAGACCGGTGACCACGTCCACGCTGGGGCGCTGGGTGGCGATGACCAGGTGGATGCCCGCGGCACGGGCCAGCTGGGTGATGCGGACGATGGAGTCCTCGACGTCGCGCGGGGCGACCATCATCAGGTCGGCGAGCTCGTCGACGATCACCAGCAGGTACGGGTAGGGCTGGTAGACGCGCTCGCTGCCCGGCGGCGCCACCAGCTTGCCGGTGCGGACCGCCTTGTTGAAGTCGTCGACGTGCCGGAAGCCGCTGGCGGCGAGGTCGTCGTAGCGGCGGTCCATCTCACCGACGACCCACTCCAGCGCTTCGGCGGCCTTCTTGGGGTTGGTGATGATCGGCGTGATGAGGTGCGGGATGCCCTCGTAGACGCTGAGCTCGACCCGCTTGGGGTCGACGAGGACCATGCGGACCTCGTCGGGGGTGGCGCGCATCAGGATCGAGGTGATCAGTCCGTTGACGCAGACCGACTTGCCCGCGCCGGTGGCGCCCGCGATGAGCAGGTGCGGCATCTTCGCCAGGTTGGCCACTATCGTGCGCCCCTCGACGTCCTTGCCGAGTCCGACGATCATCGGGTGATGGTCGGCCTGGGCCACCGGGGAGCGCAGGATGTCGCCCAGCGAGACGAGGTCCTTGTCGGTGTTGGGGATCTCGACCCCGATCGCCGACTTCCCGGGGATCGGAGAAAGGATCCGGACATCGGCCGACTTGACCGCGTACGCGATGTTCTTGGTGAGCGCGGTGACCTTCTCGACCTTGACCGCCGGGCCGAGTTCGATCTCGTAGCGCGTCACCGTCGGCCCCCGGGTGAAGCCGATCACCTGGGCGTCGATGGCGAACTGCTCCAGCACGCTGGTCAGCGCGTTGACGACGACGGTGTTGGCCTTCGTCTGCGGCTTGGGCGCGGTGCCGGGACGCAGGAGCTGCGGCTCGGGCAGGGTGTACGGGCCGGCCTGGGAGGACAGGACGAGCTGCTCGACCTTGCGCGGGGCCGGGGACGGCTCGGGGGGCGCGGCCCTGACCACCGCCTCCTCCGCCGCCTCGTCCTCCACCAGGCCGGGCACGATCTCCGGGGAGTGTTCCGGGGACCCGCCGGGCGTCTCGGCGACCAGGGGCGTGTCGTAGGGCTTGACGTGGTCGCCGAGCTCGTCGCCCTCGGACTCCGGCTTCTTACGGGTGGAGGGCTTCTTCCTGGACACGCGCGGCGCGGGGGGCATATCCCGGTTGAAGAGCATGTGCCGGATCTCTGCCAGCCGTTCGGGGACCCGGTGCACCGGCGTCGCGGTGATCACCAGGATGCCGAAGCCCGACAGGATCAGCAGCAGCGGGATGGTGATGAAGGACGGCAGGATGCTCGCCGGGGGCGCGGAGACGATGAAGCCGACCATGCCTCCGGCGGCCGAGACCTTGTCCATGCCGTCGGATTCTCCCCCGGACGGGTACGGGGTGTTGTGGACCACGTGCACGACGCCGAGCACGCCGATGGTCAGGGCGGACCAGCCGATGATCATCCGGCCGGTGTCGGCGTTCTGGTCGGGGTGGCGTAGCAGCCGCCAGGCCAGCAGCACGAGCAGGATCGGGATCACCCAGGTCAGCGAACCGAAGACACCGCGCATGACGCCGTCGACCACGGTGGAGACGGTGCCGGTGTTCTTCCGCCAGGTCATGGCGGCGAGCACGACCGCTCCGGCGAACACCGCCAGGCCGAGCCCGTCGCGGCGGTGGACGGGGTCGAGCTCACGCGCGTTCTGCCCCAGTGCCCGCGCGGCGCTGCCGATGCCCCCCGCCAGGAGCATCCAGATGCCCATGAACAGCTTGCCGATCATGATGAGCACCCAGCTGATCGGGTCGTGCTGGGGCGAGGGCCTGCGGGCCTGGCTCGTGCTCCTCTTCCGGGCGGCGGGCGGCCGCCTGGCGGAGGCCGTACGGGCCTGGGAGGTGCCCGAACGACCGGAGGACCCCTTCCCGGGGGGCTTTCCTGAGGATCCTTTAGACGTACGGGTGGCCATGCTAGGGAGGTTAACGAGACGGGTGGTGGATTGCGCGCCGACTCGCCGGAGCGATCGACCCTCGGCCGCATTTCGCCATATCGGTCGATACTTCACAAAAAGCAATGAAGGGCAACGAATGTCCCATTGGCCTGCCGGAAAGCGTCTTCCATGCCCCGGCAGGGCCCGTACGGCGGCCGGTGAGGCCGCCGTACGGGGCGAAGGTCAGACCTCGACCACCACGGGAATGATCATCGGGCGACGGCGGTAGGTGTCGCTCACCCAGCGCCCCACGGTCCTGCGGACCACGCGGCGGACCTGCTGGATGTCCACCACCCCGTCGGCCGCGTTCTCCTGCAGCGCCCTCTCGACCTGCGGAAGGATGTCGTCGAACATGGCCGGGTCGATGCCGGATCCCCTGGCGTGGATCTCCGGGCCCCCGGCGAGCTTGCCGGTGGCGGTGTCGACCACGATGACGATGGAGATGAAGCCCTCCTCGCCCAGGATGCGGCGGTCCTTCAGCGCGAAGTCGGTGACGTCGCCCACCGAGGTGCCGTCCACGTAGACGTAACCGGCGGGAACCGCACCCACGATCTTGGCCCGGCCGTCGATCAGGTCCACCACGACGCCGTCCTCGGCGATCACGATGTGGTCGTCGGGAACCCCGGTCAGCGCGGCGAGCTTGGCGTGTGCCCGCAGGTGACGCCATTCACCGTGCACCGGCATGAAGTTGGACGGCCGCGTCAGGTTGAGCACGTACAGCAGTTCGCCCGCGGCGGCGTGCCCGGAGACGTGCACCTTCGCGTTGCCCTTGTGCACCACGCGGGCGCCCCAGCGGGACAGCCCGTTGATCACGTTGTTCACCGCGGTCTCGTTGCCCGGCACCAGCGAGGAGGCCAGCAGGACCGTGTCGCCTTCGGCGATCCGGATCGGGTGGTCGCGGTTGGCCATGCGTGACAGCGCCGCCATCGGCTCGCCCTGGGAGCCGGTGCAGATCAGCACCACGTCCTCCGGCGGACGGCCCTCGATCTCCTTGGCGTCGACGATCAAACCGGGCGAGACCCTCAGGTATCCCAGGTCGCGGGCGACGCCCATGTTGCGCACCATCGAACGGCCGACCAGCGCGACCTTGCGGCCGTGCTTCTCCGCCGCGTCGATGACCTGCTGGACGCGGTGGATGTGGGAGGCGAAGCTCGCCACGATCACCCGCTTGCTCGCGGTGCGGATGACCTCGTCGATGACCGGTGCGATCTCCCGCTCACTGGTGACGAAGCCCGGCACCTCGGCGTTGGTCGAGTCGGACATCAGCAGGTCGACGCCCTCGGCGCCGAGCCTGGCGAACCCGCCCAGGTCGGTCAGCCGCCCGTCACTGGGCAGCTGGTCCATCCGGAAGTCACCGGTGTGCAGGACGATGCCCGCGGGCGTCCTGATCGCGACGGCGAGCGCATCGGGAATGGAGTGGTTGACGGCGAGGAACTCGCACTCGAACGGCCCGAACCTGTGCCGCTCCCCCTCCACGACCTCACGTCTGGTCGGCTGGATGCGGTGCTCGGTGAGCTTGGCCTCGATCAGCGCCAGCGTCAGCTTCGATCCCACGATCGGGATGTCGCGGCGCTCGCGCAGCAGATAGGGCACGGCACCGATGTGGTCCTCGTGCGCGTGGGTCAGGACCACGGCCTCGACGTCGTCCAGGCGGTCCCGGATGTACTCGAAGTCGGGCAGGATCAGGTCGATGCCGGGCTGGTCGGGCTCGGGGAAGAGCACCCCGCAGTCGACGATCAGCAACCGGCCTTCGTACTCGAACACGGCCATGTTGCGGCCGATCTCACCGAGCCCGCCCAGCGCGACGATGCGCAGGGCACCGTCGACGAGCGCGGGCGGCAGCCCGAGTTCGGGATGGGGGTGACTCATCCGGCCACACCTCTCTCAGAGGTCTCACATGCGACGGAAGCCCTCGTGGGCAGCAGGACTACTCCCTCGCCGAGCACTCCGTCCCCCAGCGGACCCTTGTGTCTTCTCTCGCGCAAACTCTCGTTCCTCCCGGATGCGGCCGGTGAGGGCCGCGGTGTCTTGTCTCACGTCACAACTTCGTCGGGCAGCTTCACACCGCCCGCGATCAAGTCTTCGCGCAGCCTGGCGAGCTGCTCCCCGGTCGCCTCCACCAGGGGTGGCCGCATCGGCCCCGCGGGCCGTCCGACCAGGGAGAGCGCCGCCTTCGCCATGATCGCGCCGCCGGCCTGCATCATGATCCCGGAGACCACGGGGAGCAGCCTGCGGTGGACGGCGAGCGCACCCGCGACATCCCCCGAGCGGTACGCCTCGATCATCGTGGCGATCTCCGCGCCCGCGACGTGGCCGATCACGCTGACGCACCCCACGGCTCCCACCGACAGCCACGGCAGGTTGAGCGTGTCGTCACCCGAGTAGTAGGCGAGGCCGGTGGACGCGATGACCTGCGTCCCCTCGAACAGATCGGCCTTGGCGTCCTTCACCGCGACGATCCGCTCGTGCCGGGCGAGCCTGGCGAGCGTCTCGCTCAGGATCGGCACGCCGCTGCGGCCGGGGATGTCGTAGAGCATGGCCGGCAGGGCCGTCGCGTCCGCCACGGTGACGAAGTGGCGGTAGATCCCCTCCTGGGGAGGCTTGCTGTAGTAAGGCGTCACCAGCAGGAGACCGTGGGCCCCGGCGCGCTCGGCGGACCTGGCGAGCTCCACGCTGTGGTGGGTGTCGTTGGTCCCGGCTCCGGCGACGACCGTGGCGCGATCACCGACCGCCTCGACGACGGCGCGCAGGAGACGCTCCTTCTCGTCGTCGGTGGTCGTCGGGGACTCCCCCGTCGTACCGCTCACGACGATGCCGTCGTTGCGCTGCTCGTCAACCAGGTAGGTGGCGAGGCGCCCCGCTGTCTCGTAGTCGACCGCTCCGTCACGTGTGAACGGTGTGACCATGGCGGTCAGCATGCGGCCGAAGGGGGCGTCGGAGGTTCCAGTTGGCGCTGCCATAGACCGAACGCTACCCGGATCCGCTGAAACGGTGGACCCCGCCACCCCGCCTAACCTCCGTCCACCGATGAGCCCAAGAGCGAACATCCCCCCGAGGTGCCCGCTGCACACCGTACACGTGGATATACGCCGTCACGGCGGCGGACCCCGGCAACCACACTCTTGACCCATTTATAGACAAATAAGGCTTTTGTCCACTTTGGCGGCGACACGGACTTCCCCGAACGAGAAAGAGGCCGCCGATATGTGCTCGGGGGTACACACATCGACGACCTCTACCGTTGAATCGGCGGTCCTTACGCGGGCGTTACAGGGTCTCTGAGATATTTTTGGATCCCTCTGGGGACAACGGTAAAGTTGGAGCTCCAAATCGGGTCCATTACCCTGCGTCGCGTATCGAATACGGCAGGATGGGGCAACGCCCCAGACCCCCAGGGATGGACACGTGGCAAGCTCCGATCCTGTCTACCTGCGCGTCGTCGCCGACATCCGGCGCCAGATCGTCGACGGCTCCCTTCCCCCCGGCACCTCGATCCCCTCGCGCGCCCAGCTGACCAGGAAATACGGCGTGGGCGAGACGGCCGCCCGGCACGCGCTGCGCGTGCTCGCCGCCGAGGGCCTCATCGTCGGCCGCGTCGGCTCGGGCCACTACGTACGGGAGCAGCCGGTGCTGCTCCCGCTGCACCGATGGCGTTTCCACGACCACCCCACCCCCTTCGGCGCCGACATCCAGTCACAGGGCACCCGGGCCACCTGGGACTGGCGGGCCGAACCCGCCGACGCCACCCCCGACATCGCCCACCGCCTGCGGCTGGACGAATCGGCCCCGGTCACCCGCACCCACTACGTCTTCCGCGGCGACGGCAAGCCGATCCAGCTCGCCACCTCCTACGAGCCCGCCGAGTTCGGTGAGATCACGGAGGAGGGCCCCCGAAGCCTGATCGCCCGCCTGTCGGCGGTCGGCGTCAAGATCACCGAGATCGTCGAGCAGGTCTACACCCGCGTCCCGCAACCGGCCGAGAGCGATGCCCTCGCCCTGCCCGCGGGCGTCCAGGTCCTGCACGTCGAACGCACCCACTGGGCGGGGGACCGCCCGGTGGAGACGAGCGACATCGTCATCCCCGGCGACCGCTTCCGCCTCGTGTACACCCACCCCCTGCACCCCTGACCGCCGCGTCCACCGCGGCGGGAGGGCACCGCGGGACCCGTGAAGGTCAGGGACGTGGGCGGGAGCGGAGGGCTTCGAGCGCGTGGTCGGCGTGCGCCTCCATGGAGGTCTCGCTGTGGATCACTTCCAGGAGGCGGTGGTCCACGTCGATGACGAAGGTCATCCGGCGGGTGAGAAACGGTCCCACCGCGACGGTACGGCGGGCGCCGAGGCGACGGGCGACGGTGCCATCGGGGTCGGAGAGCAGGGGAAAGCCCAGCTGGTTGGACGTGGCGAACCTCGCCTGCCGCTCGACCTGGTCGCGACTGATCCCGATCCTGGTCGCTCCCTCGGCCGCGAACTCGGCGGCCAGGTCGCGGAAGTGACAGCTCTCGAGCGTGCACCCGGAGGTCATCGCCGCCGGATAGAAGAAGAGCACCACCGGCCCCTTGGCCAGAAACTCGCTGAGCCGCCTCGGCGTGCCCGTCTCGTCGAGGAGTTCGAAGTCCTCGACCACATCTCCCACCGCGAGGCCCATGCCCACGAGTCATCTCCTTAGGTTCACCGGAGGATCTCCGCTCACCTCGGCCGTCGTGATCGGCGAGGCTGAGAGTCGGAGTCCCAACCCCATTTCTAAGCGATTCACCGTTCGAGCGACAGGCCCACAACCGACCCACCGTGGAATATCCATTCTTCCCGTCCGGAAACCGGAAAACGGCGGATCATCACCGGCTCCCCCGGTCCGGTCGTCCCCGGAACCCGTACGGGTGCGCGACGGCGAGCGCGAGGAGCGTGAAGGCCGGGGCGACCACACCGGCCCAGGGCGGCGCGAAACGCAGGAGCAGGGACGCGCAGAGGGCACCGAGGACGAGGGCGACGACGATGGCGACGCGACGCCGGTTGTCGGTGGACCAGCCCGACGCCGAGCTCTCGAACAGCGAGGTGAGGGTGCCCGTGACGAACGTTGCCGTGATACCGGCGAGGTCGACCCGGCGGGCCGCCGCGGCCTGCATGCCCATGGCGCAGGATCCCACCCCGATCAGCGCGAGGATCGCGGCCGGGCCGGGTGCGCCCCCGCTGAGCGCCCAGCCGGCGAGAAAGGCGCTCTGGAGGGCCAGGTCGGCCCACAGAAGCCTGATGACGGCCAACGGCCACAACGCGTTCCCCTCGTGACGCCCGGGCATCGTGAAGCCGATGAGAAGCCCCGCGCAGAACCCCGCGCAGGCGAGGCCGGACCGCAACGCGTGGAGCACCCAGTCCTCGCGGCCGGCGAGGGCGAAGAGGATGAGGTTGCCGGTCATGTTCGCGGTGAAGACACCACCGAGCCCGAGGAAGGCGACCGCGTCCATCGCCCCCGCCGCCAGCGTCAGCAGCACGAGAGCGGCATGGCCGCGCCGCTGTACGCACCTCGTCTCGGGTGTTCGCGCCGGAACGGGCTCACCACCGCGCATGGAAGCCGGAACGGGCGCGGACGACGGGCCGCGCAGGGGGTCCGGAACGGGCTCGCCGGACGCGGGAGCCGAAACGGATTCGGAAGGCACGTCGGACGCGGAAGGCACGTCGGACGCGGAAGGCACGTCGGACGCGGAAGGCGCGTCGGGCGTGTCAGGCGCGGAAGGCGCGTCGGACGCGGGCGAGGGGGATGGGCCGGCGGGTGGCACCGAGGGGTCCTCCCCCTCACGGTGGGTCATGGGGCTGATCGGCCATCTGCCGTCCTCCGTGGTCATGCGGGTGCGCGCATGGTGGATCTTCCCAGCTCAGAGCGGTTTCACCCGGCTTCTCGCCTTCGCGGGCAGCCGGTACGACGCCTCCCTGGCGAGACCCGCGTCGCGGGCGTGCTCCACCAGGACCCGATGATCGTGCGGGAAGCACGGCCGGAGCGCCCGGAAACCGCCCTCCTGGATCGTCGGGTCCGCCATGGCCGCACCACTGTGACAGCTTCGTCTCACTTTTCGCGGCTGTGCGTCACATCCGTCAGGGACGCCTCAGGAGCGGGCCCGCTGCGTCAGGGCGACGCACGCGAGGACGGCCAGCGCCGCCGCGATGGTGACGGGACCGAAGAGCTCGCCGAGCAGCAGCCAGGCCCACAGCAGCGTCAGCAGCGGCTGGGCGAGCTGGGTCTGCCCGGCGCGGGCGATGCCGCCCATGGCCAGGCCCGCGTACCAGGGGATGAAGCCGAGGAACATCGAGACCAGGCCGACGTACGCGAACCCGGCGAGTGAGGCGGTGGTGGGGCGCGGATCGGTGGCCAGCGCGAGCGCGACGGTGATCGGCACGGTCAGCGGTGCGGCGAGGACGAGGGTGTGGGAGATCACCCTCCAGCCGGGGGTGTCGCGGGACAGGCGCCCGCCTTCGGTGTAGCCGACGGCGGCCGACAGCAGCGCGCCGACGAGCAGCAGGTCGGCTCCGGTGACGTGACCGCCGCCCATGCTGAGGGTGAAGACGGTGATCGACACGGCTCCGAGGCCGCAGGACACCCAGAACAGCGCCCTGGGCCGCTCCCCCGCCCTCAGCACCGCGCAGGCGGCGGTGGCGGCGGGCAGCAGCCCGATCACCACTGCGGCGTGCGAGGTGGAGGCCCCGGCGTGAAGCGCGAGACCGCTGAAAAGCGGGAAGCCGAACACCACGCCCGCCACGATGACGCCGTAGGACCGGAGCTGGGACCTGGGCGGCAGCAACGGCACTCTCGCCGCGAGCAGGAACACGGCGGCCGCGACCGCGGCGACGACGGCCCGGCCGACGGCCACCAGGTAGGGGTCGAAACCCTCCATCGCGAAGACCGTCGCCGGGAACGACCCCGAGAAGGCCAGCACCCCGAGCCCGGCCAGCAGGGTCCCCCGCCACGCCCTGCCCGGCGCCTCCGGCGGCGTCGCGCCCCCCGGCCGCCGATCGTGACGCGCCTTTCCCGGTGAGGCGAGGCCGGACAGCACCTCCGCGGGCGGGACCGTACCCGCCGCTATCCGATTTGGCACGATAGCGCTACTCTTTTCACTCATGAATGACGATAGCAGTATCGTCCGGCTCACCGCCACGCTCCGTGAGGAGGTGTCGCGGCTCCGTCCGGGCGACCGGCTGCCGTCGAGCCGGGAGCTGGTCCGGCTGCACAACGTGAGCCCGGTGACCGTGTCACGCGCGATCGGCAGGCTCGCCGCCGAAGGACGGGTGATCACCAGACCCGGCAGCGGGGCCTACGTGGCTCCGGCAATCACACGGGGCGGCGACAACGCCGACATGTCATGGCAGACGGTGGCGCTCGGCGACAGGGTGGTGGACGACAGCGAGGTGAGCGGCCTTCTCGCCTCGCCGCCCGAGGGGGTCATCCCGCTCACCGGCGGCTACCTCAACCCGGCTCTGCGCCCCTCCAGGGCGCTGTCGGCCGCCGCCTCCCGCGCGCTGCGACGTCCCGACGTCTGGGAGATGCCGCCGCTGAGCGGTCTGCCCGAGCTGCGCAGGTGGTTCGCCCAGGAGTTGGGAGGTGACGTCACCCCGTCGGACGTCCTGATCGTCAGCGGCGGGCAGACGGCGCTCATTCACGCCTTCCGTGCCCTCGCGGCCCCCGGGACCCCCGTACTCGTCGAGACCCCCACCTACCCGGGCGCGCTCGCGGCCGCGCGGGCCGCGGGGCTTCGCGCGACGGCCGTGCCCATGGACCGCGAGGGGGTGCGGCCCGAACTCCTCGCGGAGGCGTTCGCCGTGACCGGCGCGCGGGTGTTCCTCTGCCAGCCGACCCTGCACAACCCCACGGGCGCGACCCTGCCCCTGGAGCGGCGCGAGCAGGTGCTGGCGATCGCCCGCGCCGCCGGGGCGTTCGTGATCGAGGACGACTACGCGCGCTACTTCACCACCGCCCCCGCACCTCCGCCGATGGTCGCGCTGGACGCCCACGGCACGGTCGTGCACATCAACTCCCTGACCAAGGTCCTGTCGCCGAACCTGCGGGTCGCCGGGGTCGTCGCCCGAGGTCCCGCCGCGCGGCGCCTCCGGGCGAGCCAGCTCGTGGAGTCGTTCTTCGTCGCCAGGCCGCTCCAGGAGACGGCGCTGGAGTTCGTCGGCTCGCCCGCCTGGCGGCGCCACCTCGCCGCGCTCGGCACCGAGCTGGGGCTGCGCAGGGACACCCTCGCCGCGGCCCTCACCGCCCGGATGCCCGGCGCCACGATCCACCTCGTTCCTCGCGGCGGCCTGCACCTGTGGGTACGGCTCCCCGAGGACCGGGACGAGGAGAGTGCGGTGGAGGCCGCCAGGAGGGCGGGAGCCCTGGTGAGTCCCGGGCGCATCTACTACCCGGCCGAGCCGCCGGGCCCGCGCATCAGGGTGACCCACTCGGCGGCCGTCCACACGGCCGAGCTGGTCGAGGGCGTACGCAGGCTGGCGACGGCCCTCAACGACCACTGACCGTCTGGTCACCCTCGCGGGGGCTCGGAGGCGCCCCCTGCCCCCGAACCCCCGCGAGAGTGGTCAGCCGACCGCGAAGACCTCCTCTTCACACCCTCATGATCATGATCTCTCCTCCGGTACGACGTGCGCCTGCCGGCCTCCTTGAACGCGAGATAGACCAGGTACCACATGCGCACCCCTCATGAAAACACCATCTATCGCGTTATACAGGTGTTGAAAGTAACACAACCCCCTAATGCCGTACAGTGGTTGCGAAGAGGGAAGAGGTGAGCGACGCCATGGGCAACCCCTCCGACCTGGTGATCGACTTCGTGAACACGTACGACGTCGAGGAGCGGACCGACTCGATCCCCTCCCCGGCCGCGCTCACCGCCTGGCTGGCCGGGCGGGATCTGATCGGCCCCGGGGACAAAGCCGACGAGCGGGATCTGGCGACGGCCGCCGATCTTCGCGAGGCACTCCGCGAGGCGCTCCGTCGCAACCACGACCGTCCCGGCGAGACCGGCGACGGCCACGAGGCGGAGCAGTCGAGGCCCTTCGCCGCCCTCCCGCTGCGCGTCGCCCTCACCGCCGCGGGGCCGGTGCTCGAACCGGTCGCGACGGGGGTTCCCGGAGGACTGGCCGGGATCGTCGCCGCCGTGATGGGCACCCGTTCCGACGGGATGTGGCCACGCCTGAAGGTCTGCACCGAGAGCACCTGCCAGTGGGCGTTCGTCGACTCCTCCAAGAACCGCTCACGCTCGTGGTGTTCCATGAAGGTCTGCGGCAACCGTACGAAGACAAGGGCATATCGGGCCCGGCGGCAGATGGAGCCGGGTTCACGTCATCTCTGAGTCGGATTCCCCGATACGGTGTAAGAGCCTGTCTCACGGATCCACCCGCCTGATGCCCGCTCGCGTGGCACGAGATCCATGAGACAGCGCGTTCCGAGGCGACGGCAGACGGCAGAGAAGGAGCGGGCCGAGATGGCAGACGTAGGCGTGCGGGCGGCTCGGCACGATGATGTCGCCGCGGTGACGGGCACCCAGATCCGCGCGTGGAGATACGGCTACCGGGACTTCCTTCCCGAAGGACCGCTGGAGCAGATGACCGGCCCGGCGGCCGAGAACATGTGGCGGCAGCAGTGGGACGACGCGATCACCTCGCCGCCCAGCCGCCGGCATCGCGTGCTGGTGGCCGTGGAGCAGGTCGTCCTCGACACCGACGCCTTCCCGGCGCTCGGCCCGGGCGGCATCGAGGCCATGGCCGCGCTGCAGGGCGCGGAGAAGATCGCCGGTCTGGCGTCACACGCCCCGGCGGAGGATCCCGACCTCGACCCGACCACCGCCGGAGAGATGCTCACGTTCCTGATCGACCCCGACCACGTCCGGCGCGGCCACGGCAGCAGGCTGCTGAACGCCACGGTCGACTACCTCCGTGACGACGGCTACCACACCATCGTGACCTGGGTCTTCGCCGAGAACTACGCGGTGCGGGGCTTCCTGGAGTCCGCAGGGTGGGGCGCCGACGGGGCCGAGCGGGTCATCGACATGGGCCGTACGGTGCGGATGATCCGCCTGGCGACCGACATCAGCTAGAGCCGGAGAGGAACGCCGCAACGCCATGGCCACCCCGAGCCAGTGGATCGCCGGAGCACGCCCGCGCACCCTCCCCGCCGCCGTCGTCCCCGTCGCGATCGGCACCGGAGTCGCGATCGGATACGGCGGAGGGGTGTGGTGGCGGGCCCTGCTGGCCCTGTTCGTGGCCCTCGCCCTCCAGGTGGGCGTCAACTACGCCAACGACTACAGCGACGGGGTGCGCGGCACCGACTCCGACCGGGTCGGTCCGATGCGCCTGGTCGGCTCGGGCGCCGCGCCCCCTCGTCAGGTCCTCGTCGCGGCCCTCGCCTGCTTCCTCGCCGCCGCGGTGGCCGGCCTGGTGCTCGTCGCGGTCACCGGGGCCTGGTGGTTGCTGCTGGTCGGCGCCGCGGCGATCGCCGCGGCCTGGTTCTACACCGGCGGCTCCAGCCCGTACGGCTACCGGGCGCTGGGCGAGGTCTCGGTCTTCGTGTTCTTCGGCCTGGTGGCGGTGGCGGGCACCACCTACGTCCAGCTCGAACACCTGCCCGCTCTCGCGGTGGTGGCCGCCGTCCCGGCCGGCCTGCTGGCCTGTGCGATGCTCGTGGTCAACAACCTGCGCGACATCGTGACCGACGGCCCCGCGGGCAAGCGCACCATGGCCGTGGTGCTCGGTGACACCCGCACCCGCGTCCTCTACACCCTCTGCCTCGTCCTGCCCCTGGTGATCGCGCTCGCGCTCGTGCCGTGGCGGCCCTTCGCGGCCCTGGCACTGCTCGCCGCCCCGCTCGCCGTCGCCCCGGTCAAGGCGGTCCGGGCGGGTGCCACAGGCCCGGCGCTCATCGCGACGCTCCAGCAGACGGGCCGCTTCCAGCTCGTGTACGGCCTGCTGCTCACCGTCGGCCTCGCCCTCTGACCTTCAACGCTCCCCGGCCGCACCCGGCCGAGGCCCTTCACAGGATCCGGCGCATCACGACGCGGGGGACGATCTCGATACCCAGTTCCCGCTCGTGGCGCACCAACTCGGCCATCCCCGGCCCCCACTCGGCCGGGTCGAGCACGACGAAGCCGCGCCGGGCGTACCAGGGTGCGTTCCAGGACACGTCGCGGTAGGTCGTCAGCGTCACGGCGGCGAAGCCGGTCGAGGCCGCGTGCTCGCAGACGGCCTCCAGCAGGCGCCCACCGGCACCCCTGCGCCCATGGTCGGGATGGACGGCCAGCTGGTCGAGGTGGAGTTGCCCGTCGACCAGGCCGACCATGGCGAACCCGATCGGCGGGTCACCCGCGACGAGCACCCGCCCTGGGTCCTCGGTCTCCTCGATCATCGTGGTCCCCGGCGGAAAGGTGATCCCGACCTCGGCGAACAGCCCGTCGGCCGCCAGCTCCACCGCCGCCAGCCCGGACAACTCCTCCGGCCGCGCCCAGCGAACCTCAGTCGAAGTCGAAGCTCGAGTGCTTGTCATGGAACTGGAGGATATTGCGGCATCGCTCGCAGATCATCAGGGTTAACCGGTGCGAGGTGATGCCCCGGCGACTGTCGAGCCTGCCCGTCTCCTTGCGGAACTCCGTGCCGCGACAGAGCGGGCAGGCGAGCTCAGGGTGCGTCATACTCGCGCAACGAGCGGCGCCAGGCCGGGGTCCAGGGCCCCACGGGGCGGGTGCTCAGAGGTCGAGAAGGGGCTCCAGGCCGACGGTCAGGCCGGGCAGCTCACGGACCCGGCGCACGCCCAGGAGCACCCCCGGGGTGAACGACGAGCGGTTCATGGTGTCGTGGCGGATGGTGAGGATCTCGCCGTCGCCGCCCAGGATCACCTCCTGGTGGGCGATGAGCCCGGCCAGCCGCACCGCGTGCACCCGGACCCCGTCGACGTCGGCGCCGCGCGCCCCGTCGAGCTCCGTGCTGGTGGCGTCGGGCATCGGCGCGGAGCCCGCCTTGCGCCGGGCCTCGGCGATCAGCTCGGCCGTGCGGCGGGCGGTGCCCGAAGGCGCGTCGGCCTTGTTGGGGTGGTGCAGCTCGACGATCTCGGCCGACTCGAAGTAGCGGGCGGCCTGCTGGGCGAAGTGCATCATGAGCACGGCCGCGATGCCGAAGTTGGGGGCGATCAGCGCGTTGACGCCGGGGTTGGCGTCCAGCCAGCCCTTGACGGTCGCCAGCCGCCCGGCGTCGAAGCCGGTGGTGCCGACCACCGGGTGGATGCCGTGGGAGACGCACCATTCGAGGTTGCCCATCACGACGTCGGGGTGGGTGAAGTCGACCACCACCTCGGCGCCTTCCAACGCCTCGATCGGGTCGCCCTGGTCGACGGCCGCGACCAGCTCCAGATCGCCCGCCGCCTCGACGGCCCTGCACACTTCGACACCGACGCGCCCTCGGGCGCCGAGAACTCCAACCCTGATCACGGCCCCAAGGCTATACCGTGCGGGCCCGCCGGGCTGTCGCGGACCACCGGGTCCGGCCCTCCAGGAGCGCCCCCGAAGACACGGGCGGCCCCGGCGCGGGATGCGCCGGGGCCGCTGACAGACGGGGTCGTCAGCCGGTGACGACCGCGCTGAAGTCCCTGTCCTCCTCGTAGGGGCCGATGACCGCGAGGGACATCGGGCGGGTGAGGACGTCCGAGGCGACCTCGGCGATCTGCTCCGGGGTCACCGCGTCGATCCTGACGAGCAGGTCGTCGACGGAGAGCAGCTCGTCGAAGACCAGCTCGCCCTTGCCGATCCTGGACATCCGGGAGCCGGTGTCCTCCAGGCCGAGCACGAGGCCGCCGCGCATCTGGCCCTTGCCGCGGACGATCTCCTCCTCGGTGATGCCGTCGGTGACCACGCGGAGCACCTCCTCGCGGCAGATCTTCAGCACGTCGTCGATCTTCGACGGCAGGCAGCCGACGTAGATGCCGAACTGGCCGGTGTCGGCGAGGGCGGAAGTGTAGGAGTACGCCGAGTAGGCCAGGCCTCTCTTCTCCCTGATCTCCTGGAACAGCCGCGAGGACATGCCGCCGCCGAGCGCCGCGTTGAGCACCCCGAGCGCGAAGCGGCGCTCGTCGGTGCGGGTCAGCGCGGTCGTGCCGAGGACCAGGTTCGCCTGCTCCGTCGGCCGGTGGACCACCCGCGTGCCGGAGCGCAGCTCCACGCCGGGCCCCGACACGCGCGGGGGCACCGGCGAGGCGTCCCCGCCCAGGGCCCCGGCCCGCTCGTAGGCGGCGGCGACGAGAGCCACGACCCGCTCGTGGTCGACGTTGCCCGCCACCGACACCACGGTGTGGGTCGGCAGGTAGAAACGCCGGTAGTACTCGGCGATCCGGTCGCGGGTGACCGCGGTGATCGAGTCGACCGTGCCGAGGATCGGCCTGCCGACCGGCGTGTCACCGTACAGCTCCGCGGAGAACTGCTCGTGCACCACGTCGGAGGGGTCGTCGTCGTGCATGGCGATCTCCTCCAGGATCACGCCACGCTCGGCCTCGACGTCCTCCTCGGTGATGAGCGAGGAGGTCACCACGTCGGCGAGCACGTCGATCGCCACCCGCAGGTCCTCGTCGAGGACCCGCGCGTAGTAGCAGGTGTACTCCTTGGCGGTGAAGGCGTTGATCTCACCGCCGATGCCCTCGATGGCCGCGGAGATCTCCAGGGCGTCCCGGGTCGGCGTGCCCTTGAACAGCAGGTGCTCAAGGAAGTGGGAGGAGCCCATGTGCTGGGGGGACTCGTCTCTCGATCCGATGCCGACCCACATGCCGACCGCGACGGAACGCACGGTCGGCATGGACTCGGTCACCACCCGGAGCCCACCGGGAAGGACGGTGCGCTTCACGACCCCGGCGCCGTCCTTGCCGGGGTGCAGAGTGGTGGTGATCACGAGTTGCGGTCTTCCCCTCCGCCGCCACCGCGGTTGCCACCGCCGCTGTTGCTGCTGCGGGTGCGGGTGCGACGGGGCCGCTCCTCGCGGGGCCGCTCGTCGGCGGCGGACGCCTCGGCCGCCGGGGCAGCCGAGGGCTCGGTGTCGCCGGACTCGGCCTTGGCCGCGGCCTCCTTCTCGATGACCTCGACGGGCACCAGGGAGAGCTTGCCGCGGGAGTCGATCTCGGCGATCTCCACCTGGACCTTCTCGCCGACGTTCATGACGTCCTCGACGTTCTCGATGCGCTTGCCGCCGTGCAGCTTGCGGATCTGGGAGACGTGCAGGAGGCCGTCCTTGCCCGGCATGAGGGAGATGAAGGCGCCGAAGGCGGCGATCTTGACGACCGTGCCCAGGTAGCGCTCGCCGACCTCCGGCATGTGCGGGTTCGCGATGGCGTTGATCGCCGACCTGGCCGCCTCGGCGGACGGGCCGTCGGTGGCGCCGATGTAGATGGTTCCGTCGTCTTCCAGGGTGATCTCGGCGCCGGTGTCGTCCTGGATCTGGTTGATCATCTTGCCCTTCGGGCCGATGACCTCTCCGATCTTGTCCACCGGAATCTTGATCGTGATGATGCGAGGAGCCGTCGCGTTCATCTCCGCCGGGGAGTCGATGGCCTCCTGCATCACGTCGATGATCGCCAGGCGGGCGCCCTTGGCCTGCCTCAGCGCGGCCGCCAGCACGGAGGCCGGAATGCCGTCCAGCTTCGTGTCGAGCTGGAGCGCGGTGATGACGTCCTTGGTGCCGGCGACCTTGAAGTCCATGTCGCCCATCGCGTCCTCGGCGCCGAGGATGTCGGTCAGCGTGACGTACTGGTCGCCCTCGTTGATGAGGCCCATCGCGATGCCCGCGACGATGCCCTTGAGCGGGACACCCGCGTCGAGCAGCGCCATCGTCGAGGCGCAGACCGACCCCATCGAGGTCGAGCCGTTGGAGCCCAGCGCCTCGGAGACCTGGCGGATCGCGTAGGGGAACTCCTCGCGCGCCGGCAGCACCGGCAGCAGCGCCCGCTCGGCGAGCGCGCCGTGCCCGATCTCGCGCCGCTTGGGCGAGCCCACCCGGCCGGTCTCACCGGTGGAGTAGGGGGGGAAGTTGTAGTTGTGCATGTAGCGCTTGGTGCGCTCGGGGTTCAGCGTGTCGATCATCTGCTCCATACGGAGCATGTTGAGCGTGGTGATGCCCAGGATCTGGGTCTCGCCGCGCTCGAACAGGGCCGAGCCGTGCACCCGGGGTACGACGTGGACCTCGGCGCTGAGCTGCCTGATGTCCTTGACGCCGCGGCCGTCGATGCGGACGCCCTCGGCGATGACCCGCTCGCGCATGAGCTTCTTGGTCAGCGACCGGAACGCGGCGCCGAGCTCCTTCTCGCGGCCCTCGAAGTCGGGGCCGACCTTCTCCAGCACCAGGGCCTTGACCCTGTCGAGCTCGATCTCGCGCTCCTGCTTGCCGGCGATGGTGAGCGCGGCGGCGAGCTCGCTGCGCACCGCGCCGGTCACCGCCTCCAGGACGTCGTCCTGGTAGTCGAGGAACAGCGGGTATTCGGCGGTCTCCTTGGCGGCGACCTTCGCGACCTTGGCCTGCGCCTCGCACAGCACCTTGATGAACGGCTTGGCGGCCTCAAGGCCCTGGGCCACGGTCTCCTCGGTCGGAGCCACCGCGCCCTCGGCGACGAGCTTGAGCGTGTCGCGGGTGGACTCGGCCTCGACCATCATGATCGCGACGTCGCCGTCGTCCAGGACCCGGCCCGCGACCACCATGTCGAAGGTGGCACTGGCCAGCTCGGTGTTGGTCGGGAAGGCGACCCACTGGCCCTCGATCAGCGCGACGCGGACGCCGCCGATCGGGCCGGAGAACGGCAGCCCGGCGAGCTGGGTGGACAGGGACGCGGCGTTGATCGCCACGACGTCGTACAGGTGCTCGGGGTGGAGCGCCATGATGGTGGCGACCACCTGGATCTCGTTGCGCAGGCCCTTGACGAACGAGGGGCGCAGCGGCCGGTCGATCAGGCGGCAGGTGAGGATGGCGTCCTCGGAGGGACGGCCCTCACGCCGGAAGAACGAGCCGGGAATGCGGCCCGCGGCGTACATTCGCTCCTCGACGTCCACCGTGAGGGGGAAGAAGTCGAGGTTCTCCTTGGGATTCTTGGACGCGGTGGTCGCTGAGAGGACCATCGTGTCGTCGTCGAGATAGACGACGGCGGAACCCGCCGCCTGGCGCGCGAGCCGCCCGGTCTCGAACCGGATGGTACGTGTGCCGAATGAGCCGTTGTCGATGACGGCTTCGCTGCTGTGGACACCCTCCACGGGGGACCTCCTTGTGGATCGGTCGCCCGCGTCCGGCCAGACGCACGTGTCGCGCCTGGTTCGTCGTGTTTTGCCGGCTCCCCGTAGGTGCAGCGCCGGTCTTCGATCGAAGCGCCCGGTTCCGTATGGCTTTGTGCCATGATGACCGGGGGCCACTACCGAGGACCGGCCCTCCGACGCCGTGGGGCGCGCTTGCTTGCGGACGCGGGGCACTGTCTCGGCTATTCAGTTTGCTCACCGGGGCGACGTCTTCGTGGCGCGACGCGCCGACATCGTCCCCCGTGAGAGATGAGGGAGCGGCGCGAACGCCACTCCCTCACACCACTATCGGCGCAGGCCGAGCCGCTCGATGAGCGAGCGGTAGCGCGCGATGTCCTTGCTCTGCAGGTACTTCAGCAGCCGGCGGCGGCGGCCGACGAGCAGCAGCAGGCCACGGCGGCTGTGGTGGTCGTGCTTGTGCACCTTCAGGTGCTCGGTGAGCTCGCTGATGCGCTTGCTCAGCAGCGCGATCTGCACCTCGGGGGAACCGGTGTCGGTCTCACCCTTGGCATAGTCACCGATGATCTTCTTCTTTGCTGCGGTGTCGAGAGACACTTTTCTCCTTGGACCTCTGCGGGCACGCGCAATTCCGGCTCCCCGAACGACCGTGCGTGCCTACAGTCGCCGTGGCGAGATCAGCACCGGGATCATACGACACCGGTTACAGAGCTGACATGCCAGGCTACCACCGGCTTCGCGACCCCCGCACATCCTGTGAGAGCCCGGCGAGCCTCACCCGAAACCCCTACAGGACCGGCATTTCGGCCTCCGAGGTCGACGTGACGCGAGGGCCGTGTGACACGGGGGCCGGGTGGGACCGGACATGAGATCGAGCACAGGATCGGGCACGGAATCGCGCACGGACCGGGCAGGGGATCGGGCACGGAACCGGGATTCCGGGAACCGGGGTCGGCGTGGCATGAGGACCGGCCGGGACCCCCGCGGGCCCCCTCCCTGAGGAGGTCAGCTCGTCAGGCGCCGGACCTCGTCCACGTCGGCGTGGATCTGCGCGACGAGAGCCTCGATCGAGTCGAACCTGGTGTTGCCGCGCAACCTCGGCCCGAAGTCGACGGCCACGTGCGCGCCGTAAAGATCGAGGTCGTCGCGGTCGAGGGCGTACGCCTCGACGGTGCGGGGCACCCCCTCGAAGGTCGGGTTGGTGCCTACGGAGATCGCCGCGGGCCAGCGCTCGCCGCCGTACACCGCGGGCAGGTTGCCGGTCTCGACACCCTGCAGCCAACCGGCGTAGACGCCGTCCGCAGGGATGGCGGTGAACTCCGGCGACTCCAGGTTCGCCGTCGGGAAACCGAGCTGCCGGCCGCGCTGGTAACCGCGGACGACCACGCCCTCGACCCGGTGCGGACGGCCGAGCGTCTGCCGGACCGCCTCCATGTCGCCGGAGGCGATCTGCTCGCGGATCAGGGTGGAGGAGATCGTCTCCCCGTCGCTGACCAGCGGGACCGCCTCGGCCACGAAGTCGTACTTCTCCCCCAGGGTGCGCAGCGTCTCCACGTCGCCGGAGGCCTTGTGGCCGAAGCGGAAGTTCTCCCCCACCACGACCCCGGCGGCGTGCAGCCGGTCGACGAGGACGGTCTGCACGAACTCGTCCGGGCTCATCCGGGAGAACTCCAGCGTGAACGGCAGGACGCACACCGCGTCGACGCCCAGGCCCGCGAGGAGCTCGGTGCGGTGCCTCGCCGTCGTCAGCCTCGGAGGGTGCGTGCCCGGCCGCACGACCTCCTCGGGATGCGGGTCGAAGGTCACCACCACCGAGGGAACCCCGAGACGAGCGGCCATCGCGACGGCACGGGCCACCATCTGCTGGTGCCCGCGGTGAACGCCGTCGAAGACGCCGATCGTGACGACGGACCTGCCCCAGTCTTCGGGCACGTCGTCCAATCCGTGCCAGCCTCGCACCGCAGCCTCTTCCCTCGTAGCGGATGAACCCCTAAAGCCTGCCATGCTCTGAGCCCTTCCCCCCAATCGGGGAGCCCCTTGCCCGTGGCGCGCCCCTCGCCGCGAAAGGTCCGGGACAACACCCGGGACGACGACGGACGGCCCGTCAGGGGACGAAGACGGCCAGGGACCTGGCGACCTGGCCACGCTCCTCCATCAGCGCCACCAGGGTGCCGTCGGGGGCGAACACCCCGATCGGCCCGCTCCCCGCGCCCAGCGCGGGCAGCCGCCCGCCGTGCGCGACGGTGGCCGCCTCCTCGGCGGTCACGTCCCGGCGGGGAAAGGCCGCCGCGACCGCGTCGGCCATCGGCAGGATCACGCACTCGGCGGCGAGGTGCTCCAGGGTGTGGGCCGTCGACAGGTCGTAGGGGCCCACCCGGGTACGGCGCAGGGCGGTCAGATGACCGCCGACGCCCAGGTCGGCGCCGAGATCACGGGCGAGCGCGCGGATGTAGGTGCCACTGGAACAGGACACCGAGGCGTCGACGTCGACGAGATCACCGTGCCGGCGCACGGCGGTGATCTCGAAGCTCGACACGGTCACCTGGCGAGCCTTGAGCTCGACCTCCTCCCCCGCCCTCGCCCGTTTGTAGGCTCGCTCGCCGTTCACCTTGATCGCGCTGACCTGCGGCGGGATCTGCATGATCGGGCCGGTCAACGCGGCGACGCCCTTCCTGATGTCCTCCTCGGCGACCTGCCCCGCCGGCACCGACGCGGTGATCTCACCCTCGGCGTCGTCGGTGTTGGTGGTCTGACCGAGGCGGATCGTGGCGTCGTAGCCCTTCTCGGTGAGCGCGAGGTGGCCGAGCAGGCGGGTGGCCTTCTCGACACCGACCACCAGCACGCCGGTGGCCATCGGGTCGAGGGTGCCCGCGTGACCGACCTTGCGGGTGCCCGCGATGCCGCGGAGCTTGGCCACCACGTCGTGCGAGGTCCACTCGGCGGGCTTGTCAACGATGATCAGTCCGCTCGGCGGCGGGGTGCGCTTGGCGCGGGCCGTACTCATTGTGGTCCTCACAGGCGTGCGGTGAAGGGCTTACAGCAGTGCCCGGAGACTCGCGATCGTCTCCTCTACGGGCTGGTGGGAGGTGAAACCCGCCGCCTTGGCGTGCCCGCCGCCCCCCAGCGCGACGCTGACGCGCGAGACGTCCACCCCGCCCTTGGAGCGCATGGAGACCTGCCAGACGCCGTCGTCGTCCTCCTTGAGAATCGTGGCGACGTCCGCCTCGTCGGTGCGCCGGATCACGTCGATCATCCCCTCGACCTCGTCGTACGGCAGCCCGTACGCGGCGCGGTCGGCTCGGGTGACGAACGTCCAGACCAGGCCACCGCCCACCTCGGGCTCCAGCCGCACCCTGCCGAGCACGACGCCGAGCACCTTCAGGTAGCCGAACGGAGAACGATCCCACAGCTCGCGGGAGATCTTCTCGGGATCGAGCCCGGTGTCGAGCAGCCGGGCGGCCATCGCGTGCGCCTCCGGGGTGGTGGAGGAGTGCCTGAAGGAGCCGGTGTCGGTGACGAGCCCGACGTACAGGCAGGTCGCGATGTCCTTGTCGATCGGCAGGCCGAGCCGGTGGATCAGCTCCTCGGCGAGCACGGCGGTGGCCGCGGCATCGGGATCGACCAGGTTGAGGGTGCCGAACCCGGTGTTGGACGGGTGGTGGTCCAGCACGACCAGCTCGTTCGCCTTGACCGTGTTGCCGGTCAGCACGCCGAGACGCCCGACGGTGGGCACGTCGAAGGTGACCATCACCTCGGGCGCGGCGGGATAGTGCGCGGGGTCGGCCAGCAGCTCCTGCCCCGGCAGGAAACGCAGCAGCCTGGGCACACTGAAGCGCCGGTCGCCGAAAGAGGCGGTGACCCGCTTGCCCGCCGCGCGCAGTGCGAGCCCGACGGCGAGCATCGAGCCGAGCGCGTCACCGTCGGGTGAGACGTGACAGGCGAGCGCGATCTCGTCCGCGGCGGAGATGAGCTCAACGGCCCGTGCCCAGTCCCGGCCGGACACCGGACCCGCCGAGCCCGCCGAGCCCGCCGAGCCCGCCGAGCCATCGTCACGCGAGGCGGGCGTCACGTCGCGGAGCGTCCCGCGCGTTCCGGGGATTCGTCTTCCTCGTCCCCGGATTCGTCGCCGTCTTCCCTGTCCTCGGGCCTGCGGTAGGGATCGGCGTCCCCGGCGTGCGACGCCCCTTCGGCCCGCTTGGCGATCTCCACGTCCCTGGCCTTCGCCTCGGCGAGCAGATCCTCCAGATGGCGGGCGCTGTCAGGGAGCGGGTCGTGGGTGAACGTCAGCGTCGGCGTGTGGCGCAGCCCCGTCTGGCGGCCCACCTCCGAGCGGATGAGCCCCTTGGCGCTCTCCAGTGCCATGGCGGAGTCGGCCCGCTCGGCCTCGGAGCCGAACACGGTGTAGAACACCGTGGCCTCGCCCAGGTCGTTGGTGATGCGGGTGTCCGTCACGGTCACGAACCCCAGCCTGGGGTCCTTGATGCGGCGCTCCAGCATCTCCGCCACGATCTGCTGGATCCGATCGGCGATCTTGCGCGCGCGTGCGGCGTCCATAACTCCCCCCTTCTCACGGGGATGGCCGGTGGCGGTAGGGGTTCTTCCGCGACCGGCCGTCTCCGTATCTAGTCTTCGTCCTCGTTGTAGAGCCGATGTCTGGCGGACAGCAGCTCGATCTCCGGGTGGAAGGCGATCAGGCGCTCGCAGTCGTCGAGCACCTCACCGCAGTTGGCTGCGGTGGCGGAGACGACCGCGATCCCGATCTCGGTACGGCGATGCAGGTCAAGATGACCGGTCTCCGCGACGGCCACATTCGGGAACCGTCGCCGCACCTCCGCGACGATGGGACGCACCACCGAGCGCTTCTGCTTCAGCGAGTGGACGTCGCCGAGCAGGATGTCCAATGTCAGTGCACCTACATACATGGTGGGTCACTCGCCACGATCGACACCGTGCCACGGGCTCGGGTCCCGCCCACCGGCCGCGCACCCGAGGGTGCGCGGCCGGTGGAACGGTTTCCCTGCCTGTCGAGGCATCAGGTTCGCGGCTTCTCCCGCATCTCGAAGGTCTCGATGACGTCATCGATCTTGATGTCGTTGTAGCCGACACCGATACCGCACTCGAACCCTTCGCGGACCTCGGTCGCGTCGTCCTTGAAACGGCGCAGCGAGGAGACGGTGAGGTTGTCGGAGATGACGACCCCGCCGCGGATGATCCGGGCCTTGCTGTTGCGGACGATCGTGCCCGAACGGACCAGCGCACCGGCGATGTTGCCGATCTTCGGCACCTTGAAGACCTCGCGGACTTCGGCGGTGCCCATCTGGACCTCTTCGAACTCCGGCTTGAGCATGCCCTTGAGGGCCGCCTCGATCTCCTCGATCGCCTGGTAGATGACCGAGTAGTAGCGGATGTCGACGCCCTCGCGCTCGGCCAGATCGCGCGCCCTGACCTCGGGACGCACGTTGAAGCCGATGATGACGGCGTTGTCGTCGGCGACCGCCAGGTTGACGTCGTACTCGGTGATCGCACCGACGGCGCGGTGGAGCACCCGCAGGCGCACCTCGTCGCCGACATCGATCTTGAGCAGTGCGTCTTCCAGGGCTTCGACGGAACCGGAGACGTCACCCTTGATGATGAGCTTGAGCTCGTCGACCTGGCCCTTCTCCATCTCGCTGAAGAGCTCTTCGAGGGTGCGGCGACGGCCGGACCTGGCCATGTCCGCGATGCGCTTGCGCGCGGCGCGCTGCTGGGCGATCTGGCGCGCCATCCGGTCGTCGGTGACGACGATGAAGTTGTCACCGGCTCCCGGCGTCGCGGTCAGACCGAGGACCTGCACCGGACGGGACGGGTCGGCCTCCGGGATCGCCTCGCCCTTGTCGTCGAGCATCGCCCGGACGCGGCCGAAGGCCTCGCCACAGACGATCGAGTCGCCGACGCGGAGCGTGCCGCGCTGGACCAGCACGGTCGCGACCGGGCCGCGGCCCTTGTCGAGGTGCGCCTCGATGGCGACGCCCTGGGCGTCCATCGTGGCGTTGGCCCGCAGGTCGAGCTCGGCGTCCGCGGTGAGCAGGATGGCCTCGAGCAGCTGCTCGATGCCGATCCCGTTCTTGGCGGAGATGTCGACGAACATCGTGGTGCCGCCGTACTCCTCGGCGACCAGACCGTACTCGGTGAGCTGGGCGCGCACCTTGCTCGGGTCCGCCCCCTCCTTGTCGACCTTGTTGACCGCGACGACGATCGGCACGTCGGCCGCCTGGGCGTGGTTGAGCGCCTCGATGGTCTGCGGCTTCACGCCGTCGTCGGCCGCGACGACCAGGACGGCGATGTCGGTCACCTTGGCGCCTCGGGCACGCATGGCGGTGAACGCCTCGTGACCCGGGGTGTCGATGAAGGTGATCTTCCGCTCTTCGTCCTCGTGCGTGGTGGCGATCTGGTAGGCACCGATGTGCTGGGTGATGCCACCCGCCTCCCGCGCCACCTCGTTGGTGTTGCGGATGGCGTCGAGCAGCTTGGTCTTACCGTGGTCGACGTGACCCATGACGGTCACCACCGGCGGGCGGGCGACCAGGTCGGACTCGTCGCCCTCGTCCTCGCCGAACTCGATGTCGAAGGTCTCCAGGAGCTCGCGGTCCTCCTCCTCCGGGCTGACCACAAGCAGGTTGTAGTCGAGCTCGGCGGCCAGAAGCTGGAGCGTCTCCTCGTTGACCGACTGCGTGGCGGTCACCATCTCGCCCAGGTGCAGCATGATCTGCACCAGGGACGCCGGGATCGCGCCGATCTTGTCGGCGAAGTCCGACAGGGAGGCGCCGCGCGACAGGCGGATCGTCTGCCCGTTGCCGCGAGGAGCCTGCACGCCGCCGATCGCCGGGGCCTGCATGTTGTCGAATTCCTGACGCCGCTGGCGCTTGGACTTGCGACCGCGGGTCGGGCGTCCTCCGGGACGGCCGAACGCGCCCGCGGTGCCTCCACCGCGACCACGGCCACCACCACCGGGACGACCGGCGAAACCGCCGCCGCCACCACCGGGGCCACCGGTTCCGGTGCCGGGACGACCCGCGCCGCCACCGCCACCCGGGCGACCGGCGAAGCCGCCGCCACCACCGGGACGACCGCCGCCACCGGGACGACCGGCGCCGCCACCCGGGCGACCGGCACCCGCGCCGCCGCCGGGACGGCCGGCGCCACCGCCGCCGGGACCGGCGGGCCGGCCCTGGGGCATCATCATCGGGCTGGGACGCGGACCACCCGGACGCGGGCCACCGGGACCACCGGCGCCGCCACCGGGACGCGGGCCACCGGCGCCGGGCCCCGGACGCGGGCCACCCGATCCGGGCGGGCCGGAACGAGCGCCGGGCGGACGGGGACCGGCGTTGTCGCGGTCCTGGCGAGGACCGCGGTCCTCGCGGGGGCCGGGACGCGGACCTCTGTCGCCGGGACCGCCGTCACGGCCGGGGCCACCGGGACCACCGGGGCCGCCACCGCGCGGCGGACGGGCCTGGCCCATGCCGCTCGCGTTCGAGGAGAACGGGTTGTTGCCGGGGCGCGGACCGCGCGGACCCGGACGCGGGCCGGGCTTGGGCGCACCGGCACCGGGGGCACCGGCTCCGGGCCTGGGGCCCGAGGGCGCTCCACCGGGACCGCCCGAGGGACGACCGCCCTCGGGGCGCGCCTCGGGGCGCTGCGCGGGACCCGGACGCGGAGCGGGCCTGGGACCCGGCTTGGGGCCGGGGGCCGCGGGGCGCCCGCTCTCGGTGCGGGGCGCCTCGAACCGCGGTGCCTGCACCTGCGGCGGCTGCTGACGCGGCGGCTGCGGGGGCTGGACCGGCGGAGCCGGAGGAACCACCGGCGGGGCCGCCTGCGGCGCGGGGGCCGCGGGACGGGCCTGCACGGGCCCCGGACGAGGACCCGGCCTGGGGGCCGGACCCGGCTTGGGGATGGATGTCGGTGCCGAGGTGGCACCGTTTGGCTGGCCGTCACCCGGCCGAGGGGCCGCCTGAGGCGGCCTGGGGCCTCTGCCCCTGTCGGACGAGCCCTTACTGGGGCCGCCCAAAGCTTCCGTGAGCCTGCGGACTACCGGTGCTTCGATAGTCGAGGACGCCGAACGCACGAACTCGCCCATCTCCTGGAGCTTGGCCATTACGACCTTGCTCTCCACACCGAACTCCTTGGCGAGCTCGTATACCCGGACCTTCGCCACTGCACTCCCTTGTCTCGGCCCGGGAGGCGGTGCCGCCGGACCGTCGTTACGTTGACGTACTCATCGCCGCATGCTCATCAGGCGCTCATAGCTATCTGACCAGCCCATCAGTTCGGCGTCCTACATGACAGTCGGTAACCATTTCACCCGATCCTTTCAGCCTGTTGCTCTTCCAGGTGGCCGCGCAGTCGCGACAGGTCGAGCGATTCCGCGACACGAAAAGCCCGCGAAAACGCTCGGCGACGCTCTGCGAGTTCGAGACAGCTCAAGGTGGGATGCAGTGAAGCACCACGCCCTTGGAGCCGTCTTCGCAGGTCAGGGACGATAACGCCCTCGACCACCACCAGGCGGAGCAGCTCGGAGGAAACCGTGCGAACCCGGCACCCCACACATGTTCTTCGTGGGGCAGCCTGGCCACCATATTCCAGCTTACCGTGTGGGCGCATCTGCGGCACCGGCCGCGTCCCCCGGCTGGGTGTCGGGACGGATGTCGATCCGCCAGCCGGTGAGGCGGGCGGCGAGCCGGGCGTTCTGCCCCTCCTTGCCGATGGCGAGGGAGAGCTGGTAGTCAGGCACGGTCACGCGCGCGGCGCGGCCGTCGAAGTCGATCACCTCTACGTGGGAAACGCGGGCCGGGGACAACGCATTCCCCACGAACTCCGCGGGATCCTCCGACCAGTCGATGATGTCGATCTTCTCGCCGTGCAACTCCGTCATCACGTTGCGTACCCGCGAGCCCATCGGGCCGATGCAGGCACCCTTGGCGTTCACCCCCGGACGCCGGGACCGGACCGCGAGCTTGGTGCGGTGACCGGCCTCGCGGGCGACGGCGGCGATCTCGACCGTGCCGTCGGCGATCTCGGGCACCTCCAGCGCGAAGAGCTTCTTCACCAGGCCGGGGTGGGTGCGCGACAGGGTCACCGAGGGACCCTTGTGGCCCTTCTTGACCTGCACCACGTAGCAGCGGATGCGGTCGCCGTGGACGTATTCCTCGCCCGGGACCTGCTCGCTGTGCGGCAGCACCGCCTCGATCTTGCCCAGGTCGACCAGGACGACCCTCGGGTCCTTGCCCTGCTGGATGACCCCCGCCACGAGTTCGCCCTCACGACTGGCGAACTCACCGAAGTTGATCTCGTCCTCGGCGTCGCGGAGCTGCTGCAGGATCACCTGCTTGGCCGTGGTCGCGGCGATGCGGCTGAAGTTGCCCGGGGTGTCGTCGAACTCCCTGAGCACCTCCCCGCTCTCGTCGTCGAGCTCGGCCGCGAAGATGGTCACGTGCCCTGACTTGCGGTCGAGCTCGGCGCGCGCCTTGGCCGCCGCGCCCTCACTCCGGAAATACGCGATCAGCAGCGCGTCCTCGATCGCCTTGACGACCAGGTCGAAGGAGATGTCCTTCTCCCTCTCCAGGCTGCGCAGGACGCTCATGTCGATGTCCACGAGGCTTCCCCCTTAGCCCTCGTCGCCGTCTTCGCCGTCGTCTTCGGCGTCGTCGAGCCGGCGGAATTCCACCTGCACCCGTCCTCGGGTCAGGTCCTCATAGTCGATGCGGCGCGGTGCGCCGTCGACGTCCAGCTCCACGCCGGTCTCGTCGGTGGCGACGATCCGGCCCTCCACGGCGGTGCCGTCCCGCAGGTCGGCCTTGACCAGCCTCTTCACCGCTCGGCGCCAGTGACGCGGCTCGGTGAGGGGGCGGTCGACTCCCGGAGAGGAGACCTCCAGCACGTACGGGGTGGTTCCCATCGCCTCGTCGGCGTCCAGTGTCTCGGAGACGACGTGGCTGATCTCCGCGACGTCGTCGAGGCTCACGCCGCCGTCACGGTCGACCACGACACGCAGCAGCCGCCGCTTGCCCGCGGGGGTGACCGTGACGTCCTCCAAGTCGAGCCCTCCGGCTCCGACGACAGGTTCCAGAAGCTTCATCAGGCGGTCGCGGGATGTGGCGCTGCCCATGCCGACCTCCCATTGTCACGATCTCAGCCGGGCGGACCTCGCCCATGCGATTAACCAGCCTATCCACACCAGGGCGTAGAAACAGCGCCACTCGGTGTGGCGGAGCCGTCCGAGAAGCGAGGTGAGTGCCATTATTCCAAGCCCGTACGATGCTAAGTGCGTCAGCTGCCCGACACAGAACCGGAGGTCGTCGTGCGTTCCGTCTCCCGGCGCGCCCTGCTGAGGGGCGGCGCTCTCGGGGTGGCAGCCGTGACGGCCGCGGGGTGCGCCACCGGTGAGCCGGTGCCGCCCGTGGCCGCGCCGCCCGACCCCGAGACGCTGCTCCTGCGCGAGCTGATCGCGGGCAAGGAGCGGACCGTGGCGCTGTACGCCTCGGCCGCCTCGCCCCGGCTGGAGCCCTTCAGGCAGCGGCACGAGGCCCATCTCGCCGAGCTCCGCCGCCGTCTCCCGCCCGCTCCGGCGTCCACGGCCGCGACCCCCTCTGCTTCGCCCACGCCGTCCCCGTCGGGTGGCCCGGCTCGGAGCACGTCGGTGCGGGCCCTGCGCGACCTGGAACGCAAGGCCGCGGCACTGCGCACCCGTCAGATCGAGGGGGTCTCCCCCCCGCTCGCCCAGTTGCTCGCGTCCATCGGCGCCTGCGAGGCCGCGCACGCCCTCGCCCTGTCGAGGCCGCTGTGAGAGGCGCGCGGGGGTCCGCAGGGGCCGATCAAGGGCTCGGCGCGGCGCTGGCGGCCGAGCACGCCGCCGTGTACGCGTACGGGATCCTCGGGGCCAGGACCACGGGCAGGCTGCGGGCGGCGATGACGACGGCCTACAACGCCCATCGCGCCCGCCGCGACCAGCTCCGCACGATGATCACCACCGCGGGCGGCACACCCGCCGAGCCCAAAGCGGTCTACGAGCTTCCGATCACGCCCTCCGGCCCGGACCAGGCGGTGGAGCTGGCCGTGCTGGTCGAGCGCGGGGTGACCGGCGCCTATCTGGAGCTGGCCGCGACCACCGACACCACGCTGCGCAAGATGGCCGCGCTGGTCATGCAGGAGTGCGTCACCCGCTCCTACAGCCTGCGGCCCGAGATCGACGCCTTTCCCGGCATGCCGCCCAGGACCGCGCCGCCGAACCCGGAGCCCACTCCCACCCCGGCCACGTCCCAGTGACCTTTCCTTTCGCATTTCGCGGGTGACCCCTTCCGGCACAACGAACTGGTCAACGTGTAAATCGATCTCCAATGGAGGTCGCCTGGGGTGCGAGTCGCGAATCAAACCCGCTTTCGACCACGTTTGCACCGTGCCTGCCGGGTAGTTGGATCTCGCCGAATACGCCTAAGGAGGAAGTAATGGGCTGGGGATACCGGAAATCCATGAAGTTCGGTCCGTTCCGTCTTAACCTTTCGCGGAGTGGAGTGGGCCACAGCTGGGGAAACCGCGCCTTCAGGGTCACCAGAACGGCCGACGGGCGCCGCACGCTGAGCATCAATCTTCCCGGTGGCTTCCACTGGCGCAAGACCGTCAGCAGCAGCCGTCGCTGATGGGCATCACTCCGGAACCCTTCGCGGACGCCGCTCGTTCTCACCAGACGACACGGCGTTTCCGCGAGTCCGGGGAGAAGGCATTGGGCTGGGGATACAGAAAGTCAGTCAAAGTCGGTCCTTTCAGGATCGACCTGTCCCCGCGCGGGATCGGCCACAGTTTCGGCGGTCGCGGATTTCACGTCAGCAGAACTCCCGACGGCCGCACATACGTGACCGTCAACCTGCCCGGTGGGTTTCACGTGGGTAAGGCGATCGGCCCGAGCTCCCGGCGTCGACACCACCACTACTGACGCGCGGCCACACACTCGAAAAGAGCGGCCCGCCCCTTCCAAGGGGCGGGCCGCTCTCACGCGTTCGGGGATCACCCGCCGCGAAGCCGTGCCGCGCGTTCGGAGATCACCCCCGATGGGTCGTTCTCACCCCTGGCAGGCCGCCACGACGCGGTCGACGGCCTCGGCGAGCGGGATCTCCTCCTTGGCGCCGGTGGCGCGGTCGCGCAGCTCCGCGACCCCCTGGGTGAGACCTCGGCCGACGATCAGGATCGTCGGCATGCCGAGCAGCTCGGCGTCCTTGAACTTCACCCCCGGGGAGACGCCGGCCCGGTCGTCCACCAGGACGCGCAGCCCTCGGGCCTCCAGCTCTTCGGCGAGGCGGGTGGCGGCCTCTATCTGGCCGTCCTTGCCGGTGCCCACGACATGGACGTCGGCGGGAGCGATCTCACGGGGCCAGACCAGGCCGAGCTCGTCGTGCCTCTGCTCGGCCAGCACCGCCACGGCCCGGGAGACGCCGATGCCGTAGGAGCCCATGGTGACGCGAATGGGCTTGCCGTCGGGGCCGAGGGCGTCGAGCTTCGCGGCGTCGGCGTACTTGCGGCCGAGCTGGAAGATGTGGCCGATCTCGATGCCGCGGTCGATGGACAGGCCGGAGCCGCAGACCGGGCAGGCGTCGCCCGCGCGGACCTCCGCGGCCTCGATGGTGCCGTCGGCGACGAAGTCACGGCCGGCGACGACGTCCACGGCGTGCTTGCCCGGCTCGTTCGCGCCGGTCACCCAGGCGGTGCCGTCGACCACGCGGGGGTCGACGAGGTAGCGGATGCCGAGATCCTTGAGGACCTGGGGGCCGATGTAGCCGCGGACCAGGCCGGGGTGCCTGGCGAAGTCCTCGGCCTCGAAGATCGCGGGCTCACCGGGGGCGAGGGAGGCCTCCAGCCGCTTGAAGTCGACCTCGCGGTCTCCGGGAACGCCGATGATCAGGGTCTCGGTCTTGCCCGTGCCGGGAACCGTCACCTTGACCACGATGTTCTTGAGCGTCTGGGCGGCGGTGATGCCGAGGCCGTAGTGCTCGTTGACGTGGCCGACCAGTGACTCGATGGTCGGGGTGTCGGGGGTGTCGAGCACCCGCGTCGCGGGCCGCTCACCGGTGACCGCGGCCGGCGCGGGGGTGACGACGGCCTCCGCGTTGGCCGCGTAGCCGCAGTTGTGGCAGGCGACGAAGGTGTCCTCACCGGTGGCCGCGGGAGCGAGGAACTCCTCGGAGGCCGACCCGCCCATCGCCCCCGAGGTGGCGAAGCAGATCTTGTAGGCGATGCCGAGGCGGTCGAAGGTCTTGATGTAGGTCTCGCGGTGACGCTCGTAGGAGCGCTTGAGGCCGTCGTCGTCGAGGTCGAAGGAGTAGGAGTCCTTCATGACGAACTCGCGCCCGCGCAGGATGCCGGCCCGGGGACGGGCCTCGTCGCGGTATTTGGTCTGGATCTGGTAGAGAGTCACCGGATAGTCCTTGTAGGAGGAATACTCCCCCTTGACCATGTCGGTGAACATCTCCTCGTGGGTGGGCCCGAGGAGATAGTCGGCCCCCTTGCGATCCTTGAGGCGGAAGAGCGTGTCGCCGTACTCGGTCCAGCGGCCGGTCGCCTCGTAGTATTCGCGGGGCAGCAGGGCGGGGAAGAGCACCTCCTGTCCGCCCATGCGGTCCATCTCCTCGCGCACGACGCGCGTGACGTTCTCCAGGACCGTCTTGCCGAGCGGCAGCCAGGAATAGACGCCGGGCGCGACGCGGCGGACGTAACCGGCGCGGACGAGCAGCTTGTGGCTCGGGACTTCCGCGTCTGCCGGGTCGTCCCTCAGCGTTCGAAGAAACAGCGACGACATGCGCAGCAGCACGGCTACTCCTAGCTAGCGAGGTTCGATGCCCTACAGGCTATCGAGTCTCGCAAGCCGATTGTCTGCGGTCGGCGGCTTCCGAACCCCCACCGCACCTCCACCGAACCCCCGCCGCGCCCCTCAGAGCCCGGTGAGGAAAACGAAGTACGAGGCACCGAGGACGATTGCGATCAGCGCGGAGCAGACATGGTCGCGTCCGCGCCCCAGCGAACCCAGCATCCCCACCGCGATCGCGACCACCGCCGCGACGCCCCACGGCCAGAAACCCGAGACGTACTCGGGCCCACCGGGCATCGTCTTGTCGATCCCGTCGAGCAGCGCCAGCCCGGCCGCGCCGCCGGCCGCGGTGGTCCCCCAGCGGTCGCGGCGTTTGGCGAGGTAGGAGAGGATACCGATCGCGACGAGGTTCGTGATCATGAGGTTTATCGAGATGCCGTCGTCGCCGAGGCTCATGCTCCAGGCACTCGACTCGAAGATCGCGGCGACGAGCAGAGAGAGTATCGGCCCGAACGTGGCCAGCACGCTGGAGAGCACCGCCCAGCCGAAGCCGGTGGCGGTCCGCCCCACGACGACGACGAGGAGAAGGTAGGCGTACGGGTTGTAAAGCGCGTACAGCAGATCGGGCCCGTAGGCCGCCAGCGCTCCGACGCCCCCGAGCAACATTCCCACGAAGAGCGAGAGGAGCATGTGCCGCAGGATGGCGCGATCCCGGCGGTCTCCCGCGGCGAAGTCAAGCGTGTAATTGCGTTCCACCAAAGCCACTGATCCCCCGATCACATTTGCTAGTGGCCATCGGCAGTCTATCTGACCTGCGACAACACCTCGAACAAATCAAATTCGCAAAGCAAGCAAGCACTTGGCGACACTGCTGTCACCCGGCTTTCCTTGAGCGTTTGATTAATCTTTCACATAACTCCGCCGAAGCTCCGCGACGCCGCCCGCGCCTTTCTCCTGCGGTATTCCGGCCTCCGGACGCCCCCGACCGGTCCACCGTCGGGTGGGCGGGGGTCCACTCGGGAGAACACGGGAACACGCCCCCGACGCCCCCCTGGAGGATCTTTCAACGACGGGAGGCGGAACCCGGCATCGGATGACATCTTGATCACCGCATCCGCCGTTCACCGAAGAAAGGCTCGATCATGTCGGCGCGTGAGTCTGGCAGTCGCCCCCCTCGGTGATACAGAATCGAGCAGGGCGTCGCGTTCATGACATCCAACGCCGAGGAGGCGATATGTCACTGCGAGTCGCGATCGTGGGGTCAGGACCCGCCGGGATCTACACCGCCGAGGCTCTGACGAAACAGGCCACCGTGCCTCTCAGGGTGGACGTGCTGGAAAGGCTGCCGACGCCGTACGGGCTGGTGCGGTACGGAGTGGCTCCCGACCACACCTCGATCAAGTCGATAGCCGGATACCTGCGCGGCGTGCTGGAGCTTCCCGAGGTGCGGTTCCTCGGGGGCGTCGAGCTGGGCAAGGATGTCGACGTCGCCGACCTGCTCGACTGCTACGACGCCGTGGTCTACTGCACCGGCGCGATGGTGGACCGACGGATGGGCATTCCCGGCGAGGACCTGCCGGGCAGTGTGGCCGCCACCGACTTCGTCAACTGGTACTGCGGTCACCCCGACATGCCCGCCGACCGTTTCGTCCTCGACAGCCCCGAGGTCGCGGTGATCGGCGTGGGCAACGTGGCGGTCGACGTGGTGCGCGTCCTGGCCAAGACCGCGGAGGAGTTGCGCGCCACGGACGTGCCGGAGGAGGTGCTGACCCGGCTCGCCGCCAGCGAGGTGAAGACCGTCCACATGATCGGGCGCCGGGGGCCCGAGCACGCCAAGTTCACGTTGAAGGAGCTCAGGGAGCTGGGCGAGCTGGCCAACGCGGACGTGCGCGTACGGCCCGAGGAGTGCGTGGCGGACGTCACGGCGGCCTCCCGGCAGGTCCGGGGGAACGTCGAGGTGCTGCGGAGCTGGGCGACCCGCCCCGCGAGGGGCCTTCCCCGGCGGCTGGACGTGCGGTTCTGGATGCGCCCGGTGGAGATCCTCGGCGAAGGGCGGGTGGAGGCGCTCAGGCTGGAGCGCACCCGGCTGGAGGACGGCCGGGTGGTCGGCACCGGCGAGTTCGAGACCCTCCCGGTCGGCATGGTGCTGCGCTCGGTCGGCTACCAGAGCGTGCCACTGCCCGGTGTCCCCTTCTCGGAGACCACCATGACCGTGCCGAACGAGGCCGGCCGGGTCCGCGACCGCGAATACGTCGCGGGCTGGCTCAAGCGGGGTCCCACCGGTGTGATCGGCACCAACAAGTCCGACGCCGCGGAGACGGTCCGCACCCTCCTCGCCGACCTGGCCGACCTCGGTCCTGTCCGCCGCGCGGACCCGGACGAGCTTCTCGCCTCCCGGGGCGTCTCGCCGATCACCTACGAGCACTGGCTCGCCATCGAGGCGGCCGAGGCGGCTCTGGCCAGGTCCCTCGACCGAGGAGAGCGGGTGAAGCTCCTCGGCCTCGCCGCCATGCTCACCGCCTGTGATCTGGAGCTACGGTCGGGAGGCGATCTGGAGGCCGGCCGAACCGGCCAGGCGGGCTGAACCGGCGACCGGCCGGGCAGCCCTTACCGACCGAACCGGCCAAAAGCCGGGAATGGCCGGTGAACCGGGCGCTTTCGCACTCGCGCCCCGGTCGAACCGGCACGCCCGCCCCGAACCGGCCCCCGCGCGAACCAGCACGTCCAGGAGGAGCACCAGCATGCGCGTCACGCTCGCCGACCCGTCCGCCCTGATCCCGGGTTTCGAGCAGACCCACCGTGAGCAGTCCGCGCTGTACCCGTACCGACCGGCCGACTGGCAGCCCGTGCACACGGTCTACGTCCCCGCCGACCGGTTCGACGCCGGAACGACGCGGGAGTGGGGGGACGCCGCGCTGGAGCTGTTCCGGCGGCACCTGCCGGCGGGCGACCTCGCCGTGATCCTCGGCACGACCCCCGGCGTTGTTCTCGGTGCCCCCGGTGCCCCCCTCGGTGCGCCCTTCGGCGCGGGCGAGGACGTCGCCGGAGCCGTGCACCGGATGGTGGCCGCCAAGCTCGCCGGGGAGCCCGTCGAGGACCTGCGGATCGACTTCGAGGACGGCTACGGGACGCGCCCCGGGGAGGAGGACGGCCACGCCTCCTCCGCAGCCAAGGCGATCGCGGCCATGCACGCGGCCGGGACGCTCCCCCGCCGCTGGGGGCTGCGGGTGAAGTCGTTCGCCGACGGCGACCCGGTCCGCGCCGTCAGGACCCTGGACGGTTTCCTCACCGGCGTGCTCGATCGGGCCGGGCACCTGCCCGAAGGCTTCGTGGTCACCTTCCCGAAGGTGCTGATGAGGGACTACCTGTACCAGTTCGCCGACTGCCTCGACGCGCTGGAGGACGGACTGGGTCTCGGCCGGGGCGCACTGAGGTTCGAGATCCAGGTGGAGGCGCCGCAGACGGTGCTGTTCCTCGACGCGGGCCTGGTGACCTCCCTGCGGGGCAGGCTGGCCGCGGCCCACTTCGGTGTCTTCGACTACACGGCGAGCTGCGCCCTTCCACCGCACGAGCAGCGGCTGGACCACCCCGCCTGCGACCACGCCAGGCACGTCATGCAGACCGTCTTCGCCGGGACCGGGGTGGAACTGTCGGACGGCTCGCTGGCCGCCTCTCCCGCCTCGGACGGCGGGAGTGACGTGCGGGCCCTGTGGCGGCGCCACGCGGAGCTCGTCGGGCACTCCCTGAAGCACGGCTTCTACCAGGGCTGGGACATGCACCCGTCACACCTGGTCAGCCGGTACGCGGCGGTCTACGCCTTCCACCTGTCCCGGTACGGGGAGTACGCCCACCGGGTACGCGCCTGGGAGGAGCGGCGCGACGCCGGTGAGGGGGTGATGGACGAGCCCGCCACGGTCAAGACCATGGCCGCCGCTCTCCGCCGCGCCGACCTGGCACTGGGCGACGGCCTCGCGAAGCCACCGGCCTGACCCCGGTCACCTCCAGGGTCCGGTCTCGGCCACGGGTGCCGGGCACGGGTTCCCCCGGGGGAGGCCCGATCCGGGTGGCACGGCGGGGATCCCACCGTCTCTCGCGGCCGATCATCGCGCCCCCACAGGGCCTCGTCGAGGCCCGACGAGGCCCTGTGGGGCTCAGTCGATCAGGGTGCGCCACTCGCGGACCCGGCGGGCGTCGACCGGGTCCGACCAGGACGCCCGCACGGCGCTGCCGACGTGGAAAGCCCGCACGCCGTACTCCATCAGCGCTCCGACGTGGCAGGGCCGCAACCCACCCCCGGCCATGATCAGCGGGCCGTCGCCGGCCTCGCACCGGGTCTTGAGCACCGGCAGCCCGTCCGCCACGCCACCGGGCGCACCTGAGGTGAGCACGGTGGCGAGGTTGGGCAGGAGACGGACGGCACGCCAGCTCGCCTGGATGTCGGCCGCGTGGTCCACCGCCCGGTGGAAGGTCCAGGGCAGCGGCGCGACCGCGTGGATGAGCGTCTCGGTGGCGGCCAGGTCGACCGCTCCCGCCTCGTCGAGGAAGCCGAACACGAACCCGGCCGCGCCCGCGTCGGCGAGGGCCCTGGCAGCGCGGCTCAGGGCCTTCAGCGACTCGGGCGTGGCCAGGAACGACGCCTCCGCGCGCAACATCACCATCTGCGGAAGCGCGCACTTCCTGGAGATCGCCGCGACCGTCTCCACCGCCGGGGTGACCCCGTCGGAGGTCATGTCGGCGACGACCTCCAGGCGATCGGCGCCGCCCGCTTCCGCGGCGACGGCGTCACGCACATCGAGCGTGATCACCTCAAGTAAGGATCCGGTCATGGATGGAGGCTATCGGATGGTTTTGTCCTGGGATCGCCGTGGTTCAGACATGCTCGGGGACGAACGCTCCGCGCCGGTCCGAGAAGGGCAGCGCGAGGCCGGACGCGCGAGCGCGCAGGCCCCCCGGCCGCTGGAACAGGGCGCCCGAGGCGCGGTGCGGCAGGTCGACCGTGCGGAGATGCGCGAAACGCTGTCCCCGATAGTAGTCCTGCAACCTTGAGTTGTCCTTGGAGCAGTCAAGCCTGAGCCATCTTTTCCCCAAGGCCAGGGCTCGCAGGCCCGCCCAGTCGAGGAGCGCCTCTCCCAGGCCCGTACCGGCGTGGTCGCGCGCCACGGCCAGCTTGTGGACATAGAGCGCCGAGGAGGGATCGTCGTCCCGGCTCCAGAACTCGGGGTCGGCGTGGCCGTCCAGGGCGAGGGTGGCGACGGGCCCGCCCTCCCAGACGTGTCCGTCGTCGGCGTCCAGGTCCGCCCTCTCCTCCTCGGCCTGCCTTTCCAGCAGGTACAGGACCCCCTCGCCGATCAGCGGGGTGATGCGCCCGGCGGGGAAGCCGTCCGCGGGCCACTGCCGCACGCCGCGGCCGTTCAGCCATCCGGCGGTCTCGGCGAGGAGCGTGAGCACTCCGTCGAGGTCACCGTCCGTGGCCCTGCGCAGCGTGAACGGGCGCGTGGCGGTGGGACTGGCGGTGTTCGAGTGCATGGTTCATCCCTTCGTTGCGTTTGGTGCGTGAGATGACACGGAGTGTGACCACGTGATGGCGCACGGCAGCCATGTCGGGCTAGGCGGATGCCTAGGGGTCTGGGGTGAGCGGCGGGGCCGCGCCGGGGAGGGGAGGCGGGGAGAGGCCCAGCGGAACGAGAGGCGCGGGCGGGCGCGGAGAGCGGCGTCTAGCCACCCGGCGGGCGCGACCCTGTTTTCGCCCGCGGCGCGGGCGGAACGGCGGCCGGCCCGTCAGGGCGGTCACGGAGACGTCAACGGCTTTCCAGCTCGTACCGGATCAGGTGTTTGTCCGCGGGCAGGACGGAGACCGCCACGCGCACGGGGGTGTCGTCCTCGTCGTAGCCGACCCGGATGTAGACGACGACCGGCGTGCCGAGCTGGAGCTGGAGTCGTTCGCTCTCGGCGCTGTTGGGCATCCGCGCCCAGATGTCGTCCACCACCCGCACCTGACGGTGGCCGAGTTCCTCCAGGACCTTGTTCGCCCCGCGCTTGATGTCACCGGGGCGGGTGATCTCGGAGTCCGCGACCAGGGCGAGGGGGAAGTAGGAGTCGTTGGTGTTGTACGGCTGGCCGTCCACGAAGCGCAGCCTGCGGCGGACCACGGCGAGCTCCTCGTCGGAGAGTTCCAGCCTGCTGGCGATCTCCTCGGCCGGCTGCACGATCGAGACCTCGATCTCCTGACTCGGCGCGCGCCCCTCGCGGGAGACGGCCCAGGCGAAGGCCTCCATGGTCTCCTCGCGCCGCGGCTGCAGCTCGCGCTGGGGATGCATGAGCAGCGGGCGGCGTTCCCTCACGACGGTTCCCCTGCGGGGGGTGCGGGTGACCAGGCCCTCGTTCACGAGCTCGCCGAGGGCGAGCCGTACGGTGTTGCGGCTCACCTGGTGCACGAGCATGAGTTCCGCCTCGGTCGGCAGCTGATCTCCCGGTCCGAGCGCACCGGAGTAGATGGTCCTCCGCAGGTCGGAGGCCACCTGTTGATACAGCGTTGACCGTGCCATTAAGTCCCCTTTGTGCCAACAAAACTAGACGATCTGGTTCTAGTGGGGAACAGCCCCTTGACCCAACCTCCCAAGACCCGCATCATCCAATCGTTGGTACAAATCCACCGAAAGGTCTACGAGGGGGGTGGAAGCCGGTGCTGTCGGTCCGCACGAACACGCCGCACGCGCCCTGGCGTGAGCCCCGCGAGGCGACGCGTCTGCTGCGTTACGCGTTGCACCGCCAGGGATTCACCCACACCTACCAGAGCAACGGAAACGGCATGTCCGTGCTCTCGGTAATGACCGATCTAACCGTTTGGTGTAAAAACGGGTTGTTTGTCTGGAATGAGGACGGCATCGAGTCGTCCCACCCGGCCGACGACCCGGCGGGAGCGGCCCGTCTCATCTCACGGCACTACCGGCGGCCCACACCCGACGACGACCTCCCGGAGGAGGCGGCGGACCTTTCTGTCCACGCCTTCGCCGCCACAGGCTCCGAGCGCGACTAGCGGACCGAGGACCCCATCCCTCGCCGGGGTCCTCCGTCGCCGCGCCGGGGGCGGAACGCGTCCTGGCGGGTCCCCCACGCCCGCCAGGGCGCGCTTCCCATCACGGAAACGCGTCCTGACGGGACAGGGACCCGCCGGGACGTGATCGCTCGCCTCCCCTCACCTCCGCCTCCGACGGCGGGCGACCCGCTGGGACGGAAGACGTGAGACCACACGAGGGAAGACGATCACCCTCCGTACCGCTGCGGGAGGCCCTGGAGCTGTGGCGGGGACCCGCGCTCGCCGACGCCGCGGACGCCACCTCCGTGCGGGCCCTGGTCCTGCGACTGGAGAAGCGCAGGCTCGGCGCCCCGGAGGACCGCATCGAGGCCGCCCCTTCAGCGGGGCGAGCACCGGGCCGCGGTGCCCGAACTGCACCTGCTACCCGTTGGGGGAAAGACTCAGGAGCCCTCTCATGCGCGCCCGCGGGCGGGTGGCGGGCAGGCGGAGGCTCTGCTCGCGTTCGAGGAGACGCGGCGGATGCCAGCGGACGAGCTCGGCGCCTACGTCCTCGCCGGGGAACCGGCTCCCGCGGGCGGCGACCACCGCGCATGGCCTCCTCGTACGAGTACGAGGAGGCCATGCGCGAGTACGCGGCGGGATGCCGGGGGCGGGCGACGAGGTGGGCAGGCGGATGGTCCCCGAGAGCCGGTTCATGGCCTGGTTCGTCAGCCAGAACTACAAGCTTCTGCCCTACGTGCCGCGGAAGGGCCTGATCGCCAAGGACATCCGGTGGACGGTGAACGCCATCACCCTGAAGGACTACGAGCGCCGCCCCGGCCGGACCACGCACCGCCGCGAACATTTCCGTTCGCGGTGGACTCCGGCCGGGTGAGCCGCTCCGGGATCGTGCGGCGGCAGTGTGGCCGCGTCAGGAGGCGGTGGCGCGGGCGGCGGCGTCGATGAGGTCGGCGACGGCGGCGGGCTGGGAGACGGTGACGGCGTGGGAGGCGTCGATCTCGACGGTCGTCGACCCCGCCCTCTTGGCCATGAAGCGCATGGATTCGGCGGGAATGGCCAGGTCCTGGGTGGTGACCATGGTCCAGGACGGGATGGTCTTCCAGGCAGCCCTGGTCGCCTTGTCCGCCAGCGCGTTCGCTTCGATGGGCCGCTGCGTGGCCGCCATCAGCGCGGCCGTCTCCGGGTCGACGTCGGCGGCGAACACCTCACGGAACCCGTCCTGCCGGATGTAGAGGTCGGTCCCGGTGCCCCCACCGGCCGCCGGGTACGGCACCTGGTAGAGGGCGGAGCCGAGCTCACCGCCGGGGAACCTGGCCGCCAGCTCGCCGGTGCTCTCGCCGACCTCGAGGTTGAAGCTGGCGATGTAGACGAGCGCTACGGCGCCGTCGGCGCCGTCGGCGGCCTCGCTCATCACCGATCCGCCGTACGAGTGGCCGGCGATCACGATCGGGCCGGTGAGGCTGTCGAGCACGCTGCGCAGGTACGCGGCGTCCTCCCGCAGTCCGCGCAGCGGGTTGGCGACGGCGATGACCGGGTAGCCGCGGCGCCGGAGGTCGGCCACCACACCGTTCCAGCTCGCGGACTCGGCGAAGGCGCCGTGGACCAGGACGACGGTGGGCTCGCGGGACGTGGTGCTCATCGGGACTTCCTCTCGATAAGAGAGCGGCGGCTGCTGCTCATGAGGGAAATATGCAATATATTGCTAGCACCGTCAACCTCGCAGCCCGGTTTGAAGTTTCCCGCTCGGTGTGCGCAATATATTGCATGCCCATCCCGCACAACACGCCCGCCATCGACCGACATCTCCTGCGTGACAACGTCTACCAGCGCCTGCGCGACGCCATCGTCGACGGCAGCCTCGCGCCGGGCGAGCAGTTACGCGACGTCGAGCTGGCGACCCGGCTGGGGGTCAGTCGCACCCCTGTCCGCGAGGCGCTGCTGCGGCTCGCGGAGGCCGGGCTGGTCGTGGCCCAGCCGGGACGCTCCACGACGGTGAGCTCGCTGAACCTGCGCGACATCCGTGAAGCCCGCGACGTGGTGGCGGCGATGCACGAGCTCGCCGTCCGTGAGGCGGTGGGCGGTCTCACCGAAGCCGACCTCGACGCGATGCGCGAGGCCAACGACCGGTTCCGCGCGGCGATCGAGCAGGGCGACGTCGAGGCGGCCCTGCTCGCCGACGACGAACTGCACGGCATCCCCGTGCGGGTGGCCTCGAACCGGGCCCTGACCTCGGTCCTCGACCAGTTCACGCCGGTGCTGCGCCGCGCCGAGCGGCTGCGCTTCTCCTCGCTGGGCGGGCGTGCCTCCCTCACCCGGCACGAAACGCTGATCCGGTTCTGCGCCGCCGGAGACGCGGACCAGGCGGCGGCGATCGCCTTCGACACCTGGCGCACGCTGCCGGCCACCGAGGAGTGAGCATGCCCCTGTCCGATTTCCCCGCCACCGTGGAGCGAGCATGACCCTGTCCGATTTCCCCCGCCACCGGCTGACCTTCGGGCCGAGTCCCGTCCATCCGCTGCCGCGGCTCACCCGGCATCTCGGCGGGGCGTCCATCTGGGCGAAGCGCGAAGACTGCAACTCCGGGCTCGCGTACGGCGGCAACAAGACCCGCAAGCTCGAGTACATCGTCCCCGACGCGCTCGCCCAGGGTGCCGACACACTGGTGTCGATCGGCGGATACCAGTCCAACCACACCCGCCAGGTCGCCGCCGTCGCCGCGTCGCTGGGGTTGAAGGCGGTGCTGGTGCAGGAGAACTGGGTCGACTGGCCCGACTCCGTCAACGACCGGGTCGGCAACATCATGCTGAGCCGGATCATGGGCGCCGAGGTCAGGCTCGACCCGGCCGGCTTCGGCATCGGCTTCAAGGACTCGTGGAACCGGGCGATCGAGGACGTGAAGGCGCGCGGCGGCACGCCGTACCCGATCCCGGCGGGCGCCTCCGACCACCGGCTCGGCGGGCTCGGGTTCGCGAACTGGGCGTACGAGGTGGCGGAGCAGGAACGTGAGCTGGGCGTCTTCTTCGACACCGTCGTGGTCTGCGCGGTCACCGGCTCGACCCAGGCCGGCATGATCGCCGGGTTCGCCGCCCTGGAGGAGGCCGGCGGCCGGCCGCGCCGGGTGATCGGGATCGACGCGAGCGCGAAGCTCGAGGAGACCCGCGACCAGGTGGCCCGGATCGCGAGGGCCACCGCCGAGCTCATCGGCGTCGGCCGCCCCCTGAGGGAGGACGAGATCACCATCCTCGACGGGTGGGCGGGCGACCTGTACGGGATCCCCGTCCGGTCGACCCTGGACGCGATCCGGCTCACCGGCGAACTGGAGGGCGTGATCATCGACCCGGTCTACGAGGGCAAGTCGATGGCCGGTCTGATCGACCTCGTCACCGGCGGGGAGATCCCCCGCGACTCCACCGTCCTGTACGCCCACCTGGGCGGCCAGCCGGCGCTGAACGCCTACAGCGGCCTGTTCACCCACGCGATTCCGGTCACCTGACCCCGCTCACGGCTCGCGCTCGAACGCCCCCTCGGCGTCGTTGACCGCGCGGCTCAGCTGAGGCCGCCGTTGGCCTGGAGGTTCTGGCCGGTGAGCCAGCGGCCGTCGGGTCCCACCAGAAAGGCGACGACGTCCGCGATGTCCGAGGGCGCGCCGAGGCGGGAGAGCGGGGTGAGCGCGGCGATCTCGGTGAGGACCTTCTCCGGGTTGGTACCGCGCAGCAGGTCGGTGTCCGTCGCGCCCGGAGAGACCGTGTTGACGGTGATGCCCCGCCCGCCGAGCTCGCGGGCCGCGACGGCGGTCAGCTGTTCGAGCGCGCCCTTGCTCGCCGCGTAGGGGGCGATACCGGCCGCGGGGCGGACGGTGTTGAGAGTGGAGATGTTGACGATGCGGCCGCCGTCGCGCATGTGCCTCGCGGCGTACCGGATGGTGAGGAAGGCGGCCTTGGCGTTGACCGCCATGGCGCGGTCGTACAGTTTCTCGCTGGTCTCCGCGATGGAGATCGGGGTGAAGCTCAGCGCGGCGTTGTTCACCAGGATGTCGAGGCCGCCGAGGACCTGCTCGGCGGTCTCCATCAGCCACTCCGCGGCGCCGCGCCTGGCGAGGTCCACCTGGACGGCGCGGGCGCTGCCGCCCGCCTCCTTGACGGCCTCCTCCACCTCGCTCGCGGACACGGCGGCGTTCGCGTAGCCGAAGACGACGTCCGCCCCGTCGCGGGCGAGGCGCTCCACGATCGCCCGGCCGATGCCCCTGGACCCCCCGGTGACCACCGCCGTCCTGCCTTCGAGCACTGCCATGTCGCCCCTCCGCCTCTCCCGTGAACTCCCCGGCCGTGGCCTTCGCGTCCGCTCCCCGTCCGTGCCCCTCGGCTCCCCGCGAATCTATGATCAACCGGCGTGCCTGTCGATGCCTCTCCTCCTTTCGGACAGCCGTGCCGGAGCCCGCGCACCGGATGGGAACGGGAGCGGTTCCTTGGTGCGTTCCAGATCCGTAATGCTCCGGCCCTGGCGGAATTTCGGTCCCGCGACCTAATCTGCCCACCATGACCACCGATGGGCGCTCGGCGCGCATTCTCGACGTCCTCATCACCGAGTTCGGTGACTCCATGAAGCGTGACCCCGCCGCCTTCCGGCGCAAGTTCCGGAAGATGGCCGCCTCGCCCTTCGCCTTCTACCGGGGCAGTGCCTGCCTGTTCTACGCGGACATGACCGGCGAGTTCGCCGACGACGCCTTCCTCGACGACCAGACGCGACGCGTCTGGATCCACGGCGACCTGCACGCCGAGAACTTCGGCACCTACATGAACGCCTCGGGCGTCCTGGTGTTCAACGTCAACGACTTCGACGAGGCCTACGTCGGCCCGTACATCTGGGACCTGCGACGGTTCGCGGCCAGCGTCGCGCTCATCGGGTACGCCAAGGCGCTGTCGGACGACGCCATCGGCGAGCTGGTGACCGGGTTCGCCCACTCCTACCTCTCCGAGCTGCACGGCATCTCGGAGGGCGGGGACGACGCGATCGGCTCACTCACCCTGGAGACCACCACCGGCGTGCTGCACCGGGTGCTGCAGCACGCCCGGCTGAACACCCGGGTGGCGCTGCTGGAGCTGGAGACCACCATCGAGAACTTCGACCGCAGGTTCGCCGTCATGGACGGCCGCTACCCGGTGGACCAGGAGACTCGCGAGGCGGTGGAGGTGGCCTTCCGCGACTATCTGACGACCCTTCCCGCGGTCTCCGAGATGGAGCACACGATCAAGGACTTCGCGCTGCGCACCGGCGTCGGGATCGGCTCGGCCGGGCTGCCCTCGTACAACATGCTTCTTGAGGGCCACACCCAGGCACTGGAGAACGACGTCATCCTCTACATGAAGCAGGCCCAGGTGCCGGCCGTCGCGCGGTACATCACCGACGAGAAGGTGCACGGCTACTTCAAACACCAGGGCCACCGCACCGCGGAGTCGCAGCGGGCCCTGCAGGCGTACGCCGACCCGTGGCTCGGCTACACCACGCTGAACGGCGTCGGCCAGATGGTCGCCGAGGTCTCCCCCTACTCCGCCGACCTGGACTGGGGCGACGTCAACGAGCCGGACGAGCTGTCCTCGGTCATCCGCGACCTGGGCCGGGCCGTGGCCAGGATGCACTCGGTGGCCGACGACGAGTCCAGCCACGACCTGGTCGACTTCTCCACCGAGGACGCGATCGTGGCCGTGATCGACGGCGACACCGAAGGCTTCACCCGCGGCCTCGTCGAGTTCGCCCACACCTACGGGGCACGGGCGAGGGCCGACCACGGTCTCTTCGTCGACCTGTTCAGGAACGGCCGCCTCCCCGGTCTGTGACCTCTCCCGGTCACTGTCTCCCGTTTTCGACCTCCACCCCTCGGCGGGCCTCGGCGTGGTGGCAGGCGACCTGGGCCTCGGCCGAGGAGGGCAGGACGGGCAGCGGCCGTGACGCGCACAACCCGTCGACCCCCGCCTCGGCCGCCGCGCCCGAGGCGAGGACCTGGCAACGCGGATGGAAGCGGCAGCCCGGCGGGACGCGGGTCGGGTCCGGTGGCTCGCCGCCCAGCACCACGGGTGACGGCGACTCCGGCAGGACCGAGAGCAACGCCTGGGTGTACGGGTGCGACGGCGCGGTGAGGATCGTTTCCACGGGTCCGGCCTCGACGATCCTGCCGAGATACATCACCGCGACGCGGTCGGCGATGTTCCAGGCGAGCCCGAGATCGTGGGTGACGACCAGCGCCGACAGGCCGAACTCGTCGCGGAGGCGGAGCAGCAGGGCGAGGATCTCGCCGCGTACCGACGCGTCCAGCGAGGCCACCGGCTCGTCGGCGACCAGCACCCTGGGCTCCAGCGCGAGGGCTCCCGCGATGACGACGCGCTGGCGCTGGCCGCCGGACAGCTCGTGCGGGTAGCGGCCGAAGAACCGCTCGGGAGGCCGCAGCCCGGCGCGTGACAGCGCGGAGGCGACCCGGTCCGCCTCCGCGGGCAGCCGGTGGATGCGCGGCCCCTCGGCCACCGCCTCGTAGACGGTGTGCCGGGGGTTGAGCGATCCCGTGGGGTCCTGGAGCACGAGTTGCACCTCGCGCCGATGGGCCCGCAGCGCGCGTGAGGAGTAGGCCAGCGGTGCCCCGCCGTACCGGACCGACCCCGAGGCGGGCCGCTCCAGGCCGAGCAGGGTGCGAGCCAGCGTCGTCTTGCCGCAACCGGACTCGCCGACCAGCGCGACGATCTCCCCCTCGCCCACGGCGAGGTTCACCCCGTCCACCGCGCGGGCGCGGCGCCCGCGCGAGGCGAACTCCACGCGCAGGTCCCGCGCTTCGAGCAGGGTCATCGGGCCTCCTCGGGGACGCCGTGGACACACGCGTCGCGCGGGATCATCGGGCCTCCTCGGGAACACAGGACGCGGACGACGAACTCCGCGCTCCGCGTTTCCGGCGGGGTCATCGGACCTCCTCGGGGACGTGGACGCACGCGGCGGTGTGCGGCACCTCGGCGCCACCCGGCCCGGTACGGCCCACGACCCTGAGCTCGACCGGCTCCGACGCGCACGAGACGAGCGAGACCGGGCAGCGGGGATGGAAGGAGCAGCCCGCGGGCAGGTGGGCCGGGTCGGGCGGGTCACCGCCCAATCCTCTCGGCGCCATCCTGGAGGCCGGGTCGCCGACGGTGGGGAACGCCTCGGCCAGCGCGTGGCCGTAGGGGTGCCTCGCGTCCAGGAAGACCTCGCGTGAGGGACCGGACTCGACCACGCGGCCCGCGTACATCACCGCCAGCCGGTCGCACGTCGCGGCGAGGACCGAGAGGTCGTGAGAGATCATGATGAGGCCGATCCCGTGTTCGGCGATGAGCGAGCGGATGAGCGAGAGCACCTGCGCCTGGATCATCACGTCCAGCGCGGTGGTCGGCTCGTCGGCGATGATCAGGCGTGGGGAGCAGGCGAGCGCCATGGCGATCATCACGCGCTGGCGCTGCCCGCCGGACAGCTCGTGCGGGTAGCCGCGCGCCCGCCAGGCGGGCAGGCCGACCTGCTCCAGCAGCTCCGCCGTCCTGCGCCGCGCCGCCGCGCCGGTCGCCATGCCGTGCACCCGCAGCGGCTCGGCGATCTGGTCGCCGATCCTACGCACCGGGTTCAGGGCGTGCTGTGCCCCCTGGAAGACCAGGGAGGCCGACGCCCACCGGACCGCGCGCAGCCGCCCCCAGCTCATCGTGAGCACGTCCTCGCCGTCCAGCAGGATCTCCCCGGACACCAGCGCGTTCTTCGGCAGCAGCCGCAGCAGCGACATGGCGAGCGTCGACTTGCCAGAACCCGACTCCCCCGCCACGCCGAGGGCCTCGCCCTCCGCCAGTCCGAGTGATACCCCGCGCACCGCGGGGACGTCCCCGGTCGCGCTCCGGTAGGTCACCGCCACGTCGCGCAGTTCGAGCAGGCTCACGAGACCTCCGGAGACCATCGGTCGAGTACGGTCACGAGACCCCCCGAAGACGTGGGTTGAGTACGGTCTCCAGAGCGCGCCCGCAGAGGGTGAACGCCAGGACGACCAGGATGATGCACAGACCCGGCGGCAGCACGTACCACCAGGCGCCCGAGGTGGCCGCGCCCCAGTCGTAGGAGGCGCGCAGCATGCCGCCCCACGACACCTGGCCGGAGTCGGCGCCGAGGAAGGCGAGGGTGGACTCGGTGACGATCGCGCCGGCGACCGTGAGGGTGGTGTTCGCCAGGACCAGCGGGGCGACGTTCGGCAGCACGTGCCGGGTCATCACGTGCCAGTGCCCGGCGCCCAGCGCCCTGGACCTCTCGATGTAGGGCCTCGCCTCGACCGCGAGCGTCTGCGCCCGGATCAGCCTCGCCGTGGAGGCCCACGAGGTCACCCCGATCGCCAGGATGATCGTGGAGGTGCCGCCGCCGAGTACTGCCGCGAGCACCAGGGCGAGGACCAGGGCGGGCAGCACCAGGAACCAGTCGGTGACGCGCATCAGCACCGCGGAGACCCAGCCGCGGAAGTGCCCGGAGGCGATGCCGAAGACCGTACCGATCACCATGCTGAGCAGCGCGGACATGAACCCGATGAGCAGCGAGACCCGCGCGCCCCACAAGAGCATGAGCAGGACCGAGCGGCCGGACTCGTCGGTGCCGAGCGGGAAGCCGGCGCTCGGCGGAGCCATCTTGGCGCCCGTCGCCCTGGTCACGTCCAGGCCGGACGGGTCGGTGACCAGCGGCGTGACGAGGGCCGCCAGGACGGCGACCAGCAGGATCGCCGCGCCGTACAACCCGGCCCTGTCGCGGCCGTACGCGCGGCGGAACCGCGCGAACGCGGCGCGACGGCGCGTCCTGGCGATCGCGCGCGGAGTCGCGGAGTCGTCATCGGCGGTTCGCGACGTCATGGCGGCTCCATCGGCGGTTACCGGTGAGGCCGCCTCGCCTGCCCGCCTGCCTCTCGTGTCCCTCGTGTCCTCCTTTTTCGTGCTCACGCCGACCTCACCCTCGGATCCAGGACGTGGTAGACCACGTCGGCCAGCGTGTTCATGACGATCACCGCGACGCAGACGAGCATGAAGGTCCCCTGCATGACCGCGTAGTCGGGTCCCCTGATCGCCTCGACGAACAGCAGGCCGAGACCGGGCCAGGAGTAGACGAACTCCACCGAGACCGCGCCGCCGACCACGAAACCGATCTGCATGAACACCAGGGTCACCGTCGGCAGCAGCGCGTTCGGCACCGCGTGGCGCCGCCGCACGTCGTCGTCGCGCAACCCCTTGGCGCGGGCGGTGGTCACGTAGTCCTGGCCGATCTCGTCCAGCAACGAGGAGCGCATGACCAGCAGGTACTGCGCGTAGACGACGGCGACCAGGGTGAGGCACGGCAGCACCAGGTGATGGGCGACGTGCAGGAGGTAGAGCGGCCCGTCGGGCGCGTCGACGTCCCGCATGCCCCGGGTGGGGAACAGGCCGGGTATCGGGCCCGCCCCCGCGGCGAGGACCATGAGCAGCAGCAGCCCCAGCCAGAAGGTCGGCACCGACCACAGGGTGAGCGCGGTTCCCGTGGAGAGGCGGTCGAACCGGCCCCCGTGCCGCCAGGCGGCCCTCGTGCCCTGCCACATGCCGAGGCCGACCGCGACGGCGAGCCCGGTGCCCACCAGCAGCAGTGTGGGCCCCACCCGCTCGCCGATGAGTTCGGCGACCGGCCTGCGGTACTCGTACGAGGTGCCGAGGTCCAGCCGCAGGGTTCGCAGCACGAAGTCCAGGAACTGCTCGCCCAGCGGCCGATCCAGGCCCATCTGCCGTCTGAGCAGGGCGAGCTGGTCGGGGGTGACGGGCACGTCGCGGGTGTAGGCGATGGTCGGGTCGCCGGGGATCAGGCGGAACAGGAAGAACGTCGCGACGATCACCAGCCCAATGCCGAGCAGCGCCCCGCCGAGCTTGCCCAGCGCGTAGCGGACCACGGCCCGGCGGGCACCGCCCTCCTCGGTGCCGTCTCTCATCTCCCGCGGTGTTGTGAGCATCGGCCGCTACTCGCGGTCGTCGACGGAGGCGCGGCGGCGCCGCAGGAGGAAAGCTCCGGCGCCGAGAGCCAGTACAACGGCCGCCGCGATGGCCACCACGGTGCCGGTTCCCGAACCGCTCCCGGCCGGGGCGGCGTCGCGCTCCACCGCACGCAGCGAGTAGACCGGCCAGTAGCTGCTCCCGCCGTACAGGATTCCCCTGTCCTCGGGGATCGGGGTGATGGCGGCGATCCGGTCCTTGCGGTAGCCCTCCAGGTTGTTGGGATAGTAGAGCGCGACGACGGGGGCCTCGGTGTAGAGCCGCTCCTGCATCCGCTTGATCAGCTCGACCCTGGCGGCCCGATCGAGTTCGGCCAGCTGGGCCTGGTAGAGCCGCTCGTACTCCTTGTCGCAGAAGAACGACTCGGTGCCGCCGCCCTGGCCGCTCGCGGTGGGCCTGCGGCTGCACAGGTGGGTGGCGAGGATCTCCTCCGGGTCCGGGTTGACCGACCAGCCGCTGATCGCGATGTCGTAGAGGGCCGTGCTGCCCGTCTCCTCGGTGAACTTGTTGGAGTCGAGCTTGCGGGTGGTGACCTGAATGCCGATGTCCTTCAGCCAGCCGGTGAGGAACTGGGCGATCTTGTCCTCGACGGGTTCGTCGGTGTGGATGCTGAAGCGCATCTCCAGCCTGCGTCCGCCGTCGGGCATGGTGCGGATGCCGTCCGCGCCCTTGGTGTAGCCGGCTTCGTCGAGGATGCGGTTGGCCTCCGCCAGGTCGAAGGCGACGGCCGTCTCGCCCTCGGCCTTCCAGAAGAACTCCTGGTACATCGGCGGGACGATCGAACCGTCCGCCGGTACGGCGAGACCGTTCTGTGCCTGCTCGACGAGGGTCTTCTTGTCGATCGCGTGGTGGATGGCCCGGCGCACCCTGACGTCCTTCAGCGCGGGGTGCCCGTCGCCGATCGGCTCGCCGTCGGCCGTCGCGGCGCCCGGGTTGAACTGCAGGTAGGCGGCCCGGCGACCCTGGGTGTTCCACTGCGTGATGTTCGCGTCGTTCGCGAGGGCCTGGAACTGCGGGCCCTGCAGGCGGCCGATCCAGTCGATGTCGCCCTTCTTCAGACCGGCGATCGCCGCCTCGGGATTCTCGTAGAAGACGACGTGCAACTCGTCGATGCCGGGAGCGCCGCGCCAGTACGACGGGTTGGCCTTGAGCCTCACATAGGCGTTCTTCCTGTGCTCGACGGCGATGTAGGGGCCGCTGCCGACGGCGGGGTAGGTCTCGTTCTCGTAGGTGCCGATGTCGGGGACGCTCTCCCAGACGTGCTTGGGCATGATCGGGATCGGCAGCTCCAGCATCGATGCCTGAGGCTTTTTGGTGGTGATGACCAAGGTCCGGTCGTCGGACGCGGTCACGGTGTCGAAGTTCTCCACGGCGGGGCCGTTGGCCGTCTTGGCCCCGTCATCCGTCATGATCTTGTTGAAGGTCCACGCGGCGTCCTGGGCGGTGACGGGCCTGCCGTCCGACCAGGTGGCTCCGGCTCGCATGGTGAAGGTCCAGGTCAGCTTGTCCGGTGAGGTCTCCCACGACTCGGCGAGGTCCGGGCTGGGCTTCAGGGTCTTGGAGTCGGGCACCGTGAGGAAGCCGTACATCCAGCGGTGAATCGACGTGGAGACCACCCGGACCGCCAGGAACGGGTTCATCGAGTCCACGCTCTGCGTCGCGCCCAGCCGGACGATCCTCTTCTGCTGCTGTGGCTGCGACTGCGACGCCCCCGCGGCGGAGAGCGTGAGGGGCTGGGGAGAGGGCGGGCGTTCAGGAAGTGGGGGGAAGTGCCTTGGAGACGACGGGAGGTGTTCCGGGGGTTCCGGGGGTGAGGCGTGCGCCATGGGAAGTGCCGTTGTCGAGAGTGCCATTGACAGTCCCAGGCTCAGCGCCGCCAGGCGCGCACCCCTTCTGAGCATGCCGTACCCACCTCCGGATCGGTGACTCCCTGACAACGAAGGCACACCATACAAACAGTGCGTGTCAACGGGCGGTGGAAGATTGTTTCACTCTCGTTTTATTTGGCGACATTATTTTTCAGATTCTCTGGGACGAATGCCGACAAAAGGGATTTTTATTCGAGAAAAGGGCGGCCGATGCGCTGCACCGACCGGCTGGTATGGACGAGGTCGGCGGGGTGCGGCATGCTGCGGAACATGACTCTGTTCTCGGTGGAAGGCAAGACGGTCGTCGTCACCGGCGGATCCCGGGGAATCGGCCGGATGATCGCGTCCGGGTTCGTCGACGCGGGGGCCACGGTCTACATCTCCTCACGCAAGGCGGCCGAGGTCGGCAAGACGGCCGCCGAGCTGGGGTGCACCGCGATACCCGCCGACCTGTCCACCCAGGAGGGGGTGTCCACGCTGTTCGAGGCGGTCGCGGAGCGGGAGACCCGGCTCGACGTGCTGGTCAACAACGCCGGGGCGACCTGGGGGGCGCCACTGGAGGAGTATCCCGAGCACGCCTTCGACAAGCTCTGGGGGATCAACGTCAAGGGCGTGTTCCACCTCACCCAGCGGTTCCTGCCGCTGCTGCGCGCCGCCGCGAGCCCGGAGGACCCGGCGCGGGTCATCAACATCGGTTCGGTGGACGGGCTCCGGGTGCCGGCGATGGAGAACTACGCCTACTCGGCGGCGAAGGCGGCCGTACACATGCTCACCCGGCACCTGTCACAGCGGCTCGCGGGAGAGTCGATCACGGTCAACGCGATCGCTCCCGGGCCGTTCGAGTCGAAGATGATGGCCTTCGCGCTCGACGACCCGGCGATGCGCGCGGCCGTCGCCTCACACGTCCCGCTGGGCAGGATCGGCAGCCCGGAGGACATGGCGGGCACCGCGATCTTCCTGTCCTCGCGGGCCGGCGCCTACCTCACCGGGACCGTGATCCCGGTCGACGGCGGCATCTCCGGCTGCGCGTAGTTTTTTTGTCAGATCGCCTTGGCCAGGGCGGTCGCCAGATTGGCGGCGGCGTCGGGCGCGTAGCACAGGAACAGGTAGGGCTCGGCGAGCTCGATCTCGATGAGCGCCGGACTGCCGTCGGCCAGCCTGACCAGGTCCACCCGGGCGTAGAGCAGCTCGGGAAACTCGCCGAGCACCTGCTCGGCGAGCGCGAACTGGTCGGGGTCCGGGGTGCGGAGCTCCCCGTGGCCGTCGCCCTGTCCCGGCCTGGTTGCGTTCTCGGTCAGCATCGGGCTGCGCCGGACGGCGTGGCTGAACCGGCCGCCGAAGTAGAGCAGCGAGGTCTCCCCCTCGCCCTCGACCATGTCCAGGTACGGCTGGATCATCGCGGTCCGGCCGTTGGCCGCCAGCTTGGCGGCATGCTCCTCGGCCAGTGCGCGGTCCGTGGTCCTGATCGTGTCGCGGGCTCCGGCCGAGATCGACGGCTTGACCACGTACTCGTCGAGGTGCGGGAGGTCCGCGGCCTCGCCCGGCGCGACCCAGGAGGTGGGGATGATCGGCGCCTTCAGGTCTTTCAGATAGACCTTGTCGGTGTTGCGTTCCAGCACGGCGGCCGGGTTGAACAGCCGGGTGACGGACTCCACGTGGCGCGCCCAGTCGAGGAATTCCGCCCGCCTCGTCACGTAGTCCCAGGCGGTGCGGACCACGACGGCGTCGAACGCGGCCCAGTCGACCTCGGGGTCGTCCCAGCGCACGATGTGACCGGTGATCCCCTGGTCGGCCCACGCGGCGACGGCGATTCCCTTCTCGTCATCGATCTTGTCCGGATCCGTGAAGGTCACGTACGCCGCGGAAGCAGGCATGGGGCATCCTCTTATGTCAGCATCAATTGGACATAAGGCACCTTACCTATGGCCGTGTTGTCGGCTGCGGGCCGGTCTGGGTCGTGTTCTTGGGTGGCGGGTGGGTTGGGTGTGCGCTGCGACTGTTTCCGGCTGATCCGAGGTGCGCGCTCCGGTGGGTGGGTGCTCCGGCCGGCCGTCTCAGTTGCTCCCCGGTGTTTCAGGCCTCCGGCCTGCTCGGGCGCGACGGTTGCGGGCTTTTATAAGCCGGCCGGAACACCCACCCACCTCCGCGCTCCCCCACCCCGCCGTACCGTGTGCGGACCGTAGTCGCTCACTCTCCGGCCGCCCAGCGCGCTCTCCGATGCTGAAGCCCTCACGACGGGACCGCTCAGGGTCGACCGCCGTAGCTGACGCGTATCTCACGCACCACTTCAGGGTCGATGTCGTCGGAGCAGGCGAAAGACGCCGACCGGGCCGGCCCTCTGCGAAATTCTGGTTGCGCTGCGGGCTACGCGCCGTTTTTCAGGTCGGTCACGAATGCCGCCCAGGTGTTACGGGCGAAGACGAGCTTGGGACCCGAGGGGTCCTTGGAGTCCCGAACGGCAACGGCATCACCCAGGTCCGCGACTTCGACGCAGTCTCCGTTGCCTCCGCTGAGCGAACTCTTTCGCCACATGACTTTGGTCGGGTCTACCGGGTTGGACATCGCACGGCCCTTCCGCTGGACACTCACACCAGGTTGTTTGACGCGTTCATCAGCATAACCGCCGTATCCGCCGGACTGAGTGCCGCCGCTCTGAGGTAGTCGAACACTGCGACGTAGCGTCGGACGTCAGCGCTGTCCTCCAGGTACAGACCGCTGGACATGTTCTCCAGATAGATGACGTCCAGGTCACTCGGAGCAGGAAAGCCCACAATGTTAAATGATCCGGTCATCGCCTGATGCGCCCCAGCCCTGTAGGGGAGGATCTGGATCATGATGTTGGGTCTCCGGCCGACTTCGGCAAGGTATCTGAGCTGAGTGGCAGTGGTCTCGGTTGTTCCCATGTGCTGACGCACCACCCCTTCTCCGAGAACCACGGATAGTTCCAGCGGGCGGTCGTCCGCGAGTCGCTTCTGACGCTCCATACGCACGGAGACCCTGCGTTCGATCTCCTCTTCCGCGTCTCCGGGGCGAGTAGCCGCGACAACCGCCCGCGCGTACTCCTCGGTCTGCAGTAGACCGGGGACCAGCGTCTGCTGATAGGTCCTGACGGATGCCGCCTCGGCTTCGAGGCCGATGAGCGTCGCGTACTCGCCAGGCAGCACGTCCCCGTAGTTCTGCCACCACCCTCGTTGCCGCGCTTCCCTGGACAGGGCCATCAACGGCTCCCTGTCGGCCTCGGGAACCTCGTACATGTCGAGGAACGCACGCAAATCTCGCGGGCGGATGCCCCTGCGACCCGTCTCGATCCGACTGACCGAGGCCGCCGTCAGATCCATGCGCTCGGCCACCTCCTGCATGGACAGACCGCGTTCGACGCGCAACCGGCGCAACTCCGACGCCAAGCGACGCCTGCGGACAGTGGGACTCGTGTCGGCAGCCATGACCGCACCTTCCTGAAGGTCTTACGTCCGAAAACTATCTTTGGAAACTTCCTTAGGTAACTACCAAGAACATACGACCCGAGGTAGCTTATCGGAGTGTAATCGAACGACTACAGAAGCGGCGGGGTGATGGAGATACCGGCGCGAGAGCGTGATTCGCAGCAAGTGCAGTACATCCACCTCGTGCGGCTCGGCTGGGGTCTGCGAGGGCTTGGGGTGTCCACCTCGCTGGTCGTCCCCGTCGCCGGGGCGCCGGTGCTGGAGATCATGTCTCCTGGCGGGGTGCGGGTCCGGATCCAGGTCGTCCGCCGCGCCTGCGGCTGGGTCTTCGTCTGGCGGCCCTGGTGGTCGAGGATCTGGCGACGCGACTGGATCTGGGCCGAGGCCGACAACGCGGCCGACATGGTCGCGTCGGCGGTGGCCGCGTGAGCGCGCCGGAACAGGACGTCTCCGGCGCGGCGGATACGGCGGCCGGGCGTTGGGACGGGCTTCGGATCGTGGGGCGGCGGGACTTTCCCGGCATCGCGCAGTCAGCGGGGGCGGCTCGTAGGTGGGCTTTGGAGCTTCTAGAGGGCCACGCGTCCGCTGAAAGACTGGAAACGCTCGAACTGCTGATCAGCGAGGTCGTCACCAACGCCGTCCTGCACAGCGACTCGGCCAGGCCCGGCGGCCTGGTGACGGTCAGGGTGGGGGTGGGCGACGACCTGATCCACATCGAGGTGATCGACGACGGCTCGGCGACCAGCGTGCCCGTGATCCGGACGACCGACGACGACAGCCTCAGCGGGCGCGGCCTGAGCTGGGTGGACCGCCTGGCCTGCGCCTGGGGCACCGATCGCGACGACGAAGTAGGCGGGGCCGTCTGGTTCCGGCTCAGGCACAGCCCATCTCCTCCCTTTCCTCACGGTGAAGGCGGTCTGCGGTTTCCCCGGTAGTTCAGTTGGCGATGCGCCGTCAGGCCCGGCGTTCGTGCCCCTTGTGAAGTGCGCAAGGGGCACGTCTTGCGGGGGCGCCGACTACGGTCCTGGCCGGGCTAACCTGCAGGCGATGTATGTCCTCCGAATCGGCCTGACCCTGGAGAGCCGGTTTCGGTAACCACCCGAATCACGGATTGGCCCGAGCTCAGGCGCCGGCGCCGCCGTCCACCGGCACGATCGCGCCGGTCACCATCGAGGCCCGGTCGCTGAGCAGCCACGCCGCCACCTCGGCGACCTCGCGAGGCTCGGCCATCCGGCCGAGCGGGATGCTCGCGTTGATGCGCTCGACGACACCCGGGGACACCGCCTCCCACTCGTCGATCATCTGCGTCGCGGTGCCGCCGGGGGTGATGCCGTTCACGCGGACCCCCTGCCGTCCCCAGGTCACGGCGGCGGTCTCGGTGATGCTGTTGAGCGCGCGCTTCATCGCGCCGTACGCGGGGAGCTCCGGGTTCGCGCGGCGGCTGCCGATGCTCGAGGTGTTGACGATCGCCCCGCCACCGCCCCGGCGCATGAGCGTGGCCTCGGCTGTCATCGCGGTCCAGTGCGCGCGGAAGTTCACCGCGAACTGCTCCTCGATGTCCTCGTCGCTCGTCGTGTCGAGCGGTCCGGGCTGCTGGATCGCCGCACCGTTGTTGAACGCGCCGTCGAGCCGGCCGTGCAGCTTCTCGACGTGGTCGACCGCCGCGCGGATGCTCTCCCGGTCGGCGAGGTCCACTGTCACGGCGTCCGCCACGCCGCCGTCGGCGCGGACCTCGGTGACGATCCGCTGGAGGGCATCGGTGCTGCGGGCGGCGAGCACGACGGCGGCCCCCTCGGAGGCGAAGAGCCGGGCCGCGGCCGCCCCGATGCCGCGGCTGGCGCCGGTGATGAACACGACCTTGCCGGTGAGCAGGCCGATGGGTGCGATGTCGATGGTGTTCGTCATGACGGCAGTGTCAGGTCGGCCACCAGGCCGGATACAGGCACAGGCAGTACCAGGATCGGCCGCCGCGCTGCGTGCAGACTGGGAGTTATGGACAAGCAGGAGCTCGGAGCCTTCCTCCGGAGCCGCCGCGAGCGACTCCAGCCGCGTGACGTCGGCCTGCCCTCGGGCTCGCGACGCCGGACACCGGGTCTTCGCCGCGAGGAGGTTGCGGTCCTCGCGCACATCTCCACGGAGTACTACGTCCGGCTTGAGCAGGGCAGGGCGCCACGCCCGTCCGGCGAGGTCCTCTCCGGGATCGCCGGCGCGCTGAGGCTGACCGACGCCGAGTCCGATCACCTTCACGTCCTGGCGGGCACCGCACCAAGCCGTAGCGGACTGCACCGGCGCGACGTCCGCCCGAGCATCCTCGCGCTCCTCGAACGGCTGCCGCAGACGGCCGCTTTCGTGACATCCGCCGTGTTCGAGGTGCTCGCGTGGAACGACCTCATGGCCGCGCTCATGGAGGACTTCTCCGCGCTCGACCCCAAGGACCGTAACCTCGCACGCAAGGCGTTTTTCGGATCGGCGCACGCCGACGCGGCGCTGTACGGGGTCTCCGACGCCACGGAGTTCCGGCACCACGTCGTCATGGGACTTCGATCCGCCCTCGCCCGGTACCCGTCCGACCCCGCGGTGATAGAACTCGTCGACGAGCTCCGCGACGGCAGCCCCGAGTTCGCCCGGCTCTGGGAGCGGCACGACGTGCAGGCCGCGCCGACGCTCACGAAGACCTTCCGGCACCCGGTCGTCGGAGAGATCACCGTCGACTGCGACTCGCTCACGCTCGCCGACCGCGACCAGAACCTCGTGCTCTACAGCGCGCCACCGGGATCCCGTGACGCCGAGATTCTCGCCCTTCTGAATGTATTGGGAGCCGAGAGCTTCAATACGAGCAGATAGCGCAGATAGCTCTGAAAGCCGGAAGTCCGGGCGCTCGTTAGGTGTGCACGGTCGACCTCCTGTCAGCTCTTGGGAGGAGGCGCGGCGTCTGGTCAAGGCTCGCCGATTCCCGCTCGACAAAGGTCGGGTGTCACGGCTCCAGGTGGGTGCGGTCGAGGTGGGCCAGCCGGTCGGGGTCGGAGAGGATGTCGATCGCGGCGATCCTGCCGTCGGAGACGGTGAAGCTCATGACGGAGATCAACCGGTCGTCGATGGTGTTGACCAGGCCTGCGAGGCCGTTGACGAGGACGGGATGAGTGGCGGCGCTGGTGGCCATGCGCTGGAAGGTGGCGAGTTGTCCGGCCACGGCCGCGACGCCGCGGATGACCTTCATGCCGATGAGCGGGCCGGCGTCGGCGCGAAGCACCACGTCGGGGTCGAGGATGGACACCAGCGCGGTGAAGTCGCCGCCACGTGCGGCGGCGAGGAAGGCGTCCACCACTCGTCGCTGACCGCTCAGGTCGGGGTCGGGCTTCGGGGCCGTGTCACGAACGCGCCGGCGGGCGCGGCTGGCGAGCTTCTTGGCCGTCGCCGGCGTACGGTCCACGATGGGCGCGATCTGCTCGAACGGCAGCCCGAAGACGTCGTGGAGCACGAACGCGAGCCGTTCGGCTGGGGTGAGAGACTCCAGCACGACCAGCAGCGCCAGGCCCACCGAGTCGGCCAGCAGCACTTCCCGTTCAGGGTCGGCGGCATCCGCGCGGCTGATCACCGGGTCGGGCAGGCGCTCCTCCAGCGACTCCTCACGCCGGGACCTGCGGGCTCGGAGCATGTCCAGGCAAACCCGGCCGACCACCGTGGTCAGCCAGCCACCGAGATTGCCGATGTCACCCGAGTCGGAACGCGCCAGCCGCAGCCAAGCCTCTTGGACCGCGTCCTCGGCCTCGCTCAGCGAGCCGAGCATGCGGTAGGCGACCGCCTTCAGATGGGGGCGGTGCACCTGGAACCGGTCGGCCAGAAATTCATGGGGCGTCATGGTCGCGTTCCTCTCGTCTCGGCCACGTCGAATCGCTGACGCGGCGGAGCGGTGAAAGGTGACCGCGAACGTACCCGGTCACCTTCGCCCCGTGCGATCCGTCAGAGCGGCGTTCCACCATTCGAATCCGGAAGGAAAGCCCACTGTGACCACCACCGAGTCGCGTCTGCCCAACCCCGTCCTGCTCGTTCCCGAACTCAAGGACGTCGGCGGCGCCCTGTACAGGGCGACCGGGAACGGCACGGTCCCGCCGACCACCATCGGCCTGGTGCAGCTGCGCGTCGGCCAGATCGTCGGCAGCACATACCTGACCATCCTGCACACCGGGAACCTCCGTGAGGCCGGCGCCACCGAGGAGAGCATCACCGCCGTGGCCTCCTGGCGGGACGCTCTCTGTTTCACCGACGCCGAACGCGTCGCGCTGGAACTGGCCGAATCCGTGCTCACCCCGAACCCGTCGGGCGAGCGCGTCCCCGACGAGCTGTATGCCCGAGCGTCGGAGCAGTATGACGACAGGGCGCTCGCCACGCTCATCATGGCCATCGGCCAGGTCTGCTTCTTCCTCCCCCTGGCCCTCATCGGCAAGCCGCTGCCGGGTGTGTCCGCGGCGGAGCAGTGGAGGCGGTGAGGGTCGGTCCCGCGTCTACCCGGTGCTGAACCCGGTCGTGTGGGACGGATAGGTCGGGGCCGGTGTGTCCGCGGTGGATGAGCCTCCGTCAGCCCCGACTGTCGGCCCCGACCGTCAGCCTACGGTCAGTCCCCGGGAGGCGAGGATCAGGGCGGCCTGGGTGGGGCTGACGATCGCTCCGCGTAGCGATCGGAGCCGGGTGTCGTCGACCTCGCCGAGATCGGCGCCGCGCAGGTCCGTCTTGGTGAAAACCGTCTCGACGGTGCGGGCGCCGATCATGCGGCAGTCCTCGAACACGCTCTTGGTGAAGTCGCAGCCCGACAGGTTGGCGTCGTCGAAGCGGACGCCCCGCAGGTGGAGACCTCGCATCGAGCAGCCGGTGAGGTCGGCCAGCGCCAGGTTGGAGCCGTCGAACCGGTAGCCGGTGCCCCGGCAGGAGGACAGCACCGCGCCGATCATGCGGCAACCGGTGAAGGTGACGTCGGTGAGCAGGGCCAGCTCGAAGCGCGCGCTGGACAGGTCGACGTCGGTGAAGGTCGCGTCGACCAGCTCGGCGTTCGTGAACCTGAGCCCCGCTCCCCCGCCGCCGGAGAAGCGGGCCCCGTCCAGGTCCGCGCGGCGGAAGTCGGCCCGCTCCAGCACGCACTTTTCGAACGAGGCCTCCACCAGCGACGCCCCGGCGAGGTCCGCGCCGGTGAGATCGCACTCCCTGAACACGTAGGGTCCTTCACCGGTCAGATGATCGCTGAGCGAGAGCCCCGCCAGATCGACCCCGTGGATCTCGCGTTGCTCTGTCAGCAACCGTGCCGCATTCATTCCGCGATTCAAGCAGGCCGCACCGACAGAATTCTCACCCCTGCTCCGGGAGACCACAGGGCCTTCCGGAGACTCCGGAAGGCCCTGTGGTCCAAGAGGTCCCGCGGTCCGCGAGGCCACGGCGCTCCGAGGCGTCACGGTCGGTGGGAGCGCTCCCGCTCAGGCCGTGCCCTGATCCCCGGCGAGGAGTTCGGCGGCGGCCTGGCCGCAGACGCGGGAGGCGCCGTGGGTGGCTATGTGGACTGCGCCGAGGTCGGAGCGGCCCGGCAGTCCCATCTCGACCACGACCGCGTCGGCGCGGGCGGCCAGCAGGTGCAGGAGCGCGTCGGCCTGCCAGGGGTGACGGTGGGCGTCGCGGACGACGACGACGAGGGGGCGCTCGGCCGCCGCGGCGAGTGCGGCCTCGACGGCGCCTCCGGTGGCGCCGGAGGCGGTGAGCCGGGTGACCGTGGTGCCGGGGAGGAGCTTGCCGAGCGGCTCCCCGACGCCCCACGGGGTGTCCTTCTCGATGGCGAGGTTCATCTCGGGGGCGAGTTCGACGACGTGCGGGGGGGCGGACAGCGGGATGGGCGCGGTCGCGGAGCGGCGGGTGATCCGCAGGGCTCGCCGGGCGGCGGTCAGACCGATCGACGGGGTGCCGGAGCCCGCCGACGCGCTCCGACGGGTGGCCGTGCTCCAGAGGGCGAGTTCGCAGACGCGCCGGGAGGCGTCGGCGAGCCGCTCCTCGGAGAGCCTGCCCTCGATCACGGCGTCCACGATCGCGTCGCGGATCCCGATCGCGGTCTCCTCGTCGGCGTGCTCGCCACCCACGCAGATCGCGTCGGCACCCGCGGCGACGGCGAGGACCGAGGCGCCGCCGATGCCGTAGGGGCCGGAGACGGCGGCCATCTCGATGCCGTCGGTGACGACGACGCCCTCGAAGCCCAGCTCGACCCTGAGCAGGTCGTGCAGGACCGGGCGGCTGAGGGTGGCGGGCATCGCGGGGTCCAGGGCGGAGACGAGCAGGTGCCCGGTCATGACCGTGCGTACTCCCTGCTCGACGGCGGCGCGGAAGGGCCGCAGCGCCACCTCGCGCAGTTCCTCGGGGGTGGCGGCGACGAGCGGCACGCCGTGGTGGGAGTCGACGGAGGTGTCTCCGTGGCCGGGGAAGTGCTTGGCGCAGGCCGCCACTCCCGCCGACTGCATGCCGCGGATCCAGGCCACGGTGTGTCTGGCGACGAGGTCGGGGTCCGCGCCGAAGGAGCGCAGGCCGATGACCGGGTTGTCGGGGTTGGAGTTCACGTCCGCCGAGGGGGCGAAGTTGAGGTTGACGCCGGCGAGGGCGAGGTCGCGGCCGAGGTCGGCGGCGAGTTCCTCGGTGAGGTCGGTGTCGTCGACCACGCCGAGGGCGAAGTTGCCAGGGCGGGTGCTCCCGCCCGCGGCCTCCAGGCGGGTGACCTCGCCGGACTCCTCGTCGATGCCGACGAGGACCTGGGGGTTCTCCCCTCGCAGTACAGCGGTGAGCTCGGCGACCTGGGAGGGGGTGGCGATGTTCCTGGAGAAGAGCACCACTCCGGCCAGTCCCTCGCCGATCCGGCGTCGGATCCAGTCCGGCGGCGATTTGCCCTCGAACCCGGGAAAGACGACCGTCTCCGCCAGACGGAGCAGCTCTGGGCCGCGCTTCATTCACCCCTCCTCGCCTGACGACCGGTCGGCGTTCCTGCCGGGAACGCGCAGGCACCGCGTTGTCACCGGACCCCCGGGGAAAGCGCTCCCACGGCGGCTCTGCGCAAATCTAATAGGAAAGTTTCCTAATTGCTAGTGGGCTGACCATAGGGCTTCCGCTCAGGATTTTGCGGATCGCGACGATGGACGAGCCGAAGGTCCGCTGATAGGCGGGCGGAGAACGAGAGGTCCCGCGCCCGGCGGGACCCGTCCGGCGACAAATGCGGTGAGCGTTCGGTCGCGGGAGATAACCGGGATGAGCTGGCGCGTTCCGGTGAACAAGCGATTGCGCAAGGGCTCATAATGGGGGCGTGAACACGCGAAAGAACTCCGGCGGCGCGACCACGACCCCGGTCAGGCGCCAGAGCGGGACCAGACGCGCGGCCACATCGGGCCCCGCCTCGGAGCGCCGTGACCATCTCGTCAAACTCGCCGCCGAGCTCTTCGCCCGCAAGGGCTTCCAGGCGACGACCGTCCGGGAGATCGCGGAAGAGGCGGGCATCCTGTCCGGAAGCCTCTATCACCACTTCGACTCCAAGGAGACGATCGTCGACGAGGTGCTCACCACCTTCCTCGACGACCTCGTCGGCCGCTACCGCGCCGCCCTGGACCGCAACGGCGACCCCCGCACGATCCTCTCAGAGATGGTGCGCATCGGGTTCGGCACGCTGGAGCCCCACCGCGCGGCGATCACCGTCATGCAGAACGACTGGAGTTACCTGAGGTCGCTCCCCGGCGACCGCTTCGACTACCTGGTCAGGGCCGAGGAGGAGGTCGAGCGCATGTGGGTCGGGCAGATCAAGCTCGGCCAGGCCGCCGGCCTGCTCCGCGCGGACGTCGACCCCAAGCTCACCTACCGCATGATCCGCGACACCATCTGGGTGACGGTGCGCTGGTTCCGCCCGGGGGGCCGTCTCAACACCGCGGGCCTCGCCGAGCACTACATCACCATCCTGTTCGACGGCCTGGCGACCGGCGAGCGAAGTAGCCAGAACGAATAACGCCCACGGAACCGGCGCGGCGGGCGGCGCGGCCTGTGAGAATCAAGCGTCCGCGAAGCGAACGGGAAGTGGTGGGCAGCGTGGAGATTCTGCAGAAGGCCGTACGAATGGCGCTCACCGACGTGGCCGACCCCGCCAAGGCTCCGGTGATGCAGACCTACATGAGGTCGTCGATGCCGTTCCTCGGCGTGCAGGCCGCGCCCCGCCGCGCCGCGCTGAAGCGGGTCTTCGCCGACTATCCCGTCGACGAGGCGTCCGCGTGGCGAGAGGCGACGCTGACCCTGTGGCGCGGGGCCGAATACCGCGAGGAGCGCTACGCGGCGATCGAGCTGACCGGTTTCCGCCTCTACCGCTCCTTCCAGACGCTCGACGCGCTGCCGATGTACGAGGAGATGATCGTCACCGGAGCCTGGTGGGACTACGTCGACGAGCTCGCCATCCACCGCGTCGGCGGCCTGCTCGCGGCCTTCCCCGACACCATGCGCCCCCTCATGCTCCGCTGGGCCCGCGGCACCGACCTGTGGAAGCGCCGTACGGCCATCCTCAGCCAGAACCGCTTCAAGTCCGCCACCGACACCGGCCTGCTGTACGCCTGCATCGAGCCGAGCCTGTCCGACAACGACTTCTTCGCCCGCAAGGCGATCGGCTGGGCCCTGCGCGAGTACGCCAAGACCAACCCCGACGAGGTCGTCCGCTACGTCGACCACACCCGCATCAGCGGCCTGAGCCGCCGCGAGGCCCTGAAAAATCTCCCCAACCGATAGACCCGATACGCGCCGTCATGGCTCTCCTGGGAAGACCGCGCCCCATGTCTCCCAAGCCCGAACATGCCTGTTTCACGGCAGAACGACGATGTCGATGATCACTTTCGGTGGACCGCCCCCTGCGGAAAGAGATCGAGCTTCGACACGAGACGTTCACAGAAGTCGATGATCTCAGCGGTCCACGCGGTCGCCTCGTCGAGTTCGGCGCCGGTGACCGCCTCGCTGGGCTGGCCGGAGTATTCGAGGACATTCCTTCTTCGCCGCATGTGATCGAGTCGACGGAGCGAAGCACCTTCCCTGGTCTGCCCGAACTGGGCCGTGACAGCCTCCCTGAGGGCGATGTGGCCACCGGCAGACGTGGCACGCAGGCCCTGGGCTTGCAGGAGCGCCGCTGATGCCTTCCTCGCGGCGTCATAGCAGAGGGTGTAGGCACCGTCGGGATCGGTGTCACGGATCAACTCCACCGATTCGAGATGGCTTCGCGCCGATTCGAGCATCGACTCGGCCATGTGATCGGCCAGCGGAACCCGTTGGAGCTCACGATCGTCGAGAAGCTTGCGGATCGCGGCTTCCCCGATGGTCCACTGCACTGCCGAGTTTCCCCTAGACCTCCACGGTTACCGTCGGCCCGTTCGCGATCTCGCGGAGCAGGCCTTCGTCGCCAGACTCCCACGCGGATACGCTCCGTAACACCGGATTCACGGAAATGCCCAGACGGCGCTCGGCTCGCTCCGCCGCGTCGTAGACGTCCCCCCGGGAGGGGGAGCCGATGACCAGGAGGTCGACGTCATTGGGCTGAGGGCCGGAGTGGCCGTGATAACGCGCGGCCCAGGAGCCGAAGATGACGAGCCGCTCGATGCCCGCCACCGACGCGAACTCCTCAGCGAGGATCGCGGGAGGACCGAAGGTGACGGCCAGCAGTTGCGTCAGTGGCCGTGAGGCGGCGGCATCGGCGTTGGCTCTGACAAGCCGCGCCCTGCCGATTCTGCGCTCTCTGAGGAGACCGGCGCGCACGAGGCGATGCACCTCTCGCTGGACCGTGGGAAGTGGAGAACCGAGGAAGTCGGCCAGATCGGTGATCGTGAATTCTTCGTCGACGGCCAGGAACAGGCGTGTCAGAAGGCGGGCCTGAAGAGGTGATCGGAAGATGGGCATGAGTTCGGGAGCTGACGCTCTCATATAGTTGACGATAACTCTCGTTATACGAGAGCGTCAACGATGCCGAAGTGTCACGGAGATGGTTCCTGCGGGAGCGCGGCCGGGTGTCCTACTTGAGGGCGCCGGCGGTGAGGCCCTTCTGGATCTGGCTCTGGAAGATCGTGTAGACGATCAGCATCGGCAGGATGGCCATGCTGAGGGCGGCGAACAGGGCCGACCAGTCGGCGTCGTAGCCCGCGGCGGTGGAGATGTCGGCGATGCCCTGGGTGAGCACCCACTTGTCCCGGTCGGAGTTGAGCAGGACGAGGGGCAGTTGATACTGGTTCCACTGGCCGAGCACGTTGAAGATGGTCACGCTCACGATGCCCGGCTTGGCCATCGGCAGCATGATCTGGAAGAAGACCCGGGCGTGCGAGGCCCCGTCCACGAAGGCCGCCTCGGCCACCGCTCCGGGCAGCGTCCTGAAGAAGGCCGCGAGGAAGAAGACGGTGAAGGGCAGCGAGTAGGCGATGTAGACCAGCACCAGCCCGCCGTGCGTGTTCAGGCCGATGAACGGGCCGATCACCGGGACCGCCCCCATGTTCTGCACGACGAAGAACAGCGGGGTCAGCGCCAGGTAGACCGGGAAGGCGAGGCCGGAGACGAAGAGCAGATAGATCGACCGGTTGCCCCGGAAGCGGTAGCGGGCGAGCACGTACGCGGCCATCGAGCCGAACAGCATCGTGCCCAGGGTGCCGAAGGCCACCACGACGATGCTGTTGATCATGTACTGGCCGATGTGCGCCTGCTCCCAGGCGCGGGCCCAGTTGTCGAGGCGGAGGTGGGCGGGCAGCGACCAGGCGTCGCCGAAGATCTCGTCCTCGCTCTTCACCGACGCGAGGAACGTCCACACGATCGGCACGACGACCAGGACCGTCCAGACGAGCAGCGCGACGTGCGTCAGGGCCGACAGGGGCCCCAGGCGCCGCCTGCGCTCCTCGCGGGCGAACGCCCTGCTCGGGGAAGTCACGACGTCGGCCACTAGAACTCGATCCGCTCACGCCGCGACAGGCGCAGGGCCAGCGCCGCGAACCCGATGGTGAAGAAGAACAGGACCACGCCCATCGCGGAGGCGTAGCCGAACTTGAAGTACTGGAAGGCGGTGCGGTAGATCTCCGCCGCCATCACGGTCGTGGAGTGGTCGGGGCCGCCGTGCTCGGCCGTCATCACCCACACGATGGCGAAGACGTCCAGCGCGGCGATGCCCAGATAGACCCAGCCGACCTGGATGGTGTCCCACAGCAGCGGCAGCGTGACCCGCAGGAACAGCGAGGGCCCTCCGGCGCCGTCGATCGCCGCCGCCTCGAAGAGGTCGCGCGGGATGGAGGCGATGCCCGCGGAGAAGAGCACGACGTAGAAGCCGACCGCCTGCCAGACCAGCACGGCGAGGATCGACCAGAAGGCGACGTCGGTGCTGGACAGGAAACCGATCGGCTCGAAGCCCAGGGCGATGAGCGGCGCGTTGAGCATGCCGCTGCGGTCGGGCCTGAAGACCTGCTGGAACAGTACGGCGACCACGGCGACGGCCAGCACCTGGGGGAAGAAGAACACCACGCGGTAGAACTTCGACCCCCAGATGCCCCCGGTGCCGCCCCGCCCGCCCGCGTTGAGCAGGAAGGCGAAGAAGAGCGCGATCCCGAGCGTGAGGATCGGCAGCAGGAGGAGCAGGACCAGGTTGTGGCTCACCGCCTGCCAGAACACGTTGTCGGCCAGCAGTCGCCGGAAGTTCTCCAGCCCCACCAGGCGCGGGGTCGCGTTCACCCCGCGCCAGTCGGTGAACGCGATGTAGAAGGCCTGCGCGTAGGGCGCGATCACGTAGATCAGGTAGAGCGTCAACGGGATCGCGAGGAACCCCGCGACGAACCGTGTCCTGCCGTGGTCCATCGCCGGCCTACCGTTTCCCCGGCGTCGTCACACCACCGAGGCGACGGCCCAGGACCGGTGCCCGGTGAGCGACGGGCCGGCCCCCGGGCGCCCCGTCGCCTGCCGCCGTCATCGGCTGAACTTCTTCACCGAGGCGTCCTTCTTGATGGCGTCCGCCTTCTTCTGCGCCCGGTCCGCCCACTGGTCGACGGTGAGTTTGCCCGCCATGAGCTGCCCGGTCGCGGCGGCCACCTCGTCGTGCAGCTCGACGTACCACTTGCGGAACAGGAACCAGACGGCGTTGTCGCCCGCCGCCTCCAGCGCGGCCGAGGCGCTCTTCAGTCCCGGCTGGAGGGTGCGGCCCGCGTCGGCGCCCTTGACGACCGTGAGTGTGGAGACCATCTCCATGAACTTGCCCGCGCCCTCCTTGGAGAGCATGGCGCGCATGTACTCAAGGCCCGCGCGGGGGTTGGCCGACTTGGCGGGGACGACGTACTCCTCGCCCGGCTGGGCGTGCAGGGTGCCGTACGGCAGGGCGTCGGAGGTGCCGAAGTCGGGGAGCGCGAACATCGCGTAGTCGAAGCCTTCTGGCGTGGAGTCCTTCTGCTCGTTCTCCAGCCAGGAGCCGCAGGGCAGCATCGCGACCTGGCCCTTGTTGTGCGCCGTCTGGGTCTGCACGTGGTCGAGCCCCGCGGTGCCCTGGAGCAGATACTTCGACCCGAGCTCGACGAAGGCCCCCGCGGCCTGCCTGACCGGCTCGGCCTTCCAGGCGCCGTCCTGGAGGTTGTCGATGTTCTTCAGCACGTCCTTGCCGCCGATCTTCGCGGCGAGCGTGAGGATGGCCTCGTAGATGTAGAACGGGTGCTTGCCCGCGTAGGTGAAGGGCGCCATCTTGCCCGACTTCTTGATGGTCTCGCACAGGGCCAGGAAGTCGGCCCAGGTCTTGGGGACCTGCCAGCCCTCGGCCTCGAAGAGCTTTCGTGAGTACCAGATGCCCCAGACGGTGTTGGCGTAGTTGAGGACGTACGGCGTGCCGTCGTAGCTGCCCAGCTCGATGGCGTTCTGATCGATCGTGTCGCGCACCTTGACGGCGGGGTCGTCCCAGCTCGGCGCGTCGTACAGCGGTGTGAGGTCGGTGAGCTGGCCGTCCTGGACGAGGGCGCCGAAGTCCATCGCGTTGGCGCCGGAGTTGTTGACGAACTCCGGCGGGTCGCCGCCGGCGAAGCGCGGCTGGAGGGTCTTCGCGATCTCCTTGGTGGCGTTGTGACTGATCTCCAGGTTGGGGTGTTTCGTCTTGAGCAGCGGCTCGTGGACGTCCGTGGCGTAGGCGTCGCCGAAACCACCGTCGAAGATCCAGACCTCCAGGGGCCTGCCCTCGACGAGGCCGAGCGGGTTGGCCGCGCTGGTGGCCCCGACGACGGGTGCCGAGGAGGCGGCGCCGCCGTTGCCCGCGGGGGTGGCGCACGCGGACAGGGCCGGCACGGTGAGACCGGCCAGGGCGGCGCCGCGCAGGAGCTCGCGCCTGGATAGCTGGGTCATGCTTCCTCCTGGAAGTGGCCTGGGAGTGAGGGGCGGTGCTCAGGCACCTCGCCGGATCCTTCCGGCGTAGCGGTTCTCAAGGGCGCGGTTGTGCTCGTCACCGCCGGTCACGTTGGCGGAGCGGTAGATCGGCGGGGTGAGGCCCGCCTCGCTCAGGTCGCGCACCACCTCGGCCACGACCATCTGGGCGAGCAGCGCCGAGGTGATGGTGGAGACCGCACCGAACGTGCCGCCGTCCGGGAGCGGCAGGACCGCGTCGCCGTACGGGGCGCGGTTGTCGAGCACCACGTCGGCGAGGTCGAGGAGCTTGCGGCCCGAGGGGTGGCGGGAGGTCATCGCGGTGCTGTGCCGCACCGATGTGAGGGCGATCAGGGGGTGCCCGTGCTCCTTGACGATCGAGGCGAGCTCGACCACCGATCCGTTCACCCCTGAACTGGAGATCAGCACGAACACGTCCTCGGGGCGGACGGGAGCCAGGTCGTAGATCCGCCGGGCGACCGAGGGGTCGCGCTCCAGCTCGCCGGGTGCTCCCAGCAGGGTGGCGACCGGGGCGTCCCCGTACAGGACGACGTCGCGCAGGGCGAGGCGGTTGCTGGGCACCAGGCCGCCCGCGCGTCCGGCGATCTCCATCGCGATCGCCTCGGAGTGCCCGGAGCCGAACGCCTGGATCACGCCGCCACCGCGCAGGGACTCGACGATCAGCGCCGCCGCGGCCCCCACCGCCTCCTGCTGGGTGCCGGAAACCTCGTCCACCAGTGCCTTGACCTCGTGAACGTACTCGGCAGCACCGATCCGCACGGTCAGCTCCTCTCCACGCGATGGCTCTCCAGAGCCCTGATCGTCAACTCGAAGGCCTCGTTGGTCTGCTCGTAGGTGCGCTGCGCGACCGCGACATAGACGGTGTCGAGGACGAAGAGCTGGGAGTGGACGGCGGCGAGGCCGCCCAGCCTGAAGGTGGTCTCGCGGCTCGCGGTGGTCAGCACCTGATCCGCCAGCTCGGCGAGCGGGGAGCGGGCGAAGGAGGTGACCGCGACGGTGAGCGCGCCCCGGTCCCCCGCCTCGCCGAGGGACTCCAGCACCTCGCGGGTACGGCCCTGGTGGGAGATGCCGATCGCGACGTCGCCCTCGGCGAGCAGCGCGGCGTCGGCGAGCGCCTCGTGCGCGTCGGCGTGGCTCCAGCAGGGGATCCGGATGCGGCGCAGCCGCCCGCCCAACATCACGGCGACCGCCCCGCTGGTGGAGACCCCGAAGATGAGGACGCGGCGGGCCGCGACGATGGCGTCGGCGACCGTGGCGACGGTGCCCACGTCGAGCTGGGCGGCGGTCTCCTGGATGAGCCGGGAGTCGGCGGCGGCCATCACGCCGATCGCCGCGTCGAGCGGATCGGTGGGACCGATCTCGTGGCCCACCCCCGCGTCCCAGTTGGCCTGCGCGGCACGCCCGTTCTCCGTGGCGAGGGCGACGCGCAGCCCGGCGTACCCGGCGAAGCCGAACACCCTGCAGAAGCGGGTCACCGTGGCGGGCGAGCTGCCGCTCCGCTCGGCGAGCGTGATGATCGTCGATCGCGCGGCCTCGGCGGGGTCGGCCAGGATCGCCTCCCCCACCCGGCGCAGCGCCTCGGGCAGCGCGGGTGTCTCGGTCTGTATGCGTCCGAGCGCGCCTGCGGCCACAAGCATTCCTTTCACCGGAGTTCTTCTGGGTGAAAATTATTCTCAAGTCAAGCTCGCGTCAAGGCCGTCGAGGGCACCGTTAGGTGCCCCGCACCCGCCCAGCCGGGGTTTCGGGGGAGAAATCGACAACCTCCGCCGCCTTTCGAGCGTCGTTTCTAGCAGAGGTTCCAGAAAAAGGAACCGCGCTGACGGAGGCGAACCCCACGATGACTCCACGTCCGGCCGACACGCCGCACCAGGTTTCCGGCGCGCACGTCCACGACGAGCTCGCCGCCCGGCGCGCCCGGCGCGCCCGGGACCAGAGACTGCGCAACGACCCGCACATCCGGCTGCTGGAACACGAGCACGGCATCCGCTTCACCGCCGAAGAACTCCAGGCCGCGGAGCGCCAGGCCCAGGAGCTGCTGACGTCGCCGCCTCACCAGGAGCCGCTCGTCGACGAGGAGACGCGCTCCCTGCAGCTGCTCGTCTGGCGCCGCCTGGGCCCGCGGGGGTTCCAGGGGTTCATGCGGGAGCTTGAGGAGATGGAGAACGAGCTGGCCAGGGCACGGCACGACGGCTGGGGCGACGAGATCAGCTGAGTCCTCCAGCACCGGCCGCGTTCCGACGGATCGGCACCTCCGGCGTACGCGGGCGACCGCGCGCACCCGCCGGGCCGGACCCCGCCGGACGAGCTCGGGAGCCCTGTCCGCCCCGCCGGCGGAAGCCGAAGAACCGCACGTTCGCCGCCCTGACCGCCCCTCGCACCCGCCGTCGCGATCTCACCCGTCGCGGTGACGCGACCACCCCCCCGGGCAGGCGCCCGCCCTTTCCCGCGCGGGCTAAAGTGGGCGTAGATCCACCGTCACGTGTTAGGCGACCATGCTCCACCAGCGACTCCAGCCCCCCACCCCCTACGCGGCCCTGATCTTCGACTGCGACGGGACCCTCGTCGACACCACCTCCGCCAACGAGAGCGCGTGGCGGACCGCGCTGGCCGGGTGGCAGGTCGACCTCGACTCCGCGTGGTACCGGGCGCGCACGGGCCTGTCGTCCGACCGTCTGCTGGCGGAGCTGGAGACCGAGACCGGAGCCGAGCTCGACTACCAGGCGGTGCGGGCGGCGGCGCTCGACGCCTACCAGTGGCTGATCCACACGGTCACCCCGCACCGGCCGGTCAGCGCGGTCGCCGAGGCCCACCGGGGACGGGTGCCGATGGCCGTGGCCTCGGGAGGCGCCCGCCAGGCCGTGGAGGAGACCCTGCGGGTCACCGGCCTGCGCCCCCTCTTCGACACCGTGGTCACCAGGGACGACGTCCGCTACGGCAAGCCCGCCCCCGACGTCTATCTCCTCGCCGCGCGCCTCCTCGACGTCGCCCCGTACACCTGTGTCGCCTACGAGGACACCGACGAGGGAGTGGCCTCCGCCCTCGCCGCGGGGATGACCGTCATCGACGTCCGTCCCTCGTTGCGCTAGACGCCCCCCACACTGGCCATCTGTACTATCCAATGATGCGGATATCCGAGCTCAGCGCCGCATCGGGCGTATCCATCCCGACGATCAAGTACTACCTGCGCGAGGGCCTGCTTCCCGCGGGCGAGCAGACCTCGGCCACCAGCGCGCGGTACGGCGAGGGCCACGTGCGCAGGCTGCGGCTGATCCGGGCGCTGCTGGAGGTCGGGCGGCTGCCCATCGCCTCCATCGGCAAGGTGGTGGCCGCCGTCGACGACGAGAGCCTGGACCTGCACCACGTCCTCGGCGTCGCGCAGTACGCCCTCGCGCCCGCGGTCGAGCCGGACACACCCGACGAGGAGTGGACGCGTGCCCGCGCCGAGGCCGACACCATGATCACAGATCTTGGATGGCAGATCGATCCCGAAGCCCCGGCCCGCGACGAGCTGGCCCAGGCCGTCCTCACCCTCGGCCGGCTCGGCATGCCCGCCGACGGTGAGGCCCTGCGCCCCTACGCCGACGTCGCCCTGCGGCTCGTGACCGAGCACGAGATCGGCACCATCCCGTTCGACGGACCCCGCGAGGAGGCGGTCGAGGCCCTCGTCCTCGGCACCGTCGTGCACGGCAGGGTCCTCGACATCATGCGGCGGCTCGCCCACGAGTCGGTCTCGGCCCGTCTCCTCGGCAGCTGATATCACCTGCGACAAAGGTGACGAAAATGACTTGGCGCAATAATCGGCGTCACCTGTGACGGATGTCTCAATCGTTCCAATCGTCCCACGAAAGGGCAGCTCACAGCCCTGGAAACCATCTGTGCGGATTTCAATACAGCCTCTGCCTGCCCATATAGGTCTGAGTAACACTCTGTTCACACATGGGCAACAGATGCGAAATCGCGCCTTGCGAATCTTTGAGAGCAGAAGATCCCTCCATCCTCAAGGACTCCGCCGATGACCTTCAAGGCTGAATACATCTGGATCGACGGCACCGAGCCGACCGCCAAACTTCGTTCCAAGACCAAGGTGATGGCGGACGGTGCGGAGCTCCCGATCTGGGGCTTCGACGGGTCCAGCACCAACCAGGCCGACGGCTCCTCCTCCGACCGGGTGCTCAAGCCGGTCTTCACCTGCCCGGACCCGATCCGCGGCGGCGCCAACGTGCTGGTGCTGTGCGAGGTGCTCAACATCGACATGAGCCCGCACTCCAGCAACACCCGCGCCGCCCTCGTCGAGGTCGCCGAGAAGTACGCCGACCAGGAGTCGTGGTTCGGCATCGAGCAGGAATACACCTTCTTCAAGGAGGGCCGCCCGCTCGGCTTCCCGATCGGCGGCTTCCCCGCCCCGCAGGGCGGCTACTACTGCGGCGTCGGCGCCGACGAGGTCTTCGGCCGCGAGATCGTCGAGAAGCACCTCGACTACTGCATCGAGGCGGGCCTGGCCATCTCCGGCATCAACGCCGAGGTCATGCCGGGGCAGTGGGAGTTCCAGATCGGCCCGGCCGGTCCCGTCGAGGCCTCCGACCACATGTGGATCGCCCGCTGGCTGCTCTACCGCACCGCGGAGGACTTCAACGTCGGCGCCACCCTGGACGCCAAGCCGGTGAAGGGCGACTGGAACGGCGCCGGCGCGCACACCAACTTCTCCACCAAGGCGATGCGCGAGGAGTACGACCCGATCGTCACCGCCTGCGAGGCCCTCGCCGCGAACGCCCTGGAGCACGTCAAGCACTACGGCGCCGGCATCGAGGAGCGCCTCACCGGCCTCCACGAGACCGCCCCCTGGAACGAGTTCAGCTACGGCGTCTCCGACCGCGGCGCCTCGGTCCGCATCCCGTGGCAGGTCGAGGTGGAGAAGAAGGGCTACATCGAGGACCGGCGTCCGAACGCCAACGTCGACCCCTACCTCGTCACCCGCCTCATCGTGAACACCTGCTGCTCCGCCCTGGAGAAGGCCGGCCAGGTCTGATCCGACCGCAGACTCGAAGGCCGCGGAAGCCCTGCCGGGGGTCTCCGCGGCCTTCGGCGTTCCGCTCGTCCGCTCACCCGCCCCCTTCGGCCGCGTCCGGGGCCTCTCGGGGAGAATCGACCCGCGAGCGCGGCCAATGCGGCGAGCCGAGCAAGACGATACGTTTCGACTCGTGAAATGATACGTTCGGGCACGTGAAGACCCCGAACCCGGCCCGTCGCAGCGAGCAGTCGCGCCGGGCCATTCTGAGCGCCGCCTTCGACCTGGTCGCCGAGTCCGGATACGCCAAGCTGACGATAGAGGCGATCGCCGCCCGCGCGGGAGTGGGCAAGCAGACGATCTACCGCTGGTGGCCTTCCAAGGGCGCCGTGTTCATCGACGCCTTCCTCTCCAGGACCTCCGACGAGGAGGGGAGCGTCGCACTTCCCGACACCGGCGACCTCGGGGCCGACCTTCGCCTCACGCTGCGGGCCATCGTCGACGAGTACCACGATCCCGAGCTCGACACGATGACCAGGGCACTCACCGTCGAGTCCCTGAACGACCCCGCGATCAGCGCCGAGATCACCGCGCGACTCCTGGGGCCGCACCTGGAGGCGACCAGGGAACGGCTGCGCAGCGCCCAGCGGGCGGGCCAGGTAGCCGAGGACGCGGATCTGAGCGTGGCCGTGGAGCTGCTGTACGGACCGATCTACCACCGCTGGATGCTGCGCACCGCCCCTCTCACCCACGAGTACGCCGACACGCTCGTGGAGTTCGCCCTGCGGGCCCTGAAGCCCGCGTAGCGGAGCGAAGGCGCGGCGGCCGCGACCGAAATTACCGCGCACGCCACCCGAGCGGGACGGGCCCCGGCCCCGCGGCGCTCCCACCCGCGGAGGCCACCGGGACCGGCGGGTCCGGCCCCGGACAGGATCGGGCGGTGCCCCTCGCAGGCAGCTGAGCACGCATGATGACGTCGGCGGCCGGACGAGAGTGAAACGCCTCCCGGTGGAGCGCTCCCACGCTTCGTCGCCCCCGTTCCACGGGTCCGGACGACCTCACGTCACAAAAATCCTACAAAACAGGTGCTTTAGGACAGCGCTAAACGGGTAGTCGGCGCCGTACCATAACTGCGATGCGGGACGTAGTGGAGCAATTACAGCGCTTGGGCATGTCGGGTTACGAGGCCAAGGCGTACGTCACCCTGGTCGGCGCCGGACAGCCCCTCAACGGCTACGAGGTCGCCAAACGTTCGGGGGTGCCGCGCAGCACGGTCTACGAGACGCTTGGCAAGCTGGTGGCCAAGGGCGCGGCCTACGAGCTGCGCGGCTCCGACGACGCCACCGACTACCTGCCACTACCACCGCGATCCCTGCTGGAGCGCATGCGCAGGGAGTTCGCCGACTCGATCGGGGCACTGGAGGTCGCGCTGCCCGCGATCGTGGCGCCTCCCAAGGCCTATCTGATCCACAGCCTCAAGGACCCCGTAGCGCTGCTCGACCGGGCGGAGGACGTGGTGGCCGGGGCACGGAGCGACCTGTTCGTGTCGATCTGGCCCGAGGAGATGAAACCGCTCTCCCCGCTGATCAGGCGCGCCGTCGAGCGCGGGGTCGAGACCTCGGTGATGCACTTCGGCGTGGCGCGGGAGCCGGTCGGGAACCTGTACGAGCGCCGTTTCCCCTTCCCCGCGCCCCTGCACGAGGGCGAGGGGAGCGTGAAGGAGGACCAGGACCACCGGCTGCTCGTCGTCGCGGGGGACCGGCGGGAGGCCCTCGTCGGCGGTTTCGCCGGCGGCACCGCGTGGGGCGTCTACACCGAGGACCCGGCCGTCGTCGCGATGGCGGTCGAGTACGTCAGGCAGGACATCGCCCTGCAGATCGTCGCCGACCGGGTCGGGCACGAGGCCATGCGCGAGATCTGGACGACCGACTCCGAACTCAGACGCTTCCTCAGCGACCGCGACCGCCCGGCCGTCCTGCTGCGCGCCGCCGGGATGCCCGGTCACCGTCTCCACGGTTCCCTCGCGCCCCCCGCGACTCCCACCCCTCATGACCACGCCTGATCAATGCTGGCTTTAACACGGATGTGACATCCTTCGGAGAGATTGTCCTTAATATCGGCTATCTCCATCTCGGGGGAAGGCAGGACATGGAAAAACCGGTCATCATGACGGTCGACGACGATCCTGGCGTGTCCCGTTCCATCGCCCGCGACCTGCGGCGCCGCTACGGCCACGCCTACCGCGTCATCCGGGCCGACACCGCGGTCGAGGGCATGGCCAGTGTCCGCGAGCTGCGGCTCAGGGGCGACGACGTGGCGGCGATCCTCGCCGACTACCGGATGCCCCAGATGAACGGCGTGGAGTTCCTGGAGCAGGCGATGGACCTGTATCCCTACGCGCGCCGCGTACTGCTGACCGCCTACGCCGACACCGATGCCGCGATCCAGGCGATCAACGTGGTCGATCTCGACCACTACCTGCTCAAGCCGTGGGACCCGCCGGAGGAGAAGTTCTACCCGGTGCTGGACGCCCAGCTCGACGCCTGGCAGCGGACGGATCGGCGCGAGTCCGACGAGCTGCGGGTGGTGGGCGCGCGCTGGTCGGCCCCGTCGTACGAGGTCAGAGAGTTCCTGTCGCGCAACCAGGTGCCCTACCGCTGGATGCTCGCCGACTCCTCCGAGGGCGCCGAGCTGCTCGCGGCGGCCGCGGAGGCCGGGGAGAAGGGGGCCGCCGGCCCGGCCAGGCTGCCGCTGGTCATCACCGGAGACGGCACGAAGCTCACCGCGCCGAGCACCTCGGAGCTGGCCGAGGCCGTGGGGTTGTCCACCGCCCCGGCCACCGACTTCTACGACCTGATCGTGATCGGGGGCGGTCCCGGCGGCCTGGGGGCCGCGGTCTACGGCGCCTCGGAGGGGCTGCGCACGGTGATGGTCGAGCAGCACGCCTCGGGCGGGCAGGCGGGCCAGAGCTCCAGGATCGAGAACTACCTGGGCTTCCCCGACGGCGTCTCCGGCGCGCAACTCGCCGATCGCGCCAGGCGCCAGGCGCTGAAATTCGGCGCCGAGCTGCTCACCGCCCGCACGGTCACCAGCCTTGAGGTCAAGGGCCAGGCCCGGGTGGTCGGCTTCGCCGACGGCGGCTCGATCGCCGCGCACACCGTCATCCTCGCCACCGGCGTCTCCTACCGGCGGCTGAACGCCCCCGGCCTCGACGACTTCATCGGCTCCGGCTGCTACTACGGCGCGGCCCTCACCGAGGCGCCCGAGTGCGCGAACCGTGAGGTCTACATCGTCGGCGCCGCCAACTCGGCGGGCCAGGGCGCGGTCTACCTGTCGGGGTACGCCAGCAAGGTCCACCTGATCGTGAGGGGCGACGGGCTGGAGAGGACCATGTCGCACTACCTGATCGAGCAGATCTCCCAGATCCCGAACATCGAGGTGCACACCGAGACCGAGGTCGTCGGCGCCGAGGGCGAGGGCCACATGGAGCGGATCACGCTGAAGGGTCCCGAGGGCGAGCGCACCGTCGAGGCCGAGTGGCTGTTCGTCTTCATCGGCGCCCAGCCGTTCACCGACTGGCTCGGCGACACCGTCGAACGCGACGCGAAGGGCTTCGTCCTCACCGGTCCCGACCTGACCGCCGACGAGAACAGGCCGCGCAACTGGCCGCTCCGGCGCGGGCCGTACCACCTGGAGACGAACGTGCCGGGGGTGTTCGCCGCCGGCGACGTCCGTGCCGACTCGATCAAGCGGGTCGCCTCCGCGGTCGGTGAGGGCGCGATGGCCGTGGCCCTCGTCCACCGCTACCTGGAGAAGACGTGAGTGCCCCCGACGAGGTCTCCTGCGGCGCTCACGAAGGAGGTCACATGATCGACATCGAGGTGCTCCGCGGGCTGTTCCTCTTCGAGAAGCTCGACGACGACAAGCTCCGGTGGCTCGCGAGGTACGGGGACGAGGAGGAGTACGAGGCGGGCGACCCGATCGTCAAGCAGGGGGATCCCGCCGACTGCTTCGCCGTGCTCGTCGAGGGCGAGGTGGTGATGGTCACCGAGACCACCGCCGGGCCCGTCACGATGACCCCCACCTCGCAGCCCGGCGCCTACGGCGGCGCGGTCCTCGCCTACCTCGGAGACCGCGCCCCGGCCACCTACGCCCACACGCTGCGCGCCACCAAGCCGACCCGCATGTTCATGCTCCCCGCCAGGAAGTACGGCATGATCATGGCCGAGTGGTTCCCGATGGCGGTGCACCTTCTGGACGGGGCCCGTCTGGGCGGGATGGCACAGCGGGAGCTCATCGACCGGCGGCAGCGGCTGACCGCGCTCGGCACGATCACCGCCGGACTCACCCACGAGCTCAACAACCCGGCCGCGGCGGCGGTGCGGGCCGTCGACGACCTGCGGGTCCGGATGAAGACCTCGCGCAGGCGGCTGGCCGTGCTGGCCGAGGACGGCATCGAGCCCCACCGGCTGAGCGCCCTGGTCGACCTGCAGGAGGCGTGCGCCGCCGGCCTCGCGGAGATGCCGCCCCGCTCCCCGATGGAGATCTCCGACGCCGAGGACGAGTTGTCCGACGCCATGGAGGACGCGGGGGTGGAGGACCCCTGGGAGATCGCCTCGCCCCTGGTGGCGGCCGGCTTCAAGCCGGAGAAACTGGACAAGATCCGCGAGGCGCTGGGCGAACGGTACCTGTCCGGGGCGATGCACTGGCTGGCGGAGGCCATCGAGATCACCCAGATGCTGAACGAGGTGACCGACGCGACCGAGCGGATCTCCTCGCTGATCGCCTCCGCCAAGCAGTACTCCCAGATGGACCGGGCGCCGTACCAGACGGTGGACGTGCGGGAACTCCTGGACAGCACCCTCACCATGTTCCGCGGCAAGATCCCGCCGGGGATCAGCATCGTCACCGACTACGACCCGGACCTGCCGCCCATCCCGGCCTACGCCGGGGAGCTCAACCAGGTGTGGACCAACCTGATCCACAACGCGCTGGACGCGATGGCCGGCACCGGCGTCCTGACCGTCCGCACCCGCCTCGAGCACGACACGATCGCGCTGATCGAGATCTGCGACAGCGGCCCCGGCGTCCCCGAGGCCCTGCGCGAGCGGATCTTCGAGCCGTTCTTCACCACGAAGGCGGTCGGCGAGGGCACGGGGCTCGGCCTGGACATCTCCTTCCGCATCGTCGCCGGCCGGCACGGCGGCGACCTGCGCGTGGAGTCCAAGCCCGGCGACACCCGCTTCGAGGTGCGTCTGCCCCTCACCGAGACGGCCGCTCCCGGCTGACACCGGAACGTGGGGTCCTCCCGCCCGGCGGCGGGAGGACCCCACGGCCTCCATGGCGTCCGGCCGGTTACCGCGGTCCGGGAGGCGTGGGCGTTCGGTTCGGAAGGCGCGGGTGCTCAGGAGCCGTGGCCGCTCGGCGGTCATGAGCGCTCAGGAGCCGTGGACACCACCCGCGATCTCCATCAGGCGGGCGAGGACCTTGCCGCCGGAGACCCTGACACCGTCGTGCTCCCACTCGTTGGTCACCCAGGTCCGCACGCTGCCCACCGCCTTCGCGGTGCGCATGGACAGGCCCTGATCGACGTACATGTCGTCGTAGTAGACGGCGGCGGTCACCGGAACCCGGTTGGCGGCCAGCCGGGCGGGATCGTAGAGGGCCGGCCAGTCCGAGACGGTGGCGAGAATCTCGGCGGCGCCCTTGAAGGGGCGGAGCGCGGCGATCTCGTCGAACATCCAGGGATAGATCATCTCTCCGGTGGGCAGGGTCGGCCCGGCGTCCTCGCGGAACTCCTCGGGCAGCAGCCGGTGCGCGGCCCAGCCGGTGGCGGCACCCTGGGCGTAGATCGACTCGTGCAGGACCGCGTAGAGCGGGTTGCCGACGAAGCCGGTGGCCATCATGACCTCGTACAGGAACAGGTCGGAGAGCCTGCCGCCGCTCCAGGCCTCCTCCAGCACCCAGTGCAGGTATTCGGCCCCGTCGCTCATGCCCAGGCACATGCCGAGGGTCTGCAGGCGGCGCACGGTCAGCACGTCGCCGTCGGGCAGGAGCACCTCGCGAAGGCGCAGGTGGGCCGCGATCGCGTCCAGGCGCTCGGAGTCGTGCGGGTAGCGGGCGAAGTAGCGGTTCACCTTGTCGCGGACCCGCGGGTAGGTGCGGGAGTAGACGTCGTCGGCGGTGGCGTCGAGCCCGACCAGGCCACCGGTCACGTAGCAGGCCGCCAGGCCCTCGGGAGCCCGGGAGAGGTAGGTCAGCGTGATGAAACCGCCGTAGCTCTGACCGAGGGTCTCCCACGGCCGGTCACCGGAGAGCTCGCGCCGGATCAGCTCGGCGTCGGCCACGATCGAGTCGGCCCGGAAGTGCGCGAGGCGGGCGGCGAGCTCGGCGTCCGTGTCGCGTACGGTCTGCGCGGTGATGGGGGTGCTGCGGCCGGTCCCCCGCTGGTCGAGCAGCAGGACCCGGTGGGTCTTCAGCGCGTGTCCCAGCCATCCGTCGGCGGAGGCCGGGCGAGGCGACTTGCCTCCGGGGCCGCCCTGCAGGAACAGCAGCCACGGGAGGTCCTCCCCCCGTCGTTCCGGGGCCACCGCCTCACGGGCGAAGACCTCGATCGTCTCGCCACCGGGGTCGGCGTGGTCGAGGGGAACGGTGAACACGTGGTCGGTGAGCGCCACACCGGGCAGAAGGACAGTCACCCACGGAAAGCTATCGGACCCGTACGCCCGTTCTCACTTTCGCGTGCCGCCAGGGGCACGGCCTCACTGCGCCGGTTCAGCCGGACACGTGTCCCGCCGGGGCTGGGGCGGAGGGCTCGACGCGGCCCGCCGGGCGCACCGCGTGGCTGCGCAGCAGGAAGTCCTCGACGACCAGGGTGGCCGCGCCCAGGGCGACCGCCTCGGCGCCGAGCCTTCCCAGCTCGATCGACGTCTGTGAGAAGGGCAGCGGCAGGGCGTACCGGGAGGCCGCGGCGCGGATCTCGGGGAGGAACCTCTGCCCGAGGAGGGACCCGGCCCAGCCGCCGAGGATGACACGCTCGGGGTTGAGGAGGTTGATGAGGTTGGCCAGCCCGGCCCCCAGGGAGCCGACGGCCTCCTCCAGCGCGGGCCGCGCGAGCGGGTCGGCGAGGAACTCGGCGAAGACGCTCTCCTCGTCGTCACCTCCCAGGTCCCTGCCCGCGCCGGCGAGTATCGCCTCGGCCCCGACGTAGGCCTCCAGGCAACCCTGGCCGCCGCATCGGCAGGGACGCCCACCAAGAACAATCTTGGTGTGTCCCCACTCACCGGCACCGTTCGCCGTTCCCCGGTAGGTGACGCCACCGTTGACGACGCTCGCCCCGGCCCCCGTACCGATGAAGGCCATGACCAGGTGCTGGGCACCCTTGCCCGCGCCGAACCAGAGCTCGGCCTGGCCCGTCGTCTTGACCCCGTTGTCGGCGAAGACTGGCAGCGAGGTGCCCTCGCGGATGAGCGCGCCCAGGGGAACACCGTCCCAGCCGAACGCGCGGGCGTGGATGAGCAGGTCAGGCCCCTGCTCGGCGACGCCGGGTACACCGAGGCCCATGCCCAGCACCTCGGACTCGGTGGCTCCGGCGTCGGACAGGACCGCCTCAAGACCGTCGAGGACGTGACGGGCCACCACCGCCGGCTCGTGGTGGCCCGGGTCGAGGGCGAACTCCTTTTTCGCCCGCTCCCGCAACGCCAGGTCGTACAGCTCCACGCGGACGCGTGTCTCTCCGACGCCCACCCCGACCACGTATCCGTACGAGGGATCCACCCTGAGCATGATCCGTGGCCGCCCGCCGTCCGAGTCGACGGAACCCGTCTCCACCACGATGCCGTCCGTGATGAGGTCGCCGATGACGTTGCTGACCGTGGCCGCGCTGAGCCCGGTCAGCCGGGCGAGATCGTGCCTGCTCAACTCGTCTGCGAAGTACAGCGTCCACAGGACCACGGACCGGTTGCCCTTGCGCACGTCACGAAGGGTCCCCCGCTGTGGACGGCTCATACTTCTCCCCCGGGGAATTAATTTCAGATGTTAGTACAACTATTCTAGTCACTGCCGATCCAGGCTTTCCCGCCGTGCCCACCTGTCCTGGAACGGTCCGCTCGCCTCGGGTACCGCGCGGGTTTCCCAGGCCGCGACCACGCGTCCGCCGTTCCAGGCGATCCCCCGACCGAGAACCTCCGCGACTCCCTTTTCAGAACTCGCATGACTCATTAATCTCATAAGCCACTAAATCGGCTACCGGCCATTATTCCAACGTCACTCTCCGCCAAAGTTGACCAATCGTGACAACCAACCGCAGGGGTGAGACCGTCGAACAAGTCGACGGCGCTCGGAAGGGGACGGGATGGTTCCGGGATACCGCGAGGTTCGGGAACTCGGCATCGGCGGAGGCGGGCGCGTGGTGCTGGCCACGTACGCCCCCACCGGCGCCTACGTGGCCATCAAATACCTCAACGCGACCCTCAAGGACGATCGTCGCTTCCTGGCGCGCTTCCGCGCGGAGGCGCGCGTCATGGTGGAGTTGCAGGACCCGAACGTGGTCCAGCTCTACGAGTACTACGAGGACGTCCTCGAAGCCGCGATCGTGATGGAGCTGGTCGACGGGGTCGCGCTCAGGCGGATCCTGTCCGAGCACGGCAGTACGAGCCCGGAGGCGGCGCTGGCCGTGCTCAAGGGCTCGCTGCTCGGTCTGGCCTTCGCGCACACCGCCGGCATCGTGCACCGCGACTACAAGCCGGAGAACGTGCTGATCCAGGCCGACGGCGGCAGCAAGCTCGCCGACTTCGGCATCGCGGCCCACGTCGGGGAGGCGGGGGTGACCGCGGGCACTCCCGCCTACATGGCCCCCGAGCAGTGGGAGGGGGCGCCGGCGAGCGCGGCGAGCGACGTCTACGCGGCCACGTGCGTCTTCTTCGAGTGCCTCACGGGCCACCGGCCGTACGCGGCCGATCACCGCGTCGTGATGATGCACCGGCACCGGCACGCGCCGATCCCGGCGGAGGAGGTGCCGGCGTCGGTACGCGGGCTGGTCACGCGAGGTCTGGCCAAGAACCCGGCGGACCGGCCGCGGAGCGCGCGGGCGTTCCTGGAGGAGCTGGAGACGGCCGCGCGGGCGGCGTACGGACCGGACTGGGAGCAGCGCGGGCGGCGGCACCTCGCCGAGCTCGCCACGCTGCTGGCGCTGGCGTTCCCGCTGGCCAAGCCCACCCCGAAGGCCGGCTCCTCGGTCGCCCGGACGGTGCTCGGCCGGGTGGGACGGGCGCGCCGCCCCCGGCTGGGCCCCCGGACCCTCGCCGGGCTGGGAGTGATCACCGTCGCGATGACCGCCGGTGTGATCGCGGCCAACCGGCCGCAGGACCGGCTCTCCGCGGACACGATCTTCACCCCGCCGCCCAGCTCCGCGATCATCCAGGAGACCCCCGCGCAGCGGCGGCAGAGCCGGGTGTCGGCACCGCCGGACCCCTCCCCTGAACCCGACACCCCCTCGCGAAGCGCCGCCGTCAAAAAGCCCGTCTCCCCCTCGGGTGGCGCGAACCCCGGCCAGGCCACCTCGCGCCCCTCCCTGGTCCCGGCCCCCACCCGGACGGTGGTCGCCCCACCCTCCCCACCCCCCACACCGACCGCTTCGCAGCCACCGCCCCCGCCGCCCACCTCCACGCCCACACCCGCCCCCGAGCCCACGCCAACGGCGACACCGGGGCCCGCGCACACAGTGAGCGGCCTGAAGGTCGTGGGAATCGACGCGCACGGGACCACGGTCGGCTTCCGCGCCTCCACGACCGGGAACGTCGCGGTGACCGTCACCTTCGCCGAGGGCCCCGACCGTGACCGGCTCGTCCGGGCGTCCTCGCACACCTCCGTGATCGGCGGGCTGAAGACCTACTCCCACACCGTCCCGCACGCCTTCACCGTCCCCGCCTGCGGGCAGACCCTCTACCGTCGCGTCACCGTCTCCACCGTGCCCCGTTCCACGGGCGGGACGGCGGGCCGCACGGAGCGGGTCCACGGCGAGCCGTGCGCGCCACCCGCCGTCTCGATCACCTCCTTCGACGGCACCACGGTCAGGTTCCGGGTGCGGACCCCCACCACCTCGGCGGTGACCGTGCGGCTCGGGTTCGCCCAGAGAGCCGGGGGCACACGTGGGACCCCGACCGGCGGCGTGCGGGAGCTGGAGCTGTCCGGCGCCACCGAGTACGAGCGGGAGGTGACCGGGGAGTTCCCCGACCTGCCCGAGTGCGGGGGGTACGTCACCCGGCTGGTGACGATCACCACCTCTCCCGAGGGGGACACCCCCTCCCGGACGGCCAGGATCGACCTGCCCTCCTGCACCCCCGATCCGGGCACCGGCCAGGACCAGGACACGGGCGCGAGCCCGGGTTCACGAGAGCCGCGGAACTCCGAGAACCCGGGTCCGCGGGAACCGCGGGACTCCGAGGGGCCCACAGGGAAAGAGCCCGGCCTGATCGACCTGGACGTAGACCTCGACCTGGGCGGCATCCTGTGAGCCGACCACGCCCGCGCCGCGTGGTGGTCGGCCGCCGAAGTGATCGGCCGCCGACCCCTCAGGACCGCCCCGGCCCGTGACGCGTCCTCCCACCGGCTCCCCGCCGGGGAGGGCGGGCCAGTGCCTCGGCGAGCCTCGGGGCGCCGCGCCCACCGTACGCGAACGGGTCCCCGTCGGCGGGCCACCGCCCCGTTGAGTGCCCGCCCGGCCACGGGTGCGCGCGGGGAACGGCGTGCGCATAGGGTGGATTACGCCCACCAGATCCGGACATAAAGCGATTTAATTGATAAAACCGGCGTGAGGGTTGATGGGAGAGGTGGCATCGACCACCTCGAAGCGGTGGCAGGCGACGAACCTGCCCCCCGAGGTGACCAGTTTCGTGGGGCGTCGGCATGAGATGGCCGAGGTCAAACGCCTGTTGTCCGGGGCACCCGTGGTGACCCTCACCGGTCCCGGCGGCGTCGGCAAGACCCGGCTGGCCCTGCGCGTCGCCGCAGACGTCCAGCGGGCGTTCCCCGACGGGGTGTGGCTGGCCGAGCTCGCCGGGCTGGAGAATCCCGAGCTGCTCGCCGCGTCGTTGAACGAGGCCATGGAGATCAGGGACGTCTCCCACCGGTCTCCCCTGGATGTGCTCATCGACCACCTGCGGGAGAAGCGGGCGCTGCTGATCCTCGACAACTGCGAGCATCTCCTGCGACCCTGCGCCGTACTGGTGGGAGCCCTCGTACGCTCGGCCCCCTTCCTGCGGGTCCTCGCCACCAGCAGGCAGGCGCTGGGCATCTCCGGCGAGCAGACGCTGGTCGTCCCCACGCTGCCGCTGCCACCGGACCCCGATCTCCCCAGGCTGTCCACAGAGGTGCCGGCGTTGTCGGAGGCGGTACGCCTGTTCACCGAACGGGCCACCGCCGTCCTGCCGGATTTCACCCTCACCGAGGCCAACCGGTCCGCCGTGGAACAGATCTGCCGCCGCCTGGACGGCATCCCGCTCGCGATCGAACTGGCGGCGGTGCGGCTGCGCGCCCTCTCCCCCGAAGAGCTGCTGTCCAGGCTGGACCACCGGTTCCGGCTGCTCACCGGCGGCTCCCCCGCGGCGCTGCCCCGCCAGCAGACGCTACGCGCGCTGATCGACTGGAGCTACGCCCTGTGCGGCGAGGAGGAGCGGCTGTTGTGGCAGCGCGCCTCGGTGTTCGCCGACGGCCTGGACCTCGAAGCCGCCGAGGCGGTCTGCTCGGGGAACGGCATCGAGCGCGAGGACGTGGTCGACCTGGTGATCGGACTCGTGGGCAAGTCGATCCTGATCCGGGAGGACCCTCCTTCGGCCTCCACCGCGACCCGCTACCGGCTCCTGGAGACGATCAGGCAGTACGGGAGGGAGAGACTCGCGGCCTCGGGGCAGGAGGACGCCCTGCAGCGGCTGCACCGCGACCACTACCGGCGGCTCGCGGCGGAGGCGTACGCGCAGCGGTTCGGCCCGCTGCAGGTGTTCTGGTTCGGCAGGCTGAAGCTCGACCACGCCAACCTGCGCACCGCCCTGGAGTACTGCCTCGCCGACCCCGAGGAGACCCCCGCCGCGCTGGAGATGGCCGCCGACCTGCTCTATCACTGGATCACCAGCCACTATCTCAGGGAGGGACGCCGCTGGATGGACCTGAGCCTGCTCGGCGGCACAGGACCCGACGAGAGCCGGGGCCGCGCGCTGTGGTCCGACAGCTGGCTGGCGATCATCCAGGCCGATGTCGTCGCCGCCACGAGGATGCTGGAGGAGGCGAGGGAGATCGGAGAACGCCCCGGGTGCGAGCGGATCCTGGCCTACGTCGCGCTCTACTCGGGGATGATCGCCATGTTCCGTGGAGACGTCGATCGCGCGATCGGCCTGTACGAGGACGCGGCGGCGCGCCACCGCGCCGACGACGACCCGACCGGCCAGGCCTTGGCGCTCATTCGTCTCTGCCTCGCCCACTCCTTCCGGGGAGACTGGTCGAGCGCCGTCGCCGCCGGCGAGGAGTGCATCGCGCTGTGCGACGCCCACCAGGAGGGCTGGCACCGGGCGTACGCGATGATGGCGCTCGGCCTCGGGGTCTGGTGCCAGGGCGACGCCCGGCGCGCCACCGAGCTGGGGAAGGAGAGCCTGAGGGTCAACCGCTCACTCGACGATCTTCTGGGCATCGGCGTGAACCTGGAGGTGCTGGCCTGGATCGCCGCCGCGGAGGACGACCACCGGCGGGCCGCCAGGTTGCTGGGGATCCTGGAGCAGGTCTGGCAGGTGATCGGAGCGCCACTGTCCGGTTTCGGGCACCTGAGGCGCTACCACGACGAGTGCGAGGAGCGTACACGCGAGGCTCTCGGAAGGCAGTCCTTCGACACCGTGCTCAGACAGGGCTCGAAGATGCGGTGCGACGAGGCGATCGCCTTCGCCCTTGAGGAGAGCGCGCCCCTCGGCGAGCCCTCGGGCGAGGCCGAGGAGCCTTCGCCACTGACCCGCAGGGAGACGGAGATCGCCAGGCTCGTCGCCCAGGGACTGAGCAACAAGGAGATCGCGGCCTCGCTCACGATCTCCCAGCGCACCGCGGAAGGTCACATCGAGCACATCATGACCAAGCTCGGTTTCCACTCGCGGGCCCAGATCGCCGTATGGACCGGCGAGCACATCCTGAACGTGGACGGGGAGCGCCCGCCCGGCACCTGACGGACGGGACGGAGAGGCCGGAGAAGCCGGGACGCCGGAGCCGACGAGTGCGATGATCTCGTCGGCTCCGGCGTCCTGCCGAGGCCGGGTCGGGGGACCCGGCTCCGGCACTCGGCCGAGGTCGAGTCGGGGGACTCGGTTTCGGCCTTTCGGAGATGGTCTGTGTGGCCGGCTCCCGAAGGAGCCTCGCGGAGGGCTTCCTGACCTGGCGTTCCGGGTGGTCTCGCGGTCAGGCCGCGAGCGCGTCCGCCGTCGTGAGCTCGAACCAGACGGCCTTGCCCTCGGAGGTGCGGGCACTGCCCCAGCAGCAGGCGAGGAGTTCGATCAGGTGAAGCCCTCGTCCCCGCTCCTCGTCGTCGCGTGCCCGGCACGCGCGGGGCAGGAAGGGGTCGGCGTCCTCGACCTCGCAGCGCAGCAGACCGTCCTGGAAGGAGAGGAGGAGCCCGATGGTCCCCCGCGAGTGGCGCAGCGCGTTGGTGACCAGCTCGCTGACGAGCAGTTCGGCGACCGCGCTGTGCTCGTCCAGCCCCCAGTCCGCCAGGTGGGCGCGAGTCAGGTGGCGAGCACGGGGCACCGACGCCGCCTCGGGCGCGAAGGAGTACGACGTCTCCCGGCCGTCCAGCTCTTCCTGCTCGTACGGCTTTTCGAGGAGTGGGTTCATTGTCCACCTCCCTGGTCGTCGGTTACCTCGATCGGATGCGGATCGCACGCGCGTCCCCCGCCGGAGACCATCGGCCGCCGCGGAACCACTCGTCCGCGTGGCGCGTTCGGTCCCGGCACGGCGGGCGCGCGGCGCGAGATCACGCCGCCTGGCCCAGGGTGACCCGGTGGAGCGGGAGCGGCATGTCGTGGACGGGAGTGCTGCGGCCGTCAGGCATGAGCGCTCCGGTGTCGTCGAAGACCACCACACCGTTGCAGAGCAGACCCCACCCCTGCTCGGGGTGGAAGGCCACGAGCGACGCGGCTTCGTGGTCGGGTGCGCTGGCGACTGGGCATCTCGGCTGGTGCTGACACATGGCTCGTACCTTTTTTAACCTTCTCTGACTGCTGCTGAGCCTTACCTGGTGTGACCAGCATCTCCCGCGACCACTACCTACATATCGGGAGAAATACCCACATGTCTACCCATTTCCCCGAAAGGTAAAGAAGTCGGGCATCGAGGCAAAGGGGGATCGACAAGATCGAACGGCGCGGCCACGGCGGTCCCGCCCTCCGCCCGCGACCTCCGGTAGATCCTTTTCGTGGGCGCTTTACCACTGAAGATCACCCAGAGACGCCCTGACATCGGCTTTTGTCCGTCTATGCGACGTTGATCGACTTGACGCGCCCTTTAGTGTGTCTTGACCTATCCTTGGGGACGGGTAACCTCCCTCGTCACGGAAGACAACCGGTCAGTGGTGCCGCCACACGCGTCCCTCCTCACCCCTCGGCGGGTTCGCGTGAACGCGCCGTCGCTCAACCTCGTCTCCCGATAGCCAGGTCGCGAGGTGGAGCGACCATGCCCGCACGGCCACCGGGAGCCCCCCTGAAATCCTCTATGACACCTGAGATGCGCAAGTTCATCGAGCTGCTGGAGAGCCAGCTCGGCTACTCCGAGAAGAGTGGCGGCTACACCAAGTTCGGTGACTGGTACGGCAAGAACGTCGAGTTCGACGCCGACTACACCTCGGCCCCCTGGTGCGACATGTATCTGTCGTGGGCGGCGGAGAAGCTGGGCTACCAGGAGTGGATCGGCCAGTTCGCCTACACCGTCCACCACGCCCAGTGGTTCCGGCAGCAGGAGGCCTGGGGCACCGTTCCCAAGCCGGGCGCCATCGTCTTCTTCGACTGGCGCGGCTCGGACAAGATCAGCCACATCGACCACGTGGGCATCGTCACCAGGGTCGAGGGAAACAGGATCCACACGATCGAGGGCAACATCGACGGCGGGGTCGCCAAGCGCAAGGAGCGCGACACCGGCAAGGTCGTCGGTTACGGATACCCGGAGAAGATCAAGGCCCGGCTCGACCGGGAGGCCACCGAGAAGCAGACCATCCTCACGCCCGCCACGGCCGGGGACAACGCGGTGGTGATCGGCCCCGGGCCCAACCTGATCGCGATGGTCCCCGCCCCCGTGCCGACGCCGGAGACCTCGGCCTCCACGGGGCCGGGCAGGAATTCCGAGGGAGTGACGAGCAAGCCGGCTCCCGGGCACACCGCCGCGACGGCGAAGGGGAAGGCCGCTCCGGGCGACGACGCCCACGCCGTGTCCGGCGGGAACCCCGCCGCGAACCCCCAGCGGAGCGACCGGACGACCACGAAGGCGCCCGGCGAAACCCAGGCGCCGGCCACCGGCCGTACCTCGCCGGGCAAGCACGCCAAGGCCTCCACCGCCGACACCAGCGCGCTCGCCGTCACCCCCACCGCCACCGCCCGCGACCTCGCCACGCCCGTCCCCGGTTTCGACTCCCCCGCCGTACTCGCCCCGGTCCTGCTCGCCGCGGCCGCGATCCTCGCCCACGGCAAGGCGAGGCAGTCGAGGGTACGGCTCCTCGCGTCCGCCTCGGGGCGCGCCGCGGTGGCCCCCGCCTCCTCGTCCCGCCGCGCCCCGGGCCGCCGCCGCGCCCCGGGCCGTCGTCGCATGCCCAGGAACGCCTCCGCCCGCGACCTCCCGTACGCGCCGACCCCGTCCGGCACCCCGGAGAACACCCTCGCCTCCCGCGACCTCCCGTACCTGCCCACCCCGGCCGGCACCCCGGAGCACACGCCCGTCTTCCCCGGCCTCGGGAACGCGCCGACCTCGTCCGGCACCCCGGAGAACACCCTCGCCTCCCGCGATCTCCGGTACGCGCCGATCCCGGCCGACGCCTCGGAGCACACGCCCGTCGCCCCCGACCTCTGGGACGCGTTCCTCCCCTCCCGCGGGGCCACGAGTCCCAGGGAGAGCGTTCCGGAGAGCACGTTCGCCCCGACCGCCACCACCGGGTTCCCCTCGGTCACGACCTCCGTCGCCCACGTCGAGGAGCCCTCGGGGCGCCCTGCCGCGCTCTCCCCCGTACCGCGCCCTCGCGACGACCGCCCCCGGGCCCCCTACCGGGGCAGGCGTCGCCTGCAGGAGCAGGCCGTGGCGGAGTCGTCGATGTCGTCGATGTCGTCGACCTGGGTCCAGGACTCCCCGCCGCGCGGACGCCGTCACCGCCGGGCCGACCCCGTGGTCACCACCGTCCCGGCCACCCCGACGCGCCCCGCCCGTCCTGTCCGCCCCATCGCCCCCACCCGGTCCACCACGTCCGCCCGCCCGGTCCCCGGACCGAGAACGTCCGTTCCGGTCTCGACGGTACGGACCGGCCGGGGCGAACCCGCCGTCCCCGCCGGTTCCGCCACGCTCCTCGCGGAGCCGGGCGACATCCTGGTCCACAGCGGCTACCGGGGGCGGCGCCGGGCGAGGACACCGGTCTAGGCGACGTCGCCGAAGTGGCGGCCGAGTCTCGTGGCGCCTCCGCCACCCGGCCCGCCCGACCGAGGTGGCCGTGACACCTCGACGGCGAGACCTGAGACGCCCCGAGCGGGCGCGCGGGTCCGTACCCGCGCGCCCGCTCATGCGAGGAACACCAGCTGCGCGGCGGTGAGGATGTCGAAAACGCCGCACCACTCCGCGTACGAACGCGACACGACCGCGTTCCTCCTGAGGTGGACGAAGTCCCAGGCGCCGTGCAGGAGCCAGCCCGCCGCGACCAGATATCGGCCCAGGTCGGGCTCCACCATCAGCGCGGCCAAAACCAGCGCGCCGAATCCGATCATCCCCAGGGACTGCGCCCGGAACGAGCCCGAGCGGCGCAGGTCGCCGGAGACGGCGCCCCACACCAGGACGGCCAGCGCCACGACGGCGAAGACGACCGGTACGGCGACCACCTCCAGTGCCCGCAGAACCACATAGAGGACGGTGAAGACGAGGAGCGCCGGCCACGACGCCTCCCGTCGCCGGACCTTGGCCACCACGAGGTAGACCAGGGGCAGGAGCAGCAGGATCTCGGTGAGCGAGGTGATCTCCTCCGCCGAGGAACCTCCGGCCGACGCCGCCGACACCGCAGACACCGCCGCCGTCCCGACCGCCAGGACGGTCGGCCGGCGCCGCAGCACGGCCTTCCAGCGAGTACCGCGCGCCTTGACGTCAGACACGGGAGGGGCCCCCGTACTCGTCGCGGCGGCGGAGCATCACCAGGAGCATGAGCGGGAGCATCAGGACGTGCTCCAGCAGGAGCAGCGCGTCACCCGAGATCACCCCCATCCACAGCAGCGGGAACAGCGCGAGGGCGGAAACGATCATGACCCCGGCCATCTCCAGCGTCGCGGCCCAGCCGTGACCTCGATACCGCATCCAGACGATCATCCCGGCGGACATGTCGACGGCCATCTCCAGGGCGACCACCTCCGGTCGCGCCGGTAACTCCAGGCCCGCGAGCGCCAGCCCGGCGCGCACGGCGGCACCGAGCACCACCATGCCGACGACCATCGCCGCGAGCATCTCCAGGTAGTGGCGCCAGAACGGCCACCAGGCGCGGACGTGGACGGTTCTCACTGTCATCTCGTGCTCCTCCGGTGTACGGGGTCGGGGTACGCGACACCCAGACTGCGGGAGGGCGGCAGCCGCCAGTAGTGGCGAACCGGCACGTCCCGGCATGGTCGTGTCACGAGATTTCGTGACATTTGTCATCCGGGCACCCCATGGCCGCCACCTCGCGGGGGACAATGTCCGCGTGCGTGACGGGCCGAGCGAGCAACCGAGTGAGCAGCCGAATCAGCGGCCGGGTCAGCACGGAACGGGACTGAGCGGTTTCCGCCGCTACACCTGGTGGAGCCTCACCGGGGGCATCACGGTCTCCCTGGTGCTCTTCGTCAGGGCCTGGGCGATGGACGAGGGCGTGCCTCCCTGGATCAGGGGCGTCACCGGCCTCGCCCTCGCCGTGCTGATCGTGTCCGTCGGCGTGCTGCTCGGCCGCCGGCTGCCGCGCGTACCCGGTGACGCGCGGGACCGGTTCCGCGCCTCACCCACGCGCGAACGGGCCGCCGGGCCGCCGGTGGGCTGGTTGGTGACAGGAGGGCTCGCGACGACCGTGCTGGGCGCGGTCCCGCTCGCCTCACGCGACGACGGGCTGTGGGCGGTGGCCCCGGCGGTGATGGTGTCGATCACGGCGATGTTCCTGCGGCCGGCGCACCGGCGCACCCTCATCGCCGGCGCGGTGGTCGTCGCGGCGGCACTCGGCGGGTCCGTGGCCCTCGTCTCGGAGGACTCCGACCGGCTTCTCGCGGTGGCCTTCCCCGTCGGCACCGTCGTCTCCTTCGCCTGGGTGGCGCTGGGCATGCTGTGGGCCTGGGACATCGCCGACCGGCTGGACCAGGCGCGGCACCTCGCCGCCGAACTGGCGGTCAAGGACGAGCGGCTGCGGTTCGCCGCCGATCTGCACGACATCCAGGGACATCACCTGCAGGTGGTCGCGCTCAAGAGCGAGCTCGCAGAGAGGCTCGCCGAGTCCGACCCCGCCCGGGCCGCCGCCGAGATGCGGGAGGTACGGCGGCTCGCGTCCGACGCGCTCCGCGACACCCGTGCCGTGGTGCAGGGATACCGGCGCACGACCCTGGAGGACGAGATCGCCAACGCCTCGAAGGTGCTGACCGCCGCCGGCATCGACACGGCCGTGGAGCACGGCCGGGCCGGCGGGGCGGGCACTCTGCCGGAGCCCGCGCGCCACATCCTGGGCCTGGTGATGCGCGAGGCCACCACCAACGTGCTGCGCCACAGCCGGGCGCGCCGGGCACACATCGCCTACGACGTCGAGGACGGCCGCGCCCGGCTCCGGATCGGCAACGACGGCGTCGAGGACGATCGTCTCCAACGGGAAACGGACCCCGGCACCGGGCTGCGTTCCCTGACCGAACGGCTGGAGCGGGCGGGCGGCACGCTGGACCGGCGGCGCGACGGCGACCGCTTCGAGGTGGTGGCCGCCCTGCCCGCCGACGCGCACGCGTACCCGGCCGAGGCGGGCGCACGGTGATCCGGTTGCTGGTCGCCGACGACGAGGACCTCATCAGAGGTGCCCTGGCGGCGCTGCTCTCACTGGAGGACGACCTGGACGTCGTCGCCGAGGCGGCCACCACCACCGACGCGGTGCGCCTGGCACACGAGCGGCGGCCGGACATCGCCGTGCTCGACCTGGAGATGCCGCCCGCCGACGGGCTGCGCGCCGCGCAGGCGATCCGCGCCGAGTTGCCCACCCGGATCGTCCTCGTCACCCGGCACGCCCGGCCCGGCGTGCTGCGGCGTGCCCTCGCCGCGGGGGTGAGCGGGTTCGTGCCCAAGACCACGCCCGCCACCCGGCTGGCCGAGATCATCCGCGATGTCGCCGCAGGCCGGCGCTACGTGGACCCCGACATCGCCGCCTCCGCGCTGTCGGAGGACGACTGCCCGCTGTCCGAACGAGAGTTGGAGGTGCTGCGCGCCTCACGGGCGGGCGCCTCGGTCAACGAGATCGCGGCGCAGGTCCATCTCGCGCCCGGCACGGTCAGGAACTACCTGTCGGCGGCGATGGCCAAGCTCGGTGTCGGCTCCCGCCACGCCGCCGCGCACCGCGCCTGGGAGGAGGGCTGGATCTAGGTCCGGCCCGCCGCGTCGCGGTGAACACGTCGCCCTTGGGACCCCTCCACCCAGATGAGGCAGGGGTCTCTCCCGGGCCAGGAGATGGGTCGGTCCCCGCCGGCGTGACACCGGCGGGGACCGCGTTCACCGGGGCCCGGAGGCCGGGCCCTCGGCGCGTCCCGGAGGGCGCGCTCAACGCTGCTCGGGCGGGCGCTGCCCCATCGAGCGGCGCAGCTGCTCCAGCTCGGCCTCCAGACCGGCGATCCGGGTGTTGGCCCCCGGGCCCCCCGCGCTCCCATGGCCGGGCTGGGGGTTCGGCGGGCCGTAGGGCGAGTGCGGCCGGACCGCCCGGGTCTCCTCCGGCGCGGCCGGGAGCGGATAGGGTGCCCGCTGCTGGTACTGCTGCGGCGCGCCGTACGGCTGTCCCTGCTGTCCGTACTGCGGCTGCCCGTACGCGGCACCGCCGTGCACCTGCGCCGCGTAGCCGGGCTGCGCACCGTAGGGGGTGGGCGGGAACGGGGCCGGTCCCCTGGAACGGCGCCTGCCCCTCGCGACCGCCGCGATCGTACCGATCACGAACAGGACGGCCAGGCCGCCGCCACCCCACAGCAGCCACGGCAGGATCGGCGTGCCGCTCTCGTCCTTGCCCGCGGTGATGGCCTGCTGGGAGTCGCTGATGTACTTGGCGACGTACGGGTGGTTCGGCTGCAGCGCCTGCACCTCGCGGAACCTGGGCAGCGCGTCGGAGTACCTGTTCTGGAAGAACAGGTCGAGCGCCTCGTTGTAGGCCTTCGTCGTCGTCGACTCGACCGGCTTGATGTTCTTCTCGTTCAGCTTCTCCTTGACGATGCTGACCGGCAGCACGAAGCTCTCCGCCTCGGTGGAGCCGCCGTCCTGCTGGACCAGGCCGCCGACGAGGACACCGATCACCTTGCCGTTCTTGGCGAACACCGGTCCGCCCGAGTTGCCGGGATAGGAGGGCGCCTGGGTCTGGATGTACGGCACCCCTTCCGGGGTCTGGCGGGCGGCGTTGTAGGGCCCCTCGGTGAAGGCCGGATCGAGCTTGGACTCCAGGTTGAAGATCGAGGTCTGCGTCACCGTGCCGGGGAACCCGCTGATGTAGAGCGTGTCGCCGACGCGCACGTCGGAGTCCTCCCCCAGCGGCACGGTCGGCAGATTACTCTGCCCGTTGGCCTTGAGGATCGCGACGTCCTTGCCCGGGTAGACCGTCCCCTTGGCGACGAGCTCGATCGGCACCGTCTTGGTGGTCTTGTCGACGCCGCCGCCCGGCAGGCTCTGCAGCAGCGAGAGCGAGCTCTGCACATTTCGGATCTTGATGTTGTCCGCGTTCCAGATCTGGAAGATCTTCGTCGCCGTCCTGAGGATCTCCTCGTCGGAGGCGATGTCCCCGAGCTCGGCGACCAGGTCGGCCGCGTCCTTCTCGTTGATCTTCGTGAGTGCCTGGGCCGCGAAGGTCCGCGCCAGTTCGGTCTCCTCCTGGCCGACGCAGTGCGCCGCGGTCACCATGTAGCCGTCCGGCGTGACCCACCAGCCGGTGCACAGCCCGCCCGCCGTCGCCTCGACGACCCGCTCACGCCCGCCGGGCGAGAAGTAGCGGCCGGGGTCCTTCGCCATCTGCTGGACGACCCAGCGGTAGATGCTGTTCTCGTCGGAGGAGATCTTGCCGCTCTGCACGGCGTTCACCCCCTGCTGGGTGAGGACCCTGATCGCCTCCAGGTTCGCCTCGGGCGTCGGCACGGCCACGTCGGCCGTGTAGGACACCGAGGTCAGCTGGACGGCCGGGTGCGTCCTGGCGGCCAGCCACGTCCCGACGGGGACGTCGACCTCCTTGGGTTTCGCCACCGCGGTGCCCGGCAGCGCCAGCGTGCTCGCCAGCACCAGGCCGGCGACGGCGCTGATTCTTCCCAACATCTTCGTACTCTCCCCAAAACTCGCTTCCCAGGCGAGAGCATGGCGGAGGCCACTTGGGGAGGACTTGGAAGCGACTGGGACGGTGTTCCGCCCCTCAGCCGCGACCGGCGCCGACGAGTTCCCTGTCCGGCTCCTCCGCCTCCTCGTCCTCCTCGTGGCCTTCGACGGAGAGGTTGGGCAGGATGCGGTCCAGCCAGGCGGGGCACCACCAGTTGGCCCTGCCGAGCAGGGCCATGGTCGCCGGGACGAGCAGTCCCCGGATGATCGTGGCGTCCACCGCGATGGCCACCGCCAGTCCGACACCGAAGATCTTGACCATCGGATCGGGGTAGGCGATGAACGCGACGAAGACCGCGACCATGATCAGGGCGGCGGAGGTGATGACCCTACCGGTCGACCCCAGCCCCTCGGCCACCGCCCTGCGGTTGTCGCCGTGCCTCAGGTACGCCTGCCGCACGGCCGTGAGCAGGAAGACCTCGTAGTCCATCGACAGGCCGAACAGGATCGCGAACAGCATCAGCGGGATGTAGCTGTCGATCGGCACCGTGAAGAACACCGTGCTCAGGTACGAGTCGTCCGCGCTGACCGGCGTGTCCATGCCCACCAGGCGGCTGCCCAGCCCCAGGGAGAAGACCAGCGAGAGCGCGCCGAACGCGGCGCCGAGGGAGATCAGGTTCATCAGCGCGGCCTTGATCGCGACGACCGGCGAGCGGAACGCCAGCAGCAGCAACAGCGCGCTCAGCAGCACCACGACGCCGACGACCATCGGCGTGCGTCCGGCGATCCTGTCGCCGGCGTCGGCCATGCCGGCGACCTGACCGCCCACGTGCACCTGGGCGCCCTCGACGTCGAGGGCGCGTACCGCCCTGACCACGTCGAGCGCCCGGGGGTCACTCGGAGCGTAGTCGGGGATCGCCTGCACCAGCGCCGCCGTACCGTCCTCGTTGAGTACGGGATCGCCGACGTGGGCCACCCCCTCGACGTCCGCGACGCTGTCCTTCAGGTCGCGCAGCACGGCCGGGGTCGGCTCCCGGTCGACGACCTTCGTGTCCAGGTCAGCCACCACGACGAGCGGGCCGTTCATGCCGGGCCCGAAACCGGCCTGCAGGAGTTCGTAGGAGCGTCGCGCGTCGGTGCCGCGGTCGGCGTAGCCGTTGTCGACCGAGCCCAGCTTGATGAAGAGGGCGGGTGCGGCCAGCGCGCCCAGCAGGACGACGCTGAGCGCGAGCACACTCCACGGCCGCCTGGCCACCCAGTCGCCCAGCGAGGCCCAGCCCGACGAGCCGTGGCTGCCCTGCCGTCCCATGAACGGCAGGCGCAGCGCGTTGACCCGGTGCCCGAGCAGGCCGAGCAGCGCGGGGACCAGCGTGACCGAGGTGAACACCGCGCAGACGACCGAGATGCCGGTGATCCAGCCGAGCGTCTGCAGCATGGGGAAGCCCGCGAGCATGAGCGCGCTGAGCGCGATGATCACCGTGGCCCCGGCGAACACCACCGCGCCGCCGGAGCTCGCGACCACCCGGCGGACCGCCTCCTGGGGCGGCAGGCCGTCGGCCAGCAGCTTGCGGTGCCTGCTGAGCAGGAAGAGCGCGTAGTCGATGCCGACGCCGAGACCGATCATCGTCGCCATGATCGACGCCTGCTTGGGCACGTCCACGACGTGGCCGAGCAGGCTGACCACGCCGAGCCCGGTCGCGATGCTGACCAGCGCGGTGAAGATCGGGATCATCGCGGCGACCAGGGTGCCGAACGCCAGCAGCAGGACCAGCAGCGCGCAGATCACACCGATGATCTCGCTCGTCCCGGTCTTGATCTCCTTGTCCGCCGGGTTGGCCGAGGCCGCGGGCACCGCCTCGATGCCCGCCGCCCGTGCGGGCTCGGCCGCCTCGGAGAGGAGTTCGGTGGTCTCGGCCAGCTTGGTGGTGTCGTTCCCTTCCAGTTTGACGGTGATGATGCCGATTGCCAGGCTGGAGGCGAGACCACCTCCCTGATGGGGGGACTTCACCTCCACCACGTGCGGCACCTCGCGGATCCGGTCCACGGCGCGCTCCACCGCGCGCTTCCTCGTCTCGGTGATGAGAGAGCCGTCGGGCGAGTAGAGGACGATCTGTGCCGAGCCGCCGGCTCCGTAGCCGGGGCCGAAGCCGTCCTTCATCAGGTCGACGGCACGCTGGGCGTCAGTGCCGGGAATGCTGACGTTGTTGCTGACCGGTCCCGGGAAGAACACCGAGCCCGCCGTCAGCAACGCCGCAGCGATCACCCAGAGGGCCAGCACGGCCTTGCCGTGTCGCGCGCACCAACTTCCGAGCCGCCCCAGCAAACCAGACATCGGTGACCGCCCCGCTTTTGGAGTATCAAACACCCTGAAAAGTCGTACTGTACGCTCGTACAGTACCTACGGTAGAGCGTAGGGGGATAAATCGGTAAATGCTGTAAGCAGCGTGGGACTGAGACGATGACCACACCTGAGCACGGGCACGAAACGCGGGAGCGAATCCTCGACGCCGCCCGTCAACTGTTCGCCGAGCGCGGTTACGCCGCGACCTCGCTGGCCGACATCGCCTCCGTCGTCGGCCTGACGAAGACGGCCGTCGCCTACCACTTCCATCCCAAGGACCGTCTGGCCACGGAGCTGATCGCCCCCGCCGGCCAGGACATCGTGGCCCTGATCGAGGACGACTTCGCCGACGACCGCGCCTTCGTCGAGGCCCTGGTGACCTTCACGGTGAGGCATCGGGCGATCATCCGGCTCATCATGGAGGACATCCACTGCGCCGACGACGCGCCCCCCGGCTCCCCCGGCGAGGCCATCCGCGCCTTCCGCGACGCGATCTACAGCCGTCTGGCCGGACCCGACCCCGGCCTTGCCCGCCAGGTCTGGGCGTGGGCCACGCTCGGCTCGCTCCAGTCGGTGATCAAGACGATCGACCTCCCCCAGGAGGAGGTCAGGAAGACCCTCCTCGCCACCGTCCTCGCCTCCCTGGACTCCCCGGGCACGGCGCCGAACGCCATTCCTCCCGGCCCCGGCCTCGCCGGACGGCACTGAACTCTCCGCGCCGGCCTCCGAAGGTCCCGCCCTCCGGTCGCCTCACACCGGGCCGGGACGGCGAACCCGCACCGCTTTCGACCGTCCCTCGGGTGTGTCCGGCCGAAGAAGCGCCTCACCCGGAAGGAGCGGCCTCCCCGGGAACGGGCGTCGGCGGGACCGTGGGGTCGGGGGGCTCGACGGTCTCCCCCGGGTCCGGTCCGGGCCCCGGGCCCGGGCCCGGGCCGCTCTGCCCCTCGACACCGACCGTGAGCACGATCGTCGCGCCGGGCCTCGCGCAGGTGCCGGGCGCCACGCTCTGCGCCAGCACCACCCCGTCCTGGGCCTCGTTGGTGACCAGACGCGCCCGCGTGCGCACGGCGAAGCCCGCCCCGCCGAGGGTGTTGGAGGCGTCGGTCGCGCCCTGACCGGTGACCGGAGGCACCGGGACACCGTACCTGGAGACGACGAGCGCCACCGCGCTCCCCGGAGAGACGCGCCTGCCCGCGCCGGGAGTGCTCGCGAGCACCCGCCCGGCCGGCTGCTCCGAGCAGCGCGTGCTGACCCCGCCGGAGACCAGCCCGGCCTGGGCGAGCGCCGCCTCGGCGCCTCCCCTGGCGAGACCGACCAGCGTGGGCACCTGGATGCCACCGGAGACCTGCAGATCGACCCTGCCCTTCCTCGGCAGGGCCGTCCCCGGCGCCGGGCTGCTCGCGAGCACCTCCCCGAGCGGCCGGGTGGAGTCGACCGCCTTCACGGCCCCCGCGACCAGTCCGGCCCGTTTGATCAGGCGCGCCGCCTCGGAACGATCCAGCCCGATGAGCGCGGGCACGACCACCGTGGCGGCGGGGGGCGGCAGCGGGGAGGACTTGACGCCCTCCGCTCGTGGGGGCCCGGCCGTGACGGCCGGCACGACCGGGAGCGGTTTGATCGGAGCGCTCGCCCTGCCCTCGTGCGACGTGGTGCCGCCCTGGGCCGTGGTCTCCACCAGGGGGACGATCGGCGGCGCGGGCGCGCCTCCGGGCGTCACACCGCTCAGCGCCGGGACCAGCACCCCCACCAGCACGGCGGCACTGACGAGCAGCGCGCCGGAGACCGCGACCGAGGCCCTGGTCGCCGCACGCCCCGGGTGGGTCCGGTGCTCGTCGAACTTCTCACCCTCCGCGGGAAACGCGCGCCCGCCGGACCTCGCGCCCGCCGAGGACGCACCGCCCGATTCGCCGGACCCGCCGCCCCCGGCCCGCCAGGCGGACCCGGAGTCGCTCCATCGGCCGGAAGCGCCCGTGAGACCGGTCCGTCCCGGGAAGAGCGAGGGGCCGGAGGCGTCGGGCCCGCCGAGCACGGCCGGGAACCCCGGCACCGGCGAGGAGCGGGACCCGGCCACCGAGCGGCCCCCGTCGTCGCCGAGCAGCGCGAGCAGCAACTCCCGGCTGGTGGGGCGGTTGCGGGGATTCTTGTCCAGGCAGTCGACCACCAGCGCGCCGAGCAGCCCGTCCAGACGGCCCAGTCGCGGAGCCGCGGTGAGGATCCGGTTCAGCACGGCCGCGATCGAGTCCTGCCCGAAGGGAGCCTGGGCGTTGGCGGCGAAGCACATCGTGGCGCCCCAGGCGAAGACGTCGGCCGCCGGGTCGATCTCGGCGCCCTCCACCTGCTCGGGCGCCATGTAGGCGGGCGTGCCCGCGCCGCGCCCGCTCTGGGTGGCCGCGGCGTCCAGCGCCCTGGCCAGCCCGAAGTCGATCACCCTCGGCCCGTCGGGACCGAGCAGCACGTTCTGGGGCTTGAAGTCGCGGTGCACGATCCCGGCCCGGTGGATGGCCGCCAGTGCGGTCGCCGTGCCGATGGCCAGGCGCTCCAGCCTGCCTCCCTCACGGGGCCCGCTCACCGCGACCTCTCGGTGCAGCGACGGGCCGTCGACGTACTCGCTGACGATGTAGGGCCGGTCACCGTCCAGCCCGGCGTCGATCACCTGGGCCGTGCAGAACCTGGCGACCTGCTTCGCCAGCTCGACCTCGCGCAGGAAGACGTCGGGATCCTCCCCCACCGAGCCGTGCAGAAGCTTGACCGCGTAGGGCTCGGAGCCGGTGCCGGGGCGCACCCCGACATAGACCACCCCCTGCCCACCCTCGCCGAGACGCCCGATGATCTCGTACTCACCGAGCCGTGCCGGATCCCCCGTTTTGAGCGGCTGCGCATACGGCACGCGAGCCTCCCCTCGCCGCCACCCTTCTCACTCAAGAAGAAGCATCGCCGACAGTCAACGGGGCTGAAGGTCTTGTCTTCCTCACCGTGACACTCATGTGATGCTCAGGTCAGGGCAAGACACAACACATCCCCCGAATACGCAGCCGCCTTTGTTCTCCCTTCCCGCCGTCTGCCCGCCGTGTCGTTCCGCGGGCCGGCCGGTAGCCTGGCGAGGTGCTTGAAGCGATCAAAGCCACTCGTTATGTGACACCGCTGCGTGAGGGGGGGTCGCTGCCCGGGATCATGGAGGCGGACGACCTCGGCACCCACGTCGTGAAGTTCCGCGGCGCGGGGCAGGGCCGCCGGGTTCTCGTCGCGGAGATCGTGGCCGCCGGGCTGGCCCGGCGCCTGGGGTTCCGTACGCCCGAGCTGAAGGTGATCGACGTCGATCCGCAGCTCGGCGCCCGCGAGCCCGACGAGGAGATCCAGGACCTGCTCAGGGCGAGCGAGGGCAACAACCTGGCGGTCGACTTCCTGCCGGGCGCGCTGGGCTTCGAGCCGCTCGCCTGGCCCCCCGAGCCCGGGTTCGCCTCCCGTCTGCTCTGGTTCGACGCGCTGATCCACAACGTGGACCGCAGCTGGCGCAACCCGAACCTGCTCCTGTGGCACGGCGACACCTGGCTCATCGACCACGGCGCCGCGCTCTGGTTCCACCACAACTGGCCCTCGGCCAACCCGCTGCGCGACTTCGACGCGAGCGACCACGTGATGGCGCCCTTCGCCACCCTGATGCCCGAGGCCGACGCCGAGTTCAGCGAGATGATCACCAGGGACCTGCTCGACGGGGTGGTGGACGAGGTCCCCGACGAGTGGCTGGAGGACGAACCGGGGTTCGACGGGGCGCAGGCGGTGCGGCAGGCGTACGTCGAGCATCTGCTGGCCCGCGCCCAGGGGCCGCGCACCTGGCTGCCGGGTCCCGCGGTCCAGGAGACACCGCAGGACCAGGAGAGGAAGACCGGCTCGGTGGGCGCGTTCTGGAGGGACAACCGGTGAAGGACGTCTACGAGTACGCGATCATCCGGGTCATCCCCCGCGTGGAACGCGGCGAGCTGATCAACGCCGGGGTGCTGCTCTACTGCCAGCCCCGCGAATACCTGTGCGCCCGGGTGGAGCTGGACGAGGCGCGCCTGCGCGCCCTCGACGACAGCGTCGACCTCGAAGGGGTACGGCACGCCCTCGGCGCCTACCAGCGCTCCTGCGGCAGCGACTCGGGGCCCCTGACCAGGGAGCCGCTGGGCGGCCGCTTCCGCTGGCTGACCGCCCCGCGCAGCACGATCGTGCAGACCGGCCCGGTCCACGCCGGTCTCACCGATGACCCGGAGACGGAGCTGGAGCGCCTCGTGGCCCGGCTGGTCCGCAGCCCTTGACCGGTCCGAGATGTCCGGCCCCAGAGGTTCGGTGTTGGTCCGAGGCCGCCCGGCCTCGGGAGCTCGGCGCCGCTCGCCGACGTGATCGCCACATCCCGGCCGGGCGCCCCTGGGGCGGCCCAGACGGTCCGGCCCCGGAAAACAGAGGGCCGCTCCTGGGAGAGCACGGACGTGTCCGGGGGCGGGTTTCAGAAGAGCACGGACATGAAGGTGCCCACCTCGACGAAACCCGCCCTGCGGTAGGCGGCCCTGGCGGGGGCGTTGTAGTCGTTGACGTACAGCGAGACCACCGGCGCGAAGTAGTCGAGCGCGTGCTTGACCACCGCGGCCATCCCCGCCACCGCGTGGCCGCGGCCGCGCAGGTCGGGGTGGACCCAGACACCCTGGATCTGACAGGCGTGCGGCGTCACCGCGCCGATCTCGGCCTTGAAGACGACCCTGCCGCCCTCGATGCGGGCGTAGGACCTGCCGATCCTGATCAGCTCGGCGACCCTGGAGCGGTAGAGGGCACCGCCGTCGCCCGCCTCGGGGGAGACGCCCACCTCCTCGGTGAACATCGCCACGCAGGCCGGGAGCAGGATGTCGAACTCGTCGGGCCGGACGCGCCGCACCAGCGGGTCGGCGGGCACGGGCGACGGCTCGGCGATCACCATGACCGGCTGCGCCCAGCGGATCGCGCGGGCGGTCCCCCAGTGCGGCTCCAGCCGCTCCCAGAGCAACTCCACCGCGTCCGCGGGGCCGACGATCGAGGAGCAGCGGCGGCCCTGCTTGCGCGCGCGATCGGCGAAGGCGTGGACGGCGTCCGTACCGGCGTTGACCGGAACCAGGTTCGCACCGGCGTAACAGATGGAGGTCAGGCCGCCGCGCGGCCCGAACCCCCACATCTGGCCACCGAGCCTGGCCGGATTGAGCCCGACCGAACGGACCCTGGAGGCGACGAAGACATTGCCGACGGGATCGGTGTCGAGAAGCGCCAGGACCTCGTCTCGATCGTTGTCGTCGAGCACGCGCGACGCCGTTGTGCGCAGCATCACGTGCTCAGCCTACGCGACCCCCTCGATTTTGGCAGGAACCAACACAGAGCCTCTCATCTACCTGCTTTGGCCATCTCTTTCCACCGGGCGCCTCACCATGTGCCTCACCACATGACCCGTCACGCGACCCGCCGCGTGACCGGCGGGGACACGGACGGCCGGTGGGGCGGCCACCGGAACAGGTGCGGGGACTCCCGGACAGCGGGCGTCAGGGGCGCCCGAGGTCTGGCGGGTGCCGGGCAGGGTGCCGTCCCTGAGGTAGGCGGCGAGGCGCCGGTCGACGCAGGCGTTCCCGTTGAGCGCGATCCCGTGGTTGCCGCCGGGCACGGCCAGCAGCCGGGAGCGGGAGAACAGGGCGCGCATCCGCACCGCCCCGGCGTACGGGGTGGCGGCGTCGCGCTGCCCCTGGATCAGCAGGACCGGCGGCAGCTTGGCGTCGTCGTGGATCCGTACCGGAGTCCCGGCCGGCTGGGGCCAGAAGGCGCACGGCGCGTTGTACCAGGCGTTGGGCCAGGTGAGGAAGGGTGCTCTGGTGTGGACCCTGGTCATGTCGGTCCGCCAGTGTGCCCAGTCGCGCGGCCAGGCGGCGTCGCGGCACTGCACCGCGAGATAGACCGCGTAGTTGTTCTCGTCCTTGTCGTCGTTCACCGCGTGCTTGCGGTAGGCGTTGACCAGGGGAGTCGCCTCCCCCTTCTTGACGTAGGCGGAGAACGCCCTGGCCAGCTGCGGCCAGATGACGTCCGAATAGCCGCCCAGGGTGTAGACGTCGTCGAGCTCACTCGGGCCGACCACCCCTCCGGCCGGGCGGCCGGCCAGCCGGGTCCGCATGGCGTCCCAGGCGAAGGAGACCGCCTTCTCCGTGGCGCCGAGCCGGTAGACCGGATTGTGGCGGGCGACCCACTTCAGAAAGTCCTCGTGCCTGTCCTGGAAGGCGATGCTCTGGTCGAGGTTCGAGCGATACCAGATGCCGCGCGGATCGACCACGCTGTCCAGGACGAGCCGCCTGAGCCGGTCAGGGAAGAGCGTCGCGTAGACGGCCCCGAGATAGGTCCCGTACGAGTAACCCAGGAAGCTGATCTTCGACTCGCCGAGGGCCGCCCTGATCGCATCCATGTCCCTGGCGGAGTTCTCGGTGGTCATGTGCGGCAGCATCCAGCTCCAGCGCTCGCCGCACGCCTCGGCGTACCTGCGGGCCCGGCCGATCAGCACGTTCTCGTCGCGCCTGGTGACCGGCACCTGGTCGGGCCGCGGCGCCTCGTAGTACTTCTTGGGATCGACGCACTTCAGCGCGGGATCGCTCGCCCCCACCCCGCGCGGGTCGAACCCGATCACGTCGAACCGGTCGGCCAGGCCGTCGGGAAGCCCGGCCACCACGGTCCTGACCAGGTCGCGGCCGGACGCCCCGGGACCGCCCGGGTTGACCAGCAGCGCGCCGAGACGGTCGTGAACGGCCTTCCCCCTGATCCGGTTCAGGGCGATGCCGATGGTCCGCTGCGGGTTGGCGTAGTCGAGCGGCACCCTCAGGGTGGCGCACTCCATCGGGTTGTCCCCCGCTCCGGTGGACGCCGCCCCGGTCACCGGAACCCCGCCCTCGCAGGAGCCCCAGACCAGCCCCTCCCTCGCCTGTCTCTCCTGGGCCACCGCCCCCTGCGGCACCCCCATCGCCACGGCCAGCATCGCGATGCTCGCGGCGATCCCGACAACCCTCTTCTTCACTGTGTGATCCCCCTACTCGTACGGCAGAGGCGATGGTCTCCCGAGCGCGGCACGGTCATCCGGAACACAGCCGAACACCTGGCAAAGTGTAGTCAGATAATTGCTAACTGTAATGGCCGCAGGTGGGAAGGGCCGATCGAGGAGCCGTGAACGCCGACAGCGGTCATCGGGGCCCCGACCGCCCCGGCGACCCGCCCGCGCCGCGGTACGGGTACGGCGAGGTGCGGCGCCCGTAAGACCGGCGAGCGCCCGCCTCCGGCCGCGCCTGCAGGCGAGACGGCGCGAGGCTGAACGCCAAAGGAAACCGCCCGCCCCGGCGCGAACGCGATCTCGGGGACGGGCGGAAGGGAACTCCACGGCAGGGCGGCCGTCGGCCCGGTTCTCCGCAGGTGCCGCACCGCTCTCCGCACCTGCCGCGCCGTCGCGGGTCAGCGGCCGCGTCCGACGCGAGGAGGGACCACCCGGGGGCGGACGGGAGCAGGCGCGGGACGCGCGGTCAGCCGCCGACGACGACCTGGGGTCCGGGGGCGTCGTCGTCGAGATCGACCTCCACGCCCATCTCCTCCGCGAGGCGCAGGGCCTCCTCGATCAGGGTCTCGACGATCTGCGACTCGGGGACGGTCTTGATGACCTCGCCCTTAACGAAGATCTGGCCCTTGCCGTTGCCGCTCGCGACGCCGAGGTCGGCCTCGCGGGCCTCGCCGGGACCGTTGACGACGCAGCCCATCACCGCGACGCGCAGCGGCACCTTCAGTCCTTCGAGCCCTGCCTGGACCTGGTCGGCGAGGGTGTAGACGTCGACCTGGGCACGTCCGCAGGAGGGGCAGGAGACGATCTCCAGGCCGCGCTCGCGCAGGTTGAGCGACTCCAGGATCTGGTTGCCGACCTTGACCTCCTCGACCGGAGGGGCCGACAGCGACACGCGGATGGTGTCGCCGATGCCCTCGGCGAGCAGGGCGCCGAAGGCGACCGCGGACTTGATCGTGCCCTGGAAGGCCGGACCGGCCTCGGTGACGCCGAGGTGGAGCGGGTAGTCGCACCGGGCGGCGAGCAGGCGATACGCCTGGACCATCACGACCGGGTCGTTGTGCTTGACGGAGATCTTGATGTCACGGAAGCCGTGCTCCTCGAACAGCGAGCACTCCCAGAGCGCCGACTCCACCAGCGCCTCGGGGGTGGCCTTGCCGTACTTCTGGAGCAGGCGGGGGTCGAGCGAGCCGGCGTTGACGCCGATCCTGATCGGCACGCCGCGCTCGGCCGCCGCTCGGGCGATCTCAACGACCTTGTCGTCGAACTTCTTGATGTTGCCGGGGTTGACCCGGACCGCCGCGCAGCCCGCCTCGATCGCGGCGAAGACGTACTTCGGCTGGAAGTGGATGTCGGCGATCACCGGGATCTGCGACTTCCTCGCGATGATCGGCAGCGCGTCGGCATCGTCCTGGGAGGGGACCGCGACCCGCACGATCTGACAGCCCGAGGCGGTCAGCTCGGCGATCTGCTGGAGCGTCGCGTTGACGTCGGCGGTGACCGTGGTGGTCATCGACTGGACGGAGACCGGCGCGTCCCCGCCCACGGGGACGGAGCCGACCATGATCTGACGGGATACGCGTCGCTCGGCGATCGGCCTGGTCCTGACGGACGGGATTCCGAGAGCAACAGAAGTCATTTTCAGCCCTTGAAGAGTCGACGACACCCATCAGTCTAGGCAGTCCCAGTGAGCTCGCGTGCCCGTATCCTCGCCCAGGAGTCGGCGTCGAGCACCTCGGCGACGGAGGCGGCCTCGGTCACCTCGTGCTCGCAGAGCACCGCCTCCACGGTGTCGACGATGCCGGGGAACGGCAGGCGCCCGGACATGAAGGCCTCGACACAGACCTCGTTCGCGGCGTTGTAGACGGCGGGGGCGGTGCCGCCGGCCTTGCCGACCTGCCTGGCCAGCGCGACGGCGGGGAAGGCCTCTTCGTCGAGCGGCTCGAACGTCCAGGTGTGCGCCGCGGTCCAGTCGACCGCGGCGGAGGCGTCGGCGACCCGCTCCGGCCAGCCGAGGGCGAGGGCGATGGGCAGGCGCATGTCCGGCGGGCTGGCCTGGGCGATGGTCGAGCCGTCGACGAACTCGACCATCGAGTGGATGACCGACTGCGGGTGGACGACGACCTCGATGCGGTCGAAGCCGATGTCGAAGAGCAGGTGGGCCTCGATGACCTCAAGGCCCTTGTTGACGAGTGTGGCGGAATTCACCGTGATGACCGGCCCCATCGACCAGGTGGGGTGGGCGAGGGCCTGCTCGGGGGTCACGTCCGCGAGGTCCGCGCGCGACCTGCCGCGGAAGGGGCCGCCGCTCGCGGTGACGACCAGGCGGCGCACGGCGGAGGCGTCGGGGCCGGCGGGGCCCGCCGCCCACAGGCACTGGGCCAGCGCGGAGTGCTCGGAGTCGACGGGGATCAGCTGGCCGGGTTTGGCCAGGCGTTTCACCAGCGGCCCGCCGACGATCAGCGACTCCTTGTTGGCGAGCGCGAGCACCCGGCCCGCCTCGAGCGCGGCCAGCGTGGAGGTGAGCCCCAGAGCCCCGGTGATGCCGTTGAGTACGACGTCGGCGGGCCAGGCGGCGGCCTCGGCCACCCCCTCGGGGCCGGCCAGCACCCGCGAGCCCACCCCGTGCGCGGCCAGGGCCTCCCGCAGCCGCGGCAGCGCGGAGGGGTCGGCGACGGCGACCACGTCGGGCCGGAACTCGGCCGCCTGCCTGGCCAGCAGGTCGATCCGGCCACCGTAGGCGGCCAGCGCGGCCACCCGGAACCTGCCGGGGTTGCGGGCGATGACGTCGAGGGACTGGGTCCCGATGGACCCGGTCGAGCCGAGCAGGACGACGGAGCGAACGGTGTCTGGCTGCACCGCCCCATTCTCCCGGCTCGGACCGCGCTGTCGAATCGGTCGCACCGGGGTGAATCCCCCTGTCCGCGATCCAACGCCCGGGGGATCGTCGAATTGGCCGTACCAGGATTGATCAATCCGGATCGGCGTACGTCAGTGTTGATCAGGCAGGATCGCGGCGAAAAACTGTTAGCCGTGGAGCACACGATAAAAGGCAGCATTTAAGTCCGAATTTCGTCATATCAATAGTTGTAAAGCCTGAGAAATGCATACGTACAGCGCACTAGCTTCCCGGAGCAGTGACAGGCCCTCGGGAGGTACATATGCGGCGCACGGCACGACTCATCCCTGTTCTCACCGCCATCGCGGGAAGCACACTGCTCTCCGCGACGGTCGCGCACGGCGCCACCGTGGAGGCCACGACGGGTGCCAGGCTGGACACCCCGGCGGGCGCGGCGGGCAGGAGCGGGAGCGGCGTCACCCCGGCGCGGGCCGTTCCCCAGCCGGTCGAGGAGGAGGCGGCCGACACCAAGAAGGAACAGCAGACCGTCCAGCGCTACTGGACCGAGGCGAAGATGGAGGCGGCCAAGCCGCTCGCCGCCCTCGTCCCCGAGAAGGACGGCGCCCGGCTCACCGCGGGGGCGATCGCGGCCCAGACCGCGGCCGACCCCGTCTCCGTCCCCGCGACCGAGCCCGACGGCGACGCCGTCACGGTCACCAGGGGCTCGGCGGCGGCCCGCGCCTCCACCGGCGCGGCGTGGACCCGTCGCGGGGCGATCGTCAAGACCGCGGGCCGGGTCTTCTTCACCTACCAGGGCCGCAACGCCTCGTGCTCGGCGAGCGCGGTGACCAGCGAGAACAAGAGCACCGTGATCACAGCGGGGCACTGCGTGAGGATGGGCGGCGCCTTCCACGGCAACTGGGTCTTCGTGCCCGGCTACCAGAACGGCGACCGGCCTTACGGCACGTGGGTGGCGACCACCCTCTACACCACCCCGCAGTGGAACAACAGCGAGGACATCAACTACGACGTGGCCTCGGCCGTGGTGGCCCCGCTGAACGGCAAATCGCTGACCGACGTGGTCGGCGGCCAGGGCGTCTCCTTCAACCAGGCGCGACGCCGGCAGATGCACTCCTTCGGCTACCCGGCCGCCGCCCCGTACGACGGTTCCAAACTGGTCTACTGCTCCGGGCGCGCGTTCGACGACTTCCTGATGTCCCGCGACATCGGGCTGAACTGCGACATGACCGGCGGGTCGAGCGGCGGACCCTGGTTCCTCGACTTCAACGAGAGCACCGGCCTCGGCACCCTGAACTCGGTGAACAGCTTCAAGTACGGCTTCGCCGAGGGCTGGATGTTCGGTCCCTACTTCGGGGCCGAGGCGCGGGCCGTCTACGAGGCGGCCCAGACCACCGGCACCCCCTGATATTCACCAAAAGTAATCACAGGAACACCACACGTAGTGCAAACTCGGGTTTCATGACCTCAAGCCTCCCCCTGCTTGCGGCCGCCTCGCTCCTCGCCGGGTCGCTGAGCGCCCCGATGCCCGGCGCGACGGCCATCTGGCAGGCGGTCACCGAGTTCGGGAAACGGTCCGCGAAGCCCTCCGTCCACCCCTTCGCGGAGACGGCGGAGAAGGCCGGGACGACGGAGACGACGGGGAAACCCGCGACGGTCGCGACGTCCGGTGCTCCGGACGTCGTCGAGCACGCGCCCGCTCCCACCGCGTCGGAGCGGGAGCGCCTGCTCGGCTACTGGACCCCCCGCCGGATGGCCTCCGCGACCCCCTTCGACCGGCTCGACAAGGTCGCCGGAACGCTCGGGCGGCTCTCCGCCACCGGTCGGGGGGTCGTCCCCCGCCAGAGATCGCGCGGCGCCGTGTCCCGCACCGCCGGCGCCCGGTGGACCTCCGGCGGGGCGGTGGCACGCACCACGGGACGGGTGTTCCTCACCATCAAGGGCAGCGACTTCGTGTGCTCGGCGAGCTCGGTCAGGAGCGCCAACAAGGATCTGGTGGTGACCGCCGGCCACTGCGTCAAGGACGGCACCGGCGCCTGGGCCGACAACTGGACCTTCGTCCCCGGCTACAGCCAGGGCCGCCGCCCGTACGGGCAGTACACCGCGCGCCGCATGTTCGTCGCGGGCCCCTGGTCGCGTGAGGGCGACGACAGCCACGACATCGGCATGGTGGCGGTCGCCACCAGCGGCGGCAGGCACCTCGGCGACGTCGTCGGCGGCCAGGACATCGCCTTCGGCGTTCCCAGGGGGCGCCTCGCGAGCGGTTTCGGCTTTCCCGCCGACGCGCCCTACGACGGCGAGCACCTGGTCTACTGCGCGGGCCCGCTCCGCGACGACCCGAACGGGCAGACCCGCGACCAGGGCATGCGCTGCGACATGACCGCCGGATCCAGCGGGGGTCCCTGGCTGAGCGGCTTCGACGCCTCCACCGGCCGGGGCACGATCGTCTCGGTCAGCAGTTTCAAGTACAGCGACGACCGCCGCACCATGTACGGCCCCTACTTCGGTGACTCGGCCAAGGCCCTCTACGCCACGGCCTCCGCGTCGTGACCTCGGCGCTGAGACCGCGCCGAGAGCGTCGCAAGGTCGCTTCGACGGCACCGAGAGCCGGAACCGGCCGCGGAAGGCCGGGCCTGTGGCGCCGGGACCGGCCCGTCGAAAGTTCGGGCCGGTGCCCCTGATGAGCCTCGGAAGGGCGGATCGGCGGCGCGCGGGTCGGGCCCCGGCCCGTCAGAGGGTGAGGCCGGTGAGGACCATCACCTTCTCGTAGGTGAAGTCCGCGATCGCCGAGCGAAGTCCCTCGCGGCCGACGCCCGAGTCCTTGACCCCTCCGTACGGCATCTGGTCGGCGCGGTACGACGGCACGTCACCGATGATCACACCGCCGACCTCCAGCTCCCGGTTGGCGCGGAAGGCGTGGTCGAGGTCGCGGGTGAACACCCCCGCCTGCAGGCCGTACCTGGAGTCGTTGACCGCGGCGAACGCCTCGTCCACACCGGACACCTTCTGAACGACCATCACCGGGCCGAAGACCTCCTCGCGGGAGACCTTGGCGTCGGCCGGCACGTCGGCGAGCACGGTCGGCGCGAACGTGGCGCCGTCGCGGGTGCCGCCGGTCAGCAGGCGGGCGCCCGCGGAGACGGCCTCGCCGACCCACTGCTCCACGCGCTCGGCGGCCTCGGCCGACACGAGGGGGCCGACCTGCGTCTTCTCGTCGGCGGGGTCACCGGTGACCAGGGCCTCGACGGCCGGGACGAGCCGGGCCACGAAGTCGTCGTGGACCGACGCCTCGACGATCACCCGCTGTACGGCGATGCAGCTCTGACCGGCCTGGTAGTTGGAGAACAGCGCGATCCGCGAGGCGGCCCAGTCGAGGTCGGCGTCGGCGAGCACGACCGCGGCGGCGTTGCCGCCGAGTTCCAGGGTCACGTGCTTGCGCGGGACCCGGTCGATGATCGCGTACCCCACGGGGGCCGAACCCGTAAAGGAGACGACCGGTAGGCGCGGGTCCTCGACCAGGGCACCGGCGCGGTCGTTGGACACGGGGAGCACGGAGAACATGCCCTCCGGCAGGTCGGTCTCGGCCAGGATCTCGCCCAGGACCAGCGAGGAGACCGGCGTCGCCGGTGCGGGTTTGAGGACGATCGGGGCACCGACGGCGATGGCCGGGGCCACCTTGTGCGCGACCAGGTTGAGCGGGAAGTTGAACGGGCTGATGCCCAGGATCGGGCCGTGCGGGACCCGGGAGATGTAGGCGAGGCGGCCCGCGGAGGCGGCCTCGGTGTCCAGGCGCACGGTCTCGCCACCGAGACGGCGGGTCTCCTCGGCCGCGAACCTGAAGGTGGAGATCGCCCGGCCGACCTCGCCGCGGGCCCAGAAGATCGGCTTGCCGTTCTCGGCGGTGATCAGGGCGGCGATCTCGTCGGCGCGCTCGGCGAGGCGACGCGAGACGTGCGCGAGGGCCTCGGCCCGTACGTGGATCGGAAGCGCGGCGGCCTGTTTCCGCACGGCCGCCGCGGCGGCCACGGCCTCCTCGACCTGGCCGTCGGTCGGCACGGAGCAGACGGCGACGACGCGGCCGTCATGCGGGTTGGTCACGGTGAGCTCGGTCTCGCCCTTGGCGGGGCGTCCGGCGAGCCAGAAGGGGCGCACGTCCATATCCAGACGCTATGTCACCGGCATGGGAGCGGCCTTACTCCACTCCGCACAACAGCCTCGCGACGGCACGCCGTTCCGCATAAAACCGCCCGCCCGTGCCCTGTAACGAAAACAGGGGTAATCGGGGATATTCCTTACAAGGCACCGGTTTGAATGATCTTCACCGTGGCTAAGTCACCGGATGACGATGAGAGCGGAAGGGCGTGGGCGCATGACCTTCTCGGCGCCGCGCGGCCTTCAGGGCGCCTACCTTGTCGGTGAGCGGGCATCTCAGGACGAGCTTCGTGCCAGGTTGCTCGACGTCGCCAGCCAGTTGCTGGTCACCATCGGGCCGGAGAGCCTCTCGATGCGTCGCATCGCCACCGAGGCGGGATGCTCGACGACCGTCGTCTACACCATGTTCGGCAGCAAGGAGGGCCTCGCCGAGGCGCTGTACCTGGAAGGCTTCGAGCGCTTCCGGCGCCGTCTGGAGGCCGTGCCCTCGCGCAAGGACGCCCTGGAGCACCTCATCGCGCTGGGTCCCGTCTACCGGGAGGTCGCGCTGGACGAGTCCGGTTACTACGCCCTGATGTTCGAGCGCGCGATCCCCGGCTTCGTGCCGAGCGAGCGGGCCAGGACCCTCGCCCGCGCGGCGCTGAACATCGTCGATCGGGTGATCGCGGACTGCATCTCGGCGGGATACATCGTCCCCACCCAGCCCAGGAAGATCGCCGACGCCGTGTGGGCCGCGGCCCAGGGCGCGATCGGCTTGGAACGTGCCGGGCACCTGCGCGACAGCGCCACCTACGAAACGGTCACCTATGCCGTCATCTCCCGCTATCTGGTCGTCGACCGCGACTGACCCCGCCCTCACCTGGCGACGGCGAGGGCGACCCAGAGTTCGGCGCGGACGGCGGGGTCCTCAAGGTCACGTCCGACCAGTTCCGCCACCCGGCGCATGCGGTAGCGCAGAGTGTGGCGGTGCACCCCGAGCCGCTGCGCCGCCGCGTCCCAGTGGCCGTTGCAGTCCAGGTAGACGCGCAGGGACCCGAGCAGATCCGCGCGCGAGCCGTACTCCCTGAGCGGGGCGAGCAGCGCGGAGGAGAACGCCTCCGCCACGCCGGGGTCGAGCAGGGAGAGCAGCCCCTGCCCCGCCAGGTCGGCGAAGCGCGCCACCGGCGCGGTGCCGCGCCCGGCCGCGGCGAGCGCCCGGTCGGCCTGCTCCAGTCCCGCGCGCAGGTCGTCGAGACCCACCGGTTCGCCGACCCCGACGGGGCCGTACTCTCCGAGCGTCGCGGCCACGGCGTCGGCCCGCGCGGGCGGGACCAGCAGGACCACCCTGTCGCCGTCGGCCGCCGCGAACTCGGCCCCCGCGGCCTCGAGCACCGCCTCCGGCTCACCGGCGCAGGCGATCGCCACCAGCGGCTCGCCGGCGAGTCGCTCCCCCAGCCGCTCCAACGTCTCGCGCCCGGCCTCCGGCTGCCCGGCCAGCAGCAGCCGCAGCACCGCGGAGCGGACCCGGCGTTCGGCGGCCAGGTGCTCCACACCGTGCTCGACGGCGAGTGTGAGCAGGGACGCGGCGGCGTTGACCACGGTGTGCGCGACCGGGGTGAAGGACCGGCCGATGCCGACGGCGAGGAATCCCCTCACCCGACGGGCTCCCAGTGGCCGCACGATGACGTGTTCCTCGGGTGAGGAGAGGGCGACGCTCGCGGGAGCGCCCTGACTCGTGATCCTTCTCAGCCGTTCCAGCTCGGGGCCGAGGTCTCCGGCCGCCGCGGCGGCGCCTCTGCCCGCCAGATGTCGTACGGCCCCCGCCTCGTCGAGCAGGATCGCCCAGCCGCCCAGCTCGCGGGCGAGGCGGTCGATCACCGCGCGAGGGCCCTCCGGGCGCAGCGCGGCACGGGTGAGGCGGCCCTGGGCGGCGAAGGCGCTGCTGAGCTCGTCGTACTGCTCGGCGGCGATCAGCTCGCTCACCGCCTTGCCGATGGCGACGAACGGGGTGTCGCGCGGCACCTCGACGAGCGGCAGCCCGGCCCGCGTGGCGGCCTCGACCAGTGCCTCGGGGATCGTCTCGTGCCCGAGTCCGACGCCGAACCCGAGTCCGGCGACGTCTCTGGCGACCAGGCGCTCGACGTAGGGGCCGGCGTTGCGGGCGTCCAGGCGCATGCCCGTGGTCAAAACCAGTTCGCCGCCCTCGAGGAACGGGGTGGGATCTTCCAGCTCGCTGACCGCCACCCAGCGCACCGGCCGGTCGAGCGCCTCCCGCCCGGTGAGGACCACGAGCCCGAGGGCGAGCCGCCGTACGACGGTGTTCAGCGTCGGCGCCATCCCCACCCCCTTTTTTGTACGTTATGTCTATTCTGCTCTTCGCAATTTTGCCATAGTGCATCATCGGCACACCGGCATCGGCGACATAGCTTCACATCATGAGCACCGTCACCGAGGGCGGCCCCTCGCTTCCGCAGGAGCGCCGCCTCGTCACCGAGATTCCCGGCCCGAGGTCCCGCGAACTGCTCGCGCGCAAGCAGGCCGCCGTACCACCGGGCATCGGCACCACGCTGCCCGTCTTCGTGACGCACGCCGGGGGCGGTGTCGTGGTCGACGCCGACGGCAACTCTCTGATCGACTTCGGATCCGGCATCGCGGTGACCGGTGTCGGCAACTCCGCCCCGCGCGTCGTCGAGCGGGTGAGCAGGCAGGTGGCGGACTTCACCCACACCTGCTTCATGATCACGCCGTACGAGTCGTACGTGCGGGTCGCCGAGAAACTCAACGAGATCACCCCCGGTGACCACGAGAAGCGCACCTTCCTGCTCAACAGCGGCGCCGAGGCGGTGGAGAACGCGGTCAAGGTCGCCCGCCACGCCACCGGCCGCCAGGCGGTCGTCGTCTTCGAGCACGGCTACCACGGCCGGACCCTGCTGACGATGACGCTGACGGCCAAGAACATGCCCTACAAGCACCGCTTCGGCCCGTTCGCGCCCGAGGTCTACCGGGTACCGCTCGCCTACCCGTTCCGCTGGCCCACCGGCCCGGAGAACTGCGCGGAGGAGGCCGCGGCCCAGGCGATCGACCAGATCACCAAGGAGATCGGCGCCGAGAACGTCGCCGCCGTGGTGATCGAGCCGATCGCGGGCGAAGGCGGCTTCATCGAGCCCGCCAAGGGCTTCCTGCCGAGGATCCTGGAGTTCTGCCGCGAGAACGGCATCGTCTTCGTCGCCGACGAGGTGCAGACCGGCTTCTGCCGCACCGGCCACCTGTTCGCCTGCGAGGACGAGGGCATCGTGCCCGACATCATCGTCACCGCGAAGGGCATCGCGGGCGGCCTGCCGCTCGCCGCCGTCACCGGCCGCGCCGAGATCCTCGACAAGGTCCACGTCGGCGGGCTGGGCGGCACCTACGGCGGCAACCCGCTCGCCTGCGAGGCCGCGCTGGGCGTGATGGAGACCATCGAGGCCGACGACCTGATCGGGAAGGCCCGCCGCATCGGCGAGACCATGCTTCCGCGGCTGCGCGCCATGGCGAGGAGAAACCCGATCATCGGCGACGTACGCGGCCGAGGCGCCATGATCGCCATCGAGCTGGTCGTGCCCGGCACCGGCGAGCCCCACCCCACCGCGGCGGGCGAGATCGCGAAAAGGTGTCACGCGGAGGGTCTGCTCGTGCTGACCGCGGGCACCTACGGCAACGTGCTGCGTTTCCTGCCGCCACTGGTCATCCCCGATCACCTCCTGGAGGAGGGTCTCGCGATTCTGGAGAAGGCCGTGAACGAGGCCTGACTGTTTAGAACACACCAAAAGGGGCACCCGGCTTGATGCCGAGTGTCCCTTTTGCCGCTATACGGCCCGCATGTAGGCCGTGATTTAACCACCGCTTGACATCCGCCACAGCGATCACGGGTCGTGACCGCGTTATAACGGTTCCGATATGAAAGTACGCGATCAAGACAGGAAACGTGCCGACGTCCTCCTCGCGGCCGAGCCACGGGAGAGAACAAGGAGTCACCACGCTGGAGGAATGTGATCGGCTTCCTCCCCACGACCGAAGCCAGGGGATTCCACCCCTCACGGGTGGGTCTCCCGCTTCACCGCCAGTTGCCCGCCAGGAGAGAAATTCTCCCCTCTGAGGTCCCACCCCGGCTCCACAGGCGTTTTCTCTCACCGCCGGCCCGGCGGCGAGGGTGGTGCGGGGATGCGCAGGCGGCTCGGCCATCGCCACCGCACGCGCACGCCACCAACCCGTACGGCGCCTTGCCGCGTTTCCTTCCCACGCCTCAAGGCGGGGTCTCCGCGCTGAAAGGAACACGATGAACTGGAGGCCACCCAGCACGGCACACGCCACGATGACCTTCGATCCCGACGGACTGACCCGCACCCAGCGTGAGGGCGACGCCTGCGTGGCCTGCCACAAGAAGTGGCCTCGCCCGCGGACCAGGATCGGCCGCCTCCCCGACGGCACGGCCCTCTTCGCCTGCCCGGAGTGCGCCGACGCGCTGCTACCGCAGCAGGACGACGCCCGCTCCCGGCCCCGGCGCGTGGCCTTCTTCTGAGCTCTTCTCGACAACCGGTGCGAGTCCGCGGCCCCGCACCGGTTGATCACCGGTACGGCCGCGGCCTCCGTCGGCACCCCGATCACCCTCGCGAAGCCGATGCGGCCGGAATCCCCGGAACGCCTTTACGAAGTAAGCCGAGGAGACGGCGGGGAGGGCCCTCAGGCGGACAGGAGCGTCTTAGCGCTCTCGGTGCTCTCGTCGCGCATGCCCCACGGCGAGCCGTAGGCGTTGAGCAACTCCAGGAAGGGCACCGCGTCGAACGCCTCGGGGCCGAGCACGCCACTGCCCGACCAGGCACCGGTGGCCAGCAGTTCCAGGGCGACCACCGGGTGCACGGCCGTCTGCCAGACCACGGCCTGGCAGCCGTACTCCCGCATCGACCACTCGTTGTCGACCACGTGGTAGAGATACACCTCGCGCGGCCGGCCGTCCTTGCCCACACCCTTCACCCAGGTCCCGGCGCAGGTCTTGCCGCGCATCCGGTCGCCGAGGGTGGCCGGGTCGGGCAGGCTGGCCGCGACCATGTCGCGCGGCGAGGCCTCGACTCCCCCCACCTTGATCTTGTCCGCGTTGTCCAGGCCGAGCTTGTGCAGGGTCTTCAGGACCCCGATGAACTCCTCACCCAGGCCGTACTTGAACGTCACCCGCTTGGCGTCGATGTAGCGGGGCACGAGGAGCACCTCCTCGTGCTCGACGTTGACGCACTCGACCGGCCCGATCCCCTCGGGGAAGTCGAACACCTCGGGCTCACTGAACGGCTCGGTGGTGTGCCAGCCGCCGTTCTCCCAGATCACCGGCGGGTTGAGGCACTCCTCGATCGTCGTCCAGATGGAGAACGTCGGCGCGAAGTCGTAGCCGTCGACCACCAGGTTGGAGCCGTCGCGGATGCCGATCTCCTCGATGCTCCGGAACAGGTGCTCGGCGGCGTAGCGCGCGAACACGTCGGCGAGCCCCGGCTCCACCCCCATCCCCACCAGCGCCAGGCCGCCCTTCCGCCGCCAGGCCTCGGCGAGGGCGAACTGCTCGTCGCCGAGTTTCACCCCGGTCAGCTCGTACGGCCTGCGCGGGTGCGGTCGCGACAACGACATCGCCATGTCGAGGTAGTGCGCCCCGGCGTTGAGCGCCGCCTCGAACAGGGACATGGTGAAGCGGGGGTCCACGGCGTTGAAGAGCACGTCGCAGCGATGCTCGGCGAGGGCGGCCTCGACCGCCACCCGGTCGGAGGCGTCCAGTCCGATGGCGCTGAAGCGCGGGTCCGCGATCCTGGCCACGACGGCGGTGGCCCGGTCCTGTTGGGAGTCGGCGACCACGATGTGTTCGAAGAAATCTCGGCGTGCGGCGATCGGCACGACGGCGGAACCGACGCCGCCCGCTCCAACAAGAAGGATTCTCATGGCGACCAGACTACCCACTGACTGGTCAACCAGTCGATATTGAGGCCATGATTTTCCCATCGAATCCATCGCCAAACACGATCACGACAACGAAAAGCGCGGCAAAACGCGAGATATGCGGGCATGGCTGGAGACGAGTGTCACGAGGAGGGAAGGACGGGCCCGCGGCCCTTCACGCTCGGACCGGCGGGAAACCGGTCACTTCAGGAGCTGCTTCCAGCGCTCCGCCCACTCGGTGTAATCGGTGCATTCCCCACCACGACCCCCGCAATCGCGCGTCGGGCGGGTGGCGAAGACGACATCGCGCAGCCACCGGCTGTCTCGCACGTGGTAGATCTCGCACATCCGACGGGCGTGACCGCCACACGCCTCCGGATTGGCCGGGGCCAGCCCGGTCCAGGCCGCGGCGGGGCGCTGCGCCGACGCCGAACTCACCCAGTTCAGCCACCGGTAGCCGCAGTTGGGGCTGGCGGGCTTCGCCGCGAGCATCCACGAGTCGACCCACCCGGTCATCGGCACCCCCTCCAGCGCCTTCATCGGCCGGCCCGCGCGCCGGAAGAGGTCCAGGTGGTATGGGAGTGCCTGGGCGATCCGCACCGGTCCCGCCGACAGGGCCCTGACCAGGTCGAGTGAGCCGTCCCAGTAAACCCGGTCGGGACCCTCGCCCTCGGCGAGGAGCCTCAGGGCGGCGTCGAGCTGCGCGGAAGTGAGCTGGAACGGATCCTCGGTCTTCGACCCGGGACGCCTCCCGCCGAGGGCGAGCGCGGCGTCGGCGATGCTCAGCGGGCTGTTCCTGATCGCCGCGGAGGACGTTTCGTAGAGCGCCGACGGCCCTTCGGGCCTGCCCTCCTCGTAGAGGACCCGGTTGACCCCCCACAGGTAGGGGATGCCGTAGACCTTGCCGTCCTCGCGCAGGCCGGGCAGCTCGCGCAGCCGCCTGGGGATCCGCCGGTAGTCGTCGACCAACGCCGTCTCCAGCGGCGCCACCTTCCCCTGCGCCACCAGCAGCCCCGCCAGGTCGGGGGCGGGTGAGACGGCGTCGTAGGCGCCGGTGGCGAACCTGACGGCCATCTCCTCGCTCGTACGGACCCGGTCGAGCTTGACGACGCAGCCGCTCTCCCGCTCGAAGGGCGTGAGCCAGTTGACCTGCGAACTGGTCCCGCCGTACTCGACGTACCCCTGGAAGGTGAGCACCCGCAGCGTGCCCTCGCCCTCGCCGATGGACGGCGAAGGCGTCGGGCTCGGACTGGCCGCACGGGTCGCGGCGGTGGGCGTCGCGGAGGGGGTGACGGGTGTCGCGGAGGACGAGGGGCCGCGCATCGGCCTCGCCGTGGTCGTGGCCCCCGCCTGGGCGCAGGCGGCGAGCGCGAGCACGCCCACTCCGAGCAGCGCTCCCAGCCGCGCCAGGCGAAGCCTGTCCCTGCCCACGAGGCCCACGAGGTTTCCTCCCGACATCGCCACCGACCTGCCCGGGAGCCTACCGGCCCGCGCCCACCCCGGGTGTCCGCATGTCGCACCGAGAAAGGGGCGGAAAAAGACGCGAGGCCCACGCCCCGGCAGGAGGGGCGCGGGCCTCGCGGGTCGGAGGCTACCCGTTGGTCGGGAAGCCGAGGTTGACGCCACCGTGGCTCGGGTCGAGCCATCGGGAGGTGACGACCTTGCCCCGGGTGTAGAAGTGCACGCCCTCGGCCCCGTGGACGTGGGTGTCCCCGAAGAGCGATGCCTTCCAGCCGCCGAAGCTGTAGAAGGCCATCGGCACCGGGATCGGCACATTGATGCCGATCATGCCGACCTCCACCTCGTTCTGGAAACGCCGGGCCGCGCCGCCGTCGTTGGTGAAGATCGCGGTGCCGTTGCCGAACTCACCACCGTTGATCAGCTCCAGGCCCTCCTCGTACGAGGAGACGCGGACGATCGACAGGACCGGGCCGAAGATCTCCTCCCGGTGGACCCGGGAGCCGGCGGCCACGTGGTCGAGGACCGTGGGGCCGAGCCAGAATCCGGCCGTGTCCTGGGCGGCGCCGCCCCCGAGGACGGGGGTCAGGCGGCCGTCCACGACGAGCTTGGCGCCTTCGGAAACGCCCAGGTCGAGGTAGGAGACGACCTTGTCGCGGTGGACCCCGGTGACGAGAGGTCCCATCTGGGAGGACGGGTCACCGCCGGGACCGACGGTGAGCGCGGAGACCCGAGAGACGATCTTGTCGACCAGCTCGTCCCCGACCGGATCCACGGCGAGCACGACGGAGATCGCCATGCAGCGCTCCCCCGCCGAGCCGAAACCGGCCGACACCGCCGCGTCGGCGACGAGGTCGAGGTCGGCGTCGGGCAGGACGAGCATGTGGTTCTTGGCGCCGCCGAGCGCCTGGACCCGCTTGCCGTGGGAGGTGCCGGTCTCGTAGACGTACCTCGCGATGGGCGTGGACCCGACGAACGAGACCGCGCGCACGTCCGGGTGCTCCAGCAGCCGGTCCACCGCCACCTTGTCGCCCTGGACGATGTTGAAGACGCCGTCGGGCAGCCCGGCCTCCTTCCACAGCGCGGCCATCAGCAGCGACGCCGAGGGGTCCTTCTCCGACGGCTTGAGGACGAAGGCGTTGCCCGCGGCGATCGCGATCGGGAACATCCACATCGGCACCATCGCCGGGAAGTTGAACGGGGTGATCCCGGCCACGACGCCCAGCGGCTGCCGGATCGAGTAGGAGTCGACCCGGGTGGAGACGCCCTCGGAGAAACCGCCCTTGAGCAGGTGCGGGATGCCACAGGCGAACTCCACGACCTCCAGGCCCCTCGCGACCTCGCCCAGCGCGTCGGAGTGGACCTTGCCGTGCTCCTCGGAGATGAGACGGGCCAGCTCGTCGCGGTTGGCGTACATCAGCTCCCTGAAGCGGAACAGCACCTGCGAGCGCTTGACCAGCGAGGCGTCCCGCCAGGCGGGCCAGGCCTCGACGGCGGCGGCCACGGCCGCGTCCACCTCGCCCACGGACGCGAGGTGGACGCGGCCCGCGACCTCCCCTGTCGCGGGGTCGAAGATCTCCGAAGTACGGTCGGAGCCTTCGACGGGGCCTCCGCCGATCCAGTGGGTGACGTTCTTCACGAGACGACCTCGGCGTTGATGGTTTCGAGCGCGCTGACGATGATCCCGAGGCCGTCCGCGGCCTCGTCGAGGGAGAGGGTGAGCGGCGGGGCCATCCGGAGCACGTTGCCCTTCAGGCCGCCCTTGCCCGCGAGCAGGCCGGACTTCCTGGTCTCCTCCATGAACCGGGTGGCGAGGGCCGGCGAGGGTTCGCCGGTCGCCGGGTCGACCAGCTCGACGGCGAACATCAGGCCCTTGCCGCGGACGTCGCCGACGATCGGCAGCCTCGGCGCCGCCGCACGGAGCCCGTCGATGATCAGGGCGCCGGTCCTCGCGGCGTTCGCCTGCAGGTCGTGGTCGAGGACGTAGTCCAGGGTGGCGTTGGCGGCGGCCATGGAGATCGGGTTGCCGCCGAAGGTGGCCAGTCCCACGGCGTGGAGGTTGTCCATCAGGTCGCCGCGGGCGACGACGCCGCCGACCGCGAAGCCGTTGCCCAGCCCCTTGGCGAAGGTCATCATGTCGGGCGTGACGCCGTGGTTCTGGATGCCGAAGAAGGCCGAGCCGGTGCGCCCCCAGCCGGTCTGCACCTCGTCGGAGATGAACAGGATGCCCTCGGCGTCGAGGACCTCCTGGTAGGCGGCGAACAGCCCGTCGGGAGGCATGGTGAAACCGCCCACCCCCTGGATCGGCTCGGCGATCAGCGCCGCCACGTCGCCGGCGACGACGGTGGAGAGCACGTGGCGCAGGTCGTCGACGCACGCCGCGATGTAGTCGGCGTCGGACAGGCCGCGGAACCGGGTGAGATGCCGGTCGGCGCCGTGCAGGAAGTGCACGTTCAGCGGTGACAGCGAGTTGTTCTTCCACGCGCGGTTGCTCGTGACGCTGACCGCTCCGAAGGAGCGGCCGTGGTAGCTCTGCCGCATGGCGAACACCTGGTCGGACTTACGCGCGTAGGTCGCCAGCAGCAGAGCGGTCTCGTTCGCCTCGGTGCCGGAGTTGGTGAAGAAGACCTTCGCGTCCGGGATGCCGGAGAGCCTCGCGATCTTCTCGGCCAGCTCCACCTGACCGCGCAGCAGGTAGACCGTGGAGGTGTGCACCACACCGGTGGCGATCTGCCGCTCGACGGCCTCGCGCACCTCGGGCACGTCGTACCCGATCATGTTGGTCAGGATGCCCGCGAAGAAGTCGAGATAGCTCTTGCCCGACGCGTCGACGACGCGGTTTCCCTTGCCCGAGACGATCTCGATGGGCTCGTCGTAGTAAAGGGCCAGCCAGTTGGGCATTACCGCGCGATGGCGCGCAAGGAGGTCCGACATACATCGAGTATCGCCTCTCGGGGCCATCGCTCATACCTACAATATGTCGGCATATCGCCGCCAAACCCTGCACACTGTCAGGTTCTGCCCGTGAGGATCACCCTCACCCTGGGGCGGTAGGGCACCGAGGGGCACCGGAGGCGGTCGTCCGCTCCGCAGGGAAAGGTCCCTGACGCGGCCGGGCGGTTTCAAGGGGGCGTTGCAACACAGGTGATCAACTGGCTGGCGCCAGGAGTTTCTTTCGCCCCTGCGGCGACCGAACGCCACGAATCTCGAACGCTGCAACCCCTGAACTGATCAGGTGTTGCAACGATCCCTGAAACCTAAGCCGTGGGGCACTGGGAGCCCGTGCGGCTCGCATCCCACGGCGCCCTCGCATCCCGCGGCGGAGCCCGTGCGGCTCGCGTCCCACGCCGGAGCGCGGGCGACCTGAGCCCCGTCCCGGCCCCCGTGCGGCTCGCGCCGTCCTCGGCGTGGCGCGAGCCGCACGGGGCCGACGACCTGGACGACCTCTCAGCTCCCCGCCTTCACCAGCCCTTCCTCCGTACCGGCCCCGGACACGGGCGCGGAGCGCAGTACCAGGAACGCCAGCGTGGCGGCGGCGAGGGTGAAGCCGACCCCCACCCAGGAGCCGAACGACATGGCCGAGACGAACGCCTCACGCGCGGTCTCGATCACTCCCCCGTCCCCCAGTCGCAGCGCCTCACCGATCGACTCGCGCGCGGCGGCCGGGGCGTCGTCGGGCATCGACGCGGTGTAGACCCCGGCCAGCACGCTGCCGAGCACGGCGACGCTCAGCGCCATGCCGACCTGCTGGACGGTGTCGTTGAGCGCCGACCCGACACCGGCGTGCGCGGGCGGTACCGCCCCCATCAGCGTCGCGTAGGCCGCGGGTCCCGCCAGACCCCCGCCGACCCCCATCAGCATGAGGCCGGTGATCAGCAGGCCGTACCCGGTGTCGGCGGTCATGACGGCGAGCACCCCGAACCCGCCGGCCATCACGGCGAGGCCGACGGCGACCAGCATCCGGTTGCTGACCTTCTGCCCCAGCGCGGCGCCGACCCCGTTGAACACCGCGGCGGCCACGGCGTACGGCAGCAGCGCGAGACCGGCGCGCATCGGACTGTAGCCCAGCACGAACTGCAGGTACTGGGTGAGCATCAGCAGCAGCGCTCCCGTGCCGAACGACATCAGCACGATCGAGAACGACGCCCCGCTGAAGTTCCGGTCGCGGAACAGCTCCAGCGGAAGCATCGGGTGCTCCGTCCTGAGCTCCCAGATCACGAACGCCCCCAGCGCCACCACCGCCAGCCCGGCGGCGACCAGCGACTCCGCCGAGGTCCAGCCCGCGGTCGGCGCGGAGATGACCACGTAGACGAGGGCACTCATGCCGGTCGTGGACAGCACGACGCCGACCGGGTCGAGCCTTCTCGCCGGACCGCGCGACTCGGGCATCAGCAGCGCCGCGGCGATCACGGCGACGATCGCGACCGGCACGTTGAGCAGGAAGATCGATCCCCACCAGTAGTGTTCGAGCAGGAAACCGCCCAGCGTGGGACCGGCGATCACGCCGACCATCGCCACCGCGCTCCACGCGGCGATCGCCTTGCGGCGTTCCTCGTCGTCGAAGACGGTGATCAGGATCGACAGGGTGCTCGGCATGAGGATGGAGCCGCCGACGCCCATGAGCGCGCGGGCGCCGATCAGGTGCCAGGGCTCGGTGACCAGCACGGCGAGCAGCGAGGCGCCGCCGAACAGCACCAGACCGATGATCAGGAAGCGCTTGCGACCGTAACGGTCCGACAGGCTGCCGGAGGTGAGCAGCAGCCCCGCGAAGACCAGGACATAGGCATCGATGATCCACTGGATGTCTGCCGGGCTCGCCCCCAGATCGACCATGAGGGCGGGGATCGCCAGGTTCAGGACGGTGTTGTCCACCACGAGGACAAGCAGGCTCAGACAGAGCACTCCGAGGATCCACCAGCGCCTCGGATCACGTTCGACTCGTACAGTGTTCGATTCCACTCGCACACCGTACGATAAACTCGAACAGTGTGCTACAAGATTTATGCTTGAGGAGTGGAACAGCAATTCAGCTCCGTCTGGACCCGTGAGCGGCGCACCGCGAAGAGTCCCACCCTCAGCCGCACGCAGATCGTGCGCACGGCGATGGAGCTGCTCGACGCCGAAGGGCTGGACGCACTGAGCATGCGCCGCCTGGGCGCCAAGCTCGGCTCGGGGACGACCAGCATCTACTGGCACGTGGCGAACAAGGACGAGTTGCTTGAGCTGGTCCTCGACGAGGTCTACGGCGAGTTCGACATTCCGGACGTCCGGGAGACCACCTGGCGCAACGTCGCCTCCTCCTTCGCGTACTCCATCCGCCAGGCGCTCTTCGCACACCCCTGGGTCATCAGCTACATCGGGACGACCCCCGCCATCGGCCCCAACGCGATGCGGATGATGAGCCGACTCGTCGCCACCTTCGACCACGCCGGGTTCCGCGGCCTCGACCAGGACCACGCCGCCTCGACGCTTCTGGCGTACGTGCTCGGGGTCACCGCGCCCGAAATCTCCTGGCGAGCGATGACCGCCAAAGCGGGCCTCGACTCCAACGAACTGAACGAGGCCCTGCAGCCCGTGGTGGAGAAGGCTGCGGCCGACTACCCCGAGCTGGCCGCCCGCTACGCCGAGTACCGGTGCATGGACGTCGACTCCGCCAGGGCGCTCAACTTCGAGTTCGGCCTGACCTGCTTCCTCGACGGACTGGATGCCCGCCTGAACCGCGCCACCCCACCTCTGGCGCCTCGGAGCCGCTCGGCACCCGGCGCGGACATCGAAGAAACCGGGGAGTCACGCCGGTAGGCACGCAAGAGCGGGTGAGGGGTGGCGATGGAGTAAGGGCCGCCGCAGCGCGGGTCTTCGATCCTTGGACCGCCCCCACGGGAGCCGAGCGGTGACCGCGCTCGCGGGGGAAGCAGGTGGCGGGGAGGGTGGGACAAGCAGGCTGTAAAGCGTGACCCCCTCGCGCTTACATGCTGATCGGATATTCTCGACACGTGCTCCCTACCGTCGCCGACGTCCTCGCCCTGGACACCGTCCGTCGGGGCAATCCACGGGTCGTGGCGGGGGCCGACCGGCTGGACAGCCGGGTGCGCTGGGTGCACGTGGGCGAGGTGACCGACATCGCGCACCTGCTGCGCGGAGGCGAGCTCGTGCTCACCACCGGCATCGCCCTGCCCGACGATCCCCGCAAGCTCGCCGACTACATCGCCGAGCTCGTCGCCGTGGGCGCCTCGGGACTGATCGTGGAACTGGGCCGCAAGTTCATCGGGGAGCTGCCCGGCGCCGTGGTCCGCGCCGCCGAGGAGCACGGCCTGCCTCTGGTCACCCTGGCCAGGGAGACACCGTTCGTGCAGATCACCGAGTCGGTGCACGCCCGGATCATCGACATCCAGCTGGAGGAGCTCCGCGCCTCCGAGCAGCTGCACGAGGTCTTCACCGAGCTGTCGGTCGAGGGCGCCTCTCCGGCGGATGTCCTGGGCCAGGTGACGAGGCTGTCCGGGCGCCCCGCATTGCTGGAGAACCTCGCCCACCAGGTGCTGGCCTGCGAGACCGCCGGCCGCGACACCGGCTCCCTGCTCGCGGGCTGGGAGACCCGCTCCCGCGCGGTCGCGCCCGACCTGCGCACCGCCTACGATGCCGCCTCCGGCTGGCTGGTCACCATGGTCGGCGCACGCGGCCAGGACTGGGGCCGCCTGATCATCCTCTGCGACACGGAGCCGGGGCCGCGCGACATCGTGCTCGCCGAGCGCGCCGCGACCACCCTCGCCCTGGGCCGCCTGCTGGAGCGCCACCAGGAGTCACTGGAACGTCAGGCGCACGGCACGATCATCACCGGAATCCTCACCCACGCGTACGCCGACCCCGAGGAGGCCGCGGCACGCGCCCGCGCGGTCGGTGTGTCGCTCACCGGACGCAAGCTCATCAGCGTGGTGCTCCGCCTGGCCGAGCCCGCGGACAAGCCGCTCGAGGGCCAGGAGCAGCTCATCCAACTCGGCGAGCTGGCGGACGCGGCCGCCGCCGCCTGCCGCGAGGCCCGCCTTCCCGCCCTCGTCGGCGCCCTGGACCAGAATCGGGTCGGCGTCCTGCTCCCCCTTCCGCCGCGCGTCCTCCCCGAGGCCGCGCTGACCACGCTCGCCGATCACCTGCGCGCGGCCTTCACCGTCCCCTTCGTCCTCGCCGCCGGCTCCCTGGTCGAGTCGATCCGCGACGTACGGAGAAGTTTCCTGGAGGCCGAGCAGGTCTCCGACGTGGCCGTCAGACACCCCGACGGCCGCGCCTTCTACCGGCTGCCCGACCTTCGCCTGAGAGGACTGCTCCATCTTCTGCGCGACGACGCCCGGCTGCAGACCTTCGCGGAGCGCGAGCTCGGACCACTGCTCGCCCACGACGCCCAGCGCGGCGGCGACCTCACCGGGATCCTGCGGGTCTATCTCGACTCGGGTCGCAACAAGGCCGTCGCCGCCCAGAGAGCCCATCTGTCCAGACCCGCCTTCTACGACCGTCTCCGCAGGTTGGAGCGCGTCCTCGACACCGATCTGGACGATGTCGAATCCTGTCTCTCCCTCCACGTCGCCCTCCTGGCTCTGGAGTCCTTCCGGAGAGACAGTCCCCGTTCCTGAAAGGTCCCCATGCCCGAGATCTTCGTTCCTGAGACCGCCGATCTGACCCGGATGGTCGCCGCCGCCGGGGCGTTCTCCGTCCCCACCGACGACGTACGGCTGTCACCGGAAGAGCTGGAGCCCCACCAGATCCTGGCGGGTTCTCCGCGCGTCTCGTCGATCGAGTTGTGGTCCTCACCGGACGGCAGGCAGAGCCGAGGCATCTGGGAGATCACACCGGGCACGGTCGTCGATGTGGAACGTGACGAGATGTTCGTGGTCCTGTCCGGTCGCGCCACACTGGAAGTCGACGGCGGCGCCACCCTGGAGCTCGTGCCCGGATCGGTCTGCCTGCTCGCCGAGGGTGCCAAGACCGTCTGGATCGTCCACGAGACGCTGCGCAAGGTGTACCACTGCGTGGGCTGACGGAATCAGGTACGCGGAACCTCCAGCGTGAGCAACAACACTTTCTTGGGATGTTTCACCCGTTTACCTCCCCTTGACCCGTAGATCTCGGCACGATGGTTCACGAAATCGGAGACCAACGGGGAGAGATGCACATGTCGCGACACCTTGTCGCCGGATTGATGACCCTGACACTCACCGCCGTGGCGGTTCCCGCCGAGGCGAAACAGGCGAGTGTCGGGTTTCCCTCCTCCGCGTTCCCGCTGGGTGTGAGCATGGCGCCGGTGAAGCAGCAGCAGAGCGTGGCACCGGGAATTACCCTTTTTAGTGTGAAACACGGCAAATCCACCCAAGGGTGGACAGTTTCCGCTCTTATGCCCAACGGGCATGACGCCGGTTCCCTGGTCACCGCACAGACGGTGGCCCAGGCGATGGAGGACGCCGGATTCGCCCCTGAAATTCTGAGAATCGTGCAACCCGCCGCCTCGGACGCTCCCGCCGTGGAGCGTTACATGGTGAGGACCGGCCTGTGGTCGTTCGGCCAGCGGGCCAAGGCCGACAAGGTCGTGAAGGAGCTCAAGGCAGCCGGTGTCCGGGCCAAGACCGACTATCTCGGCGACGACGGCACAGACACCACCGGTCCCTGGGACATGCGCGTGCTGATGGTCAACCCGAAGCTGTTCAAGGGATCCTTCAAGACGAGCGTCGGCAAGAGCGTGGCCAAGCGCGAGAGCACCAGCTCGATGTCGAAGCTGGCCGGCGCCATCGCCGGGGTCAACGGCGGCTTCTTCAACATCCACACGGCCAAGGCGCTCCAGGGCGACCCGGTCGGTGTGTCCGTCGTGGGCGGCAGGCTCCTCAGCGAGGCCGTGCCGGGCCGCAGCGGTCTCGTCATCACCCAGGGCCGCAAGGCGCGGATCACCGAGCTGAAGACCACGGTCACCGCGATCTCCTCCGACGGGACGAAGGCCGAGATCAACGGCATCAACCGGGCCGCCGGGGCCGAAGAGCTCGTCCTCTACACCGAGGAGTTCGGCGGCAAGACAGCAGCCGACGGCGGCATCGAGGTCGTCGTCAACGCCGCCGACGGCAGGGTCATCAAGGTCCGTCAGGCCGGCGGCATCGTCGCCCGGGGCACCTACCTGCTCCACGGCACCGGCCTGGCGGCCGTCTGGCTCCAGGAGCACGGGCAGGGAACCTGGATGAAGGTGGACGGGAAGGTCATCGACCTGCGCACGCAGCGGGCCATACCGCTCACCCCGGAGACACACATCATGGGCGGCGGGGTCGGGCTGGTCAGGAACGGCCGGGTACGCATCACCGCGGCGGCCGACGGGCACGCCTCGATCAACATGATGCTCCGGCGTCACCCACGCACGATGGTCGGCGTCGACAAGTCGGGCGGGCTCATCCTGGCCACGGTCGACGGACGCAACCCCGGAGTCAGCGTGGGCGCCTCGATGGTGGAGGCCGCCCAGCTGATGCGGTGGCTGGGAGCCAAGCAGGCCATCAACTTCGACGGTGGCGGCTCCAGTGTGATGGTCGTCAACCACAAGCCCGTGAACCGGCCTTCGGACGGCGCGGAGCGAACCGTGGGTGACGGTCTCTTCATCACCCCCTGACGGGAAACAGCGGTGTGACGGAGAAGCTCCGGTCCTTGAGGGCCGGAGCTTCTCCGTTACCCGGGATCTGTTGAAAAGAAAAGGCCCTGGAAAGCACGAAAGGGCCCCCACCAAACGGTGAGAGCCCTTTCATGAAAGATTGTCCGGCGGTGACCTACTCTCCCACACCGTCCCCGGTGCAGTACCATCGGCGCTGAAGAGCTTAACTTCCGGGTTCGGAATGTAACCGGGTGTTTCCCCTTCGCCATAACCGCCGTAACCCTATGAAACACACAAACACTACCGTTTGTTGTCTCAGAATTGCCTAGTGGACGCGAGCAAAAAAAGATGCTTTGTGGTCAAGTCCTCGGCCTATTAGTACTGGTCAGCTCCACACATTACTGCGCTTCCACTTCCAGCCTATCAACCCGGTCGTCTACCGGG